>DATLJS010000041.1:0-175482 GCA_035538795.1 Candidatus Sulfotelmatobacter sp. | reverse complement strand
GGCAGCTTGGCCCAGGCGTTGCCGATGGGCTGCATGCGGGTCTTCATCACCCCTTCCTGGAGGTCGGTGGTGATGTGGGACAGGCGCTGAAGGGGGGTGGCGAACTCGCTGTCGTCCTTGCCGCGCACCATCTGCAGCAGCTGATTGCGGGTCAGCACCAGCTCGGACACCAGGGTCATCAGGTTTTCCAGCAGCTCCACGTTGACGCGGATGGTCTG
Organism: Candidatus Sulfotelmatobacter sp.; assembly: GCA_035538795.1. GTDB lineage: Bacteria > Pseudomonadota > Alphaproteobacteria > Rhodospirillales > Magnetospirillaceae > JAJZGK01. Next base: position 175,264 of record DATLJS010000041.1, on the reverse strand, counting down.
GGCGGCGACGGCGGATTCTTTCGGCTCGCCGGGGGCGATGCCCTGAACGGCCGGGGGAGCGGCCGGGGCGGCGGCTTGCGCGACCGGCACCTGGACCGGAGCGGACGGCACGTTACGCACTTCTGGTTCGGGTTCCGGCTCATGCTCGGGTTCCGGCTCGTGGGCCTGGAAAACGTCGGCTTCGGGCTCCGGCTCGGGGGCGGCCGCGACGGGTTCCGGCTCGGGAGCGGGGGCCGGAGCGGCGGAAATCTTACCTTCGGCCATGGCGTTGAGCTGGCTGATCAGATCCTTGTCGTCGCCTTCCGGCTCGGCCTCGGTCTGTTCGATATGCGACAGGATCATTTTGATCCGGTCGATCGCCGCCAGGATCAGCGTCACCGCCGCTGGCGTCACCGTCAGTTCGCCGTCGCGGAACTTGCCCAGCACGTTCTCGCCGGCATGGGCCACATGCTCAAGGCGGGGCAGACCGAGGAAACCGCAGGTCCCCTTGATGGTGTGAACCAAGCGGAAGATGTTTGAGAGAATCTTAGGTTCCGGATTCTGTTCGAGCTTGACCAGCTCGACGTCCAAGACGGCAAGGCTTTCACCCGTTTCCGTCAGGAATTCACTCAAAAGATCATCCATGTTTCGACCCTCGCCTCCGTCGTGCGGTCCCCGGCATCAACATGCCACCAGCCGAACCTGCCGATAGGGAAAATGATTAATAGCACGCACACTCAGCACAGAGAAAGCGCGGCTTTTCCCATTTACCGCTTCCCGTGCAAAAAAATAACTCAACCCACGCGAAATGCCACGGAATCCGCAACACTCCTTACGCTTACCTCAAACCCCTTCCGCGACGCGATCCGGGCTGCGTAGAAACCTTGCGCCCCTCTGGGACTCAGGCCTTCGACTTGCGTCGCTTCAAGAGCCGCCGAAGATTCTCCCGGAACGGCCCCCCTGCCCTCGGCGACAACTTCGCTGCCGCCGCCGGAACGGGCCTTGACCCTGATCACGCCGCCGCGGGGCAGGCAGTCGCGGGCCAGCAAAATCAGATTGACCAGAAGCTTGGCGTCTTCCGGCTCCCACGGCGCGGTTTCACCATCGGACCAGTCCAGCGTCAAATTGTCGCCGCCGCTGCCGGGAGCCAGGAAATTTGTCACCACGTCCTTCAAGGCCGCCGGCGCCGTCGCGCCGCCGGCGCCGCCCAAAGCCAGACGCAGAAAGCGCAAGCGGGCGCTGGCGGCGGCGGCGCTTCCCGCCAGCAAGGCCAGGGCCTCGGTCGCCATCTCGTCGCCGCCCATTCCGTCTTCGTCGCCCAGCAGTTCCGCGCCGGTCGCCACAGCGCCGACAGGCCCCGCCAAATCATGGCAGAGACGGGCGCAAAGCAGTTCCGCAAGCTTGACTGGATCAAAAGACATAGAACGTTCCGGCATCCTCTTTTTTACCAGTGTGCCCGAAGCCGCGTCTTACGCAAGAAAAACCCTTCCGTTCAGCCTTTTGAAAACCGATATTGACCTTAAGGATCGCTGGGTTGGAGACCATTCCATGGGGCGGTTGGCTTTTCTGTTCGTAGGGGCGTTGTCCCTCTGCCTGACTTCGGGTTCGGCTTGGGGCGGCGACACTGCCCTGTTCCAGAGCCAATTGGATGACGCGCTGGGGCAATACCGCGACGCTTACATCCACAGCGGCCGCCAGATGGACCCGTCCGCCGCCCGCGAGGCCATGAGCGCCTTTACCGCCGCCTGGAAAGGCCTGCAAGCCCGCTGGGCGGCCGCGCCGCCGCCCAGCTATTCCGAAGACCCCTCGTTCGCCGACGAGCTTCAGGCCATCGCCGACATCGCGTCTCAAGCCCAGAGCCAGACCACCGCCGGAGCCGTCGATCAGGCCCATATGACCCTGGGCCAGATTCGCGCCTTGCTGGCGGAGATGCGGCGGCGCAACGGATTGCACGGCTTCGCCGACGAAATGGACGCTTTCGACGACAGATTGGCCGAAGCCGGCGATTCCCTGTTCGACGACGCCCAATTGACGCCTGACCAAAGCGGCCAGTTGCTGGAACAATGCGCCGTGCTGGCCTATTTGGGGGAACGCCTCGAGAAACAGGCGCCGCCGGCCCTGTTCGACGACGCCAATTTCCTTGAGATGGCCGAAGAGCTGAACCGTCAGGTCCGCGGCCTTCAGGCCACCGCCGCCAGCGGAGCCCGCGACCCGGTAATGGCCTCTTTGGCCGATCTGCGCCGGAACTTCAACCGCATGTGGCTGCTCTACGGCGGCTAATGCCGCAGAATCTGCTGCAGGAATTTACGGGTGCGCTCGCTGGCCGGATCGGTGAAAAACGTTTCCGGAGCCGCCGTCTCGACGATTTCGCCCTTGTCCATGAACACCACTTTGTCCGCCACCTGGCGGGCAAAGCCCATTTCGTGGGTGACACAGATCATGGTCATGCCGGTTTCCGCCAGTTCGACCATGGTGTCCAGCACTTCCTTGATCATTTCCGGGTCCAGAGCCGAGGTCGGCTCGTCGAACAGCATGATCTTCGGCTTCATGCACAAGGCACGGGCGATGGCGGCGCGCTGCTGCTGGCCGCCCGACAACTGGCCGGGATACTTGCCTGCTTGATCGGGGATATGCACGCGGACCAGCAGCGACAGGGCCATTTCCTCGGCCTCGGCCTTGGACATGCCTCGCACCCAGACGGGCGCCAAAGTGCAGTTTTCCAGAATGGTCAAGTGCGGAAACAGGTTGAAGCCCTGGAACACCATGCCCACCTCGCGGCGGATCATTTCCAGCTTCTTCGAGCGTTCGGTCAGTTCGACGCCGTCCACCACCAGCGTGCCGGCATCATGGGAGACCAGGCGGTTGATGCAGCGGATCAGGGTCGATTTCCCCGAACCGGACGGGCCGCACAGCACCACCTTTTCGCCCAGCGCCACCGTCAGGCTGACATCGCGCAGCACCTGATGATCGCCAAAGCTCTTGCAGACGCCGTCCAGACGAATCATCTCGGGCCGCGCTTCGGCCAGCGGTTCCGGATGAGACGCAACGAGGTGGAGAGGGGTCTTAGCCATGGCGTCAGTGCCGTCCTTGAGGGAAACGCGCCTCGATGCGGGCCTGGACCGTTTCGAACATAATGGACAGCAGCCAGTAGAGTACCGCCGCCGTCAGCAGCATTTCCATATAGCGGTAGCTGGAACGGCCATAGCTTTGGGACAGGAACATGATCTCCCACAGCCCCATCACCGACACCAGCGAGGAATCCTTCAGCATCGAGATGAACTGCGCTCCCAGCGGCGGCACGATCACCTTGAAGGCCTGGGGCATCACCACCTTGTACATCACCAGCCAACGGGGCAGGCCCAAGGCGTGGGCGGCCTCCCATTGGCCGTGCGGCACGGACTGAATGCCGGCGCGGAAAATCTCGCTGATATAGGCGCCGTAGCATAACGACAAGGCGACGATGCCCGACGGCACCGCCGCCGGCACCGGCCCCAATTGCGGCAGGCCGAGATAGATCAGCAGGATCTGCACCAGAAGCGGCGTACCGCGAAAGAACGAGGTGTAGAAAGTCGCCAGACCATAAGCGACGGCGCTGTTGGAAAGACGGCCCAGGGCGGCGGAAAACCCCAGCAGGGTCGAAAAAAACATGGAACAGGCGCACAGAAACAGGGTCAGCGGCACGCCTTGAATGAAGCCGTTCGGCGTCAGTTGCAGCCCCAGCAGCATCGGCAGCTTGCCGGCGATCAGCGACAGCTTGAGGTCGAACGCCGAAACGAAGGCGACGAAGCCCAGGGCCAGCAGCCCCCAGACGATTGCGACCCGCGCCCTGAAAGACATCCCCACCTGATCCACATCCCGTTTGACAGAAGAATCCCGCCCCGTCGCCGGAGCGGGATTCGCTTACTTAGCCGAAAAGCAGGGTCTTCGGCCAGTTTTAATCCAACAGCGCCCTTACTTGCTGATGTCGGTGCCGATCCATTTCTGCGAAATCCTCGACAGCGTGCCGTCCTTGCGCATGGCGTCGATGACCGAAGCCACCTTAGCCTTCCATTCGGCGTCGCCCTTGTCGACGGCGATGGCGTTGGCGTCCGAGAACAGAGCGTCGCCGACGATGCGGAATTTGTCAGGGGACTTGTCGACCCGGGGCTTGACGCTGATCAGATTGCCGACCACGCCGTCAAGACGCTTGCCGCCGCCCAGAGCCAGATCCTGGAACGCCAATTCCTCGGTCTCGAACGGCGCCACCTGAACGTCCTTGAAGGGAAAATCGATCGGCTTGCCGCCTTCGATCTCAAGCGCCTTGTTCAGATACTTCTCATAGGACGAGCCGGCTTCGGCGCCCAGCTTCTTGCCGCTCAAATCCTTGATGCTCTTGGCCGTCTTGTTGTCGGCGCTGACCACCAGCACCGCCGGGGTGTTGTAATAGGTGGTGACGAAATCCAGCACCTCGGCGCGCTCCTTGCTGGGCGTCATCGAGCAGATGCAGACGTCCCAGCGGCCTTGCCAATGACCGGCGGCGACCACTTCCCAGGCCGGCGTCTCGACCTTCAGGGTCACGCCCAGGCGCTTGGCCACTTCCTTGGAGACGTCGATGTCGAAGCCGTCCATCTCGTTCTTGTCGTTCAGGAACGAGAAGGGCGGATAGTTCTGATCCAACACCTCGACCATCGTGTGAGTTTTGTTGACCCGGTCCAAGGCAGACCCCGCCTGAGCCGCCCCCATCCCGCAAGCAAGAACCATCGCCGCGGCGACGCCGAGTTTCCAATATCCAGCCATGTGCCGACCCCTTCGTTTCACAATTTAAAATTGGACAAATAAAAAACACAACACTTGATAAGTGTTGTATCGTGTCTATATTATTAAACGCTTTGCAGCAACATTTCCTTCACCATAGCAGGGAGAAACGCGGTGACCAAGGTTCGGGTTCTGGATGGCGGCATGGGCCGCGAGCTGAAACGCATCGGCGCCCCCTTCCGTCAGCCGGAATGGTCCGCCCTGGCTCTGCTGGAAGGCCCGCAATATGTCGGATTGGCTCATCGGAACTTTATCGACGCCGGTGCTTCGATCATCACCACCAACAGTTATGCCGTGGTGCCGTTCCATATCGGTCAGCCCCGTTTCGACGCCCAAGGCCGGGAACTGGCCGCCCTGGCGGGAAGCGTCGCCCGCGAAACCGCCGACAAGACCGGCCGTCCCGTGACCGTGGCCGGATCACTGCCTCCCGCCCTGGGCTCCTATCGTCCCGATCTGTTCGAGGAAAACCAGTCCGTCGCCATTCACAAGACGCTGATCGCCGGCCTGTCGCCTTATGTCGATGTTTGGCTGGCCGAGACGCAAAGCTCGATCGCCGAGGTGAAGGCCGCCCGCAAGGCCTTGGGCGATGACCCCAAGCCGTTCTGGGTCTCGTTCACTTTGGACGACGAACCGGAAGACGGCCCGGCTCTGCGCTCGGGCGACGCCGTGGCCGACGCCGTCCAGGCCGCCCTGGAGATGAACGCCCAGGCCATTCTGTTCAATTGCAGCCAGCCGGAAGTGATGGCCGACGCCGTCGACGCCGCCCGAGCGGTAATCAAGGCAACCGGCAATAGCGCCGAAATCGGCGTCTACGCCAACGCTTTCCCGCCGACGCCGAAAGACGCCAAGGCCAACGAGACCCTGGACGAACTACGCCCGGACCTGACACCGGAAAACTACGCCAAATGGGCAAAGGCCTGGAGCGACCACGGTGCCACCATCATCGGCGGCTGCTGCGGCATTGCGCCGGAGCACATCGCCGCGCTGGCCAAGGCGCTGGCTTAAAACCCTCCTGGGGACGGGACTCAGGAATGAGACAACCCGTCCCACCAACGGGCCACCGCCTCTTCGTCGGGCGGCAGCATCTCGCACAAGCCGCCCGAAAAATCCTGCCAACGGTCGAGATATTTTCCCGACACCGTCAGCAGCAGGGGCCGTTCCTCGGACATGGCCAGCATGGTTTCGTCAGCCAAGCCGCCGCCGTCCATCTCGAGATGGCCGAACTTGTTGACCACCACCAGATCGAAGCGCTGCTCGACCGCCCGGCGGATCACCTGGGTCGCCGCCGCCATGGCCTGAGGATCGATGGAACAGGCGGCGCTGTCGCCCAATTGCTGCTCGATGGGCAGGAATTCGCCTGTCTCGATATCCAGAAGCTCCATGGCCGTCAGATTACCCTCGGCATCCTTGTGGCTCCGCTGCACCAGCCCACCCACCCGCAGTCCCTTATCCTGCAGCGTTTTGGCGAAGCGCTCCAGCAAAGGCTGAGCGGTGTCGCCGTCGGCGACCAGAATGGCGGCGGTGGTATAGATCATTCCTCATCCTCGTCGTCGTTTCCACCCTTGGCGAGATGGGCCAGCAGGCTGGCCGCGCCAAGACGGTCCTTGGGATCCAGGGCGGCCACTTTCGATAAGATGACCTCGCCCTCGTCGCGGCGGCCCAAGCGTACCGCCAGATAGCCGCAGGCCATCAGAGAAAACAGGTAGAAACGGGCGTCGCCGTCGATTTCGGCGAAATCCGCCTGTTCCGCCGTCACCGCCCGCCAATCGTCCCCCACCCCCAGCCGCCGGGCGGCATGCGCCAGACAAGCTTCGGCATGGGGCAAGGCATCCGCCAGACGATGGCGGTAAAAATAAAATTTATAGGCCCCCAGGCGCGGTGCCAAATGATCGGGCGCCAAGGCCAAGGCCTCGCGGATATGGCCTTCGGCCGAAATCTCGTCGGCCCAAGCCAACCCGGCTTGGTGCAGGGCCCGCTCGGCCTCGGCCGGCAAGTCGCCGCCGTAATAGCGGCGGTTCAACCAGACGTCATCGGGGATAGAGCCGTCAGCCATGGCCCGAACAACCTTTATTCCCGTCTGCCGCGGCACCACAACCCGTAGCCAGCCGCTCGGCCAGGGCCAGATCGTCGGGATGGTTGATATTGAAGAAGGGATCGACCGGCCCCGACGACCATTCCACCGTCGCCGCTCCCGCCCGTTCCGCCCAGAGTCCCACCTTGCGTTCGCCCTCGTCCACCAGAAACCGCCGCAAACTCGCCGCCAGCGATAGCGGCCACAATCCCGCCACCGGATGGCGGCGCCCGCCCGAAGAGGCGACCGCCGCTCCGGCGCCCGCCTCGACCCGTTCACCAAGCCGGTCGGCCAGATCGTCGGGCAGGAAGGGAGTATCGCCCGGCAGGGTCAGCAGCGCCTTGACGTCGGGCAAAGTCCCTGCCCATTCCAGCCCGGCCAGCAGACCGGCCAGCGGCCCCGGATGCCCCGGCACCGGATCGGCCAGCACCGGCAGGCCGAAAGCGGCAAAGCGGGCGGGGTCACCGTTGGCGCTGATCGCCATGGCCGAAACTTTGGGTGCGAAAGAAGCGATCAGGCGCGCCAGAATGGGCCGCCCCGCCAGCAGGCGCAGAGGCTTGTCGCCGCCGCCCAACCGCCGCGCCTGTCCGCCCGCCAGAATGATGCCGGCGATGATCATGCCCAACCTTCCTTTACTTGCGTCATAGCCACCCCATATGACCATGCAGGAACGCCCAGAACAACAAACACCAGAACCGCAAACAGACGACATGATCGATCCCTTCGGCCGCACCATCCGCTATCTTCGCCTGTCGGTCACCGACCGCTGCGATTTGCGTTGCCTTTACTGCATGGCGGAAGATCCCGAATTCCTGCCCAAGGCCGACCTTCTCAGTCTGGAGGAGTTGGACCGCTTGGCCCAGGGTTTCATCGATCTGGGGGTGAAGAAAATTCGCCTGACCGGAGGCGAGCCTTTGGTCCGCCGCGGCATCATGGGCCTGGTGCGATCATTGGGGCTGCGTCTCGCCAAAGGCGAACTGGACGAACTGACCCTGACCACCAACGGCACTCAGTTGGCCAAATACGCTCAAGGACTGGCCGACGCCGGCATGCGTCGCATCAATGTTTCGCTGGACAGCCGCATCCCGGACACCTTCCGTCGCCTGACCCGGCTGGGGCGGCTGGATCAGGTGCTGGCCGGGCTGGAGGCGGCCAAGCAGGCCGGACTGAAGGTGAAGGTCAACATGGTGGCCTTGCGCGGCGAAAACGAACACGAGATGGACGAGATGCTGACATGGTGCGGCGCGCAAGGGTTCGATCTGTGCTTGATCGAGACCATGCCGCTGGGCGACATCGACGGCGATCGCACCTTGCAATACCTGCCGCTGGACGAAGTCCGCCGCCGGCTGGAAAGCCGCTGGACGTTGCAGCCCACCGACTACGCCACCGGCGGCCCCGCCCGCTATGTGACCGTTGCCGAAACCGGCCGCAAGCTGGGTTTCATCACACCGATGACCCATGGCTTCTGCGAAAGCTGCAACCGCCTGCGGGTGACCTGCACCGGCAAGCTTTACATGTGCCTTGGGCAGGAAGACAGCGCCGACCTGCGGGGCGTGCTGCGCCGGTCCGAAGGGCCGAAAGCCTTGCTCGACGCCATCGTCGCTGCGGTGGCCCGCAAGCCCAAAGGCCACGACTTCATCATCGACCGCAACCAGCCCAAACTCTCCCGGCATATGAACGTGACGGGAGGTTAAGCCGCAAGCAGGCCGGCCTTCGGCAAGCTGAAGCAGAAACGGCTGCCCTCGCCCGGCGTGGATTCCACCCAAATGCGGCCGCCATGGTGCTGGACGATCTTGCGGCAGACCGCCAGCCCGATGCCGGTGCCCTCATATTCGCCGTGGGCATGCAGGCGCTGAAAGATACCGAACACCCGCTCGTAATATTCAGCGGCGATACCGATGCCGTTGTCGGCCACCGTGACGACCCATTCGCCGTCTATGTCGTGGGCGAAAACGTGAATTTCCGGAGGCCGTTCCGGCGACCTGTACTTTATCGCGTTGCCCAACAGGTTTTGCATCAAACGCAGCAGTTCGGAAGCATCCCCCGTCACCACCGGTAAGGCGGTGTCGCATACCACCTTGACGCCGCTGTCGTCGATCAACGCCTGCAAATTGCGCAGGGTGTCGTCCAGACTGACCGCCAAATCCACCGCCTCGGCCGGTTGCGACATGCGGCCGATGCGGGAATATTCCAAAAGATCCAGAATCAAGCGGTCCATGCGGCGGGCGCCGTCCTTGGCGAAGGCGATGAACTCCAGCGCATCGCCGTCCAGCTTGTCGGCATAGCGCCGCGCCAGAAGCCCGACATAGGAACTGACCATGCGCAAAGGTTCGCGCAGATCGTGGCTGGCGACATAGGCGAACTGCTCCAACTCGGCGTTGGAGCGCCCCAGTTCGGCGACCGTGCGCTCCAACTGGGCCGAGGTTTCCTTTTCCGTCGTGATGTCGCGCTTGACCCCGACATAGCTGGTGATCCGGCCTTCGGCGTCGCGCACCGGCGAGATCGAGGCGCTTTCCCAATAAAGCTCGCCGCTTTTCTTTTTATTGCACAGCTCGCCCGTCCAGACCTGACCGCCGCTGATGGTGCGCCACAGGTCGGCATATTCGGCGTCAGATACGGCCCCGGACTTCAGGATGCGCGGGTTTTGCCCGACCACCTCGTCCCGCGAGAAGCCGGTAACGTGGCAGAACCAGGGGTTCACATACTGAATTTCGCCTTTGATGTCGGTGATGACGATGGAAGCGGGGCTTTGCTCGACGGCGGTATAAAGCCGCTGCAGTTTTTCCTCGGCCAGCCGTTTCTCGGTCTGATCGGTGCTGTAGCAGATAAAACCGCCATCCGAAGTGCTGCGATGGCTGCAGTCGTAACTGCGGTCGCCGGCAACATGCAAACTCCAGCTCCGGTTCGTTCCGGCGCGGGCGATCAGGGCCGCTTCCACGTCCTCCCGTTCGTCCCCCAGGTCGGCGATGAAATCGGCGCGGATCAATGTCCGCACCAGATCGGCGTAAAGCATGCCCGGCCGAACCAGATCCGCCGCCGGCAGATAGAATTGGGCATAACGGGCGTTGCTCAACACCAGCCGGTGATCCTTGTCATAAAGGGCGAAGGCGCCGCTCATGCTGTCGATGGCTTTGGCGAAACGTTCCGACGTCTGAATGGCCTGACGCCGGGCACCGTTGAGCAGACTGATCGACCAGACCAGAGCCAGAAACAGACTGGTGACGAACAGTCCCAGAACCCCACCGATGATCCACATACGGCGCTGATCCCGGGACAGCTGCGTCATCAGATGCGCCCGCATCTGCTGGCGCCATCCCGGCTCATCCAAGCCGCCATAATTGGCGACCATTTCGTTCATGCGCTGGCGATGTTCGGCGTAAACCCGAATATGCTGCAAAAGCGGCCCGATCGCCGGATGTCGGTCCAGTTCCCCCACCTGCGCCAAATCGTCTTTCAGACGCAGCGCCTCTTCATCCGAGCCATGGGCGTGGTAGATCAGCATCTGCCGGACCACGGCCGCCAGCTTGCTGCGGACCGGTTCGGCCAAACTGGGCAACATCGGTTCGACGGCGAACGGGATGTATGAAATCTGATTGCGCAAAAAGGCGGCTTCGCCTTTCAACTGCTCCAGCAATTCGGTCTTATGATCCAGAGTTTCCAGATAACGGGCGGCGCTGCCGCGCAACAGATCATTTCCAGCGAAAGTCCGCTGTTCCAGGCTGGCGGCCACATTGTCGCGCTGTTGCTTCAGTTCCCAGACCGAGCGCACCACCTGATCGTAGTGAGGCAGTTGCAGCGACACCACGCGCAAAACATCGCTGTCCAGGCGCGCTTCGGCGCTGGCCAGCTCCGTCAAGGCGAATTCCAGCCGATCGTCCTCGGCCTCGATGGCGGCATCGTAATTCAGCAGAGCCGCCATGGCGGCAGTCCCCAGCGTCACCGCCACCAAAGTGGTCAGAGCGAAACGATGGCTTTTCATGTGCGGTCCTGCGCCAATTTCCCCACCAAAGTATTCAGAAACTGCATAATCCGATCCACGTCCTTTTCGGGTATTTCACGCCCGAGCTGATAGCGCCCCATGATCTGGATCGCAGCCGACAGATCGGCCACACTGCCGTCGTGGAAGTAAGGCCCACCAAGAGCGGAGAGCCTCAGACTGGGCACCTTGAAGACAAAGCGGTCGGCCTCGCGCCCGGTAACATTGAAGCGTCCCAAATCCGCCTGGGTCGGCGTTCCCCGGTCGGCGAAATAATTCCCCATGAAGCCGAAACGCTCGAACATGTTACCACCGACGTTCGCGCCTTGATGACAAGAAGCGCAACCATAGGCAACAAAGAGTTCATACCCCTTACGTTCTTCATCGCTTATGGCTTTTCTATCTCCTTTTAGATAGGCGTCGAAACGAGAATTGACCGTCACGAGAGTACGCTCGAACGTAGCCAATGCATCCGTCACCGCCGCCTGGCTGGGCGGTTTGCCGTAAACCAGACGAAACGCCGTGCCGTAGACCGGGTTATCCGTCAGTTTTTTCAAAAGATCGGGCCATTGCGATCCCATTTCCAGCGGATTGGTGATGGGACCAGCCGCCTGAACTTCCAAGCTTACGGCGCGACCGTCCCAGAATTGCACGAAATTGAAACCGCTGTTGTACACGCTGGGGGCGCGAATCGTCCCTTCGGCACCCTTGATGCCGATGGAACGGGCGCGATGATCGCTGCCGCCCCGAGCCAGATCATGGCAGCTGGCGCAACTGACGGAGCCATCCGCCGACAAAATCGGATCGCTGAACAGACGGCGGCCCAACTCCACTTTCCTCAGGTCGAGCCCCTCGGGAACGGACAGCGGCTGAATCGGCTCGCCCGACAGAATGCGGGCGTCGCTCCAGGCCGGCATGTTCGACGCGAAGGAAAGCCCCAGGACAAGGCCGGAAACAATCGGCCAAAGTCGCTTTCGGGCTTTGAGAATTTGCAAGGCCAAGCGCGTCCTCCTCTGTGACGCCGCCCCGTCCCTATCCCTAAAGGAATGCTATCACTTATACGAAAGAATAGCAATTCGCCGACGCTTTTCCCGCCCGGCGAAAAGGCCGCGGACGCACTGTTATCCTTGTTCCGCGCGGCGTCCGTCGCTAATGTGTGCGGTCCTCTCTCGCCCCTTGCCGGAAGACCGTTCCGGTGCCCGCGGCGGGGAGCGGCGGAGCCCGGCAGTCGGAGTATGTCCTTGAGCAACCACAGCACCGCTTATCACAGCACCAGGGGCCAGGCCCCGGTCCTTTCCTTCGACGACGTCCTGCTGGCCGGTCTGGCCCGCGACGGGGGGCTTTATCTGCCCCAGGACTGGCCGAGCATCTCGAAGGCGGATCAGCAGGCCATGGCCGGGCTGTCCTATACCGAACTGGCCGTGCGGGTGATGGCGCCTTTCGTCAAGGGCAGCATCAAGGAAGACGATTTCGCCGCCCTGGTGGCCGACGCCTACAAAGGCTTCGAGCATGCCTCGGTCGCGCCCCTCAAGCAGTTGGGACGCAACGACTGGGTGATGGAGCTGTTCCACGGTCCGACCCTGGCTTTCAAGGACTACGCCCTGCAATTGCTGGGACGTCTGTTCGATCATGTCCTGACCCAAAAAGGCCAGCGCGTCACCATCGTCGGCGCCACTTCGGGCGATACCGGCTCGGCCGCCATCGAGGCCTGCCGCGACCGCGAAGCCGTGGACATCATCATCCTGCATCCCAAGGGCCGCGTCTCCGACGTGCAGCGCCGCCAGATGACCACCGTGCCGTCGGTCAACGTTCACAATGTGGCGCTGGAAGGCACCTTCGACGATTGCCAGGACATGGTCAAAGCCATGTTCAACGATCAGTCTTTCCGCGACGAGATTCACCTGTCGGCGGTCAATTCCATCAACTGGGCCCGTATCATGGCCCAGATCGTCTACTACTTCGCCGCCGGCACCGCCCTGGGAGCGCCGCACCGCCCCGTCTCGTTCGCCGTGCCCACCGGCAATTTCGGCAACGTCTATGCCGGCTTTGCCGCTCGCCGCATGGGCTTGCCCGTCAGCCAGTTCGTGGTCGGCTCCAACGCCAACGACATCCTAACCCGCTTCTTCGAAAGCGGCGCCATGTCGATGGAAGGGGTCGTTCCCACCCTGTCGCCCAGCATGGACATTCAAGTGTCGTCCAACTTCGAGCGTTACCTGTTCGACGTCTTCGGCGAGGACTCGGCCCGCGTGCGCGACTTCATGGACCGCTTCCGCAAGGACGGACGCTTCGAGATCGGCGAAACCATGATGGCCAACATCGGCAGCCTGTTCACCGGCTACCGCCTGTCGGACGAAGGCACCAAGCAGACCATCCGCGAGATTTACGAAAGCACCGGCGAACTACTGGACCCCCATTCGGCCATCGGCGTCGCCGCCGGCCGGACCTGCCGCAAAGACAACACCACGCCGATGATCGCCCTGGCCACCGCCCACGCCGCCAAGTTCCCGGCCGCCGTCAAGGCCGCCACTGGCGTGCATCCAGATCTGCCGCCCCGCCTGTCGGACCTGTTCGAGCGCAAGGAACGTTTCGACGTGCTGCCGAACGATCTGGAAACCGTGAAGGCTTATGTCCGCAAGGCCTCGCGGGTGTCGGCATGAGCCTGGAAAACGTCCGCCTGACGACGCTCGACAATGGGCTGATCGTCGCCACCGATACCATGCAGACCGTCGAGACCGCGTCGGTCGGCGTATGGGTCAATGCCGGCACCCGGCACGAGGCTCCCGAGATCAACGGCATCTCGCACATGCTGGAGCACATGGCCTTCAAGGGCACCCACCGGCGCACGGCCCGCGGCATCGCCGAAGAGATCGAAGCGGTGGGCGGTCATCTGAACGCCTATACCTCTCGCGAGCACACGGCCTATTACGCCAAGGTGCTGAAGGAAGACAAGGGGCTGGCGCTGGACATCATCGCCGACATCCTGCAGCACTCCAGTCTGGACGCGGAGGAACTGGCCCGCGAACAGGCCGTGGTGATCCAGGAGATCAGCCAGGCCATCGACACCCCCGACGACATCATCTTCGACCATTTCCAAACCACGGCTTTCCCCGATCAGGCCGTAGGCCGTCCGGTGCTGGGTACGGCCGATCTGGTGCGCGGCATGACGCGGGACACCCTGTCGGGATACCTGAGCGAGAATTACGGCCCGCGCCGCATGATCCTGGCCGCCGCAGGCAATCTGGACCACGACGAACTGGTGGAGGCCGCCAAGACCCAGTTCACCGCCCTGCCCGCCGACCGCCCCGCCCCCGAGGACAAAGCCGTTTACAAAGGCGGCGATTACCGCGAGGAACGCGACCTGGAACAGGTCCATGTGGTCCTGGGCTTCGACGGTGTTTCCTATGCCGACGACGATTTCTACAGCGCTTCGGTCCTGTCTACCCTTTTGGGCGGCGGCATGTCGTCGCGACTGTTCCAGGAAGTGCGGGAAAAGCGCGGCTTGGTCTATTCCATCTATTCCTTCACCACCTCCTACAACGACGGCGGCCTGTTCGCCATCTACGCCGGCACCGGCGAGGACGAGGTGGCCGAAGTCATCCCCGTGGTCTGCGACGAGGTGATGAAAGTCACCCAGGGCATCGACGCCGGCGAACTGCAGCGTGCCCGCGCCCAGTTGAAGGCCAGCATCCTGATGTCCCTGGAAAGCACCAGCTCGCGCTGCGAGCAGATCGCCCGCCAGATGCTGGCCTATGGTCGCCCCATTCCCGCCGAGGAAGTGGTGGCCAAGGTCGAGGCGGTCGACGCCGAGGCGGTGATCCGCGTGGCCGAACGCCTGTTCAAGGCCCAAAGCCTGCCCACCTTCGCCGCCATCGGCCCCCTGGCCAAGGTGGAAGGTTTCGACTCCATCAAGGCCCGGCTGGGATAAGCCGGGCCGCCGGCCCTTTCCGTCGAAACGCCGCCCGCCTCCACCTTGAAACGGCGGAAAGCGGATCAAGCCTCCCGTCCATCCTTGCAAGACAGGACATCGTTCTTATCTGCCCTTTTGCCCCGGAAGCCGTTTCAGGCCAACGGGCCACCATGGATAATCCGTCCAGGAGAGCAAAATGGCACTGTTTCGAACCTGTGTCCGATCGACGCTGTTCCCCCTCTGCCTGCTTCTATCCGTCTCCGGCATAGCCGGCGCCGAAGAGATGAAGCACGACATGCATGCGGCCAATTCGTCCGTCCACGGCCGCGCCGACATCACGTTCACCCTGCGCACCGGCATCGCCGACGGCAAGATGGCTTTCATCGGGCGCGGCGGAGACATCGACGGCAAGGTCAATCCCGTCCTGAACGTCCGCGAAGGCGATCAGGTCCAGATCAATCTGATCAACGGTGAAGGCGCCGAACACGACATTGTCGTTCCCGACTTTCACGCCGCCTCGCAGCATGTGGTGGGCAAGGGCGCCAGCAGCAGCATCGTTTTCCAGGCCGGCAGCCCGGGCAGCTTCACCTATTACTGCAGCATTCCCGGCCACCGCGAGGCGGGCATGCAAGGCGCCATCAGCATCGCCGCCGCGCCAGCCGGCGCCACGCCCGACGCCGGCGCCAGCATCGACCGCGATCCGTCCGATCTGCCGCCGCCGGTAGGGGATCGGGCGCCGACCACGCTACGGGTCGATCTTGAGACCATCGAGCGGATCGGCCGGCTGGACGACCGCACCACTTACAGTTTCTGGACCTTCAACGGCAAGGTGCCGGGTCCCTTCCTGCGCGCCCGCGTCGGCGACACCATCGAGCTGCATTTGAAAAACGACAAAAACAGCATGATGAACCATTCCATCGACCTGCATGCCGTCAACGGCACCGGCGGCGGCGCGGTCTTCACGGAAACCGAACCGGGCCAGGAACGCGGCTTCGTTTTCAAGGCGCTGACACCCGGCCTGTTCGTCTATCACTGCGCCACGCCGATGGTCGCCAACCACATTTCCAACGGCATGTACGGACTGATTTTGATCGAACCGGCCGGAGGGCTGCCGAAGGTCGACCACGAGTTCTACGTCATGCAGGGCGAGCTCTACACCACCTCGCCGTTCGGCACGCCGGGACAGCAGGAATTCGATCTCGACAAGCTGGTGGCCGAACGCCCCGACTATTTCACCTTCAACGGCTCGGTCGGCGCTTTGAGCAAGGATCATCCCCTGCAAAGCAAGGTGGGAGACAGCGTCCGCATCTTCTTCGGCGACGGCGGGCCGAACTTCACATCGTCGTTCCATGTCATCGGTCAGATTTTCGACCGGGCCTATGAAGACGGAGGCCTGACGTCCCAGCCTTTGACCGGCGTCCAGACGATCTCCGTCCCGCCCGGCAGCGCCGCCATGGTCGAATTCACCACCAAGGTGCCGGGACGCTTCACCATCGTCGATCACGCCCTGTCGCGCCTGGAGAAAGGGCTGGCCGGCTCGCTGATCGTCAGCGGTCCGGAACAGCCGGATATTTTCCGTGAAGTGCCGGTGAACAAAAAGCCGTAAGGCTTCAGTCTCCTCGCGGGGCCAGGGGGAAGCGTTCCAGGATATGGCGCTCCAGCTGGTCCCGCACCTGACGATAGATTTCCAGACGCATCTCGCGGCTTCCCTCGAACATCGACGGATCGAGGGTGTTCCAGAACTCGACTTCGCAAGACATGGTGCGGGTCATTTCGACGGCATGGTGCTGCGCCTCCGGCGATAGCGAGATGACCAGATCGAAGAAACTGTCCTCCATCTCCTCGAAACTGCGCGGACGATGGGTGGAGATGTCGATGCCGATTTCATCCATCACGACCGCCGCCATGGGGTCCGGCTCTCCTTTGTGCACCCCCACCGACTCCACCCAGATCTGCTTGCCGTGGAAATGGCGCAGCAGCGCCGCCGCCATGGGCGAACGGATGGCGTTCATGGTGCAGGCGAACAGAACCGCCGAGGGGCGTTCGACGGACATGCCGCTCTCTAACCTCGAATGTGCAGGATGCAGACCAGGGTGAACAGCCGGCGGGCCGTCTCAAAATCCACCTCGATCTTGCCGGCCAGCCGCTCGCGCAACAGTTCCGAACCTTCGTTGTGCAAGCCCCGGCGGCCCATGTCGATGGCCTCGATCTGGGACGGCGTGGATTTCTTGATGGCGTTGTAATAGCTCTCGCAGATCAGGAAATAATCCTTCACCACGGCACGAAACGGCGACAGCGGCAGCGTCACCTCGGCCAGACGGGTCTCGTCGTCCTCGGCCCGGATGTCCAGGATCAGACGGTTATCGGCGACGCTGATATGCAGGGAATAAGGCCCGGTGAGTTCACTCACCGGACAGAAGTAATTCTCTTCCAGAAGATCGTAGATGGCGATCGCCCGCTCATGCTCGACTTCCGGTTTGCGGCGCACCAGCGTCTTCTCGTCCAGTTGGACGTTGATCAGGCGCTGGTGTCGCTCGCTGCTTGTCACGGCTTCCTCGGCTGATTCAGTCTCAGGAAAACGGAAAGGGCATGGGCGCTCAGGCCTTCGGAGGTGGCCAGGGTGACGGCGGCCGGACCGATCTGCCGCAAGGCTTCGGCGTCGCAGCTCAGAATCGAGGTCCGCTTCATGAAGTCCAGAACGCCCAGGCCCGACGAGAAACGGGCCGAGCGGGCGGTGGGCAACACGTGATTGGGACCGCCGACATAATCGCCGACGGCTTCCGGAGTATAGCGGCCCAGGAAAACGGCGCCGGCGTTGCGGACCTTTTCCAGCAAGGCTTCCGGCTGGCTGACCGCCAGTTCCAGATGCTCGGGCGCCACCCGGTTGCTCAACGGCATGGCGTCGTCCAGGCTGGGCACGACGATGACTGCGCCGTGGGCGTTCCAGCTTTCACGGGCGATGGCGGTACGCGACAACGTTTTCAGATGCGCCTCGACGGCGGCGATCACGTCTTTGGCGAAGACGGCGTCGTCGGTGATCAGGATCGACTGGGCGGCGGTATCGTGCTCGGCCTGACTCAACAGATCGGCGGCGATCCAGCTGGGATCGTTGCCGTTGTCCGAGATCACCAGGATCTCCGACGGACCGGCGATCATGTCGATGCCCACCGTACCGAACACCTGACGCTTGGCAGCGGCGACGAAAGCGTTGCCGGGGCCGACGATCTTGTCCACCGGGCGGATGGTTTCGGTGCCGTAGGCCAAAGCCGCTACGGCCTGCGCGCCGCCGACGCGGTAGATTTCATCCACCCCGGCGACGCGGGCCGCCGCCAGCACCAGCGGGTTCAGCTTGCCGTCGGGAGTCGGCACCACCATGACCAAACGCTCGACCCCGGCCACCTTGGCCGGAATGGCGTTCATCAGCACCGACGAGGGATAGCTGGCGGTGCCGCCCGGCACGTAAAGGCCGGCGGCCTCCAGCGCGGTCCAGCGATAGCCCAGCCGCACCCCGGCGGTATCCGTGTAATCCAGGCCGTCCGGCTTCTGGCAGCGGTGGAATTCCTCGATGCGCCACGCGGCCAGTTCCAGGGCCGCCACGGTATCGCGGGAACAGGCGGCGACGGCCTCGTCCACCTCGGCCGCCGTGATGCGCAAAGCCTTGGCGTCGATGCTCATGCGGTCGAAACGGTTGGTATATTCCACCAGCGCCGCGTCGCCCCGGCTTCGCACATCATCAAGGATGGCGGAGACGGCGGCGTTGACGTCGGCGGCGGTTTCACGCTTGTCGTCCAGAAGCTGGGCGAAGGCGGCATCAAAGCCCGGAGCGCCGAAAACCAGTTCACGCGGCATGTTCGGTGGCTCCCCTGAAGCGTTCGATCCAGTCGGCCATTTCCTCGGGCCGCGTTTTCAAGGCCGCCCGGTTGACAACGAACCTGGAGCTGATATCGGCGATATGCTCGATCTCGACCAGGCCGTTGGCTTTCAGGGTCGAGCCGGTGGACACCAGATCGACGATGCGCCGACACAGCCCCAGGCTGGGAGCCAGCTCCATGGCGCCGTTCAGCTTGATGCATTCGGCCTGGACACCACGCTGGGCGAAGTGCTGGGTGGTGATGGAAGGATATTTGGTGGCGACACGGATATGGCTCCAGCGCACCGGATCATCGGTACCGGCCAGATCAACCGGCTCGGCCACCGCGATGCGGCACTTGCCGATGCCCAAATCCAAAGGCGCATAGATTTCGGGATAATCGAATTCCATCAGCACGTCGTTTCCGGCGATCCCCATCTGCGCCGCGCCAAAGGCGACGAAGGTCGCCACGTCGAAAGCCCGGACGCGAATGATGTCGATATGGGGATGGTTGGTATGGAAGCGCAAGGCCCGCGACTTGGGGTTGTCGAAATCCGGCTCGGGCTCGATCCCGGCGGCCCGCACCAGCGGCATCGCCTCGTCGAGAATTCGCCCCTTCGGCAGGGCGAGAACCAATTTTTCCTGAGAAGTCACTTTTCCATCCATGCGTAAGCAAGCGGCTTATTTACAAGCTTTTAGGCATGCACTGCAAGGAGGGAGGAGGAATTGGTGGGCCCGGAGGGACTCGAACCCCCAACCAGACCGTTATGAGCGGTCAGCTCTAACCATTGAGCTACAGGCCCACCTTTCCCGCATTTGGAGAAGTCCCCAAGGCGGAGAGGCGAGACTTAGCCGCTCCACGCGCTCCAGGTCAAGCCCCATCATTCCCGGCGAACATGTCCCCATTGCAGCAATATGAAGGGATAAAGCCATTGGCGCACTTGTAAGGCGGCCCCGGTTGTGCTTAATCCGAAGCACCAATCGTACTCAGCGGCGTTGCCAGCCGGCGGCCCGCTTCGCAAAAGGAAGTCTTCCGCATGACCATTCGCACCTTGCGTGCCGCCGCGATCGCCGCCGCCGTGGCTGCCGTCGTCAGCGTTCCGGCTCTGGCCGATGATGCCAAGGACCCGGTCGTCGCGACCGTCAACGGCATCGACATCCACAAGTCGGCCGTCGTCGATTTCTATCAGAACTCGCAATTCGCCCAGGTTCCCCTGGACGCCGTCTATCCGCAGGTTCTCGACGTCGTCGTGACCGGCCAGCTGCTGCTGGAGCAGGCCCAGAAGCAGAAGCTGGAAAGCGATCCCGATGTGATCAAGGCCGTTAAGCTGGCCCAGGAAAACATCCTGAAGCAGGTCTGGCTGGGCAAGAAGGTCGAGCCCATGCTGAGCGACGACGCCCTGAAGGCCCGTTACGAGGAAATCAAGAAGTCGACCCCGCCGCGCGAGGAAGTCCACGCTCGCCATATCCTGGTCAAGACCGAGGAAGCCGCCAAGCAGGTGCTGGCCGACCTCAAGAAGGGCGTGAAGTTCGAGGACGAGGCCAAGGCCAAGACCGAAGACCCCTCGGGCAAGGAAACCGGCGGCGATCTCGGCTTCTTCACCAAGGACGAGATGGTGCCTGAATTCGCCGACGCCGCTTTCAAGCTGAATGCCGGCGAAGTCAGCAAGGCCCCGGTCAAGACCCAGTTCGGCTATCACATCATCAAGGTCGAGGAAAAGCGCGCCGCGCCGCCGCCCAGCTTCGACCAGTTGAAGCCGACCCTGGCCGCCGAGCTGAAGCAGAAAGCCGCTCATGACGTCATCGACGGTCTGCGCAAGTCGGCCACCGTCAAGAAGTTCAATCTGGACGGCACGGCGATGACCGACAAGGCCGCGGCTCCGGCCTCGGCCACGGCTCCCGCCAAGCAGTAACCTGTAAAACGGAATTGATCATGAGCAGCGCGATCTCTCCCCTCGCCCCGACAAACGTCCCCGTCCTGCATCCGTTGGCCGGCGTCCGCCTGGCCGCCCATGCCTGCGGTCTGCGTTATCAGGGCCGCACCGATCTGATGGTGGCCGAACTGGCTCCCGGCACGTCCGTTGCCGGGGTCTATACCCGTTCGCTCACCGCCTCGGCTCCGGTGCTGTGGTGCCGCAAGGCCCAGAAGGGCGGCAAGGCGCGTCTGGTCGTGGTCAATTCCGGTAACGCCAACGCATTTACCGGCGGGGTCGGCGAAGCGTCGGTCAGCCGGACCGTCGCCGCCGCCGCCAAATTGGCCGGATGCGCGCCGGAAGAGGTGTTCATCGCCTCGACCGGCACCATCGGCGTACCGCTGGACGATGCGAAAATCACCGACGCCCTGGGCGAAGTGCTGGGAAAACTGTCGGACGACAATTGGGATCAGGCGGCGCGGGCCATCATGACCACCGACACCTTCCCCAAGCTGTCCACCCGCACCGCCAAGATCGGCGGCGTCGAGGTGCGCATCAACGCCTTCTGCAAGGGCGCCGGCATGATCGCCCCGGACATGGCCACCATGCTGGCCTATGTCTTCACCGACGCCACCCTGCCGGCCGAGGTGCTGCAGGATCTGCTGTCGGCCGGCGTCGAAAAGTCGTTCAACAGCATTACCGTCGATTCCGACACCTCGACCAGCGACACCCTCATGCTGTTCGCCACCAATCAGGCCAAGAATTCCAAGATCAAGTCCGCCAAGGATGCCGATCTGAAAGGTTTCAAAAAGGCCTTGGACTCGCTGCTGCTGGAAATGGCGCAGATGGTGGTCAAGGACGGCGAGGGCGCATCCAAGTTCGTGGAAATCCGCGTCACCGGCGCCGCCGGCAAGAAGGCGGCCCGCACCATCGGCATGGCCGTGGCCAATTCGCCGCTGGTCAAGACCGCCATCTCGGGCGAAGACGCCAATTGGGGCCGCGTGGTGGCCGCCGTCGGCAAGGCCGGCGAGAAGGCCGACCGCGACAAACTGTCCATCAAGATGGGCGGTTTCCAGGTAGCCTTGAACGGCTTGGCCGTGCCCGATTACGACGAGACCCCGGTGGCGGCCCACATGAAGGGGCAGAACATCCTGATCGAAGTGGATGTCGGCGTCGGCAAGGGCAAGGCCACCGTGTGGACCTGCGACCTGACCCACGCCTATATCGACATCAACGGCTCCTACCGGAGCTGAAGGACTTGATGGAATCCGGTAGCGGCTGTCTGACCGCGGATCAGGGATGGCACGGCGCGCCGCTGGATACGGCGCGTCTTCGTCTTCGCCGCCTGCGTCCCGACGACGCCGCCGAAGTCGCCCGTTTGCTGGACGATTGGGAGGTGGCCCGCACCACCTCCAACATTCCTTTTCCTTACGAACGCTCGGTCGCCGACGACTTCATCGCCAAGGTCGGCACCGAGGTCGCCGAGGGCCGGGCTCTGGTCTTCGCCATCGATGAGCGCTTGTCCGGCAAGCTGGCCGGCTGTGTCGGCGCCTCTCTGAACACGCATTCCGCCGAAGTCGGCTATTGGATCGGCCGGGAGTTCTGGGGCAAGGGCTACGCCACCGAAGCCGTGCGCCGCTGCCTGCGCACCCTGTTCGTCAATTTCGGCCTTGGCACCGTCTGGGGCGCCGTCCTGCCGGAAAACCCCGCCTCGCGCCGGGTGATGGAAAAGGCCGGCCTGGCCTTTGACGGCGTGCGACGCATGGACATGCCTGCCCGTAACCGCTGCACCGAATTGGAGGTTTTCACCGTCAGCCGCGAACAGTGGCTGGAACAGCGAGCCGCCCGTCCGATGCTGCTGGTAGCCGCCGTGGCTTTGATCGACCTGGACGGCCGCGTGCTGATCGCCCAGCGCCCAGCCGGCAAAAGCATGGCCGGATTCTGGGAGTTCCCCGGTGGAAAACTGGATGCCGGAGAAACGCCCGAGGCCGCCCTGGTGCGGGAACTGCGCGAGGAACTGGGCATCGAAGTAGGGCAATCCTGCCTGTCGCCCTTGGCCTTCGCCTCCCACGATTACGACAATTTCCATCTGCTGATGCCGCTGTATGCCTGCCGTCAGTGGCAAGGCCAGCCGGAGCCCAAGGAAGGGCAGACGCTGGCCTGGGCGCGGGCCCCGCGCCTGGGCGACTACCCCATGCCGCCGGCGGACATTCCCCTGGTGGCCATCCTGCGCGATTGGCTGTAGCCGGGGCCTGGAGTATGCTCCCCAGACTCTGACTGGGGAGCTTCCTTCATCATGACCACCGAAGTGCGCGCGGCGATGATCGTCATCGGCAACGAAGTCCTGTCGGGACGCACCCAGGACGCCAACCTGCAATATATCGCGCTGGGATTGAACGACGTCGGCATCCGCCTGAAGGAAGTCCGCGTCATCGCCGACGACGAGGCCGAGATCATCGAGACGGTCAACGTCCTGCGGGGCAAATACGACTATGTCTTCACCAGCGGCGGCATCGGCCCCACCCACGACGACATCACCTCGGAATCGGTGGCCAAGGCTTTCGGCGTGCCGCTGCTACGCGATCCCCGCGCCGTCGAACTGCTGAAGAAGGTCATCAAGCCCGAGAATCTCAACGAAGCCCGCCTGCGCATGGCCAACATCCCCGAAGGCGGCATCCTGATCGACAATCCGGTCAGCGCCGCTCCCGGCTTCAACATCGGCAACGTCTATGTCATGGCCGGCGTGCCGCGCATCATGCAAGCCATGTTCGACGGCATCAAACACGGCCTGAAAGGCGGCGCCAGGATTCTGTCCAAGGCGGTCACCCTGCATATCGGCGAAGGAAGCATCGCCGTAAGCCTTGGAGATATCCAGAAACGCAACCCTACGGTTGATATCGGCAGCTATCCCTTCACACGCGACAGCGGATATGGCACCGTAATCGTCGCACGGGGAACAGACGCCGACAGCGTCGCCGCCGTATCTGCGGAAGTGGTGGAAATGGCCAGCGCCTTGGGCGCCAGGGTCGAAGACGACGGACTTCCGCCGCAGTAACCTACTTGTTCGGATATGCAGCCATGCCGCTGATGCGCCATGAGAAAACCGCCATCATGTTCCTGGCGCAGCATCTGCTCACCGGCGTGATCGGTGGCGTGGTGTTCGGCGGCATATTGCTGTACTTCGACGTCAGCCACCTCAGAACCATGGCGATGGACGAAGACGACGGCATCCTGACTCTGGTCCTGATGTTCGTCGGCCTGATCGTCACGTTCGGCAGCGTCGGCATGGCCGCCGGCATCATGGGGCTGGCCCAGGACGAAAACTAATCCCGCCGCCACCAGTCATCGGCCGTTCCCACCGGCCGCATGCCATTGATGGCGCCGGCACGCTCTTCCGGCAGGCACAGAATATTGACCGTGATCATGCCGCCGAAGACATCCTCGGTCACGCCCCGGCCGTTACCGGGGTGGAACATCGGCACAAGGTGCCACCAGACCTTATAGCCCAAAGCAAATAGGCGCCCCAGCAGAGCCGGGCTTTTTTCCCGGATGTTGTTTTCCAGATAAAGAACCGGGCGGCAGCGACAGATGGTGGCGTCGCCCCCACGCAGAACCTCTTCTTCGAAACCCTCCACATCGGCTACCAGCACGTCAAGGCGCGGCAGCGACATGCTGTCCAGCGTGATCATTTCAACCGGCTCGCCATCGTCCACCCCGACCCGGATGGCGCCGTAATTCGCGTTCCGGCCATAGCTCAGCGTTTCGACGCGGGTCATGCCGACAACACCGCCCACGGCCCGCTGCACAGCCAGGGTGTTCTCGATGTGGTTGAGGGCCAGATTGCCGCATAAAAGCTGGTAGGTCAGCCGTTGCGGCTCGAAGGCGAACAGCCGCCCCTGGGATCCGACATGCATGGCCATGGGCACGGCGATGGTGCCGATGTTGGCACCGGCCACGACCGCCCAATCCCCCGCCTTGCATGTCTGGCGCAGCAGCGACAACTCGCCTTCCGACGCTTCGCCATAGACATGGAGAGAGCGCCCGATGAAAACGTCGTTATCCTGATAGAGAAACGAGCCCAGCCGCCCTTGCGCGATACGGACGGTCATGGAAGCTCCGTTCAGACCCCGGAGAGAGTCGGCTTATAGGCGAAATCCTCGACCTTGATGTGGTTCACCAGCCAGCCGGACAGGAACTGGAACAGCTCCGCGGCATAAACGGTGCGCGGGTCGAGCTTGTAATCGTCGCGCATGCGGATGACTTGGCCGGTCAAGGCCTTGTGCACCTTGCGATGCGCCTCCAAAGCCGGGAAGCCGGCTTGCTCCAGCAGCTTTTCCTCTTCTTGGAAATGATATTCGGTGTAGGCGACCAGTTCGTCGAGAACCGTGCCGACGGCGGTTTCCGAACCACCGGCCTGCACGGCCCGATAAAGTTCGTCCAAGAGATCGAACAGGCGCTTGTGATGTCCGTCCAGCACGGCGACGCCGACGCTCAAATCCTCAGTCCAACCCAACACCGCCATTATTTTTCCCCTTATCCCCGCCGCCGTTCAAGGCGCGGCCGCACGACCGTCGTTACAAGATTGCCGCGTCTCAAGACCGGAGCGCCTTATCCGAACAATTTGTCGATGTCGTCCTGACTGAACATTTTATCCACGTCATCCTGGCTGATGGCGGAGGTGGCGCTTTGCGGACCATGCAGCAAAGCTTTGTCCTCGTCGACCTGAGGCTGGGTTTCGCGGCTGACTTCCTCGACCACCTTGGCTAGTTCTTCCTTGCCCCACATCCGCACCATCGAGCTGACGCGCTCTTCGATGAACTTCAAGGAATTGACGACGCGGGTGATGCGCTGGCCGGTCAGATCCTGGAACGAGCAGGCTTCGAACACCGCATTCGAACGTTCGTTGATGCGGTCGCAAACGGCGTCGACTTCGGGATCGCCCTTGGCCCGGAGATCGCCCAAGGCCTCCTCGATCTGCTCCATGCTTTCCAGAATGGTATTGCTGGCGGTTTCGGTATTCTCGACGATATCGTCCAAAGTGTCGGCCATGGACGAAAAGACCTCGCCGCTGGCGGTCGGCACCTGCAAGGCGGCCAATTCACGGCGCATCTTGTTGATGTGACCGAACAGCCCGACCAGTTCCTTTTTCAGGAGGTCTTCTTCCTGTTCCGAGATCATCGTCCGTCCATCCCCCGCAGAAGTGTCTCTCTTAATTAGCCTTTCGCAGCACCGCTGTCGAGGAAGGCGTTCAGCAAAAATTGCGCGGCGGCGGTCGGCGTCATGCTTCCCTGGGCGACGCGATGCTCGACTCCGTTCAAAATCGACGTGATGCGGCGATGCCCGCGGAAGCGCATCATCAGATTTTCAGCGACCTCGTTCCACATCCAGGCTTGGGCCTGAGCGGTGCGGCGGGCGTGAATGGCCCCGGTTTCACCCATAATCTTCTGATATTTCTCGACGGTTTCCCACACCTCGGCGATGCCGGTATGGGCGATGGCCGAAGACCGCAGCACCGGCACCGTCCAGTGGCTGCTGACCGGACGCAGAAGGTGCAGAGCGTTCTGGTAATCGCGGGCCGCCCGCGACGCCGCCGCCGCCAGATCGCCGTCGGCCTTGTTGACCACGATGGCGTCGGCGATTTCGACAATGCCCTTCTTGATGCCTTGCAATTCGTCGCCGCCGCCGGGAACCAGCAGCAGCAGGAACATGTCCACCATATCCGCCACGGCGGTTTCGGACTGGCCGACGCCCACGGTCTCCACCACGATGACGTCAAATCCGGCGGCCTCGCAGACCAGCAATGCCTCGCGCGTGCGGCGGGCCACGCCGCCCAAGGTGCAACCCGACGGCGAAGGGCGGATAAAGGCGCGTTCGTCCCGCGACAGCATTTCCATACGGGTCTTGTCACCCAGGATCGAGCCGCCCGACCGGGGGCTGGAAGGATCGACCGCCAGCACCGCCATGCGATGCCCCCGGTCGATCACATGCAGGCCGAAACTCTCGATAAAGGTCGATTTCCCCACTCCGGGAACGCCGGAAATGCCGACGCGCACCGACTTTCCCGTGTGGGGCAGCAACTGCTCCAACAGGGCGTCGGCCACGGCGCGATGATCGTCGCGGGTGGATTCGATCAGGGTAATGGCGCGAGCGAGCGCCCGTCTTTGCCCGGCAAGCACGCCCTGGGCGAGGGCCACGGGATCATGATTCAAAGGAACGTCACTCTTTTTTCTGGCGGCCCTCGTTGAGCAGAGCCTTCATGGCGGTAGCGACCAGTCTGGCGCGATCCTCGTCATTGAGATCGGCCAGAATGGTCTGCTTGGCGGCACGAACCTGCATGGCCTTGCGGATCAATTCCGCGCGGTCCTCGGTAATCAATTCTTTGGCCTGGGCCTGCACCTGGGCGACGGCCTCGCGTTCGGCGGGGTTGGCGTCGTCGTTTTGAGGCTTGGCTTTGGCCTTTTTCTTACCGGCGGCAGTCTTGGGCGGCGTCTTGGCCTGGACGGCGACGGCCTTGCGGGCGTCTCCGGTCAACAGGACGCCGGCCAAAGCCTTGCCGATGAACTTGAACATCCAGCGCCTCTCTCACCTGGGATGAGGCGGAATCCTAGCCTGTTTCGACACCAGGGCCAAGCACCCAGAAGACACACGGCCCCGCCCTTCATAAGAGTGAGGCCGCGTTCAAAGGAACAGTGCCGTCAGGCGGCGCGGACACCCTGCAGAAAACGGTCGACCGTGGTCCGCAGGGACTGGGATTCTCCGGCCAGGGACTGGGCGGATTCCAGCATCATACGAGCCGCCGAACCGGTTTCCTCGGCGGCATGGGTGACGTTGCCGATATTCGACGACACCATCTGCGTGCCCGAAGCCGCTTGCTGCACATTGCGGGCGATCTCGGCCGTCGCCGCCGACTGCTCCTCGACCGCGGCGGCGATGGCGCTGGCGATCTGATTGATTTCGCCAATGCGCGCGACGATCCCGGAAATGGCCGCCACCGCGTTATGAGTGGCCGACTGCACCGCACCGATCTGACTGCCGATTTCCTCGGTGGCCTTGGCGGTTTGATTGGCCAGATGCTTGACTTCGTTGGCCACCACGGCGAAGCCCTTGCCGGCATCGCCGGCGCGCGCCGCCTCGATGGTGGCGTTGAGCGCCAGCAAGTTGGTTTGGCTGGCGATATCGTTGATCAGATTGACCACCTCGCCGATGCGGGCGGAACTTTCCGCCAATCCGCGCACGGTGGCGTTGGTCCGGTCGGCCTCCTCCGAGGCGGCCCGTGAAACGCGGCTGGAATGCTCCACTTGCCGGCCGATCTCGGCGATGGAGGACGCCAATTCTTCGGCAGCAGCGGCCACGGTCTCGACGCTGGCCGAAGCTTCTTCGGTGGCCGAGGCGACGCTTTCCACCTGGCGCGACGTCTGCTCGGCATTGGCAGACAAGGCCTGGGCGGTCCGCTCCACCTCCCCCGCCGCACTGGAAACCGTTCCCAGGGCAGAAGACACTTGGCTGTCGAAATCCCGGGTCATGCTTTCGATACTGCGCGCCCGAGCTTCCCGAGCCGCCTGATCGCTCGCCCGCTGGGCCGCCATTTCATCGGCGCGGATGGCGTTGTCCTTGAATACCTGCACCGCCGCCGCCATGGCGCCAATTTCGTCGCGACGGTCTTGCGAAGGAATCTGCACGCTTTTGTCGCCATCGGCCAAAGCCCGCATCGCGGCGGTCATGGACATCACCGGAAGCGAAATGCCGCGCACCAGGATTGCCCCCGAAACCACCGAGATAAACAGAGCCGCGCCAGCCAGCAGAATGACGATGACCAATCCCGAATCATAGCTGGCCGAAGCTTCCCCGGCCCAGCGGTTGCCCTCGGCGACGTTGTAATCCATGTCCGTCGCCAGAGCCTGATCCATCTCCGCGCCTTCGGCCACGGCAACAGCCATGTATAGCTTGACTCCGTCGTCTTTGTTGCCTGTATCCAGCAGACGATAGGCCTCGTCCGAGCCTTTGAAGTATTTATCCCGATGAGTCAAAAACCCTTCGTAGATACTTTTTTCCGCGGCCGTAACGACGGTAGGGGCATATTTGGCATTATATTCGTCGAAGACGGCTCGGGCCTCATCCATGCGCTTTCGCTGTTTTCTGGCTTCGTCGTCAGTCAGATTCGTCTGCATGACGCGAACAGAGGACAGACGATAGACCAGAAGGCTGGACCTCATTTTATCCAGATAACCGATAGCCACTAAGTAATTTTGACTAATCTCTTCGGTATCTTTATTCAGATCTCTAAATTTATACAATGATACGCCGCCCAAAAGCAGAACGACGGAAGAAACAGCGAAAAAAGTCATAATTATTCTTTTTCGCACGGACAAGCCGGATATTTTTTCGGTCATAGACATCTCCTAATTTTTTATATGCCCATCTGAGTAGGCATCATTAGTTAATGATCATACAACCATTGTCATAAATTTTAAACGCTTTCGAACAGCTTAATCCCAGATGACGATCCCTTTTTCCTTGGTATCAACCCATCTAGTCTTGCGAAAGATTTTTTAATTCCTCCACAAGGTGTGCCGTCTCCTGTTGCTTGCGCCACATGCCGGCGTAGCGGCCTTCGGCGGCCAGCAGGGAATCATGACGACCCCGTTCGATCACACATCCCTGCTCCAGCACCAGGATTTCGTCAGCGTCCACCACCGTGGAAAGACGGTGGGCGATGACCAAAGTGGTGCGTTCCCGCGACACCTCGCGCAGGGAATCCTGGATTTCCCGCTCTGTATGGGTATCCAAGGCCGACGTCGCCTCGTCGAACAACAGAATCGCCGGAGCTTTCAGGATGGTGCGGGCGATGGCCACCCGCTGCTTCTCGCCCCCCGATAATTTCAAACCGCGTTCCCCCACCTTGGTTCCATAACCATCCGGCAGGCTGGAGACAAAATCGTGGATCCGGGCCAGACGGGCCGCTTCTTCGATTTCCGCCTGGCTGGCCGAGGGACGGCCGTAAGCGATGTTGTAGAACACCGTGTCATTGAACAGCACCGTGTCTTGCGGAACGATGCCGATGGCCGCGCGCAGGCTTTGCTGGGTAACGCCACGAATATCCTGGCCATCGATCAGGATGCGCCCGGAAGTGACGTCGTAAAAACGAAACAGCAGCCGCGACAGGGTGCTTTTGCCCGCCCCCGAAGGGCCGACGATGGCAATGGTCTTGCCGGCAGGCACCGTGAAACTGACGCCTTTCAGGATCGGGCGCTCGGGGTCGTACGCGAAGTCCACATTCTCGAACACCAGATCGCCACCTTTGATCCGCAAAGCCGGAGCGCCGGGATTGTCCTCGATTTCACGGTTCTCACGCAGCAGCGAGAACATGGCCTCCATGTCGATCAGGGAACGCTTGATCTCGCGGTAGACGAAGCCCAAGGCGTTGAGTTGCAGATAAAGCTGCAACAGGTAAGTGTTGACCAGCACGAAGTCGCCGATCTTCAGGGCATGGTCACGCACGCCGTAACCGGCCAGCAGCATCATGCCGGTGGCTCCCAGGGCGATGATCAATCCCTGGCCCAGGTTGAGCATCGAGACGGTGCTTTTGACCATCACCGCCGCCTGTTCGTACCGCCGCAGGCTGCTGTCGAAGCGTTTGGCTTCGTGTTCTTCATTGCCGAAATATTTGACCGTCTCGTAATTCACCAGGCTGTCCACCGCCTTGGTGTTGGCCTCCTGATCCGACTGATTGGCATCGCGCAGATAGCGGGTGCGCCAGTCGGTGACGGCGAAGGTGAACGCGGCGTAGACGCCGATGGTTCCCAGGGTCAGCAGCGGAAAGCGCCAGTCGTACAGGGTCCACAAGGTTCCACAGACCAAGCCGATTTCCAGAAATGTCGGCAGAATGTTGAACAGCATGAAGGACAGCAGGAATTCGATGCCCTTGGTACCGCGCTCGATCCCCCGGTTCAGGCCGCCGGTCTGACGGTCGAGATGGAAACGCAAGGCCAGAGCATGAAGATGACGGAACACCTGCAGGGCTACCGTGCGAATGGCCCGTTGCGCCACGCGAGCGAACAGGGCGTCCCGCAATTCACCGAACCCCTGGCTCATCACGCGGGCGGCGCCATAGGCCAGTATCAACCCCACCGGCACCGCCAGCCCGCTGTCGCCGCCGCCCGACGAAGGGGACAGCACATCCACCGCATCGCGGAAGATCACCGGCACATAGACGCCCAGCACCTTGGCCAGCAGCAGACAGGCCAAAGCCGCCGCCACCCTGAAGCGCAGGCCGAACTCGGCGGGCCAGAGATAGGGAAGCAAGGTTTTCAGGGTTTCTCCATCCCGGCGGCCGCCGGGCGGAGAGGCATAGTCGGAAGCGAGATGACGCATGATGTCTAGATGGTCCTAACCGGCCACCAATTCCAGACCCAGCCCCAAACAGTCGGCCGGAGCAATGGCCAGGGACGGGCCGCTGCGGCTGGTCTTGACTCCCGCCGCCTTCAACAGAGCTTCGGCGGCGTCCAGATCGGCGACGGCGATGGACAGGGCCGCCAAAGCGGGCGGCTTGGGCAGGCGGCTTTGCAGGTTCGCATGCAGATGATCGAAGCCGTCTTCATCCACCAGAAACAGCATGGGTCCGCAGCCGTGGACAGTCACCATGCTGTCGGTCGGCGTGGCGGAGAACAGGCCGAACAATCGATCATAGGCCGGAATGGCGCTTTCCGGATTATCGAGAACCGCCGTCAGTGAAGACAAGGCCAAAGCGCCGTTGGCGTGCAATGCCGCTGCTGGAGCCGGACTATCGGTCAGAGCGCAGACCAGACCAGGAGTATCCAGACCGTCCTGACACAGCGAGGCGCGGGTGGCCGCCACATCGCGGCTGGCCAAAGCCACCGCGCCAAAGCCCAAAGGCGCTCCGGCGTGAACCCGCAGATGACCGTTGCCGAAAGCCAGCAGCAGAGCGCCGTCATCGGCGCGGACTGAAAACCCCAAACGCTCCAATTGCTGCCGGGCGGCGTCGATATCACCGACGCCGACGCTCACGGATTGGAATCCGATCAGATCGTGAGGCATGGTCGCTCCGCCATTGTCAAAAGGGCGTCAAGCTGACACGGGATTTTGCGCGCTGTCAACGCAAGGGGGCGGAGCGATGGGAAACGGCATAGCGGCGCAGGGTTTCTGCCAGTTTCACCGGCTCGATGGGCTTGGCCAGATAGCCGTTCATTCCCGCTTCCAGGCAGCGCTGATCGTCGCCTTTCAAGGCATTGGCGGTCAGCGCCACCACCGGCACCCCGGCGCGGGGACCGTCCAAAGCCCGGATGCGCCGCGTCGCCTCCAGGCCATCCAGGCCGGGCATCTGCACATCCATCAGAACCAGATCCCAGTCGGTATGGCGCACCGCCTCCAGCGCTTCATAGCCGTCGGCCACCACTGTGACGGCGTGGCCGAACTTGCGCAGCATGGCGGCGGCAACCTTCTGGTTGACCGGATTGTCCTCGGCCAGCAGCAGCTTGAGCGGCGTTCCGCGGGCGGCATCCTGCAAGGAAGGCGCGGAAACCGCTACATCGGCCTGCGGCGCCTCGGCCAGATCCAGGGGCACGCCGACGGTAAACAGGCTTCCCTCGCCCAAGCGGCTCTGCACGGCGATATCGCCGCCCATGAGATTGGCCAGGCGGCGGCTGATGGCCAGCCCCAGCCCGGTTCCTCCGAACCGCCGGGAAATAGAAGTATCGGCTTGGGCGAAGGGGCGGAACAGTTGGGGCAGGACATCCCGGGGGATACCGATGCCGGTATCGCGCACGGCGATCTCCAGCCAGGCTTTTCCCGGCGCCCCCATGGGCAAGGTCAGCATGGAGACGCCGATTTCACCGGTATCGGTGAATTTGACGGCGTTCCCCAGCAGATTCAGCAAAATTTGCCGCAACCGCGTCGGATCGCCCGACAACCGCCGGGGCAGCCCGACCGACGAAGCCAAGGCGATGGACAAACCCTTTTCATGGGCGCGCGACGCCAGCAAGGCCACGACCCCTTCGGCCAGCGCCGCCGGATCGAAATCGGAATGTTCCAATTCCAGCCGGCCGGCCTCGATCTTGGTGAAGTCGAGGATGTCGTTCAACACCGACAGCAGAGCATCGCCCGATTGATGAACGGTCTCGGCGTAATCGCGCTGCACGCCGTCCAGATCGGTATCCAGCAACAAACGGGCGCATCCCATCAGCCCAGCCAGAGGCGTGCGGATTTCATGGCTCATCATCGCCAGAAAATCGGATTTGGCCTGGGCGGCTTCCTCGGCCTTGCGCCGCGCCTGCAAGGCTTCCTCGGCGCTGTGGCGCTCGTCAAGAATCACGGCGAAGTGATCGCGGGCCATGCGCCCATGACGCTGGGCCAAACCGGCACCGGCGACGTTGGCCAGCAGCAGCCACAGGCTCATCTCGGCCAGTTCGAAGCCGTTGGCCGGCGGCGACACCCACAACCCCAGCACGGCCAGAAAGACGGAGCCGTTCAGCACGCCCAGCCCCAACAGGCGGGCGCAGTGGCTGGGGAACAGAACATAACTGAGCAGCGTGATGCAGATGAAGCTGAGCTTCGCCACCTGCGCCACTGCCGGATCATAGGGAATATAAGGAAAATACAGGCAGACATAGGCCAGCATGAAAGTGGTGACCATCCGCTCGGCCATGTCGAAGGTCATGTCGCGGCGCAGGCGCAACGCCAGCAGCAGGCACATCAGCACCACGAAGCTGCGTCCGACCGCCATCCACATCAGGGTGCGGCCCATTCCCATGCTGAGATAATCGGCGAAGATGAACAGGGAATTGAAGAACGCGACGATGCTGAAGCCGGCGACAGCTTCCTTGGCCGTGGCCGGCCCCTGCCAACCGCGGAAGTCTTGCTCGACCGCAGGATCTGCGAATTCGCCCAAGAGAGGATGGACGCGCATCCTCTCGTGCTCGTTCAGCACAACGTTCTCCAGCCCATCAGAAGATCCCCACACCTATGGTGGCCATAAGCGGGAGGATGACGCAACCCTGGAGTCACGTCCGCACCGTCCTCAACCTTTCTGGGCGTTGGCTCCGTAGCCCTTGAACTTTTCCAGCACCACGTCCATCTCGGCGTCGTCCAGCAGCACGGGCTGGCCGATCTGCAAGGCGCGCCAATACCCTTCGGCCAGTTCCTCGACCTCGACCGCCAGGGTCACGGCGGCGTCCAGATTGACGCCAACGGCGATCATGCCGTGATTGGCCATCAGGCAGGCCAGACGCCCCTCCAAAGCCTTGACCACGTGATCGGACAGATCCTGGGTGCCGTAGGTGGCGTAGGGAGCGCAGCGGATATCCTTTCCGCCAGCCTTCGCCACCATGTAGTGATAGGACGGAATGGACTTATGCAGCACCGCCAGCGACACGCAGAAGGGCGCATGCGTGTGGACCACGGCGCCGATCTCGGGACGGCTGGCGTAAATATCGCGGTGAAAACGCCATTCCGAAGACGGCTTGCGCCGCCCCTCCGGGCTGCCGTCCATGCTCATCAGAACGATGTCCTCGGGATGCACTTTGCCCGCCGGCATCCCCGACGGCGTAACCAGGAAGCCGTCACCCCAGCGCACGCTGACATTGCCGGCCATTCCCTTGTTCAACCCCAGCTTTTCAAGCTTGAGCAGAGTGTCGATGATGGACAGACGATGGCGGGTGGAGCGGATTTGCTGCTGTTCGGTCATTTTTTCAGCGCTGTTCGGGGTAAAGGGAAAGCAAGCCCTGACGCGAGGCGGGGCAAACGCCGCGCTCGGTGATCAGGCCGGTGACCAGACGGGCCGGCGTGACGTCGAAGCCATAATTGATCGCCGGGCTGCCGTCGGGAGTAAGCTGCACCATGGTCAGATCGCCGCTAGGATCGCGGCCCTGGATATGGGTGACCTCGGCGGGGTCGCGCTCCTCAATGGGAATTTCCTTAACGCCGTCGGCCAGGGTCCAGTCGATGGTCGGACCCGGCAGGCCGACATAGAACGGCACGTTGTTGTCCTTGGCCGCCAACGCCTTCAGATAGGTGCCGATCTTGTTGCAGACGTCGCCATCGGCCGTGGTGCGGTCGGTGCCGACGATGCACAGATCGACCATGCCGTGCTGCATGATGTGGCCGCCAGCATTGTCGACGATCACCGTATGCGGCACGCCGTGCCAGTTCAGCTCGCGGGCGGTCAGGCTGGCGCCCTGGTTGCGCGGACGGGTTTCGTCCACCCAGACATGCAGGGGAATGCCCATCTCGAAAGCCTTGTAGATAGGGGCGATGGCCGTGCCCCAATCGACGGTGGCCAACCAGCCGGCATTGCAGTGGGTCAGCACGTTGACGCGGGCAGCGCCCTCGGCTTGCTTCTTCTTCCAGATATCGGCAATGATCGCCGCGCCGTGGGAGCCAATGGCTTCGCACATAGCGGCATCTTCGTCGCAAATCTCGGCAGCGCGTTTGTAGGCGGCGGCCAGACGCCGCCCTTCGGGCAGCGGCAACAGCAGCGCCTTCATCTCGTCCAGCGCCCAGCGCAGATTGACCGCCGTCGGGCGGGTGGCGTAAAGGCGTTTATAGACCTCGCCCAACCGGGCGTCGGAGACGCCGGCCCGCAGCCCCAAGGCAACGCCGTAAGCCGCTGTCGCCCCGATCAGGGGCGCTCCCCGCACCCACATGTCGCGGACAGCCGCTTCAGCGTCTTCCAGACTATCCAGACGCACCACCACGAGATCATGGGGCAGCTTGGTCTGATCGATGATCTCGACCCCCTGGCCGTCCTTGGCCAGCCAGATGGTGCGGGTAGGCGTGCCGTTGATCTTCATTTCAAAACTCGCCCGGCGACGGCGTCCAGCTTGGCGACCAGTTCGGGGTCGCGGGCGTCGCCGTGGGTGATGATGGCGTTGTCCAAGGCGTGGTGGCAGCCCTTGGGGCAAACGCCTTCGCGGTGGCGCAGCTTCGGGGCGACGGTGCGGACCAAACTGCGGGCCTTGTCGGCGTTGTCCAGCAGCACCTTGACGATAGCGTCGACGGTGACATGGTCATGATCGGGATGCCAGCAATCGTAATCGGTGACCATGGCGACGGTGGCGTAGCACATCTCGGCCTCGCGGGCCAATTTGGCTTCCGGCATATTGGTCATGCCGATGACGTCGCAGCCCCATTGGCGATAGAGGTTGCTCTCGGCCTGGGTCGAGAACTGCGGACCTTCCATCACCAGATAGGTGCCGCCGCGCTGGTGGGGAATCTCCAATTCCTGCGCCGCCGCTTCCAGGGCGTCGCCCAGACGCGAACAGACGGGATTGCCCAAGCCGACATGGGCGACGAGGCCGGTGCCGAAAAAGCTTTTGACGCGGGCGAAGCTGCGGTCGATGAACTGATCGACGATGACGAAGGTGCCCGGCGGCAGTTCTTCCTTCAGCGACCCCACGGCGGAAACCGAGATGATTTCGGTGCAGCCCGCCCGCTTCATGGCGTCGATGTTGGCGCGATAATTCAATTCGGACGGAGGGATGCGATGGCCACGGCCATGGCGCGGCAGGAACACCAGCTTCTGGCCATCCAACTCGCCGAACAGCAATTCGTCGGACGGCGCGCCGAAGGGGCTTTCCACCTTGCGCCACTCGGTATTGACCAGGCCGTCGATCTGATAAACGCCGCTGCCGCCGATGATACCCAGAACCGGAGCGCTCATGCCTTCCCCCTGAAACAGTTCGATCCATATGGCGCATATCGCGCCGAAACGCAAAGAGGCCGCTCTGTCACCAGAACGGCCCCTCCACTTTACACAAGCCGAAGGCTCATGGCCCGCCGTCTTAGTGGACGTCGGCCCAAATCTTGCGCTTCAGGGCATAGAACATGGCGGTCAACACCACCAGGAAGCCCAGAACCTTGACACCCAGCGAGTGGCGCACGTCCAGCTCGGGCTCGGCGGTCCAGTTCAGGAACGCCACGATGTCCTTGGAGATCTGTTCCTTGGTGGCCTTGGTGCCGTCGCTGTAAGCCACGGCGTCGTCGCTAACGGGCGGCGGCATGCCGATGTTCCCGCCGCTGAAGGCCTTGTTGTAGTACATGCCGTCCGGCACCACGTGACCGGCCGGCGGAGTGTCCTCGAAGCCGGTCAGGATCGCGTAGATATAGTCCGGACCGCCCTTGCGGGCCTTGGCCATCAGGGACAGGTCCGGCGGCAGAGCACCGTTGTTGGCCACGCGGGCGGCCTGTTCGTTGGCGAACGGCGGCACGAAATGGTCGGCGGCGCGGGCCGGACGCTGGAACATGTCGCCCTGGTCGTTCGGACCGTCGGTGACCTGCTTCTCGGCGGCGAAGTCCTTGATCTCGTCATCAGAGAAGCCGAGATAGGACAGGTTGCGGTAAGCCACCAGCTTCAGCGAATGGCAGTTCGAGCAGATGTCGTGATAGACCTGCCAGCCGCGGCGCAGCTGGGCCTTGTCGTACTGGCCGAACACGCCGAGCCAGGACCAGTCCTGCTTCTCCAGCGCCGGGCCTTCGTTGGCCAGGGCCGGGGTCGCGGCGGCCAGCAGGCCGGCCGCGATGGTGGACAGAAGGAACTTACGCATTACGCCTTCTCCGTCGACTGGGCGGGAGCCTTGAGAACAGCAGCGCTGATGCTCTGCGGCAGGGCCCGCGGCTTCTCGATCTTGCCCAGCAGGTACAGGAACGGGAAGAACAGGAAGTACACGGCGGTGGCGATCTGACCGATCAGCACCAGATTGCCTTCGGGCGGCTGGCTGCCGCAATAGCCGAGGACGACGGTGTCCGCCAGGAAAATCCAGAACACCTGCTTGAAGATCGGGCGGAACTTGGCCGACTTGACCTTGGAGCTGTCGATCCAGGGCAGGAAGAACAGGATGATGATGGCCGAGAACATGGCCAGCACGCCGGCCAGCTTGTCGGGGATCGAACGCAGGATCGCGTAGAACGGCAGGTAATACCATTCGGGCACGATATGCGCCGGAGTCACCAGCGGGTTGGCGGGGATGTAGTTGTCCGGTTCGCCGAAGAAGTTCGGAGCGAAGAAGACGAAGCCCAGATAGACGATCAGGAACACGCCCACACCGAACAGATCCTTGATCGTGTAGTAGGGGTGGAACGGGATCGTATCCTGCGGACCCTTGACCTCGATGCCCAGCGGATTGTTGCTCTTGCTGGTATGCAGCGCCACCAGATGCAGGAACACCACGGCGAAGATCAGGAAGGGCAGCAGGTAGTGCAGCGAGAAGAAACGGTTCAGGGTCGGATTGTCGACCGAGAAGCCGCCCCACAGCAGGGTCACGATGTGTTCGCCGACGATCGGGAAAGCCGAGAACAGATTGGTGATCACGGTGGCGCCCCAGAAGGACATCTGGCCCCAGGGCAGCACATAGCCCATGAAGGCGGTGGCCATCATCAGCAGATAGATCACCAGGCCCAGCCACCACAGCACTTCGCGCGGAGCCTTGTACGAACCGTAGTACAGACCGCGGAAGATGTGGATGTAGACGACGATGAAGAACATCGAAGCGCCGTTGGCGTGCAGATAACGGATCAGCCAGCCGTAATTCACGTCGCGCATGATGCGCTCGACGGAATTGAACGCCATCGAAGTGTGCGGGGTGTAGTTCATCACCAGGAACACGCCGGTGAGGATCATGACCACCAGCGCCATCAGAGCCAGCGAACCGAAGTTCCACCAGTAATTCAGGTTACGGGGGGCCGGGTAATCACTGGTGCTGTGACGCAGCACGGTGAAGAGAGGCAGGCGGTCGTCAAACCACTGGATCGCCTTGTTCTCGAATTTATAGCCGCTCATCGAAAAGCTCCTAGCCGATCCGGATCGACGTGTCGGTCAGGAACGTATAGTTCGGGACCGCCAGGTTGAGCGGAGCCGGACCCTTGCGGATACGGCCCGAGGTGTCGTACTGCGAGCCGTGGCAGGGGCAGAACCAGCCGCCGAACTCACCCTTGGGGTCGGCGGGCTTCTGGCCCAGAGGCACGCAGCCCAGGTGGGTACAGATGCCGATGACAATCAGCCATTCCGGCTTCTTGACACGAACGTCGTCGGTTTCCGGGTCACGCAGTTCGCCGACGGCGACGGCCTTGGCGGCATCGATCTCGGCGGCGGTGCGGTGACGGATGAACACCGGCTTGCCGCGCCAGGTCACGGTGACGGCCTGGCCTTCGGCGATGGAGGAGATGTCGACCTCGGTGGTCGACAACGCCAGGGTGTCGGCGGCGGGGTTCATGCTGTGAATGAACGGCCACACGGCCATGGCGGTGCCCGCAACGCCGACCGCAGTCGTCGCATAGAGCAGGAAGTCCCGGCGGGTATCGCCCTCGGGGGGCGTCGCCTGGGCAGTTGTTGACGTCTCAGCCATGCTAGTTCCTCTAGATTGCCCCGCTTGCGCGCGTCTGGCGCCATCAAGGCGGACTGCCCGGATCATGCCGCAAGGAAACGGCGAGCCGGGTCCGCGCCGGGTGACGTGAACAGAAGCCGAGGTGCATATAAAACAATTCCGCCATTTTGAAAAGCGCGGGATTGCCCTTAGGCCAGCTTTAAAGCACCATCCGGCCATGCGAATTGCGTTATATCAACCCGACATCCCCCAGAATGCCGGAAGTCTCCTCCGTCTGGGGGCTTGCCTAGGCCTTCCGGTGGATATCATCGAGCCTTGCGGCTTTCTGCTGGACGACCGCAAACTGAAGCGCGCCGGCATGGATTATCTCGATCTGGCCGAAATGACCCGCCACAGCTCGTGGCAAGCTTTCCAGGCCGCCCGCACGGGCCGTCTGGTGCTGCTGACCACCAAAGGCGAGCAAAGCCATCTGGATTTCACCTTCCGCCCCGACGACGTTCTGATGCTGGGTCGCGAAAGCTGCGGCGTTCCTGACGATGTGCATCAATCCGCCGACGCCCGCATCCGCATTCCCATGACGCCTCAGGCCCGGTCCATCAATTTGGCCATGGCAGCCTCCCTCGTGGTGGGGGAGGCTTTACGCCAGACGGGTGGCTTTCCGGGGTGATCCCCTGGTAGACTCGGCGCCAATGTCCGTAGGGAGTGCCTCCATCATGCGCAGCAAGCTTGTCCTCACCGCCGCCGTGGCGCTGCTGGCGGCGGGCGGCCTTGGGGCCGGCCTCTATCTGACCGGACAACAGCCGGACGCGCCCTCGTCCGCTGCCGACCCGGCCGAAACCGCCGCCCTGGCGGCCAGCAAAGGCTTGGCCGTCCGCCAAAACGGCAAGCTGGTCCTGCGGCTGCAAAGCGGCGAGGCTTTGGCCCTGACCGACCGCGCCCGTTGCGGCGAAGTCGCCTGCCCGCCGGGGCTGGCCCAGGATTTCCGCTTCCAGGGATGGGATGCCGCCCTGGGCGGTTATCGCCTGAGCGTCAACGGCCAGCCCCGGCTTCTTCCCTACGGCGACGACCCCGCCCTGGTCGATCCCGAACACGCCGATCCGCCCAGCGACGGCCCCATGGACCAGCCCGCCGCGCCGCCGCCGCAATCGTCCGCCGACGACAGCGTCAGCGAATGGCTGGCCGAGATCGCCAAAAGCCG
Organism: Candidatus Sulfotelmatobacter sp.; assembly: GCA_035538795.1. GTDB lineage: Bacteria > Pseudomonadota > Alphaproteobacteria > Rhodospirillales > Magnetospirillaceae > JAJZGK01. Next base: position 135,244 of record DATLJS010000041.1, on the reverse strand, counting down.
CGACGACGACGAAGCCAAGCCTTTGGCCGCCGCCGGCGGCAAGGCGCTGCGCAAAGGCGCCGATCTGATCCTGACGCTGGCGGACGGCAAACATCTGGCTTTAAGCGACGACTTGTCCTGTGGACAGGTTTCCTGTCCGCCGCCGCTGTTCCGCAGTTTCGCCTATGCCGGCATCAGTCCCGATCAGCGGTTCCATCTGGTGGAGGAGCGCTGGGACGAAGGCCAAACCCTGCTACTGATCGACGCCGAACAAGGCAATTCCACGGAAATTCTGGGACTGCCGCTTTTCTCACCTTCGGGGAAACTGGCTGCTGCGGCGCTGAAGGATTTGTCGGATCCCCAGGGCAAGCGCCTGGAATTATGGGACCTGTCGACCGCCACGCCGCGTCTGGCCTTCCAGCAAAGCATGGCTGAAGGCGATGCCACCTTGTTCAGCCTGGACGGCTGGAGCGGCGAGACTCTGCTGAAGCTGAAGCGCGGCTCGGGCAAGGCCGATCCCAAGCCAGTCCGGCTCGCGCTGGTCAACGGCGCATGGCAATTGCTGAACGGCAATTGATCAACCATCGCGGGCTCTTTCCCTAAGAGCCGCCTTCCGGCACACTGACGCCGATGGGCGGAGGGCTTTCCCGTGGACATGACCGATGGCGACGTTTGACCCCGTGGCGCATCCTTTGGGATGGCGCAACCTGATCTCGCCGACAGCCCTGGGCCTGACGGCCCTGGGACTGAAGCTGGGCTGGGCGCCGGTGCAGATGCATCTGGCCTTGCCCGAAGGTTCAGTGGGAGACCGCGTCGGCGACAACCTGCCGGCCCTGGCGGCATCCGCCGCCGCCGCCATGCTGGCCATCCGCATCATTCAATTTCTGACGGCACGCCGCATGGGCGCGCCGCCGCCGAAGCTGATGCGTCAGATCATCGCCCTGCTGGTCTGGACCGCCACCTTGGCCGTTCTGGCCGGAACGCTGTTCAATGTGCCGATGGGCAGCCTGGTCACCACGTCGGGCATGATGGTGGCGGTGGTGGGCATCGCCCTGAAGAACATGATCTCGGATCTGGCCACCGGCCTGTCGCTGCCGGTCAAGGTGGGCGACTGGATCGAGGTCGACGGCGGCGAAATGGGCCAGGTGGTGGAAGTCACCTGGCGAGCCACGCGGCTGATCACCCGCGCCGACGTCACGGTGATCATTCCCAACACCCACCTGATGTCCAAACCGTTTAAAAACTACAGCCAGCCCGAAGCCTATTTCCGCGATCAGTTCCGCATCACCCTGCCGGCATCGGTGGGCCACGAGCAGGCCGAGCGGGTTCTGCTGGCCGCCGCCTATCAGGTCGAGGCCGTGGCCGCCCTGCCCATTCCTCCGGAACTGCGGATTCATTCCTTCAGCGACCGCGGCGTGGACTGGGAGCTGCGTTATTACGTGCCGGACGCCGAGCGCATGTCCGGCGTCCGCTACAAAGTGCAGAGCAACCTGCTGCACGCCCTGCGTCACGCCGGGATCGAGCCGCCCGGCACATTGGTCGAATGGCGACCCGCCGCGGAACCGCCGTACCGCCGCCTGGGCGGCGGTCTGCCCGCCTTCCTGAAGGGGATCGATCTGTTCGCCAGCCTGGACGACGACGACCTGACCCAATTGGCCGCCACCCTGACGCCCAAGCTGGTCAGCGCAGGCACAGCGATCGTCTGCCAGGGAGACCCCGGCGATTCCCTGTTCGTGCTGAAGGAAGGACTGCTGGCGGTCAGCATCACCGGCACGGACGGGCTGGACACCATGGTCGGGCAAATTCTGCCAGGGCAGTTCTTCGGCGAAATGTCGCTGCTGACCGGCGCCCCGCGCAGCGCCACGGTGATCGCCACCATCGACAGCCTGGCCTTCGAGGTCGGGCAGGCTTCGCTGGCGCCCCTGTTGCGCACCCGTCAGGGGCTGGCCCACCGTCTGAGCGAAGTGCTGGCCTCGCGGCAGTTGCGCAACGCCCCCAAGCTGGAAGCCGCCCGCCAGAGCCTTGACGAGCGGAAGCAGAGCCTGACCCAGCAGATCATGGGCAAGATCAACGCTTTCTTCCGGTTGGGACCGGAGGTGGCGTAGCTCCTTACGCCGATTTGTCCTCCAGACCGCTGGGAGCGAAACCGGCCAGGGTCTTGTCCAGCCAACGGGGCTTGCCGCCCTTCGCCTCGGCCGTTTCCTTCCGGAATACGGCGTTGCGCACCAAAAGCCCGCCGACATAGCGGATCGGCTCGGGCGGGAAGGCCTTAACCTTCCGATTCACCAGTCCGCAGCGGCTCCATTCGTCGTCCAGCCCCAGAGCCAGACTGGCCAGGATGCGCCCGCCGATGCGGCTGGGTCCGACACCGTTGCCGCTCCATCCCAGGCCGTAGACGATATGCGGCGCATCCGTCAGATGGCCGAACATCGGCACGCTGTCATAGGTGCGGTCGATGGGACCGCTCCAGGCATGTTCGATTTCCACGTCGCCAAGATGCGGATAGACGCGGCGGAAATCCGCTTCGGTCATCCGGTCCAGCTCCGGATTTTGATCGAACCCCGAGCCGAAACGGCTGGCGAAGGCGATCATGCCGGTTCCCTTGCCGAAAGCGATGCGGCCATCGCGGGTGGTGCGGTAGTAATCGACCATCAGTTGCGAATCGGTGACGGCTTCTCCGCCCGTCCAACCGATGGCTTCCAGCCGCTCGGGCATCGGCCGGGTGGCGACGATGGTGCTGGTGACGGGCAGGATCGCCAGCCGCAATTCCGCAATGGCGCTGGCCCAGGCGTTGGTCGCCAACACCACGCGCCGGGCGCCGACCGAGCCCGACGGCGTCCGAAGCCGAGCCGGCTGGCCGCGCTCGAAATGGACAACCCGCGTTTTTTCGAAAATGGACACCCCTTTGTCCAAAGCCACCCGTCGCAGGCCACGCACAAGGCGGGCGGGCTGAACCGTGGCGTTGGATGCCTCGACAACGCCTTCCAGATGAACGGAGGAACCGCTCCGGCGGACCAAATCCCCGCTGGCGACGGGGGCGAAAACGTCGTGCCCCAGCCGGACGCAGGTTTCCTGTACGCCGCGCCATGCGCCCCGCTGCGCCTCGGTCGTCGCCGTCCATAGCCAGCCGCTTTGGCGAAAATGGGCGTCGATACCGTGCTGGGCGCAAAAAGCGCCGATCTCGCCGATATTGGTTTCCGACAGGCGGGCCAGCCGCAAAGCCTCGTCCCGGCCGCACAATGCCGCCAGCGATGAGATCTTCGGCCACCAGGACATGACGAAACCGCCATTGCGGCCCGACGCGCCGCCGCCGCAAACATCCTGTTCCAGCACCACGACGGAACTGTCCGGGCTCAATTCCTTGATGCGCAAGGCCGTCCACAGCCCGACGAAACCGCCGCCGACGATCGCCACGTCGCAGGCGACGTCATCTTTCAGAGACGTAACCTGTTGCAGATCGTCCGCCACCTCTTGAAGCCACAACGAACGGCGCATGTTTCACTCCAGGAATTTAAGACCCAATCTCAAAATCCGAGAATACGGCTAAAATCATGGGATAAAAACATGTTTGACGCATTGGAAATTGAACAGCATGAAACAATTCGGCCCAACCATCGCTGGCCGGGCCGAAGTCTCAATCGTCGTCGGCGTAAGGATTCCGCCGTTTGCGCAGGCCGAAGCGGATCGGCACACCCGGCAGATCGAAGCTTTCCCGCAAACCGTTGACCAGATAACGGACATAACTGTCGGGCAGTTCGTCCGCGCGCTGGGTGAAGATGGCGAAGCTCGGCGGACGGGTCCGCACCTGGGTCATGTAACGCAGGCGGATGCGTCGACCGCCCGTCACCGCCGGCGGCGGATGGCGCTCAGTCATTTCCTCCAGCCAGCGGTTCAGCTTGTTGGTGGAAACCCGCTTGTTCCAAATCTCGTAGATGCCGACGACCGCATCCATCAATTGATTCAGGCCACGTCCCTGCAGGGCCGACATGGTCACCGTCGGCACGCCCTTGACCTGCGGCAGAGAGGTTTGCAGGCGATCCTGCAAACGCTGTAGCGATTCGCTGCGGCTTTCGGCGGCGTCCCACTTGTTGATGGCGATGACCAGGGCGCGGCCTTCTTCCAGCACCATGCGGGCGATGGTCAGATCCTGTTTGTCGAACACGGCATTGGCGTCCAGCACCAGCACCACCACATGGGCCATGCGCAACGCCTCGATGGTGTTCGATGCCGACAGTTTTTCCACTGAGTCGTGAATATTGGCGCGGCGGCGCAGACCGGCGGTATCGACCAGACGGATGGTGCGCCCGCCGTAATTCCATTCCACCGAAATGGCGTCACGGGTCAAACCGGCCTCCGGGCCGGTCAGCATGCGGTCTTCCCCCAGCAGGCGGTTGACCAGAGTGGACTTGCCGACGTTCGGACGGCCCACTACGGCCAGTTGCAGCGGACGGGCGGCTTCGCGGGCCTCGAATTCGGCCAGCACGTCGCCGTCCTCGACATCCTCCTCGCCGTTCAGGGACAAAGCGGCGGGAGCGGCGTCCTCGAACTCGTCTTCCTCTGGAGCCAGTCCGCCATGCTTGCGAGCATAGGGCAGCAGCGCCTCGTACAGATTGTCGATGCCTTCGCCATGTTCGGCGGAAATCGGCACAGGTTCGCCCAGCCCCAGGCTATAGGACTCGTACAGCCCCGGCGCGCCCGCCTTGCCTTCGCACTTGTTGGCGCACAACAGCACCGGCGTCCGGCTTTTGCGCAGATGATCGGCAAAGAAGCTGTCCAACGGCGTCACGCCGGCCCGCGAATCAATCAGGAACAGCACCACGTGGGCTTCCTTGATCGCCGCCTCGGTCTGGGCGCGCATGCGGCCTTCCACCGAATTGTCGGTGGCGTCTTCCAGACCCGCGGTGTCGATGACCGTAAAGTCCATATCGGCGATGCCGCCAGCCGCCTCGCGGCGGTCGCGGGTCACGCCCGGCATATCGTGAACGATGGCCAGACGCCGCCCCACGAGCCGGTTGAACAAAGTGGACTTGCCGACATTGGGACGCCCGATGATGGCGACCCGGAAAGCCGGATTACGCTTGACCATGTGTAGTACCTTCATTACCGGCAAGCCGAATTGCGGCTTGCCTGCCGAATTACGGCTTGCCTGATTGTCCCTTCGCCGGGCGGAGCCCCACGGCCCCTTGCCCGCCGCCTCGAAGACGGCTGGCGGCGGAATATCCATGCCGTCCGAGGCAATGCCGCCCCGGACGGGCTATTGCCAATTACCGATAGGCCACCAGATCGCCATTCTTGGTAACGAACAGCAGCGTCTCGTCGGCCACCACCGGCGGAATCGTCACGCCGTCGGGAAGCTCTTCCTTGCCCAGAATGTCGCCGCTATAGGGCGATACCGCCATGGCGTCGCCGCCCGAGGAAACCACCACGAGACGGTCCGAGGCCAACACCGGGCCGGTCCAGGTCAGACGTCCGGTTTTTTCCTCCTCGTCCTGCCATTGAGGCAGCGGCGTGACCCAGCGGACACGGCCGGTCTTGGCCTCGAAACACACCACTTCCGGAGCGTTGCTGATCACGAACACATAGTCGCCGGCCACCCACGGGGTCTGAGTCGAACCGACTTCCCGGTCCCACATGCGACGGCCGCTGCGCAGGTCGATGGCCGCCGTCATGTCGCTGTTGCCGCTGACGAAGACGCGGCCGCGGTCCACCACCGGCAAGCCGCGGATGTCGGTCAGGGTGCCGACCTGATCGGTGCGGCGCACGCTGGTCACGGCATCGCTCCACAAAGGCGTGCCGTTTTCGATGCGCAGAGCGAAGATTTCACCCGAGGTATAGGGCGCCACAACCACGTTGCCGTCCACCGCCGGGCTGGTTCCGCCCAGCAGCGAAGCGCCTTCGTTGATGCCGGTATGCTTCCACAGCTGATGCCCGTCTTCGGTCGAATAGGCGATGGTCTGGTTGTCCACGGTGATCACCAGCACGCGCCCGCCCCGGACCGTCGGCGCTCCGCGCACGGGGGCCGGCAAAGGCTCGCGCCACAAAACGGCGCCCTTTGCCGGATCGACGGCGATCAGCTCGGCAAAAGTCGTGGTGACGAACAGCTTGCCCTCGTCGACCGCCAAACCGCCGCCGAAGCTGCCGTTGTCGGCGTCCTTGGGCGTCAGGTCGCGGGACCACAGGCGGCGGCCCGCCTTCAAGGTGAAGGCGGACAATTGGGATTCGGCATCCATGGCGTAAACCACACCATCCATCACCACCGGAGCCGTCAGGAAAGCGCGGCGTTTCTCGGCGCCGGCGCCGACGTCGGCACTCCAAACCTTCCTGATGTTGTCTGCCAGCGACAAATGGTACATGGCGTGGGGCGTGTAACCGCCGGCCTGGGGCCAATCGGCGACATTTTCCGGCGGCGGCAGCAAAATAGGATCGCCGGGACCGGCGTCCGGCTCCAGCGTCCGGGCCTTGGTCAGGATCGAGATGCGCTTACCCGGCAAGGGCGGCGGAGCGTTGTCGCCCAGCCAGCTGTCGCAGGCGGTCAGCAGGCCGCAAGCGGCCAAAACCAAAGCAAAGCGGGTCTTGCGCATGGGACGTTCCTACCCCTTGACCTTGGCGGCAGCCTGGGCCTGATTGAGAGCCGCCAACATCTGGGTGGCGCGGCCGCGCATGCCTTCGGGCGTGCCGGCGTCGTCGGACAGCTTCTTGTAAAGCTCGATGGCCTTGGTCAGATCGCCCTTTTTCACGGCGACCATGGCCAGAAGCTCGGTGGCCTGGGCGTGCCAGGAATTGGCCGGAGCGGCGATTTCAGCCAGCTTGGCCTCGTAGGCCGAGGCGTCGCCCGCCTCCAGGGCCAGCAGCGAAGCCTTGATCACCGCCAGATCGCGATAGAGCGCCGGAGCCGAGGACTTCGCCAGCAGATCATAGGCCGCAATGGCGCCGGGCACATCGCCGGCCTGCTGGAACATCTGGGCGCGGGTCATCTGAGCTTGCACGGCGACGCCGCCATGGGCGTCGGCAGCCAGCTTGGCCAAAGCCTCCGACGCTTCCTGGGTCTTCCCCTGCGTCGCCAAAGCCTGGGCCGACTGCAAAGCCACCGCCTCTTGCTCGCGCTGGGACTTGTCCCAGTTCTGCCAACCCTGATAGCCGGCCACGATCACGACGACGGCCACGGCCGCGGAGATGGCCCAATGGCCATAACGCTTCCACAGCTTGGCATATTGTTCGTGACGCAGTTCCTCATCGACTTCCTGGATCAGAAGGTCGCCGGCGCGGTCTTGATCGCTGACGCTCACCGTTTACAGTCTCCATGGCAACGGAAGCGGCCAACATAGCGTCAGCGCCGCCTCAAGGCAAATATTGTGGTGTATCGCTTTGTGACAGGCGATCAATCCTGATTTCGCCACTTAATGGAGCAGCCCATGCTGGCGGTCTGCTCGGCCGGCCCACAGCCGGTACGGGCCACGCCCAGCATGGCCTCGTAAAGCTCCCGCCGGGCGTCTTTCGGCCCCGTCTCCCGCCGCGACGCATCCAGCCGCCCGCGATATTGCAGCCCCAAACCGGCGTCGAAGCCAAAGAAATCCGGCGTGCATACGGCCCCATAACGCCGGGCGACGTCTTGACTGGCGTCGATGAGATAGGGAAAGGAAAAACCGTGCCTGGCGGCGAACAGCTTCATGTTGTCGAAAGAATCCTCGGGATAGGCATCGACATCGTTACTCATGATGGCGGCGACGCCGATGCCCGCGGCCATCAGTTCGTGCGCGTCGCGGGCCAGCCGCTCGGCCACCGCCTGGACATAGGGACAGTGATTGCAGATGAACATGATCAGCGTTCCCTTGGCGCCGCGCACGTCGGCCAGAGAATAATCCCGCCCGTCAATGCCCCCCAGCCGGAAATCCGGCGCCTTCCAGCCGAAATCGCAGATGGGGGTTTCAACCGCCATGACACGCTCCTCGCATTGACTCTCTCTTAACCTTCTTCGGAGTATAAGGGCAGGATCGTCCGCTGTCCCGAGTGAACACAGATGCCCCGCCGCGTCCTTTTCATAACGCTCTTCGCCCTCCTCAGCGGATGTGGGCTCGGGCGTTATGCGATCGAGCACACGGTCGACGAAGTTCACGCCATGGACAGCACCACCCACGCCTTGGGATCCCCCATGAGCACGGTTCAGACCTTCTGGGTGCTGGACGGCATCAGCGTCATCAACACGCAAAAAACCCTGGACGACCATCTGGTATCGTGGATTTCCGGCGACGATTGCTCGACTCTCAAGGCTCTGCACGGCGAACCCTATTGCCAGCCCAAGCCGGTCGAGGTGCCGAAAGTCACACGCACCAGCTACTGCTACAAGAATCTGGCGGGCACCACCTGTTACACCCAGCCGCAGCCCGGCAATTACCAGCCGGCCGGCATCCGGACGGAACAGGTTCCCATCACCCAGGCCATGCCCTGATCCGGGGCGTCCCCGCGCATTTCCCTCGACACCATTGATACAAACAGCCGTTGCGCAGCATTCCCCGATGCGTTCATTCAATTGCGCGCATGGAAATGCAAACCTGCCATGTCGGGCATTTGCCGGCTTGCCAAGAGGCGCAGAGTGCTTCAGAACAGTCCGCGAGGTTGCCGGACCGGGCAATCGCTGATATACGCAATTTTCTTGCGCACTCAACCCGGGGAATGCCATGGATCAACTGATCGAAGGTTACCGCATTTTCCGCGAGACCTATTTTCAGCGTCACCGCGAAATGTTCGAAGAGCTGGCCCAGGGACAAGCCCCCAAAGCCATGGTGATCTCTTGTTGCGATTCCCGCGTCGAGCCGGGCCTGATCTTCAACGCCCAGCCGGGCGCCATTTTCACGTTGCGCAACGTCGCCAATCTGGTTCCGCCTTACGCTCCGGACGATCGGCACCACTCCACCAGCGCCGCCATAGAATTCGCCGTGCGCGCTTTGAAGGTGCGGCATATCATCGTCATGGGGCATGCCCGTTGCGGCGGCGTCCGCGCTTTGCTGGGCGCTCATGAAGGCGACTTCATCGGCCCCTGGATGCGCATTGCCGAACCCGCCCGGGACATCGCCATTTCCAAGGCCGGCGACGAAGACCAGGACGTGATCCAGCGCCTTTGCGAACACGAAACCTTGAAAATTTCGCTGGGCAACCTGCGCACCTTCCCCTGGATCCGTCAGGCCTTGCGGGCCGGAGAAATCGAATTGCACGGGCTGTATTACGACCTGGAAAAGGGCGAATTGCAGCGGCTGGACGAAGAAACCGGCGAGTTTTCCAACCTGTAAACCGGCGCCTGTAAACCGGTGAACGACTGTTCTTACGCAAACGGCGGGCTCGATCGGGCCCGCCGTTCCATTTTTCCGGGGACGGAAAAAACGCTCATTCGCCGACCGGCGGTTCTCCGGCCTGATTCAGCATTTTGTCGGTGGTTTCGCGGATATTGCGCACGAAGATGTTCAACAATCCGCGGATAAAAGGATCGGTCTTACGCAGCTTGTCTTCGAAAGTAGCTTCGGTAACGATGATCACCGTGGTGGAATCCACCGCCCTGGCCATGGCCATGCGAGGCTTGTTGTCCACCAGCGCCATCTCGCCGAAAATTCCGCCGTCGGTGATATAGCCCAGCACCCGCGCCTGTCCCTCGGCGGTTTTCTTCGAGATTTCCACCTTGCCCGATTGAACCAGATAGGCGCAGCGTCGACCCACTTCGCCTTCCTTGAAGATCATCTCGCCGGCGGCGTAGACGCGGCGGTCGAGCACTTCATGCGCTTTACCCATGATTTCGCACCCTTTCCTTCCCCCACCGATTTTCTAACATCGATGCTAGCATGGCCAAAGCCCAAGTTCAGAGGGCAAACCAAGGGCATAATCCGCCTATCAACAATCATTGCCCCACACACCACGCCCATGCGATCATTGGGGATGTCTTGATAGGGAGAGGGCCGGTGTCGTTTTTCACCTGGAACGATAAGTTCAGCGTCGGCATCGAATCCATCGACCGCGAACACAAAGTGCTTGTCGACCTGATCGACCAACTGCATGAAGCCTTCGTCAACGGTAACGTCGCGACGGCGATCGGACCGATCCTGTCGGCGCTGGTGGAATACACCCACAGCCATTTCGATCGCGAAGAAGCCATGATGGCCGAAAAGGGCTATCCCGATCTCGCCGCCCACCGGGAGGTCCACCGGGAACTGCGCCGCCAGGTCGAGGAGGTCTATGACCGTTTCCTGGAAGGCGGTGCCGCCGGCAAGATGGGCAACGAGGTGTTGGCCTTCCTGCACGACTGGCTTTATTTCCACATCATGGAAACCGACAAGGATTACGTCCCCTTCATGAAGGACGAGGGGCAGCCGAAACACTGACCGGCCGCCTGCCGCCGGTCGACGGAAGCTCCGTTACCGCTGAGGGCGATAGACGCCCCGCTGTTCTGTCATCGGCGCAAAGCCGGTGGTCAGGCCGATCACGGTTTCCGAACCGCCCAGATAGAGGAAACCGTCGCCCGGCATTTGCCGCGAGATGCCTTCCAACACCTTGCCTTTGGTCGGATTGTCGAAATAGATCAGCACATTGCGGCAGAACACCACGTCGAACTGTCCCAATGGGCGAGGATCCTGCAACAGGTTCCATTCCTTGTACTGGACCATGGATCGCAAGGACGCGTCGATCTGCCAGACCTCCCCCGCCTTCTTGAAATATTTCACCAGATGGGTGATCGGCAATCCGCGCTGCACCTCGAACTGGGAATAGTGCCCCTGCCTTGCCCGGTCCAGGACCTCTCGGGAAATATCGGTGCCGATGATCTCGAAGCGCCAGCCGGGCATCTTGACCTCGGCCTCCTTCAGGATCATGGCGATGGAATAGGGCTCTTGCCCGGTCGAAGCGGCGGCGCACCAGATGCGCAGCGAACGTTTGGCGGCCCGCGCCTGAATCATGTGCGGCAAGACATGGTCGCGAAAATGATCGAACGGCTTCTGATCGCGGAAAAAGAAGGATTCGTTGGTGGTCATGGCCTCGACCACCATTTGCTCCAGCAACCGGTCGCCGGAACGCAGCTTGCCGATCAGAAGGGCGATGGAAGCAAAACCTTGCTTGCGGGCCAAAGGCCCCAAGCGGCTTTCCAGAAGATAAGCCTTATCGGCATTTACCACCAAGCCGGAGCGGGCCAGCAGAAATTGTGCAAGATAGGTTAAATCAGCAGGCTGTATTTCAGCCATCTTCCGCCGCCTCTCCCTTCGGCGCACGGAACCTTCCGTTGCACGCCTGACCCACCGAGGCTAAACCAACGCCGCCCGGCGTTCAACTTATACGGCGGACAATAGCAGCCGCAAAAACCTGCCAAAAGGCGGAAATCAAAGGTTTCGGCGGAACAACCCCTTTGATTTCTGCGGGTATCGGAGGAACGGGGCGGACATGAACCCCGGTTCAGGTATTCGCCAGAATGAGCGCCGCCATCTGATAGAGGCCGAATGCAATCACCCCGAGCACGCCGGCTCCCATGGCCAGAAGCATGAAAGTGATGAGCCGCTTGCTGTTTTCGATGCGCGCCAGATCCTCTTCCGACAATTCCGGAGCGGGTTGAGGCGCGGAAGGAGTGCTGGTCATGAGCTGAAGGCCGGTCATATTGAAAACACCGCGAGTATATCCAAGCCGGAAGAGCTTTCCAGTCCGAGATGAAGAATCGGCCGAACCGCCTCAAACCCTTCGACTCTTGGCCACTCCGTGCTATCACTAAGGGAACATGTTTTCCGGATGGGTTGCAGGGTTGATGAGAATATTCGCTGAAGGCGGGCGCAAGACCGGACTGGCGTCCGCTCTGATCGCTGCGATTTCGTTGACGCCCCTGCTGGCCGCCGTTCCCGCGCAGGCCGAGGACAGCCCCTATACCGATCCGCACCCCGTATCCGACCCGCATGTCATCACCCTGCGGGCGGATCCGTCCTGCCCTTCGAATTGCGAACCGGATTCCGATCATCCCGGCTACGACATCGAATTAGCCCGCGAGATCTATGGCGCCGCCGGCTACAAAGTGGATTACCGTCTGCTCAGTTGGTCCCGCACGCTGATCGAAGTACGCAACGGCACCATCGACGGCTTCGTCGCCGGCATCAAGGAAGACGCCCCCGATTTCGTTTTCCCGGAAGAGCCGGCCGGAGTCCTGATCAACGCTTTCGCCGTGCGCAAAGGCAGCCATTGGCAGTGGAACGGCATCGCCTCGCTGGACGGGAAGGTGTTGGGATATATCCCCGATTACCAATATTTTCCCGAACTGAAAACCTACATCGAAGCCCATGCCAAAGACCCTAAGGCCGTTCAGGGCGTGGCCATGATGAACGCCAACGAGCTGAACCTGCGGAAGCTCTCGGTCGGGCGGGTGGACATCACCTGCGACGATCTGACCGTTCTGCAGTATCTGGTCAACCTGATGAAGCTGGATGACAAGATCGAAATCATCGATCCCCGTGTCTCGCCTCCGGTTCCGGAATACATCGCCTTTGGCCCCAGTAACCCGCGAGCCCACGAATTGGCCCGCCTGTGGGACGACGGTATCCGCCGTCTCCGCAAAACCGGTGAATTGAAGCGCATCCTTGACCGTTACGGCATCCAGGACTGGAAGTAGAAACATGACGGGGCTGGGAAAGGGCTTGCTTCCGGGAAATCCCACCCGGCATCTGGCCTTTAAATTCCTGATGTTCGTGATCCCGATGGTGACTCTGTTCACTGCCGGTATTTCCGCTCTGCTGGTCAAAGAGGTTTACACCGAACTGACCGCCGAGTTGCAGAACCGCGCCCAGCATCTGACCAAAAGCACGGCCACGGCCTTGGCCGAACCGCTGTGGAGCCTGAACACCGTCACCATTCAGTCCATCATCAATTCCCTGTCCGAGTACGAAGAGATTTCGTGCGCCGAGGTGACCGAGACCGCCACCGATTCCGTCTATGCCTGGCCCCGTCCCGGCTGCTCGGAAGTCGCCACCTCCGACCGCCTGACCCAGGACGTGTCCTACGCCGGGCAGAAAGTGGGCCACCTTGAGGTGCTGTTCCGCCGCGAACCCGTCACCCAAACCATCCGAACGGACATCCTGACCGGCGTATCCATGTTCGTCGGCCTGGTGTTGGTGACGGTGGTGACCGCCCTGGCCGCCCACCGCATCATCATCGGCCAGCCGCTGCAGCGGCTGCTGTCTTCGATCCGCTCGGGCAACGTGCGGGTGGACTGGCGCTCGAACGACGAAATCGGCGAGGTGGTCGAAGCCTATAACGACATGATCGCCCGCGTCGACGCCCGTACCGCCGACCTGGAGGGCGCCCGCCGCCAAGCCGAGGCCGCCAGTCAGGCCAAGTCGGAATTCCTGGCCATGATGAGCCATGAAATCCGCACGCCGATGAACGGCATTCTGGGCATGACCCGCCTTCTGCTGGACAGCCCCCTCGACGACGGCCAGCGCGAACATCTGACCACCGTGCTCAGTTCCGGCGAAGCCCTGATGACCGTGCTGAACGATATTCTGGATTTCTCCAAGCTAGAAGCCGGCAGCCTGGAATTCGTCGAGGAAAATTTCGCCTTGCCCCTGCTGATCGAGGGCGTCGCCTCGCTCATGCGCGCCAGGGCCGAGGAAAAAGGCATCGCCCTTCGCACCACCATCTCGGCCTTGGCCCCCAATTATCTGCGGGGCGATCCGGTCCGGCTGCGGCAGGTTCTGCTGAACCTGTTGGGCAACGCCATCAAATTCACCGAACGGGGCGGCGTTGATCTCAGGGTCGATGTCGAACGCCAGATGGCCGGCGAAAGCCGGGCTACCGCCATCACCATGCGCTTCACCGTCAACGACACCGGTATCGGCATTTCAGAAGACGCCAAAAGCCATCTGTTCCGCTCGTTCTCGCAAGCGGATTCCTCCATCTCGCGGCGCTTCGGCGGCACCGGTCTGGGGCTGGCCATCTGCAAAAAAATCATCGAGCTGCAAGGCGGCCTGATCGGCTGCGATTCCCAGGCCGGCAAGGGCAGCTCTTTCTGGTTCGTACTGGGCTTCGATATCGGTTCCCGGCCTCAGGAAGCCCAGTTCCCGCCGATCTCGCCGATTCCGGCTCCGCCAGCCATCCGTCCGATGAACATCCTGCTGGCCGAAGACAGCCCGGTGAACCAGCGGGTCGTGGTCGGGATTCTCAGCAAGCGCGGCCACCGCGTCACGGTCGCCCGCGACGGCCGCGTGGCGGTGGACAGCGCGGCTCGCGGCAATTTCGACCTGATCCTGATGGACATGCATATGCCCGAGATGGACGGCCTGGAAGCCACCCGCCGCATCCGCGCCCTGCCTTCCTCGGCGGCTCAAGTGCCCATCGTCGCCTTGACCGCCGCCGCGTTCCGCGAACACCGCCAGGCCTGCCTGGACGCCGGCATGGTTGACGTGCTGAACAAACCGTTCCAGCCCGAACATCTGATCACCCTGGTGGAACGCTTCAGCACCGGCAAGAACGCCGCCGGAACCGTCCATACCCTGCAGCCCTTGGCCGCGAACGCCGTCACGAACGCCCAAGACTCCCCCCCTCATGGCGCCGCGGCCCGAAGCCCCGGTTCCGCCGAGTCCCAGGAAACTCTGTCCGCCGCCCCGATGACGCCGGCCCCGGCGGATGTCGCCGAGGACAGCCTGCCCATGATGGATCCGCAGCTTTTCACCAGCCTGCGCGACCAATTGGGCGACGACGCGGTTCTGGGCATCGTCAACGAGTATGAATCCTCCAGCGCCAATTTGCTGAAAATGCTTCAAGACGGCATGCTGGACGCCAAATCCCGGCGGGAGGCCGCCCACAGCCTGAAAGGCGCCAGCGGCGTTCTCGGACTGGTCCGCCTGCATCGTCATTGCCAGGGAATCGAATTGGCCCTGCGGGACAACCGCACTCAGGAAGCCAGTAACCAGATCGTCACGCTGCCCGGCATGCTGGCGGAAGGCATCTTGGAAATGCGCCAGATATTGACGCCGGTCTGAACCGGGTTTCCCACTACCAAAGATTTAATACCCGCGTAAATTATCCGGGAATGCAGACTCGTCTCCACCGATGGGGTATCCTGGCCGCCGGTTATTTCACCTCAGGCATCTTCTTTCCCGATGAACAGCAGCCAGACGACCGCTTTCGCCGAGACCGGATTTTCCGACGCCAATCCCGAAGACATCCAGCTGCGCCGGGTGGAACAGATCGTCAGCGGCCGGTTGCTGGAGTGCCGTCCCGAAACCAGCGTGGCCGAAGCCGCCCGGATGATGCGGCTGAACCGCTGCAGCTCCATCGTCGTCGTCGACGACGGGGTGCCCGTCGGTATTTGGACGGAACGGGACGCCCTGAAGCTGGATTTCTCCGATATCAGCAGCTTCGAGCAGCCCATCGGCCAGACCATGACCCCCAAGGTCAAGTCCATCGAAGGCGACATGCTGGTCAGCGACGCCGGTCTGCGCTTCAAGCAGGAAAAGGTCCGCCATCTGTTGGTGACCCGCCCCGACGGCAGTCCCATGGGCATGCTGTCGCAAACCGATGTGGTGCTGAATCACGGCGTCGAGCACTATCTGACCTTCCGTGACGTGCGCTCGGTGATGACCAAGTCCCTGGTGCTGCTTTACGCCCACACGCCCTTGTCGGTGGCGGCGCGGCGCATGAGCGAGGATCACGCCGAGGCCGCCATCGTCATTTCCGAGGAATGGGAAGACGCCGGCATCGTCACCGAACGCGACATCGTGCGCATGATCGCCGAACGCCGGACCGGCACCGCCGGCGACGCCGCTTCGCGCCCGGTCATCTCGGTCCATCCCAATTCGACCCTGCTGGCCGCCCGCAACATGTTTTCCCAGCATGGTTTCCGCCATCTGGCCGTGCGCGACGAAAGCGGCAGCTTTCTGGGCTTGCTATGCTTTTCCGACATCCTGTCGATTCTGCAATACGAATATGTCGCCCAGTTGAATTCCGCCCTGCGCGAACGGGACGAGGCGCTGATCCGGTCCCGCCGCGACCTGCATCTGGCCCGTCAGGTCATCGAAGCCTCCATGGACGGCGTGATGATCGTCAACGAAAAGAGTCAGATCGAGTACGTCAACCCGGCATTCACCACCCTGACCGGTTACGAGGCCGAGGACGTTATCGGCAAAAATCCCCGCATTCTGCAATCGGGGCAGCACGGCGTCGAGTTTTACGACCTGATGTGGCGCAGCCTGCATGAATGCGGCTTCTGGAAAGGCGAAATCTGGAACCGCCGCAAAGACGGCACCATCATCGCCGAATGGCTGACCATCAACACGATCCGCGCCGAAGACGGCAGCATCTCGAAATATTCCGGCCTGTTCAGCGACATCACTGAAAAGAAGAAAGATGAGGAACGGGTCCGCAGCCTGGCCTATTTCGACCCGCTGACCCATCTGCCGAACCGGCGGCTGTTGCTGGACCGCCTGTCCTTGGCCATCGCCACCGCCCATCGCCACCATCATCAGATGGCGGTGATGTTCCTTGATCTCGACCTGTTCAAGCGCATCAACGACACTTTGGGCCACGACGTCGGCGATCAGGTGCTGATCGAGGTGGCCGGCCGGCTGCAAGCCTGCCTGCGCGAAGGCGATACCGTGGCCCGCCTGGGGGGCGACGAATTCGTCGTGCTGATGCCGGAATTGGACGATCCGTCCGATGCCGCCCGTCTGGCCGAACGTATCATCCTGTCCATCAAGCAGCCGCTGCTGCTTGCCGGACGCGAGCTTCAGGTCACCACCAGCCTTGGTATCGCCATTTATCCCGTCGACGGCCCCGATGCCGAGGCGCTGCTGAAATGCGCCGACACCGCCATGTATCAGGCCAAGGAAATCGGCCGCAACCGCTATCAATTGCATTCGGCGACCGCCAGCAAGCAGTCCGCCGAACGCCTGGGCGCCGAGACCCGGCTGCGCCAGGCCGTGGAAAGCGGCGGCTTCCATCTGGTCTATCAGGTCATGGTCGACATGACCCAAGGCACCGTCTGCGGCGCCGAAGCCCTGGTGCGCTGGACCGACGAGGAACTGGGCGTAGTCCCGCCCTCCCATTTCATCCCCATGGCGGAACGGCTCAATTTGATGCCGCGTCTGGGCGAGTGGATTCTGGAAACCGCCTGCCGCCAGAACATGGCTTGGCAGGCGCGGGGGCTTCCCGTCATCCGCATGGCCGTCAATCTGTCGCCACGGCAGCTTCTCCGCGAGGACTTCCCCGACACGGTGGCGCGTATCCTGGCCGGAACCGGCATGCCGCCCCATCTGCTGGAACTGGAACTGACCGAAGAGGCCATCATCGAGCGCCCGACCCAAGTCGGGCATGCCCTGGAAAAGCTGCACCGAACCGGCGTGCGCATCGCCATCGACGATTTCGGCACCAGCCAAACCAGCCTGTCGGCCCTCAGCCTGATGCCCATCGACGCCTTGAAGGTGGACCACAGCTTCGTCGACAGCCTGGGCAAAGCTTTCGAGGAACGCGACATCGTCGTGGCCATTATCCGGCTGGCCCATGCGCTGGGCATGAAAGCGGTGGCGGAAGGGGTCGAGCGCATGCATCAGGTCCAAGTGCTGCGTGAAGCCGGCTGCGACGAAATTCAGGGCTATCTGATCAGCCGCGCCGTCTCGCCCGAGGACATGGAAAGCATGTTCGAACGCCGGCTGCTGCCGGCGGAATAGGCGCCGCCTTTCGGCGGCGCCTTCCCACTTCAGCGGCGCAGTTCGATTTCCACGCCCGGCTCGCCCGAGAACTCCACCAGAATGTCCTCGTTCCGGACAATGTACTGACAGGCCAACCGATACGGCGGGGGAATATCGTTCACCTCGGCCTTGTCGCGGGCTTCCTTGGTCAGCTTGCCGTTGACCGACAAAGTGGCTTTTTCCTTCTGGGTCAAGGCGATTCCCATGGGGGCCTTGCCCTCCAGATGGGTGATCTTCACGAGACAGGAACCGCATTCGCCGTCCTGGCACTGAAAAGGAATCGGGATATTGTTCTTTTTCGCTAAAGCCAGAAGAGTCCCCATGTCGCCGGCCACGGCGTACACGGTGATATCTTTATCGAGAGTGGGGCCGGAAAAGGTCACATTAGCCATCGCGCGTCTCCTGTTTGTTGCCGCGAGTGTCCTAGAGAGCCCCCTCTCAATCAGCAGGCTATGTCAGCCCGCCCCCCGGAGCAAGTGATCGCGTTATTGATTGGCGGGCAATCAGCCTTCGCCAGAACGCCGTGGCCATGGACAGCCCAGGCCGGGCTATGGTGCGACGGGTCAGAAATTAAGGCTTGCCTGCGCCGAGCTTAATTTAGATCATCTCTAAATCAGGCGGGGGCGCTTGAACGGAGAACGGCCATGGCCGAAATTTTGTTCTGGGGAAAGCCCGACTGCGCCGCCAATGACAAACAGCAGCGTACCCTTGAGGCGGCAGGGCACAAGGTGATCCGGCAGGATCTGAACAATGAAGCCTTCACCACGGACAGCCTACGCAGCTTTTTCGGCGAGACCGAGGTGGCGGAATGGTTCAACCGCCTGCACCCCACCCTGAAATCCGGTCAGATCGACCGCCATGCCATCTCTGAAGCCGACGCCTTGCCGCTGATGCTGGCCGACCGCGATCTGATCCGCCGGCCGCTGCTTCAGGTCGGAGAGGTCAAATCCTTCGGCTTCGATCCGGTGAAACTGCAGGCATGGATCGGCATCCAGCCTTCCAAGGACGGCTTGTCCTGCGACGACCGTCACGCCCAGGGCCGCTGCGACCACGGCCATATGTGATCCGTCAGGCCGCCCGTGCCGTGATGACGGCGGCGGTTCCGGCCAAAATACCGGCGGCGGTCCTGTTGAGCATCTTCAGGGCCGCCGGCCGCCGTAAAAGACTCCGCGCCCGCGCCGCCAGGACGATGTAGGGCAACAGGGCCACCATCAGCACCGAGAAAGTAATGCCCACCAGCGCCAAATAATCCCCCACCCCGATCGCATCCAAGGGGACCAGGGTCGGCACCAAAGCCACATAGAACAGCATGGTCTTCGGATTGCCCAGAGTGACGAACAGGCCCGAGAGAAAGGCCCCTTTCAGGCTGGCGTCGGCACGGGCCTGCACGTCCTGGGGCAGCAGGGTGCCGTTCCACAGCCTCCAGGCCAGATATCCCAGGTACGCGGCGCCGGCGAACTTGATAGCCAGAAAAACCTCGGCGAAGGTTTGGGCGATGTAGGCCAGTCCCAGAATCACCGCCGTCAGATAGGTCAGATCGCCCAGGATCAGGCCGAAACCCATGAAGAAAGTGGGACGCGCCCCCGATCCCAACGCCCGCGCCAAAATGGCCGTCATGCCGGGGCCGGGAATAACGGCGGCGATGAACAGAGCGCAGCTGTAGGCCAGAAAAGTCGCAACCGTCATTGATGCCTCCCTGCGCCGCAGCGCCAAACCGGCGGATTATTCGCCGTCCTCGACCTCGACCTCCTGGTCAAGCTCGGCGTCCAGGCTGTGGCCATGGCGCATGCGGCGGTAGAGCACGACACCCATCACCGTCGAGAGCACGAACAGCACGACGCTGGCGCCGATGCGGAACAGCGGGTCCACATGCACGCCGCTGCCCAACAGAACGAACACCACCGTCTGGGGCAGATAACCGATCAGCGAACCGATAAAGAAAGCCCCAGCCGGAACCGACGACACGCCCCCCACCAGATTGGCCAATAGATTGCTGCCCACCGGCAGAAAACGGATCAGCATGGTCATGCTGAGGGGATTTTCCTTCAGGAAGTCGTCCACCCGGCGGACCCGGGCGGCGAATTTATGCATCACCAGTTCACGCCCCAGCAGGCGGGCATAATAGAAACACAACACGCAGCCGATCAGCGAAGCCGCCGAGGCCAGAACCACCCCTTCGATGAAACCGAAGGCATAGCCGCCCATGAAACACAGCAACTGACGGGGAAAACCGATGGCGATCAGGCCGCTGCCCAATCCGACGAACAGCAGCAAGCCATAGACGCCATGGCCGCGCACTTCCGCGTCGATCCAATGTTCTGACAAGAGATCACCCAAGCCAGACATTTTCAGTGCCCAGCCCACCGCCGCCAGGGACAGGATGGTCAGCAGACCTTTGATCAGCAGTCGCGGCTTCAAGCCGGCGGAAACGGCGGAGGTCATGAAACCGTCAGTCCTGCCCGTCAATCACGGGAACGCTGGCGCGGGCTTGCAGCCACATCACCCCGAACAGATCGACGATGCCGACCCACAGGCGGTTCCACACGCCGTATTTCGACACGCCGCGTTCACGCGGACGATGATTGACACGGACAGACACCACCTTGCCGCCGCGACGGATCATCAGAGCCGGCAGAAAACGGTGCATGTGGTTGAAGCGCGGCATATCGAGGAAGGCTTCACGGGCGAACACCTTCAACCCGCAGCCGGTATCAGGCGTATCGTCCTTCAGCAGCGAAGCACGGATATTGTTGGCGATCTTCGACGAAATCAGGCGGATGCCATCGTCCTGACGCTTCTGGCGATGACCGGCCACCAGCAGCAGGTGCCGGGCGGCTTCGGGTTCCGCCAGCAGGCGTTCCAGCATGGCGGGAATATCGGCCGGGTCGTTCTGGCCGTCGCCGTCCAGGGTGGCGATAAACGGAGCCCTGGCGAATTTCACGCCGGTGGCGACCGCCTGGCTCTGGCCGCAGCTCTTTTGGTGGCGCACCACCCGCAGCTCGGCATTGGCGGCCTTGGCGTCCTTCAGCCGGGCCGGCGTGGTATCGTCGCTGCCGTCGTCGACATAGACGATCTCGAAGGGCCAGCGGCCACGAAGGGCGGCGGTGATTTCGCCCACCAGCGGATGGATATTGTCGGCCTCGTTCTTGACCGGAACGACGACGGCGATCAGGGGAAGATTGGCTTCGGTATTCATCGGGGTTTTCTACACCCGAGCCGTGGCAAAGGCTAGGCCTTACAGAAGGCTGCCCTGCCGGTCGTCCTTGCCTTTCGACGACGGCTTGGCGCCGGCGGGGCGCGGCGCGGCTTGGGCCGGAACCGCATTCCCGCCGTCCACCGTCACCGCCACCGATTGCTGCCCCTGGAACGTGACGGTCAGATGCCCCCTGTCTCGCGCCTGATCGGCGCTGGTCACGGCTTCTCCGGCCACATCGCGCACCAGGGCGAAACCGCGCTTCAGAATCTGTTCGTAGGAATAGCTGTCCAACAGCGCGCCGGCACGGGCCAGCCTGTCGCGGCGGCGCTCCAGCAAGCGGGGAAAGGCCGCTTCCAGCCTGGCGGTTTTTTGGTCCAGCTCCAGCCGCCCGCGCTCCAGCCGGGACAGCTCGGCGGCGCGGCTGGCCTTCAGAGCGCCGTCCAGACGGGTCAGCAGAGTCGATAATTGGTGGCTTTTGGCGGCGATCTGTTCGCGCGGGCTACGCAGCCGCGCCCCCAATTGCGCCAATTGGGCTTCGCGCTTGTGCAACAGGTTCGGCAGGGCGTTGATCAGGCGTTCGGAGCGGTCGTCCAGCGTCTGCTGCAAATCCTGCACACGGCGGCGCAGGTCAGGCAGGCCGCGACCCAGCCCCTGCACGCGCAAGCGCCGTTCATCCAGCAGGCGTCCGGCTGCGGCGACCATGCGCCGCCCCCGGTCCATCACCTGCAAGATCAGATCGCGACGCACCGGCACAGCCATTTCCGCGGCGCCGGTCGGCGTCGGCGCCCGCAGGTCCGAGGCGTAATCGATCAGGGTCGTATCGGTCTCGTGTCCCACCGCCGAAATCAGCGGAATAACCGACGCCGCAGCGGCCCGCACCACCGCTTCTTCATTGAAGGCCCACAAATCTTCCAGACTGCCGCCGCCACGGGCGACGATCAGCACATCCGGACGCGGCACCGGCCCGCCCGCTTTGATGGCGTTGAAGCCGTCGATAGCCGCCGCCACCTGCGCGGCCGCGCCGTCGCCCTGCACCGCCACCGGCCACAGCAACACATGGCGGGGAAAGCGGTCGGACAGACGATGCAGAATGTCGCGGATCACCGCGCCGGTGGGCGACGTGACCACGCCGATGACCGCGGGCAGAAAAGGAATGCGCTTCTTGCGCCCTTGTTCGAACAGACCTTCGGCGGCCAGCTTGCGCTTGCGGTCTTCCAAAAGCTTCAGCAGAGCCCCCTGCCCCGCCAGCTCCATGCGTTCCACCACCATTTGGTATTTGGAGCGCCCCGGATAAGTGGTCAGACGGCCCTGCGCCACCACTTCCATGCCGTCTTCTGGCTGGATCGCCAGTTTACCGGCAGAACCGCGCCAACAGACGGCGTCCAGCACCGCGTCGGCATCTTTCAGGGCAAAATAGAGATGCCCCGACGAATGTCGCTTGAAACCGGAAATCTCGCCCTTGACCCGAACGTTGTCATAGGCCTGCTCCACCGTCCTCTTCAGGGCGTTGGACAGTTCGGCCACCGAATATTCCGGGGCGTTGTGGGACGGCGGTGGCGAATCGGACATAAGGGCAAGATAGGCGGAGCCGACGCCAGGGGCAAGATGCCTTCATCGGCGACTCGCCCCGCCACAATTGTTCATGATATGTTCTAGTCATGACCCGTGACGATTGGCCCAAGGCGCGCGGCGCCCGCATCAACCCCAAACCCCGCTTCGACCGTTTGTCCATGGAAGCGTTCGATGACGGCTGGATAGGGGGCAAGGACGAAGAGTCTCCCCTGCCGACCATGGTACATCTGGAAAGAGCGCGAACCATCATCACCCGCAACGACTCGCCCGACATTCCCTTTGACCGCTCCGTCAATCCATACAGGGGATGCGCGCACGGCTGCGTCTATTGCTTCGCCCGGCCCGGACACGCCTATCTCGACCTGTCGCCCGGCCTGGATTTCGAAACCAGGCTGCTGGCGAAACCCAACGCCCCGGACCTGCTGGCGGCGGAATTGCGCAAAGCGGGTTATCGCCCCGCCGTGCTGGCCATCGGCACCAATACCGACCCTTATCAGCCCATCGAACGAAAATACCGCATCATGCGCGACTGCCTGGAGGTGCTGGCCGCCTTCAACCATCCAGTCGCCATCGTCACCAAAAGCCATCTGGTCACCCGCGACATCGACATTCTGGGAGCCATGGCCGCAAAAAGACTGGCTTCGGTCGCCGTCAGCATCACCACCCTGGACCGCGGCCTGCACCGCAAGCTGGAAGCGCGGGCCGCCACGCCAGGCAAACGGCTCGACGCCATCGCCCGTCTGGCCGAAGCCGGCATCCCCACGGCCGTCCTGGCCGCGCCGATGATTCCGCGGATCAACGATCATGAACTGGAAGCCATTCTGACCGCCGCCAAGGAAGCCGGAGCCCGAAGCGCCGGCTGCATCCTGCTGCGGCTGCCTTACGAGGTGAAGGAACTTTTCGCCGATTGGCTGGCGGTTCATTTTCCCAACCGCGCCGCCCATGTGCTGTCGCTGGTCAGCCAGCAACGCAACGGCAGACTCAACGATCCCGCCTTTGGCAAACGTTTCACCGGCAGCGGCCCCCATGCCGAACTGCTGTATCAACGGTTCCGCGTCGCGCAACGCAAACTGGGTCTGAACGGCCCAGGCTACGCCCTCGACACCAGCCAGTTCAAACCGCCGCCCGCGTCTGGGGATCAACTGATGCTGTTCTGAACCGGCGGCCATGCCGGCTGGGCCATTTTACGCAGCAAGGCAGCTTTGACCTCGGCCCATTCGTCGTCAATGATGCTGAAGCGCACCGAGTTCCGCTTGCGTCCATCGGGCATGATGCGTTCGTTGCGCACTACGCCCTCCTGTTTCGCCCCGATCCGCAAAATAGCCGCGCGGGATTTTTCGTTCAGTTCGTCGGTGGTGAACTGCACGCGGACGGCGTCCATCGTTTCAAAGGCATAGGACAGCAACAGAAACTTCGCCTCGGTATTGATGCCGGATCGCTGGACCGAGGCGGCCAGCCAGGTATGGCCGATCTCCATTTTCCGGTTCGCGCGGTCGATCTTCCAGAGGCGGGTGCTGCCGACCACCCGCCCCAGGTCGCGCCGGACGACAACGAACGGCATGACCGTTTCCGTTTGCCGGCCGGCCAGGGCTTTGGCGATATAGTCGTGAACGGTCTCCCGATTGGGAACCACCGTCACTTTCAGATTCCACAGATCGCCGTCAGCCGCCGCTTCCAGCAAAGCATTGGCATGCTCGACCTGCAAAGGCCTGAGTTCGACGCAAACGCCGCTCAGGGTCGGTTGCGATGGCTGAACGTCCATTTCCTATCCTGTCGCATGGTCCCAAAACGGCTCTAAGGTAGCACGAACAACCGTCCCACTCCGCTGGCAATGCCCCCCGGACAATGCTAAAACCCCCGACCAAGAGAAAGCCTTTGGTCGGAGTGTTGAGCGATGAAGATCCTGGTGGTCGGTTCCGGTGGCCGTGAGCATGCTTTGTGCTGGGCGTTGCGCCGCTCTCCGCGCTGCACGGAATTGCTGTGCGCTCCGGGCAATGCCGGTATCGCCTCCGTCGCCACGCTGGTTCCCATCGGCGCCGAGGACGTCGACGCCCTGACCCGCTTCGCCGTGGAGCAGAAGGTCGACTTCGTGGTGATCGGCCCGGAAGCGCCGCTGGTGCTGGGATTGGCCGACAAGCTGGACGCCGTCGGCATCAAGAGCTTCGGCCCCAGCGCCGCCGCCGCCGAGCTTGAGGGCTCGAAGGGCTTCATGAAGGACATCATCGCCAAGTACGGGGTGCCGACCGCCGCTTACGGCCGCTTCACCGACGCCGAAGCGGCCAAGGCCTACATCCGCCGGCAGGGCGCCCCCATCGTGGTCAAGACCGACGGCCTGGCCGCCGGCAAGGGCGTGGTGGTGGCCATGACCCTGGACGAAGCCTTGACCGCGGTCGACTCCATGATGGGCGACAAGGTGTTCGGCGCGGCCGGCGACGAACTGGTGATCGAAGAATTCCTGACCGGCGAGGAAGCCAGCTTCTTCGCCATCGTCGACGGCGAGACGGCCCTGCCGCTGGCCGCCGCCCAGGACCACAAACGCGTCGGCGACGGCGACACCGGCCCCAACACCGGCGGCATGGGCGCCTATTCCCCCGCTCCGGTAGTCACGTCCGAGGTCGAACGCCAGATCATGGAACGGTGCGTGATGCCGACCGTGCGCGGCATGGCCACCGAAGGCAAACCCTACAAGGGCGTCCTGTTCGCCGGTCTGATGATCGACAACGACAAGCCGGAAGGCCAGCGGGTCAAGCTGCTGGAATACAACGTCCGCTTCGGCGATCCCGAATGCCAGGTGCTGATGGCCCGCTTGAAATCCGATCTGGTGGAACTGCTGCTGGCCGCCGCCGAAGGCAAGCTGGCGGGAAAAACCGTGGAATGGTCCGACGACCCCGCCCTGGTGGTGGTGATGGCCGCCAACGGCTATCCCGGTTCCTATGCCAAGAACACCGTTATCGAAGGTCTGGCCGAAGCCGGTCAGGTCGAAGGCGTGACCGTGCTGCATGCCGGCACCAAATCCGACGAGCAAGGCCGTGTTCTGGCCACCGGCGGGCGCGTCTTGGGCGTAACCGCCACGGGCAAGACCGTCAAGGAAGCCCAGGCCCGCGCCTATCAGGCGGTGGACCGCATCCGCTGGCCCGAGGGCTTTTGCCGCCGCGACATCGCCTGGCGGGCGTTGGCCCGCGAGCAAGGCTGAGTCGTAATCGAAAGATTACTTAATCCCAGGGCAAAAGACATAAGAACGAGACGCTCGATCTAATTTCCGTGCAGACGGGAAGATTATGTGCTGTTCTGTTACCTCTGGTTTACAGAACTCTCGTCACTCTTGTTGCGCCGCCGGGGGGTCGTGCAATGTCCGAGTCGTCACCCGTTTCCGCCAAGTCCAAGCCGTCCGAAGAGGAAATGCCCACCCACGTGGTGTTCGAGCACCCCATCTTCGCCAAGTTTGAAGGCTGTCACTTCGTTTACAATCACCAGGCCAACGAGCCGGTGATGTGCGTCACCGTCGGCAACAACAAGGCGGCCCTGCCCTTTCCCGGCGTGAAACGCGAGTTCGCCCTGAAGGACAACGACTGCCATATGCTGGACCTGCTGTCCGAAGGATTGAAATATGTCAGCGGATTGGCGGTGGGCGACCCCCTGCCCAAGGAAATCATCACCGGCGAAGCCACCTGGGAGCTGACCCAGCGGCATGTGGTCGTGGCCCATCAGCGCATCAGCATGCAGTTGGTCAATTGGCTGACCGGCGTGGACGATCTGATTACCGACCCCGACGCCCTGGTGCAGTTGGCTGACGACCCCGCCACCAAGAAAAAGGTCAACGAAGCGTTCGGCGAAGCGGCGGAGCGCCTGGGTATCGGCCGTGAAAACAAGCAGGAAATGCTGAAATACGTCGAGAAGCTGACTCACGAGCTGGCCTATATCGAGGCGCTGCGGGACAAATTCGGCGACGTTCAGAACATTCAGAAAAAGGTCGACGGCCTGCGCAAGGTCTATTCCCGCGAACGCTCGGTCTGCGACATGATCGACCAGATCCGCAAACTGTTCCAGATCGCCGTCAACGATTTCAAGCGCCGCTTTCTGGAAGTGGACGCCCAGACCGGCGAAATCCTGTCGGTTCTGAAAAATCTGGAAAACCAGGTGCGCTTCATCCGCGGCATGCGCGACGACCTGCACATCCGCCTGATGGCCTGGGAAGACCTGATCGGCGAATGGAAGAAAGTCGAAGTCTGCGTCTCGTACCAGATCAGCAACATTCTCGGCCGGGTCTATCAGTTCCTCGCCCCCCGCTTCATGAAGGTCGACGACTGGGTTCTGATGAACAAGCTGCGGGAGCAGAAGGAAGAGACGAAGAAAAAAGCCGCCGGTAAGGTTCTCGTCTGGTAGCCGCTCTTCAGTCGGCGCAGAAAATCCGCAGATCGCGGATCAGCCGGGCCAACGGGTCCGACCAGTCGCCGGGCGCGTTCTGGCGATAGAGGCGGGCCGTGGGATACCAGGGGCTGTCGTCCCGATCCATCAGCCAGCGCCAGCATCCGTCATACCGCGACAAGATCCAGACCGGCTTGCCCAAGGCTCCGGCCAGATGGGCGACCGCCGTGTCCACCGTCACCACCAGATCAAGCCCCATCACCAGCGCCGCACTCTCGGCGAAATCGCCGACGGCTCCCATCCAATCGGCCAATTGCAGACCCGACGGCGGCATCGCGTCTCCCTCCGGGGCATCCTTTTGCAGACTGACCAGCGACAGGCCGGCCATGCCCGCCAAAGGCGCGAAAGCTTCGAGTCTCAGGCTGCGGCGACGATCCAGCCGGGTCGCCTCCTCGTCGTGACGGCGGGGATTGCCCGACCAGACCAGCCCTACCTTTTTTCCAGGCAGCACGGACAGCCTTTTCCGCCAGACCTCCATTCGCTGCGGATCGGGAGCCAGATAAGGCACGGCGGCGGGAATCCTCTCCAAGGTCAGCCCGACAATGCGCGGCAGGCTCATCAACGACATTTGGCAGTCATAGGGCGGCGGCGTCTCGTCATGGCCGATCACCGCGTCGAGACCGGAAATGTTTTCGAACAGGCGTTTCAGCCGGGCCGGCACCATCAGCACCACCTGCCCGTCATCGGTTTTCAGGCCTGAGACGAAGCGGATGAATTGCAGGCTGTCGCCATAGCCCTGTTCTCCGAACAGCAGCAAGGTCCGCCCGTTCAACGGAGCGCCGTCCCACTCGGGGCCGATGGGCCGCGCGTTTTCGGCACGCGCCCGCCAGCGCCATTCATAGGCCTGCCAGCCTTCCTGCAAACGTCCCAGCTTCATCAGCATCAGGGCGTAATTCACCCTGGGCCGCGGATAATCCGGAGCCAGCCGAATACCCTGGATATAGCAATCCAACGCCTCGGCGCAGCGGTTTCCCTGCGCCAGGGCGCAGCCCAGGTCATTGACGACGTCGGCGTCATGGGGCGCCATGTCGACCGCCCGGCGCAGGCATTCGACGGCTTCGTCGATGCGGTTCTGGAACAGCAGGGCCTGCCCCAGATTGGTCAGGGGCTGGTAAAGATCGGGCCGCAAACCGCAGGCTCGGCGGAAATCAGCCTCGGCCTCCTGCGAGCGGTGCAGCCGCAACAGAGCGTTGCCCCGATTATTGTAGGCTTCGACAAAATCGGGGTTGAGCGTCAACGCGACGTCATAAGCCGCCAAGGCGGCGTCCGCCGCCCCCAGTTCAAGAAGATCGACGCCCATATTGCTGTAGGCTTCAGCATAATGGGGATCAAGGGCGATGGCCCGGTGATAACCTGCGACAGCTCCCCGTTTGTCGCCACGGTGATGGCAGGCCGCGGCTTCGTCGAAAGCCTGTCTGGCCGCCGGGTTCAATGTTTGCAATATCCGTGCAGATGACGCGCCTCGCGCGTCATCAAATGCGGCCCGAGCACGGGAACCAGCACCACATGCTTTTTCCACCAATCTTGCAGCCGCCGGCCCAACGTAGCCTTGATCGGCGGCAAAACCTCGGTCAGCAGGGCGGCGGCATCGTGGACCACCACCACCGGGACTTCGCCCACGCCTTCGCAATCCTCGACATGGCGGACACCGTCGACCGGCGCGCCGTAGCGTCTCCAGGCCGTCTCGCTGGACAACAGATAGCGGGAGCCTTCAACCTGGTTTTTCAGCAGCCGGTGAGCGATCACCAGATCGAACCCCGACACTTCCTCGAAGCGGCGGACCTTGTGGCGCAACAGCCGACCATGGTGGGAAATGACTTTCAGGTTCAAGCGCCCCAAGCCCAGGCAAGCCTCGCAGGGGCAGGTATTTTCCGCCTCAAGCTCGGCCCGGCGGACGTAAAAAGCCTGGAAGAAGCGGCCGATGGAACGCCACGACGCCCGATCCGCCGCGTCGCTTCCGCCATCCGCCGGAGCCACGAACAGAACGGCGTCGCCTTCCACTTTATTGGCATGAACCGGCCCTTCGGCGGCGGCCATCACCGCCTCCAGCAGACTGGAGACAATCTGGGTGGCGTGACGCAGGGTAACGGTATTCGCTTTGAGAAAGCTGGTATATCCGGAGATATCGGCCAGCAGAATGTGGGCGTCCACTTCGTCGGCCATGACCATCCTTTCCCGGAACGTCCGATCAGCCGGCGCTGGGCTCGCCGTCGGAACCAGCGGCGGCGGCGGTAACGATGATGTCGCCGAATTCACGCAAAAACACGGAGCCCTTGACGGTGCGTTGAATCAGCACGCTGCGGCGGTCGGCCTCGTCCACCTTGCGACGAACCAGCCCATAATCGCTCAATCGGTCGAGAGCCCGGGTGATGGCCGGTTTGGAAATATTCAGAGTCGTCGCCAGACCGCGCACCGTATGCGGCGGCGGCGTCAGATAGACCGTAAGCAGCAACGCCATCTGACGCGCCGACAGATCCGGTGCCTCCCTGCGAACGCTTTCGACAATGGCTCCACGCCAGAGATCGAGCGCCTGTACCGCCTTCAGTTCAAAGCCCATGACCAATCCATCTCGTTCCGTGCACGAAATTACCCGAGCAAAGCCTTTCCGGCAATCACCATCAGGATGTCATGAGGGGAATTTCTGCGAGATCATGTGATAAATCCCCCGCAGACACATGGCCTCGCCGCCCTCGGGCCGGCCGGGACGCGGCGACGGGTTCCAGGCAAACAGGTCGAGATGCGCCCAGGGCGTTCCCGGCGAGACGA
This sequence comes from Candidatus Sulfotelmatobacter sp., assembly GCA_035538795.1. Taxonomy (GTDB): domain Bacteria; phylum Pseudomonadota; class Alphaproteobacteria; order Rhodospirillales; family Magnetospirillaceae; genus JAJZGK01. Next base: position 105,613 of record DATLJS010000041.1, on the reverse strand, counting down.
ATTCCTGCAGGAACAGCGCCGCCGTGATGGCCCCGGCATGGGGACTGTCCGAAGCGTTGGTCAGATCGGCAAGCTTGCCGTCCATCATGCGACGATAAGGCTTCCACAAAGGCAGCCGCCACAAAGGGTCGTGCACCAGATCGGCGGAGGCCTGAAAATCGGCGGCCAGCTTGTCGTCGGAGGTGAACAAAGCCGGAAGATCGGGCCCCAGCGCCGTACGGGCGGCGCCGGTCAGGGTCGCCAGATCGATGATCAGGCGCGGCGTCTCGCGGTCGGCTTCGGCCAGGCAATCGGCCAGCACCAATCGGCCCTCGGCGTCGGTATTGCCGATTTCGACGGTCAGCCCCTTGCGGCTTTTGACGATGTCCAAAGGCCGGAAAGCGGAACCCGACACCGCATTGTCGACGGCGGCGATCAGCACCCGCAGACGAATCGGCAATCCGGCTTCCATGATCATCTGGGCCAAAGCCAGGGCGTGGGCGGCGCCGCCCATGTCCTTTTTCATCAGCTTCATGTTCGAGGACGACTTCAGGTCCAGTCCACCGGAATCGAAACAGACTCCCTTGCCGACGATGGTGATGCGCGGCGCCATTTCATCGCCCCAGCGCAAATCGATCAAACGCGGAGCCCGGCTCGAAGCCCGGCCCACGGCGTGGATCAAGGGATAGTTTTCCGCCAGCAGGGCGTCGCCGACGATAGTGCGGATGCGTCCGCCATGCTTTTCCGCCAGACCGGTGGCGGTCAGCGCCAGTTCTTCCGGCCCCATGTCCTCGGCGGGAGTATTGACCAGATCGCGCACCAGAGTGACGCCGTGCACCAGCCGCTCCACCTGATCGCGGTTGGCTTCGTCCGGCCACAGCAGCACCGGCCATTCGCGGCCGTTCTTGCTTTTGTAGCGGTGAAACTGATAACAGGCCAATTCCCAGGTCATGGCCGCCCAGTCGGCGGCGCGGGCATCCAGGGGGCCGTCGATGCGGTAGCGGCCGACCGGTAGCTTGGCGGGCAAGACGGCCCAGCTCCAGGGATCGGCCTCGTCCAGCCCGAACAAAGCCCGCTCGACACGCCCGGTTTCGCCGGGCACCAGACAGACAGCTCCGGTTTCCCCGCCGAAAGATTGGCTTTCGCACCAGTTCCTGACAGCCGAAGTCTGGGTGGAAAGCCACTCCTTGAAACGCGGCTTGCTCACCAGGGTGATCGCCACCATGGACTCGCTAGTGTCGGCGGTCAGATGATCCAGCACCGTTCAAACTCCCTCAGGCTAAAGCCCGCACAGGATGGACAAAGCCGAGCCGGTTGAAAATCGCTTTTTGTCATAGGGGCCCAGACGAAAAAAGCGGAGGGGATTTTACCCCTCCGCCCTTGACGATGGCTCCAGGATCGTCTAGCCCGCCCGCACCGTGGTCAGGAAAGACGAAACCTCGCTGCGCAGACGGTCGGAATCGCGGGCCAGATCGGCCGTGGCCAGCCGGACCTTGTCGGCTTCCGTGCCGGTGGAACTGGTGGCATGGCTGACCGAGGCGATGGTATTCGACACGGCTTCGGTTCCCCGCGCCGCTTCCTGGACATTGCGGGCGATTTCCTGGGTGGCGGCTCCCTGCTCCTCGACCGCCGAGGCGATGCCCGAGGAAATTTCCCGAACCTGCTCGACGATTTCGCCGATGGTGCGGATGGCCCCCACCGCCCGCCTCGTTTCCTCTTGCACCGCGGTAATCTGGCCCGAGATTTCCTCGGTGGCCTTGGCCGTCTGGTTGGCCAGATTCTTCACCTCGCCGGCGACCACGGCGAAGCCTTTGCCGGCGTCGCCGGCCCGCGCCGCTTCGATGGTGGCGTTCAAGGCCAGCAGGTTGGTCTGGCTGGCGATATCGTTGATCAACTGTACCACCTGGCCGATACGATCGGCGGCGACGGCCAGCGACTGCACCATCTCGTTCGTTCTGGCCGCTTCCTCGGACGCCGAGGTGGATATCCGCGCCGCTTCGCCCACTTGCCGGGCGATCTCGGAAATCGAAGACGACAGCTCCTCGGCGGCGGAAGCCACCGTCTGCACATTGGTGGTGGCCTGTTCGGCGGCGGCGGCGACACTGGCGGCCTGCATAGTGGCCTCTCCGGCCATGGACGACATCGCCTCGGCGTTGCGTTCCATGCCGGTGGCGGCACCGGCCACCGACTGCACCACCCCCATGACCGAGGCCTCGAAACTGTCGGCCAGTTGGTTCATGGCCTTGCGGCGCTCCTCGGCGGAACGGGCCTCGGCCAATTCCTGATCCTTGCGCATGCGCTCGACGTTGATGGCGTTGTCCTTGAACACCTGGACCGCCTTGGCCATTTCACCGATTTCGTCCTTGTTGCCGGTGCCGGGAATGTCGGCAGTCAGATCGCCCTGCGCCAGACGCCCCATGGTGGCGGTCATCCGCACCACCGGACGGCTGATGCCGCCGGCCACGAACCACATGGCGAAGATGGCGGCCAAGGCGACGCCGCCACCGAGAAGCGACAGCCACACCACGGACCGGCCGGCCCGGTCCCTCAGATCGCCGCTCAACTTATTGGCCTCGGCCAGCACCACGTCGCGCGGCACCGAGATCAGCACCGACCAGGGCTTGCCGGTATGCCCCAGGGGAATCGGCGCGAACACCCGCAGCATGCCGGTCTCCTGCTGCCAGGAAATGTTCTCCTGGCCGGACCGGATGATATTCAGATCGGCATCCCAGCTCTTGCTCGAACCGGCATAGCTCTGGCCGATCAATTCGGGATGCGCGCTGTCGGCAACCACCAGCCCCTTGTCGCTCAAGATCACCACTTCGTTCTTGCCGCCGAAGATCGCCGAACTGACGCCGGTCGCGATTTTTTGCCCGGTTTCTAGATTGAAATCCGTCCCCGCCACTCCGGCAAATTTGCCATTCACAACGATCGGCACAGAGATGGTGGCAAGAAACACGGCCTTGCCCTGGACGATGTAGGGAAGCGGCCCCAACACGCTTTCCTTGCCGGTTTCCTTCGGACCGATGTACCAGCCGCCCTTCATCACGCCGTTGGGATGGGTCTCGCGGCTGTCGTATTCGACCAGCGGCTGCATGGCGATCTTGCCTTGGGCGTCGCGATTCCAATAGGGAATGAACCGGCCGGAAGCATCGGTGCCGGTTTCACGCTTGTTGCGGAAAGAGGCGTCGTCGCCGTCCAGAGCGTCCGGCTCCCAAGCGGTATAGGTGCCGTTGAATTTCGGCTCTTCGCGCAGCACCGACAGCAGCACGTCGTTGATATGCTGACGCCGCATGCCTTCACCGCTCATCTTCGACGAGGCGATCACTTCGAAGGAATGCGCCATGGTGCGGGCGGTCAACAAAGCTTCGTCCAGACTCGAACGGATGATGCCGGCCTGGGTCGACGCCAGGGTCGTCGCATAGTCTTTGGTCTTGCGGTCCAACAGATCCGAAACGCTGTTTTCCACATAGGAGTTGGAACTGTTGGAAAAGCTGATGCTGGCGATGACAATCGCCGCCGCCGTACCAAACAGACTTAACCCGGCCAATGTCGAAATCTTGGCTTTAATCGACGAAAATTGCATTGATGCCCCCGCACGTTCATTGGGCCCAGCGTCTCTTTTCAGATGCCTTGAAAGACACCATATTCACGCAGCACCCTAAAGGCCCCCCGACCACGAGGATGAAGCTAGCATGAATCATTGATCCTAATTTATGGTCCATTGGGATCATCCCTCCTACCTTCGCATCATCGAAACTTAAAGCTCTCAAGGACTTAGCGCATAGGTAGCGGCCGACCTCTTGCGAACAGCCGCAAGATCGCCCACCCTCTCCCCGCATCGCCTCGCACCAAGGAAAACATTCCATGTCCCGTCTTCAGCTGGTCATCGGCACCAAGCGTTTTTCATCCTGGTCCCTACGCCCCTGGCTGGCGCTGAAGCAGGCCGGCCTGCCGTTCGATGAAGTGAAGGTCACGCTGCGTCAGCCCGACACCAAGCAGCAGATTCTGGCGCACTCTCCCAGCGGCAAGGTTCCTTTGCTGAAAGACGGCGGACTGCTGGTGTGGGATTCCCTGGCCATCTGCGAATATGTGGCCGAGATGGCCTGCGCCGTGCCGCTCTGGCCCGAGAACCGGGGAACCCGCGCTCTTGCCCGGTCCATCAGCGCCGAAATGCACTCCGGCTTCATGGGCCTGCGCCAGCATTTGTCCATGGACGTGCTGGAGCGCACCGATATGCCGCAGATTCCCGAAGAGGCTCAACCCGACATCGTCCGCATTCAGGCCATTTGGCAGGATTGCCGCACCCGCTTCGGGGCCGGCGGCGATTTTCTGTTCGGCCGCTGGAGCATCGCCGACGCCATGTTCGCCCCCGTCGCCACCCGCTTCCACACCTACGGCGTCAAGCTGGATCCGGTCAGCCAGGCTTACGTCGAGGCCACCCTGGCTTTGCCAGCCATGCGGGAATGGATCGAAGACGCCCGCCAGGAACAGGCGGCGGAATAGAAACCCGCGTTTACTCTATCGCCCCTTGGGCGGCGTAGAACCGCGCCGCCCCGGGATGCAGCGGCAAGGCCAACCCATTCAGGGCGGTGCCGATAGTGGCCGGATCGCGGCCCGGCACCACGCCGCCGTCCTTCAGCAATTGCTGGGTGACCGGGCTCCACAGGGTCCGGGTCATCCCCTCCACCAGATCGTCGGGCAGATTGCCCGAGGCCACCAGCGACACCGCCACCGACAGGGTCGGCACCGGCTGATCCTGTCCGAGATAGCTGGCCGGGGAAATTTCATCTTCGTGCAGCAGGGGATCGACCTTGCGCAAAGCGGCGATGGTCGCCTTGTCCAACGCCAGCAAAAGCACCGCCTGCCGGTCGGCCAAAGCGGCGATCGCCGGAGACGGCGCCGCGTCCAGCACGATGATGGCGTCAAGCCTTCCCTGGGCCATGGCGTCGGCCGCTTCGGCCGAGCGCAGGGTCTCGGCTTTGATGTCGCTTTCCTTCAGGCCCAAGGCGCTCAGCAGCATGCGGGAATGGATCAGCGTGCCGGACCCCTTTTCCCCCAGCGACACCCGTTTGCCCTTTATGTCTTTCAAGGACTGAATGCGTCCGCCCTTGCGCACCACCACCTGCAACTGGTCGGCTCCGATGCGGGCGATCGAACGTAAAACGCGGATTGGCTGCCCTTCGAAGGGAGGCTCCCCCTGATAGGCCCACAGGGCGATATCGGCCTGCACCACGGCGGCGTCCAGATGGCCGGCAGCGATTTCCTGCACATTGGCCACCGATCCCTTGGTGGCGCTAGCCATGCTGATCAATCCGGGCACGCCGCAGCCTCCGCCCTTGCCGCAGGAACGCAGGCCCGGAGGATTCGAGACAGCGCTGGAAATCAAGCCGCCCAGCAGGAAATGCGTTTCTCCCGGCGGCCCTGTGCCGATCTGCAGATAGCGCAAGGATTCGGCCCAGGCCGGCGGCGACGCCACCAGCATGGCAAGCAACATCAACGCGGTTTTGCGAAGGCCCATCTTCGTCTCCCTGGCCCCCAGGGTGGAGCAAGCCCTTCGCTACCGCAACATTCTTGGTGCCGTCTTCGAGAAGAACCTTGCAACATTCTTGCGCGGCCTCCATTGCGCAGCAGTCATCCGATGGATATCCTGGGGTTCCGCCGACTGGGTCTTCGGCGCTTCCTGTCACATCGGTTCCCGGCTCCTCCCGCACAAGGGCGGCATGTTCATATGATCATCGGGTCGGCAATGATTTTTCTTCTGGGTCTCGGCATCGCCGCCGTGGCGGGAAGACGGCTGGCTGCTATCCATATGTTCGTCAACGCCTGCTGCTGCGCCGTGACTCTGGTGCTGACCACCGACGCCGCCACGTACCTGATGGGCGCGGCGCAAGGCCATATCCCCACCGCCGTCCTGCCGTTCGGGCTGCCCTGGATGTCGGCGCATTTCCGGCTCGACAGCCTGTCGGCCTTTTTCCTGATGGCGATCAATATTCCGGCGGCCCTAGCGTCGCTGTACGCCATCGGCTATTCACACCACCTGCCGGATCCCGGACGGGTGACGCCGCTGTTCCCCCTGTTCCTGTTCGGCATGAACGGCGTGCTGGTGGCCGACGACGCCTTCGTGTTTCTGGTGGCCTGGGAATTCATGTCGCTGTCGTCCTGGCTGCTGGTCCTGTCGGACCACAAAAGCGACCAGGCCCGCCATGCCGCTTCCGTCTATCTGATCATGGCCGCCTTCGGCACCTTCTGCCTGCTGGCGGCCTTTGGTCTGATGGCCGGGACGGGCGGAACCTATGATTTCGCCACGATCCGCGCCCATCACGCCGCCGGCACCGCCGCCGCCGCCGTCGTTCTGCTGGCCTTGCTGGGAGCCGGATCGAAAGCCGGTCTGGTGCCGTTACACGCCTGGCTGCCCCTGGCCCATCCGGCGGCGCCCAGCCACGTCTCGGCCCTGATGTCGGGCGTGATGACCAAGGTGGCTTTGTACGGCCTGATCCGCATCCTGTTCGATCTGTGCCCGGCGGTGGGCTGGGAATGGGGTTTCGTCATGATGGTGGCCGGCGGGCTGACCGCCGTGCTGGGCATCTTCTACGCCCTGATGCAACGCGACCTGAAAACCCTGCTGGCCTATTCGACGGTGGAAAATATCGGCGTCGTGGTGATCGCCCTGGGGCTTGCCGCCGCCTTCCGCGATCATGGGGAAACAGAACTGGCGGCCCTGGCCCTGGTGGCCGCCCTCTATCACATCCTGAACCATTCCCTGTTCAAAAGCCTGCTGTTCATGGGTGCGGGCGCGGTGATCGCCGCCACCGGGCAGCGCGACCTGGACAAACTGGGGGGGCTGTTCAACCGCATGCCCGTCACCGGCCTGTGTTTCCTGGTGGGCGCCTGCGCCATTTCCGCCCTGCCGCCGCTGAACGGCTTCGTCTCGGAATGGCTGGTCTTCCAGGCCCTGTTCCACGGCCCTACCGTCGCCCATTGGGCCATGCGCTTCGGCGTGCCGGTGGTCGGCGTGATGATGGCCCTGGCCGCCGCTTTCGCCGCCAGTTGCTTCGTGCGCGCCTTCGGCGTCGCCTTCCTGGGCCGGCCCCGCACCGATGCCGCCCGCATCGCCGAGGACGCGCCCTTGACCATGCAGGTGGCCATGGCTCTGCCGGCCTTGTTTTGTCTGGTTCTGGGCATTTTTCCGGTGATGGTGTCGACCGGCATCGCCTCGGTGGTCGAACCGCTGATCAAGGTCAAGCTTCCGTCCGCCATTCTGGGCTGGCCGTGGTTGAGCCCGGTGTCGGCCACCGCCGGCTCCTATTCCGCCACCATGGTCATGCTGACCGGCATCGCTCTGGCCATCACCACCATTTTGGTGGTCCATCACTTCGGCACCCGCAAATTGCGCCGCGCCCCAGCCTGGGATTGCGGTCATCCGGAAGAGCTGCCCAACGCCCAATACAGCGCCGACAGTTTTTCGCAACCGGCGCGGCGGGTGTTCGGCGCGACCGTTTTCTCCGCCCGTGAAACGGTGGAGATGCCGCCGCCCGGCGACATCTCTCCGGCCCGTTTTTCCGTGAGGATGGTCGACCCCGTCTGGGACGGCCTCTATCAGGGCATCATTCGCACGGTGCAATGGCTGGCCGATCGGGTCGACCGGCTGCAGTTCCTGACCGTACGCCAATATCTGCTGATGATGTTCTGGACGCTGGTGCTGCTGTTGCTGGTGGTCGCCCTGAGGTCGTCGTCATGACGGCGCTGCTGTGGGGCATCCTCCATACCTGGCTGGTGGTGGGCTTTGCCCCTTTCACCATCGGCGTCGTGCGCCTGACCAAAGCCCGGCTGCAAGGCCGCCGGGGCGCATCGCCGCTGCAGCCCTATCGTGATCTGTGGCGGCTGCTGCAAAAGGAATCGGTGGTGGCCGACAGCGCCTCGTGGCTGTTCCGCTCGACTCCCTATTTCGTCTTCGTCTCGGTCTGGCTGGCGGCAACCATTCTGCCCACCGTAACCACGGATATGGTCATGACTCCCGCCGCCGACCTGATCGCCCTGGTGGCGCTGCTGGGCGTGGCCCGTTTCTTCACCGCCCTGGCCGGATTGGATGTCGGTACGCCCTTCGGCGGATTGGGCGCCAGCCGCGAGATGTTCATCGCCAGCCTGGCCGAACCGGCCATGCTGATGGTGATCTTCAGCCTGAGCCTGCTGGCCCACACCACCTCTCCCGCGCATCTGGTGAATTTCGTCCTGTCCGGCCATGTGGGGCTGGAGGTGTCGGTCGGTCTGGCCCTGGGGGCGCTGCTGATGGTGGCCATCGCCGAAAACGGCCGCATCCCCATCGACAACCCGACCACCCATCTGGAACTGACCATGGTCCATGAAGCCATGGTGCTGGAATATTCGGGTCGTCATCTGGCCTTGATGGAAGCAGCGTCGATGGTCCGCCTGCTGCTGTTCCTGTCGATGATCGTCTGCGTCTTCGCCCCCTGGGGCATCGCCCAGGCCGGCGACGGACCGCATTGGATTCTGGTCGGACTGGCCGCCTGGGCCGCCAAGGTGCTGGGGCTGGCGGCGCTGCTGGGCCTGTTCGAGACCATGGTGGCCAAAATGCGCATCTTCCGCATCGCCGATTTCCTGGGGGGCGCCTTGCTGCTGGCTCTGCTGGCCATCGTCTTCCTGTACGTGTCGGAGGCGGTGTGATGCCCCTGAACGCCGCCATTTCCTACGATACCGCCCATCTGATCGGCGCCACCGTGCTGATGATGGGCTTCGGCCTGCTGTATCAGCGGCGGATGGCCGCCGTCATCCGCACCTATTCGCTACAGGCCATGGCCCTGGCCGCCGCCGCCGCATGGCAAGCCTACGTCCAGGACGCTCCGCACCTTTACGCCACCGCTGCCATCGCCCTGCTGTTCAAGGGAATCGCCGTGCCCGCCGCCCTGCAATGGCTGGTGCGCAAACTGGGCATTCACCGCACGGTGGAAACCGCCCTGGGCATCGGCCCGACCATGATGGCCGGGGTTGGGCTGGTGGCCCTGTCGATCGTGCTGGTGCTGCCCGTCACCGAAAACGCCACCGCCCTGACCCGCGAAAGCATCGCCCTGGCCATGTCGGTGGTTCTGCTGGGCCTGCTGATGATGATCACCCGCCGCAACGCCGTCACCCAGGTGGTCGGTTTCATGGCCTTGGAGAACGGCCTGCTGCTGGGAGCCGTGGGAGCCAAGGGCATGCCGCTGGTGGTTGAGATCAGCATCGCCTTTTCGGTGCTGGTGGCGATGACCCTGTTCGGCATCTTCTTCTTTCGCATCCGGGAACGCTTCGACAGCCTGGATCTGGCCTATCTGGAAAGCTACCGCGGAGAACGCCGATGATCGGCGCCGCCGCCGCCATTCTCGCCGATCCGCTTCCCTGGGTGCTGGGGCTTCCGTTGGCCGGGGCCCCGCTGCTGGCCCTGCTGCCCCGCTGGCGCTGGGGCGCCTGGGGCAACGCGGTGGTGTCGGCTCTGACCCTGGCGGCGTCCTGCCTGCTGTTCGTCAGCCGGCCCGAGCCCGGCCCGCTGCTGTTCATCGACGACTTCAACGTCTATCTGGTGGTGCTGACCTGCTTCGTCGGGTTCACCACCTCGCTGTTCTCGGCGGCCTATATCACCCGAGAAAGCAAGGGCAGCCGCCTGACGCCGCTGCAACTGCGCTTTTATCACGCCATGTATCAGGCTTTCATGTTCACCATGCTGCTGGCTCTGTCGGCCAACAACATCGGCGTGCTGTGGGTGGCGGTGGAAGGCGCGACCCTGACCACGGTTCTGATGGTCAGCCTGTACCGGACGCGAGAAGCCATCGAAGCGGCGTGGAAATATTTCATTCTGTGCAGCGTCGGTATCGGCTTGGCCCTGTTCGGCACCATTCTGGTCTATCTGGCCGCTCAGCCGGTGATGGGCGACGGCATGTCGGCCATGGCCTGGAGCGCCATGATCAAGCGGGCCGGAGCCTTCCAGCCGGAACTGATCAGCCTGGGCTTCGTCTTTCTGCTGGTGGGCTACGGCACCAAGACCGGCTTGGCCCCCATGCATGCCTGGCTGCCCGACGCCCACGCCGAAGGCCCGACCCCGATTTCCGCCGTGCTGTCGGGGCTGCTGTTGAACGTCGCCCTGTACGCCTTGCTGCGCTTCAAGATGCTGATCTCGGCCAACGGCCATGCTTTGGCGCCGGGGCCGCTGATGATCGGGCTGGGCGGCCTGTCCATCTTCGTCGCCGCCTTCATGCTCTACCGCCGGGGCGACATCAAGCGGCTGTTCGCCTATAGCTCCGTCGAACATATGGGCATCATGACCTTCGCCTTCGGCATGGGCGGGCCGCTGGCCAACTTCGCCGGGTTGCTGCACATGACCATGCACAGTCTGGTCAAGTCGGCCATCTTCTTCGCCGTCGGCATGATCGCCCAAGCGGCGGGCACCAAGCGCATCGCCGACATCCGCGGCCTGACCGCCAGCACGCCGCTGCTGGGCTGGTCGCTGGTGGTGGGCGTTCTCGCCATCGCCGGGCTGCCGCCCATGGGCGTGTTCATGAGCGAGTTCCTGGTCATCAGCTCGACCTTCGCCCGCGATCCCTGGCTGGCGTTGCCGGTGATGCTGGGATTGATCCTGGCTTTCGCCGCGCTGGTGATCCGGTTGCAAGGACTGGCCTTCGGCTCGCCGACGCCGCTGCCGGGACTGGAAGGCGTCCGCGCCCCCAGCCGCTTCACCCGCGCCATGGGCCACCTGCCGATCTTCGCCCATCTGTCGCTGGCCCTGCTGGCCGGTATCATGCTGCCGGGACCGCTGGTGATCTGGTTCCAGGCCGTCGCCAAGATGCTGGGGTAAGCCGCCATGCTGGGCAACGTCACCTTGAGGGAATTCCTGGACGGCCTGAAAACGGTGCCTCAGCATCGCCCCTGGCCGCGCCATCCGATCGACGAGCGCGGCTGGAAGGAACTGATTCACCAGTTGTCGGTGAACGACTGGACCTTGCTTGGATTATGGGGCGACGCCACCGAAATTCACGCCGCCTTCCGCGACGACGAGGCCGAACCGGAAGCCATCGCCGTGGTCAGCCTGTCTTGCCCGGAGCGGAAATTTCCCTCGCTGTCCGAGGTGCGGCCCGGAGCCATCCGGCTGGAGCGGGCCTTGCGCGATTTGTGGGGTTTCACGCCCCTTGGGCTGAAAGACGAACGCCCCTGGCTTGATCACGGCCGCTGGGCTTCGTCGCCGCTGTCCCTGCACAAGGGATCGAGGCCCGAACAGCCCCACGCCTATCAGTTTCTGCCGGTGGAAGGCGAAAGCCTGCACCAGATTCCCGTAGGGCCGGTTCATGCCGGCATCATCGAGCCCGGCCATTTCCGCTTCACCTGCGCCGGCGAAACGGTGGTGCGGCTGGAGGAGCGGCTGGGCTACACCCACAAAGGCGTCGAAGGGCTGATGACCGGCAAGCCGATCATGGAGGCGGCCCGCATCGCCGGACGCATTTCCGGCGACAGCACCGTCGCCTATGCCCTGGCCTTCGCCCGCGCCATCGAAGCCGCCAGCAGCCAGGAGGCTCCGGCCCGTGCCCACTGGCTGCGCGCCGTGATGGCCGAGCTTGAACGGGTCGCCAACCACTTGCTGGACATCGGCGCCATCTGCAACGACGCCGCCTTCGCCATCATGCTGGCCCAGGCGACGATCCTGCGCGAGCGGGTGATGAAAGCTGCCGCCGCCTGTTTCGGGCACCGTTTGATGATGGACAAAGTGATCCCCGGCGGCGTCGCCGCCGACCTCACCCGCGAGGGCGCCTTCACCCTGCGATCGGTGATCGCCGCGCTGAGGGGCGACTTCGAACGGTTGGTAGAAATCTATGACGATCAGCCCAGCCTGCAGGACCGCACCGTCGGCACCGGCATCGTCAAGCCGGAGCTTGCCCACCGTTTCGGCGCCGGCGGTTTCGTCGCCCGGGCCTCCAGCCGGGCCGGAGACGCCCGCAAGACGCCCGGCTATGCCCCCTATGAAGACCTGGAGCTGACCATCCCGCTGCTGGCCGGCGGCGACGTCGGCGCCCGCATCTGGGTGCGCATCGAAGAGGTGCGGGCTAGCCTGTCGCTGCTGGAGCAGTTGCTGGACGGCATTCCCGGCGGCCCGTTCGTCCGTCCCATCCCCACCCGTGGCGGCGAAGGCATGGCGTTGGTCGAAGGCTTCCGCGGGGAAATCCTGATGTGGGTGCGCCTGTCGGAAGTGGGCAAGGTGGTGCGCTGCCATCCCCGCGATCCATCCTGGTTCCAATGGCCGCTGCTGGAAGCGGCCATCGAAGGCAACATCGTCGCCGATTTTCCCCTGTGCAATAAGTCGTTCAATTGTTCCTATTCGGGAGCCGACCTCTGATGCGCCTGCGCGGACTCCTTTTGCGGACCCTGTTCAAAGGCCCCGTTTCGATCGCCAAGCCCGCCTCCGACGCCGACGCCCTGGCGCAACTGGGGGCCAATGTCGCCGAACGGGCCCAGGCAAAACTAGGCCGATCCCTGCGTATCCGCGAGGTGGATGCCGGATCGTGCAACGGCTGCGAACTGGAACTACAGGCCCTGAACGGTCCCGTCTACGATCTGGAACGCTTCGGCATCTCTTTCGTCGCCAGTCCGCGCCATGCCGACGTCATCCTGGTCACCGGCCCCGTCTCGATCAACATGGCCGAAGCCCTGCGCCGCACCTATGACGCCGCCCCCCACCCCAAATGGGTGGTGGCCGTGGGAGATTGCGCCGACAACGGCGGCTGCTTTGCCGGCAGCTATGCCGTGCTGGGCGGAGCGGCGTCCGTGGTGCCGGTGGATCTGGTGATTCCCGGCTGCCCGCCCGACCCGGAAAAGTTACTGGCGGGACTGCTGGCTTTATTGGAGACTGTCGCCTCGGGCAAATGAAGAGGCCAGGAATGAAGCGCGGACGGTTCAAGCATATCCTCAGTGAAACGGCGCAATATGCCGGAATCATCATTCTGGTTCTGGCCGTCCGCTCCGCGTTGGCCCAGCCGTTCTACGTCCCGTCCGGCTCGATGGAGCCGACCCTGCAAATCGGCGACGAACTGATCGCCAGCAAATACGCCTATGGCTACAGCCGCTACTCTCTGCCGCTGGATGTCGGACCGGCCTCCGACAGCCGCCTGTTCCAAAGGCTTCCCGAACGGGGCGACGTGGTGGTGTTCCGCCTGCCGCGCGACACCAGCGTGGTTTATGTGAAGCGGGTCATCGGCCTGCCCGGCGACCGTATCCGCATGCATTCCGGCCGGCTGGAGATCAACGGCGAAACGCTGCCCCTGGAAGACGTCGCCGCCGATGTGGTCGAGTTGCAGGACGGACGGCGCATTCCCGCCCGCCGCCTGACGGAAACCTTGCCTGGAGGCCGCCGGCACCCCATCTTGAAACTGACCTGGAGCGGCCTGCTGGACGAAACGCCCGAGATCACCGTGCCGGACGGCATGCTGTTCATGATGGGCGACGACCGCGACAATTCCCTGGACAGCCGGGTGGCCGCCGAATCCGGCGGCGTCGGTTTCGTGCCGGTGGAAAACCTGATCGGCCGGGCCGAGATCGTCATCGGCTCCTGGGACTTCCCCATCATGAACCGCCCGGTGGGAGAATGGCTGTCGGGCCTGCGTCTATCCCGGTTCTTCACCCGCATCAGCTAGGAGAAAGCTCATGCCCGTGGCAAAGGACAGCGGCATCACCACAGGCACCGAACCCGGCCTGCGCTTCGCCCTGGTCTTCGACGGCAAGGGCGGCTGCCGCGAACTGGATTGGGCCGGCATCGCGTCGTGGAAACCGGAACACGGCTTCCTGTGGGTGCATTTGGAACGCGACGACCCCGCCGCCCAGACCTGGGTTCATGAGAAAAGCGGCATTCAGGGGCTGGTGGCCCTGACCCTGCTGGCCGAGGAATCCCGTCCCCGCGTTTCCGACATCGAGGACGCGCTGGTCATCGTCCTGCGCGGCGTGAACCTGGAGACCGAGGAAAATCCCGAATGCGCCGCCGAATTGGTGCCCATTCATATCTGGGCGGAAGCCGGGCGCGTGGTCTCCTTGCGCGACAAGGCCCATCAGTTGAACGCCCTGCGCGACATCCGAATTGCCCTGATGCGCGGCAAGGGGCCGCACAACGCCGCCGAATTGATCGCCCAGATCGCCGAAAAGGTGGTGGATCACCTGGAACTGGAAATCGACGACATGGAGGACGATCTGTCGAAGCTGGAAGACGCCTGCTTCGACAATCAGTTCGACGAAGACTGCCGGGTGGATCTGGCTAAACTGCGCCGCCGCAGCACCACGCTGCGCCGCTACATCGCCCCTCAGCGCGACGCGCTTTACCGCCTACAGCATGACGACGCCAGTTGGCTGACCGCCGACACCAAGGCCCGCCTGCGGGAAGTGTCGGACAAAATCATCCGGCATCTGGAAGACATCGACGCCCTGCGCGACCGCGCTACCATCCTGCACGAGGATCTGACGGCCCGGATTTCCGAAAAGATCGCCCTGACGTCCAATCGCCTGACCGGCATGGCGGCGCTGATCCTGCCGCCCAGCCTGATCGCCGGCATGCTGGGTGTAAACATCGAAGGCATTCCGGCAAAGGACAATCCCTGGGCCTTTCCCATTTTCTGCGTGCTGATGGTCGCCCTGATGCCGATCTCGTGGATCGTGCTGAAAAAACTGAAATGGATCTGACGGGCTGACTATTCGGCCGGAACGATCCAGCGCAGATCGGTGCCGCCAGCGCCGCCCAACCGATCGTGCAGAACCGGCAGCAAAGCGGCCAGGGTCTCGTCCAGCTGCCAGGGCGGATTGATCACCGCCATGCCGGTGCCGCTCAGCCGCGCCGGATCGTCGGGCGGCAGGCGGAACAGCTCCGCCGTGAAACAGGGGCGCCCCAAAGCCGCCAGTTCCCCAAGGAAACGCTCCACGGGCTCGCGGTCCTTGATGGGATACCAGACGCCATAGATGCCTGTGGGCCAGCGGCGCAGCGCTTCGGCCAGCCCCTTGGCGATGCGGCGGAATTCATCCTTGACCTCGAAAGGCGGGTCGATCAGCACCAGACCACGCCGTTCCTTGGGCGGCAACAGCGCCTTCAGCGACAGATAGGCGTCCTGCTCGTGCACTCCGACCTGGGGATCGTTGCGGAATTCCCGCCTCAGCATCCGCGCGTCCTCGGGATGCAACTCCACCACGGCCAACCGGTCCTGTGCACGCAGCATGTGGCGGGAAATACGGGGCGAACCGGGATAGGCCGTCAGCTCTGGCCAGGACGGATTGACCGCTCGCACAGCCGACAGATAATCCCCCAGCATCTCCGGCAGATCGCCGCCAGCCAGCAACCGGCCGATGCCGTCCTGGTATTCCAAGGTCTTGCCGGCCTCGACGCTGCCCAGGTCGTAGCGGCCGATGCCGGCATGGGTGTCGATGACGCAGAAAGGCGTGTCCTTGCGCTTCAGATGGGCCAGCACCAGCGACAGCAAGGCGTGCTTGACCACATCGGCGAAATTTCCGGCGTGATAGGCGTGACGATAGTTCATGGCGGCGGACAATAGCGTAAGGTGACGCCGCGTCCAAGCCGGAAGCCGATCGCCGGACGAAGGACATTCCATTGACGGGTGCGATCGGCTGGCGTACATCAACACGACTAGATCAAAAAGGGAACATGGATGATCCTGATCGGCCGCAACAATTCGCCCTTCGTCCGCCGCGTCGCCGCGTCGCTGAAACTGCTGGGGCTACCCTTCGAGCAGCAGCAGTTGAGCACCGTCACCAACCGCGAAGACGTGGAACGGGTCAACCCGCTGGGCCGAATCCCCGCCCTGGTGCTGGACAATGACGAGGTGCTGATCGACAGCACGGCCATTTTGGATTGCCTGGATGAATTAGCCGGTCCTGAAAAGGCGCTGGTTCCCGCCTCCGGCCCCGACCGCCGCCGAGTTCTCAAACTGGTGGCCCTGGCCATGGGCGTGATGGAAAAGTCCCTGGGCTGTTATGTCGAGCGCCAGGTCCGCCCCGGCGACAAGCTGCATCAGGCCTTGCTGGATCGCTTCGCCGCCCAGGCCCAGGCCGGGCTGGCCGCGCTTGAAAACGAATGTCCCGCCGACGGCTGGCTGTTCGGCGGCAAGATCAGCCAGGCCGACGTCAGCGCCGTGGCCGGCATGGACTTCATCCGCGCCTTCTGGCCCGAGCAGTTGCCCTTGAACAAATACCCCAGGCTGGAAGCCTTGCGCACCCGCGCCTACGCCTTGCCCGCCATCGCCGAAACCAAGCCCTAAGGGAGGCCGCGACATGGAGTGGCTGTTTTATACGGTCTTGGCTTTGTCGGCGGTTTCCGCCGTGGGCGTGGTGGCGACGCTGGCGCTTGGCAGGCGCGACGACGGCACGGCCCTGGTGGCGGCCCGCCTGGACAGTTTGTCCCGCGAACTGGAACGGCTGGAACGGTCGGTGCGCGCCGACCTCGGCTCGGCCCGCGAAGAGGCCGGGCTTCAGGCCAAAAACCTGCGCGAGGAAGTGGGTGCCGGCCTGAAGGGACTGTCCGACCTGCAAAAGGGCACTCTGGACGGCTTCGGCAATCAGATGGCCCGCTTGACCCAGACCTTGGAACAGCGGCTGGAGGCTTTCGCCCGCCAGATGGCCGAAATGGCCCAAGCCAACGAAGCCCGGCAGGAACAATTGCGCCAATCCGTCGAAGGCCGCCTGACCCAATTGCAGCAAGGCAACGAGGCCAAGCTGGAGCAGATGCGCCAGACCGTGGACGAAAAGCTTCAGGGCACCCTGGAAAAACGCCTGGGCGAATCCTTCAAGCTGGTGTCGGAGCGTCTCGAACTGGTCCACAAGGGACTGGGCGAAATGCAAAATCTGGCCAACGGCGTCGGCGATCTGAAAAAGGTGCTGACCAACGTTAAAACCCGCGGCACCTGGGGCGAAATCCAGTTGGGCAATCTGCTGGAGCAGGTGCTGACCCCCGACCAGTTCATCGCCAACGCCGCCTGCCGCGAGGGTTCGGCCGAACGGGTCGAATATGCCATCCGCCTGCCGGGACGCGACGCGACCGAAGGCGAGGTCTTGTTGCCGATCGACGCCAAATTCCCGCGCGAGGATTACGAGCGTTTGCTGGAAGCCGCCGACAACGCCGACGCCGACGGCGTCGAGACGGCGTCGAAAGCGCTGGAAATCCGGGTTAAAAGCTTTGCCAAGGATATCCGCGACAAATACATCAATCCGCCGCGCACCACCGACTTCGCCATTCTGTTCCTGCCGACCGAAGGGCTTTATGCCGAAGTGGTCCGCCGCCCCGGTCTGATGGACCAGCTACAGCGCGATTACCGCGTCAATCTGTGCGGCCCCACCACCCTGGGCGCTTTGCTCAACAGCCTGCAAATGGGTTTCCGCACCCTGGCCATCCAGAAACGCTCCAGCGAGGTCTGGGAAATTCTTGGGGCGGTGAAGACCGAGTTCGGCAAATACGGCGAAATGCTGGACAAGGTGCAGAAGAAGCTCACCGAAGCCAGCAACACCATCGAAGACGTCGCCAAGCGCAAACGCGCCATCGACCGCAAGCTGCGCACGGTGGCCGAGCTTCCCGCCGCTCCGGCCCAGGCCTTGCTGGAACTGGGAGCAGACGAGGACTAGCTGCAAGCCGCGTCAGCGCACCTTGCGCACGTAGTCGTCCACCTGACGGTTCAGGTCTTCCACCACCTTGCCCAGCGAACTGGCGCTCCACAGGACGCGCACGGTGCCGCCGCAGGCCTGGGCCGAAGACGCCGCCACCTGAGCCACGCTCTGCGACACTTCGTGGGCCTGGACCGCCACCTCCTCAATATGCGCGGAGATTTCGCGGGTCGAAGCTTCCTGTTCCTGCACGGCGCTGGCGATAGCGGCGGCGATCTGGTCGATGCGGCGGATGGTTTCCACCACGCCGTTGATATCGGACACCGCTTCGCCCGCAGCCGATTGGATGGTGAAGACCTGGCGGCTGATTTCCTCGGTGGCCTTGGCCGTCTGGTTGGCCAGGTTTTTCACCTCGCCGGCCACCACGGCGAATCCCTTGCCTGCTTCGCCGGCCCGCGCCGCCTCGATAGTGGCGTTCAAAGCCAGCAGATTGGTCTGGGCGGCAATGTCGGTGATCAACTGCACGACCGTGCCGATTTCCTGCACCGATCCGGCCAACCCGGAAATCCGGTCCGAAGTCTGGCTGATGGTGGTCACGGCCTGTTGCGCGACGCTGGCCGACTGCGCCACCTGCTGGGCGATCTCGTTAACCGCCAAAGCCAGCTGGCGCGTCGCTTCCGACACCGCTTCGGCCCGCTCGGTGGTGGCCTCGGCGACGCGGCCGACGTTCAGCGTTTGGCCGCCGGCGCTTTCCGAGCGGTGCGCCATCATCGTCGCCGTCTTGGTGATACCCTTGGTGGAATTGGAAACCTGCTCGACCTTTTCATGCACAGCCAGTTCGAAGCGGGTGGTTTCCTCGTCCCGGGTTCCCATGTCGGTCAGCACCTTGTTGACCACCCGGGCATAGTTCAGGAAATCGCCCCGTAACCCCTGTTCCGGGATATAGCGGAAATATTCCTTGGCTCCGGCCCGGGTCATGGCGGCTCCGGTGTCCTTGGCGAATTCTTCGGTCAGGTCGAGAACGCGGTTGAGCCCGGTCATCAATTGTCCCAACTCGTCGGTCCGGCCGATATGGGTAATCCGAACGTTCAAATCACCGTGCGACGCCGCCATCGCCACCTGGGCGCCACGGCCGATCAGATCGATGCCGGCCGTCAGGCGCGGCCCCAGGGTGAAGATCAGAACCGCCAGCAAACCCGCCAATGCCGCCAGACCGGCCACGGCCAGCCAGCTGATGCCGCCCGCACCGCCGAACGCGAGAACGGCGGCCAGCAGCAATGCCGCGCCGTAGCCGCCGAACAGCAGAAACAAACCACGCCGGGCCGAGGACAGGAGTTGGGAATGAGCCATGATCGCCTCTCCGGCCTTAGCGGCTGATGTTCATGATGAAACGGTCGTAATCGGCGAAACCGGCCGACGTCACCGTGGCGACCAGCGCCGCCAGGGATTCCTCGGCCCCTTGCTTGCGGTCGCTCACCCGGTCTTCGATGCCGCGCAAGGTGGCATAAAGGGGTTTGACGGCCTCCAGCGCTTTGGCCTGCGGCACCCGGCGGGTCGAGTGATAGCCGATGATGGAGCCGTCGGCGCCATAGCAGGGAGTAATGTGGGCGAAGACCCAATAATGGTCGCCGTTCTTGCTGCGGTTGACCACATAGGCGAACACCTCGTACCCCAGGGCGATACGGTCCCATAGGAATTTGAAGACGCAGCGGGGCATATCGGGGTGACGCAGAATATTGTGGGGCGCCCCCAGCAGTTCTTCTTCCGTATAACCGCTCATGCCGATGAAAATATCGTTGGCATAGGTGATCCGGCCTTGAAGGTCCGTCTTGGAGACGATGACCTCGTCGGCGGAAAAGCTGTGCTCCACCCCGGTCAACAATACGGCTGGCTGCGCCATGATCACTCCCCTTATCGTTCTTTGGGACCAGCTACGCCCCATATTTATGTCGGCAGGATATCCCCAGCCTTCTGGTGAATAAAGAGGAGATCGCTACCCAAACGGTCCTCTTCCGACCTAATTCCTTAGGATAAATTGCACAGATATAGGTAGGCACCATATTATTAGCTGCCTAACTAAATAAGTGCCGCCATGACCGAGCTTTCTCCCCTGTCCCGTCGCGACTTCGGCCTGTCTGCCGTGCGCCTCTCCCGCCTGTGGCGCAACAGCGTCGATGCCGAACTGGTGAAGTTCGGCCTGACGGCCTCGACCTGGAGGCCGCTGTTCTATCTGGGGCATCTGGGCGACGGCGTGCGCCCCAAGGACTTGGCCGCGGCCTTGGACATCGAGCCGCCGTCGGTCGTGCAACTGCTGGACCGGCTGGAAGCCCAAGGCTATGTCGAGCGCCGAGAATCCGCCGAGGACCGCCGCAGCAAGACTCTGCATCTGACCGATCGGGGCCGCGCCGTACAGGCCCGCACCATGGACGTGTCGCTGCACATGGCCACCCATCTGACCGAAGGCATCAGCGACGACGAGCTTGGCATATGCCTGCGCGTCTTCCGCCGCATCGAGCAAAATCAGCGCCGTCTGGCCGCCGAAGACGCCGAAGCCGGCAGCACGTCATGAGTCCCATCCACATCCACGCCCTGCGCACCGTCTCGGCGGCGTTGCTGGCCCTGGGACTGGCCTATCTGCTTGAACTGGAAACGCCCTATTCGGCGGCGACAACCGTCCTGATCGTCGCCCACCCCATGCATGGGATGGTTCTGTCGAAAAGCCTGTACCGTTTCGGCGGCACCCTGGTCGGTGCCTTCATGGCGCTGCTGCTGATGGGACTGTTCGCCCAAAGCCCGGAAATGTTCATGCTGGGCCTCAGCCTGTGGATGGGTGTCTGCACCTTGGCCTCGACCTTGCTGCGCGGCTTCCGTTCCTATGGCGCGGTGCTGGCCGGCTATACCGTCGTGCTGATCACCATGCCCGGCGTCGATACTCCGGATAAGATTTTCGATCTGGCGGTCAGCCGCGTTTCGGTCGTGGGATTGGGCATCGTCTGTTCCGCCCTGGTGGCCTCCCTCACCTCGGGCCGCAAGGCCGAGGAAACGCTGGACATCAGACTGCGGTCCACCCTGCGTCGGCTGGCCGCTTATGCCCGCCAGTCGCTGGAGGATGCACCCGCCCGCCAATTGTCGGAACTGCGCCGCTCCTTGGCGACCGAGATCGCCGCCTTGGACGCCATGGTGGAGTTCGCCGCCATCGAAACCGCCGTCGGCATGGCCGATCTGGAAGAAGCCCTGCGGGGCGCCGCCATGTCCATGTTCGGCGTTCTGACCGCCGCTGCTTCGGCTCACGAGGCCTTGGCCCGGCTCGACGGCCAAGCCCTGCCCACTGGCATGATCGAAGACTTTCTGGCTCTGCTGGCCCGCCTGGAAAACGCCGCGAACATCGAGGATCTGCAGGATTGCCGGGCAGGCTTGAAGGAATTGGGCCTGCGCCTTGAAGACGCCATCTCGTCGGATTCCCTGACGGCGACCACCGCCATCGATCGGCTGGACGAGCTGGCCGACGAATTCGCCTACGGCCTGGACGGCGCTCTGGCGCTGGCTGGGGCCACCGTCACGCCCATCCGCAAAGCGCGGATATGGCGGCACCGCGATCTGTCCTGGGGTTTGATCAACGGCGTCCGCGCCTGCATCACCGTCTGGGCTGCCGGCGCCATCTGGTTCGCCACCGCTTGGCCCGCCGGCTCGTCCATGGTCGCTATGGTGGTCCCCAACATCGGCCTTCTGGCCATGCGCGACCGCCCGGTCAACGACGCCGTCGACTTTGTCTGGGGCACATTTCTCGCCTCGTGCGTCGGATTCCTCTACCTGATCTTTGTGCTGCCCAACATCACCGGCTTTCCGCTGTTGGCCCTGGCCTTGGCGGTGCCGCTGCTGACCGGCGTCATGCTTTCGATGAACCCGAAGACCGCCTTTCTCGCCATCGGCTTCTACGTGTTCTTCATCACCCTGGTGGCACCCACCAACCCCATGAGCTATTCGCCGGAAACCTTCCTGAACAACGCCCTGGCCACCGTCGGCGGAGCCGCCTTGACCGCCATGGCCAACCGATTGTTCCTGCCGGTGGATCCCCGCCGCCATGTTCGCGCCCTGGTCCGCGCCATCCAGTCCGATCTTCAGGCTTTGCTGTCCGGCAGCGTCGCCAGCGCCGAAGCCTGGGAAGGACGCATGCACGAACGTCTGATCCAACTGGGCGCCCGCATGCGGGCCGCCGGCGTCCGCCAGGACGGACTGCTGCGCGGCGGCTTCGCCTCGCTCCGCTTGGGACGCGAAATGCTGCGCCTGAGGGCCCTTCTGGCCGGAGATACCGTGGCGCTTGAGCACTGTGCCGAGTCGCGGCAAGCCCTGCGCCGGCTGTCGGTCTCGCCCCACGCCGCCCTGACCGCCTGCCGAGAAAACGCCGCCGCGCTGAACGCCCTGGCCGCCACCCGGCCGGCCGAGACGTCCCGCGCGCCCATGCGCGCCGCCGCCTCGCTGATCGAAATCGCCGTCCTGCTGGGCCGGTATCGCCGCTTCTTCCAAAGGGTTCCGTCATGACCCCGCTTCGTGAATTCGACGTGATGGGGATCTACTTCCCCCCCTTCCTGCTGCAATTGCTGATGGCTTGCGTGCCGTTCTTCGGCTTGCGCTGGCTGGCCGCCCGCACCGGCCTACTGTTCAAGCTTTGGAACGTCGGCCTGGTCGAGCTGTCGCTGTTCATTTTCATCCTGTCCGCCCTGGTGTACTCATGATCAAGAAAGTTCTCCGCGTCCTCGTCTCCCTTGCCGCCGCCGCCGTGGCCCTGGTGCTGGGGCTGGCGTTGTGGCACCACTACATGGATGCGCCCTGGACCCGCGACGGCCGCGTGCGCGCCGAGGTCGTCAGCATCGCCCCCGAAGTGTCCGGCACCATCATCCAGGTGGCGGTGGCCGACAATCAGCCGGTCAAAAAGGGTGACATCCTTTTCGTCATCGACCCGGAACGCTATCGGCTGGCTCTGGCCCAGTCGGAGGCGGCGCTGAACAGCAAGTCGTTCGACCGCAAGGTGGCCCAAGCCAAGGCCCAACGCCGCGCCGTTCTCAGCGATCTGGTGGTCTCCAACGAGGACAAGGAACAATACAGCGGCACCGCCGGCTCCGCCGGCGCCGCCGTCAACGAAGCCGAAGCAGGGCTGCGTCTGGCCAAGCTGAACCTGGAACGCACCGTGATCCGTTCGCCGGTTAACGGCTTCGTCACCAATCTGCGCCTGCGGGTGGGCGATTACGCCCAGGCGGGACAAGCCTCCGTGGCGGTGGTCGACAGCGATTCCTTCTGGATCGCCGGCTATTTCGAGGAAACCAAGATGAACGGCATCCGCCCCCGAGCAAGCGCCTCGATTCTGCTGATGAGCGGCGGCCCGGCGTTGTCCGGTCATGTGGAAAGCATCAGCCGGGGCATCTCCGACCAGAACGCCGAAACCTCAGGCGGCTCTCTGGCCAGCATCAACGCCGTCTACACCTGGGTTCGCCTGGCCCAGCGCATCCCGGTGCGCATCGCCCTGGACAACGTTCCCGAAGACACCCTGCTGTCGGCGGGCCTGACCTGCACGGTCGTGATCGGCGACGCCGCCTCGCTGCGCGAGGACATCGACTACGCCAGGGGCAAATTGCTGGAATGGCTGTAAGCGAAAAAAGGCGGAAAGCTACTTTCCGCCTTCAGCCTCCGGTCCGCGGGCCGAGGCGAACGTCACCTCGAAACGGCTGGCCGAAGCGTCCGGCTGCTCAAGGGTGATGCGAAATCCCACCGACCCCTTGGGATCCAAAGCCGTTTGCGGCGGACTGATGATCTTTTTCTGCAACAGCGTCTTGTCGTTGTAAAGGGCAAGACGCAGCAGCGGAATCTCCCGCACGCTGTCGGTGGTGTTGGCGATGACGCCGCGCACCACCAGGACTTCGCTGTTGTCCTGAACCATGCGCTCGGAATTGTAATTGCGGAAGATCAGGCCGGCGCCAACCACTTCGTTGCGCAGCCCCAGGTCTTCGTACAGCGGCGCGGCGGCGGGAACGTAGTCCACCACCTTGTCCTGCAAGCCGTAAAGCCCGCCGGCGGCGGTGCCGAGAACGATCAGCAGAACCAGCACCCACAGACCGGCTCCGCCTTTGCGGCGCGGTTTGGGCTTGGGCGGCGGCGAAGAAAAAACTTCCGGAATCGGCTCGGGCGCGGCACCCATCAGTTCGGCGATATGGGCGAACGGATCTTCGATGTCCGACGGCGGCAAGGACGACAGGTCGTCGTCCTCTTCTTCCAGATTGTCGGACGTCCCGCCGGCGAAATTAAAACTGGCGCCGTCGCCGCCCAGACTTAAATTAAATCCGGGCAAGCCGCCCACGTCCTCGAAATCCTTGTCGGCCACGGGCTCGTCGGCATAGGCCGGAGCGGCAGCGCGCGCCGCCGAGGCGGCAGGCATTTCAAGAGGAATCTCGTCGTCGATCTGCTGCGGAGCCTGGTGCCACTTATGTCCACAACGGGCGCAACGAAGGGTTCGGCCCCGCGTGCCGAGGGCAGCTTCGGGAACCGTAAAGTTCGTATCACAGCTTGGGCAAGTGACAATCATCGACCGTCTAAACCGCTAATTCATTGTTCTTTATAGGATGGAGCCCGCTTCAACACAAGCGCATGCTGGACTGGGTGTATTGCCCATGCCATCCTTCCCGCAGTTTTTATGAGGTGAAGCTTTGCGACGTCAGGCCGCGGATAAGGGGAATGTGGTGCAGTTCGACAGCGTCGGCCTGCGCTACGACCATGGCCCCGAGATCTTGCAGGACCTTAATTTCGCCTTGCCGGCCGGCTCGTTCCACTTTCTGACCGGGCCTTCGGGAGCGGGAAAATCCTCGCTGCTGCGCATGATGTATCTGGCCCAGAAACCGTCGCGCGGCCGCGTCACCCTGTTCGGCAAGGATACCCTGATGGCCCGCCGCTACGAACTGCCGGCCCTGCGCCGTCGCATCGGCGTGGTGTTTCAGGAATTCCGCCTGCTTGACCACCTTTCCACCCTCGACAACGTCGCCCTGCCGCTGCGCGTCGCCGGAGCCGGCGAAGCCGAGGTCCGCAAATTCGTCCCCGACCTGTTGGGCTGGGTCGGCTTGGCCGACCATCTGAGCGCCAAGCCCCCCACCTTGTCGGGCGGGCAAAAACAGCGGGTGGCCATCGCCCGCGCCGTCATCGGACGCCCCGATCTTCTGCTGGCCGACGAACCCACCGGCAATGTCGACGACGACATCGCCATGCGGCTGATGCATCTGTTCGAAGAGCTGAACAAACTGGGTGCCACCGTGCTGGTGGCGACCCACAATGAAAGTCTGGTCACTCGCCTGGGCTATCCCCGCCTGCATCTGGAAAACGGAAGGCTGGAACCGGCATGAGCTTGCTCTCCCTGGGCGGGCATTCCGACCTGCCCCTGCGCGACGACGCCACCAGCCGCTTTCTGCCCTGGCTGGTGGCTCCCATGGTTTTTCTGTGCGCCGTGGCTTTGGCCGGCGTGTTCATTCTGAACACCCTGATCGGCCGCTGGGACCGCGACGTGTCCGGCACTCTGACCGTCGAAATCGCCGCCGCTCCCGGCGACGCCGCCGAATCGACGGCCGTCACCAAGCAGCGGACCGAGCAGGCCGTGGCCCTGTTGTCCGCCACCCCCGGCATTGCCCAAGCCCGGGCCCTGAGCCAGGAACAACTGGCGGCCCTGCTGGCCCCCTGGCTGGGCAACAGCGATCTGTTGAAAGAGCTGCCGCTGCCGGCGATGATCGACGTCACCGTGCGGCCCGAGGCGCGCCCCGACCTGAACGAGCTGTCCCAGCGCCTGAGCAAGGCGGTGCCCGGCGCCTCCATCGACGACCACCGGGCCTGGCTGTCCCGGCTGATCGGCATTTCCCGCTCCATCGAATGGCTGGCCGTCGCCGTGGTCATTTTGATCGGCGGCGTCACCTCGGCCACCGTCATCTACGCCACCCGCACCGGCATGGCCGTCCACCACGAAGTGATCGAGGTTCTGCATCTGATCGGCGCCACCGACGATTACGTCGCCCGGCAATTCGCCTCCCGCGCCTTCAGCCTGGGCCTGAAGGGCGGGTTGTTCGGGCTGGGACTGATCGTGCCGATGACCGCCGCCCTGGTCTACAGCACCCGCCAGATGGAAGGCGGCTTCCTGGCCGATCTGTCGCTGCCGCTGACCGGCTGGATCGCCGTTCTGCTGCTGCCGCTGGCCGCCGCCCTGTTGGCCATGCTGACCGCCCGCCTGACCGTGCACGCCAGTCTGGCCCGGATGGTGTAAGGCGACCCGCCCATGGTGATCAGCCGCTTTCCCCTGTTGCTGCGCTTTCTGCGCCGAACCGTGCGCCGGGTGTTTCCTCTGACCGGCATCGGATTGGCCCTGGCCGCCGCCTGGCTGGCGGGGCTGTTGTGGTATGCCGCCGTCATGCCCGAGCAATTGGACGATTCCACCACCGCCACCGACGCCATCGTCGTGCTGACCGGCGGCACCGAACGCCTTGACACCGGCCTGAATCTGCTTCGCCAGAAGATGGGGCGAAAGCTTTTCGTCTCGGGCGTCTATCGCGGGGTGGACGTGTCGGAACTGCTGCGGCTATCGCGCCAGAAACCCGACGAGGTGGAATGCTGCATCGTCCTGGGGCACGCTGCCGACAACACCGTCGGCAACGCCGTCGAGACCGCCGCCTGGATGCGCTCGGAAGGCTTTCATTCGCTGCGCCTCGTCACCTCGAACTACCACATGGAGCGGAGTTTGCTGGAATTCCGCTATGCCATGCCCGACGTGACCATTGTCCCCCATCCGGTTTTTCCCCATAAGGTGAAACTGAGCCAATGGTGGCTCTGGCCGGGCACCGCCCACCTGATCGCCGCCGAATACACCAAGTTCCTGGGAGCGCATCTGCGCCATTGGATCGAGCTGCTGGAGGATTATTCGTGACCGCCCTTCGTTCGCTGGCCTACCAGCTGCTGTTCCTGCCCTGGACGCTGAGCCTTTGCCTGCTCTATCTGCCGCTGCTGCTGGGACCGCGTGCGCTGATGCAGCGGGGCGCCGTCCTGTGGCTGGAGGGAGCCCTGTTCCTGCAACGCCATGTTCTGGGGTTGGGATACGAGATCAAGGGCCGCGAGAATCTTCCCGCCGGACCGTGCCTGATCGCCGCCAAGCATCAATCGGCCTGGGACACCATGATCTTTCATCATGTTCTGGCCGACCCTGCCTATGTGCTGAAGAAAGAGCTTTTGTCGCTGCCTTTCATCGGCTGGTACCTGACCAAGACCGGCATGGTCGCCATCGACCGCAAAGCCGGCATCAAAGCCTTGAAACTGATGGTCGACGGCGCCAAAGCCGCCGCGGCGGAGGACCGTCAGGTGGTAATCTTCCCCGAAGGCCATCGCCAGCCTCCCGGTCAGGCCGGCGAATACCATTCCGGCGTCGCCGCCCTTTACGCCGGCCTGGAACTGCCGCTGGTGCCGGTGGCGCTGAACTCCGGCCTGTTCTGGAGCCGCAACGCCTTCATCCGTCATGCCGGGGTCATCACCCTGGAGTTCCTGCCCGCCATCGCCCCGGGCATGAACCGCAAGCTGCTGATGGCCGAAGTGGAAAACCGCATCGAAACCGCCACACGCGCCCTGGAAGCCGATGCGTTGCAGCGTTTTCCACAGCTTCCCGGGCTGACTGTGGACAAGGCATAACGGGTCGCCCACACCCTCTCTGAGTTATGGGGATAAATCTGTTTTATCTAATAAATCAGATACTTATCCCCATCTTCTCTGTGGAAACAAAACTAGAACGAGACCTTGACGCCGAAGCCTTCGGCCCATAGAGTCACCCCTTTCAGACAACATCGAAGACGCCCCGCCCGTCGGCGGCGGGTGGAGAACGGCTATGACGCAGATGGCGTCCATCTCGCAGCAGATTTGGGACATGAAGTACCGCCTGAAGACTCCCGGCGGCGAGGTGCAGGACAAGACCATCGACGACACCTGGCGCCGCATCGCCGCGTCTCTGGCCGAGGCGGAGCCCCAGGACAAGGCCGCCTGGGCGGAAACCTTCTTCGAGGCCATGCGGGATTTCCGTTTCCTGCCGGCCGGACGCATCGTCTCGGGCGCCGGCACCGACCGCAAGGTGACTCTGTTCAACTGCTTCGTCATGGGCGACATCCCCGACGACATGTCCAGCATCTTCGAACATCTGAAGGAAGCCGCCGTGACCATGCAGCAGGGCGGCGGCATCGGCTACGATTTCTCGACCCTGCGGCCCAAGGGCGCGCCGGTCAAAGGCGTCGGCGCCGACGCTTCCGGCCCCCTCAGCTTCATGGACGTCTGGGACGCCATGTGCCGCACCATCATGAGCGCCGGTTCGCGACGGGGCGCCATGATGGCCACCATGCGCTGCGACCATCCCGACATCGAAGCCTTCATCGACGCCAAGCATGAAGCCGGACGGCTGCGCATGTTCAATCTGTCGGTCCTGGTTACCGACCCGTTCATGCTGGCGGTGAAGAACGACGAGCCATGGGAACTGACCTTCGGCGGCATCGTCTACAAAAGCCTGCCGGCCCGGGAGTTGTGGAACCGCATCATGCGGGCCACCTATGCCTATGCCGAACCGGGCGTGATCTTCATCGACCGCATCAACCGGCAGAACAACCTGCATTACGCCGAAACCATTCATGCCACCAATCCCTGCGGCGAGCAGCCTCTGCCGCCCTATGGCGTCTGCCTTTTGGGCTCGGTCAATTTGGCGCGTCTGGTGGAAAAGCCCTTCGAGGACGGCGCCGCCATCGACGCCGCCAAGCTGACCCGGCTGGTGCGCACCGCCGTGCGCATGATGGACAACGTCATCGACGTCTCCAACTACCCCTTGCCTCAACACCGGCATGAAGCCGTGTCCAAGCGCCGCATCGGCCTGGGCATCACCGGCCTGGCCGACGCCCTGATCATGTGCGGCGCCCGCTATGGCGGCAAGGAAGCCATCCGCCTGACCGAGCTGTGGATGTCGACCCTGCGCCGCGCCGCCTATCTGGCCTCGGCCGAGCTGGCAGCGGAAAAGGGCGCCTTCCCCCTTTACGACGCGGAAAAGTATCTGGCCGGCGAAACCATCCAGGCATTGGACCAGGACGTGCGCGACGCCATCGCCAGGCACGGCATCCGCAACGCCCTGCTGACCTCCATCGCGCCGACCGGCACCATTTCGCTGTTCGCCGACAATGTGTCGTCGGGATTGGAGCCGGTATTCAGCTTCGCCTACAACCGCACCGTCCTGATGCCCGACGGCAGCCGCAAGGAAGAGGAAGTCACCGACTACGCCATCCGCGTCTGGCGGCGCCTGCGCGGCGAATTCGCCCCTTTGCCCGACTATTTCGTCGACGCCCAAACCCTGTCGCCGTCCGATCACGTGGTCATGCAGGCCACCGTGCAGAAATATATCGACAGCTCCATCTCGAAGACCATCAACGTGCCGGAAAGCATCGGGTTCGAGGAATTCAAGAGCGTCTATATGCAGGCCTATGACATGGGCTGCAAAGGCTGCACCACCTATCGCCCCAACGACATCACCGGCTCGGTGCTGTCGGTGAAGAAAGACGACGACAAGAAGGCCGGGCAGAACAGCCAGCAGGAACTGCCGCTGGAGCCCAACCGCTCGCGGCCCGAGGACGCCTTCGAGGCTGGAGCCGCCGCTTTGCTGACCCAGCCGCTGAACCGCCCCGAGGAATTGCCGGGCCTGACCTACAAGGTGCGTTGGCCGGACTCCGACCATGCCATGTACATCACCTTGAACGACACCATCGAGGACGGCCGCCGCCGCCCGTTCGAGGTGTTCATCAATTCCAAGAACATGGACCATTTCGCCTGGACCGTGGCCCTGACCCGCATGATCTCGGCGGTATTCCGCCGCGGCGGCGACGTCGCCTTCGTGGTCGAGGAACTTCAGGCAGTGTTCGACCCCCGCGGCGGCCAATGGATGGGCGGACGCTATGTTCCCTCGCTGCTGGCGGCCATCGGCGACGTTATCGAGCGCCACATGATCGCCATCGGCTTCCTGGCCGACCCGGCGGCCGAGCGCGAAGCCTTCATCAAGGCCAAGACCGCCCCGAACGCCGCCCCAGCCGCCAATCCGTCCAAAGGCATGCGCTATTGCCCCAAATGCGGCCAGCCGACCCTGATCCGTCAGGAGGGTTGCGACAGCTGCACCAATTGCGGCCACTCCAAATGCGGATGAGCCGGGCATAAAGCCCGGCCTCCCGACGGAGGCCGGTGCTGCGGCGGCATTTTCCAATTCATCCTTCCCCTGGCGGCAAGGCCCAAGCCGCCAATGCGCCGGCTTGTCCTGGACGAAGACAGGAAATACTTGAAACACAAGGCGCCGAGTTCCAAATTGGCATGAGCGATCCGTTAAATTGAACTTCCCATCGGCGTCCTTGCGCATGCGATCCTGAAGCGGTCCCGCAGCCGGTTGCAGATGGCGGACGGGAAAGAACCAGCCAATGGTCACGCGCCCAGGAAAACCCATCCGCATTCCGGAGCAAACCGCCCGCCGGATCGTCAACCTCATGGCGGCAAGCTCTTTATGCCTGATTTGGACGCTGTACGGCCTGTGGGCCTACAATCTGCAGCAGGAACGCATGCACATCATGACGCAAACGCTGGAACGCCAGCTCAACGTCATGGAGGAGCATGTCCGCAGCATCTTCACCAGTTCGGAAACCTTTCTGGCCGTCGCCAACCGCTGGATCATCAGCCATCCCGACGCCGATCTGCTGCACGATTCCGAGTTTTCGGAACTGGTGAAGGATTTTCAGCGCATCAACAACAAGTCCCTGGCCTTCCGTCTTGCCGACGCCGACGGAACCATGCACGTCATTCCCAGCAGCCCCGACGCCAAGCCGGCCAACGTCTCCGACCGCGACTATTTCATCAGCGCCATGGAGAAGCCCCCCGGCGCTGTCTCCATCAGCGCACCGCTTGTCGGCCGGGCCACCGGGCACCGCAACATCGCCGTCGCCACGAAACTGTCCGCATCCCGCCAGGGAGCGATCGTCGCCTTCGTCTCCATCGAAGTCAGCCTGTTTGAAGACGCCTTCGCCAAAGCCCGCAGCGCCGAGGACGGTATCATCACCCTGGTGCGGCGCGACGGCGTTACCCTGGCCCGGGTCGGCAGCAACCCCATCGAGCCCGGGCGCAACATCAGCGCTTCGGCTCTGTTCAAGGAAGGGGTCGAGAAATCCGATCGCGGCATGGTCGTCAGCGGTTCCGTCAACATCGACCACATCCGCAGACTGGTGGCCTTCAGCGTTCTGAAAAACTATCCGCTGGTCATCGGCGTCGGCGCGGGCATCGACAGCATGATGGCCGATGCTCGCGCCGCCATGATGCGGGTCGCCGCCATCATGCTGCTGGTCAGCCTTCTTCTGCTTGCCGCGCAATGGAAGATCAATTACGGACTGAACGCCCAGGCCGCCAGCCATCGCCAGTTGGAAGCCTCCCACGACCGGCTTGCCACCGAAGTCGAGGAACGGCGGCAGATCGAAACAGCCCTGAAGCGGTCGGAAGCCGACCTGCGGGCCATATTGGACAATATGAGCGATATGTTCTGCCGCACCGACGGCGACGGACGGCTGACCATGATCTCCCGCTCGGTCAAGCAACTGCTGGGCTACGAACCGGAAGAGATGCTGGGCAGGCCGGCCTCCATGCTGCACTTCGATCCTCAGGGACGGACGGCCCTGATCGAAGCTTTGCGGCAAAGCGGCTCGTTCATCACCGACTATCAATTCCGCGCCCGCCACAAGCTGGGGCACGCCGTCTGGCTGGCCGCCAGCGCCCATTTCCTGGGCGAGGACGGCAACGGCGTCGAGGGCGTATGCCGAGACATCGGCGAAAGCCGCAGACAGCTTGAGGAAATCCAACGTTCCAATGCCGAATTGGAACAGTTCGCCTATGTCGCCAGCCATGATCTGCGCGAACCTTTGCGCATGATCTCCAGCTATCTGTCATTGCTGGAACGCCGCCAAGGCGACAGTCTGTCCGAGGAAAGCCTTGAATTTCTGGCCTTCGCCCGCGACGGAGCCAAGCGCATGGACCGGCTGGTTCTGGACCTTTTGGATTACTCCCGCGTCGGGCGGCGCGGCAGCCCTTTGGTTCCCATGGCCGTGCTCCCCATTGCCGAGCAGGCGGTGCAACATCTGTCCATCGCCATCGAGAACAGCGAAGGCCAAGTCGATCTGGACGCCACCCTGGCCCAGATGTCGATCGTCGGCGACGCCGAACAGATTTTACGCCTGTTCCAGAACCTGATCGGCAACGCCTTGAAATACCGCGCTCCGGACCGGACGCCGGAAGTGCGCGTGAGTTGCCGGCGCGACAACGAGTTTTGGGAAATCTGCGTGGCCGACAACGGCATCGGCATCGAAGAACCCTATCGGGAACGCATCTTCGGCCTGTTCCAGCGCCTGCACACCCATGAAAATTACGAAGGCACCGGCATCGGCCTGGCCGTTTGCCGGAAAATCGTCGAGCGCCACGGCGGACACATCCGGGTGGAAAGCAATCAGCCGGTAGGCTGCTGCTTCCTGTTCACCCTGCCGTCGACCGAACCGTTTCAGCCTTCGGCCAGCGCCATGCCGGCGGACCAGCCGCTGGACCAGGCCCACTGAAAATTATAGCCGCCCAGCCAGCCGGTGACGTCCATGGCTTCGCCCACCACATGCAGGCCCGGCACGGCTCGGGCTTCCATGGTCTTGGACGACAGTCCATGCGTGTCGACGCCGCCCAGCGTGGCTTCCGCCGTGCGATAGCCCTCACTGCCCGCCGGTTTCAGGCTCCAGCCGTTCAGAATGCCCGCCGCCTTGGCCAGCACGGCGTTGGGCAAATTGGCCATCACCGGATTGGGCAGATAGGCCTCGCACAAAGCATGAGCCAGGCGGGTGGGCAGCAGTTCGGCCATGACCGTCTTCAACTCGGCCTTGGGACGGGACAACCGGCGCTCCGTCAACACCGCCGCCGCATCCTGCCCCGGCAGCAAATCGACCGAAATGCCCTCTCCCTCGCGCCAGTAGCTGGAGATTTGCAGAATCGACGGCCCCGACAAGCCGCGATGGGTGAACAGCAGGGCTTCGCGGAACCGCCGTTTGCCGCACGACACCACGGCATCCAGGGAAATGCCGGTCAGCCCCTGCATGATCTTCAGGTCGTCGTCGGTGAAGCGCAGCGGCACCAAGGCCGGCCGGGTTTCCGTCACCGACAGCCCGAAACGCCGCGCCACGTCGTAGGCAAAGCCGGTGGCCCCCATCTTGGGAATCGACAGGCCGCCGGTCGCCAACACCAATCGCGGCGCGGTAAAGGCGCCATGGTCGGTGGAAACGCAAAAATCCTCGGCCTTCTCCACCCCGGTGACGCGATGCCCCAGACGCAGGAACACTTGCCCCGGCGGACATTCGTCCAACAGCATGCGCACGATCCGGGCTGCACTGTCGTCGCAGAACAATTGCCCCCATTTGCGCTCGTGATAGGCGATGCCGTGACGGCGCACCATGCCGATGAAATCGAACTGGGTGAAACGCTTCAGCGCCGATTTGGCAAAATGGGGATTGTTCGACAGATAGCGGTCCGCACCCGCCTCCAGATTGGTGAAATTGCAGCGCCCGCCGCCCGAGATCAGGATTTTCGCCCCGGCCTCGCTCCCGTGATCCAGCACCAAGATTCGCTTGCCGCGTTGACCGGCGACGGCGGCGCACATCAATCCGGCGGCCCCGGCGCCGATGACGACGGCGTCGAAATGATTGGGCGTCACTTGTCCCCCAACCGATCGGCGCCAAAGGCGATGTCAAGGGATTGGCCGGCGGAATGCCCGGCTTCGAACGCCGCCGCCGAGACTCTCTTGCCCGAAGCCCGGCCCTGGCGGAACGACATGTTCAGCCGTGAGAATTCGGCTTCCACCACGTCCTTGCGCACCACCACCAGATCGCGGCCCGTGGCCTTGCGGGTGGCGTCGTCGCGCTCGGCCTTTTGCGCCAACAGCTTGTCGGCCAGGGAAATCGCCATGCCGAACAGAAACGATCCCTTTTCATCCTGGCTGTGACGGATGAACCGTTGGCGGCGGGCGTAATCTTCCCAGCCGTGCTGAAGAGCGGCGGCCAACAGATCGTAAATCCCCACGGCCGCTTCGACGCTGGCGCTCATGCCGAAGAAGACGTACCGGATGCGGCCCGCAGCGTCTTTTTCCCGCCAGACCTTGCAGTCGCAGAACTCGGCTATGGCCGGCACGCAGGCTGAAATCGGCTGGCGTTGCTTGCGGTTGGTCTCGGCGGCCGCCTGGACGCAGGCTTCTTCGCGCAGTTCCAGGTCGGTCAGGGACAGATCGTAGCGATCCAGAAGCTCCGCCAGCTTGGCCGCCGCCGCCAAGGCTTCGGCTTCGGTGCAGCCGTTGGCGATGGTTTTGGCCCGCAAGCCCTGAAGCCGGGCCTTCAGCTTGTCCAGATCGGCGGCGCTCACCACTCCACCTGCCCGCCCGGCAGCTTGGCCCGCGCCAGCAGCAGACTTTCCGGCACGATCCCGGCGGCGGCGGCCAGCCTCTGCGCCGTCTCGTCGCTCTCCAGGACGAAATCCAGAACCGCCCCCAGGAAATCCGGATCGCCGACTCTGTCCCTCAGGTCATCCAGGCCGCAGCCGGTCAAAGCCAGAAAGCGCGGCAGCAGGTCTTCATCTGCGACGATCAGGGCAATGGCCTGCAAGGCCAGAGCTTCGGCGGCCTCGCGGCCCATGGAAAACGGTTTGGTCGACATGGCGGGTATCCTTACCCGCCGCGTCCGTCCACCGCAAGAGGGGCTTGCCGGTCAGCAGGCGGCCAAGCCTTCCAGCGCCTGCAACAGCGACCCCGAGCCGCAGCGACGCAGAGCCAAGAACGGCTTGTTCAACTGGCGGCAGAGCTGCTTCACCTGGCGTTGGCCGGCATGGCTGATGTTGTCGACGGGGAACAGCACCACGTCGGCCTTTTGGAACATGCCGGACAGGCGGCTCAGATTATGCTCCATGCCGCCGTCGTGATAGGCGAAGCGGCCGTTCATGCCTTCCACAACCTGGCGGAAATGCGCCCCCTGCTGCTGGCGTCCGCCAACATACAGGATGCAGCGGCCATGAAGATCCAGCGAGGGGCTTTTGCCGCCGTGGTTCTCTGCCTTAGCCATGTCATCACCTCCGATGCTGATGAGCGAATGCGTCTTTCTATGACGATAGTGTTGTTTTATATTTTAGTCCACTTTTTTTATATGCTAAAAATAATTTTACATTTTTTAAGGCCAGATGCTTGCGCATCGGCAATCACCGCCCGATATGGAGGACACCATGACAAAGACCGTCCTCATCCGCCCGGCCTCTGCCGCCAAATCGACGCCCTCCGGCTGGCGCAACCGCCTGCATGGAGAACCGTCTCTCGCCGAACTGCTGGATGATCCCGTGCTGCATCTGCTGATGCGGCGGGACGGCGTTTCCGAAAACGCCATCCGCGCTCTCGCGGAAAATCGAACCGCCTGAAACCGCCAAGCTGAAATCGTCAGGAAACAATTTTCAGGCTAAAATGGGCCATCGCCCCCTGGCCCGGATATCCCATGCCTTCCGCCGAAGACCTGTTCAATCAAGCCCTGGATCATCACCAGCACGGACGGCTGAACGACGCCCAGGCGATTTATCGGGCAATCCTGGACAAGATGCCCGGCCATGCCGACAGCCTGCACCTGCTGGGCGTTGTTGACTGCCAGCGCGGAGACTACGCGGCCGCCGCCGAACGGATCCATCAGGCCATCGCCTTGAACGGCGGCAATGCCGCCTATCACTCCAACCTTGGCATCGCCCTGCGCGAATTAGGCCGCATCAACGAGGCCGAACAGTCCTTTCGCGCCGCGCTGGCCCTGAATCCCGATTATGCCGAAGCCCTGTGCAATCTGGGCGTCGCCCTGGAGGAATTGGGGCGTTTCACCGAGTCGGAAGCCACCTGCCGCCAGGCGCTGGAGCTGCGCCCCGGCTATGCCGAGGCTTTGCTGAATCTGGGCATGGCCCTGAAAGGCCAGGACCGTCTGGAGGACGCTGCGGCCAGCTTCCGCCAGGCCATCGCCATCGCCCCCCGTTATGCCAAGGCCCATTGCAATCTGGGCGTCGTGCTCAAGGAACTGGAACAGACCGATCAGGCGCTGATGTCCTATGGCCGGGCGCTGATGATCGACCCCAACAGCGCCGAGACCCATCTCAATCTCAGCAATCTTCTGCGTGATGAAGAACGCTATGAAGAAGCTCTGGGCGCGTGCCAGGAAGCCTTGCGGCTGAAACCCAATTCGCCGTTGGCCTATATGTGCGTCGGCAACGCCTTGAACGCTCTGAAGCGTTTCAACGAAGCCGCCCACGCCTATGCTCAAGCCGTGCGTCTGAAACCGGATTTCGCCGAGGCCCATTCCAATATGGGCAACTGCCTGAAGGAAGCCGGGCGCTTCGCCGAAGCCGAGGCCGCCTGCCGCACCGCCGTCGGCATCAAGCCCGGCTATCCCCAGGCCCATTCCAACCTGGGCAACGTGTTCAAGGAGTTGAACCGCCTGGACGACGCCTTGGCTTGCTATGAAACCGCCCTGGCCTGCGATCCCGATTACGCCCAGGGCCACCTCAACCGCGGCATCACCCGCCTGTTGCAGGGCGAGATGGAAGCCGGCTGGCCCGATTACGAATGGCGCTGGAAGCTTCGCGACTGGCCGCAGAAACTGCGCCACGCCGAATATCCCCGCTGGCAGGGCGACGCCGCCCGCGGGCGCACCATGCTGGTCTGGCCCGAGCAGGGGCTGGGCGATCTGATCCATTTCATCCGCTATGTTCCCGATCTGGTGCGGCAAGGCTGGAATGTGGTGCTGGAAAGCCCGACCGCTCTCTATCGCCTGTTCGCCCGTCTCGACGGCGTACACGCCGTTCCCTTCGGCGCCCCTTTGCCGCCTTTCGACGTGCAATGCCCGCTGATGAGTCTGGCCGGACTGATGCCCGGGCAGCCCAGCGCCAACCCTTATCTGGCGGCCGAACCGGAAACGACGCGGGCCTGGGCCGACCGCCTGAAGGCCTTGCCGGGCCGCAAGGTGGGTTTCGCCTGGCGAGGCAATCCCAATCTGGCGCGGGACCGCAACCGCTCCCTGCCCGCCGAAGCCTTCGCTCCACTGGTTGGCCTTGCCGGCATCACGCCGGTCATCCTGCAAAAGGATGCGCGCGACGACGAACTGGCCGCGCTGCATCTGCCCGATGCCCATCTGGTGGCCGGGCCGGAGCTGGCGGACTTTGCCGACACCGCCGCCCTGATGAGAGGCCTTGATCTGGTCGTCGGCGTCGACACCGCCGTCTGCCATCTGGCCGGAGCCTTGGGCCGGCCGGTTTGGACCCTGCTTGAGTTCGCCCCAGATTGGCGCTGGCAGCTGCGGCGCGAGGACAGTCCCTGGTATCCCAGCATGCGTCTGTTCCGCCAATCCGCTCCGGGAAACTGGCCTTCCGTCCTGGACAAGGTGCGGCGCCGCCTGGAGCAGCCGGTCTGACGCCGCGCCATCCGGCCTACGCGGCCCGCACCGCCGTCAGAAAAGCACCGACATCGTTCTTCAGGACGCTTGCCTGCTGATGCAGGGATTGCGCCGATTCCAGCACCATGTGAGCTGAGTTGCCGGTTTCCGACGCCGCCTGGGTCACGCCGGTAATATTGTTGGCGACTTCCTGCGTGCCGGAAGCGGCTTGCTGGACGTTGCGGGCGATTTCCTGGGTAGCGGCGCTTTGTTCTTCGACCGCCGAGGCGATGCTCGACGCGATATCGTTGATTTCGACGATACGGTGAACGATGGCCTCGATAGCCGAAACCACATCGTTGGTGGATGTCTGCACCGCGGAAATCTGCTGGCTGATCTCCTCGGTGGCCTTGCCGGTCTGGTTGGCCAGATTTTTCACTTCCGACGCCACCACGGCAAAACCCTTGCCCGCTTCGCCGGCCCGCGCCGCCTCGATGGTGGCGTTCAAGGCCAGAAGGTTGGTCTGAGAGGCGATATCGTTGATCAGGCTCACCACTTCGCCGATGCGCCCGGCCGCCTCGGCCAGACCGCGAACGGTTTCGTTGGTGCGCCCCGCTTCCTCGGACGCCAGCTGGGAAATACGGGTCGATTGCTCCACATGACGGCCGATCTCGCGAATCGAGGCTGACAATTCCTCGGCGGCGGTCGCCACCGTCTGGACGTTGGCCGAAGCTTCCTCGGTCGCCGCCGCCACCGTGGCGGCTTGGCGGTTGGTCTGCTCGGCATTGGTGGCCATGGACTGGGCCGTCTGCTCCATGCTGTTGGAACTAAGCTCCATTTTTTGCAGCGATCCGGCCACCTGCTGATCGAAATTGCGGGTCAACCGATCGACTGCCGCCGCCCGCTGCTCGCGGGCCTTGTGGTCGGCGTCCTGTTCGGCGGCCAGACGATCGGCCTTGATCATGTTGTCGCGGAACACCTCCACCGCCCGCGCCATGGCGCCCAATTCGTCCTGCCGGTGGCGGGCGGGGATCGCCACCTGCTTGTCGCCTTCGGCCAGACGGGACATGGCTCCGGTCATGGCGGCAACCGGGCGGGCGATGATGCCCACCAGCATCCAGGCCAAGGCAACGGCCGCGCCGATCGAAATCAGACCGCCAAGGATCATCGTCAGCCGTCCGGTCGAAGCGGCGCTGCGCGAGGCTTCGGCCCGCACGCCCAATAGCAGTTCCTCCGCATGACTGACCTCGGAAGCCTTGGCCCGCAGACCGTCCATGGACTGTTTTCCTGCTCCCGATGCCTCCAAGGCGCGGGCCTGGTCCAGCGCGCCTTGCTCCACCAAAGCGATTTCCTTGGCCGCCACGGTCTCCTGCCATTGGCTGGACAACCCTTCCAGAGCTTTCAAACGGTCCTGCTGCGTCGGATTGTCCGCGGTCAACTGGCGCACCTTGCCCAGATGGTCGAGAAAATCGCTCCGCCCGGCCAGATAGGGCTCCAGAAAAGCCTTGTCGCCGGACACCAGATAGCCGCGCACGCCGGTTTCCTGGTTGACCATGGCCTTGACGGTATTTTCCAGTTCGCCCAGCACCTGATAGGTATGAACGGTCCAGCCGCTGTTTTGTTCCAGAGTGCTCAGGCTATTCCAGGTCACGCCGCTGACTCCCAGCAGAATGGCCACGATCAAAGCGAAAGCGACGGAAAGCTTCGTGCCGATGGATTTGTTCGCCAACCACATCTTTCCCTCCTGTGGTATTCCGAAAGAAAAATGGGCGTCAAAACCTATTAATTGCATTAGCCCTCATGCCCTATGCGCATGAGGGTATGAAGCCCGAAGCCGTTCAGGCAGGGATGAGATATCTGTATGTATTTTTATCGCCCAAAAGTAGAGCCCCACGCCGTTGGTCGGTCATCCCGAACGAAACCAAGGGAGAGGACGGAGTCTCATACTCCGGTCAAACCGAACTTCTTCAGTTTGTCGTGCAGGGTGGTTTTCGGGGTGCGCAAATCCTCGGCCGTGCGAGCCAGGCTGCCGCCGTTGCGGCGCAAGGCATCCGCGATCAGAGAGCGTTCGAAAGATTCCACCGCCTGGGCCAGAGGCAGATGTTCCGCGGACCGGGGTTCGGCAAAGGGCGGAAAGCCCCGTTCGATGCCCAGCACGCAGCGATCCGAAACATTGCGCAATTCGCGCACGTTGCCCGGCCAATCATAGGCCATCATGCGCCGCATGCGCTCGGCGTCAGGAGCCGGGGCCGGACGCTCATGACGAGCCGCCGCCTGCAGGGCGAAATGCTCGAACAGCAGCGGCACATCCTCGCGCCGGTCGCGCAAAGGCGGCAGAGGCAGAGTCACGACGCTGAGGCGGTAATAAAGATCGGCCCGGAATTTTCCTTCGGCGGCCAGTTCCAGCAGATCGACCTTGGTGGCGGCCACCACCCGGCAGTCCACCGGCACGGCGCTGTTCGAACCCAGCCGCTCGATGCTGCGTTCCTGCAAGACCCGCAGCAGCTTGATCTGCATGGCCAGCGGCATGGCTTCGATCTCGTCGAGAAATAAGGTGCCGCCGTTGGCGTATTCGATCTTGCCGACCCGGCGTTTGCCCGCGCCGGTAAAGGCGCCGGCCTCGTGACCGAAAATCTCGCTTTCAAACAAGGTTTCCGGCAAGCCGCCGCAATTGATGGCGACGAAATTGCCCTTGCGGCGCGGACTGGCCTCGTGCAGACAGCGGGCCACCAGTTCCTTGCCGGTGCCGGTTTCCCCGTGGATCAGCACGTCGGCGGCGCTGGCCCCCAGATCCGTGACCATGCGCCGCACGGTTTCGATCACCTGGGACTGGCCGATGATCCGCGCCTCGATGGCCTGACGACTGCCCAGACGGGCCCGCAATTCGCGCACCTCCAAGGTCAGGCGGCGCTTTTCCAAGGCGCGGCGGACGACCTCGACCAGATAGTCCGGCGGGAACGGCTTTTCCAGAAAATCGTGGGCGCCGTCTTTCATGGCCTGCACCGCCAGCGACACGTCGCCATGGCCGGTGATCAGCACCACCGGCAGATCGGCATCCACCGCCAGGATATCGCGCAGCAAAGTCATGCCGTCCGACTTCGGCAAACGGATGTCGGATACCACAACCCCTGGAAAATCGGCGGAAAGCTGCTTGCGCGCCGCTTCCGCCGATCCGGCGCCTTCGGCGGCGATGCCTTCCAGTTGCAAGGCTTGGATGCAGCCCAGAAGCACGTCGGGATCGTCCTCGACGATGAGAACCTTCAAGCTTTCAGGCATGGCGGAGGACATCAAACGGGCTCGCTTTCGGAGGCGGCAGGCAGATCGACGGTGAACACGGCGCCACCGTCAAGATGGTTGCCGCCCAATAAATTTCCGCCGAAATCGCGGATGATGCCAGCGGAAATCGGCAACCCCAACCCCAACCCGGCCCCGGGGTCCTTGGTGGTGTAAAAGGGCTCGAACAGATGCTGCGCGGCATCCGCGCTGATGCCCGCCCCATGATCGCGCACCGACAGGAACACCCGCTCCGCCCGCCGTTCGGCAAAAAGCTCGATCACCGGCTCGTCCTGACCATCCATGGCATCGACGGCATTGCCGATCAGATTGACCAGAACCTGCTCCAGCCGATTGGGATCGCACAAGGCGTTGACGCCGGCGTCAGGCACGTCCAGGCGTACCGTCACACGGGTCTTGCGCAAACGCCCATCCAACAGAAACAAGGCATTCTCCAGAGCAGGGCGTACCGGCACGGAAACGGTCCGCCCCGAAGATTTACGGGCGAACCCTTTCAACTGGCTGGTGATCTTGCCCATGCTGTCAACCAGGGCGCCAATGCGCTGAAGATTGCCCGAGGCGGTCGTCAAATCCCCCCGCTCCATGAATTTGGCGGCATTGGCCGACAAGGTCCGCAAGGCGGCCAGAGGCTGGTTCAACTCGTGGGCGATCCCCGCCGAAAGCTGGCCGATCACCGCCAGCTTGCCGGCCTGCACCAGTTCGTCCTGGGCGGCACGCAGCACTTTTTCAGCGCGAGTGCGTTCGGCCACCTCCTCCTGCAGCCGCAGATTGGCGGCGGACAGATCGGCGGTGCGCTCCTCGACCTTGCGCTCCAATTCATCATAGGCCCGCTGCAAAGCGGCGCGGGCCCGTTGGCGTTCGCGGTTCTGAGCCGCACGCTGGTGCGCCAGCAAAGCCAGAATGCAGATGATGGCCGTCCCGCTGGCGGCCAGCGCTCCTTCGGTGGCCGCCCGCAAACGCAGTTGCCCCAGTTGCGACAGCACCGTCAAAGTCCAGGGCGTGCCCGGCATGGGCATGGACTGGGCGATGAATTCGTTGCGGACCTCGGCGAGATTTTCCACCAGATCCATGGGTCGCACCCGCGGCTGGGGCAGCGTCATCAGCCGCGTCGTCTCATCCAACTGTTCGACCGCACCGATGGGCAAGGGATCCAGGCGGCGGCGGTTGTAATGCTGGGAACGATCGAAATCCTCTTTAGCCTTGTCGTCCAGCGGCTGCAAAGTGAAAAACTTCCACCCCGACACCGACGACAGAATGACCACGCCGTTCTCGTCGGTCACCAGCACGGGCACCTCGACCACCGGCCAGGACCGTTCCAATTGCTCCAGGCTGACCTTGACCACCGCCACGCCGATCACGTGATCGCCGTCGGTGATGGCCGAAGACAGGTAATAGCCGGGAACGCCCAGGGTGGTGCCGATGCCGAAAAAACGCCCCGAACCATAGACCACCGCCTCGAAAAAATAAGGCCGGTAGGACAGGTTCTCGCCCATGAAGCTTTCGCCGGTGTTCCAGTTGCTGGTGGCCACCACATGCCCGCCGGCATCCAGGATATAGACCGCCAGGGCCCCCGACCGCTTGCTGACCTGCT
Source organism: Candidatus Sulfotelmatobacter sp. (assembly GCA_035538795.1). Taxonomy (GTDB): domain Bacteria; phylum Pseudomonadota; class Alphaproteobacteria; order Rhodospirillales; family Magnetospirillaceae; genus JAJZGK01. Next base: position 63,613 of record DATLJS010000041.1, on the reverse strand, counting down.
CCAGATAGCGGTTGACCTCGCTTACCGCGTCCTCGCGGCTATGGTGCAAAAGCTCCAGGACATTGCGTTCCAGCCCCAGCGTGGCGGGAAAATAGGCGTATTTGTCGATTTCCCGCTCAAGGCTCGACGCCGCCAGATCCAGCCGGTGCCGTCCCAGATCGCGCAAATCGGACAGGCCGCTGTGCATGCGCACATGATACCCCCACAGCCCGGCCAGCGCCGACAGCAGCAGAATGCCGGTCAGTTGCAAGGCGATACGGCGAAGACGGGGTGTCAGCAGCATGGGGAAGAGCAATAGTCCTTTTCCGGCGACGATGTTAGCAGACGACCCTAAAGACTCCCTACCATTCCCCAGGCCAGCTTGCCGATCAACACCACCACGACGCCCAGGAACGCCTTGCGGATGAAGCCGGAGCCGTGGCGCAGGGCCAGCACCGCGCCGGTCTGGCCGCCCAATAGATTGCAGACGGCCATCATCAGTCCGACGCCCCATAGAATGGGACCGTGGCTGGCGAAAAAAGCGATGGCGGCGACATTGGTGGCGACGTTGATAACCTTGGCGCTGGCCGTCGCCTTCAGGAAATCCATGCCGAACAGGCGAACGAAGGCGAACAGTAGAAAGCTGCCGGTTCCCGGACCGAAAAAGCCGTCGTAAAGACCGATGGACAACCCCAGCAACGCGCCCCGCCAGCGGTCGGAGGGACGCAGTTCGCGGGTTTCGGCATGGCCGAAATCTTTCTTCATGAAGGTATAGACGGCGGCGCCGACCATCATCGCCAACACCAGCGGCTGCATCCAGGCGCGCGGCAGCCACGACACCAAAGCCGCGCCGATCCACGATCCCGCCAACGCCGCCGCCGTGGCCGGCAGCACCACCGCCCAGGGAATGGGAACCGACCGGCCGTAACGCACCATGGCCGCCGAAGTTCCGGCGATGCTCGACACCTTGTTGGTGCCGAACAGAACGGGGATAGCCGTGCTGGGAAACTGCGTCAACAGCATGGGAACCTGAATCAGCCCGCCGCCGCCGACCACGGCATCCACGACGCCGGCGGCGAAAGCCGCCACCGCCATGATTCCCAGATTAAGCAGCACGCTCCAATCCGACAGGCTATTCAGCCAATCCCAATCCATCATGTGCCCTATTGCCTTTTCCCGCCCGCAGCCGGCCTCAACGCCCGCTTTCTTGTATCAGGAGCGAGCGCCGTTGACGAAGATGAAAGCCCGCATGGCCGACGGGCGCGGTTCCGGTTTGAAACCTTAAGAAAAACCGGCGGGAACGAACCCCGCCGGTTGCCGTTTTCGCCCCTTACGGCTGGGTCGTCGAGGCTACGGCCACGGCAGGCGCCAGTTCTTCCTCTTCGCCGACATCCGACGCGGCGGCGCCCACCGGCACCATGGCGTTTTCCCACTTGGCCACCACGGCGGTGGCGATGGCGTTGCCCAGCACGTTGGTGGCCGTGCGGCCCATGTCCAGGAAATGGTCGATGCCCAGGATCAGCAGAATGCCGGCTTCGGGCAGATTGAACATGGGCAGGACGGCGGCGACCACCACCAGCGAGGCGCGCGGCACGCCGGCGATCCCCTTGCTGGACACCATCAGGATCAGCAGCATCAGCACCTGCTGCTCCAGACCCAGGGGAATGTTGTAGGCCTGGGAGACGAACAGCGCGGCAAAGGTGGTGTAGATCATCGAGCCGTCAAGATTGAAGGAATAACCCAGCGGCAGAATGAAGCCGACCACACGCTCGTTGACGCCGAATTGCTCCAAACGCTTCATCAGGCGGGGATAAGCCGCCTCGCTGGTGGCGGTGGCGAAACCCAGCAGCATGGGCGAACGCACGAACTTGACCAGACGGAACACCTCACGGCCCAGCACCAGATAACCGGCGCCGATCAGCACCGCCCACAGGACGAACAAGGTCAGATAGAAGCTGCCGGCGAAACGGCCGTAAACCAACAGAACGCCCAGCCCCTTGGTGGTGATGGCGTTGGCCACGGCGCCGAACACGCCCAGAGGGGCGAAGCGCATGACATAGTCGGTGACCTTCAACATTACCGGCACCACGCCCTCAATGCTTTCGGCCAGGGTGGCCGCGCCCTTGTTGCGGACATGGCTCAGAGCAATGCCGAAGAACAGAGCGAAGATCAGGATTTGCAGAATCTCATTCCCGGCCATCGCTTCGACGATGTTCTTCGGGAAGACGTGCGTGATGAAATCCTTCAGATTCAAGGACGAAGTCTTCAGATTAGTGGCGGTACCGACATCCGGCAGCGGCATCGACAGCGCCGCGCCCGGCTGTAGCATGTTGGCGAAAATCAACCCCAGGAACAGCGAGATCGTCGACGCGAAAACAAACCACCCCAATGCCTTGCCGCCGACGCGGCCGACGGTGGCGGTATCACCCATGCCGGCCAATCCCGCCACCAGGGTGGCAAAAATCAACGGAGCGATGATCATCTTGATCATGCGCAGGAAGATGTCGGTCAGAATGGCGAAATAGCCGGCCATATCGGCGGCCTTCGCCGTATCCAGCGTCAAATTGCAGACATCGCCCACGACGATGCCCAGCAACAGCGCCACGAAGATAAGGATGGTCTGTCTGTTTTTCATCTCAACGTCTCCTGGATCGCCTAGCGGTTAGGATCCCTGCCCGATCTTGAGCACAGGACATGCCAGAGGAAGCAAGCCCGCATGGCGCCACAGAACATTGAAAACAAATGCGTTTTGATCGGAGAAAAATAGCCGTGTTCGGCTTTCCGGATATTCGCCGGATTTTTTATCCGGTTTTCCGAACGTCGCTCCCGCCGATAAAAGCCGGATATCCGAACGCCATACGGCCAGCATATCCGAAATTCCGAATGCCGATTTTTTCAGGCTGGATAAAAATACAGCAAATTCAAAATACTAGAGGATTCATGCGGCCACAGCAAAGCTGGCATGCGCCTTGCCATTCAGCCTTTGCACGACGCCTCAGGGCTGATGGACCAACGCTCATGAAAGGAATCGCCATGTTCGCAAAGCGCAACCGCCTTCTCGGAACGGCCATGTTCGCCTTTGTTTTCTCGGCCGGCCTGCTGGCCGCTCAGCCGGGCTTCGCCGATGACAAGCTTCCCAATGTGATGATCCTGGCCACCGGCGGCACCATCGCCGGCACCGGCGCCACCAGCACCACCACCGTCGGTTACACCGCCGCCAAGGTCGGCGTCGACCGCCTGATCGAAGCCGTTCCCGAACTGAAGAAGGTCGCCAACGTCAAAGGCGAACAGGTCTTCCAGATCGCCAGCGAGAACATGACCAACGACCATTGGCTGAAGCTGGCCAAGCGTGTCAACCAATTGCTAGCCCAGCCGGATGTGGACGGCATCGTCATCACCCACGGCACCGACACCATCGAGGAGACGGCTTACTTCCTGGACTTGACCGTGCATTCTGACAAGCCGGTGGTGATCGTCGGCGCCATGCGCCCTTCGACCGCCATCAGCGCCGACGGTCCGATCAACCTTTACAACGCCGTGACTTTGGCCGGCAGCAAGGACGCCATCGGCAAAGGCGTCCTGGTTTCCTTCAACGACCAGATCAACGCCGGACGCGAAGTGACCAAGACCAACACCTCGACCGCCGACACTTTCAAGACCCCGGAACTGGGCTTCCTCGGCTACATGCAGGACAACGCTGCCCACTTCTACCGCCTGCCCCTGCGCAAGCACACCACCCAGAGCGAATTTGACATCAGCGCCCTGGACAGCCTGCCGCAGGTCGACATCGTCTATGGCTACGCCAACAATAACCGCACTGCTTTGGACGCCTTTGTCGGCGCCGGTGCCAAGGGCATTATCCATGCCGGCGTGGGTGACGGCAGCATTTCCGACGCCATGAAACCCGGCCTGATCGAAGCCCGCCAAAAGGGTGTCGTCATCGTCCGCAGCTCGCGCGTCGGCCAGGGCATCGTCGCCCGCAACGGCGAAGCCAACGACGATCAGCTGGACTTCGTGGTCAGCGACACCCTGAATCCCCAAAAGGCTCGCGTCCTGCTGATGCTCGCCCTGACCAAGACCAACGACACCAAGGCCATTCAGAAGATGTTCTACACCTACTAAGGCCCGGTTTCCCTGACAGCGCTTTTCTCCTGAAGCAGGACAAGGCCGCATCCACGGGAGGATGCGGCCTTTTTTCGGCAACGCCGGTTCCTGTTCTAGTGGATCATCACCTGCACGTCGATCTCCGTCCCGTCATCGCCATCGGCCGTTTCGCCATCCAGACTGTCATGGCTTCTCAGGAAGGAAACGATGGCCGGATACAGGCTGTTGCGCAGCATGGTTTCATGCAGAATCCGGTCTCCGCGACCGAACGACAAGACTTCTTGAGCGGCTTCGATCTGGCACCGCAGCGCCCTTGACGCCAGCGCCTCGGCGACTTCCTTCAAGGCCTCGCACGTCGCCAGACTGGCCACGTCCGCCAAAACCAAGGTGGATTTTCGCAGGTTCCCGGCCTCGTAGAAGTGATTCAAAGCGTCAAGGCCGGTTTTCTCATTTTTGATTTTCCGCTCAAGCACGGACAGCCATTGCTCGAAAGGCTTCCCCATCGCCAGGGGATTGGCGCTGCCGTCGGTCATTGGGCACCCCGCGCGAAAATCGTGCCTTCGGAGTTCGAGAACAAGGCGTGCCCAGCATTCGTCGTCAAAGTCTGCTGGGTGATCGCGTCCTCCCAGGGATCGTACTCCGCCATCATCGGAATGATTTCCCCCTTATGTTCGCCCACCGAAACCGGAGCGTTGGACAACCGATGGTTGGTCGGACCGCCGACCTTGTTCCAGAACCGCTCAAGATCGGGAGCCGCATGGCCGTAAAGCCGCGTAAAGCCTTTTTTGCGGCAAAAATCCCGGGCGAACGTCCCCAGCGCATAAGGAACGCCGGCCGCGCCGAACCGGCCATGACGGAAGCGGTTCAAGACGACCAGCCATTCAGGCTTGGCAAATTCTCCATAATAACGAATTCTCATCGTTCCAGCAGGCTCCCCATCCACTGTCGCCAAAAGATGGGACGCCGAAAAATCATTCCCATCCATGAACTCCGTAAACGGCCAACCGAATTCTCCAAGGCAAACCGCCGCCCTAACGGCAAGAACCTTGTTCATTTCATCAGGAGACTCAACAAGCTTAACAATTATTCTGGATTTGTTTGAGTTCAATTTCATATCCCCCAGACAGAGAGCAAGATTTTCTTGACGAAATACTTGCACATGCCGGGATATGCACGGAAGAAACAAAAGCATGCAAATCGCTATGCAGCCATGTATAGCTAGTGACATGCAGCACAGGCGTAAGCTTGAAATGCGATAAGGGCGCAGCCGTCATTGCGACCCGTTCGCGATATGCTCTTCCGCCATGTGATGGATCCTCACCGGGGTTCCCTCCAGACAGATAGGCCCGACGCATGCCTGCTCAGATCACGGATTGGAATTTGTTGCGGTGCATGCTTGAGGTCGCCCGCGCCGGTAGCTTCCTGGCGGCGCGCGAACGGCTGAACGCCAGTCAACCGACCGTCGGACGCAAGGTCGACGAACTGGAGCGTCAATTAGGGGCAAAAATCTTCATCCGCACGGCCCACGGCATCAGCTTGACCGAAGCCGGCCGCCGCATTCTTGCCATTGCCGAGAAGATGGAAACCCTGTCTCAGTCGGTCAGCGTCGAGGCGACGGGAGAAAACCGCCTGACCGGCGCCATCCGCTTCAAGGTGACCGACGGCATCGGCGGTTATTGGATTCCCCTGATGCTGGAACGCTTCATCGCCGAGAATCCCTATATCACGGTGGACGTCTCCATTTGCGACGACAACACCATGCCCGACCTGAGCCGCCGCGAAGCCGACATTACCGTCGTCTATCGGGAACCGACCGATCCCGACGTTTGCGTGCTGGCCGTCGACGAGGCCATCGGGGCACCACTGGTGTCGCAAATCTATGCCGACAAATACGGCCTGCCGACCACCTTCGACGAACTGCTCGACCATCCTTTCTGCGCCCACGAAATGCATCTGAGAACGGTCGGCCCCTGGGCACCGTTGGCCAGGGTGCTGCAAAAACATCAGAAGATCGTTTATCGCTCGTCGTCGTCCCTGGCCGTCTGCCAGGCCGTCCGCCGCGGGCTGGGCATCACCTACATGCCCATCGGCGTGATGGACCGCGAACCCGACGCTCTGTTCTTCGATATCGAAGGCTTCACCGCCCGGGTTCCCTTTTGGCTCGTCTGCCATAAGGACGTCAAAGACATCCCCTCGGTCCGCGCCATGGTCAATTACATCAAGGCCGCGCTTTTCAGGGGACTCAACGGCTCCCTTTCGCGCCGCCAGAACGTCGACGTGGTGGATATCGAAACCATCGGCCGGAACATGCGCCAATCCGGCGGATGATTCCGCCCGCCGGCAAAACCGCAACTTGATATCCGCCGCCGTTCGCCGCCATCCTAGGCGACCGAAATGTCCCGCCTCGTTCGCCTTGGGTGATTTCTCTTGCGTCTCCTCGTCGTTGAAGATGATGCGGTCCTGGCCCGCCAATTGCGCCTTTGCCTGGAAGAAGCCGGCTATTCCGTCGACCATGCCGAAAACGGCGAGGACGGCCTTTTCCTCGGCGAGACCGAGCCCTATGACGCCATCATCCTCGACCTTGGTCTGCCGAAGATCGACGGCGTTTCGGTGTTGCGCCAGTGGCGCGCCAAGGAAAAGGACGTACCCGTCATCGTCCTGACGGCCAGGGCGTCCTGGGCCGAAAAGGTCGACGGCCTGGATGCCGGAGCCGACGACTATTTGGCCAAGCCTTTTCAGCCGGAGGAGCTTCTGGCCCGCCTCCGGGCGCTGATCCGCCGTTCGAAGAACATCGTCTCGCCGGAAATCGTCTGCGGCCCGATCACCCTGGACCCCCGCAGCGCCGAAGTTTTTCTGGACGGCCGCCCCGTCACCTTGACGGCCAATGAGTTCAAGGTTCTGTCCTATCTCATGCACCATCGTCATGAGATGATTTCCCGCTCGGAGTTGATCGACCATATCTACGCCCAGGATTTCGATCGGGACTCGAACACCATCGAGGTTTTCATCCTGCGGCTACGCCGCAAACTGGGCAGCGACAGCATCCGCACCGTGCGGGGGCTTGGCTATCAGATGGCCTGGAAATGATCAGTTCGCTGCGCATCCGCCTGTTGGCCTCGGCGCTGATCGGCGTGGCGCTGGCGCTTTCCATTCTGGGTTTCGTCGTCATGCGCATGTTCTCGGACTATGCCGAGAGCGATTTTTTTGACGACCTGGAAGGCTTCGAGCAGGAAGTCGTCGCCTCGGTTCCGGAAAACGGCGACATCAAATCCTCGGGCATCAACCTGCTGCATCCACAATTCTCCAAACCGGATTCCGGCTATTACTGGCAGGCTGGCGATGGCCGGGACATCTTGCTGAAATCCCCATCGATGGGGGCTTACACGTTCTCCGTCCCGGACGATCTGACGACGACGGACGCCTTGCATCACCATCGCCTCCAAGGCCCGAACGGCGTCAGCGTCATGGCGGTCGAGGGAATGGTGCAGTTGCCGGGACACAACACTCCCTTGCGCATTCTTGTGGCCATGGACGCCCAGCGGATCGACGCCTCCGTCGACTTCTTCCGCACCATCCTGATCACCTCCCTGCTGGTGTTGGGGGCTGGCCTGGTCAGCGCTGCCTCGCTTCAGGTTTGGATCGGCTTAAGGCCTTTGAACGATCTGCGCGCCCGCCTGAACCGGGTCCGCGATGGCGAGGCGAAACGCCTGGACGGCCAATTTCCGGCCGAGGTCGCCCCCCTCGTCAACGATCTCAACATCTTGCTTCTGCATCAGGCCGAGGTGGTTCAGCGGGGGCGGGTTCTGGCCGGCAATCTGGCCCATGGCCTGCGCACGCCCTTGGCCGTGGTCGCCAACGAGACCATCGCGCTGGAACGCCTGGGACAAGCCGAAAAGGCCGAGACCATCCAGGCCCAGGTCGTCCGCATGGAGCGCATGATCGATTACCACACGGCCCGGGCCCGGGCCGCCGCAGCCCGCGACGTTCCCGGCATCCGCTGCGACGTCACTTCGTCGGTCGAGTCTTTGCGGCGGGTGTTCATGCGCCTGCACCAAGGCCGGGGACTGGTTCTGAGCACGGAGATCCCTCCCGGCACGGCCTTTCGCGGCGACCGCCAGGATCTGGAGGAGATGCTGGGGAATCTGGTGGACAATGCCGGAAAGTGGGCCGAGCGGAACATTATGATCCGCTGCGGCCAGCCCAGTCCCGGGTGGCTTGAAGTGACCATTGACGACGACGGCCCCGGGCTGGCCGCGGATCTCAGGGGCGAAGCCTTCGCCAGGGGCGCGCGTCTCGACGACACGGTTCCCGGCAGCGGCCTGGGCCTGGCCATCGTCAAGGATTTGGCCGAGATGTATGGCGGCACCGCTTCGCTGGGCGATTCGCCCCTTGGCGGGTTGCGGGCCATCCTGCGGCTTCCGGCCATTGCCTGACAGCGTGTCGGGAAACTGATCTCCACATTCATCGTGCGTACATTTTCACTCTGATATCTGCCGTATCCGCTGCACCGCGCCTTGGGAGCCCGGTGCCATGAACCCGATTTTCCGGTGGGAGCGGTTATGCAGATCAATCAGATGACACGCGCGGGTCTTTGCTGCGCTTATGGGCGCATTCTGGGGATAAGCCTTGTGCTGATGGCCGGTTTCGCCGGTGACGCAAACGCGCTTCCCTCCTTCTCGGACCAGACTGGCGACCCGTGCAGCGCCTGCCACGTCGGCGCCTTCGGGCCTCAATTGACCGCCCATGGCCGCATGTTCAAGCTGACCGGCTACAGCGACGGTTCGCGTCAACGCGACTTGCCGCTGCTGTCGGGCATGGTGGAATGGTCCTATGAAAAAACCGGCAAGGGCCAACCCGGCGGCGCCGCTCCCGGCTACGGCGACAACAACAATGCCGCTTTCGACCAGATCAGCTTGTTCCTGGGCGGGCGCATCTACGATCATCTCGGCATTTTCTCGCAGACGACTTATTCCGGCGTTCCCCATCACTGGTCCTGGGATCAGACCGATCTGCGCTATGGCCGCGAGGTTGATCTTGGCGCCCTGGATTCCGTTCTGGGCGTGTCCCTGAACAACAACCCCACCGTCAGCGATCCCTTCAACTCCACCCCGGCCTGGGGTTTTCCCTTCGCCAAATCCTCTCTGGCCCCCACCCCGGCGGCGGCCCCGATGATCGAGGGCGCCTTGGCCCAGCGCGTCGTCGGAACCACGGCCTACGGCCTGTTCAACGATCTGGTCTATGCCGAGGCCGGCGCCTACCGCATGCTGCCGCAATTGAACAAGCACGAAACCTTGGGCGTCCAGCCCACCGATGGCCCCACCGTCAATGGCACCGCCCCCTATTGGCGTCTGGCCTTGCAGCGCGAAACCAGCGCCTACTCGGCTGCGTTCGGAACCTTCGGCATGTCGGCCAACGTTTATCCCGGCAACGATCATACCTCGGGCACCGACCATTACGGCGATTACGGCTTGGACTCGTCGTTCCAATGGCACGCCAGCAAGCGCCACGTCTTCTCGCTCAACGGCGCCGCCATCGCCGAAAAGGCCACGCTGGGCGCCTCGACGCAATTGGGCAATAGCAGCCGCGACAAGAGCTATCTCGGTAGTTACCACCTGAACGGTTCTTATTACTACGACCAGACCTATGGGCTGACCATCGGCGGCTTCAAGACTCACGGCTCGACCGACGGCACCGCCTATGCGCCGGCCTCTGTCAGCGGCAGCAACAACGGCAAGCCCGATTCCACGGGCTACATCCTGCAAGTCGACTACACCCCGTTCGGCAAGGACGATTCCTGGGGATCACCCTGGGCCAACCTGCGCTTCGCCGTGCAATACACCGGCTATACCCAGTTCAACGGCGGCTCGTCGAACTACGACGGCAACGGCCGCAGCGCCGCCAACAACAACACCCTGTGGTTCCTCACCTGGCTCGCTTTCTAAGGAACGATCATGAAAAAGACTCTGTTCGCCACCCTGCTGGCCGTCAGCTTCCTGTCCGCCCCGGCCTTCGCCGCCGGCGACGCCAAAAGTGGCGCGGACCTGTTCGATAACAATTGCAGCGACTGCCATTCGGTCAAAGAAGACGGCGGCAACCGCAAAGGCCCGAACCTGTTTGGCGTGGTGGGCCGCAAGACGGGGGCGGTGTCCGGCTTCGAATACAGCGACGCCAACCGCAGCGCCGGCTGGGTGTGGAACGCCGACACCCTGGACCATTATCTGACCAATCCGAAAGAGGCGATCCCCGGCACCATCATGAAGTTCAAGGGCAGTCTGTCCGCTGCCGAGCGGGCCGACCTCATCGCTTTCCTGAGCACGCTGAAGAAATAGCCTTTGCGGCTTCATAGGACGACGGACCGGCTATGACTCTTCCCAATAAAAAACCCTTCATCGGCATTCTGGTCGTCTGCGGCCTTTTCATCGGCGCCGGACTGACGTTCGGCGCCGCCTCTGCGCTGCATATGACCAACACCTTGGGATTCTGCACCTCGTGCCACGAAATGGCCGACAACAATTTCGAGGAATACAAGAACACCATCCATGCGCGGAACCGCACCGGCGTTAAGGCAATCTGCTCCGATTGCCACGTTCCCCACGAATTTCCCGATATTCTGATCCGCAAGGTCACGGCCGTCAGCGATATCTACAACCATGCGCTGGGAACCGTGGACACCAAGGAAAAGTTCAACGCTCATCGCCTGGAAATGGCCAAAAACGTTTGGCGGCGCATGAAGGAAACCGATTCCCGGGAATGCCGGAACTGCCACGACGTCACGGCCATGCAGACCGACATGCAAGGCAAAGTGGCTCAGAAGAATCACCAGAAATTGTTCGAGGGAACCGCCACCTGCATTGATTGCCATTACGGCATCGCTCACAAGGAACCGCCGGGCGGGCTGGAGCCTCAGGACGTCATGGAGGAAATGAAACAAACGGCAAATCAAGACCGCACGCAGCAGGCAACCCGCTAATTCCCGTTTTTGACGCGCCACGCCCAAAATTGAAATAAAGAGAGGTCTTGGATACAGGCCTCTCTTTTATTGTCTACGAATGCGCCGCCCCGCGTCATTTGCGCAGAAACGTCAAGACGCCCCTCAACAGCGCCAGCATTCATCCACGGTTCATGGGCGGAATCCCTAAACTTCATGACGCATTCACTCAAGAAGGAATATCCGCATGTCTCTTTCGGCTCTTTCCGGCACCTCGTCCGCCATGCTCCATCGCCTGCATACGCCCTACCAGCAGACTGCCGCCAAAGAAGCACAAGGCAATGACGGCGATGCCGACGACAACAAGACGCAGTCCGCCCAAGCGCAAGGCCAAGGCTTGACCGCACAGGCCGCTCAAACCACCGCCAGCGCGCAAACCACGTCGGTGCAGGCGCAGCCCGAGGCTTCGCAAGCGCCCCAGACCGCCGCGGCCCAGCTTCCTGGGCAGGTCAACATTCTGGCCTGAGCATGGCCGAACGGCGGCGGGCATGGCTGAAAACCATGCCCGTCCCAGGAAAGCCGCTCCCTTGGGTGCCTGTGCCCGGCTATGCGGCAAGCCCTCTGCTTTCCGCATAAGGAACGGCCACAAGCACTTCCCTTCGCGCTTGGCTTGGATGCCTCATTTATGTCGTGCTTCCGAAAAGCCGCCATTGCGGCGCCGCTTCGGCTGAACGCGGCAATCCGCATCCGGAGGAATCGAACATATCCGGACGCCGCAGACCCCAGAAACGGACGAAGCCCCTAGGTTTCCCTAGGGGCTTCGATGGTGGGCGCTACAAGGATTGAACTTGTGACCCCTTCCATGTCAAGGAAGTGCTCTCCCGCTGAGCTAAGCGCCCGTTCAGCGGCGTTTTCGCCGTGAGGGATGTGCTTTTATCCGCATCCGTTTCGTTTGGCAACCCCAAAATATGCACCCGCCACAGGAATTTGAATGCCGGAGCGGGGGATGACAGGCGCGCACATTTGGTCTAAACCCAAAGCTATGGATAGCAAGCCGTCGCAATCCCTGTCCGGGCAGGAGCCGTTTGGCGCGGTGCTGGAGATCGTCGCTCCGGCCGAGCGGCGTTTGCCGATGGTTCTCGCCTCGCCCCACAGCGGGCGGGACTACCCGGCCGCATTCCTGGCCCAGTCCAATCTGCCGCCCAATGGCCTGCGCCGGTCGGAAGACAGCTATGTCGACGAACTGTGGGGCGGCGCCCGCGATCTGGGGGCGCCGTTGCTGAAGGCGCTTTTCCCCCGAGCCTATCTGGACGTCAACCGCGAGCCCTATGAACTGGATCCGTCGATGTTCGACGGGCCGTTGCCCAGCTATGTCCACAGCGACACGCCTCGGGTCAGCGCCGGGTTGGGCACCATCGCCCGTATCGTTTCGTCGGGGGCCGAGATTTACCGGCGTAAATTGTCCTTCGCCGAGGCGGAACGCCGCATCGAACAGCTTTACCGTCCCTATCATACCGCTCTGCGCCAATTGACGGACGAAACCCTGAATCGCTTCGGCTATTGCATTCTGCTGGATTGCCACTCCATGCCGTCCAGCGGCGCCGACGCCGCCAACGGCCACGGCCGGGTCGATTTCGTGCTGGGCGATTGCTTCGGCTCGGCTTGCGCCCATCAGTTGACGCGGTCGGCCGATGCCATGCTGAGTCATCTGGGGTATCGCTGCGTGCGCAACACACCCTATGCCGGCGGATACACCACCCGCCATTACGGCGCCCCGCAACGGGGCGTCCACGCCTTGCAGATCGAAATCAACCGACGCCTTTACATGGACGAGGACACCCACGTCCGCAATGAGTGGTTCGGCAAACTTCAGTCAGATCTGACCCGGGTCGTCGCTGCCTTGGCAGCCCTGCCCGCCGATCAGCTGCTGCCCCGGGGGTCATAAGCATGATCACGTCACCGCTGCCCGTCGCCGTCCGCGACGCGCAGGAAGAAGACATGGCGGCCATTCAGGCCATCTATAGCTATTTCGTCACCCGTTCCTGCGCCTCGTTCGAAGAGGTGCCGCCCACCGTCGAGGAAATGAAGGCCCGACGCGCCCGCACCCTGGAACGCGGCCTGCCCTATCTGGTGGCCGAGACCGATGGCGAAATCCTCGGCTATACCTATGCTGGACCGTTCCGTTTCCGCTCGGCCTACCGCTACACCATCGAGGATTCCATCTATGTCGCCCCCGGCGTCTCGCGCCGGGGCATCGGCTCCACCCTGCTGGGAACCTTGGTGGAGCGCTGCACCGCCCTGGGCTATCGGCAGATGATCGGCATCATCGGCGATTCCGCCAATATCGGCTCCATCAGCGTTCATCGCAAACTGGGCTTCCGCCAGGAAGGCGTATTGCGCGGCGTCGGACTTAAATTCGGGCGCTGGATCGATGCGGTGATCATGCACCGCCCGCTGGGCAATGCCGACAGCGGCCTGCCCCTGCCCGACCAGCCGGGCATGAAAATCATGACGCCCTGACAGAGCCCGGCCCGCTTGCCGAAGCGCAAGGACTGTCCGGCCCCGGCTCCCCCAGGATGCGGAGATTGCCTGACAGGAGAGCGCCATGCCTTTTCCCGATTTTTTCGACACAGCCCCCAGCGTGACGCTGCTTGATCCTCTTTGCCGCTTTCTCGGAGCGGGGGACGGCGTGCTGACCTATCGCTATGAAGACGCCGTCAAGCTGGCCGGCCATTCCTGCCCGACGGTAGCGGGAAGCTGGCTGATGCTGAGCGTCGGACTGAAGACGCTTTGGCCGGACGGCATGCCCGAACGAGGCAAGATCCGGGTCGATCTGCCCGAAGCCGCCGACGAGGGCACCGCCGGCGTCGTCGCCGCCATCGCGTCGTTGTTGACCGGAGCCCGCGCCGAAGACGGTTTCAAAGGCATTGCCGGGGAATTCCGCCGTTGCGGCCTGATGGCTTTCGGCGCTCCTGTTTTCGGCGTTTTGACATTGAAGCGCATCGACACGGGTAAAACCGCTGCTCTCGGTCTGGACCTGTCATCTATTCCGATCGACGAACGGCAAGCCCCGCTGCTGGGAAAATGGCGCAGCAATCAGGCCCGCCCGGACGAGATCGCCCTATTCGGCCAAATTTGGCAGGATCGCGTGAAACGGATTTTTCAGGCGGGCGACGAATTGGTTCGCCTTCAGGTTTCCGCATGAAAAGTGAAAGGAAATATCGCCCAAAAGCAGATTTTGAAAATGAAACAAAATAAACATTGTCACGATAAACACAATTCTGACGAATTCTGACCAAGACTAAATCAGATAATATGGATTTCCATCACCAACCATGTTAGCACTGACGGCAGGATTATATAGAGATCAGGAATTCGATGCATCACATCCTTATTGTCGAGGACGAAGCTTCTCTGCGAATTGACCTTTCCGATTTCCTGACCGCCAAAGGTTTTTCCACGTCCACAGCCGCCAGCGCCACCGAAGCACGGGCATTGCTGGAACAGGAAAGTTTTGCCGCCGCCATTCTCGACATCGGTCTCCCTGACGGGAACGGCTTCGATCTGCTGGGCATTATTCGTCACCGCGATCCGAACTGCATGGTTCTGATGCTGACCGCTTCCGGCGATCCGGATTCCCGCGTCAAAGGCCTGGATGAAGGAGCCGACGCCTATCTGGTCAAAAAGGCCACGCTGCGCGAGGTCGAAGCCAGCCTGCGCAGCATTCTGCGCCGCCGCCCCGATAGCGGTAGCGCCGCGTTCCTCCCGCAGCCCGAGACCGGCGAATGGCGCCTGGATCTGGTCGAGTGGAAACTGAGCGCGCCTAACGGCAAGGCTTCCCGTCTTTCCAGCAACGAAATCGCCTTCTTTCAGATATTGGCCGCCGCCAAAGGCGAACCCGTCAGCCGGGACAGCATCAGCCAGTCGATCACCCGCTCCGGCGCCGTGGAAAACACCCGCAATCTGGATGCCGTCGTCCGCCGCCTGCGCCGCAAGGTCAACGAGACCACCGACATGGAAGCTCCCATCCGCATGGTTTACGGCGTCGGCTATGTGCTGACGGCGCAATTGCATCAAAGCAACGGATAGAGACACTTTCTTCGCCCGCCCCAGCTTGGCGATCGAATATTGCGCAATAAAATTACAAAAATTCAAGCCGCATTCTGCCGCGGGCGCGCCCCCACCCCCTCCATCCAGCCCTTGAGCCGAGCACCGCAGCGCCCGCAACGCAAAAGCTAAGTGCCTGATGCACAAAAAGAAAGGGGCCGGTGCAAGCACCGGCCCTAAAGTTTAGGGAGGAAACGTCCAAGAAAGGCAGACAATGGACCGTCAATGACCGTCCGTTTGCTGCAGTGCAAAAGATACGTTCGAACGCCCTTGCCTGCAAGAGAAAAATTTCGCGAATCCGCTCTTCCGGCAATTCCCCGTTTAGAATCAAAACAATAAATTTTGTGCAGCGCAGCTATGCCGCCTCATTTCCGGGCACTGGCACGCCATTCGCATAGACGTTCAGGCAATTTCTTGCAGACGAACGAGGCAACAATGGCGCGAATGATTCAATGGATGGCGACGGCACTGCTGGCAGCAATGCCCCTGCTGCTGTCCACTCCCGCTCAAGCCATTGAAGATTCACAAATTTGCGGCGCCGAAACGATCCGTCAGGAACGCCTGATGGGCATTCCAGATCGCTTGCTGCACGCCATTTCCCTGGTGGAATCCGGCCGTTGGGATGCCGACCGCCGGGAAACTCTTGCCTGGCCCTGGACCGTGATGGCCGAGGGAGAGGGGCGTTTTCTGCCCACCAAAGCCGCCGCCGTCGCCGAAGTGAAAAAGTTGCAGGCTCGCGGCGTGCGTAATATCGACGTCGGCTGCATGCAGGTGAACCTGCTGGCCCATCCCGACGCCTTCACCAGCCTGGATGAAGCCTTCGAGCCCTCGACCAATGTCGCCTATGCCGCCCGCTTCTTGGTGGGGCTTTATAATTCGGCTCAGAACTGGGCCACCGCCGGCGCCTATTACCACTCGCAGACCCCCAGCGAAGCCGCCCCCTACAAAGCCAAGCTGCTGAGCACCTGGAACAACGCCAAAGGCAAGGGCGACGCCCGCGTCCAACTGGCCATGGCCGAGGAAAATCAGCCGCCCATCAGCATTTATATGCCGCCGGGCAGCCGCGTCGCTGAAATCCAGCCCCTGCCGCCGCGCAACGTTTCGGCCCGCACCGCCACGGCCGCCACCGACGACCGCCCCACCGCAGACCGGACCGAAGCCAAGAAGATCGCGGACGCCTACCGCCAAGCGCGGTTAGAGGAATACAAACTGCGCCGCAGCCAACAGGCGGCCATGGCCAAGGGCTGAGAAGCCCCGCAACAACAAAAAGGGCTCCGTCACCGGAGCCCTTTTCCTTTTGGGACAAAGCTAAGGCCTCAGTCCTTCAATTCGTTCAGCATCTGCTGAGTGATCAGCGTAATGCCCTTGTCCGAACGCACGAAACGCTTGGCATCCAGTTCAGAATCTTCTCCCACCACCAAACCGGGGGGAATGACGCACCCACTGTCGATCACCGCTTTTTTGATACGCGAATGCCGCCCCAATTCGACATCGGGCAGCACCACGGTATCCTCCACCAAGCAGAAGCTGTTGACCCGGACATTCGAGAACAGCATGGTCCGCCGCACCGTCGCGCCCGAGATGACGCAGCCGCCCGACACCAGCGAATCCACCGCCATGCCGCGCCGCTCATCGGAATCGAAAACGAATTTCGCCGGCGGCAATTGGGCCTGATCGGTCCAGATGGGCCAATTGTTGTCGTAGAGATTGAGGGCCGGCGTCACCCGGCACAAATCGATATTGGCTTCCCAATAAGCATCAAGGGTGCCGACGTCACGCCAGTAAGCCTCCTCCGCCCCGCCGTCCATGACGCAGGAATCCTGGAAGCGGTGGGCCACCACGTTCACCCGGCCGACCAAAGCAGGAATAATGTCCTTGCCGAAATCATGCTCCGACCCCGGCTGAGTGGCATCCTTGACCAGCAGTTCGTCCAGCAAGGAGGCGTTGAAGATATAAATCCCCATGCTGGCCAAGGACAGATGCGGCATGTCGGGAATGGTTTCGGGGTTGGCGGGCTTTTCCTGGAAGCGGACGATATAGCCCTCCTCGTCCACGCTCATGACGCCGAAGCCCGAGGCCTTTTCGGCGGGAACCTCGATGCAGGCCACCGTCACCGCCGCATTTTTGGCGATATGTTCGGCCAGCATCTTGCCGTAATCCATTTTATAGACGTGATCCCCCGCCAGAATCAGCACATATTCCGGTGCGTGATCGCGGATGATGTCCAGGTTCTGATAGACCGCGTCGGCGGTGCCTTTGTACCAGTTCTCACCCTCGGTACGCTGCTGGGCCGGCAGAAGCTCGATGAATTCGTTGAATTCGCCGCGCAGAAATCCCCAGCCGCGCTGCACATGCTGGATCAGGCTGTGGGCCTTGTACTGGGTCAGCACGCCGATGCGGCGAATGCCGGAATTGATGCAGTTCGACAGGGTGAAATCGACGATGCGGAACTTACCCGCGAAAGGAATCGCGGGTTTGGCGTGCCAGTCGGTCAGTTGCTTCAGACGGCTTCCGCGCCCACCGGCCAAAACCAGCGCCAAGGTGCGCCGCAACCGCTGTGGAATGTCAACCAAGGGAGGAGCCGAGGTGGAGGCCGGGGTCTTATCGTGGGTATTCATTCTTCCCCTCGCATAGCCAAACTCTCGTATAGTCTGCGCTCGCAACAGTGGCATGGTCGAAGCCAAAGCTCAAGCCCCCAATCCCTTGATGACAAAGGGTTTGCCATGACCTTCTGGCGCTTTTCAGGCCGTCTGGGTTGGGTTAGGCTATTGGATGGTTTCAGCAGCGGAGCGCGGTGATGAAGGTCCTTTTCGCATCCTCGGAGGTCTATCCGCTGGCGAAAACCGGCGGGCTGGCCGACGTGGCCGGAGCCCTGCCCCCCGCCTTGGCTGCCAGCGGCACCGAGACGCGGATTCTGATGCCCGCCTATCGCGGCGTGGCCGCCGCCGCCAAGGCCAAGGCCGTGGCCAATCTGGGCGACCCTTTCGGACGCGGCGACGCCGTGCTGCTGGAGGGGAAGATGCCGGATTCCGGCCTGCCGGTCTGGCTTCTGGACAATCCCGCCCTGTTCGACCGCGACGGCGGCCCCTATCTGACCTCCGCCGGCCAGGATTGGAGCGACAACGACATCCGCTTCGCCTTGCTGAGCTGGACCGCCGCCCGGCTGTGCCAAGCCAACAACCCTTTTGGCTGGCAACCCGACATCCTGCATGCCCACGACTGGCAGACCGGCTTGGCCCCGGCCTATCTGAAAACCTGGGGCGGACCGCGTCCGGGCACGGTGTTCACCATCCACAACATGGCCTATCAAGGCAATTTCTCCGAACAATTGGTGCCGCGCCTCGGCCTGCCGTGGAGCCTCTACACCATGGAGGGCTTCGAGTTCTGGAAGCATCTGTCTTATTTGAAGGCGGGACTGGCCCTGTCGGACAAGCTGACCACCGTCAGCCCCACCTATGCCCACGAAATTCAAAGCGCCCCCAACGGCTTCGGCATGGAGGGGCTGCTGTCGTGGCGCGGCAAGGATCTGACCGGCATCCTGAACGGCGCCGATTACAAGGTCTGGAATCCCGCCGCCGACAACCATCTGCACCACTGCTACGCCCAGGATGAATTCGCCGCCGGCAAGGCTTTGAACAAGGCCGCCCTGCAACAGGAACTCGGCTTGCCGCAGCGTCCCGACGCCCCCTTGCTGGTGGTGGTCAGCCGCCTGTCGGATCAGAAGGGCATCGACCTGCTGCTGGGCATCATGCCCGCCGTTCTGGAACAGGGGTGCCAACTGGCGCTGCTGGGCACCGGCGACAAGCGTATCGAGGACGCTTTCCGCGCCCTGTCGCAAGCCCGCCCCGATCAGGTGGCCGCCCGTATCGGCTTCTCGGAAGCGCTGGCCCACCGATTGCTGGCCGGCGGCGACATCCTGCTGATGCCGTCGCGCTTCGAGCCTTGCGGCCTGACCCAGATCTACGCCCTGCGCTACGGCACTCTGCCCATCGTTCACCGCACCGGCGGACTGGCCGATACCGTGGTGGATTCCACCTATGACAGCATGCTGCACGGCCAAGCCACCGGCTTCGTCTTCGACCAGGGAACGGCCAGCGCCTTTCAATGGAGCATCGAGCGGGCCGTGGCTCTCTATCGCTCACCGGAGCAATGGAGGCGCATCCAGGCCAACGCCACGGCCATGGAGTTCGGTTGGGACAAAGCCGCCGCGCAATACAACGACCTTTACCGCTCCATCCGCCCCGGCGTCCCGCGAGACTGAGTTTTATGACACAAGCCCCCGGACTGATCGCCGACATCGGCGGCACCAACGCCCGTTTCGCCCTGGTTCCCACCGGCACCACCGAAGCCTTGCAGCCGCTGACCCTGCCCTGTGCCAACTTCGCCGGCCCGGCCGAGGCGGCCGAAGCCTATCTGAAGACGGTCAATCCGCCGATCGCCCCCAACCGCGCCGCCTTCGCCGTAGCCTGCCCCATCCTGGGCGACGGCGTCAGCATGACCAACCACGCCTGGGCCTTTTCCATCGAAACGGTCCGCTGCCGGCTGGGGCTGAAACGCCTCGACGTCGTCAACGACTTCATCGCCGTCGCATTGGCGGTGCCATTGCTGCGTCCCGCCGATCAGGAACGCATCAAGGACGGCCAGGCCGATCCTGCCGCCCCCATCCTGGTGCTTGGTCCCGGCACCGGCCTGGGGGTATCGCTGCTGGTGCCGTTGGGAAGCGGCTGGAACGCCATTCCCACCGAAGGCGGCCACGCCACCATGCCCGCCGCCACCGAGGATGAAGCCCGCATCCTCTCGATCCTGCGCCGCCGCCATGGCCACGTCTCGGCGGAGCGGGTACTGTCGGGGCCGGGATTGGCCAACATTCACGCCGCCTTGAGCAGCGCCAACCGGCCCATGGCCGAACCCCTGCCGCCCGCCGAAGTCACCCACTTGGCCGCTCATGGCGATCCGGTGGCGGTCCAGGCCCAGAACCACTTTTTCGCCATGCTGGGAACCTATGCCGGCAATCTGGCTTTAAGCTCCGGCGCCCGCGGCGGCGTGGCGCTGGCCGGCGGCGTACTGCCCCGCCTGCTGCCCGCCTTCCGCGCCTCGGCCTTTACCCAGCGGTTCATCGAGAAAGGCCGCTTTCGAGACTATCTGTCTCCCATCCCGGTGGCCTTGATGACCCACGCCTATCCGGCCTTCATCGGGTTGGCCGGATTGGTCAAGGAAGACTAGAGCAAGGCCCGTTCAATCCGCCAGATATAGACCAGCAGGGCCGCCGCCTCGCGGCCGTGGGCGGCAAGCAGACCGGGACTCAGCCGGGGCGGCGGGGCCGCCGACCCCTTGGCCGTCAGCCCCAGCCGGCGGAAAGTGTAAAGGGCGCGCGGCAGATGATAGCCGTCCGTCACCACCAGCAGCTTCCGCCAACCGTGCCGCTGAATGATCGGCTTGCAGAACATGGCGTTTTCCAAGGTGTTCCGCGACAACGGTTCGACGCGCAAGGCGCCTTCGGCGACGTCCAGGGCCAAAGCCGCCTGCCGCATGATCTCGGCCTCGGCGATCGCGCCCCGAGGCTGGCCGCCGCTGAGCAGAAGAAACGGCGCCGCCCCGGCATGATACAGCGCCGCCGCGTGGGCGATCCGCCGCAGCAGAGCCTTGCTGGGTGAGCCGTCCGGCTCAACCTTGGCTCCCAGCACCACCAGCACGTCGAAGGTCTCGTTCATCCGCCCATCATGCCACGGCATGGGCTGGACAGTCTTGACTGCTTTGCATCATGCTTTGCTGATATGGGAGAGGAGTCGCCGCCATGATCCGCAAAAAGAATGCCGACCTATTGCCCGAACTGGTGGCGCTCAAAGGCAAACGGGTGCTGGACGCCGGTTGCGGCGACGGCGGTCTGGCCCGGATAATGGCCAATTGCGGCGCCCATGTCACCGGCATCGACAGCAGCCACCGCCAGTTGGACAAGGCCCGCGCCGCGCCGAAGGTTTCCGATGAGATTTATCTCGATGCCGTGGCCCAATGCCTTCCTTTTTCCGACGCCAGCTTCGAGGTGGTGATCTTCGCCAACAGCCTTCACCACGTGCCGGTGCCCGACCAGCCGCAAGCCTTGGCCGAAGCGGCGCGGGTACTGGCGAGCGGCGGCATCCTTTACGTCTCCGAGCCGTTGGCCGAAGGTGCGTTCTTTCAGGTGACGCGCCTGATCGACGACGAAACCCAGGTACGGGCCAAAGCGCTGGAAGCCTTGCGCGACGCCGCCCGCCTTGGATTGACCGCCGTTCAGGAAATCACGCACGTCAATCCCGTGCGCCACAGGGATTTCGCCAGCTTCAGCCAGCGGATGGGAGCCATCGATTCCCTGCGCGACGCCCGGCTAGCCGAAAAAACCGAGGAATTGCGCCACGCCTTCGAGAGCAACGGACGCCAGGAAGAGGACGGCTGGCATTTCGACCAGCCGACCCGCATCAACATCCTGCGCAAGGGATGAATCCGCGTTTCCTCAGACCCTAGAACCGCGGAAAAGCATTAAGGCTCCCGAATGCTCTCCGTCAGCCCCTTGGTGATGGGGGTCAGGAAGAAGCCCAGTACGCTGCGGCGGTCGATCTTGATCTCCGCCGTCATGGTCATGCCGGGAAACAGGTGGGCGCCGGGAGGCAGATTGGTCATCTTGGTCGACGTCAGCTCGACACGGCCGCGATGTACGGCACCGCCGCCGTCTCCGCCGCCACGCATGGGATTGGCGGCATCCATGCCCAAAGCCGCATTGGTCTGGGTGGAGTCCTCGCTGATCCACAGAAGCTGGCCTTCCAGCAGACCGTGGCGCTGATAGGGAAAGGCGTCCACTTTCACCACCACGTCTTGGCCCGGCTGGGTATAACCCACGTCCCGTGACGCGATGACGATGTCGGCCACCAGCTTGGCGTTGTCCGGGACGATCGTGACCATCGGCTCGGCGGCTCGAATCACCGAACCGACGGAGCGTTTGGCGACGTCGAGGACCACGCCGTCCTCGGGCGCGGCGATGACCACCAGATCGTTCAGGCGCGTGGCTTTCGACAGGTTCTCCTGCAACCGCTGGAGTTCGGTCCGGGTCTGGGCCACGGTTTCCGTGGTCTGGCGGCGCCATTCGTCGATAAAGGTCTGACGCTCGGCCTTACGCTGCTGCAACTCATGCTGCAAACCGATCAGCCGGTTGCCGGAATCCTGATATTCCCGCTCAAGCCGGATACGGGTGTTCTGGGCATCAAGGAATTGCAGCTTCGAGCCGGTCTGGGAGCGCATCAGCTCGGCGCGCATTTTCTCCACGTCCTTGGTGATCTGCAACTGCTTGGACAGCATCTCCTCGTCCTCTTGGACGGTGCGGATCTGGGAATCCAGCTGGCGGACCTGTTCGTCGAACACCCGCAGGCGGGATTCGTACTGGGTCTTGCGCTGCAAATAGATCTGATACTGAATCAGTTCGTTGGCGCCGGCCTGGGCCGACGGAGCTTCGTAGGGAGCGCCGCTCATTTCCGCCTCGGCGCGGCGCAACTGCGCCTGAACCGATTTTTCCTGCACGCTCAGGGCGCCCATATCGGCTTCCGCAAAAGTCGGATCGAGAGTGGCCAGAACCTGCCCCTTCTTCACCGTGTCGCCCGTGCGGACGTTCAGCTTGCGGATGATCCCCTGTTCCAGCGGCTGCAAGACGATCGGCGGCGTTTCGGTGTTGATGCGCCCCTGGGCGGTGATCACCACGTCCACCTTGATCAGCCAGGCAATCAGGATCAGAGCCAAGAACAGCACCATGATCAGATACTGGGTCCAGCGCATGAAATGCGGCGGACGTTCCTCGACGATGGCGTCGATCTCGTTCTGGAACGGCAGGGCGTCGTCCAGCACCGTGCTTTCCACATTGGTGAAAAGCCAACGGCAAACGGCGCAGACGGAGCCCCAGAATTCGACCAGCGGATGGAGCAGGGCATCGATCAGCTTTTTCATGACCGTTCCCCTCAATGCACGTGCTTGGTCTGTTGGTGCCACAGGTTGCGATAAACCTCGCAACGCTCGACCAACTCGTCATGGGGAGCGAAATCGGCCACCTGGCCCTTGTCCAGCACCAAAATCCGGTCGGCTAGCGTCAACGACGACAGCCGGTGCGAGACGATGATCATCGTGCGTCCCTGGGCGATCATATCCAGATTGTTCTGGATGATCGCCTCGCTTTCCGGATCGAGCGCGCTGGTCGCTTCGTCGAAGATCAGCAGGCGCGGCTTGATCAGCAAGGCGCGGGCGATGGCGATGCGCTGCTTCTGCCCGCCCGAGAAATTGGTGGCGTTTTCCTCGACCCAGGTTTCGTATGAACGCGGCAGACGGTCGATGAATTCGTCGGCGCCGGCCATGCGGGCGGCTTCGACCACCTCCGACAGATTGGCGTCGGGGCGGCCGGCGGCGATGTTGTCGATGATGGTGCCGCGAAACAGAATATTGTCCTGTAGCACCACGCCGATGCTTTTGCGCAAATGCGGCAGATCGATGTGGCGGATGTCGGTGCCGCTCAGCTTGATCATGCCGTTTTGGGCGGTATGGATGCCTTGGATCAAGCGGGTCACGGTGGTCTTGCCCGACCCCGAACGGCCGACGATGCCGATGACCTGCCCCTCTTCGACATTGAAGGAAACACGGTCCAAGGCCGGATTGCTGCCGCCTTCGTAGGTGAAGGTGACGGCGTCGAACTCCATGCGTCCGTCGATCACCGGACGAATGCCGCGATGCCCCGCCTCGCGCTCGGGCGGATGATTCATCACCCCGCCCAGCATGCGGACCGACAGGGCGGTCTGCTGATATTCGTTGATCAAGCCGACCACCTGAACCAGAGGCCCGGTGACGCGGCCGGCCATCATGTTGAAGGCCACCAGGGCGCCCAGGCTCAGCGTGCCGTCGAAGACGTCGGAGGCGCCGACGCCGATGATGGCGATCTGCATCATCTTCTCGATGACGTTGGTCACCACGCTGCCGATGGCGCCGATGCTGCCGACCGTAAAGCGGCTGCGGATGGCGGTCGCGGTCTTTTCGTTCCAGGCGGCAAGGCGGGCCGGCTCCAGAGCCAGAGACTTGATGGCGCGCACGCCATGAATGGTTTCCACGAGGTCGGCCTGGCGGTTGCCTTCGGCGGCATAGAGCTTTTCCAGCTGATTGCGGAAAATCGGCAGCATACCGGCGATCACCCCGGCCATGGCCAACGAGAAAATCAGAACCAGCATGGTCAGCTTGAAGCTGTACATCGACAGACCCACCAGCAAAATCGGCAGGTTGGTCACGTCCAGCATGGTATGGAACAAGCGCCCGGTCAGGAACTGACGCACGCTTTCCGTCTGCATCATGTTGCGCACCAGCACACCGGCGGACGTGCGTTCGAAGAAGTGGAGCGGTAGGCTCAACAGCTTTTCAAAGGTGCGCGACGACAGGCTGGCGTCGATCTTGTTGGTGGCAAACAAGGTGATGTACTGGCGCAGATACGAGAAAACGCCATCGAAGGCCGTGGTGATGGTAAAAGCCAGAACCACCGCCATCAGAGTGTTGTAGCTGTGATGCGGAATGACCTTGTCGATCATCACGTTGAAAAACAGCGGCGTGGCGAAGCTGACCACGTTGCCCATCAGCGCGCAGATGGCGATATCGCGGAAATAGCGGCTGTGGCGAATGATCTCGGGAAAGAACCAGCGGAACCCGAACGGCTGCGAAGTGTCGCTGACCTTGTAGTAGCGCCGGGACAGCACCATGATGCCGGCCCACTCATCCTCGAATTTATCCCGGGTCAGAAGCTTGACGCCCTCGTGCTCCAGACGAGGGTCGAGAACCGCCACCACAGGCCCTTCATGGGCCTGCATGGCAAAAGCGACAATCACCCAATTGCCGGCCTTCATCTGGCAGATCACCGGAAAAGCGCTGCCCAGCGAAAAGAAATCATTCCATTTGCGGCGGCGGATCTGCTTGCTTTTGAAGCCGGCATCATACAGCAGCTTGCGCATGGCCGGGCCGGTTTCATGGGTGCTCGCCCCTTCGGCGGCATGGAGCAGCGTCTCGGGCGGAACCTGCACGCCGTGATGCTGCGCCACCAGAAAAGCGCAACGCAAGGCAGTGAGGTGCGGCGACATCACATTGGGATTGGTTTCGCTCAAAATGCGCCCTCTTCGCTCCACATCCGGCGGCCTTGCACGCGGCCCCCTGTCGAAAGGCCCATGCCGGGTCTTCCGATTGATGCGCAGCTTAACGGCAATTCCTAACGAGTTTATTAACGCACCCTAAAAAGAACGGGAAAAACCATAGCCCATCAGCGGGCTAGAACCCGATCTTCAAGCGGAAGCACCATTTTCAACCTTTCCTTAACCCTGCCAACTCTATAGTGCGAAAGCAATAAGCCTGCGAAAGGCATGGCCCCATGAAATCCCCCAACAACGCCGATCTCTTGAGCATCCACATCACCAACGATTGTTCGCGCAATTGCTCGAACTGCGTTGACCTGACACCGCATTACCGCCGCCGCGAGCATATGCCCCTGCCGATCTTCCAGCAGACCCTGGAGGAGTTGAAGGGCTGGCTGCGTCCCGGCAAGGTCCTGGGCATCGCCGGCGGGGAACCGACGCGGCATCCGGATTTCGAGGCGATGTCAATCATGCTTGCCGAGGCGACCGGGCAGCCCCACCGCAGCAACGACCGCAAACCCCAGTCCGACCTTAACGAATTGGCGCTGCGCCGAATGGTCGAGCGCGATGGCGTCTGCGGTTTATGGACCAGCCTGGGCGATGCCTTCTATCGTCATTACGAGACGATTTTCGATGTCTACGGCCACATCAACATCGAAAGTCACGATTGCGCCAAGCGCCATCACGCCGTGATGATCGACCGCGCCGACTACTGCTTCACCACCGGCCTCAGCGACGAACAATGGCAGCACAACCGCGACCGCTGCTCCTATCAGCGGGCGCATGGCGGTGCCGTCAACGACCGGGGCGCCTATTTCTGCTCTGCCGCCGCCTCGCTGGACCGCCTGCTGTTCAACGGCGCCCATGCCTGGGAAGTCAAAGCCGGATGGTGGCACAGGGGCATTCACGACTTCGGTGATCAGATCAGTTTGTGCGATTACTGCGCGCTGGCGCAGCCCGTACCGTCCCAGACCGACAGCATCGGCCACGACATCGTCGGCCGATCCGCCTGGAAGCGCCTGAAGGATTCAGGATCGCCCCAATCCATGGAACTGTTCGCGCCAATTCACCGCACGCTCAGCCAGGTGCCGACGGACGATCCTTTCCTGTCCGGCCCGCAACCCCGTGTCGGCAAAGGCAATATCTCCATCAAGCCGCGCAAGCTGTCTTGCGTGCTGGTGTCGGTGGGATATGGACAGGCGCTGGCCGAATCCCTTCCCCACAACATTCCCCATTTCGACCAGATGGTGGTGGTGACGACGCCCGAGGATGAAACGACCCGGGCGGTGGCCGAAGAATGCGGCGCCACCATCGTTCTGTCCCGACGCTGTTACGATGAGGATCACGCCTTCAACAAGGGACGCATGCTGAACGACGGCATCGCCGCCCTGATCGATCCCGATTGGATTTTGTTGACCGACGCCGACATCATGATGCACCCGTCGCTGCGCGCGGTGGTCATGGGCCGGGCGTTGAATCCCGGCTGCCTGTATTTCACCGTGCGCGTCGACCGCAACCAGACCGTCAATCAGGGCCGCGACAGCAACGTCGAACCCAACGGCTATTTCCAACTGTTCCACCCGTCCGCCAAATCAATCCGCCATCTCGGCCGCCCCCGTCTGATCTCGGAAGCCTTCTGCTCTGCCGGCAGTGTCGATTCCTGGTTCTATCAGCAGTGGCCGGAAGCGAAGCTGATCCTGATTCCTGAAATCGGCGTCGAGCACATCTCCAGCCGCTGGCTGGCCGAGAATTGGAACGGCATGGGCGAGAAGAAAGGCCGCTGGTGCCAGTTCGGTCTGATGACCGCCAAAGGCATGGTCGCCTTCAAGAAAACGGACACACTGCCCAAAGTCTTGAAGCTGACCGACAGCCTGTACGGCGAATCCAAGCTGATACCGACCAACGAATTTTATCATCACGTTCAAGTCACGGATCAGGGATTGGTATTCGAGGGCAAGCAATTGGGGACCAAGCACATCCACATTGCCTATTACGCCGAGGAATAGCGCCCCGCAAACGGCCCGGGCCGCCTGGGGGAGGCGGCCCGGTAACGGTTCCGTGGGATCGAGGAGGGCATGTCTAACTTTGCGGATCGGCGGGCCGGGAGAGGTTTGGGGGAACCCCTGTCGCCCCGGCCGCCGGATCCTTTTTCCGTAACCGTCCGCTTCGCGGGCCCCTGGGGGTGCGCCAGGGGGGAGGAGCGCGAGAGCCCGCATACCTTCGCGGTCGGCTACGTCTGATCGGGTGTGGTCAATCAACATTCCGATCGGACAGGAAGAAGAAGAAAACCCGGATGCCGCAAACCGGCTGGGGAAACCGGCGTTTCTGCGAGACACCCTGACGGGCCGTCCCCTTCGTCTTGATCATCAAGCTAAGGGCAGACTGTGGCGAGATTAGGGCGGGAATGCGATTTCTCCGCCGCAAAGAAAAACGCCGCGCCCGGACGGGCACGGCGTTTATCCGTTTGAAACAGGCCGTCTTTTTACAGACCGAGCTTGCCCATTTCCAAAAATTTTTCCCGGCGCCGGGCTCGAAGAACACCGCCTTCGACCAAACTCTGAGCCTTCAGCGATGCCTCCAGCCGGTCGGCCAAGGCATCGATGGCCGCGTCCGGACTGCGGTGCGCGCCACCCAGCGGTTCCGCGACGACATCGTCGATGACGCCCAGCTTCTGCAGATCCTGAGCCGTCAGGCGCAAGGCTTCGGCGGCGTCCTTGGCGGCATCGCCGGAACGCCACAGAATCGAGGCGCAGCCTTCGGGGCTGATCACCGAATAAATGGAATGCTCCAGCATCAGCACCGTATTGCCGGTGGCCAGGGCGATCGCCCCGCCCGAACCGCCTTCGCCGATGATCACGGACACCAGCGGCACGCGAAGGTCCAAACAGGTCTCGATGGAGCGGGCGATGGCTTCCGCCTGCCCACGGGCCTCGGCTTCGACGCCGGGAAAGGCGCCAGCGGTATCGACCAGAGTGACGACCGGAACATGGAAATGGTCGGCCATCTCCATCAGACGGCGGGCCTTGCGGTAGCCTTCGGGCTTGGCCATGCCGAAATTGTGCTTCAGACGGCTTTCGGTATCGTTGCCCTTCTCATGGCCGATGACCATCACCGAACGCCCTCGGAACCGGCCCAGACCGCCGATGATCGCTTTGTCGTCGGCGAACGAGCGGTCGCCGGCCAGCGGCGTGAAGTCGGTGATCAGCCGGCTGATGTAGTCGCTGGTGTGCGGCCGGTCGGGATGCCTCGCCACCTGGGCCTTTTGCCAGGGCGAAAGCTTTCCGTAGGTCGCACGCAAGAGCTTGTCGACCTTCACCTGGAGACGATTGATCTCTTCGGCGATGTTGATCTCGTCGGAGTCGCTTAAATGCCGCAACTCCTCGATCTTGCCCTCAAGCTCGGCGATGGGCTTTTCAAAATCTAAGAAATTCATGGCCTCGGCTTTTATCACAGCCTGAACCAGCGCGAAAGGGGGGCGTGCGATTGACGGCCATGCTTGCGCACATAACGGAAGAAAGCTACCCTATTGGGAAATATTCATAAGAGGCTGAAATGAGCGAGTTTATCGAGGTTGCACACAAGGACTCCATTCAGGTGGTGCGGATGACGCGCCCTGAAAAAAAGAATGCCCTGACCCTGGACATGTACGCCGCCATGGCCGACGCCCTGGATGCCGGAGACAAGGATCCGAATGTCGCCGTCCAACTGTTGGCCGGCGGGCCGGATTTTTCCGCCGGCAACGATCTCGCCGATTTTTTGAAGCTGACCACCCTGACGGGGACGCCGACTGAGCGTTTCCTTAAAGCCGTGTCGTCCACGCAAAAACCGTTGATCGCCGCCGTGGCCGGAGCCGCCGTCGGCATCGGCTCGACCATGCTGCTTCACTGCGACATGGTCCTGTGCGCCGGCAATGCCCGCTTCCAGTTCCCCTTCATCAATCTGGGCCTGGTGCCGGAAGCGGCCTCGACCCTGTTGCTGCCGCGTCTGGCCGGATCAGCCAAGGCGGCGGAATTGCTGCTGCTGGGCGAGCCCTTCGGCGCCGAGACCGCCCTGCAGATCGGCATGGTCAACGCCATCCATCAGGCAGAAACCTTGGAGGACGCCGCCTGGGCGCTGGCCCTAAAGCTGGCCGCCAAACCCCGTCAGGGCATGGCCTGGACCAAGGCCCTGCTGAAAGCGGAACCCGAACCCATGCGGGAGCGCATTCTGCGTGAAGCCCGCATGTTCGAAGACTGCCTGAAAACGGCCGAGTTGAAAGAAGCCGTCGCCGCCTTCCGGGAAAAGCGGGCTCCCGATTTCGCAAAGTGCCGCTAACGCCCGAACGGACGCGCCATCCCCGCGCAAGCGGGGATCCGCCCGCGCCGCATGCCTGCAACACTCGTCCCGTCAGTACTGCCGCCCGTTGGAGCGGGTCCAGACTCCCTGAGGGGCCTTGGGGTCATTGAGGAAAGAAACGTATTTCTTGTCCTCGCCCATGATGTGCTGAAGCAGCCAGTTATAGATCAGATCGAACAGCTTCTTGGCGTCCAGCGCCCGGCCATGCTCCACATCGGCCTTCAGGTTGTAGACCACGTCGTACATCTGGTCGTGCAAATCGCGATGAGCCTTCCAATCGGGATAGCCGGCCCGCTTCATCGCCTGCTCTTCCTCGCTGAAATGAACCAGGATGAAATCTTCCAGCTTGGCCAGAACGGCGTTGACCTCGTCGTCGCTGGCCTTGCCGTCCAGCAACGGATGCAACTGGTTCAGACAGTCGATGATCATCTGGTGGTGGCCGTCCAGCTTCTCGGACCCCACCGACATTTCCGCTTTCCACTCGATGAATTTCATGTCCAGTCCCTCGGAGACGGCAACGCCGGCCCCCCTCGGCCGACGAAGGTGTCATGGATGATCAGGCGTTCATCATAGCCCGGATATGCCCTGCCACACAGGTGGCCAGGGCGCGGGTGTCGTAACCGCCTTCCAGCACCGAGACCACCCGGCCGCCGGCCGTTTCGGCGGCGATGGCCAACAATTCGCGGGCCAGCCAGTCGAAGTCGCCGACCAGAACCCGCAGATGGGCCATGGGATCGGCGGCATGGGCGTCGAAACCCGCCGAAATGATCAGGAAATCCGGAGCGAATTCCCGCAGCTTGGGCAACACGATGTCGGTATAGGCCGCCCGGAAATCCGCCGAGGCGGTTCCCGCCGGCAGCGGCACATTGACGACGACCGCGCCGCCTTCGGGGCCGGTTTGCTCCTCGGCGCCGGTATAGGGAAAGGCGTCGAGCTGGTGAGTCGAGGCATAGAACATGCCTGGCTCGCTCCACAGCACATCCTGGGTTCCGTTGCCATGGTGGACGTCGAAATCCACCACCGCCACCCGCTTGAAGCCGTACACGTCGCGCGCGTGCAAAGCCCCGATGGCGGCATTGGCGAAGAAACAGAAGCCCATGGCCTGCTCCTTCTCGGCATGATGCCCCGGCGGACGAACGGCGCAAAAAGCGTTGCGCACCTTGCCGGTCGCCACTTCGTCGACGGCAGCGCAAACGGCCCCGGCCGAGCGCAGGGCCGCTTCGCCGCTGCCCGACGACATAAAGGTGTCGTCATCCACCTGATATTCTTCGCCCGGCGCGGGAACGCAGGCCAGAATATGGTCGATATAGCTTTGCGGATGCGCCCTGAGCAATTGCTCGGTGGTGGCTTTCGGCGCCTGATCCCGGATCAGAAACGAGAAATCCTCGTGCTCCAGAATATGCATGATCGCCTTCAGACGTTCGGCGCATTCCGGATGGTATTCGCCCGTGTCATGTTCGAGACAGGCGTTGTGCGTCAGCAACAGCGTGGTCATATGGTCGTGTCTCCCCTCCCACTCGAACTCTTGGCGGTTCAAACTGGGCAGGCGCCCCAAATCCCTAGAAGAATCGGGGACGCCACGTCATGGGACAGTGAAACACGGATGACCGTCAAAGGCCAGCAGTCGTTGCGGGCGAAAATCCAACCCGCACCACACCCGCGGAAAAGCCTCGCCCGCCCGTCAGCGGACGTCCCGAACATGCCGGTTCAGCCGCCATTCCATCAGACGGAAGACGCGCACCATCAGGAATGAAATCAGCAGATAGAACGCCCCCGCCGCCAAGAAGATTTCCACCGGCATATAGGTCTTGGCGATGATGGTGCGGGCCATGCCGGTCAGCTCCAGCAAGGTGATGGTGCTGGCCAGGGCGCTGCCCTTCAGCATCAGGATCACCTCGTTGGAATAAGCCGGCAAGCCGATGCGGATGGCGCGCGGCACGATGATGCGGCGCAGAATGACGGCCTTGCTCATCCCAATCGACACCGCCGCCTCGATCTCGCCCCGGGGAATGGCCTGAATGGCGCCCCGCAGGATTTCCGCGATGTAAGCCGCCGTATGCATCGACATGGTGATCAGCGCGCACCAATAGGGATCGCGCAGGATCGGCCAGAGCACTTCGTTATGGCGGATGCTCTCGAACTGAGACAGGCCGTAATAGACCAGGAACATCTGCACCATCAGCGGCGTGCCGCGGAAAAAGAAGATATAGGTCCAGGGCAAGGCCCGCACCCATGGACGCGGCGACGAGCGGGCGATTCCCATGGGAAAGGCCAGCACCAACCCGCCAATGCCGGAGAACAGCACCAACTGCACCGTCAGCCGCGCGCCGTTCAGCAGCTTCGGCAGATATTCGACGACGACGCCCAGATCCATGCTCACGACCGGGCCCTCCGGTATCCTCGGTTGGCGTGATGCTCCAGCGCCATCAAGCCGCCGCCGGTCACCACCGTCAGCACCAGATAGATCAGCGCGGCGCAGCCGTAGAAGGTGAACGGTTCCTTGGAAAAGCCGACGCCGATCTGCGCCTTGCGCATCAGTTCGTCCAGGCCGACCACGGAAATCAGGGCGGTGTCCTTCATCAGAACCATGAACAGGTTGCCCAACCCCGGCAACGCCACGCGCCAGAGCTGAGGCAGGACGATGCGGGAGAAACAGCGCCAGCGGCCCAGCCCCAGGGACTGCGCCGCCTCGACCTGCCCCTTGGGCACGGTAAGCATGGCGCCACGAAAAACCTCGGTGGCATAGGCGCCGAAGGTCAGCCCCAAGGCCAGCGTGCCGGCGGCGAACGGATCAAGCTCGATGTAGGTATCGAACCCCAAGGCTCCGGCCAACCCGGTCAAAACCTTAGCCGAACCGAAATAAACGATCAACACCACCAGCAATTCGGGCACGCCGCGGACAATGGTGGTGTAGGCCTCGCCCAGCAGACGCAGCGTCAGAAGACGCGACGATTTGGCCACCGCCCCCAAAAGCCCCAGCACCAACCCGACGCTGACCGCCGAGAATGCCAGTTGCAGGGTCATCAGGGTGCCCGCCAGAAGCTGGGGTCCGAAGCCGTGAAGATTCATTGATCCGTCCGTTGGAAAAAGACAACGGCCACGGCGGAATGTCCTCCCGCCGTGGCCGTCCGTGCTCTTAGTAAATGCTGAAGGGGAAATACTGCTCGTTGATCTTTTTATAAGTGCCGTTGGCGACGATGGCCTTCAAAGCCGCGTTCAGCTTGGTGCGCAGCTTGTCGTCGCCCTTGCGGACGGCGATGGCGATCTTGTCGTTATCGAATACGGCGTCGCCCTTGAACTCGAAGTCCTTGCCGGCATCGCTTTTCAGCCATTCGTAATTCACGAACTTGTCGGCCAGGATGCCGTCCAGACGGCCGGCGGCCAGATCAAGATAGGCGTTCTCCTGGGTGTCGTAGAGCTTGATCTCGGCGTCCTTCACATGCTCTTCCAGCCAGGTGCCGGCAATGGTGGCGCGCTGGGCGCCCAGCACCTTGCCCTTCAGCTTGGCCGGCGAGAAGTCGGACTTCTTCGGGGCGATGAACTGAAGCTTGTTGGTGTAGTAGGGGTCGGTGAAGTCGACGGCCTTCTGACGCTCCTCGGTGATGGACATCGAGGCGACGATGGCGTCGAACTTCTTGGCGTTCAGGGCCGGAATGATGCCGTCCCAATCCTGGGTGACCACGGTGCAATCCAGCTTGGCCTCGACACACAGCGCCTTGGCGATGTCGATGTCGAAACCGGTGATGTTGCCCTTGTCGTCAACCTGATTGAACGGAGGGTAAGCGCCCTCGGTGCCGATCTTCACTTTTTCGGCGGCCTGAGCCACGCCGGTCAGACTGGCGGTGGCAAAGGCGGCGGCGATCAACAGAGTCTTGAAACGCATGAAATGCCCTCCTCAAGGCGGTGATCGGTCAGCGGTGGCTGGCCATGAATTGCCGGCAACGCGGGGAAACGGGGTTGTCGAACACCTTGTCCGGCGTCCCCTCTTCCTCGATCCGGCCATCGTGCAGAAACAGCACGCGGGTCGAGACGTTGCGGGCGAAACGCATTTCGTGGGTGACGAGCAGCATGGTCCGTCCCTCTTGGGCAAGACCGTTGATGACGTTCAGCACCTCGGCGACCATTTCCGGGTCGAGGGCCGACGTCGGCTCGTCGAACAAAAGCACGCGAGGCTGCATGGCCAGCGTGCGGGCGATTGCCGCGCGCTGCTGCTGGCCGCCCGACAGATGACCGGGATAGGCGTTGCGCTTGTCGGCGATGCCCACCTTGGTCAGCAGCGCCTCGCCCTCGGCGATGGCGTCTTTGCGATCGCGGCCCAGAACCTGAATCGGCGCTTCGATGACGTTCTCAAGGATCGTCATGTGTGGCCACAGATTGAAGCTTTGGAAGACGAAGCCCATGCTGGCTCGCAGGCGGGTGATCTGCTTGGCGTCGGCGGGCACCAGTTCCCCGCTCTTCTGGCGCTTCAGCTTGAAGTCCTCGCCGCCCAGGGCGATGCGCCCCTCGTTGGGCGCTTCCAGAAGATTGAGACACCGCAGGAAGGTGCTTTTGCCCGAACCCGACGACCCCAGGATGGAGATGATTTCGCCGTCGCGGGCGGTAAGGGAGATGCCTTTCAGCACTTCGAGCCCCCCGAAGCGCTTATGGATGTTTTCAGCCTCCAGGGCGGGCGGAGCAAGGGCGGTGGTCAAATCGGCTTCCGGTATCTACACGATGAAATGATCACAGCATTCGAGTGGATTTCGCTTCTTATGTCAAACGGCTTGGTCATTTAAACATCATTTCTCTGCCGGGCTTGCAAACAGCTTATGGAATCGGCATAGATCGTGATCATGTTATTACCGCTCGCGCACGGATTTCTTCTCGCCCTTGGGTTGATTCTTCCCCTGGGGCCGCAGAACACCTTCGTTCTTTCCCAAGGCTTCAGCCAGCCCAACCTGCTTCGCGCCTTGCCGGTGGTGGTCACGGCCGCCTGTTGCGACACTCTGTTGATTTTACTGGCCGTAGCTGGAGTTTCCGCCGTGGTCGGCGCCATCGAATGGCTGCGCCTGGTGCTGGTCTGCGGCGGGGTGGCCTTCCTGGTCGCGGCCGGCTGGCTGACCTGGAAATCGGCGCCGCCATCACCCCAGAGTGGAGACGAGCGCACCCCGGCCCCGATGGGAAAGCAGGTGGCGTTTGCCCTTGCCTGCTCGCTGGGAAACCCCCACGCCATCGTCGACACCATCGGCGTCATCGGTACCAGCGGCTTGGCCTATCAAGGGGCGAGGCTGGCGGCGTTCACGTCGGCCTGCATCGCCGTGTCGTGGTCGTGGTTTTTCGGGCTGGCTCTGGCCGGACGGATTTTATCGCGCCTGGAATTGGCGCGGCGCCTGCTCAATCCGGCATCCGCCCTGGTGATGTGGGCCAGCGCCGGCTATTTGGCGCTTTCCCTGGTCAAATAGAGGCGAAACAGCCGGACAGCGCCTTGGTGCTGGCCGGAAGCCGCTTGCTGTCGGCGGTCAGCAGGGCGCCCGACAAAACGTCGTCGATGATGCGCGCCACCTGCTCGGCGTCGCGGCGAACGTTGGAGATGCGCCATTCCAGCCGAGGCATGTCGTAGCGGGTAGTGTCCACCGACAGGACATAGCTGTCCATGAATCCCTCTTCGCCCTGGTTGCCGACGTCGATGCCGTTGATCTCGGCAAAGCGCACGGTCACTTCCTGGTCAATGTTGAACAGCACCATCCGCGAGATGTCGATGACGATGTGTCCCGGCAGCAGAATGTCGGGACGCACGCCGTTGCGGCGCAGCTTGCGCAGCAGGCGGTGCCGGCCCAGCCCTAAAACTCGCTGGACATGATGGAACAGAGCGGACAGGGAAAGAAACATCGTCGCCTTCTTCGCTTTAAAGAATATGCGCCAGCAGCGGCGCCGCCAGCACGTTGACCAATCCCACCAGCACCATCACCAGCCCGGCGACGGCGCCTTCCTCGCGCCCGATGCCGTGCGCCTTGGCGACGCCGGCGCCGTGGGCGCCCATGCCAAACAGGGCACCGCGGGCCAGGGCCGAGCGCAGCGGCAGCACCTTGAGGATGACTTCCCCCAAGGCCGCGCCGAAAACCCCGGTGATGACCACGAACACCGCCGTCAGATCGGGCACCCCGCCGATCTCGCCCGAAACGGTCATGGCGAAAGGCGTGCTGATGGAACGCGGCATCAGGCTGAGAGTCAGGCTGTCGTTCAACCCCAGCCATTCGGCAAAGGCCCAGGCCGAGGCCATGGCGGCCAGGCTGCCGGCCAGAACCCCGGCCAGCAGGATCGGCCAACGTTTGCGGATCAGTTCGCGCTGTTCCCAGATGGGAATGGCGAAAGCCACCGTGGCCGGTCCCAACAGCAAAACCAGCCAATGGGTCTCGCGGATATATTCGCCATAAGTTTCGTGCAGCGACAAAGCCAGGGCGATCAGAGCCAGGGGCGTCGTCACCAACGGCGACGACCACCAGCGGCCCAACCCTCGATGCAGCCGCTTGCCGATCTGGAAAAAGGCGATGGTCAAAACCGACCAGAACACCGCCTGTAGGATGGGATTACTCCACACCACGATTTTGCGCCTCCAGCACGCGGTAACCGAAATCGACCACCAGCGCCGTCACACTCATCACCACCACCGTGCCCAGCAGGATGACCGATAGAATCTTCAGTCCCAGCAAGCCGAGAAATTCCCGGTGGTCCATCACCGCCAGCACGGCGGGAACGAAAAACAGCAGCATTTCGGCGATGAACCAATTGGCGCCGTGACGCAGGCTGGCATGGCTGAGGCGGCGACTGGCCAGCAAGGCCAGCACGATCAGCATCCCGAAGATGCCGCCGGGAATGGGCAGGCCGCTCCAACGGGACACGGCATCGCCCAATAACCAGAACAGCACCACCAGGGCGATCTGGAAAAGACGGCTGGCCCGCACCGAACGGCGGCCGGCAAGGATGAACTTACGCAGTGTCATGGGGGAAACCTTTCACCCCGCAACATTACGCCGCAGCGCAGCATGATGAAAATGAATTGTCTGAATAGAAATTAGTCGTATATGGAATAACCATGGACCTAAGAACGCTGCGCGCCTTCGTCGAAGTGGTCCGCCAGGGAGGCTTTTCCCAGGCGGCGCGGACCGTATTCGCCACCCAATCGACCATCAGCAAGGCGGTCCGCCAGTTAGAAGATGAATTGGGCTTGGCCTTGCTGGACCGCATCGGCCACAAAAGCCGGCTGACCCCGGCCGGCGAAATCGTTTTTCGCCGCGCCGTCTCGATGTTGGCGGAACGGGACGATCTGATCCGCGAACTGGACGAATTGCGTGGACTGAAACGGGGGCAATTGCGCCTGGGCCTGCCCGCCATCGGTTCCAGCATCCTGTTCGCGCCCCTGTTCGCCGCCTTCCGCAGCCGCTATCCCGGCATCGAAATCCAATTGGTGGAACAGGGCAGCAAGCGGCTGGAGGAATTGGTGTTGGCCGGCGAACTGGATCTGGCTGGTTCACTGCTGCCGGTCGGCGATCAGTTCGACTGGCAGGAAGTCCGGCGCGAGCCGCTCGACCTGCTGATTGCCGCCGACCATCCCCTGGCCGGGCGGGAACAGGTGGAAATGCGGGAACTGGCCGACCAGCCCTTCATTCTGTTCAGCGAAGGCTTCGCTCTGAATCCCATCATCCTGGCCGTCTGTCAGCACAGCGGCTTCCAGCCAGCCGTCACCTCGCGCTCCAGCCAGATCGACTTCATCATCGAACTGGTTTCCAGCGGCTTGGGGATCGGCTTCCTGCCGCGCATGATCGCCCGGCAGCGGGCTAACGGCCGCTTCCGCTCGGTCGCCGTCGCCGACGCCGGCATGGATTGGCACATCGCCCTGGTCTGGCGGCGCGGCAGCTATCTGTCGCGTGCCGCCCAGGCATGGCTGGATCTGGCACGCGACAGCATCGTCTGATTCATTCCTGAGGCTGGGGAGCCGGTTGGGCCATCATCCCCGGCAACAACTGCACCAACAGCATGGCGACCAGAATGGCGGCGCAGCCGGCCAGCTTCACTCCGTCCAACGTCTCCCCCATCAGCAGAACGCCGCCCACCGCCGAGAACACCGTCTCGCCCGACAGGATGATGGCGGCGTCGGCGGCCGGAGTGA
Source organism: Candidatus Sulfotelmatobacter sp. (assembly GCA_035538795.1). Taxonomy (GTDB): domain Bacteria; phylum Pseudomonadota; class Alphaproteobacteria; order Rhodospirillales; family Magnetospirillaceae; genus JAJZGK01. Next base: position 25,845 of record DATLJS010000041.1, on the reverse strand, counting down.
ATTGCTGCGTCACGCTTTGCAGCGTGAAGGCCACCCCCACCGACAAAATACCGACATAAGCGATTTCGACCCAGGCGTCGGGGATGCCGGTAAAGGGCTCGGCGTCGAAGATCAGCCCGCCTGCCACGGCGATGGCGCCGCAAACGGCGAACTGCATGAAAGCCACCAGGGTCGGCGCGCCGGTACGGTTGGACATGCGCCCCACCAGGATGACGTGGCAGGCCCAGAATAGCGAGCTGACCAGCACCCAAAGATCGCCCGTCTGGAAATCCAGGCTTTGCGCGCCGCTAAGCAGCCACGTCCCGAACAGACAGAGCGCCGCCGCCGGCCATGTCACGGGATGCGGCCGCACCTTCAGGGCGACGAAACCGATGATGGGCACCAGCGGCACATAAAGCCCGGTGATGAAACCGGCATTGGTCACCGACGTATGATCGACGCCCATCTGCTGCATGAACGAACCGACGAACAGCACGCATCCGGTCAGCGTCATACCCAGCCAATGGCGGCCCGAGATGGGCGTCCGGCGCAATTCGCGCCAGGCCAAAGGCAAAACCACCAGAGCGCCCAACAAGAAACGGGCGGCGGTGAAGGTCAGGGCGCTGACATGCTCGCCCCCCATCTTCTGGGCGGCGAAGGACGACCCCCAGATGACGGCAGCCAGCAGCAGAAGAAGATTGGCGTTCAGCCGGGACATCGTAAACCTGCCAAAAAAGCGATACGCCCCGGAGGACCGGGGCGCTGATGGATTCAGCTTACTCTCTCCAACGTCCGGCGATCAAGAGACTGGGATCGCAGTGACCGTATCCCCTGCCTGATGGAGTGTGAAGTAGAACACCGATCCTTTACCAAAGTCGGATTCCAGCCAGATATCGCCGCCGAAACGGCGAACGATGCGCTGACAGACCGCCAGACCGACGCCGGTTCCCTCGACTTGGCCCGAGGGGTTCAAGCGCTGAAAAATTTCAAAAACCTTGTGGTAATAGTCCCGTTCGATGCCGATGCCGTTATCTCTTACCGAGAACCGCCACATCCCAGCCTCTCCGGGTTCGGCTGTCAGTTCGATCAGCGGGGCGCGTTCGGGATGGCGGTATTTGATGGCGTTGCCGATCAGATTCTGGAACAGACTGACCAGTTGGGATTCGTCGGCCATCACCATCGGCAAGGCCTGGAAGCGAACCTGAGCGCCGCAATCCTCGACCGCCACCTGCAGATTGGCCAAGGCGAATTCCGCCGCCCGTTCGGACGACACGGTTCCCAACGGCTTGCCTTGGCTGGTGACACGGGCATATTCCAACAGATCGGTGATCAAGCGCGACATGCGCTTGGCACCTTCGACGATAAAGCCGATGAAATCCTGACAATCCTGGTCCAGCTGCCCTTTGGTCCTGCGTTCCAGGAGCTGGGTATAGCTGACGATGGTGCGGAGCGGCGTTTGCAGATCGTGGGACGCCACATAGGCGAAACGCTCCAGATCGGCGTTGGACTGGATCAGAGCAGCATTGATGCGCTCCAGTTCGTCGGTCTTGGCTTGCAGCGCCAACTCTGCCGTCTTTTGTTCCGAGACATCGTCGAAAGCCAGCAACAGGTGCGGCTCTCCCGTCACCATGAAACGGGACATGACGCCGTCGACCCAGAAGGACCGCCCGAAGGTCGAGGTAAAATACCTCGACAATTGGCGGCTTTTACCCGTTTCCAGAACATCGGCGGCCAATTGGCGCAAAGTCTCGTTCCACGACGGCAGGGTCCGGAAATTCTGCTTCAGCAGATCGGCAACGCCGCAACCCAGGAACCGCGCCGCCGCTTCGTTGGCCAAGACGCATTGGCCGTCTTGACGATAGGTTATCAGCCCCAGCATCGATTCCGAAATCACCCGCTGGTTCAATTGCGACAGATCGGCGATGCGGCTTTCGAACTTTTTACGCTCGGAAATGTCGCGCTCGATGCTGATGCCGACCCGCCGACCATTGACGACGACCCTGCGCCAACTGACCTCGACAGGAAAAACCTTGCCGTCGGGGCGGCGGTGCAGCCGTTCCAGCATCACGCTTTCCCCGTCTTCCATGCCGGGCGTTGCCTGAATCAGCTTGCGCCAGCCTTCCCGGTCCGACAATTCCGGGTCGATGTCGCACAGGAAGAGACTGCCCATTTCTTCGGGCAGACGCCCCAGCTGTTCGCAGGCGGTCAGGTTGAAATCGAGAATCCGGCTGTCTTCAAGATCAACGATCAGGATCGAGTCGTTGGATTTTTCCAGGGCTTCCCGGAACAGGGACATGGCGGCCTCTTTGGCCGCCAACTGCTCCGCCACCCGATAACGCTCGCGCCAGCCGCGATAGCCCACGGTTCCGCCGCCCACGGTCATGGTCACGAACAGCAGCGCCAGCGCCCCCATCACCGCCACCTGCCGCCGCCAGCCGGCCAAGCTGTCGTCATCGGCGATGCCGACCTGCAGATAAAGATCGCGGCCCTTGACCTTGCGGAAGAAATAAACGCGCTCCACCCCATCCACCACCGAGCGGGTGTGATAGCTGGCGGAGGTTTTTCCCTCGGTCAGCAGTGAATGCAGAAGGGGCAGAATGATGGGCTTTTCAATCAAGGACAAAGAATCGCCGAGATTGGGATTCCGCGCCACCACCCGGCCGTCTCCGTTGCTGAGGGTAACGCTGCCCTTGGCTCCCAGTTGCACGACGTCAAACATGCCGGCCAGTTGCTCCAGCGACACGGCGACGTGGGCCTGGCCGGCAAAGCTGCCGTCGGCATTGTTCAAACGCCGGGCGAGAATGATCAGGGGCCTGCCGCTAAGCGTCCCCAGAAGCGGTTTTGAAATATAAAGCTTGCCGTCGTTGACGGCTTTGGAGTGCTCGAAGGCGTCGAGCCCCTGCACGCTGGCTTTCGGAGAGGTGATCTGGCCGTCGGCATAAAGCAACTGCCCTTGAGGATTGACGACCCGCAGCCCCAGAGCCTCGGGAAGACGTTCGCCGTGACGGAGCATGAAGGCATTCATCCGGTCGGCGTCAATGCCGCCCTCGGCTTTCTGGCGCTCCATCTCGTCGATGACGTCCAGCAGCGTCAGATCGACCTTGTCGATGAAACGCGCCAGCCCTTCTTCCAGCACCCGCGACAGATTTTCGACGGTCACCCGCGACACTTGGAGATATTGCTCGTGGCTGCGCCACAGGGCCAGACAGACCAATCCCAAGACGAAGAGATTCAATACCAGCACAACGGCGAGGAAACGCCGGGCGGTCGCGGCGGGTGACTGCGCCATGTCAGGCGCGTCGCTGGCCGACTTCGTCATCGGACCCCCTTGCTTACCCGGACCGATTGAGAGTCCCGGGGATTTTTTCGTTCTTTCAAGCATAGGCCGGAAGGAGGAAGCAAACAATCTCGGACGGCAGAAACCTATGGCACGCCCGCCTTTTCTCGGGCAAAAACCGCATTTATTCTACTTTTGGCAGAACAAACGCAAATCAGTATCCACACAATTTGTACGGGCCGATATCCACATGAATATGGTCCCGGTGAAGGGCGTTCTGATTGGGGGTGATGACCACGTTGAAAACGCCGCAGGCTCCCTTGGCCACATCGTGCAGGAAATCGCTTTTAGCTCCCTTGCCCCGCCAATCCTTGAGAACGGAAATGGCCGTGCCGTCCTCCAGTTCGAAGCCGGTGATATCGAAAGCTTTGCCCAAGGCATGCTGAGACAAACGGTCGGAATGCTCGCTGCGTTCCGCGCGGCAATTGTAGGAACCGGCATTGGCGATGCGCCGGACATTTTGATGGAAGTATTTTTGGGCGGTGGGCATCAGCACCTTGATCTCGAAATCGTCGAGAACCGTCTCCAGCCCGCACGACATCAAAACCGCCCTGCTCCAGTCGGTGGCGTCTTTCTTGACGCGGATGGCGCCTTGGATGCCGCAACCCTCCGGCGTCGTGAAATCCTTGGCCCTGTCATAAATGACATGGCGCTGGTCCAGACCGTCCAGACAGGCGGCGATGGTATCGGCGGCGGCCGGCTTGGGCTGTTGCGGCGACGAACCGCAGGCCGACAACAGCGCCGTCGCCGCCACGATCAAAATCCGTCGCCAACCCATCAACCCCACTCTTATGTCTCCTGCGCGTAAGGAACTACTTCATATAGTCCCAAACGCGCAGGAATGGGGGTGTTATTTCTTCTTGGCGGACAGTTCGATGTCGATGCCCACCGTCGCCCCGACGAAGGTCGGAGCCGCCCAAGCGCCTTCGCCCACATTGTAGGTCGAACGTTCGATATCCAGATGGCCGTTCACCTGAGCTTGATCGCCGGCGATTTTCAAGGTGAACGGCAGGACGACATCCTTGGTCACGCCCTTGATCGTCAACGTGCCGACAGCTTCATAGCGGTCGGAGCCCGCGGCGCGGAAACTTTTGGCTTCGAACTTGGCCTGGGGAAACTTCGGCGCATTGAACCAGTCGGATTGAGGCAGGGCCTCGTCCTTCTGAGCGTCGCCGGTGGCGGCGCTGGCGGTCTCGATCGTTACCTCGGCATGACCGGCGGCGACGTTGGCCGGATCGAAGCTGATCTTGGCGTCCCAGCGGGCGAAACGGCCCGTGAAAGGCGCCCCAGCCTGGGTGCCGGTGAACTTGATCTGGCTCTTGGCCGGATCGGCGACCCAATCGGCGGCCAGAACCGGGGTGGCGAAAGCCGACAGGGCCAGAGCCGCAGCCAGGGTGCGAACAGCGTTCATGAAACTCGTCTCCATCAGGATCAGGATTTGCGCCAACGGGGCAGCATGCGGGTCAGTACATCGTCGTGGATCAGGAAGTGGTGGCGCAGGGCGGCGCCGACATGGCCCAGAAGCGTGGCGATCATCACCCAGGCGGCGGCTTCATGAAGAAGCTTGAGAACGTCCTCGACCGGCTTTTTGTCGGCCAGGGTGGACAACACCGGCAGGTGCGGCAGGGGGATTACGCCGTAAAGGACCGTGGGAATGTTGAAAACCGAGGCGGAAACCAGCGCCCAGCCCTCAAGCGGCATGCCGATCATCAGCACATAGAGACCGAAATGCCCGAGATGAGCCACAGCCTGTTCCCAGGCGGGCATGTGGGCGGGCAACGCCGGCGGCCTGTGCGACAGACGCCACCCCAGGCGGAGCAGCGACAGGACCAGCACCGTGATGCCGACCGATTTGTGCAGCTGATACAGCACGAACTGAAGATGGCTGCCCAGCGGCAACGACGTCATCTCGAAGCCCATCACCAGCAAGGCTAGAATGGCCGCGGCGATCAGCCAGTGCAGCAGAATGGCGACAAGAGTATAGCGCGAGCGCATCGTGGGAAGCCTTTTACCGTGGCGCCGCGAACGCGGCTCAAATCTTTCGGCCGAAGCCGATGGTCGTCAAAGGAGGCTCGCCGGGCGGCAGGGGGGGACATCCGCCCGGCGAGGCTGGTCCGGTTACTGGCGGTCGAATTCGCCGCTGATGGTCAGCGTCACGTCGTCGCCAACAGCCGGAACATAAGTCTTGATGCCGAATTCCGAACGCTTGATCACGCCGGTGGCGTTGAAGCCCAGCACATAAGCCTTGGTCATCGGGTTGGTGCCGCCGCCATTGAAGGTCGCATCCAGCTCGACCGGCTTGGTCACGCCGTGCAGGGTCAGGTCGCCGGTGATCTTGCCGGTGGTGGCGCCGGTGACTTCGATCTTGGTGCTCTTGAAAGTGGCGGTCGGATACTGGGCGGCGTTGAAGAAGTCAGGCGACTTCAGGTGCTCGTCCAGCTTCGGGTTGGTGGTGTCGATGCCGTTCAGATTGACGGTGACGTTCAGATCGCTCTTGGCCGGGGCCTTGGGATCGAACGTCAGCTTGGCGTCGAAATCGGTGAACAGGCCGTAATAGGTCGAGAAGCCGAAATGGGTGGTCGAGAAGATGATCTTGGCGTGGCTTTTGTCGACGGCGAAGCTGCCGCCCTCGACCTTCGACAGGTCGGTGGTGGGGGCGTCGGCCAGGGCCGGAACGGCAATGGCGGCGGTGGCGACGGACAAGGCGATCAGGGCGGCTTTGAACTTCATGGGGAAACTCCTGCGGCTATATCTTGGTTTCGCTGCCGGCGGATCATCCCATCCGGCTTGCCCCAAACATGGGTTAGAAGCGTTCTTATGTTAATCCCCCCTGGACACAAATCATTGTTGCCGTTTTAGGAACAATGCCCGTCATGCCCCAAAAGCTCCGCAGCGCAGCACGCAATTGATGGCAAATGCGTGCTAATTTCTTTGCCAGCCGCGTTCGTCCATGCTTTATCGGAAGTCATACTCGGCCTAAGGTCAAAACAAACGGGAAAGGCCGACCGGGGTTCGTCCATGGGGCAAGACAGCAAAATCACCGCCAAATCTTCGGCGCAGACTTTACCGCCGACATTCATGCAGCGCTTCGGCCGCCTTGCCGCGGCCTATTGGACCGGCGACGAAAAATGGAAGGCCCGGGGCCTGACCGCCGCCTTGGTATTGCTGACCGTTGCTCAGGTGGTGTCCCCCATCCTGATGAATCTGTGGAGCCAGAATCTTTTCGACTCCCTGGAACAGCGGGCCATGGACCGCATGCCCCTGCTGATCCTGGCCCTGGCCGGCATCATCGTGGCCAACATGACCGTGACCACCACCCATCTGAATCTGAAACGGCGCCTGCAGATGAGCTGGCGCCGCTGGCTGGTGCGCCGCATTCTCGACGAATGGATGGTCAAGGGGCGGCATTTCCAGGTCACCTACATGCCGGGAGAGCACGATAATCCCGACGGACGTATTTCCGAGGACGTGCGCATCACCACCGAGAACGCCATCAACCTGGCCCATTCTCTGCTGTACTGCATCCTGCTGCTGATCAGCTTCACCAAGATTTTGTGGTCTCTGTCGGGGGAAACCTGGATCGAATGGGGCGACCTGAGCATTTACATCCCCGGCCATCTGGTCTGGGTGGCGCTGCTCTATGCCGCCGTCGGCACCACGGTCGCCATGCTGCTGGGCCGCCCCCTCGTGCGGGCGGTGAACAACCGTCAGACCTGCGAGGCGAATTTCCGTTTCGGTCTGGTGCGCGTCCGCGAAAACTCAGAAGCCATCGCCCTGTTGCACGGCGAACCCGACGAGCGCCGCCGTTTCACCGATCTGTTCACCGCCGTGGCCGACGCCTGGAAGCGCCAGACTTCCGCCCTGTCGCATATCTTCCTGTTCTCGTCCGGCTATTCGGTGCTGTCCACCGCCTTCCCGGTGCTGATCGCCGCTCCCCGCTACATCTCCGGCACCATCACCCTGGGCGTGCTGATGCAGACCGCCCAGGCCTTCCAGCAAATGGAGGCCGCCCTGTCCTGGCCGGTGGACAATCTGTCGATGCTGGCCGAATGGCGGGCCTCGGTCGAACGCGTGCTGGGCTTGCACGAAGCCCTCCAGACCCTGGAAAGCGAGATGGCCCAACCCGGCGACAAGCGCATCCAGGTCGGCACGGGCGACCGCCCGGTCCTCGCCTTCCGCGACCTGACGGTGGGAACGCCGCGCAACGAGGTGGTGATCAGCGGTTTCTCATCGGAATTTTCACTGGGCGAGCATGTGCTGATCTCGGGCGATCCCGGCGCCGCCATCAAGCTGTTCAAGGTGGTGGCGGGCCTGTGGCCTTGGGGAAGCGGACAGGTCGACCTGCCCAACGACAGCGGTCCGGGCCATGGAGCCATCTTCTTCATGCCCCAGCGCCCCTATCTGCCGATCGGGCGGCTGCGCAGCGCCGTCAGCTATCCCGCCGGCCCCACCGCTTTCGACGACGGCGTGCTTCAGGCGGCCCTGGAGCGCGTCGGCCTCGAACATCTTTTTTCCCGCCTGGACACCACCGACGCCTGGGAAAAAATCCTGACCGTGGCCGAACAGCAACGCTTAGGCTTCGCCCGCCTGCTGCTGCACCGGCCCAGTTGGATTTTCATCCAGGAAGCCACCGACGCCCTGGACCCTGTGGGTGAAGCCGACTTCATGCAGATGCTGCAGGAAGAATTCAGCGAAGCCACCGTGCTGACCGTCGGCCATCATTCAGGCCTGGACGCCTATCATCAGCGCAAGCTGGTGCTGGTGCGCGCCGCCGACGGCTTGGTGCTGATCACCGACCGCCGGAAAACGGACCGAACGCAGAAGCAGAAATCGGCACCCCGCTTCTACGACCGCATGCTGGGCCTGCTGAAAAAGAACGGCAACCCGGACATTCAGCCGGCCGAGGTCAAGGGAACGGAGTAGCCTTCTACTCTCCCCTGTGCTCTCCGGCGATCAGGCGGCGATACCAGTTGTAGGATTGCTTGGGTGTGCGCTTCTGGGTCCGATAGTCCACGTGGACCAGGCCGAAACGCTGAGCGAAACCGCTGCCCCACTCGAAATTGTCCAGCAGCGACCACACCATGTAGCCGCGCACATCGGCGCCCTGGGCCACGGCTTCGCGCATCTTGCCAATATAAAGCCGCAGATAGGTCTGGCGGTGTTTGTCGACGACCTGCCCCGTCTCGTCCACCACGTCGGTGGTGCCCCCGCATCCGTTCTCCGTGATGATCACCGGCAGCTTGTAACGTTCCGAGATGCGGACCAATTCCTCGCGGAAGGCGTCGGGAAAGATGGGCCACCCCACTTCGCGGTTGGCCTGGTCGTCCGGCGAATCGCCCCAGCAGAAACCCCAGATCCAATCAGGAGCCTTGCGCGCGAAGATGGGGCCGTAATGGTTGACGCCGAACCAATCCTGGGGACGGCGGATGCGGGCCATGTCGCCGGACAGGACATAGGGTTCGATCAGGTCCGCCAGGCGTGGCGAATAGTGACCGAGAATCTGCGGATCGCAGAAAGCCAAGTTCCAGAATTCATCCAGCAGGGCGGCGGCTTCGGCGTTGTCGGGATCGCCATGTTCAGGCAGCACCTGCTGCCGGTTGTGCACCGCCCCGACCGAGGCGCCTTTCACCAGATCGCGCACCACGTCCACCCCGGCGCCGTGGGCCAGATTGACGTGGTGAATGGCTTTCAGATGAGCCTGACGGTCGGTGATGCCCGGGGCCGCCCAGTTGATGGCGTAACCGAACAGGGTGAACACCGAGAATTCGTTGAAGGTGCACCATTTCTTGACGCGGTCGCCGTAGCGGCTGGCGCACAAGGCCGCATAATCGGCGAACCAGCCGGCGCAGTCTCGACTGGTCCAGCCGCCCAGATTATGCAGTTCCTGCGGCAGGTCCCAGTGATAGAGGCACAGCCAGGGCTCGACACCGGCCTCCAGCACCTCGTCGATCAGGCGATCGTAGAAATCCAGTCCTTTCCGGTTCACCGCCCCCTTGCCGCGCGGCAGGATGCGGGGCCAGGCTACCGAGAAACGATAGGCGCCGACGCCCAGTCCCTTGATCAGGCCGACATCCTCCTTGTAGCGGTGATAATGGTCGCAGGCCACATCGCCCTTGTCGCCGCCCACCACGCCGCCTTCGGTGCGGCAGCGGACGTCCCAGATGCTTTTGCCCCGGCCATCCTCGTCCACCGCGCCTTCGATCTGATAGGCCGACGTGGAAACGCCCCAAACGAAATCTTCCGGCAGGCCAAGCGCCTTGTTGGTGACCGCTTGCGAGGACGTCATATCTTACTCTCCCCAAATTTCTTGGAGAGGAGTCTACGCCCAAGCGGACGCCGCGGAAAGGGTCAGGCGAACCCGACTTCGCGCAGAAGCCGATGAAATTCCCGCAGATTTTTTTCGCCCTGCCCAGTGTCCCCGGAACTGGCCAGGAATTTTTCCTCGAATTGCGGCTGGCGCAGATGCTCGATCACCCGGCCCCGCGCCAGATCCAGGCTCTTGCCCTTGATCAGCACGCCCGAACCGCAGAACTTGATCAGGCGGATGGCCCGCATGGCCAGCGGATCGTCGGCCTTGTCGATCTTTTCGATGACCCCTTCGTCCACCAGATAGCGCGCCAGCACGTCGTCGAGGGATTGCGCCAGACCGGCACGGGGCGGATTGGGCACCTGGGCGGCAACCGACAAAACGCCGTGGGTGGTGGTCATGGCCACCATGCGGTCGCGGGCTCCCATGCGGGTCGGCACCCAGAAATTGATATGGTCGCTGCCCTCGACCTGGATTTGCAGAAGCTCCAGCAGCTCTTTCGGCATTCCGGTCTCGCCCAAGGCCAGCAGCAGATGCACCCGGCGGCAACTGTCGCACAGCACGCCCAGCAGCCCCTCGATGGCCCGCAGGGTCGAATCCTGGCCATACACCTGAACCATCGAACCGTAACGGGTCACCAACGCCTCGGCCATGGCCGGGCCGCCGACGACGCCCAGATCGCCGACGACGTGATGCAGCAGCTTGCTGAACATCTCGTATTCCTGACCCGGTTCATTGCGGGACAAGGGATTGGTGCCCCGCAGTTCGCGGGTGACGCGGTTCAGCAAAACCTGACGGGCCTGAGGCAGTTTGTCGCCGGCGAACAGAGCATTCAGCGCGGCAAAGCAGGACGGCGCGAATTTCGCCGCCTCGGCCCGGCCATAGGCCAGATCGCAGATACTGCACAGCGCCGTACCCAGGTTGTTCTGAAAACCCATCAGGTCTTGCAGTACTTGCGCAGGAATCATCAGATCGGCGACCACTCCGTCGATCAGGACCATGTCGGCGTCAATTCCCGACTCCGCCGCCCACTCCAACAGCAGATCCAGCTTGCCCAGCCAACTGCGCTGCTCCACCAACCGCCGTACCATCAAAGCGCGAAGCTGATAAGCCCGTTCTTCTCCCGCCCCCGCCGCCAGCTTGCGCAAGGCGGCGAAAGTCTTGGCCTCGGGCAGCTTGACGCCGACGGTTCCGCGCGCGCGCGCGAACACCTGCTCCCACAGTTTGAACAACGCCTCGCGGCGAATCTTGGGCTCTTCGCCGGTCTGCTTGGCTTGAAGCCCGGCGGCGATGTCCACCGCCGTCATCAGCAGCCGGTCCTTGTCGCCGAAGCGTTTCAGCTCGGCGGGACTGTGCAGCAGTTCGGTGGGCGTCAACACCATCTCGTCGAGATATTTGCGGGCCATGCGCCCCACGGTCAGGCGGGCCGACAGGGTCAAGACATCGTCAACCGTCCGGCAGACCGGCGATTCCTGAACCTGAACCAGGGTCAGATCGGCCTTGGCCTTGCCGTCGCCCTGTTTTTCCAACACCACGGTCTCGGTTTGCGAACCGTCTTGGCGCATGTAGGTGCGCACCACCCGCACCGCCTGCAGGTTGCCTTTCTGCAGCAGGCTGTCGGCATAAGCCATCGCCGCCGCTTCGTCGGCGCGGATTTCCTGGATGACCCAGTTCTTCTCCTGAAGAACCTGAATTTCGTAAGAGGTATGGCGGCCGCTCATGAGCGCGGCTCCGCCTTGCGGGCGCGCTCCACGGCTTCGGCCAGTTCCAGCTTGGCCTGCTTCAGACCGCCGTCGGCGGCACGGCGCAACCACGCCAACGCCTGCCCGGCATCGGCGGCCACGCCGCGGCCGTGACGCAACACCACCGACAGCAAATAGGCGCCATGGGGATCGTTCTGTTCGGCGGCGCGGCGGAACCATTGCACCGCCTCGACCTCGTTGCGAGGCACACCGCTGGAGGTGGACAGCATCAGCCCGTAATTGACTTGGGCCTGAGCCAATCCCTGGGCGGCGGCGCGATGGCACAAATGAGCCGCCTGCACGGCGTCCACATCAACCCCGCGCCCCTGGCGCAGCATGTTGGACAAATTGAACTGAGCGGCGGCATCTCCCTGGTCGGCAGCCAGACCGTAAAGCTCGGCGGCGCGGGGTTCGTCCTGAACCACTCCGCGTCCCGTCTCGTATAGCGCGGCCAGGGCGAAACGGGCGGAAGCGTCCCCCTGATCGGCGGCGCGGATGAACCACTGGGCCGCCAGCGCCGGGTCGGCTTCGCAGCCGCGTCCGGACAGAATCATGTTGCCCAGATTGAACTGGGCCGGAGCATAACCCTGCAAAGCCGCTTCGGTGTACCAGGCCAAGGCGTCGGCATCGCTCTGCTCGGTCGCCAACCCCAGCTCGTGCATGACGCCCATGGCGAACTGGCCGGCGGCATCCTTCTGCCCGGCGGCCAGGGTGTACCAGCGCAACGCCTTGGCCAAATCGACGGGAATGCCTTGGCCGTGGCGATAGGCGTTTCCCAGCGCCACCTGAGCCGCCGGGTCGCCAGCCTTGGCCTGATTTTGCAGAAGAGCCGGATCGACGGTCTCGTCGCCGGTCCGCAAGGGGTCGGGCTCGGGCACCGGCGGCGCCAGCGGCCCCAATTCCGACACGACCGCTTTCGCCCCGCCCGATTCCGGCGCCGGGGCGGAAACCGCCGTGACGGTAGCCTCCGCAGCCGTTTCCTCCTGAAACACGCCAAGGCTTTTCAACACCTGAATGGCATCGGCGTTGCCCTGTCTGGCCGACAAGTTCAGCCAATGCAAAGCCTTGTCCGCATCCTGTGCGAGCTGGTAGCCGATGCGGTACATGTTGCCCAGGTTGAACTGCGCCACGGCATCGCCGGCCTCGGCCGCCTGCCGATTTCTCGTAACCATCGCCGGTTCGCGCGCCATGACGCCCATCCGCTGCCAATAGAGGAAGATGGCAGCATGCCCCACCCTGTCAGGGTTGTCGAGGCGGCGTCTTTCGTTCCTTCACATATGCACATTTGCCAAGGCCGCCCCGGCCCATGTAGCATGTTCGACAAGGATAAGGCGGGGGAAAAATGAAGGGCGCCGATGACCGGGAAGGTCGTCTATGACAGGCTTGTGTTGTTTTCCGGCGACGAGGTCTTCTCCGAAGGCGACCGGGGCAACTGGGCTTACCTGATCCAGTCGGGCAAAATCGCCATCGTCAAGCGCAAGCCCGACGGCGGCGAGGTGGTTTTGGCCGTCCTGGGCGCCGGTCGGCTGTTCGGCGAAATGGCGCTGATAGACGACCAGCCCCGCATGGCCACGGCCCGGGCCATGACCGAAAGCCAGTTGGTGCTGATCGACCGCTACACCTTCGACAGCAAGGTCAAAAAGTGCGACCCCCTGGTGCGTGAACTGCTCCAAAATTTCACCAACAACCTGCGGGCCATCACCCAGCGTAAGCTGAACGAAACCTGTTCGGCCGAGCCCGAGCCCGAAACCGTGGCTCCTTCCCCCAAGCTTCCCTAGCGGACAAGTTTTCCCTTAACCCCATGGCGTCAAATGCCTTTTGGGAGCATGATGGGGAATAAATCTCTGTCATAAGGGAGCGGAAACCATGTCCAGCCTGACCTTCCCCAAGGATTTCCTGTGGGGCGCCTCGACCGCCGCCTATCAGATCGAAGGGGCCGCCTGGGACGATGGCCGCGGGCCGTGCGTGTGGGATAAATTCACCGCCGACGGCAAGATCATGGACGGGTCCACCGCCCACCGGGCCTGCGATCATTATCATCGCTGGCCGGAAGACATCGCCCTGATGAAGGAGGCCGGTTTCAATGCCTATCGTTTCTCGCTGGCTTGGCCGCGCATCTTCCCCGCCGGCACCGGCGCGGTGAACAAGAAAGGCCTGGATTTCTATGACCGGCTGGTGGACGGTCTGCTCGAAGCCGGCATCCGCCCCATGGCCTGTCTCTATCACTGGGATCTGCCTCAAACGCTGGAGGATGAAGGCGGCTGGCAGGGCCGCGGCGTCATCGGCCCCTTCGCCGACTACGCCCGCGCCGTCAGCGCCCGGCTGGCCGACCGCGTCAAAGACTGGATGATGCTGAACGAACCCAACGTGGTGGCCATTTTCGGCTACGGCGTGGGCGAACACGCCCCCGGCCACAAGCTGGGCGAACAGGGCATCCTGCGCGCTCTGCACCACCAGAATCTGGCCCAGGGCGCCGCTTTGCGCGCCATCGCCGCCGAGCATTCCGGCCTGCGCCTGGGAACCGTCTGTAACCTGCAGCCTTGCCGCGCCGAGTCCGACAAGCCCGAAGACGTCGCCGCCGCCGCCCGTTGGGACGCCGTGTGGAACCGGGTCATCCTGGACGGCGTGATGAAAGGACAAATTCCGCCGCTGCTGGCCGATAAGATGAAGGATTTCGTCCTGCCCGGCGACGAGGACGCCATCCGCTATCCCATCGACCTGCTGGGCATCAACTATTATTCCCGCATGACCATGAAGTACGAGGCCGGCCGCCCCTTCGACGTCTTCTGGGGCGACGCCCATTGCGACCGCTGGACCGGCATGGGCTGGCCGGTGCAGCCCGACGGGTTGTACGACCTGCTGCAGGAATTCAAACGCGACTACGGCAACCCCGCCGTTTATATCGCCGAAAACGGCGCCGCCTACGACGATGTGGTCGGCGCCGACGGTCAAGTGCATGACGCCGAACGCGTCGCCTTCCTGAAAGACCATCTGATCTCGGTGGCCAAGGCGGCGTCCGAAGGCTGCAACGTCAAGGGTTACCTGTGTTGGAGCCTGCTGGACAACTTCGAATGGGCCTTCGGATTGTCGAAACGCTTCGGTATCGTGCGCGTCGATTACGAAACCCTGGAGCGCACGCCCAAGGATAGTTATCGCTTCTTTAGCGAGGTGATCAAGAACAACGCCGTTTAGCCGCCAGAACTCCGCCATCGGGAGACCGCACGAGAAATACAACTCTTGTGCGCATTGCCTTCCGATGGCATCGTGGGCTGACTATTATAAGAATTACAAAGACGGACCTCCGGGCATGCCCTCACCCAATCAGCCTAACGGCGCGCCATCCTGCGTGTATCAGCCGATTAGACCGCTTGGTTTTTGGAGAGGCAGCGATTCTTCCGAGCGTATTCTGGTCATCACGGCTTGGCTCGGCACCATTCTGGCCGGAGTCAGCCTGGGGCTGGCCAGCATCGTTTTCGAATGGTCTGGCATTCCCGTCCATTTTGCCGGCGTCGATATTTACGTCGACCTGTATCCGCCGCTGATTTTCGCCACATTGTGGACCTTGTGGTTCGGTTTCTGGTGGGGCTTCGTGCCCGCCTACCTTTCCACCCTGGTGCTGGCGCTTTACTCCGGCATGGCTCCGGGTTGGGCGGCGCTGTTCGCCTTTGCCGATCCCTTGGGGCTGGCCCTGTTCGCCATGGCTTATCGTGCCATTCCCATTCCCTACGACCTGCGCTCGCTGAACGCCATTCTGTTCTTCGTGCTGCTGTCGTTCGTCGGCGGCATCTTCGGTTCCACCGGCTCGTTCATCTGGATCAGCACCAGCACCGTCAGCATCAATCAGGTGTTGCCGATCTGGGAAGGCTGGTGGCTGGGCGCCTTTCTGCAAAATCTGCTGGTGGTCGCCCCCCTGCTGCTTCTCATCAGCCCGACCATTGCCCGTTGGCGGACCTTCCGCAGTTGGGGACAGTTGGGGGAACAATCGGCCAAGCGCCACGTCCTGATGGGCGGTAGCGGCATCCTGGCCGGCGTTCTGCTGTTTCTGTATCTGTCGGTGCATCTGAACGTCATGCATTTCGATGCCATTTCGGCCGACGGCAGCGAAGCCGGCATGCGCAAGGCCGCCCACGCCCTGGTGGAATCCACCCACGCCTTGTATTGGGTGATGGCTTCGATCGTGCTGTTCGCCTCTTATTTCGGGTATCAGCTGTTCGAGCACTGGACGTCGTCGATCCGCCGGGCGGCCCGGGAACTGGCGGTAGCCAACGCCGACTTGATCCGCGCCCGCGATCTGGCGGAAGAGGCGGCCCGGGCCAAGTCCACGTTTCTGGCGACCATGAGCCACGAGATTCGCACGCCCATGAACGGCGTCATCTCGCTGGCGGAAATTCTCGACCAGACCACCTTGGATTCCGAACAGCACGGCATGGTCCGGGTACTTCGGGATTCCGCCAACGCCCTGCTGACCGTCATCAACGACATCCTGGATTTTTCCAAGATCGAAGCTGGAAAGCTGGATCTGGAATTCATTCCCTTCTCGCTGGTCGAGATGGTGGAGAGCGTCGCCAACCTGCTGTCGCACAGGGCCGAGGAAAACGGTCTGAACCTGTCGGTCTGGGTCGATCCCAGCCTGACGGACCGCCGTTGCGGCGACCCCATGCGCCTGCGCCAGATTCTGATCAATCTGGCCGGCAACGCCATCAAGTTCACCCAGACCGGCTCAGTGGAAATCGAAGTCGCACCCGCCGATGACGGATCGGTGCATTTTTCGGTGACCGACACCGGCGTCGGCCTGTCGGACGAACAGCAGGCCCATCTGTTTCAGCCCTTCGTTCAGGTGGACACCTCCACCTCGCGCAAGTTCGGAGGCACGGGTCTCGGCCTGTCCATCAGCCGCCGTCTGGTGGAATTGATGGGCGGCACCATCGGTCTGCAAAGCCGTTTGGGCGAGGGCGCCACGTTCTGGTTCACCGTCCCTCTGGCCTGCCAGGTCGGACACGAGCAGCCGGTCTGCCCGGATATGCGCGGCATGCGCGTCACCGTCATCGACGGCAGCCGCCCCGAAGGCACGGCCCTGTGGCGTTATCTGGAATGGGCGGGAGTGACCTTGACGTCGGTGCCGGTGGGACCGCAGGCCTTACCGTTCCTGCGCTCTTTGAGCGATCAGTACGACGGCCCCGACGTGGTGCTGATCGACGCCGCCAGCCACGCCGACGGCCTGGAATTGGGATCGGCCATTCTGACCGACACCCAGATCGCCTCGACCAAGGTCATCCTGATGGCTTCGTTGAGTCAGGTCTCCACCCTGACCGAAGCCCAGCGCAACGGTTTCTTCGCCGCCCTGACGCGCCCCGTGCAGCGGCAAAGGCTCTGGCGCACCGTTGCCGCCGCCATGCGCCGTTCGCAGTTGGAGGATGCCTTCCAGATACAACCCAACGCCGGCGTCGCCCGTTACCTTCCTCCCACCCTGGAGGAAGCGCGGGAAGCCGGAGCCGCGATTCTGGTGGCCGAGGACAATCCCACCAATCAATTGGTGATCGGCAAGGTGCTGGAACGCCTGGGCTATGCCGCCGTCCTGGTCAGCAACGGCGCCGAAGCCCTGGACATGCTGGGCCGGGAACGCTTCGGCCTGCTGATCACCGATTGCCACATGCCCACCATGGACGGCTTCGAACTGGCGCGGCGCATCCGCGACGGCAGCACCCAACATGCCCGCAGCATGCCGATCCTGGCCCTGACCGCCGACGCTCTGAAAGGCACCGAGGAAATATGCCATGCTGCCGGCATGGACGATTATCTGAGCAAGCCGGTGGAAACATCGCGCCTGGACGCCGCCATCCTGCGCTGGCTGCCCCAGGCTTCCCGCCTGCGCCAGCCGATGCTGGACGACACAACCCAGCGCCCGCGCAGCCATGTTGTCCCGCAGGCGTCCCTGGCCAGCCGGCCGGTTGCCGAAAGCCGCCCCGTCCTGGATCGGGAAAGAGTGTCCTTCCTGTTCGACGGCTTCAGCGAGGAAGCCATCGAAATGCTGGACATGCTGGTGCAGTCGGTCAGCACCCTGATGGACCAGATGCGCGGATCGCTCTCGAACCAGGATGCCGTCGGCGCCGCCCGTCATGCCCATTCCGCCGCTGGCGCCGCCAACAATGCCGGAGCCAGCGCTCTGGGCGGGCTGCTGTCCGCCATGGAACTGCAATTGAAACGGGGCGAGTTGGATCAGGCCCGCCTTGGCCTGGTCGATGCCACCGCCGCCTTCGATCGCTTGAAAGCCGAGATCGCCAGCCTGAAGCTGTCGGAACAAACCAACGGCTGATTTTTACGCCGCCTTGGCGGCTCGCCAGCAGGGCAGCGACAGCAGACAGCAAAGCCCGCCCCAGACCCAGGCCTGCGGCACGTTAAAGCCCGACATCGCCACCGCCAGGACTCCACTGGCCGGCAGCAGGCATCCCAGCAACGGCTGACGGCGCGTCCCCCGCACCACCAGCAACGCCATCAAAACCGGCAGTGAAAAGACCAGCGAGTAATAGTCCGAGGGAATTTGCGGCGGCTCCTTTTCATGCAGCAACATGAGCGGGCGGATGACGCACAAGATGACCGCCGCCGCCTGGTAGAACAGGCATAATCCGCCGTAAGACCCCAGGCTGGCCGCCAGAAAACTTCGCGGACGAAGCAGCCGGACAAACAGATCGCGCCATGTCGGCAGAGTGTAGAGGCCATGCTGGGCCAGCGCCCGCAGCGTCGCTTTGGCCATCAGCAGAGACGCCGCAAACAGACCGGCCGCCATCGCGGCCCGCACCCAGCCGGAAATCCAATCCAGCAGGAACAATCCCTGGAACCCCAACAGCAATCCGAACCACGGCGCCAATGCCGCCGCCTTGGGGGAGCGGCGTCCGAACAAAGCCAGCCCGACGCCGCCCAACAGAACCGCCGCGGTGGCCGGAACCGGCCAGCGGCGTTCCGGAATGGCCGGACCGTCGAAGCTGAATTTCGGATGACCTTCGGTGTCGAAAAGCCCCCAGGTGCCGCCTGCGACGCCTTCGGAATAACGCTTCCACGGCTGATCATAGGATTCGACGATGTTGTAGCTCCAATGATGGCGAGCGGCCATGGCGGCGACCGCCCGCACGAAAGTCGATTGCTCGACCACGCCCGGAGCCAGGCCGCCCTTGGCGCGGCCGCCGCTGGGCCAGCCGGTTTCGGCGATCAGGATATCCTTCCCGGGAAACCGCGCCTCCAGTTTGCTCAGCGAATCCTCGACAAAGGTCAGCGCCTTGTCCATCGAAGCCGGAGCGCCGTCCCAATAAGGCAGAATATGGGCGCCGATGAAATCCACATGGTCGGCCAGTTCGGGATATTGCAGCCAGATCGACCATACCTCGGCGATGGTCACCGGCACGTTGGAGCGCCGCCGGGCCTCGTCCAGATAAGGGATCAGATCGGCGACGGGCATTTCCTTGACCGTCAGCACCTCGTTGCCCACCACCAGCGCCTTGACCGTATCCGGATATTTGGCGGCAATGGCCAAGGCCCGCTCCAGTTCGGGCTTGCTAGTTTCGGGATGGCTGTTGATCCAGGCTCCCAACAGCACTTTCAGCCCCAGTTTTTGGGCCATCGGCACCACCTGCTCCTGGCGGGCGTCCGAGGAATAGACGCGAATGCAGTCAGTCCATTGACTGATGCGGGTCAGTTCCCGCTCGATGTCAGCGGGATCCACCGGCGGACGCTTGCCGAAGATCAGCACGTTCTCGGGATGGGCGAAGGAAACGCAGCCCAGCTTGTGCAGCGGCGGCTCGTTCACCGGCACCGGCCTGCCCAGCCATGACGCAGCCAGAACCGCGCACAGGGCGCTGACGGCGAAAATCAGGGGGCAAAGCCAGACGGCACGAAGCTGAGAAAAAAACATGGGACCGGACGCTTCCAGATCGGAGAATCGGAGAAGAAGCCGTCTTTTTCCGGGAAAGCGTCCGACAAGTCCACTGGTTAAAGAAAAAGGAGGCTGCGGCGCCTCCTTTTCCCGGCGCTCACGCTTTGTCCACCCATTGATCGTAGGCTTCCAGCGCCTGGGCGGCATAGATCACCGATGGCCCGCCGCCCATGTAAATGGCCATGCCCAGCATTTCTAGAATTTCGGGACGGCCGGCGCCGTATTTCAGCGCCGCTTTGGCGTGAAAGGCCAAACAGCCGTCGCAACGGGCGGCCACGCCCAAAGCCAGCGCGATCAATTCCTTGGTTTTGGGGTCAAGGGCGCCGTCCTTCGACAAAGCGGCATCCATCGCCCCGAACGCCTTCATCACCTCGGGAATGCCGCTGCGCAATTGTGCGATGGCGGGGCCGAGGTCTCCGGCGATCTGCGTCCAATCCTTGACCATGACGGTAACTCCTTGCTGCAAGCTGATTGCCGCAAGATTAGTTTTTTCTAATATTAAAAGTCCAGGATTTATCAGCGCCGGGCTGTGAAAAATCTTTTGAGCAGGTCGGCGGCGCGCCGCTCCTCCAGGCCGCCCACCACTTCCGGGGCATGGTGGCAGGTGGCTTGCCCGAAGAAACGGGAGCCATGATCGACGGCTCCGCCCTTGGGGTCATAGGCGCCGTAATAAAGCCGGCGGATGCGCGCGAAGGAAATCGCCGCCGCGCACATAGGGCAAGGTTCCAGGGTGACGTACAGATCGCAATCGATCAGCCGGGGCGATCCCAGCAAGCGTCCGGCTTCGCGGATCGCCAGCACCTCGGCATGGGCCGACGGATCGGACAGTTCTTCGACCCGGTTGCCCGCACGCGCGACGATTTCACCGCGCAGCACCACCACGGCTCCCACCGGCACCTCGCCCCGCTGGGCGGCGGCTTCGGCTTCGGCGAAAGCGGCTTCGAGAGGCGTCATCCTATTTGCCGAAAATGACCTGAACCTGACGCATGGTATCCGGATCGGCAGCCTGAGGCCGCAGTTCCACGGCGATCAGATTGGGCGGGACGCCGTTCTTCAGCAGGATGTCGCGCACCCAGATGACCCGCCGCACGGCGATCCGCCGTGATTGAAGCTGGCTGGGATCGGTCAGCGACAGCAGACAAACCTGCCGCTGCTGCTTGGCGATGGGAGCCAACGTCTCCAAACGGCTCTTATCCTGCTCGGTCTGCCCCGGCTTCTCGAAGAACTTGAAGGTCCCCGCCGGATTGTCGGGGCAATGGCGCACCGCCATGGTGTCTGGAGATTTCGGTTCGGCGTCCTGGGCCATGGCCGAGGGCGTGAGATTCATCAGCACGACGACCAAGATCGCCAGGATGACAAAAGGACCAAAACGCTTCATCACAAACCCCAAAGGCAAATCCGCTTTCTGTCAGATTATGCGCAAGATGGTTACTCATCGGTGAAGATCGGAGCCGCTGGATATGAATGTTGCCGCGCCGAAGGCGCCTCATTATGGTGTGTCCATGAATATTCCCCTGATCGGTATCACCCTGGATAGCGAAGACCCCGGCGGCTATTCCAAGCTGCCCTGGTATGCTCTGCGCCAGAATTATTGCGACGCCGTGGCCGAAGCCGGCGGGTTGCCCCTGCCTTTGCCCCATCACCCCGAACTGGCCGACGCCTATCTGGACCGTATCCGGGGACTGGTCGTCACCGGCGGCGCCTTCGACGTCGATCCCGCCCTGTTCGGCGCCGCCACCACCCATGAAACGGTCAAGCTGAAGGGACGCCGCACGGCGTTCGAACTGGCCATCGTCAAGGGCGCTTTGAAGCGCGACATGCCGATCCTGGGCATCTGCGGCGGCGAACAATTGCTGGCGGTGGCCCTGGGCGGCACGCTGATCCAGCACATCCCCGACGAGGTCGAGCATTCCCTGGCCCACGAGCAGCCCAACCCGCGCACCGAACCCGGCCATGATGTGGCGCTGACTCCCGGCAGCCGCTTGCACGCCATCGCCGGCGCACCCAGCATCCCCACCAACAGCGCCCATCATCAGGCGGTGAAAACGGTGCCCGCCTCGATTCTGGTCAACGCCGTTACCGAAGACGGCGTCATCGAAGGCATCGAAGATCCGGCCCGCCGTTTCTGTATCGGCGTCCAGTGGCATCCCGAATACGCCATCAGTCCGGCCGACACCGCCCTGTTCCACGCTTTCATCGAGGCCTGCCGCGCATGAGCGACGATATCAACGAACCCTCCGGATCCGTTTCCGCCGCCGAAGCCGCCGTTCCGGAAAAAGGCGAACGCATCGCCAAGCGTCTGGCCCGCGCCGGCCTGTGCTCGCGCCGCGACGCCGAACGCTGGATCGAAGACGGCCGCGTTTCCGTGGACGGCGTCAAGCTGACCTCGCCCGCCGTTCTGGTCACCGAAGACAGCCGCATTGCCGTCGACGGCAAACCTTTGCCGGATTCCGACCGCACCCGCCTGTGGCGCTATCACAAGCCCGCCGGACTGCTGACCAGCCACAAGGATCCGGAAGGCCGTCCCACCGTGTTCGACCGTCTGCCGGAAGGAATGCCGCGCGTCATTTCCGTCGGCCGCCTGGATTTGAATTCCGAAGGCCTTCTGCTGCTGACCAACGATGGCGAATTGGCCCGCCGCCTGGAAATGCCCGCCACCGGCTGGGTCCGGCGCTACCGCGTCCGCGTCCACGGCGACCCTACCCCGGAAAGGCTGGCCGAACTGGAAAAGGGCGTCACCATCGAAGGCGTTTCCTATGGCCCCATCAAGGCGTTGCTGGACCGCAAGCAAGGGTCCAACGCCTGGCTGACCGTCAGCCTGAAGGAAGGCAAGAACCGGGAAATCCGCCGCGTCATGGAATATCTCGGCTGGAGCGTCACCCGCCTGATCCGCATCGCCTACGGCCCGTTCCAATTGGGCCTGCTGCAACCCGGCGAAACCGAGGAGGTTC
This sequence comes from Candidatus Sulfotelmatobacter sp., assembly GCA_035538795.1. GTDB lineage: Bacteria > Pseudomonadota > Alphaproteobacteria > Rhodospirillales > Magnetospirillaceae > JAJZGK01. The sequence continues at coordinate 3,605 of DATLJS010000041.1, read as the reverse complement.
TGGCCCGCGTTCTGAAAGAACAGTTGGGCGGAGCCAAGGAAAAGCCCGAACAGGCACGGCTGCATCCCTCGACTCCCAAGGACAAGGACCGCACCCGTGATCCCGGCAAGAAGCTGTCCCTGCCCGGCAAGCGGCTGTCTCCGAAGGACGACGGCAAGACCGACGGCAAAAATCCCGGCAACCGGGCCAATCACGCCCGCAAGCTGGGAACCGATAAGGGAGCGGGACCCCAGAAGCCTGCGAGGAAACCGCGATGAGAATCATTGCCGGCAAACATCGGGGCCGCGTGCTGCTGGCCCCCGCCGGCCAAACCACCCGCCCCACCGCCGACCGCGTGCGCGAGGCTTTGTTCAACATCCTGTCCCACGGCGAACCGGAACTGCGGGGTGCCCGCGTGCTCGACGCCTTCGCCGGATCGGGTGCATTGGGGTTCGAGGCTTTGTCTCGTGGGGCCGAGCATGTCACTTTTCTGGAAACCGACCCTGCCGCCTACGCCATCATTCACGCCAACGCCAAAAAAATGAGCGCTGGCGATCAGGTCGCCATTTTGCGCACTGACGCCACCAATCCGCCCAAGGCCAAAGAAGCATTCCGCTTTCTGCTGATGGATCCGCCCTATAAAAGCGGACTGGGCAAGACCGCCCTGCCGGCCCTGGCGGCGCAAGGCTGGATCGATGGTGAAACGCTGGTGGTGATCGAGGTTGCCGCCGGGGAACCCTTCTCGTCGCCGGTCAAGGGGCTGGCCATCGCCGACGAACGCACCTATGGCGCGGCGCGGCTGGTGTTTCTACGATTTTCCGCGGAATAGAGCCGCTCTCTAATCCCGCACGATCCTGCGCCACAGGAACACCGTCAGCGACACCACGGCCAAGGCCGAAAACAAGGTGTCGGACAGGAAATGCCCGCCCTGGACGATGCGGGTAAGACCCACCAGCACGCCGAAAGCCAGAGCGGCGGCGACGGCATAGGGTCGCCAGCGCGGCGGCGCCAACAGGGCGAAGGCGATCACCCAGAAGCCCAAAGCCCCGTGGCCCGACGAGAACGAACAGTTCGATACGCATTGGTCGGCCATCATCACCGGCGGGGTATAATGGGCTTGCCCGCCGAATTCGACGATCTGGCTGGGCCGCGCCCGCCCCCAATGCTCCTTCAGCAGCCAATTGACCAGCAACCCCGGCCCCAGCGCCAAGGACGCCAGCAGAAAAGCCGCAGAGGACGGTTTCAGTTCCGGCAACAGATGCAGCCCCGGAAAGCGCCAGCGCAACCAGTCGCCACCGAACCCCCACAGCACCATCGCCAGGGTAAGCCCCAGCAGGATCGGCGGCATGCCCTTCAGGATGAAGGCGAACAGCCAGAAGCTCTTGAGGTGGAAGCCGGTCTCGGGATTGAAAAACCAGCCGGATACCGTCAGATCGATCCGGGGAAAAGCCACCAGCAGCAACATGGCCGCCAGGGCGATGGTCAGGGCATTACGCCGCAAAGCATCCAGGCTCATCAGCCGTCCTCAAGATGGAACAGCGCTCCCATGCCCACCAGCCCGGTAACCACCGCCGGAATCCAGGCGGCCATCACCACCGGCAAAGTCGAGGACAGCCCCAGCGCATAAATGACTTTGGAAAAGAAATAGAAGATGAAGCCCGACACCACCCCGCCCGACAAGCGGGCCATGATGCCGCCCGACCGCATGTCGGGGCGCAGCGAAAACACCGCCGCCACCAGCACCATGGCGCACAGTAGCAGCGGCGAGGCCAGCATCGACTGGAAATACAGCTTCTGGCGGCTGGCGGAAAACCCCGCCTTTTCAAAAAACTGGATGAAGTTCGGCAATTCCCAGAAGGAAATCGTCTCGGGCGACGCAAAATTGTCCTGCACCCGCTCCATGGTCAACTGGGTGTCGAAGTCATAGGCAGGAAATTCCTCTACCGGCCGTTCGGCGCGATAGAGCTGCACCTGCTCCAAATGAAAGAAGGTCGGCTGTAGCAAGCCAACGGCTGCTTCCAAACGGTATTCGAAATGTTCCTTGTTGTCGGACACGAAGACGCTGACCCCGCGCAACCGCAGCGACAGATTTTCCTGCCAGACGCTGTCGGCGTGAATTACCACCTGCTCGTCGCCATGGGTTTCGCGCAGCCACAAACCGGCCTCGCCCACCTGCAGAGAGTTCTTGCCGCTGTTCCCGCCGCGCAAGGCCATATCGTCCTGCAGCTGCTCGTACCGTTGATACATCCGAGCCGACAGCGGATTAAAAGCGGTGACGTTCAGAATGCCGATCATGAACACGACCCCGCCCACCGGGGCCAGGAACTGCCAGACGGAAATGCCGGCCGAGCGGGACACCACCAATTCGCGGCTGCGGGTCATGGTCCAGAAGCAGGCCATGGCGCCGATCATCACCGCGAACGGCAGAATTGTCTGAACCATCTGCGGCAACTTCAGCAGCGCCAGTTCGAGAATGGTGGTGAAACCGGCATCCCCATGGGTCGCGGCGCGGCGCAGCAATTCCACCACGTCGAACAGATAGATCAGCCCCATGATGATCCCCAGGGCGCCGCAGAAGGCGACCAGGAAATGCCTGGAGATATAAAGGCTGAGGATCGGGGAAAAACGCATGAGGGCAATGGAGCCTTGGGTTTCAGTCGCGAGGGATTATAGCCATTCCCCGCCCAAGCGCTATACCATGCCGCGCCGGAAACCGAAAAGGATGGAAAAGGAACGTCCATGGTCACTCTGACACGCATCTACACCCGCGGCGGCGACAAGGGAGAAACCTCGCTGGGTGACGGACGCCGCGTGCCCAAGCACGATCTGCGCGTCGAAGCCTACGGCACGGTGGACGAAGCCAACGCCGTCATCGGACTGGCGCGCCTGTCGACCCAAGGCCACCCCGACGACGCCATGCTGGAACGCATCCAGCAAGACCTGTTCGATTTAGGGGCCGATCTGTGCGTCCCGCAAACCGACGATGAAACCGAAGGCGCGGCCTTGCGCATCGTCGCCGCCCAGGTAGAACGCCTGGAACGCGAAATCGACGCCATGAACGAAAGCCTTTCGCCTTTGAAGAGCTTCATCCTGCCGGGCGGCAACCTCGGCGGCGCCTATCTGCATCTGGCGCGGACCGTGGCGAGACGAGCCGAACGGCTGATGACCGCCCTGGCCGAGCACGAGGCCGTCAACCCCCAGGCCATCGCCTATATCAATCGCCTGTCCGACCACTTTTTTGTTCTGGCGCGAAGGTTGAACGACAACGGCGCCGGCGATGTTCTATGGAAGCCGGGCGCCACTCGATGAACATTTCGTTCAAGAATGGCTCCCCGTTGACAACAAAATGTCACCACCTTATGCTGCACCGCAAAAGAACCGAGGCTTAAGCGGGATTAAATCCCCACCTTTTCCACCACCGCCGTGATTACGGCCCATCGCAGGACTGCCGGGACACCATGAAGGCTCTGGTCGCTGTCAAACGAGTCGTCGACTACAACGTGAAGATCCGCGTGAAGGCGGACAACAGCGGTGTCGAGACGACGAACGTCAAGTTTTCCATGAACCCCTTTGACGAGATCGCCGTGGAAGAGGCGGTGCGTCTGAAGGAAGCCGGGAAGATTTCC
>DATLJS010000040.1:0-1608 GCA_035538795.1 Candidatus Sulfotelmatobacter sp. | reverse complement strand
GCCAGCTCCACCGGATCGTTCGCCTGGCCGCGGGGCGTGCCGGCATCACCAAACGTGTCGGTGTTCATACCCTGCGGCACAGCTTTGCCACCCATCTCCTGGAACAGAAGACCGACATTCGCATCATCCAGGTGCTGCTCGGACACAAGAAGCTCGACACGACGGCGCTCTATACACGGGTCGCCATTAACACGCTCGGTCAGGTGACAAGCCCGCTCGACTTTCTGTTAAAGATGCCCGGCTGACGCGCGGCCGTTGTCACGGCCAGCGGTCGAGGTGGCGGACATCTTCCGCCACCGCGGGCCGGCTTGGCGCGCCTCCCACCCCGGCCATGTGAGCCTCGGCCAACTGAAGGTCATGTCGGCGATCGAGCGCTGCCGAACGGCGGCGTTGGGCGGTCATGTCGAACGCTGTGAGGACTGCGCCCACTTGCGCATCTCCTACAACTCCTGCCGCAACCGGCACTGCCCCAAATGCCAGGCTGTGGCTGCCAAAGAGTGGCTGGCAGACCGCCAGGCGGAACTCCTGCCTGTGCCCTATTACCATGTCGTCTTCACTCTGCCGGGACCGGTCGCCGACATCGCGTATCACAACCAGGCGGTCGTCTATGACCTGTTACTCAGAACCGCCGCCGAGACCCTGATTACCATCGCCGCGGACCCCAAACATCTTGGTGCCCGCATCGGGCTCACCGCCGTGCTGCACACCTGGGGATCGGCGCTGACCCACCATCCGCACGCCCATATTATCGTGCCGGGCGGCGGTTTGTCGCCCAAGCCTGTCCCGGCGCAGGCCGGGGGCCAGCACTGGATTGCCTGCCGGCCCCGCTTCTTGCTCTCCGTCGAGGTGCTCTCACGACTTTTCCGCCGTCTGTTCCTGGAAGGGCTCACGGCCGCGTATCACGCTGGGCGACTGGAGTTCTTCGCCGATCAGGCCGGCCTGGCCAAGCCGGCACGCTTCAAAGCCCACGTTGCCGCACTGCGAAAGGTCGATTGGGTGGTCTATGCCAAGCGGCCCTTTGGCGGACCCGGCGCTGTGCTCGCCTACCTGTCCCGCTACACGCACCGGATTGCTATTGCCAACAGCCGCCTCGTCGCCTTCGACGGCAAGCGCGTGACGTTCAAATGGAAGGATTACCGGGCCAAGGGCGCCGCCCGCTACAAGCTCATGACGCTCGACGCCGACGAGTTCATCCGCCGCTTCCTGATCCATGTCCTGCCCAAGGGTTTCCACCGCATCCGTCACTACGGTTTGTTTGCCAACGCCATCCGGGCCGGCAATATCGCATTGGCACGTCAGCTCCTCGGCGTACCCGAGCCAGCGCCGTCAAGCGAGGAGGGCGGTGGCGCCGAAGATGGTCTCGAACACGAAGAGTGGAACGCTTGTCCCTGCTGCGGCGGGCGCATGATTATCATCGAGACTTTCGCACCCGGCTGCCAGCCGCGGCTGTGGCCTATCCCATCGATCGGGCTCGACAGTTCATGACCATCACACCCCTGTCGCCATCCCCCAACACCGCTCCCACCCGACGTCGCTCTCTCACCGGCAGCGCCCACGCTTCGCCCACAGCGACCCTCGGCGCCGCCTTCGGCCGACAAAACCTACAGC
>DATLJS010000039.1:0-117882 GCA_035538795.1 Candidatus Sulfotelmatobacter sp. | reverse complement strand
ATACGCCACATCGCCCGAGGACCTGCTGCATTTTCAGCATTACCTGTCGGCCAACTGCTTCGGCGACACCCTGACCAGAACCGGCCTCGATCTGCCCATGCGCGAGCTGCTGACCTTCAGCATGCTGGTCGCCCTGGGCGGCTGCGAGCCCCAGGTCAAGGCGCATGTTCTGGCCAATCTGCATGTCGGCAACGACCGCAAGACGCTGGTCGACGTGCTGACCCAGTTGCTGCCGTTCATCGGCTATCCGCGCACGCTCAATGGCCTGCGGGTGGTGGTCGAGGCCACCAAGGACTGACAGGCGTTTTTCCCAATCATGTTTCCCGAGAAGCCTGCCGCGCCCCCCCAGCGGTAGGCTTTTTGATTCAGGGATCGTCAATTAATGATTTCTGCTCATAAGCCTTTGCGGATTAGCCCGTCTAATCGCTGGCGGCAATTCTTGCTAAACCATCCCGACGAGCGATCAGTCGAGACGAAGTGATCGCGGCGACACCTGACACATCGGGCCGGAGCACGGGAATTGGTTGGAATTGTCCGAATCGCATTGTCGCGGCCGCTGACGTTCATCGTCATGGCGATCCTGATCCTGATCCTGGGCGTGCTGTCGGTACTGCGCATGCCGGTGGATATTTTTCCCGATATCCGGCTGCCGGTCATCGCCATCGCCTGGACCTATAACGGCCTATCACCGGAAGACGTGGCCGGTCGGGTCATCACTCCCTACGAGCGGGCGCTCAACAGCACGGTCAACGATATCGAGCATATCGAAAGCCAGTCGCTGCCGTTCCTGGGACGGAACTTCTTTCCGGCGGTGGATGCCGGAGCGATGGCGTTGCATGTCCGGGCTCCCATCGGCACGCGTATCGAGGAAGGGGCTGCGGTTGAGGCGGAGAGGGCGGAGGCCGCAGCGGCAGATGATGGCGCAGAAGGCTGCCTTGACTCAGGATCCCCCCCTTCGGCTGGATGAGAAAGCCGAGGCCGGTCACATGGAATGCGCGACAGGTTTACGGCGCTCAGCTCGAACGCTGATAACTCGCGTATTACGTCCGTTACCGGGAAAAGACGCCGTCCGTGGAACGGTCGCGCTGGAGCCGCTTACAGACTGCGCTTTTTCGGGGGATACAAACGGAACGTGCTGCGTCCGGTAAACTCGGCGACCTCCTGTTCCTCCAGGCGCCGCAGGCTGCGGGAGATCGTTTCCGGCGAGGTCCCGACCATGGCCGCCAGATCCCGCTTGAGCAGAGGGGTGGACGCCTCCACCGGGCCGCATTCCTCGGACGGCGAACCAACCAGTGCGCAAAGGGTCGAGTAAAGCCGGTCCGATACGTCCAGGGTCGACAGGCGCAGAATATGCTCCTCGTAAGCGCTCATCTGGATCGCCGCCTGCTGCATGACGATGGCCAGCAGCCTCTCATCGTGCCGCAGCATCGCATAGAACCGATCGCTGGGAATCACCACCATCTCGCTGGTGGTCAATGCCTGAGCGCTGTTTCTGTGCGGAGCCTTGTCCACCAGATCATGGCCGGCCAGCAGGGAACCGCCTTTCGCCACGCCGAACATGGCCATGCGTCCGTCGGCGTCGATGCGTTCCAGGGCGACGACACCCCATATCAGACAGAAAATGCTGACGGCCGGATCGCCCTGATTATAGATGTAGCTGCGGCGGCGGTGGCGCACGGGTTTCGCGGATTCCCGGGGAAACAGCTCTCTGACGACCTCCAGCAGCGTATTGCCGGATGCCCCCGCGTCCGTTTTGTTCAGTTGATGCGTGTTTGCCATTTGGCCACCCTCTCCAACCGAATAATGCGACCCTTGGGCGGATGGCAAAGAGGCAAGAAGATTTCCAGAAGGCTTCCGCCTTCCTGAAGTCCTCTTGCCTGCATCCTTCCCCCGATACCGTCAACGATCGCCTGAACGATCGCCAACGACAAGATTTCACCCTTGCGTCCCCGAGGCTCGCCGAAGCGAGGCTCCATGATCTTCGACAACAGCCGCCGCGTCAGAGCGGGACGGTTGTCTTTGACGCTGATACAGAAATAGCCCGTGTCGCCGTAGCACTCCCGGGTCAACCGGGCTGTAATGACCAGCCGGTCGCCGTCGTGTCCCAGACTACCGCGCAGATAGGCCTCCAGATTGGCGGCCAGTTGCTCCAGCTTTTCCGGGTCGCAGACGATCCAGGCTTCCTGCCCTTCAAGCTGTATATCCAAAACAGCTTGAGGCGACAGGGACTGGAGATGGCGCCCGATCACGTCCGAGACTTCGATCTGCCTGGCCTCTTTTCGGTCATCACCGGACAGCAGTTGAACCCGCTCGCACAGATTCTGAGCTTTTCGGGCCGCAACCGCCAAAGCCAACAGATGGATGCGGAGCGGCGCGTTGAACGGCAGCTGGTTCACGGCGACCTCGGCGTGTTCCTGCATGGAGCGCGACAGCGTGGAAAGCTCGGCCTGAATACTGGCTCCAAGCTCGGTCGCCATCTGCATCCTGCGAACCCGGTCCAGCTCCTCGGCCATGTGCGCGTGCTGGGCCTCGGTCTGTTTGATCACCGTCACGTCAAGAGCCACCCCGTCCCATATCCACCCGGTTCCGGTGCGCACAGGCGAAGCGATGACCCGCAGCCAGCGAGGCTCCTCGCCGTTGAACGGACTGAGACGGAACTCGAAATCCAGCGGCCTGCCCCCCGCCCGGTACAGGACATGGAGCAGTGTCAGCCGGTCTTCCCGATGGACCAGATGCCGCAGCAGGCTGCTCAAGGATTTGTCGATGACGTCGGAAGCCTTCACCCCGGTCATCTGGTGGAACTTGCTGCTGACCGCCACGACCCGGGACGCCCCCTCGGACTGGACGACGCGGAAAACGATGCCGGGCAGGTTGTCCATCACCGCGCGCAACCGCTCGGCGTTCTCCGTGCCCCGGCGCGCTTTCAGCAAATCGCCCTGGATCAGGCGATCCCGCAACAGAGCCAGCTGGCGGGCCAGATTGCCGATTTCGTCGCGGCTTGAGATGTCGGGGAGCGACAACAGCCTCTTGCCCTCAGCTAGCTGGCCCAAATTTCCGCTCAGGCGCCGCAAGGGCGGGATGATGCTCCACCCCAGCATCAGGATCATGACGAGAGACAGCAGGATGGCCCCGACAATGCCGCCGCCCAGCAACATGGCATGGCGCTGAACCTGCCACTGAAGGGTGCTGACGTCGGCGTCGAGATCGCCCGTGACCTGGGTTTCAAAGTCGCGGATACGATCGATGCGCTCGCTGGTGACATCGAACCATTCCTGGGCGGTTAGCCCTAGTGTCTCGCCGTTCTCCAACGACCGCCGCATACTGACCAGTTTCGGTGACACGGTGGCGGCGGCCCTGTAATTCTCGGCGACCGAGGGGGCGACCAGCGCTTCGAATGCCTTGCCTTGGGATTCCTGCTCTTCCGCCAGTTGCCGGATTTTTTCCGGGTTGCGGGACAACAGATCGGGGGTGGCTCCGGCCAGGATGCCTGAACCGAGAGCCCGTTCGCGTCCGGCCAGTTCCTTGGCTTTCAGCAAAAAGACATAGGCGATGGTGTCTTTTCCGAAGTCCGACGACATGACGGTCCGCACCACTTCGGGAACCACTGCCATCAGATCGTCGGTCGCGGTGGTGTAGAACTCGGTGGTCTGCGCGGCGTCGTAACTGCCGTCCTGGACATCCCCCCGCACTTCGGGAATCAGTTCCAGCGACGACTGGCTGTTTTCCAGAGCGTCTCTGGCGGGGCCGTCCGGAAGCTCCTTCAGCAGGCGGGCCATCGATTTTCGGTATTTGCCCAACGCGGCGTCGCTGGCGCTGATCTGGGCGCGCAGGCGGTCCCGATTAAGTCGGGGATCGCTGACGATCATGACCGCCAGACCGCGCTCGGACTGCAATTCATGGACGACGCCGCCGATCTGGGCGTTCAGATCGTTCATTTCCCGCAAAAGCGACGTGGTGCGCAGCGTCTGCTCCATCTCGCTGAGCGCCACGCCGGCAAGTCCCAGCACCACCGCCAGCGGCAGCAGCCCCAGCAGGATCATCCTCCAGCGCAAGCCGATGGCATCCCGCCAGCGGTGGTTTTTGCGGCGGGGAGCCGAGGCCAGTCCCTGACGGATGAAGACGTCGCAAAGGGGCAGATCCTGCCGAATGATGTGATCTGTCAGCCAGGCTCGCATGAATTCGGTGATGCGCTGCACCTGCTCCAAGTCGTTGGGATCGAGCGGGTGCGCAGAAACCATCGAGAAAGAGGTGATGAACTCCGAATGGCGAGCCCCCAAACCGGGGTATCCCGCCTTTTCCAGCAAGCGGTTCTCCATCTCGAAGTGATCGTTGAATTCTTTGAGGAACAGCTTCAGGTGGCGGACCGCCGCGTGGGCTTTCCCCGCAGAACGGGCCGCTTCGGCTGTTTCGATCAGGGCAAGAAGACGGCTGTGCCCGGCATCGATGACGTCAATGCCAAAGGTCCATTCTTCGATTTTTTCTTTCTCAAAATCACCCATGGCATACCGGATGCTGCAAGGCGTGGATGGTAGCACCATATCCTTAAGTTTAATACGGCTTTCTTGCCGAGGCCATGGCGGCGGGACGGCCCGTCATCACGCCAAGTCGGGGCGGAAGGTTATTTCCGGCGGGTGATCAAGTCTTTGACCATGCTTGAAAACAGACCGATGTCCAGGGGCTTGCTGGCCAGGCCGTCGGCGCCGGCCTGCCGGATGTCCGCGTCTGTCAGGCCGTTGGGGATGGCCGTACAGATAATGCAGGGCAATTCGGGACGCAGCTTCTTGATGGCTGCGACAAATTCGGTACCCTTCATCTGGGGCATGATCTGATCGGTGATAACCAGATCCCAGGCGGCGGAGTCTTCCTCCACATAGCCGATGGCATCCAGCGGATTGTCGCAGACCGAGATTTCGTAGCCCAGGCGGAACAGGGCGGTCATCAGCATATTGCCGAAATGCGTGGAATCATCCACCAGCAGGATCGAACCCCGATGTGTCACGGGAAGGATCTGCTGGAGGTCTTGTTCTCCCAGATTCTCGATGTCGGAAACGGGGAAGTAGACGTCTATGCGGGTTCCCTGCCCAGGAGCGGTGGACAGCAGCAACCCGGCCCGATGGCCCATGACGATGTCATGGACCACGGCCAATCCCAAGCCTGTGCCGCCGGAATTGGCCTTGGTGGTGAAGAACGGCTGGAAGATGTTCGACAACACTGCCAGGGGGATGCCGTTGCCGCTATCGGTAACCGACAGGCGGATATGGGGAATGTCGGAATGCAGGTTGCCGAAAGCCGCATGGTGAATTTCCCGCTCATCGGTCCAAATTCGGGACGAAGAGGCCGAAGGCGCTTCGCCGTTGGATGGGACGGCGTGAGGCATGGGAGGGATGTCGATCGGTTCGACGGAATGGGCATAGACGCCAACTGTGCCCGAGGCTCCGACCAGGGCCTCGCTGGCATTTCCCACTAGATTGACCAGCAATTGCATGATCTGGCTGCCTTGGCCGGCGATTACCATTTCCTCGGTGTCGATCTGAATGTCCAAGCTGGTCGTCGGAGCGACGATGGCTTTGAGAACGCCGGTGTTTTCCTGGATCAGCGAAGACATCTCGACCCGTTCCAGCGTGCTTTCCCGCCGGTGTGAGAATGCCAGGATTTCTCCGATCAATGATTTGGCCTGATGTCCGGCTTTGAGGATGCGGGTGCCGTAACGGTTCAGTGCGCTGTCTTCGTCGGTGTCTTCGACAATGAATTGGGCGAAGCCGAGAATAGCTCCCAGAAGATTGTTGAAATCGTGGGCCACGTTGGCGGCCAGTTGCCCCAAGGCCTCCAATCTGCGGGCTTGTTCAAGCTGTTGCTCCAGCCGATGCTGCTCTTCTTCCCGCTGGCGCGCATCCGTGACGTCGTTGATGACGAGTATGCGTCCGCCGTCGGGCAAGGCGCGGATATGGGTCCACAGCCGTTTCGACCGTTTCTGGCCGGGCAAATGCAGGGAAAGCTCACCGGACCACTGACCGTTGCGCTTTGCGCTTTGACGGGCAGCCTGAATTTCCTCGGCTTTAAAAACCGAGCTGCTGCCGCCGCTGATTTCCTCCACCGGGAGGCCGATCAGATCCTGAACATGTGGAATGCCCAGCGTCTGCATCATGGCGCTGTTCGCGTATTCGATCGTATCGTCGGTATTGATGATCGAGATGCCGTCGCCGGCAAGATCCATCGCGGCCAGAATGCGCCGTTCTTCAGCCAGGCGCCGTTCCAGTTGCTCGGAAACGTCCTGTCGGCTTTGGCGCAGTTGCGCCAAAGCGATATAAGGTGCGATGCGGGCCAGCAGTTCTTCGGCAAGGATTGGTTTGCCGACGGTATCGCATGCTCCTTGCCTTAGGCTTAGAAGGCGGGTCTCAGGCTGGCCTTGGTCGATCATGACGATGACGGGAATATCTGAGACGTCGCGGATGCGGCGGCAAAGGCCGGCATTGCCGTCTAGTAGGACCAGGGCCGATTTCCCGCGATCAAGAAACCGCAATGCCCGTTCATCCGCCGGGGCGACCACAACGTCGTATCCCGCATCCGTCAGAATCGCGGCGAGGTGAGGGGCGTTGTCGGCGACGACCAGGATTTCGTTCCTGGTATCCGGGGTGGAATGGCCCGTATTCATGAGGCGTTCCTCATCTCGTCATTCGTGGCCGGTTTTGTCTTTGATGGCGGTCTGAACGGCTTGCAAAAGCTCCGTGCCCGAAAAAGGCTTGATCAGAACGCGGACCGCGCCCAACTGTGACATGAGGTCGATAAAAGGGGCAAGACGCCCTTTCATCCCGCCGGTCATGCCGATGACCGGCACAAAGTTTCCCCGGGCGCGCAACTCGGCCATCAGTTTCAATCCGTCCAGATCCGGCATGAAGATATCGGCCACCACCAAGTCAACGAGGCTCAGGCTTGGACTGTGAAGGCAGCCCAGCCCACTGTTGACCGCCACCACGTCGTGTCCGGCGCGCTCCAGGATTGTGGCGACCATTTCCAGATGGGTTGGCTCATCGTCTGCAACGATCACTTTGAGCATGGCTGCGGCCTGTCAGGGATGGCGCTTGTCGCCATCCTGTAACAGGCAGACGAAACGGACTACCCGACAGGCGGATACCGTCTCATAACAAAGGTATATCGGCAGACGCCGATTGTCGGAAAAAGGCTACTAACGCGCAATTGCTCCGTTCTCGACTCAGGCGCAGCATGATTTTTATTAACGACCATGAACAAGGTGGCGATCGTGCGCATTCTCGTAGCTGATGATCATCCGCTGTATCTGAGCGCGGTCAGTGAACAGGTGGGGCGAGCTTTTTCCCAGACGATGGCCAATACGGCAACATGCTTGTCAGAGGTTCTGAATGCTTTGAGCAGTCAGGATCCATTCGATCTTTTGCTGATCGATTACTCAATGCCTGGTATGAATGGCCGGTCTGGAATACAGGCCGTAGTGTCCGCCTCCAAGGGGGCTCCGGTCGTGGTGATGTCGGGAATCGCCATGGCTTCCGAGGTCAGCACATGCATCGGCGTCGGCGCCAAAGCTTTCCTGCCGAAGACTTTGGATGGCAAGATTTTCACGTCCGCCCTGAATCTGGTTTTAGCCGGCGGATCCTATCTTCCGGCCGAGATGTTCGCTGCGGACGTCGAGGAGCACGCGGCCGAGCCTGAGGCCCGCGATGATGATTTTACGGAACGCGAGAGGGGCATCATGGCCATGGTTGTGGAAGGGCAATCCAACAAGGAAATCGCCCGCGTTCTCAATCTGCGGGAAGTCACGATCAAGGTCCAGTTGACCCATATTTACAAAAAGCTTGGGGCGAAGAACCGAGCCCAGGCCGCCACGTTGATCAGCCAGGGGCGTCTCTTGAGTTGACGGCGAATATACGTTTGCCGTTGTCCGTAGCCCTTCGCCAACTCGCCTTGGCGCCGGCATTTTCATTAGCCTGAATCAAATCCATCCGGAGGCTGATTCCATGGCTAAAACAATCCTCAGCGTCGATGACTCCGCAAGCATGCGCCAGATGGTCAAGCTGACTCTGGCCGGAGCCGGTTACGACGTGCTCGAGGCCTGCGACGGTAAGGACGCCCTGGCCAAAGCCGGCGCCGCGAGCGTCAACATGGTGGTGACGGACCTGAACATGCCCAACATGGACGGGCTGACGTTGATCCGGGAACTGCGCAAGCTGCCCAATTACAGGGGGGTTCCAATCGTTTTCCTGACCACGGAATCTGACGAGGCCAAGAAGACGGAGGCTAAACAATCCGGTGCGACGGCATGGATCACCAAGCCGTTCAAACAAGAACAACTGCTGGCCATCGTCAAAAAGGTTCTCGGTTAACCTTCCGCAAGGACGTTGGTGATGGGTTATGTCGGAGCGCTATTGATGTCCGATAGGGATGTCCAACCGGATCGATTGAGCAGCGACGATTACCAACGGGTCGTATCGTTCATCATGTCTGCGGTCGGCATCAAGCTGCCGGCTTCCAAGAAGACCATGGTCGAGGGACGTTTGAACCGGCGGGCCAGACTTTTGGGCATTCAGAGCCTGTCGGACTATGTCGCTGCCGTGTTCGATCACGGCGACCATTACGACGAAGTCATTCATCTGATCGATGCCATCACCACGAACAAGACCGATTTCTTCCGAGAGCCGGCCCATTTCCAGTTTCTGGTCAAGACGGTTCTGCCGCAAATGGCCAAGGCGGGACGTGTGGGTAAGTTCTGGAGCGCGGCCTGCTCCATTGGCGCCGAGCCCTATACGCTGGCCATGGTGCTGAGCGACTTCGCCTTGACCTCTCCCGGATTCCGTTTTTCCATTTTGGCCAGCGACGTTTCGACAAAGGTGCTGACCAAGGCGGCTCGGGCGGTTTTCCCCGAGGAGATGGTCGAGCCGGTGCCGCTGGCCATGCGCCAGCGCTATTTGCTCCGCTCCCGCGATCCCAAGAAGCCCATGGTGCGGATGGCGCCCGAAATCCGCAATCTCGTCCGCTTTGCCCGCATCAATCTGATCGAGGAAAGCTATCCGGCCGATTGCGACATGGACGTAATATTTTGCCGGAATCTGCTAATCTATTTCGATCGAGAAACCCAGGAACAAGTACTGCGCCAATTGCTCTCTCATCTGGCGCCGGGCGGTTACCTTATTCTCGGCCACACCGACAGTATCGCGGGCATGAACCTGCATGTCGAATGGCTGGGCAACTCGATTTTTAGGCGGAAACCTCATGCAGAAGATCAAGGTTCTCATCGTCGATGATTCCGCCAGCGTTCGCCAGACCCTGGCTGGAATTCTAGGAGACAGTCGCGATATCGAGGTCATGGCCACTGCCTCCGACCCCTTCGTGGCGGCACGCGAAATTGCTCATGACACCCCTGACGTCATTACCCTGGACATTGAAATGCCGCGCATGGACGGCATCACGTTCCTGCGTAAGATCATGGCGCAACGCCCTATTCCGGTGGTGATCTGTTCGTCGCTGGCCGAAGAGGGCTCGGATACCTTGATGCAGGCTTTGGAAGCGGGGGCCGTGGACATCATCCTGAAGCCCAAAATGGGCACCAAGGAATTCCTGCAAGAATCCGCTCAAACCATCCGGGACGCCATTCGGGCCGCCGCCCAGGCTCGATTGCGCAAGCTTCCCGAACGTCGCGAACGGCGGCCCCATGTACTGGGGACTGCGCCCAAACTGAGCGCCGACGTCATGATGCCGCCGCCCAGCGCCAGGGCTATGGCCCGCACCACCGAAAAAGTGATCTGCATCGGCGCTTCCACGGGCGGGACGGAATCCTTGAGGGAGGTGTTGGAGGCTCTGCCTATGGACTGTCCCGGCATTGTCGTGGTCCAGCATATGCCGGAATTGTTCACGGCCGCCTTCGCCCGGCGGTTGGACGGTTTGTGTCAGGTCAGCGTTCGGGAAGCCGCCGATGGCGATCCGGTGCTGCGCGGCCACGTTCTGATTGCGCCCGGCAATCGCCATACCATGCTTCAGCGCAGCGGCGCCCGTTATTACGTGACGGTCAAGGAAGGCCCCCTGGTATCCCGACATCGGCCTTCGGTGGATGTGCTGTTCCGCTCGGCGGCACAGTTCGCCGGCGCCAACGCCATGGGCATCATTATGACCGGCATGGGCGATGACGGCGCCAACGGCCTGTTGGAAATGCGCAATGCCGGAGCGCTGACCATCGCGCAAAACGAGGAGACCTGCGTCGTCTTCGGCATGCCCAAGGAAGCCATCGCGCGAGGCGCCGCCGTCAAGGTTGTGCCGCTGGGCTTGCTGGCGGCGGAAATCCGCCGGGCGGACGAGTTATGATTTCGCCGCTGGACGCGTCGCCGATCAGCTCCGCCGATGTTTCGTCCGCATCATGTGACGGGCAAAAGGCGATCGTGGTCGATGACAGTCCCAGCGCCGTGGCTTTGATGGTGCGACTGCTGGAAACCGTGGATGGGTGCGAGACGGTCGGTTTCACCAGTTCCGTCAAGGCGCTGGAATGGTGCCGCGGCAATGCCGTCGATCTGGTGGTGGTGGATTACGAAATGCCTCCTCCCAACGGCATCGCTTTCATCGAGGCGTTTCGCGCCGACAGCCGCAATGCGGCGATTCCGGTGGTGATGGTGACTTCGGTCGCGGATCGGGACATCCGCTACATGGCTCTGCAGACCGGAGCGACGGATTTTCTCAGCAAACCCATTGATCAGGTCGAGTTCGTGGCGCGGATGCGCAATCTGTTGGCATCTTGCCGGGCGCATAAAAGGCTGGCCGAGCTTTCGGTTTGGCTGACCGACGAAGTGCGGAAGGCTTCGCTGGTGATTACGCAGAGTCCCGGACCCGTGATCATCACCAACCGGGACGGCATCATCGAATATGTCAATCCGGCCTTCACCGAGGCGACCGGGTACGGGGCGGAAGAACTGGCGGGGCGTACGCCCAACATTCTGAAATCCGGTTTGACGCCGCCCGACGTCTATGTGGAATTGTGGAGCACCATCACGTCGGGGCATGTTTGGCGCGGCACCTTTCAGAACCGGCGCAAGGACGGCAGCCTGTTCTGGGAAACCGCACGGATTTCGCCACTGCGCAACGAAGCCGGAGAAATCACCCATTTCGTGGCGGTGAAGGAAGACATTACCCTGCGCAAGGAGTATGAGGCCCGTCTGGAGTGGCAGGCCAACTATGATTCCCTGACGGGACTGCCGAATCGCATGCTGGTGCTGGACCGCCTGGGACAAGCGGTAGCCGTGGCCGGACGGAATCGCTGTCAGGTCACGGTGATGCACATCGATTTGGACCGCTTCCGGGCTATCAACGATACTTTGGGGCATGGCGCCGGCGACGACGTCCTGCGCCAGGTGGCCCATCGTCTGTTGGCCGAACAGCATCAGACCGATACCGTGGCGCGGGTCGGCAACGACGAATTCGTGATGGTGCTGTCGGACATCGGCGAAGCCCACAGTCCGCAGGCGGTGGCCTCGCGGTTGTGCGCGGTGCTGGCCCAGCCGTTTCAGATCCAGGATCAGGAAGTGTTCATTTCCGCTCGGATCGGCATTGCTGTGTTTCCTACTGATGGCGAGACGCCCCAAGAGCTTTTGCGGAGCGCCACGGCGGCCATGCCCGGTGTCGATTCCGCGGGACATGGCGGTTGGCGGTTCTTCACCCATGAACTGGATGCCAATGCGCGGCGGCGTTTGGCCGTCGAAAGCAATTTGCGCCATGCCCTTGGCCGCGGTGAGTTGCGGATTTACTATCAGCCGCTGGTGGAGGTCGCCAGCGGCCGGATTCTGGCGGCCGAGGCACTGTTGCGCTGGAACAATCCCGATCTTGGGCCGGTGCCGCCGGATTTGTTTATTCCCATTGCCGAGGAAACCGGACTGATCGTCGCCATCGGCGCCTGGGTCATCGAGATGGCGTGCCGGGATATGGCCGCTTGGGCGGAGAACGGCCTGCCGCCTGTGCGGGTGGCGATCAACGTGTCCAGTCTTCAGTTGGCGGGCAATGCGCTCTTGGATGTGGTGGATCAGGCGTTGAGCTATAGCGGCTTGAGCGCAGACCGGCTGGAATTGGAAGTGACGGAACGGCTGCTGCTGGATCAGTCGCCGCATACCATCGAGCTTTTGCACAAGCTGCGAGGGATGGGACTGCGCTTTTCCATCGACGATTTCGGCACGGGCTATTCGTCCATGAGCTATCTGACTTCGTTTCCCTTCGATGTCCTGAAAATCGATCGCTCTTTCATTTCCCGCGTAACCGAGCGGGATCAGGACAAGGCCCTGACCCAGGCGATCATCGCCATGGGCCACAGCCTGGATCTGGAAATCGTCGCCGAGGGTGTGGAAACCCAGGAGCAATTGCAGTTCCTGTCCGACAACGGCTGCGATTTCGCCCAAGGCTATTTGTTCACCAAGCCTATTCCGGCCGAGGCCTTTGCTGAACTGTTGAAACGTCACGACTGTTTTCGTCCTTAGGTATAGGCATATACCTTTGCCGTGAGGCCGTAGCCGTTCCTCCGCTCCCGATATACCGGGAGCAGCACCTAGCCTGTCCTCTCTCCCTTCCGTCTCGGACCTGGAGGACAGGCATGTCAAGCGCTCCCACTGTGGTTATCGGTTTCTCGGGATCGGCAACGATCCGCCAAGCCGATGATGTCGCCCATCGCTTGCGGCAGGCATTGGAGTCCTCGGACCGGATCGAGGTCGATTGTTCGGAATTGGACGAGGTTGACGTCACGTTCCTGCAACTGATCCTGGCCGCCCATAAAAGCGCCGAAGCTGACGGCAAGGTTCTGGTCCTGAGTTCTCCCGCCAAGGGGGCTCTTTTGGATGCCGTGGCCATTTGCGGCGCCGAACAGGGGATAAGGGCGGATTTCTGGCAGGCAAGGGGGGCTTTCTGATGGCCATCTCCAACGATCCCGTCGAAACATTCCGCATCGAAGCGCGCGAACTGTTCGAGCAGTTGGAAACGACCTTGCTCGACATTGAAGCGGACCCCGCCAATAAGGACCTCATCGACACGGCCTTCCGGGCGCTGCACACCATCAAGGGGTCGGGGGCCATGTTCGGCTTCGACGCCGCCTCGGCCTTTACCCATCATGTCGAAAACGCTTTCGACCTGGTCCGCAAGGGGCAATTGCCGGTGACCAAGGAACTGGTCGAGGTGGCGCTTCTGGCCAAGGATCATATGCGAATCTTGATCGACGATCCGGAAGCGGCGCCGCCGGGGCGGAGCGAGGCGATCCTGTCTCAGCTGGCCGCCGTCACCGGCGTCGGTCCGGTGGCGGTGGTGCGATCCGGAGGCGGGGAGCGGCCGGAGCCGCCGTCGTCCAGAAGCACCTATCGCATTCATTTCCGTCTTGTCCGCAATGCCCTGAGCATGGGGGCGAATCCCTTGCTGCTTCTGAAAGAGATGCGCGAGATGGGCGACTTCACAGTCGTCACCATCACCGACGCGCTTCCGCATCTGGAAGAGATGGATCCCTGCGGCTGTTATCTGGCGTGGGACTGCGTTCTGTCGACCGATCATCCGCGCAGCGCCATCGACGAAGTGTTCATGTTCGTCATCGACGACATGGAACTGACCATCGAGGAAATTCAGCCCGACCCCAAGCTTCTGGGCGAAATCTTGGTCGAGCACCACGCGATCGGCCCCGACAAGGTCGAACAGGCGGTCGACCGGCAACCGCGTCTGGGCGCTTTGCTGGTGGAAGAGGGGCTGGTCAGCCATGACAAAGTGGTCGCCGCTTTGGCCGAACAGAAGCATCTGAAGGGCGAGGCCGAAAAGTCCAAGAAATCGGAAACGGCAGACATCAGGGTGCAGGCCGAGCGTCTGGATGATCTGATGGATCAGGTGGGGGAACTGGTGATCGCACAAGCCCGGCTGCGGCAACTGGCCAATGCCGGCAACGACACCCATCTGAAATCCCTGGTCGAAGAGATCGAGCGTCTGTCGTCGGAACTGCGCGATACGACAATGGGCATCCGCATGGTGCCGATCGGTTCGCTGTTCAGCCGTTTCCGCCGTCTGGTGCGCGATCTGTCCAAGGAACTGGGCAAGGATGTCCAACTGACCACATCGGGTGAAGAGACCGAGTTGGACAAAACGGTCATCGAGCGCCTGCACGATCCCTTGGTGCATCTTATCCGCAACAGCCTGGATCACGGCGTCGGCTCTCCGGCGGAGCGCGAGGGATCGGGTAAGCCGCGCCAGGGCACGGTGCATCTGTCGGCCACGCATTCCGGGGCACAGGTGCTGATCCGCATCAAGGATGACGGGCGCGGCATCGATCCCGTCAAAGTGCGGGCCAAAGCCGAGGAAACAGGTCTGATCCAGCCAGGGGCCGACCTGACCGCGACGGAAATCTTCCAACTGATCTTACAGCCCGGTTTTTCCACTGCCGCCAAAGTCACCAGCGTCTCCGGGCGCGGTGTCGGCATGGACGTGGTCAAGCGCTCCATCGACGCCTTGCGCGGCACGATCGACATCAACAGCGTTTTGGGCGAAGGCTCGGAGATCACTCTGCGTCTGCCGCTGACTCTGGCCATTATCGACGGTTTGTTGGTGCGGGTGGGAGAAGGGCGCTACGTCATCCCCCTGTCGGCAGTCGAGGAATGCGTCGAACTGACGCCTGAGGACGATCTGCGGGCCACTGGGCGCGATTTTCTGAACATCCGTGACGAGGTGGTACCGTTTTTGCGGCTTAAGTCCCTATTCCATCTGACGACGCCGCCCGAGCCTTACCAAAAGGTCGTCATCGTTGCCGCCGGCGATATGCGGGTGGGGCTGGTGGTTGACCAGATCATCGGCGACTACCAGACGGTCATCAAGTCGCTGTCCAAGATTCACAGCGCGGTCCAGACCTTCTCGGGAGCGACCATCCTGGGGGACGGCACGGTGGCGCTGATTTTGGATATCCCGCGTCTGATCGATTTGAGCCATGCCAGCGATTCACAGAAGAAGGCGTCCTGATCATGGGCAGCGTGCACGCCATCTCCCGTCCCGTCGAGATCCTGACTCTGGGCCTGTCCGGCGAGGCCTTCGCCCTGGAGGCCGGGATCGTTTCCGAAATCCTTGATCTGGTGCCCGTCACCGCCGTGCCCAACGCCCCCGATCACGCCCCCGGCCTGATCAATGTGCGGGGCAAGGTGGTGCCGCTGGTGGATTTGCGGGTGTTTCTGGGCATGGCCCGGAACGACGACACCATCGATACCCGCATCATCGTCGTCGAAACGGTGCTGGACGGCGAACCGACCATTATCGGTCTGCTGGCCGACAAGGTTTACGAGGTCACGGAGATTGACATGCAGGCCATCGAAACCACGCCAAAGGTCGGCATGACCTGGCCCACTGAGTTCATTCGCGGAATAGGCCACCGGAACGGCGGCGATTTCCTCATCGTCCTGGATATGGACGCCATCTTCGCTTCCGCCCAGTAGTGGAAAGGAAACTTCCATGCGCTTCACCATCAAAATCAAGCTGGCGATCGCTTTCGCGGTGATCATCGTCATGTCGGCGGCCAGCGCCGGTTTCGCCATCAACGGGCTGTCCCAGTTGAACGACAGGATCACCGATCTGGTCGACCACTCGGCGCAGCGGATCAATGTCGTTCGCCAGATTCCGGCGACCGTCTACCGGCTTCAGCGCGAGGAAAAGAACTTCCTGCTGTCGTCCGATGCCGAAAGTATCGACAAATTCGACAAATCCATGCTGCAGATCCGCGACGATCTGCAAAAAATCTTTGATGCCTATCGCTCACTGGCCGACGAGAATGGCAAAGCGGCCCTCGGCCGGATCGAGGCTCAGTACGCCACATTGATCACGGCGCAGGACAAGCTGCGGTCCCTGGGGCGCATTCACTCCAACGCCAAAGGAACGGACTTGGTGAATGGAGCCTACAGCGCCGGGTGGAAAAGCAGCCTGGACGTGCTCAATCCGATCGCCCTCCGGGCGCAATCCCGTACGGCGACCCCGGATCAATTGCGGCAGGGACTTCTCGTCAACAACATCGAGGAAGCGGGGGCTCGGCTGGGGATCATTTTACGGAATGCCTTGCTGGTGTCCACCGATGCGGAAACCGAAGTGGCGCTGAAGCCGGTGCCCTCCATGCGCGAGGAAATCCGCCAGACCACGGATGCATTGCGCCAATCGTTGAGCTCCGACGAGGACCGGCGCCTGCTGGCCGATTATATCGCCCGTCAGCCTGCGGTGGATAAGCTGTTGGACGACGCTATCGGTTTGGCCATGCAGAACACCGAGATTAAAGCGGGCGCCATATCAACGGGGGAGGTGCGTCAAGCTGGAACTAAAATGAACGAGATGGTCGCCGATCTGGTTCGTGCGACCGAAGAGGGATTGGCGAAAGACAAGGCGAATGCCGCCGACACCTATTCCAGTCTTCGCACTTTGCTGTTGGTCTCCTCCATCATCGCCCTGGTGGTCGGTGTCGGCTTCGCGTTCGGGCTGGCTTTGTCCATCAGCCGCGGCTTGACCAAGGCGGTCGATGTGGCCCAGGCCGTGTCCATCGGCGATATCGAGCAACAGGCCACTGTTTCGACCAATGACGAAATCAAGGATCTGCTGGATGCCATGAACATCATGACCAGCAATCTTCTGGCGACCGCCCGGGCGGCGGACCAGATTGCCGGGGGCGACTTGACGGTGCGGGTCAAACGCCTGTCGGACAAGGATACTTTGGGCATCAGCCTGGAAACCATGGTGGAACGTTTGAGCGGTGTGGTCAGCGAAACCATCAATGCCGGCCAGAATGTGGCTGCCGGCAGCGAAGAACTGTCCTCGGGCGCGGAACAGTTGAGCCAAGGCGCCTCTGAACAGGCTTCGGCCACCGAAGAGGCGGCTTCCTCCATGGAGGAAATGGCCTCGAACATCAAGCAGACCGCCGAGAACGCCAGCCAGACGGAAAAGATCGCCTATCAGTCGGCGAAGGACGCCCAGACCAGTGGCGATGCGGTCAACCGCGCCGTCAGCGCCATGCAGACCATTGCCGAAAAGATCACCGTGGTTCAGGAAATCGCCCGCCAGACCGACCTTCTGGCTTTGAATGCGGCTGTGGAGGCGGCGCGTGCCGGTGAACATGGTCGCGGCTTCGCGGTGGTGGCCTCGGAGGTGCGCAAGCTTGCCGAACGCAGCCAGGCGGCGGCGTCCGAGATCAACGCCCTGTCCGGCGACACCGTCAAGGTGGCTCAGGAAGCCGGTCAGATGCTGGCCAAGCTGGTGCCCGACATCAAGCGTACGGCTGAACTGGTTGAGGAAATCTCGGCCGCCTGCCGCGAACAGGATACAGGCGCCAATCAGGTCAATCTGGCCATCCAGCAATTGGACAAGGTGACGCAGCAGAATGCCGCCGCCGCCGAACAGATGTCGTCTACGTCCGAGGAGCTGGCTTCGCAGGCCGAGCAGTTGCAGAACACGATTTCCTACTTCCGCATCAGCCAGGAGAACAGCGCCAAGAGGGCTGTCCCTCCGGCGTCGCAGTCATCGTCCTCCAAGCCGCAGGTCGCCCATTTAAAGGCGCAGAAGAGCAAGGCTGCCTCTCGTCCCAACGGCAAGGCCGACACCTTGGTCAAGAAGGCCAAGGCCAGCGGCGGATTCGTGATCGACATGGACCATGAAGATGGTGATTTCCAGCGCTATTGATGGCGAGAGGGCCGGGTCATGAGCCAGCGGGCAGCAACGGATAAAGGCGTTCAATACGTCACCATGGGGATCGACCGCGAGGTTTTCGCGGTGGAGGTCGAGCAGGTTCACGAGATTCTCGACCTCTGTCCTATCTCGCGGGTGCCCAACGCGCCTCCCTATCTGATGGGAATGATCGACGTTCGTCGCCGCACGGTTCCTGTCGTCGACCTGCGGGTCAAACTGGGATTGCCGGCGGTTCCGCCCACGCCGGCAACTCGTATTCTGGTTCTGGACTTGACGGTCGGGGGGCGAACGGTCGTGATGGGCTTGCTGACAGACAGGGTCTATGAAGTCACCGGCTTGAGCGAACAGGCCATGGAGGACGCCCCGGACATCGGCGTGCGCTGGCAGTCGCAATACATCAAGGGCGTCGGGCGGCGAGAGGACAAGTTTGTCATCGTCCTTGATCTCGGCCAATTGTTCAGCGGCGACGAACCTGCCATGATCAACGGAACGGTTGTGTTGGGTGAACCGTGATCCAAGAGGGAGGCGGGAGATGAACCACCTTGCGGCTACGGAAAATCCGTTCCGGTCCCTGTCCGTGGCCGATGCCCGCCAGATCAGAGAGTCCCTGGTCGATCTGGATGCCGTTCTGGGACGGATCACAGGCAGCGCCGATCAGGATTTCCTGAATATCGGCCATACCCTGGGGCATGCGGTTGACGTGTTCGGGCGGCTGGGTGGCAATCTGACCGGGCTGGCCGAACAGCTGAACAGCCAGGATGCGCAGAGCACGGTGGACGCCTTGGAACAGGCCGTGCGCGACATTACCCGAATGTCGGGGGGCGAGGGCAACGCGGCTCCCATCCTGGCCCAGTTGGAAGACGGAGCGGCGGAGGTCGCCAAAGGTCTCGACGTGCTGCGCAAGATCATCAGCGAAATCGGCGGTTTGGCCATCAACGGCAAGATTCAGGCCGCTCTGGTCAGCGCCGCCGGGGTGGATTTCTCGGTCTTCACCACCGAAATCGGCCGTCTGGGAACATTGGCGGCGACATCGACGGAACAAGCCGCCGAGCGCCTGACCACCGTTCGTCAGGCTGTGGCCTCGGCTCGGCAGGGGGCGGCTGATTTCGAACGCAACGAGGCGCGGGAACTCGACGCCGTGCAGGCGCGCATTCAGGCCAGTCTGAGCGCGTTGGTCGATCGCCGCCGACGCGCCGCCATCGCCGCCGATTCGGTCGGCGCCAAATCCACTCAGACGGCCCAACGTATCGCTAAGACCGTCGCCGAGCTGCAAATCAACGACAGCGTTTGCCAGCGTATCGAGCATGTTCGCACCGCCGTTCGCGCCATGGCCGATCTGGTCGGCGGGGACACCGTGACCGAGCCCGGGTGCCAATGGCTGAACGAAACCGCCGAGGCCGAGCGGATGTCCCTGGTCGGCGGTGTCTGCCATCTTCAGGCGGCTCAGCTGCATGGCGGCGCCGCCGATTACCGGCGGGAGGTCGATGGTCTGATCAGCAATCTGAGTGCGCTGGCAGGTGACGCCGGAGCCATTTTAAGCGAAGCCGAGGACGCCTTTGGCGGCAGCGGCGGCGGCTTGTTTCTGGCGGAGATCCAGCAAGATATCCGGCGCGCCACCGAACTGCTGGGCATTTATGCCGCCGCTCGCCGCCGGGCCGAATCGGTGGTGGAGGCCGTGTCCGAAGGCTTCCGGGCCATGGCCGGCGATCTGGAGGCCATCCAGTCCATCGACGCCGACATGCGGGTGATGGGATTGAACGCCACCTTGAAATGCGGCCGCCTGGGCAACGAGGGGCGCGCGTTGGGCGTCGTCGCCCATGAATTGCGCGCCTGCAGCAAGCGGACCGAGGATTGCAGCCATGGCATCGCCGGGCAATTGACTTCGGTGCTCGCCTTGGCGGACTCCCTTGCCGCCGTTTCTGCCTCCATCGCAACCGATGCCGCCCGAGACCCGATCGGGATCATGTCCGCTTCCATGGCCGCCCTTGAGCATATGGGCGGCGCCATGTCGAGCATCCTGGAAACTCTGCGTTCGGACGCCGGAGGCGTTTCCAGAAGTCTGGGCGAAACCGCGACCGGCATCGACATCCATCATCGGGTGGGCGCCGTCGCTGACGAGGGAACCGCTCGCCTGTCATCCATCGCCGGGCGTCTGATCAAGGAAACCGATCTGAGCGAGGAGCAGCATCAGGTGATTCATCGTCTGATGCAGCCT
Organism: Candidatus Sulfotelmatobacter sp.; assembly: GCA_035538795.1. Lineage (GTDB taxonomy): Bacteria > Pseudomonadota > Alphaproteobacteria > Rhodospirillales > Magnetospirillaceae > JAJZGK01. The sequence goes on along the minus strand of DATLJS010000039.1, from coordinate 98,003 downwards.
TGCTACACCATGGATCGGGAACGTATCGTCCACCAGACCTTCGCCAAGGACGAGTCCGCCGCCACGGCGCCGCAGCTCACTGCGGCAAACGCCGATGACGAGGACGATCTCGACGCTTTGTTCCTATAGGCAAAGCCCGGACTCTGCGGTGGGATTGCCGGGGACGGCCGGTGATCCGTTCGATATTTTTCAGCCATTGAGCTTTGCCCGAAAAGGTTTTGGCCGTTTTCCCCAGCTTTCATCGAAAACGCTGCCACGCCTATAATTAACATTAAATTATTGCTGTATATATAATTAGTATATTTTTATTATCAAGTATCGGCGCGCTGTGCATAATCATCGGGGGTTATGGAGAGATTCCGTGGTTTGAGTTTTGACGAGAGGATGGTCATGAAGCTGCGCATGTTGATCGCCGCCTTAGGGTTTGCCGCGCTGAGCCATTCGGCTGCGGCCGAAGTGTCCGAGGTTCGTTTCGCCCGCATGCAGGGCCTGGGATATCTGCAAATCTATCTGATCGATGATTTGAAGCTGGTGGAGAAGCACGCCAAGGAGGAGGGGATTGCCCTGACCGCGCGGGTGATCCCGTTGAACCAGCCCACCGGCATCATCGACGCGTTGTTGTCTGGCGGGGCGGATGTGGGCGCTTCGGGCATCACGCCTTTCATTACCCTGTGGGACAAGACCCGCAACAATGCCGGCGTCAAGGCCATCGCGGCCTTGAACTCGCAGCCGGCCTATCTCAATACAAACAATCCCAACATCCGCTCCCTGCGCGATTTCACCGAGAAGGACCGTATCGCCCTGCCTGCCGTGAAGGTGGCCTATCAGGCGACTATCTTGCAGATGGCGGCCGAAAAGGAATTCGGCGCATACGACAGGCTGGACACCCTGACGGTCGGTTTGGCCCATCCCGACGCCGCTACGGCGCTGCTGTCTGGCAAAAGCGAAATCACCGCCCATTTCACCAGCCCGCCTTTCCAGACCCAGGAACTGGCGGACCCCAAGGTGCATAAGCTGCTGTCGTCCTATGACATCACCGGCGGTCCGGCCACGTTCAGCGGCATCTATACGACCGCCCGCTTTCACGACGACAACCCCAAGGCCATCAAGGTGATTCTGGCGGCGCTGGAGGAAGCCAACCAGATCATCAAGACGGATCCCCGCCGCGCTGCCGAGATCTATGTTCGTCTGGACAACGCCAAGCTGTCGGTGGCCGAGGTTGAGGCGATTCTGCGCGATCCAGAGATCGTCTATACTCTGGTGCCCCAAAGCATCACCAAATACACCGACTTCATGAGCCGGGTCGGCACCATCGGCAAAAAGCCGGCATCCTGGAAGGATCTGTTCTTCCCGGAGATTCACGCTCTGCCGGGCAGCTGAGTTTCCAGCCCCGTCCGGCGGGCGGCCTCTGCGTTAGGCCACCGCCCGGGTAGGGACGAGCTTTGGCCTACGCCAGAGGCCACGCGGCCCAGCCGTCCAAAAATCTCACCCGGATCCTTGCTGTGACGCGCGTCTCTACCGATCTAACGAGAACGGCATGAACGCGCCGGGAGACGGGGCGGATGCATCACCGTGCCGGTGCCAGTGAAGAGGTCTTTCAACATTCATCTGGGAAAGGGTAAGCGATGATCCGTCTGACTGTCCCGGTCCTTGCCGTCGCTCTGCTGTTGCCTTCCGACGCCAATGCCGCACTCAGGGTTGGCGATAAAGCGCCGGATTTCGTGGCCCAGGCGGCGGTCGGCGGAAAGGAATTCTCCTTTTCCCTGGCCGATGCCCTGAAGAAAGGGCCGGTCGTCGTCTATTTCTATCCGAAATCTTTCACCAAGGGCTGCACGATTGAAGCCCACGAATTTGCCGACGCTGCCGAAACCTTCGCCGCGTCCGGCGCCAGCCTGATCGGCGTGTCGGCCGACGGCATAGACGTGCAGAAGCAGTTTTCCACCATGGAATGCCGCGACAAATTCCCCGTCGCCGCCGACCCCGAAATGAAGGTGATCCGCGCCTATGACGCGGTCATGACCAGTCTTCCCGGGAAGACGGACATTGCGGACCGCACGTCCTATGTCATCGCTCCCGATGGGACGGTTCTTTACACGTTCACGGCCCTTGCGCCCGACAAGCATGTCGAGAACACCCTTGCGGTCGTACAGGATTGGCGAAAGGCCCATCCGTAAACCCATCGTTTCGTCGTCCGTCTCGTCGGTTGGGCGTCTTTTTTCAGGTTGCTCGCGGACAAGGGCGTTCACGGCTGGTGTGTCGTCCTTGTTCCGTTCGGTCGCCGTCTGCGGCATGACGAACAGCCGGCCTTCCTTCGGGAAATCGCAGCCAAGATGGGGAGCAGAGGGGGGGCGTGTCGGCTTGCCGGCAATCTTGGACCGGCTTCGCGCTTGGCCGGGGCTTAGCCGTTGCTGGCCAGGCCCATGCGGTTGGAGATGACCGCCGCCTGGGAGCGGTTCTTGACGCCGAGGCGCCGAAACAGCCTGGTCATGTAAAATTTAACGGTGACTTCTTGCAGGCCCAATTGGCGGGCGATTTCTTTGTTCGAGGCGCCGTGGCCCACCATCTGCAACAGGTCGGTTTCCCGCTGGCTCAAATCGATCGGCGCGACGCCGTCTTCGGGAGGCGGGCTGCTTGCCACGGGGGCGGCCGGAGACAGCGATACGAATTCGGCGGGGACGTAGGTGCCTCCGTGCAGCACGATCGACACGGCGTCGGTGAAGACCTGACCTTCCATGGTTTTAGGGAGAAAACCCTTGGCGCCGGCGGCGATGCAGGCGGTCACGTCGTCATGGCGGGCGACGCCGGACATGATCAGGGTGGGGGCGGGAGCGGCGCTGGCGACGGCCCTGTTCAAGCCTTCGCCAACCTCCATGCCGGGAAGAGAAAAATCCAGAATGAGCAGATCCGTCGTCGCTCCGGCAAGAAAGGAGAGGGCGTCTGATAGTGAACTAAAAAGTTGTATCTCTGCCTTGCGAAAGGTTCGAGATAGATAACGACTTACCGCCTCAAGATACAGCGGATGGTCGTCCACAACGATAAATCGCATATCACACCAGAAAGACACTATTTTGCCGAACAATCTATTACACCCATGTCAAAACACAATCAACCTTTAGGTAAAATTCTTTCGGATAAAAGGTATTCATACATATGTAAGGTCTCAATTTTATTGACATATTATTGGTTATTAATAATATGTAAAAAATATTTTTCGTATATTGATGGATTTGTTTTTGTAGATATTTCGTATTGGATGACTATTTGGTTTGCAATTCCAATGTATTGCTTTAATATTTTATATGTAACGTCTATGCGGTTGTCGACTCAATGTGCATTTGTTTGGTGTTTCGCGAATTCTGTGTCTTTTTTCAAAGATGCTGTGTCTAGGATATTTTTATGGCTTTACATATTGTTTGCATTTTCCTGGGAATGCAGACTTGCGGTAAGAAGGTGTTATGAAAGCCCACGGCGAAATCGATCCGTCTTGTTTTGAGGCGTTGATCATGAATATTGGCGGGACGGTTTATGAGTCCGTCTATACAGAAGACGGTCCTAAGATATTCATAAAAATATATAGCAATGGTACTGCATCTGGATATCTTTCGTCTGAATTCAATGGTATGCCCTTAGACTTGGTCAGGGCAAAGGTTCATCCTGACGATCGGGTACGCGAATTTGACGAATTAGGGAAAGAACTTGCTCGGCATGATTATGTCGAGCGCGTCTGCCGCGTCTTTGCTCCCGATGGTTCCCTGCGTTGGTTGCGGGCTCGCGAACAAGTCGTTGATCGGCGTGACGGGATTATCAAATGCACGGGTATCGCACTTGACGTCACAGATTTATTCAAGGCAAAGGAGACTGCTAAGAATAAGGATTCTCTATATAAAAAAATGATGGAAGATCTACCGGTCGGAGTTATTTCGCTTGATGAAGCTGGGTCCATTAATCAATTTAATGACGAAGCTCAAAAGATATTTTTCAATAAGATTTCCATCGGTCAGAACTTCCATGAATATGGCGGTTTTTTATTTTGGCCCAATGGGACGGCGATCAAGGCTGATGATCAGCCGTTGATGGCCGCTTTCCGGGAAAAGCGCGCTCTCCGCAACGTCGAACTGTTGGTGAAATGTTCAGACGATAGCCAAGTCTTCGTCTGCGCTTACATCACGCCCATTCTGAATGCCGATGTAGACGTGAGCGGCATGGTGGTGGCGTTGGTCGATATCAGCGATCGTAAAAAAGCGGATGCTGATCAGAAGGAGACGTCAAGGCGTCTTGAGATGATTATTGGAAATCTTCCCGGGCGTGCGTTCAGGATACGTTATGCGAATAATGGTGAAAAATATATATTATATTTTGGCGGCGAGGACTATGGCGTGCCTTCTTTCTCCAGCCGGCAGGAAGTTAAGGTTTCTCCTGATTTTTATCATGCCGACGATCGGGAGATGCTGTACGTCAAAGTGCCGCAGCAACTAAGGGGACGCGGGGCGTGTGAATATACGTTCCGCGTCCACACGCCGGATTCCGTCAGATGGCTGCGTGCGCGTGAGAAGGTGGTTCAGTACCAAGCGGGGGAAATGATCACCGAAGGCATTTCGTTCGATGTGACGGAAGAAGTGCAGGCCAAACTGGCGTTTGAGGAAAGCGAACGCCTTTATTACCGGGAAATGGTGAATTTGACGGCTGTCGGAGTGGTCAGCATTGACCCCAGCGGCCAGCGGATTCTGTACGGCAACGAGCGTTTTCAGGAAATGCTGGGGCCGTCCGCCGAGACCGCGCTGGATGTTCGCTGGAATGCCGCCATTCATCCCGATGACCGCGCCGCCGTCGTCGGAGTCAATCAACAGGCCATCACCGGCCGCGTTCCGTTTCGCGGCGAATACCGTCTGTTGCATCATGATGGAAAAATCATCTGGGTGATGAGTCAAACGGTTCCTCGTTTCGGCGTGACGGGGGAATTCCAGGGATGGATCGGCGTTCTGACCGACATCACGGAGCGTAAGAAACACGAAGAGGCGCTGGAGCGCCTCAATCGCGTGTTGCGAACATTGAGCGCCGGCAACGATGTTCTGGTGCGCTCGGCCAGCGAAGACGAATTGCTGGGAACGATGTGCGAAGTGCTCGTCGCCACCGGCCGTTACCGGATGGCTTGGGTCGGTTTGGCGGAAGAGGACACGGAAAAAACCATTCGCCCGATGGCTTCTGCGGGGGAGGAAAACGGCTATCTGGCTTTGGCCCGTCCCTGCTGGGGAAGTTCCATGCGCGGCAACGGCCCGACCGGCTTGGCCATCCGCACCGGGATTCCCCAGGTGAACAGCGATACGGCCAGAAATCCGTTGATGCAGCCATGGCGTGAGCTGGCGCTGGAGCGGGGATTCTTGTCGAACATTTCCCTGCCTCTAAAAACCAATGTCCAGACGTTCGGCTGTCTGAACATTTATGCCGGACATGTCGACGCTTTCAATGCCGAGGAAGTCCAGCTTTTCTCGGATTTCGCCAACAACATTGCCTATGGCATTTCGGCGATGCGCGAGAAACGGCGGCGGGAAGAGATCGAGACCGATCTGAACCAGGCCCAGAAGATGGAGACGCTGGGTGTTCTCGCGGGAAGCATCGCCCACGATTTCAATAATCTGCTTGGGGCCATTCTGGGGTTCGCGCGCTTCATTCTCGAAGACAGTCCGGCCGGCGCTTCCAACCATCATTACGCCAGCCGCATCCTCAGCGCCGGCCGGCGGGGCAAGGCGATGATAGGCCAGATTCTTTCCTTCGCCCGCCGGGAGAAGTTGAGATTCGAGACCTTTCATCTCTCCGACCTTCTTGTCGAGGCGCAAGACCTGTTGTCGGCGACGATTCCAGCCAGCACCAACGTCATTTTCGGTTCGTGCGACGCCGATATCCTGATTAAGGGCGACCGCGACCAGATGATGCAGATTCTGCTGAATCTGGTCACCAACGCCCACGATTCCCTTGATGGGGTGTCCGGCATGGTTTCAATTCTGGTCGGCCCCACCAAATTGGACGAAGGCTTTCTGCCGCATCTGTCCAAAGGCCTTGAGAACATTCCCCCTTCATTGGCGCCCGTTGAAATCTGGCGCGATCAGCAGGGGCTGACGCATGGCGCGACGGGCTGCTACAACCCAAGCGTCGATTACGTTTCCCTGACCATCCGAGACACCGGATGCGGCATGGGAACCGAGCTTCTGGAACGGATCTTCACGCCTTTTTTCACGACCAAGCCCAAGGGGCACGGCACGGGACTGGGGCTGGCGATGGTCCGGGACATCGTGGTCGCCCACAACGGCGCCCTGATCGTCGAGAGCTGCCCTGGATTCGGCAGCAGTTTCGAGGTCATTTTACCCTGCGCCAAGGAGGTCGCGGCGGAACGGCAGGCTGAAGACCCACCAAGCCGTTTCCGGGCGCCGGTTTCCGGGCGTGTGTTGCTGGTGGACGATGATTCCGATTTCGGCGAAATGCTGCTTTCGGCGCTGGAACGCGGAGGATTCGAGGTGTCTCCCTGTTCGGATCCCCTGGATGCTCTGGCGGGTATTCACGAATATGTGGAATTCTGGGACGCGGTGGTTGCCGATCAGACCATGCCGAATATGACGGGGTTGGAACTGATAAGGGAAATCAAGCGGGTGCGCCCTGATCTTCCCTGCATTCTCTGCACCGGGTACGCCATCGACAATCTGGACGAGACTCATCTGCGCGAGGCCGGCGTGCTGACTCTGCTGCGCAAGCCTCTCGATATAGACCAGTTGATCTCGACCCTGGCCCAGGTCATGCCGTCCGCCCGCTAAGGCGCGGAAGACGGCCGTTTCCGACTGAAGTCGTTAGGCGAAGGTCAGTCTCTTCCGAGAGCTTGCCGTCCGCCGTTGAGTCTCCCTAGCCTTTGTCGGCTGCCGGAGTTCGGTGGCGATCTGGCTGGGTTGAAGAGGGCTCACATGGCCAAGACCGTCGCATTTCATGGTGGAATGACCGTACTCAACGCCGAAGACGCCCGTCTGGCGTTGCTGGCAGCTTTGGAGGCGGACGACTCTTTGGAGATCGACTGCTCCGACGTCGACGAAGTCGATCTTACCTTCATCACCATTTTGCTTGCGGCCCGCATCGAGGCCGTGAAGCGGGGAAAAAGCCTGAGGCTGTCCAAGCCCGCCGCGGGAGCGGTGCTTGACGCCCTTGTCCATGGCGGCTTTACCGGCGGCTTCGCCGGGGCATCGGACGAGCGGGCATTTTGGGGAATCGAATAGCCGGCAGAGTTTCACGAAAGGCATGGGGGCGAACAGATGTCCAAGACGGTTCTCAGCGTTGATGATTCCGGCAGCATGCGTCAGATGGTCAAACTGACCCTGGCCGGGGCCGGATATCAGGTGATCGAGGCTTGCGACGGCAAGGACGCCCTGAGCAAAGCGCAGAACGGCGGCATAAACCTGGTTCTGACCGACCTCAACATGCCCAACATGGACGGCCTGACCCTGATTCGCGAGCTGCGCAAACTGCCGATCTACAAAGGCGTTCCCATTATTTTCCTGACGACGGAATCCGACGAGAGCAAAAAAGGGGAAGCCCGCGCCGCCGGTGCGACCGGCTGGATCGTCAAGCCTTTCAAGCAAGAGCAGCTTCTTGGGGTCGTCAAGAAGGTTCTCGGTTGATGAGCGGCTCTTCCGACCCGCGCCAGATTTTTCTGGAGGAGGCGGCGGAGCTGCTGCTTCAGCTGGAATCGGCGCTGCTCAGTCTGGAAACCATGCCCGGCGACCAGGAACTGGTGGCGACGGCGTTCCGGGCTTTGCACACCATCAAAGGGTCCGGAGCCATGTTCGGCTTCGAGGCCGTGGCCGAGTTCACCCACCATCTGGAAAACGCTTTCGAGCGGGTGCGCAAGGGCGAGCTGGAAGCCAGCCCCGAACTGATCGGGGTCGCCTTGGCCGCCAAGGATCATATCCGCGATCTGATCGAGGCGCAGGATCAGGCCGATCCCAGCCAGGGGAACAGCCTGCTGGCCCGCGTCGCGGAACTGACCGGCGAGGGACGGGCGCCGGTTTCGACGAAACCCGTCGCCGTGTCGCCGGAGGCGTCCGGGCTGATGACCTGGCGGGTCCGTTTCCGTCTGGCCCAGGACGTGCTGGAACTGGGGGCCAATCCTTTCCTGCTGCTGGACGAGATGCGCGAACTGGGCGCCTGCACGGTGATTGCCGACACCGATGCCGTTCCGGCGCTGGAGGAGATGAATCCTTCGGCCTGCTACGTCAAATGGGAAGTCATCCTGACCACCGACAAACCTCGTTCGGATATCGAGGGCGTGTTTATTTTCGTGATGGATGGCGCGGAAATCGACATCGAACCGGCGGCCCAGGACGGCGAGCGGGTCGGCGATATTCTGGTTCAGCGGGGCGAAGTGGATTCCTCCGTCGTCGAGGCCGTTGCCTCCAGCCAGCCGAAGCTGGGCGATCTGCTGGTCAAGGCGGGCGTCGTTGATGAACGCCAGCTTGGCGCGGCTTTGGCCGAACAGAAGCATGTGCGCAATTCGGCCAATGCCCATGGCGCGGCCCAGACCATCGGTTCCGTACGGGTGCCGGCCGAGCGGCTGGACGATCTGATGGATCAGGTCGGCGAGTTGGTGATCGCCCAGGCGCGCCTCAAGCAATTGGTCGCCGCCAGCGAGGACGGGCTGATCAAGGCGGTGGCCGAGGAAATCGAGCGTCTGTCCAACGGTTTGCGGGATACCACCATGGGCATCCGCACCGTGCCCATCGGCTCTTTGTTCGACCGTTTCCGCCGTTTGGTCCGCGATCTGTCGCGGGATCTGGGAAAAAGCGTGCAGCTGACCATGTCGGGCGAGGAAACCGAGCTGGACAAGACGGTGATCGAACGTCTGAATGATCCTTTGGTTCACATCGTCCGCAACAGCCTGGATCACGGCATCGAGAGCGGCGACGAGCGGGAACTGGCGGGGAAGCCGCGCCAGGGCAACGTGCATCTGTCGGCGGTCCATTCCGGCGCCCAGGTGCTGGTGACCATTCGGGACGACGGCCGCGGCCTCGACCGCGAGCGGTTGCAGGCCAAGGCCGAAGAGCTTGGTCTGGCTGCGCCCGGCGTAGCCTTGCCCGATGCCGAACTGTTCCAGATCATCTTCCATCCCGGCCTGTCCACGGCCAAGACCGTGACCAGCGTGTCGGGGCGCGGGGTCGGCATGGATGTGGTCAAGCGCGCCATCGAAGGTCTGCGCGGTAGCATCGACGTGGACAGCAAGGCCGGGGTTGGAACCGAAATCACCCTTTCCCTGCCGCTGACCCTGGCGATCATCGACGGTCTTCTGGTCCGGGTCGGCGCGGGGCGTTATGTCATTCCGCTGTCGGCGGTCGAGGAATGCGTCGAACTGTCGGCGGAAGACGATCTGCGCCACACCGGCCGGAATTTCCTGAACATCCGCGGCGATCTGGTTCCCTTCATCCGTCTGCGCCAGACGTTCCGTTCGACGCTGCCGCCGGATCTTTATCAAAAGGTGGTGATCGTTTCGGCCGGCGACAGCCGCATTGGTCTGGTGGTCGATCAGGTCATCGGCGATCACCAGACGGTGATCAAGTCGCTGTCCCACCTTCACGCCGACGCCACCACTTTTTCCGGTGCGACCATTCTCGGCGACGGCACCGTCGCCCTGATTCTGGATGTCGGGCATCTGGTGGCGGAAGGCCAGTCGGCCGAAACACCCTCTCAGGCCTCGTAAGGAGAACGGCTATGACCGTAGCCAACGACAATGGATCGTTCGAGGCGCTGACCTTCGGCCTGCAAAGCGAGATTTTCGCGCTGGACGCCGAGATCGTCCGCGAAATTCTCGACGTCATTCCCGTCACTCTGGTACCTGGGGCGCAATCCTTCGTGCCGGGCCTGATCAACGTGCGGGGGAAGGTGGTTCCTTTGGCCGACCTGCGTGTGCGGTTCGGCATGGCCTTGTCGGAACCGACGCAAGACACCCGCATCGTCGTGGTGGAACTGGAACTGCGCGGCGAGGCGACCATCGTCGGTCTGCTGGCCGACAAGGTTTACGAAGTGACGGAAATCAGCGGGGCTTCCATCGAGGAGGCGCCGGAAATCGGAATGAACTGGCAGGCCGATTTCATCAAGGGAATCGGCAAACGCGGCGGCGATTTCATTTTCATCCCGGACATCGAACGGATTTTCGCGGCCGGCTGAGGCGGCGGAATGGGGTCTTTCATGTGCGGATCTGGGGTTGGGCAATAATCGGCTGGCATGGTTTCAGCCTGATCAACGGGGGTACGATATCATGCGCATTTCGGTCAAAGCCAAGTTGGCTGCGGCATTCGGCGTCATTATTGCCTTGATGGTGGTGGCGTCGATGGTTGCCATTTCCAGCCTGTCTGGGATGAACGCCACCATCGACACCTTGACCTCGCAATCGGCCGCCCGCGTCATTTTCGCCTTGAAAAGCAAGGTGATCATGGGAGAGCTGATCCGCAACGAAAAGAACATGCTGTTGGCCGACACGCTTGAGGGTCGGACTAAATATTGGGACGGCGTCCAGGAACAGCGCAAGGCGTTCCTCAGCAACATGGAGCAGTTGCGGGCGTTGTCCGACGAGGCCAACCGCCGCAAGCAGGATGCCGGACTGGCCGCCTTCGACCGCATGCGCGTCATTCTTGAAAAGGAATGGGCCTTGGCCAAGGTGATGAGCAATGCTGCCGCCTACGATCTGGTGAAGAAGGAAGGAAGTCTGGCTTCGGCCGCGGTACGGGATGCCGCCGCCCCGATCCTGAGCCGGAGCACCACGCTGGATCAGGCGCATACGGCGGCTCTTGTCGCCTCGGCCCTGTTCGAGCTGCGCGGCGCGACGACGACGATGCGCGATTCGCTGCTGACCAGCAACGACGACGAAACCAAGGTCGCATTGAACAAGATGCGAGACCAGTTCGCCAAGGCGAAGCAGATTCTGACGTCCGTGCGCACCAGCGTCCAGGGCGACGCCGCCGATGTCGACAACGTTCTCGACCGCTTGAACAAGCTTGAGGGCGTGAGCGAACGCGTGGCCGATCTGGCCATGGTCAATGGCGACAGCAAGGCGCTTTTGCTGTCCACCACCGAAGGGCGGGTGGCGATTCAGGAGGTCTCGAATCTGGCCGAGGAATCCATCGCCAGCGAACAGCGCGGCATGGAGGAAGCGAAAGCCGCCGCTTCGGATGATTATGCCCGTATCCGCGCCATTCTGATTACGGTGGCTTTGGGTTCCTTGGCGATCGGCGTGGTCGCGGCCACTTGGATCGCTCTCTCCATCAGCAAGGGGCTGGGCAAGTCGGTGGAACTGGCCAACGCCGTCGCCATTGGCGATCTGGGGCGCTCCATCGAAGTGTCGACCAACGACGAAATCCGCGATCTGGTCGACGCCTTGAACCGCATGACCGCCAATCTGCGCACCACCGCCAGCGTGGCCGAGGAAATTTCCAAGGGAAACCTGATGATCACGGCCAAGCGGATGTCCGACAAGGACACCTTGGGCATCGCCCTTGAGGCCATGCTGGAAAAGCTGAGGACCGTGGTGTCCGACGCCGCCGCCGCCGCCGACAATGTCGCCGCCGGCAGCCAGCAACTGTCTTCGTCGTCGGAAGAATTGAGCCAGGGCGCGACCGAGCAGGCTTCCGCCGCCGAAGAGGCGTCGGCCTCGATGGAGCAGATGGCGGCGAACATCAAGCAGACGGCCGAGAATGCCAGCCAGACCGAAAAGATCGCCCGCCAGTCCGCCGGCGACGCCCAGGCCTCCGGCGAGGCGGTGACGAGGGCGGTCGACGCCATGCAGACCATCGCCCAGAAGATCACCATCGTTCAGGAAATCGCTCGTCAGACGGATCTGCTGGCCTTGAACGCCGCCGTCGAGGCGGCGCGCGCCGGCGAACACGGCAAGGGCTTCGCCGTGGTGGCCTCCGAGGTGCGCAAGCTGGCGGAGCGCAGCCAAGCCGCCGCCGCCGAGATCAACGCCCTGTCGGCCGACACGGTCAAAACCGCCGAACAGGCCGGCGAGATGCTGGCCAAGCTGGTGCCCGACATTCGTCGCACCGCCGAATTGGTCGAAGAAATTTCGGCGGCCTGCCGCGAACAGGACGTCGGTGCCGGACAGGTCAATCAGGCGATTCAGCAATTGGACAAGGTGACCCAGCAGAACAGCGCCGCTTCCGAGGAAATGAGCGCCACGTCCGAAGAACTGGCCGCCCAGGCCGAGCAGCTTCAGAACACCATCTCCTATTTCCGTCTTGAAGAAGGGGCGGCCAAGGCAAAGGCGGTGATTTCCGCCCAGCCGAAACCGCTCGTCGCCCATCTGCCGACAGCTTCGGCCAAACCCCCCAAGGGTAAGGCGGCTCCTCGTCCCGGCGCCGCCAAGCCCAACGGCAAAGGCTTCAAGCTCGATCTGTCGCCGGGCGGGGCGCCCGACGCCTTCGACTCGGAATACGAACGCTTCTGACTTCGGAAGCGGCGGCCGCCAACCCGCGTCCTCGCCGGCGGCGAAAACGCGGAAGACCGGTCCGCCGCATTTCCGTCTCGCCCTCGGCGAGGAGTTCGAAACGTTGTGGGAGAGAAGACCATGGCTGAAATTGCGATTGCCCGCGACGGCTGCCAGTACGTCACCTTGGGCATCGACGGCGAGGTGTTCGCCGTCGAAGTCGAGATGGTGCGCGAAATCCTTGATATGCGTCCGGTTTCGCGGGTGCCCAACGCGCCGTCCTTCATGATGGGCATGATCGACGTTCGCGGCCATACGGTGCCGGTCATCTGCCTGCGCAGCAAGCTGGGCCTGCCGGCGGTTCCGCCGACTGAGCATACCCGGATCGTCGTGCTGGAGATTCCGCTGGGCGACCATACCCGGACGATGGGCCTTATCGCCGATCAGGTGTTCGAGGTGACGCCGCTGCCCGAGGGTGGGATGGAGACGGCGCCCGACATCGGCACGCGTTGGAGTTCGGAATATATCCAGGCCATCGGCCGCCGCAACGGAGCCTTCGTCATCGTATTCGATCTGACTCACCTGTTTTCCAGCGACGAGAAGATTCTGCTCGGCGGGGAGGGTTAGGCCATGGACGCGCAAGCCCTGCATCTTGCCGACCAGATGAAGCTGCGGGATTTCACCCGTCTTGCCTCGATCATCGAGGAGTACAGCGGCATCCGCATGCCGCCGTCGAAAAAAACCATGGTCGAGGGGCGCCTGCGGCGGCGCATCCGGTCTTTGGGATTGCCGGGGTTCGACGAATATTGCCAGCTGCTGTTCGACGGTGGTTTGCTGGATCACGAACTGGTCGATCTGATCGACGCCGTGTCCACCAACAAGACGGATTTCTTCCGCGAGGAACAGCATTTCCATGTGCTGGTGGACGTTGTTCTGCCTACCTTGGTGGGATTGCCGGACCGGCCGGGCATGTCCCGGCCGCTGAAGGTCTGGAGCGCGGCTTGCTCCAACGGCGCCGAACCCTATTCCATCGCCATGGTTCTCGACGAATTCGGGCGCAGTCAGCGGGGGTTCTCTTTCTCGATTCTGGGAACCGACATCAGTACCGACGTTTTGGCCAAGGCCAGGATGGGCGTTTATCCCTTCGAGATGATCGAGCCGGTGCCCAGGGAATTGCAGCGACGGCATTTTCTCAGGCCGCGCGACCCGGAAAACCGCACCGTGCGCCTGTCTCCGGTCATCCGGCAGGCCGTGCATTTCGGCCGGATGAACCTGATGGACGAGGAATATCCGGTCGACAAGGGCATGGATGTGATTTTCTGCCGCAACGTTCTGTTCTATTTCGGCAAGGAAAAGCAGCAGGAGGTTCTCGTCCATTTGTGTCGGCACCTGCGCCAGGGCGGCTTTTTGTTCATCAGCCATACGGAAAGCGTCGCCGGCATGAATTTGCCGGTCGCCCAGGTGGCGACCTCCGTGTTTCAGCGGAAATAGGCCGTCATGCCGGGAAAGATCAGGGTTCTCATCATCGACGATTCCGCCACCGTCCGCCGAACGATGACGGACATCCTTTCTTCCGATCCGGAGATCGAGGTGCTGGGCGTGGCCCAAGATCCGTTCGCGGCGGTCAGGCGCATTTCCGAGGAAGTGCCCGACGTCATCACACTCGACGTCGAAATGCCGCGCATGGACGGCATCACCTTTCTGCGCAAACTGATGTCGCAGCATCCGATTCCGGTGGTGATGTGCTCATCTTTGGCCGAAACCGGCTCGGATACGCTGTTGCAGGCGCTGGAGGCCGGAGCGGTCGATGTGCTGGTCAAGCCCAGGGTCGACACGCGCCAGCAATTGCTGGAAGCCAGAATGCGCATCTGCGACGTGGTCAAGGCCGCCGCCCACGCAAGACTGCACCGGCGGCGGACGGCGTCGGTTGAGCCCCGCCGGCCGGAGCCGAAGCTTTCCGCCGACGCCATCATGCCTCCGGGCCGAAGCGGCCGCAGCTTTTCCGGGGTGACGGACAAGATCGTCTGTATTGGCATCTCGACCGGCGGGCCGGAATCCCTGCGCGAGGTGCTGATGGCCTTGCCGGCCGACAGCCCCGGCATCGTGGTGGTTCAGCATATGCCGGAAAAATTCACGGCGGCTTTCGCCAGCCGCCTGGACGGCCTATGCCAGGTGGCGGTCAAGGAAGCCGAGGACGGCGACGCCGTGATGCAGGGGCGGGTGCTGATCGCTCCGGGCAATCATCATCTTCTGCTGCGCCGGGTCGGGGGGAACTATTTCGTCGAGGTGCGCGACGGTCCCCTGGTATCGCGCCATCGGCCGTCGGTCGACGTGCTTTTCCGTTCGGCGGCGCAGGCGGCGGGAACGAACGCCGTCGGCATCATCATGACGGGAATGGGCGATGACGGCGCCAAAGGGCTGCTGGAGATGCGCCAAGCCGGAGCCTGGACCGTCGCCCAGGACGAGGAAAGCTGTGTCGTTTTCGGCATGCCCAAGGAGGCCATCGCCTTGGGTGCGGCCGAGCGGGTGGTGCCGCTGTCGGGTATTGCCTCCGAGATTCTGCGCCTGGGCCTGCGAGGCCGCGCCCCGGTTCTGATGAAATCCTGACGCTGAGGAAGACGCGGATGTTCGATGCGACACCGTTCCGAGAGGATATGCTTCTGCCGTTGGACTTGCGGTCGAAGATTGCCGCTTTGGCCACCTCCGTCGATGCCTTGCGCCAACCCAACGAACCGGCCTTTCTGGCGGTCGGCGACGTCCTGTTCCAGGTGTCGGGGGTTTTGCAGACGTTGGAGGGAGACTTCACCGGCCTGGCCGCCCGCTTGCAGACGGATCAGGGAGCCGCCGCCGGAGCCGCTCTTTCCGGCATGGTCGTCAAGATCGAGGACGTGGCGGGCATTGCCGCCGAGACGCCGCAGACCCTGGCCTCCATCGCCTACAGCGCCAATGCCGGGCAACAGCCTTTGTCGGTTCTGGCCAAGATCATTCACGAAGTCGGCGCCCTGTCGGTCAATGCCAGGGTCGAGGCCGCCAAGGTCGAGATTTCCGGCGTCGATTTTTCCGTTTTCACCACGGAAATCTCGCGGCTGGGGCAGATGGCGGGAACCACCGTGGCCAGCGCCGAAGGCCGTCTGGCGCAGTTGCTGCTGGACATCGCCGAAGCCCAGAAATCGGCCCGGACCTTCAACGACAGCGACGGACGGGAACTGGACCTCGTCTACAAGAGGCTGACGGGCTGCCTGTCCAATCTGGGGGACCATCAGCGCTTGGCGGGGGACGTGGCGGCTCAGGTGGCCTTGCAATCCCGGCAGATCGGCGAACGGGTGGCTTCCTGTATCGGCGAATTGCAGATCAACGATCTGACCAGCCAGCGCATCGAACATATCGTCCAGGCTCTGAGGCTGCTCGACAAGCTGTTCGAGGCCGATCTGTCCTCCAGCCCCGAACTGCACTGGATGCAGGAACTGGACGGCGAACGGCGGCAGGCGCTGTTGGTTTCGGTCTGCGAATTGCAGCGGCGGCAACTGGAATTGGCCGCCGAGGATTTCGTCGGCGAGGTCGCCCGGCTGAAAGCAAACCTGGCCGGTCTGGCCGCCGATGCGGACGCGGTGCTGGCCTTGGCCCTCAGGCTGCTGGGGGACGCGGGCGACGCGTCCTTCGTGGAAACCTTGCGCCAGAACGTCGGCCGGGCGGCGGAACTGCTGGAAAAATACGCCACTGCGTCCGAGCATCTGTTCCAGATCATCTCGAAAACTTCTCAAGGGTTCGAATTGATGGCCGGGGATCTGGCGGATATCCAGTCCTTGGACACCGATCTCAGGTTGATGGGGCTGAACGCCAGCCTGAAATGCGCCCGCCTGGGGTCGTCGGGCCGCGCCTTGGGCGTGATCGCGCAGGAACTGCGCTCCCGCAGCCGCGGCACCGAGGAGATCACCGGAGCCATCGCCCAACTGGTGTCGACGGCGGTGGGGGTGTCGGCCTCGCTGTCGCAGCGTTCCAAGACGGGGCATGCCAGCGCGTTGGGTCTGGTTGAAAGCATCGCCGCCTCGACCGATTCCTTGAATTCACTCGATACGTGCCTGAACGAAGCCGTCGTCGCCATGGAGAAAGGGTGCAGTTGGGCGGCAAGCTTGCTGATCGAAACCGCCGATGCGTTTTCGGTGGCCGAAACCTTTGTCAATGGAGCGGGTTTCTTGGCGTCGTCGCTGCTGGAGATTGCTGAAAGCATGGAGGTTTCGCCGGAGCTGGTAGCCTCCGTTCAGGCCGACATTCATGCCCTGCTGGCGGGGCATTACACCATGGCCAGCGAGAGGGCCATTCATGAGCTGTTCAACGAAGGAGAGGGTGAGGGCGGGCCCAATTCCGAGATAACCGGGGGTGGCGATGCAAGCCTTGACGACTTCTTCCTATGAGCTTCTGAACACGAAGCTCGTGATTGCCGACGACAGCGTCAGCATGCTTGCCCATCTTTCGGAGCTGGTGGAACAGAACATTGCCGGCTGCGACACGGTGCAGTTCACGGATTCCCTGGCGGCGCTGGATTACTGCCTTTCGACCGAGGTCGATCTGGTCGTGGTCGACTACGTCATTCCGCCGTTCGATGGGCTGGAATTCATCGAGCGGTTCCGCCGGGCTCCCATGTTGCGGGACATTCCGATCATCATGGTCACCAACCAGGACCATGCCGCCCTGCGCTACAAAGCCTTGCAGCTTGGGGCCACCGATTTCGTCAAGAAGCCTGTCGACGCCCTGGAATTCGTCACCCGCATCCGTAATCTGCTGAGCCTGTCCTACAGCCGTTCGCTGATCGCCCGCCGGGCCGATTGGCTGGCGGTCGAAGTCCGCAAGGCCACCAGTTCCATCGTCGAGCGTGAGCGAGAGGCCATTCTGTTCCTTTGCCGCGCCGCCGAATACCGGGATCCGGAAACGGCGATGCATCTGAAGCGGATGGCGACATACGCCCGCCTGATCGCCCAGACCATGGGACTGGACGAGGAAACCGTCGAATTGATCTATGGTGCCGCCCCGATGCACGACATCGGCAAGATCGGCATTCCCGATCATATCCTGCTGAAAGCCGGCAGGCTGACGCCCGAGGAAATGGAGGTGATGAAGCGCCATACCACCTTCGGCGCCGACATTCTTGCTGGCAGCGCCTCGCCGCTGCTGCAACTGGCGGCGGTCATCGCCTTGTCCCATCACGAACGCTTCGACGGCACCGGCTATCCCCACGGTTTGGCCGGCGAGAAGATTCCCCTGGCCGGCCGCATCGTGGCGCTGGCCGACGTGTTCGACGCCCTGACCAGCCGCCGCCCCTACAAACAGGCATGGTCGCTGGAACGCGCCCGCGAGCACATCACGGCCGAATGCGGCACGCATTTCGATCCGGTTTGCACCGATGCTCTTTTCTCTCAATGGTCGGTGGTTGAAAAGACGGCGATGGCGAATCAAGAATGATTCGAATCCCGCCAGCGTCCGCAAGGGCGTTTTCCAATTATGAACAGGCGGTGAGGAAACGGCGCTGCCGCCGATCTTGGCCTTACGGATTGATATCCTTGTCATAATCTCTAACCCTGTTACGGGGTTCCATCGGGCGTTCGCCGGTGGTCGCGGGCCCGTCGGAGAGGGGACGTGACGTGAGCTGGTCCGATTTCGATGCCATCGAGGTGCGCAAGATCGCCGGAGAGTTCGGCGTGTTTGCCTGCCGCGACATTGCCAGATCCTCGGTGGTCGGCGTCTTCGACGGGGTGGTCGAAGTGTTCGAGATGGACGGCCGGGGACAGGTCGATTGGCGGGGCATGGACGGCGGCATGTCGATCCATCTCAGTTTGAGCGGCGACCGGCTGTTCACTCTGATGCCGATTCCCGGAATCGCCGTTCAGGGCATTGATTTCATCAATCATTCCTGCACGCCGAATTGCCGCGCCGACGCCGGATCGCTGGTGGTGGAAACCACCTGCGACGTCGCTGCCGGCGAACAATTGACCATCAATTATCACGCCATGGATCTGATCAAGCTTGGCCGGCCCTGCTGGTGCGAGGGAATCGACGATGACAAGCGCTGCATTCTGTAATCAGGTGGGGAGGGGAAGGGAGCATGCTTTTGGTCAAAGCGCATCTTGCGCCCAGTACGGTTCACGGAACCGGTCTGTTCGCGTCGGAATTCATCGCCGAGGGAACGGTGATATGGCGTTTCGACGCACGGATCGACCGCAAGTTCACCCGTCGAGAGCGCGACGCCCTGCCGGAGCCCGCTCGGACTTTCGTGGCGACCTATTCCTATCCGGAAGAAATCGGCAGCGATCTTTTCTATCTGGATGGAGACCACGCCCGCTTCATGAATCACAGCGCCACGCCCAACACCTGCTGCGTGGTCGATACCGTGGCGATCCGCGACATTCAGGCGGGCGAGGAACTGTTGTGCGATTACGACGAGTTCTATCCCGGCCACAGCCTTTTCGACCGTCCGGAACATGAATAAGGCGTCGGCTTTTCTTTTTTCGCGTCCGGGTCAATTCATGGTTCAGGCCGTGCTGGTGTCGATGTCGGTCGTTTACGGCTCGAATCTGGCGTCGTCGCTGTTTCTCGCCAATGCCGGGGCTGGGGCCATTCCCCTGTACTATGTGCTGTTTGCGGCGCTTTCCATCCCCTTGTCCATCCTGTTTTCCGGCGTCATCGACTGTTGGCCCAGGCGGACGATCATGGCCGTCTTGTTGACGGTCTACATGATCGCGGGAACGGTCGCGTCACTGTTCGTCGGCACGGGCGTCGTTGGCTGTTTTGCACTCTACATCATCGTCAGCATCTGCGAGTTGATGCTGTACGGCGTCTATTACATTTTCTTCGCCGATTATTTCACACTGACCGAGAACAAGCGCCATAGCGGCTTTCTGACCGTGGCGTTGGCGGCCGGAGCCCTGTTGGGGGCGTTCCTGGTGTCCGTCGCCACCCATTTCGTGCCGCCGCGTTCGGCTTATCTGGCGCTGCCTGCGCTGGTGGCGCTGACTTTGTGGCATTTGCGCTGGCTGACCAACCGCGAGGCGCCGTTGGACGGCGGCGAAACGGCGGCGGAGGAAGGCATTCTGGAAAGCCTGAAAAGCCTGCCCAGTCTGTCGCGGCGCCATCCCATCGTTTTGGCCATGGCGGTCGCCATGTTCGTCAACGTCTTCGTTCAATGCATCATGGAGTTCGAGGCGTTTTCCCTCTACACCGCCAGCTACCCCGACGAAGAAAGCCTGTCCCGTTTCATGGCGATGATGGGTGGTGTGGTCGAGGTCGTCGGAGTGATGCTTGTTTTCTGCGTGTCCGAACCGTTGATCACGCGCTTCGGCGTGGCCAAGGTTAATTTGCTGCCGCCTGTCATCAATATCGTTTCCTTCGTTGCCATCGCCTGTTCGTCGTCCATATTTTCCGGGATTCTGGCGCACGTTAACTATTCGCCCCTTGAGTACAGTTTGAACGCGCCGCTGTTCGCCTTGATCTACAATGCGGTTCCCTATCGCTTCACAGGGCGGGTCAGGGTGATCAATGACGGTGTCGTCTATCCCCTGGCGCTGGCGGCGTCCGGGGGGCTGCTGCTGTGGCTTCAGCACAGTCTGTCTTTGCCGCAGGTGGCGTTGATCGGCCTGTTTTCAGCCTGTCTTTACGCTTTGGCGCAATGGAGCGTGGGGCGGCAATATCTTCAAAGCCTGATGGAGCTGCTGCGCAGCGGCGCGGTCGAACTGGATCGGGTCGGCAAGGGGCTGAGGCTGTCGGAGGAATATCTGAGCGATATTCTGTCGATGGCGAACAGCGGCAATTCCGATGAGGCGGCCATGGGGCTGGATTTGGCCGTGCGCGGCGGCCTGAGCCTGCCGCCGCCGGCTTGGGAACGGGCTTTGGCCGTCGTTCCGGTCGGTCCGGCCCGTGCGGCGCTGGAAATGCTGGCGGCTGATCGCTCGGGCAAGACGGAAATTCTGCTCAACGCCTTGGCGGTTTCGGATCATGCCAGAATCCGCACCCGGGTGCTTGAGGCGCAGGCCCGGCATCCGTCGGCATCGTTGCGGGGCAACGCCAAGACCATGCTGTCGGACGGGGACGAGTGTGTGCGGGCCGTGGCCGCCGCCGTTCTGTCGCCCTGGGACATCCCTCAAGGATTGTCCGAGGATGCGGCCCTGGCGGTGCTTTACGTCTTGCAGGGACGGGAGGAAAAAGCGCTTCCCGATGGTTTTTTGTCTCACGCCTCGCCTAAGGTTCGGGCCGAATCCTTGGGGCTGCTGTCTCGTCAGGCGGTCCGCGGCGAGGTTGATATTTTACGGCAAGGGCGGGCCTTGCTGGCGGACGCCGATTCCGCCGTTCGCGCGGCTGCCGCCGGTCTGGTGCTGGGACTGGCCGACGACGCGGTCCTGCCGGATTTCGCCGACATGGCTTTTGCCGACGCGGCGGGTGAAGTGCGCCGTGGCGCCGCCTTGGCTTTGGGACGGCGCGGCGGCGCCGGGCTGGACATTCTGGCCGAGCGCCTGGGCCGTTCCGGTGCCGATGATCTGGCCATTCTCATGGAAGGCGTCGGCGAGGCCGGGATCAAGGTCGCCGATCAGATGCTGTTCGCCTATTTGTCGGAAACGGTTTTTCCCGTGGTCGCGCGCAATCGCGCCTGCGCCCGTTTCATTCCCGAGGATCGTCCGCATTGGGATGTGCTGCGGCTGGCCATCGTCGATGCCGATGCCAGCGCGGTGCAGACCGTCTTGCAGGCTTTGTCCGTGCTGGGATACAGGCGGGTGCTGACGCTGGTGCGCATCACGCTGAAGAGCGACGACGCCCGGGCCAAAGCCCACGCCCTGGAAACCCTGTCGTCGCTCGACCACCGCCATTACGTGGCGCCGTTGCTGCCCTTGCTGGACGGCAGCGGCCAAGACGCCAAGGCCGCACCTTTCGATCCCGGCGCGGCGCGGGCGGCCCTGGCCGAACAGATGATCCACGGCGTTCCTTTCGTGCAGGTGGCCGCCATGATGGTCTGGCGGGCGGAGTTCGGCGATCTGCCTTTGCCGCATCATGCCGATCCGTCTCCGCTGATGGCGGAAACCCTGCGCGCCGTTCCCGTGTCGCCGGGCTGTTACGATGAGGAAGCTCCCATGAACCGTCTGGTGTTCTTGAAATCGGTGCCGCTTTTTTCAGAACTGAGCCTGGATCAGTTGATGGCGGTCGACGGCGCTCTTGTTCGGGAATCCTTTCTGCCGGGCGAAAGCATCGTCACCGAAGGCGATCTGGGCGATCAGCTTTATCTGCTGTTCCGGGGCGTCGTCGCCGTCCGCAAGCGCATGCCCGACGGTAGCGAGCGCGAACTGGCTCAGCTGTCTCCCGGCCAGTTGTTCGGCGAAATGGCCCTGTTCGACGACGAGCGCCGCTCGGCGACGGTGGTGGCGCTGGAGGACACCGAGCTGTTGGCCCTGAATCAGCAGCGTTTCCACAGTTTGGCCAGCCAGCGGCCGGAAATTCCCATGCAGATCTGCAAGGTTCTGGTAAGCCGCCTTCGCCAGGCCATCGCCTGACGAAGGGCTTTCCCTATTTGAGAAAAAACTGGATGGGGGCGACGATTTCGATGGCGTCGCCCGGCATTTCCGCCGGCGGCGGCGGCAAAGGCTGGGCGCGTTCGACCAGGGCCAGGGATTCTTCGTCCAGCTTGTCGTGACCCGAGCTTTTCTCCAGACGGCTCCATAATACCTTGCCGTCGCGGTTGAGGGCGAAACGGACATAGGCAACGCCTTCCTGACGGCGGAACTGGGCGGCGGCGGGATAACGCTTGAAGCGCTCCAACTGCGCCCGCAGGGCTCCCTGCCAGGTGGGCACGGCGTTGCTGGGCGGCGCGGCGGAAGCGCCGGGGGCGGGGGCTTCCATCTTGGGTTTCTCAAGGGCTGCGTCGGCGGACGGCGCCGTGGTCTGTTCCACCGGCTTCAGGGCCGGAGGGACGTTGTCGGGCGGCTTGACCGCCGGTTTGGGCTTCGGCTTGGGCAATGCCACCTCGGCTTTCTTCACCAGGGTGTCAGGCTTGGGCTGGTCCTCGATTTTGCGTTCGACGGGGCGGGCGGCTTCCTGCTCGATTCCGGGGGCTTTCTCACTGGGGGGAGCCGTGTTGGTGGGCAGAGGCGCCAGTTCGATCATCATGGCGGCGGGCGGCGGCGGCGTCGCCTCATCGACGGCGGGCGACCACAGCACGGCCAGAGCCAGGGCGGCACCGTGCAGCGCCGCCACCGCCAGGGCCGAGGTGCTCCACAGCCTTTTGCCGTCGTGCCGCCAGGCATCCAGTTCGATCTGAGCCGCCGTCATTTCTGGCCGTCCAGGCCGACCAGGGCCACCTTCAGATAGCCGGCGGCGCGCAACTGGTCCATCACCGCCATCAGGCTGGCGTAATCCACGCTTTTGTCGGCGCGCAGGAAGATGCGGGTTTCCTTGTCGCCCTTGGCGGCGGCGTCTAGGGCGGCGGCCAGCCCGTCGGAGGCCACGGCGTCGTTGCCCACCGCCAGGGATTTGTCGGCCTTGACCGTCAGATAGAGCGGCTTGTCGGGCTTGGGCGCCGGTTCGGCGGTGGAAGCCGGCAGGTCGACCTTGACGTCGACGGTGGCCAGGGGCGCCGCCACCATGAAGATGATCAACAGCACCAGCATGACGTCGATGAAAGGGGTGACGTTGATCTCGTGGCTTTCCGTCAGGTCGTCGCCGTCGGAATGAAAGCGTGCGGCCATCGGGCTTACTCCGCCGCTTCGTGCAGCGGCAAGGCGCGGCGGTCGATGTCGCGGCTGACGGTGCGCGAGACGTCCGCCGAGGCGTCGGCCATCAAGGCTTTATAGCCGCCGATGGAGCGGCTGAAGGCGTTGTAGATGATCACGGCCGGAATCGCCGCCACCAGACCGATGGCGGTGGCCAGCAAGGCCTCGGCGATGCCGGGAGCCACCACCGCTAGATTGGTGGTCTGAGCCTTGGAGATGCCGACGAAGCTGTTCATGATGCCCCAGACGGTGCCGAACAGGCCGACGAACGGCCCCACGGCGCCGATGCTGGCGAGAATGCCGGTGCCCACCGCCATGCGCCGTCCGGCGGCGGCCTCGATGCGGGCCAGCTTGCTTTCCACCCGCTCCCTCAGCCCTTCGCCGGGGATGCCAGCCGACAGCCGGGCCTCGGCCATGGCGGCGCGCACCAGATGCGCCTCGGGACCGACCACTCCGTCCAGCTTCTTGACCGCCTCCACCAGGGTGCGGGCCTCGGCCAGAACCTGAATGACGTGGTGGACGCGGCGGCGGGCAAGGCGCAGTTCGATGGTTTTGGCCAGCCATACGCTCCAGGTGGCGACCGAGGCCAGGGCCAGCCCCACCATCACCACCTGCACGATGATGTCGGCGGACAGAAACATGCTCCACGGCGACAGGTCGTGGGGCAAAAGGCTGGCGGAAACGGAGGGAGTGTCAGGCTGCATGTGCGGAATCCTTATTGCGCGAAATCGACGTTGGTCATCACCTCGGGCAGCGGCCACGAGGTTTGGTGCAGGGTGCCGTCCCATTCTTCAAGGGTCAGCCACAGGGTGTCGGTCTGTTTGGGCGGTTCCATGAAGCGTACGTCGCCGTGCAGGCGATAGGGATTGCCTTCCATGACGTCCCCCAGATTGCGGTCGTTGGGCGGTTCGCCCAGCCGCAGATAGACCGAGCGGATGCGGTTCGGATAACCGTCCTTGATGGCCAGCTGATAGGTCTTCAGCAGGAAGCGGTTTTCACTCAGGATCGGCGGCCCTTCGAGCCATTCCGCCAGGGTGACGGCGAAGGGGCCGACCCGGCGTTCAGGCAGGATGTGGGTGCCCAGCGGCGGGGTGGTGGCCTCGACCAGGTAGAAGGGGAAGATGTTGACGGGCAGGATCAGCACCAGAGCCGCCAGATAGAAGCGTCCCCGGAACCACAGGCGCCTGAGGACGGTCATCAGGCGCGACGGAGCGGCGATGGCGCGGCTGGCCTGGAGCGTGCGCTTGGTCCAGACGACCGCGCCGCTCAAGACCAGACTGGTCAGGACCAGACCGAAAAAGGTCCAGATCAGCTTGATCCACAGTCCGCCGAAATTGCCGAAATGCAGGCTGCCGGCCAGCATGGACGTCACCTCCCGGCCATTGGCGATATCGGCGCCGAACAGCCAGACCATGTCGCCGGAATAGGGATTGATCCAGGTTTCCCGGCTCAACAAAGGCAAGCGGTCGCGGCTTTGGATGGAAATCGTGCCCAAGGCGTGTTCGGGCAGCGTTACGGTCATGGGGCGAATGCCGGGAGAAAGAGCGCGGGCGGTGGCCACGGCTCCGTCCAGGTCCAGCGGCGGCATGGGATCGCCGGCCGTGCGCACGGGGGCCTCTCGGCGAGGGATATCGGGATCGTCCTGTCCCAATTGGACATGCAGATCGTACATGACGCCGACCACCAGGAACCAGAAGCCGGTGACGGCGATGGTGACGATGAACCACGATCCCCAGACGCCAGCCAGCCGGTGGACGTCTCCCCACAGCACGCGCCCGCCTTGGCGCAGACGCAGGCGGGGGCTGACGATGGCCTTCCAGAAGCGTTTGTAGACCACCAGCCCGGTGATCAAGGATCCCAGCAGTGGAATGGACAGGGCGCAGACCAGATACCAGCCGGCGGGCGTACCGGTGAACCAGGGCATCAGCAGCCAGCCGTGCAACGAGCGGATGAAATCGGGAAGCTGGATGCCTTTCGACAGGCTTTGCACCGCGCCGGTGAAGGGATTGACCCAGGCGACGGCGTTGGGGGCGTCCGGCGTCGAGATTTCCACTTCCAGCGCCAGATAGGGCTCGTTGAAATTGATGCGCGCGACATGCGCGCCGGGAATTTGCCGGGTGATGTCGGCCAGCACTTCGTTCAGCGGTTTGGCCGGCAGATGGCCGGGATTGTCGGCGCGCACGGACGGCACCGCCAGCCACATGATTTCGCGGTCGATGGTGGCGATAGTGCCGGTCAGGCAGACAAAGAACAAAAACACCCACAGCGGCAGGGCAAGCCAGCCGTGCAGAACGAACCACAGCCTGCTGCGGCTGTTCGTCTTCAGGGGTGCCGCGTCCATGGGCTTGCTCATGCTTTCCTTTCGAGCAAAGGGGACAGGGAGCCCGGTTGCCCGGGCTCCCCGATTCTTAAGACGGATGAGAGAGGGGGATCACGTAATTGAGAATGCGAAAAAATATCAATTTTACGCAAAGCCGCTCTCCGACGATGTTTTCATGTGCTTCAGAATTTGTAGCTGAGGGTGCCGGTGATGGTGCGTTCCTCGCCCCAATAGCACCAGGTGGTGTTGTAGCAAGAGGCGATATAACTTTTGTCGAACAGGTTGGTGGCGTTCAGACGGAACTCGGCTCCGTGGGCGCCGACGGCCTCCAGGTCGTAACGCAGCGAGGCGTCGAAGATGGTGTAGCTGGGCACTTTGGTGGTGTTTTCGATGTCGGCCCAGCTTTCGCCGACGTAATGCACGCCTGCCCCCAGCGACAGATAGCGCAGCGGCCCTTTGGCGAAGCTGTAGTCGGCCCACAGGGATGCCATGTTCTTCGGCACCTGCACGACGCCGTGGCCTTCGTTGCCGTAAGGGGTGGACTGGTATTTGGCGTCGGTCAGGCTGTAGCCGGCCATCACCCTCAGCTCGTCGGTGACTTGCAGATTGCCTTCCAATTCGACGCCTTGCGAACGGATGGTGCCCACCGGCTTGTAGGTTCCGGTGGTGATGTCCTCCATGGCCGTGTTTTCCTGATCGATGGTGAACAGGGCGGCGCTGACCATGCTACGGCTGCCGGGTGGCTGGAACTTGACGCCGCCTTCGTACTGATGGGCCTCGGTGGGTTTCAGGGCATTGCCCGAGGCATCGGTGTAAAGGCTGGGATTGAAGGATTCCGAATAGCTGACATAAGGCGAGACGCCGTTGTCGAAAGCATAAAGCAGACCGCCGCGCTTGGTCAGCTTGTGCCGCTGTTCTTCGGTCTTGTCGTTGGTCAGGCGGTTCTCGTCGCTGGTGTTGGCCCAGTCCTGGCGGGCGCCCAGCGAGATGCGCCAATGATCCAGGGCGATCTGATCTTGAAGATAAAGGCCGGTCTGTTCCAATCCCAGAGTATGGCGCTGCCAGGAGGTGCCGGTCAGGGTGGTGTTGCCGTAGACCGGATTGAAGGCGTCGATGGTGGTGGCGGTGCCGCGCAGCCAGTCGTACTTGGTGGAGCGGCCCTGATAGTCCAGGCCGCCCAGCAGCTTGTGGACCACGGGGCCGGTGCTGAAGTCGCCCTCGAGCTGGTTGTCGACGTTGACGGCCTGCATATGCTCGGTGCCGCCGATGTAGTAACGGGTCAGATCGTTGCTGGTGCCGGACCAGCCGTAGCCGTAATACTGGGAGAAATCGACGCTGGAATTCAGATAGCGCACGTTCTGGCGAGCGGTCAGGCTGTCGTTGAAGCGGTGTTCCAGCTCGTATCCGGCCATGTTCTGGTCTCGGGACAGGCCGTCCTTGTCGGGTTCGCCGTCGAAGAACTTGCGGGAAAGATACTGGCCGTTGTGCGGAGTTAGTGTGCCTTCACCGGGCACGGCGCCGTGGGTACCGGTATTAGGGTCTTTCTGGAACGATGTGAGAATAGTCAGGGTGGTGTCGTCGGTTTTGGCCGTCAGCGATGGGGCGATGGCATAGCGTTCCTCGGTGCCGCCGCCGCTGAATTCGGTTTTTGCGGTATGGCCGGTGCCCACCAAGCGATAGGCCAGATTGCCGCTGTCGTCAGCCGGGCCGGAAATGTCGAAGCTGGTGCTGCGCTGGCTGCGGTTGCCCATGCTCACCTCGATCTCGGCGGAGGGCTCGAACAGGGGCCGCTTGCTGGTCAGGTCGATGACGCCGCCCGGCGTGCCGCTGCCGTAAAGGACGGACGACGGCCCCTTCACCACGTCGATGCGTTCCAGAAAATAGGGGTCGACCTGCATGGCGCTGTAGGTGTGATCGTCGTTCAGCAGCTTGAGGCCGTCGAGATAGATGTTGGTGATGCTGCGTTCGACCATGCCGCGCAGGATGACGTTGTCGTAGCGGTTGGAAGCGCCGACCTGTCCGGTGAAAGCGCCCGGCGTGTAGCGCAAGGCCTGGGTCACAGTTTTCGCATTCTGCTCGTCCAATTGCTCGCGGGTGACCACGGAAACGGATTGCGAAGTTTCGCTGATGGGCGTGTCGGTCTTGGTGGCCGAGGCGCTGTGGGTGGCGACGTAACCGGTGGTCGGGCCGCGGGCGGTGTCGGCAGCGGCGCCGGCGCCGCTGCTTTCGACGTTGACCGGCGACAGGGTGGTGGCGCCCTCGGCGGCGGCCTTGGTCAGCACGGCGGTGCCGGGTTCGGTGAACTGAAAGGTCAGGCCGCTGTTGACCAGCAGCCGCGACAGACCGGCGGCCACGCCCATGCGGCCGTTCAGCCCATCGCTGGACAGGCCGTTGACCAGGGCCGGATTGACGCTGATCTGGATGCCGGCCTGGCGTCCGAACAGGGTCAGGGCTCCCGACAGGGACTGGGCCGGAATGGCAAAATTGACCTGGGCGCTTTCGGCGGCCGGCTTGCCGTCGGCATCGGCGGCGCGGGCGGGGGAAGCGGCAATGCAAATCGCGGTCAGGGCGACACCTCCGAACAATCGAACCTTGCGCAACGCCCTCAATGTTTTTTCGCTCTTCATGACTTGTCCCTGATCATGGAAATGCAAACGACTTGCATTATCAAC
Organism: Candidatus Sulfotelmatobacter sp.; assembly: GCA_035538795.1. Lineage (GTDB taxonomy): Bacteria > Pseudomonadota > Alphaproteobacteria > Rhodospirillales > Magnetospirillaceae > JAJZGK01. Next base: position 69,821 of record DATLJS010000039.1, on the reverse strand, counting down.
TCAGGGAATGGGACGGATCGGCCCGCCGGATTTTTCATGGCGGGCGGTGATTTTTTGAAAAAAGATCAGCCGCCTTTCAGAATTCCCAGGAAACCGGCCCATTCTGAGACCTGTCCGCCATAGGGGGCGGCGGCGGCGCGCAGCGCCGAGACGGGATTGCGGAGGTCGAAGACGCCGGTTACGCGGTGCTCGGCCATGGCGTCGTCAAGAATGATCAGGCGGCCGGCATAGTGGCGGTTCAGCACTTGGGCGACCTGGGCCAAAGTGGCGTCGTCCACCACCAGCTTGCCGTCCCGAAAGGCGGCGACGTCATTCGCTTCCACGCTCATGGCGGTTATGGCGCCGCTCTGGCGCTCGACCCGGACGGCCTGTCCGGCCTGCAAGGGGGGCGCTTCCTCTCCGGACTGGTTGGCGACTCTGACCCGCCCGCCCGCCACGGCGACGGTGACGGCCTCGTCGTCCAGTCTTACGTCGAACTGAGTGCCGACGACGGTGACGGTGACGTCTCCCGCCCGCACGCGGAAGGGGCGGTCGCTATCGTGGGCGACGTCGAAAAAGACTTCGCCCCGGCGCAGGGCGACGTTGCGCTGACGGTCGTCGAACTGCACGTCCAGACCGCTGCCGCCATCCATCACCACCTTGCTGCCGTCTTCCAGCCTCGCCTCGCGGATTTCGTTGGGGCGGCTGAACAGGTCGCCCCGTTCCAGGCCGCAGACCATCATCAGGCTTAAGACCAGACAGGCCGCCAGCATCATTAGGGTGGGGCGGACTGGCAGGGACCAGGTCAGAACAGAGGGGCGGGATTCCGAGCCCATGGCGTTGCTGATGTCCCAGGTGCGCTTGGCCTTGGCCCAGGCCTGCCGGTGCAGGGAGCTTTGCTCCAGCCAGCGTTGCAGGCGGCGGCGGGCCAGGATGTCGTCCGGCTGCTCGCACAGATGCAGCAGGTGGTCGAAGGCTTCCTGCAGAACGGTGTCGGGAATGGGAAGACGGGATTCAGCCATTGCCGTCCTCCAGCCGCAGGGAAATGCGCATCAGGGCGTCGCGCACCATGCGGTGGGCGGTCGGGACGGAAACGCCCAGGCGGTCGGCCACGTCCTGCAACGTGCGTCCTTCAAGGCGATGCAGGGTGAAGGCGGTGCGGACGGCATCTGGCAAATCCTGCACGGCTTGGGCGGCTTGGCGCAATTCGTCACGGCTCACGGCGTGATGCTCGGGGTCGGCCAGCGGCGAGGCCAGCCGCTCCAGGGTTTCGCCGCCATGGTCCGCTTTTGGCCGGCGCAAATGGTCCAAAGCCAGATTGCGCACGATGCGGTACAGATAACCCAGAGGATGCTCAACGGCATCTTTTCCCGTCTTTTCGGGGACAAACCGCAAATAGGCGTCTTGTACCACGTCCTCGGCTTCCGCCTTGCTGCCGGTCATGCCGCAGGCGTAATCCACCAGAGCCGCCCGGTGGGTAAGCCAAAGCCTGAGTTTGCCCTCGTCGTGTTTCATCAGTCCCCCTTAGGGGGCGCAGTTTAAGAGGAAACAGCTGATTGTTGCAAGTGATTCGCAATATCACTCGATGATCGAGAGATCAGGCGGAGGACTTTCGCCAAAGCTGGCCTTGGCAGAAAGATTGGCCAATCAGATGGTTGTCGCTCCCATAGAGGGGACCGGGAACTGGGTGGTTTTGTTCCTGCACCAATTCGAAGCCATCGGCCGACAGGCAGTCCGCCAGATGGAATTGGCAATGCCATAGAAGCAGCAGACCGCCCGGCTTCAGGCTGCGGGTCAGGCTTCGCAGGCAACGCCGGATATCGGCGTGACGGATCAAATGATCGCAGCGAGGCGGCGGCGGGCCGTCGGATAAATCGCCGTGACGAAAAACGGCCATGGCGAAAACCGCATCGTAACTGGCGGCGTCCTCGTCATCGGCCGCCGCCGCCGCCGCTACGCTCATGGCCGGATCGTTCCGCTCTTGCAGGCGTTGTCGGCAAATCCTGATATTACGAGGATTGATGTCCAGTCCCCGGATGAAGGCCTGGGGAAAGTGGGCGCGCAGGGTAAAAAGCTCTTCGCCGGTCGCACAGCCGAAGGACAGCAGCCTGAGTTCCGGATCGTCGCCTAAAATGGCGCGGACCGCCGTGAAGACTTTGGCGTAACGGCCATTATGAGTGGTGGGGTAGGGCTGGAACAAAAGACCGGCGGTGTGTCTCCGCAACAGCACGAAGCTGCGTGTTTTTCCGCTTCTCATCAGCCAATAGAGATCGCGGAGCAGGCGGTATCCGGGCATGCGCCGAAGCCGGATGCTGATCTGGTGCCGCAAGAACATGACGCCGCATACAATGGATCGGGATTTCAAGCTGAGCTTAATTCATCCGCGCGTCCAGATTTTGTTTTTATCGTTTTATGCGCGGCAAGAATGGCGCGCCGTCATAAGTGCGGCGCTTATTCCCGCGTCCAGTTCAGCCGGTACCAGCGGGCGGCGACGGCGTGGGCGTTCAAACGGGCGTCTGGATTGACGGTGAAGGCGTGCGTCACCGTTTCTAGCAAGGGAATGTCGTTGCCGCTGTCGCTGTAGCCATGGCTGCCGTTCATGCTTTCGCCGTTGGCGTCCAGCCATTGGCGCAGCCGGTCGACCTTGCCCTGCTTGAAAGTCAGGATGCCTGTCGTGCTGCCGGTGTAATGCCTGCCGGCGATTTCCAGTTGGATCGCCAGCACTTCGTCGATGCCCAGCGACCGGGCGATGGGGGCCACCACATGTTCGCCGGTCGCCGATATCACCAGACAGCGCCAGCCGTCCCTTTGGTAGCTGGCGACGGCTTTCCGCGCCTGAGGGTACACCAGGGACGATATCTCGCGGTCGATGAAGCGGGCCGCCCATTCGGCCACCTCGTCCACCGAGCGGCCCGCCAGGGGCTGAAGGGTGAAACGCATATAATCGTCCATCTCCAGGCTGCCATGGTGATAGGCCCGCATCATCTCCTCCTCGCGCGGCAGCATGTCCGGATCGGCCAGTCCTTCCTGCACCAGAAAGCGCAGCCACAGGCTGGCGCTGTCGCCGGCGATCAGGGTGTCGTCCAGATCGAAGATCGCCAAGGGCATCAGCGAACCTCGCGCAGGGAGTCGCGGCTGATCAGCACCTGCACGGCTGAGCCGTCGGCAAGCAGATCGTCGGCGGAACGGTTCAGCCGGTCCACCAGCAGCGATATTCCGGCGCTTTCCACCTGATAGCGGATGATGTTGCCCAGCAGCTGGCGGCGGCGGATGACGCCGGGCAGGGAACCGTCCTGAGGGTGGTTCAGCAGCTGAATGGATTCGGGGCGGATGGCGATGTGGCCTTTGGCCTCGACGCCCAGCAAGGCTTTGCCTTGGCCCGGGTCCAGCAGGTTGTAGCTGCCCATGAAGCGGGCGACGAATTCGGTTTCAGGTTCGGTATAGACGGTTTCCGCCGTGCCTTCCTGCACCACCTTGCCGTGGTCCATGACGAAAATGCGGTCCGACAGGGTCAGCGCCTCTTCCTGGTCATGGGTGACGAAGATGGTGGTCAGGCCCAGCCGCTGCTGAATGTCGCGGATCTGTTCGCGCAACGATTTGCGGATGCGGGCGTCCAGAGCCGACAGCGGTTCGTCCAGCAGCAGGATGCGCGGCTGCACCACCAGGGCGCGGGCCAGGGCGACGCGCTGGCGCTGGCCGCCGGACAGTTGGTGGGGATATTGCTGTTCACGTCCCCCCAGTTCCACCAGTTTGACCACCTCGGCCACCCGTTCGGCGATTTCGGTGGCCTTCAGCTTCTGCATCTTCAGGCCGAAGGCGATGTTCTGCGCCGCGGTCATGTTGGGGAACAGGGCATAGGACTGGAACACCATGCCGATGCCGCGGTTTTGCGGCGGGGTGTGGGTGATGTCGCCGCCGTCCACCGAGATGCTGCCGTGATCGATCCCGGTCAGTCCGGAAATGCAGCGCAGCAGGGTGGATTTGCCGCAGCCCGACGGTCCCAGCAGGGTCACGAACTCGCCCGACTTCAGCGAGAACGAAATGTCCTGGAAAATGGTGGCGGCGCCATAGCGCTTGGCCAGGGCGGAAACGGTGACGACACTCATGAGGCGCCTCGATCGGATTTGCCCAGCCGCGCGGCAAGCCACGTCAGAGCCAGGGTGAACGCGAAATAACTCAAGACCACGGCGCTGGTGAAATGGCCGCTGGTCTGGCGGACGTTGTAGAGGTAGACCTGCAAGGTCTCGTAGCGGGTTCCCACCAGCATGTTGGCGAAGACGAATTCGCCCAGCAGGAACGAGAACGACAGGAACAGGGACGCCATCAGCGATTTCTTCAGGTTGGGCAGCACCACCATCAGAAAGGCCCGCATGGTGCTGGCGCCCAGCAGATGGGCGGCGTCCATCAGGTCGTGCAGGTTCATCGCCCCCAGGGTGTTGGCCAGCGCCCGGTACATGAAGGGCAGGGCCACGGTGAAGTAGCAGCCCACCAGAATCCACGGCGTTCCCACCAGCGTCACCGGTCCGTCGGCGTAAAGCTGCAACAGTCCCACCGACGACACCACCGGCGGCACGGCGAAAGGCACCAGGATCAGCAGGTTCATCAGCTTGGCCAGGCCGGGAAAGCGATAGAACACCACGAAGGCGGCGGGCACGATGAACAGCGTGCCGATCAGCAAGGTGCCGATGCACACCTCCAGCGAATGGACGAAGGCGCTCAGGAAGCGGGCGTCCTGCCACAGTTGCACGTACCACGCCGGGGTCAGGCCGTCGGGCAGGATGGTGGCGCCCCACTGGGTGGCCAGGGAATAAAGCAGGGTGGCGGCCACCGGCAGGCCCAGCAGGATCATCAGTCCCGCCACCACGCAGCGGTGATAAAGGTCAGCGCGCATGATATGACCTTTTCAGCAGCCATTGGTTGACGGCGGTGACCAGGGCCATCAGCGCCACCAGCAGCACCGACAGGGCGGCGGCCATATTGGGGTCGAGAATGACGTTGCCGGCCACCAGACTGCCGATGCGCACCGTCACCAGATTGAAATTGCCGGTGGTCAGGGCATAGGCGCTGGTATAGGCGCCCATGGCGTTGGCGAACAGCAGGATGAAGGTGCCCAGAATGGCCGGCGACAGCACCGGCAGGGCGACCTTCAGCCAATATTGCCACAGCTTGGCTCCCAGCAGGGCGGATGCCGCCTGCCAGTCGTCGTCCAAGGCGTCGAAGGCGGGATAGAGCAGCAGCAGCCCCAGCGGAATCTGGAAATAGGTATAGATCAGGATCAGGCCGTTGCGGGAGTAGAGATAGAAATCCTGCAACAGGCCGGACTGGCGCAGCATCAGGGTAATGGCGCCGTTGGCTCCGACAATGATGATGAAGGCGAAGGCCAGGGGCACGCCGGTCAGGTTGCTGGTCATATTGACGAAGGCCACCACGGCATCGCGAAAGCGTCCCGACACCCGGCGTAGGGATGCGGCGCCCACCAGAGCGATCAGCAGCCCAAGAACGCTGGACCATAGCGAGATGGACAGACTGTTGGCGAAGGATTGCAGATAGAAGGCGGAGGTGAAAATCTCGCTGTAATGGCCCAGACCGAAACCGTCGTCGGTATTCAGGCTGTTGACCATCACCCAGGCCAACGGCCCCAGGCAGAACAGGGCCAGGATTAGAAGCATGGGCAGTAGCAGCAGGGCCGCGGGCCAATGCCGTTTCCAGTGCCGCGCCGTGGTGGATGCGCTCATGGCCGCAACAGCTCCGGGTTTCGGGGTTTCTGATGCTCGATTCCCAGCAGGTCGGCGGCCAGGCCGCACAGCTCGGTCTGGCGCACGGCGGCTTGTCCGGCGTGGCTGAAAGCCGAGCCGAGGGTGAACAGCGGCACCAGACGCTCCTCGGGCAGGACGCCGCCGTGGCTGTGGTCGTTGTTCATGCCGTGATCGCTGGTGACGATCACCTGATAACCCTGTTCCAGCCAGCCCAGCAGGTGATCGGCCAGATGCAGGTCGGCCTTGCGGGCGGCGTTGCGGTATTGCGGGCTGTCATAGCCGTGGCGGTGCCCGGCATCGTCCACGTTCATGGAATGGACGAACAGGAAGTCCGGATCGTAAGTCCGGCGCAGGTGCTCGGCGTCCAGGAACAGATGGTCGTCGGGGTAGGAATCGGCGTGATAGAAGATACCGCGCTGGATCGGCAGGCCGGGATCGTCGGTGAAGCGGTCGCGGACGGCGACATAGGGCGAACGGTTGTAAAGTTCGCTGATCCAATGATAGGCGGCGGCGGCGGTCTTCCTGCCGGCGGCGCTGGCCAGATGGAACAGGCTGGTCTGATTGGACAGGCGGGTGACGTGGTTGTGGATGACGCCGCTGTCTACCGGCGGGACGCCGGTCAGAAGACATTCGTAAAGCGGCCGCGAGATCGACGGCAGGGCGGCTTCAAGGCGATAGAGGCTGGCGCGGCCAGCCTCTTTCAAGCCCAGCAGGCAGCCCATGCAGTCATGGGCCGTCTGCCATGCCAGGCCATCGATGAGAACGAGGATGACCTTGTTGGACATAATGGTCGGGTCCTTATTGCAGGTTGACCATCACCTGTTCCTGCCAGAAGCGCGGCAGTTGCTTCGAGGTGGCTTCCCAGGCGGCGAAGTCCTTGATGGGGTGGACGGAGCCATACTGCGAGGCCGGCAGCAGCTTGGCCTGGACATCGGCCGGCAGAACCACCGAAGAGCGGATCGGACGGGCGTAGCCGCGCGCCAGATTGATCTGTCCTTCGTCGCTCAGAATGAACTCGCGGGTCAGCTTGGCGGCATTGGGATGCTGGGCGTATTTGTTGATGATGGTGCTGTAGCCGGCGATGACCGAACCATCCGACGGGATCACCACGGTGAAACGCTTGGGGTCGATCTTGTCGCGGTAGTTCAGGGCGTTGAAGTCCCACAGCACGCCCACCTCGATCTCGCCCTTTTCCAGATTGGCGATATCGACGTTGTTCAGGGACAGGCGCTTCTGTTTGGCCAGCTCGCCGAAGAACTTCAGGGCCGGATCCAGGTTCTTTTCGTCGCCGCCCATGGCGAAGGCGGCGGCGAGAACGCCGTTGTTGGCCTGCGAGGCGACGCCGACGTCGCCCAGGGTGACGCGGTACTTGCCTTTCAGCAAATCGGCCCACGACTTGGGCTGGTCGGCGACCAACTGATTGTTGATGATGAAGGCGATGGTGCCGGTGTAGGCCAGCATCCAGTTGCCGTCCTTGTCCTTGGCCCAGTCGGGGATCTGTTCCCAGGTGGCGGGCTTGTAGGGCTGGGCGACGCCTTTTTGCACGGCGACCGAGGCGAAGGCGTGACCGACGTCGCCGATATCGGCGGTGGCGTTGGTCTTTTCGGCATCGAACTTGGCGATTTCCTGGGCCGAGCTCATATCGGTGTCCTGATGCTTCAATCCGTATTTCTCGGAAATTTGCGCCCAGGTGTCCTTCCAGTTGGCCCAGTCGTCGGGCATGCCGACGCTGTTGACGGCGCCTTCCTTCTTGGCGGCCTGAACCAGGGAATCGATATTCTGAGCATTCACCTGCAAAGCCGTCAGGCTCATCACGCCGGCCAGAACGCCGACCATCAGCTTCTTCATGGTTCCCATCCTTTGGACTATGCCAGTTTCCCGGCCTCGGTGATCAAGAGTGAGAAGCAGGATGTTCCGCTTTTCAAGTTTCCCTTTTGTGTCATTTTTCCCAATCCAGCGGAAAAGTCTGGTCTTTCCAGGGGTTCGCCGCCATTTTTGGGCAAAGGGATCGTAGCATTGATTTGCTCAAAAATGAGACAGGAAATTGGACTAGTCCAGAAATGATTACGGAACAGGCATTGACCCAGGCGGCGGCGATCCGCCAGGCGCTGGAGCACCAGATCGACAGCGGCCTTTTGGGGCCGGGATGCAAGCTGCCGTCCGAGCGGGAATTGAGCGATCTGTTTTCCACCACCCGCATCACGTTGAAAGAGGCGTTGCAGGCGCTGGAGGCCGAGGGCCGCATCTACCGTGAGGAGCGGCGCGGCTGGTTCGTAGCGCCGCCTCGCCTGGTCTACAATCCCCAATACAAATCCCACTTCCACCAGTTGGTGACGGCCCAGCGGCGCCAAGTGGAGACGAAGCTTTTGTCTGCCCGTACCGTGCTGGCGACGCCGGCCTTGTGCCAGGAACTGGAGCTGCCGGCGTTGTCGCGTCTGCATGAAATCCAGCGGCTGCGCAGCCTGGACGGGCGGGTGGTGCTGTTCGTGCGCCATTATCTGAAGCCGGATGTGTTTCCCGGCATTCTCGATCTGGATCTGACCCAGTCTTTGACCCTGATCTACGAAACCCGTTACGGCCTGCATTACGGCCGCTCGCGTTTCGATATTATTCCGACGGCGGCGCGGGGCGAGGTGGCTCAGGCGCTGATGCTGGCCGAGGGCAGCCCGATTCTACTGATTTCGCGCGTGAACTTCGATCAGACAGGCCGCATCATCGACTGCGACCACGAATATTGGCGGCATGACGCCATCCGCATTTCGATCGACAGCCTAACCTAAGGCGTGCTCAAGCTGCCGTTTCAGCCGCTCCAACCCTTCAGGAGTCGCGGATTCGCAACGGGCGACCAGGCAAGGCTGGGTGTTCGAGGCGCGCAGCAGCCACCAGCCGTCGTCGCCGACCACGCGCACGCCGTCGATGTCGATGACGTCGGCGCCTTCGGCTGCCAGCCGGGCTTTCAAGGCGGAGACCTTGGAATGTTTCTCTTCGTCGGCGCAGGGAATGCGCAGTTCCGGCGTGCTGTGGAGTCGGGGCAGGGCGGCGTGACGCCGGGCCAGGGTCTGGTCCAAAGGCCAACGGGCAACCATCGAAAGAATGCGGACGGCGGCGTAAAGGGCGTCGTCATAGCCAAAATAACGGTCGGCGAAGAACAGATGGCCGCTCATTTCCCCGGCCAGCAGGGCGCCGGTTTCGCTCAGGCGCGACTTGATCACCGAATGGCCGGTGGGGCACATGCCGGCTTGGCCGCCCAGGGCGGCGATGCGGTCGAACAGAGCCTGGCTGGATTTGATGTCGGCCAGGATGACGGCACCGGGATGTTCGGCCAGAACCTCCTCGGCCAACAGCATCAGCATCTGGTCTCCCCACAGGATATGGCCGTCGCCGTCCACCAGGCCGATGCGGTCGCCGTCGCCGTCAAAGGCGATGCCGAAATCGGCGCGTTCCGCCAGCACGGTCCGGCGCAGTTGCTCCATGTTTTCCGGCTGGGTGGGATCGGGGTGATGGGCGGGAAAATGTCCGTCGATGACGCTGTTCAACAGGATGTGGCGGCCCGGCAGGCGGGCGGCCAACATCTCCATGGCCTCACCGGCGGCGCCGTTGCCGGCGTCCCAGACGATGCTCAGATCCCGGCCGGGGCGGAAATCCTGCAACAAGCGGGCGATGTAGGCGTTTTGCAACGGCGTTTCGATTACTTGACCGGGAATAATATCCAGGCGACGGGTTTCTCCTGCGGCGGCAAGGCGGCCCAGCCGTGAGATCTGCTCGGCAAAGAACGGTTTTCCTTTCAGCAACATTTTGAAGCCGTTGTGGTCCGGAGGATTGTGCGATCCCGTCACCATGATGCCGGCGTCAGCGTCGAGATGCCGGCAGGCGAAGTACAGCAAGGGCGACGGCCCCAGCCCGATCCGCCGAACCGTCAGGCCGCAGTTCGACAAGCCGCGCAACAGAGCCTCTTCCAGTTCCGGCGACGACAGGCGTCCGTCGCGTCCGACGCAGACGGTGCGGCCGCCGGCATCGAGGACCAGGGTGCCGAAGCTTCTGCCGATGGCTTTGGCGTCGGCGGCGAACAGGGTTTTGCCGACGGTTCCGCGAATGTCGTATTCGCGCAGAATGGTCGGATGAAAGGCATGGGGTTTGGTCATCGGAGATTCTTTACACGCGATCTTGGAAAGCGTCGATGCGGATGATGTTGCCGCGCCGGAATTGCATGGCAGGCAGACGGCTCTTGCCTTGTCGGAGATGGTTGGGCACCCTGCCGACCGTCCATGCGAGGGAGGAAAGATGTCCGGCGTTTCCCGGCGTCAGGTGGTGATGGGGCTGGCGGCTTTGGGCTTGAGCGGTTGCGCGTCGGCGCCGCCGCGTCGCGTCGAGGCCCCGGCCTCCTATGCCCCGGCGGTCATCGCCCGGCGCAAGGCGACGACGGGGCCGGTGTCCAATCCCTCGGATGTGGGGTTGGACGGAGTGATCGACCTCAACCATCACAGCAGCATCATGGATTTCGGCATGGCCCGCCAATATGGCGGTCTGAAAGCCGTGATTCACAAGGCCAGCGAGGGCAACGACTGGTTCGATCCTTTGTACGCCCAACGCCGCGTCATGGCCGAAGAGGCCGGTCTGCTGTGGGGCGGCTATCATTTCGGCACACGCATGCATTCGGGCGCCGAACAGGCGCGCGCCTTCCTGGCGGCGGCGCAGCCGGGACCGCAGACATTGCTGGTGCTGGATCTGGAGCTGAACGAGCGGGTGCCGACCAATTCCATGACTTTGCCGCAGGCCGAGGAATTCGCCGCCACCGTCATGGCCGTCACCGGCCGTCTGCCGCTGCTATACGTGCAACCAGCTTGGGCCGACGGCGAGACGCACCGCCGCACCGGCCAATCCCTTTGCGGGGCTATCGCGCCGGGGTCTCTGTTGTCGGGATGCGACCTGTGGCTGGCCGATTATCGCATGGAGCCCGAGCTTCCCGCCGCCTGGGCCGGTCGGGGCTGGCGTTTCTGGCAATATGCCGGCGACAACGGGGCCGGCGGCTCCGGTCCGTTCGGGCCGCTGTCGCGGGCCATGCCGGGCGTTGACCGCTGCGACCGCAACGTCTTCAGCGGCGACGAAACCGGCTTGGGCCGTTATTGGGCCCGGTCCTGAGCGTTACCACAGCTTCTTCAGCCAACTGCTGATCCCGGGCTTGGGTTCCGCCTTGGGAACCGTGGCCAATTGCGGCGCGGCGGCGCGGCGGCGGTCGCTGTCCTCGGCCCACTGCGCCACGGTGGCGAAGTGGCAGCCCTTGGACTTCAGGTCGTCGAGCACGGCGGGCATGGCGGCGATGGTGCTGTCGTGAATGTCGTGGAACAGGAACACCCCATGGGCGCCTTCGCCCTTGGGCAGGATGTCGCCTTCAAGTTGGGCGACGGTGTGATAGCGCCAATCGATGCTGTCGCGGGTCCACAGCACCACTTCCAGACCGTCCTGATGGGCCTGCTGTACCAGCGCCGGATCGTAGGCGCCGTAGGGCGGGCGGAAGTAATGGGGCGTGACGCCCAGGCTTTTCAGCAGGGTGACGGTGTCTTCCATCTCTTTCTGGCGGGCGGCTTCGTCCAGCTTGCGCATGTCCGGGTGATCCCACGAGTGGTTCTCGACCTCGTGCCCTTCGGCCACCATGCGGCGGATGGTGTCGGGATAATGCCGGGCGTGTTCGCCTAGAACGAAGAAGGTGGCCTTGATCTGCCGTTCCTTGAGCAGATCCAGCAGGGCGTCGGTATGAGGGCCGGGGCCGTCGTCGAAAGTGACGGCGCAATCGGCGCTGACCGAGGCGTCTCGGCTCATGGTGTTGAAGTCCAGGGCCGGCGGCTGGTCGGCGAAGGAGGCGGCCGGCAGAACCAGCATCAGTCCGACGAGGAAACGGCGAAAAGTCATGAACGTCCTCATGGTTTTTTCTTGGCGGCAAGATCGGCAAGGTCGCCGGAGACGGCGTCGATCACCGCCTGCCAGTTCCCGGCGGACGGCTGGCGGTAAAGACGGGTGTTGGGGTACCAGGGATTTTCCCGTCCGCTCATGCCCCAGCGCCAGTCGGGAAGCTGATGCAGCAGCACCCAGCAGGGGCGGTTCAGGGCTCCGGCCAGATGAACGGGGGCGCTGCACATGGAAATGATCAGATCCAACTGCTCCATGGCGGCGGCCAGATCGCCGAAGGTGGAGATTGCGGACGACAGATCGTCGACGGCAAAGGGAAAGGCTTCGCGCCATCCCTCCTCGGGACGGTATTGCAAGGAGTGATAGGCGATGTCCGGCAAAGCCGGCAGGCGGGCCATCTGTTCCAGCGGCACCCGGCGGACATGGTTGCGTCCGTTCAGCGGATTGCCGGTCCAGACCAGTCCGACATGCAACCGCGCGTCCGGTTGGAACAGTCGCTTATGTGGAGCTTTCAGATAAGGCGGTTCAGGGTGAACGTGCGGCCCCAGCAGATGAGGCAAACTGAGCAAGGGGCAGTAAAGATCGAAGGCGGGCAGGTCGGCGCCCTCGGCCACGATGTCGACGCCGTCCATGCCGCCCAGCAATTCCAGCAGCGGCGCCGGGCAGAGAAAAATGACCTTGCCGCCGCGCCCGGCCAAGGGCAGCAGGCGGCAGAATTGCAGAACGTCGCCGAACCCCTGTTCGGCATGGATCAGCAGCGTGCGTCCTTCCAGCGGCTCGCCCTTCCAGGCGGGCTGCGAGAACAGCAGTCTGGGAGATGGGAATTCCGAGCAGCTCCACCGCCACTCATATTCGGCGAAACCGGCGTCGAGATTGCCCTTCAGCAGCAGCACTTGGGCCAGATTATAATGGATTTGGGCATTGTCGGGGGCCAGCGCCGCGGCTTCGCGCAAGGTGGCGGCGGCTTCCTCCAGCCGGCCTTCGCGGTAATAGGCCACGCCCTGGTTCAGTGCCGCCTGCACCAGATCGGGGCGCAGCGCCCGCAGGCGGGAATAGAGGCTGATGCTTTCCTCGTTGCGGCCGGTTTCGACGCAGAGCATGGCTAGATTGCTCAAGGCCTCGATCATCTGGGGATCGGCGATGACGGCTCGGCGGAACGCGGCCAGGGCTTCGTCGCGGCGCTTCAATTCCAACAGGCAGGTGCCCAGATTGTTGTGGGCGGCGGCCAAGCCCGGCACCAGTTCGGCCAGCTTCTCGTATTGGCGGGCGGCGTCGCCGGGCAGGGACAGTTCCCGCAATCCGTCGGCCAAAGCCGAGATCAGCGACGGGTCGTCGGGGGCGAGGCTGGCGGCGGACAGCAATGCGCGGCGGGCGTGGTCCTGGTAGCCCTCTTTTTGCAGCGCCAGTCCCAAATCCAACCAGACGCCGGGAGCGTCTGGGGTCAGCGAGGACGCCCTGGACAGAAAGCCGATGCCTTGCGCCGCCATGCCTTGGCGGCATAACAGGCGCCCCAGGGCGGCGTTGGCGTCGGCATGATCGGGCTTGTCTTCAAGGATGCGCTGATAGAACTGCGCCGCCTGGGCGGCATTGCCTTCCGCCTCCAGCCTTTGCGCCTGTTCGAACAGCAGCGTCTGCAGATCCATCGCCAATACCCCAAGTCCTGGAAAACAAGCCCTAAAACATGCTCAGGGAAAACCGTTGGGGATGTTATGGCAAGCTTTTGTCACATCTTCAATTCGGTGCTGTCGTCGGCGAAGACGACAACGGTGTCGTCGATCAGCTTCAGCTTGGCCAGAATGCGCAGCCGTTCGACATGGGATTCCGACAGCGGCGTCAGTCCGGCCAGCACCAGGCGTCCCTCGCGGCTGACCACATCCTCGGCCAGATCCATACCGGGCAGCAGCAACGCGGTGGACAGCTTGCGCTTGGCCGAGGCGGGCGCCTCGGGCGTCATCAGCGCCGCCTTGACCTTGCGGAACAGGGCCATGTCGTAGCGTTCGGAGTTCACTTCCAGCACGGCGAAATCGACGAGGCTTGGGGCCATGTTCTTGCAGACTTCGCTGAGGTCGTTGAGAATCCTCAGCAAGCGGGCGTCGATGGGGATGTCGCTGCCGCTTGGGCCATCGGCGGGCACGCCGCTGCCGTCGAATCCCCTGTTCTGAAGATAGACGATTTCGGCGACGCCCTTCAGACGGGGAATGTGGGCGATGACGTCGCGGGCCGTGGCCGGGGCGCGGTCGAGAAGCCACTGCTCGGTCTCGGACAAAGGCGTGCGGCGATGCACCTTGGTCAACACCTCGTCCGGCAGGGAGATCATTCCCATGGGAGCCAGCATGGCCGCGATGTCCAACTGCCATCGGTGCGGCATGTTCGCCGCCGTGTTCAGCTTGTGCACCCATTTGCGGATGCGGGTGGCGCGGCTGTAACCCTGGGGATAGGCCAGGGCCAGCAAGTCCATCATGACCTTGATGCTGCCGGCCAGGGTGGTTTCCAGCAGTTCCCGTTCGGCGATGATCAGCCGGTGCTGCTCCAGGGCGGCTTCCAATCCGGCTTCCAGCACGTCGGGGGCGCAGGGCTTGGTCAGGAAACGGAAGATGTTGCCGTTGTTGATGGCGTCGATGGCCGTCTGCATGTCGGCGTTGCCGGTCAGCATCATGCGCACCGATTCCGGCGACAGCTCTTTGGCCCGGCGCAGGGTTTCGACGCCGTTCATGCCGCCCATACGCATGTCGCACAGAATGACGGCGGGATAGTCCTTGGTTTCCGACAGCAACGCCACGGCCTCTTCGCCGCCCTGGGCGGTGGTGACGGGAAAACGGCCGCGCAACTGCCGCTTCATGGCGGACAGCAGGTTGACGTCGTCGTCGATAATCAGGATCGAACTGCTCATGGGACGGCCTCGGCTTGGATTCTTTCGGCGGCGTTGCATAAAGCGCTCAGGTTCTGTCGGTCGATATAAGCCTGATCGACGGCCAGCCTCGCCATGTAAGGCGGCGGCCCCAGAAGCGGGATGGCAGGCCCGAAAGCGCGGGCCAGATGGACATAGGTGAGGGGCGTGCTGCGGGCATCCGGCGTGACCGACGGATGGAGTTGCAGCAGCACCGCCTCGACCACCGGATCGGCGAAGCCCCACAGCCCCAGCAGATAGGCGCCGAGTTCCGCGTGGGTGGCGTGGAAAGCGTCCATCTCGGCCTGGACGATACCGGCCGCGTCCTGCCCGGCGTAAGTGTCAAGGTAGTGGCCGTAATCCCGGTCGAGAAGCACCAGCATGCCGATGCCCGACAGGGTGCCGGCGCATTCGGCCTGCAGCACCGTGCTTTCCTGGGCTCCGTCCTGCCGGGCCAGCTTGCGGGCCAGGGCCCCGACGGCGATGCCGTAATCGCTCAATTGCTTGATCCGCGCCATGCCGGCGGAACCGCCTTCGTACTGGCGGAAAATGCCGGTATGCAACACCAGGGTGCGCACCGTCTCCAGCCCCAGCAGCCGTACCGCCTGTTCCACCGACGATACCCGGCTGGTGAAGGAGAAATAGGACGAGTTGGTGACCTTCAACAATTCGGCGGTCATGGCCACGTCTTCGGAAACGATGGCGGCGATCTGCCGGCTGGTGGTCAACGGATTGTCCATGGCCTCGGTCAGGCGCATGAACAGGGTCGGCTGGCTGGGCAGGTTGCGCAGGCTGGCCACCAGCGAGCGCAGGCGCTGGTCTTGCAGGATGCGCTGCAACCGCAGCGTCCGGTCCATCAGGGCGACGATGGTTTCGGCGTCGCAGGGCTTGGACAGATATTGGTGCGCCGGGCCGACGCTGCGCATCAGGCTTTTTTCCTCGGCATAGCCGGACAGAATGATGCGGATGGTGCCGGGATAGAGGCGTTCCACCTCGGACAGCAGACTGGCGCCGTCCAACTCCGGCATGCGCATGTCCGACACCACCATGTCGAAGGTCTTGGCGGCCATGATTTCCAGCGCCTTGGCGCCGCCATCGACGAATTCCATGTCCCAATCCTCGCGCTGACGCCGGAGCATGCGTTGCAGCCCGCGCAGAAGGTTGGTGTCGTCATCGATGAAAAGGATCGCGGCTTTCATGACGGCTGCCCCTGGTCGGCCATGGCTTCGGGTTTGCCGGAGACTTCGGGTTTCTCGTGGATCGGCAGTTGGACGACGAAGCAGGCGCCGCCGCCGCTGTCGTCAAGGAAAAGCCGTCCGCCGTGCTTGTTGCGGATGACGTCCAGGCAGATGGACAAACCTTGGCCGGTGCCCTTGCCGACTTCCTTGGTGGTGAAGAACGGATCGAAAATCTTGTCGCGGATGGCCTTGGGAACGCCGGGGCCGTTGTCCTGGATGCGGATTTCGGCATAGTCGTCGTCGCAATGACGGGTCGAGATACGGATCAATCCCTGTACGCCCCGGGCTTCAGTGTTGCCGGCGGCGTCGATGGGCCGTGCGGCATCGATGGCCCGTGCGGCATCGATGGCCTGTGCGGCATTGATCACCAGATTGAGCAACACTTGATTGATGTCGGCGGGGAAGCATAACACGCTAGGAAGGTCTGGGGCCAAGTCTGTTTCAACCTGAGCGACGTGTTTCCACTCGTTACGGCAGACGGTCAGAGTGCTGTCTATGGCGCGGTTGATGTCGGTGGCCACTTTGGCGGTGGTTCCCGGGTGCGAGAAGTCCTTCATCGAGCGAACGATGTGAGCCACATGGTCGACCCCCTGCAAGGACTGGCTGGCGGCCAGCGGCAGTTCCTCCATCAGATAATCGCAGTCGTGCCGGTTGAACAGCTGCACGGCCTGATCGGATTGCCCGGCGCTGGCGGCCAGGGCTTTCAGTTCCTGCAAGGCGCCGGCGATCTCGCCCATGGAATCTCGGAAGAAACGCAGATTGTCGCCGATATATTGGATCGGCGTATTGATTTCATGGGCGATGCCGGCGGCCAGTTGGCCGACGCTGGCCAGGCGTGACGATTGCAGGGCTTCGCGTTGGGCGGTCTTCAGGGCTTCGATGTTGCGGAACGAGATGACGGCGCCCCGGCGCTTGCCGTCCTCGACCAACGGGGCGGCGGCGAAACCGACCGACAGGCGGCGGCCGTCGCTGGTCATGAAGACGGCGTCGTCCTCGATCACCGGCGCTCCGGCTTCGATGGCCCGCTTGAAGGGGCTGTCTTCAAAGACGACCGGCTGTTCTCCGATCAGAACCTGCATGGTGTCGTCCAGATCGGTGCCGGACAAGGCGCGGGTTTGGTTGACCAGCAGCTTGTGGGCCGACGTGTTGGCGAACAGGATGTGGCCGAACAGGTCGACCAGCAGCACGCCCTCAACCAAATTCGAGGTGATGCCCATCAGGCGGCCCTGGTTCTTGCGCAAGGCTTCCTCGGTGCGGGACCGTTGCTCGATCTCGGTGGAGAGTTCGCGAGTCCGCTCTTTTACCAGAGTTTCCAGTTCTTTTTGGTGCAGCGTGATGGTGTTTTCATATTGTTTTCGCAGTGAAATGTCGCGGAACACCAGCACGGCGCCATTGTAATTCTCACCCTCGAAAATGGGGGACAGCACATATTCGGCGGTAAACCTGCGTTCTCTGGCCTGAAACTCTTCCTGACCGGTCAGGGTCGCTTCTCCCTCCAACTCGGGCGGGGTCCGCAGGGCGGCGGCGGAACCGCACAGCGAGACGCGGAAATTTTGCCCGTCCAGGCTGCCGCTCTTGGCGTCGAGCATCGATAGGGCGGCCTGATTGGCGAACATGATGGTGTCGTCGGCGCCGATGCCGATGATGCCGTCGCCGGCCGAATCCAGAATCAGCTGATAGCGTTTCTTGACGGCCTCAGCCTCGAACTCGCGCATGCGCAGGTCGGTGACGTCGGAACGGGTGGCGACAACGCCGCCGGCGCGGGTGCGGAACTCGCGGCTGATCATCCAGCGGCCGCCGTGCATGGGATGCAGAACGGCTTGTCCGGTGGGGTTGCGGTGCTCTTCCAGCCGGGACTGGAGGAATGTCTCCAGGGCGCGGCCTTCCAAGGTATAGATGCCGCGCTGGGCGGCGGTGCGGACGATATCCTCGAAACGGTTGCCGGGAACCAGGATGTCGGCCACCATTCCTTCGGCCATGTTGCGGTACTGGGCGTTGCTCAATACGAGAAAATCGTTTTCGTCGTAAAGGGCGATGCCGTCGCGGATGGTTTCGATAGCGTCGACGAATTGCTGCTGCACTTCCACCGCGTGCTTCGCCGCGGTTCGTGCCGCCGAATAAAGTTCCTTGCGCATTTCCTCGCGGCGGTCCGACAGGCAGGCAAGGGCGTACAGGGCGGCCAGCAGGATGCCGATGATGCCCAAGACCCAGTACAGCCGTTCACGCCAGGCGCTCAGGGCGTTCCAGCGGGGCACGCCTGAAACCACCACCAGGGGATAGCGTCCCAGCGAACGGTAAGACAGGATTTGCTGTTGCCCGTCCAGGGGCGAAGAAAATGTGCCGACCCCCAGCAAGGGCGATTGGCGGACCTGCTGAAAAAACGGTTCGGTCAGAACCGACTGGCCGGTGGCGACGTCCAGCGCCGGAGCGCGGCTGAGGACGGTTCCATCGACCTTGAGCAGCATGTTGAAGATGTCGCCGCGGGTGCGCATCATCAGCATCGCGCTTTCCAGGGCGCGGGGATCGACCAAGGCCAGCACAATTCCTTTCAGCCTGCCGTTGGGGGCGATGATGGCCTTGGAAACCGGAATGCTGGGTTTCCCGTTTAGTCGGTTGCGCATGGGGGCGCCGATATACAGGCTGGAATCGGCGGGGTTGTTCATGTGGTGCTTGAAATAGTCGCGGTCGGTGACGTCGACGGAACGTCCGAATAATCCCTGCAGTGTCAGGGCGCCCGCCGTGGTGTAGCCGTTGGTCTTGACCAGGGTGATGGCCGAAATTTCCGGAAAGGAGGCCATGCGTCCCTGTAGCCAGGGAATCAGCGGCGAGTCCGGCCAGGCGTCGATGTCGATGCGGCTGGCTGTGTCGCTCAGCACGTCGTCGATGTTCAGGAAGCTGTGGTTGATCTGATGTTGCAGGATCGACGACGAGGCCAGGGTAAGCTGTTCGATGTCGTCCACTTCGGAATAAAAGCCGGTGACGCCTAAAAGCCCGGTGGCCAGACCGATGGCGACGATCATGGCGGCGGCGGTCCGCTGGGCGCTCTCTGTCAGGTGGTTTCTTAGCGATCTCAGTATCATCGGTGAATTCCAGCGCCCGTTTCTTTTTTTGGTCTTTTCGGAATGGAATTGCGGCTCTTGGTCCGGTCGGGAGCACCTTTGTTTCTCTATGAAAATGTAAGGCCGATGTCGGTTCTGGGGAAGGCAACCTAAAGGCGGGAATGGGGCCGCAGGGGCGATCTTTGGATTTTCCCATCGTTCCAAAGAACGAGGTCAGCCCTTGGGCATGACGAACATGGTGCGCAACTCTGTCAACTTCTCCTCGATGACGAAAGGCACCGCCTGGGCGAAGCTGTCCAGCACGATGATGGCGTTGATCACCACATCCTTGGCGAAGGCGGCGCGGATGCGCTCGGCCATGCAGCGGTTGACCAGGGTGGCGGCGCGGCTTAAATCCTGAAGCCCGGCAAAAGCGTCCTCTCCGGGGGGAACGTCCCAGCCTTCGATGTGGCGCATCAGCAGATACATGGAAAACACCCGGTACAAGGTCTCGTCGTCGCGGGCGAAGGGCAGGTGAAAGCGGGCCATGGCGCGGAAAAAGGCAAGGTGCGGACAGCCCGATGTCGCGCCGATCAGGCCGACCAGCGATGCCATGCCCCGTTGCAGCGCCATTTTGCCGACCACCGTGCGGTTCTTGGTGACGACTTCGATGACGGCCTCCTCGTAGGAGTAGAAGCGGTCGAAGGTTTCGATGTAGCCGGCCATGGCACGGGCCATGGGGCAAAAGGGCGATTGTTCTGTGCTTAAAGGGCAATGGCCGCACTGATGGTTTTCCAGCCGGGCCCAATCGGGCGGCGCCTCGGCATGGTCGTCGATCAGCGAGAAATCGGCGGCGTCGAAGCGCAAGGGAATCTCGTGAACCCCCTCGGCCAGATGAAAGCGGTAGGTGATGGTCTCGTCGTTGCTCATCCGATCATTGAAGCGCAAAGCACGGCAGCTTCAAAGCCATCATGGGAACAGGGGCATCGACCCGAAAGGATTAGCCCACCCAGTCGCGTTGCGGGCCGACATCCAGATGCACGAAGTCGCGGGCGTGATAAAGGCCGATGCCGCCGCCGATGAAGCGCCGCATCTCGTCGCCCACCGACGCCACCGAATGGCGACCCGGCACCATCAGGTCCAAGGCCATGCCGCGCATGTGGAAGCTGTGGCGGGCCGCGCCTTCCAGATTGGCATTGGTATGGGGCGTGCGGTAGCCCGACAGCAGCACGGCCTCGTCCAATCCCAGGATGGTCTGATAGATCCAGATGATGTCTAGGGTGGCCGGGTGCATGCGGTGGGTCTGGTTGGCGTGGAAATCCTTGGCGATCTCGGAAAAGCCTTCCAGCGGGCCTTTGAAGTAATCCTGGTCGACGGCGTAGATGCCTTTGAAGCGGGCGCCGGTGTGGGCGTTGACCACATTGATGATGCGCGCCCGGGGGCGGGCTTGCGCCGAACCGGCCAGCAGCGCGGCCGTCAGCCCGGCCAAGCCGCCGAGGACGGCGCGGCGGCTGGGATGCTGGCGGCTTTTGGCATCGGGCATCGACTGGTCTCGAAAGGTCGGCGTTCTTGCGCCATTATGCATGTTCAACAGGGTTTTCCAACCGGAGGCATGAAATGAGGCGGCTGGGGCTGGCGGTGGTTCTGCTGGTGCTGTGGGGCGGAGCGGCGGCGGCCGAGGAGACGGCTGCTGAACATCTGTCGGCCTTTATCGCCCGGGATCTGTCGGGCGACGGCTTCGACCGGCTGGGACCGTTTCTGGAAGCGCCGGCCGGAGCCAAGAACGGGTGTGGCTGTTCGTCGTCGGGGAATCACTTCGACATCGCCGGCGACCCCGTTCTGGTGGCCGACGGCTGGAAGCTGACGCGGATCGTTCAGGCGTCGCCGGAACGGGCGGTGGGTGTGGTGCGCTTTCATCTGCTGGGCGACAGCCGCATGAAGCCGGAAGCCTTCGGCCAAGGCCGGTTCCGTAGCCTGAAGCCGTTCGCCAGGCCCCGCTGGCTGACCCGCCGCTATCGCCTGGAACGGCAATTTGACGGCGGCTGGGCGCTGCTGGCCGACCAAAGGCCGGTGGTTGCCGCCAAGCCTTTGGCCCAGGCTTTGGACGACGCCAAGGACGCGGCTTTCCGCACGGCTCCGGCCCGTTTCGACTATTACCGACGGGAGGCTGACAAAGCGCATAAGCTGGAGTCGCAGAGCACCCATAAAGTCCTTGCGGATTAGGTCAGCCCTGTTTACCGTCGGCCCTGGAGGTTGAGACTGGCTCTTATTCCCAACACCTCCACGGCAGTTTTTCACCGGGGGCGGTGAGTAGGGCACGCAGCATGATTCAGGACGGACGGAAGCTGACCTTGGCGTCTTTGAGCAGGGGGGCCGAGGCTGAGATTGTCGGTCTGGACGAAGCCGCCGTCGCGACCCCGCTGGCGCCCGGGGAACTGGAGCGCCGCCTGATCGAAATGGGGCTGGTGGAAGGCGCGCGCATCGAGGTGCTGCACGAAGGCTTTCCCCGCCGCGATCCCATCGCCATCCGCGTCGACGATCATACGGTCGCTCTGCGCCGCAACGAGGCTAAGGCCGTGCTGGTGCATCTTTTGAACGGAGCGGCCTGATCATGGCCGACATCAAGAACGTTCAGCCTCCGCGCATCGCCCTGGTCGGCAATCCCAACAGCGGCAAGACCGCCCTGTTCAATGCCTTGACCGGCAGCCGCCAGAAGGTCGCCAACTATGCCGGCGTGACGGTGGAGCGCAAAGAGGGGCTGTTCGTCAGCCCGGCCGGCACCAAGGTCAAGGTCATCGACTTGCCGGGCACCTATAGCCTACGGGCCCGTTCCCCCGACGAAGCCGTGACCCGCGACGTGGTGCTGGGGCGCATGAAGAACGAAGCGGTGCCCGACGCCATCGTCTTCGTCGCCGACGCCACCAATCTGCGCCAGAATCTGCGCTTGGCCCTGGAAATGCGCCAGTTGGGACTGCCCACCATCCTGGCTCTGAACATGATGGACGCCGCCGAGAAACAAGGCATGGCCGTCGACGCCTCCGAGCTGTCGGCCGAATTGGGCATGCCGGTGGTGGGAACCGTCGCCATCGAGAAGAACGGCGTTCAAGGCCTGCTGAAACAGATCGACCGCACCATTCAGATGGCCGAAGTCGAGGGCTGGTCCGCGCCTCAGGCCGAGTGCGGCTGGAGTGAGCCGTCCAGCCATGATCTGCGCGACTATCACCGCGAGGTCGAGCGCATCCTGGCCGCCGCCGTGCAGGTGCCGGCCAAGCCTCATGCCTTGACCCGCAGTCTGGACAACGTGCTTTTGCACCCGGCCTTGGGGCTGGGCATCCTGATGGCCGTTCTGTTTTTGATGTTCCAGGGCGTGTTCGCTTGGGCCAAGCTGCCGATGGACCTGATCGACGCCGGGCTGTCGGCCCTGACCGCCTTCATTTCGGACACCATGGCCGACGGCCCCCTGCGCAGCCTGATCACCGACGGCGTCATCGCCGGCGTGGGCAGCGTCGTGATGTTCCTGCCGCAGATTCTGGTGCTGTTCCTGTTCATCCAGTTGCTGGAGGATTCCGGCTATATGGCCCGCGCGGCCTTCCTGTTGGACAAGCTGATGGGGGGCGTCGGGCTGCATGGCCGGGCTTTCATCCCGCTGCTGTCCAGTTTCGCCTGCGCCGTGCCGGGCATCATGGCGGCCCGCACCATCGAGAACCGCGCCGACCGCATCGCCACCATCATGATCGCGCCGCTGATGACCTGTTCGGCCCGTCTGCCGGTCTACACCCTGATCATTGCCGCCTTCGTTCCCAACCGCGCCGTGCTGGGCGGTTGGATCGGCTTGCCCGGCCTGGTGATGTTCAGTCTGTATGCCGCCGGCATCTTCTCGGGGCTGGCGGTCGCTTTCGTCATGAAGCGCACGGTGCTGAAGGGAGCCCGCGAGCCGCTGCTGATGGAGCTTCCCGCCTATCGTCTGCCGCGTCTGCGCAACGTTTCCCTGGGGCTTTACGACCGTGGCCGCGCCTTTTTGACGCGGGCCGGCACCACCATCTTTTCGCTGATGGTGCTGGTGTGGTTCCTGGCCAGCTATCCCGCCGCTCCCGATGGGGCCACGGAAGCCGCCATCCGCTATTCCATCGCCGGCACCATCGGCCACGCCCTGGAACCCCTTCTGGCGCCCATCGGCTTCAACTGGCAGATCGCCCTGGCCCTGGTGCCGGGCATGGCCGCCCGCGAAGTCGCCGTCGGTGTGCTCGGCACCATCTATGCCCTGTCGGACACTGGCGAGGCCTTGCACAGTTCCCTGGCTTCGGTTCTGGCCAATTCCTGGGGGTTGCCCACGGCCTTGTCGCTGCTGGCGTGGTACGTCTTCGCGCCGCAATGCCTGGCCACCCTGTCGGTGGTTCGGCGCGAATTGAATTCCAAGTTCTGGCCGGCCGTGATGTTCGTGTTTCTCACCGCCTTGGCCTACCTTGCCGCCTTCGCCACCTATCGGGTGGCGCTGGCCGTCTTTGGAGGCTGATCTGATGCAGACCGTGATCGTCGCCGTCATCGTTCTGATCGCCGCTGCGGTCCTGGGACGGAAAATCTGGCAGGCGATCCAACGCCGCTGTTCAACCAAGGAAAAATCGGGCGGCTGCGGCAAGTGCCCCGGCTGCGGATAAGCCTTGAAAGAAAACCCCGGGTGATGCCCGGGGTTTTTTTATTGGCGTCGCTTAAACGGGCTTCGTCTTAAAATTTATAGCCCAGCGTCACGCGCAAATCGGCCGACGACGGATTAATTTTTACCGATTGGTTCAGGTGGATTTCATCCAGCGTGGAGGTGAACTTCACGTTGTTTAGGTTGGCGGACGAATAATAGACATATTCGGCCTGGGCTCCGATTTCCCAATTTTCGGTCAACAGGTATTTCCCGCCGACACCAATGCCGATGCCGTGGAAGGTTTTCGACTCCGTGCTGTCGGTGGTAAAGGCCGCGGCGTTCTGATTGGAGTGGTCGTACCCGGATTTGGTTGAAAGATCGGCTCTAAGATTGTGGTAGCTCAGGCTGAAAAAACCGGCAAGAGCATCCGTGAAGGCATAACCCGGCTCGATACCGATGGCAAAATGGGACTTTGTATCGACTGTGGTGGTGACGTTGTAACCCAGCAAAGCGTCGGAACGGTTGTTGGGGTTGGGAAACGTGTAGTCGCCGCTGTTGACGGCCGTTTTCCCATTATTGAAAAAGGCCGTGGCGTTGATACGCACGAAGGCGCTGTCGTTTACAGGCAGGCTGTAGCCTAGGCTCAGACTCGGCACGACGCGGGTATCAAACTCGGCCTGCGCCGTTTTGCTGCTGTTGGCGGCGGCATCGGCGGCGCCGCCGAAAAGATTAGTATAATTGTAACTGCCCGTGGTCTTCGACAGATTCCCGCTTAGTCCCAGACCCGTATTGATGTCGATACCCGAGAACGCGGCGCTGTCTCCGGCGTGCGCCTCGGTAATGGAAAGCCCGGATAGGCAAATAAGAGTAAATGTAATATTCCGTAGTTTATGCAAGATTTCCCCCAAGATAAGAAACCATTTCGGATTTTCCGTAATGGTGTTGCTCTGAGCGTGCGGGATCCCGGTTTTATACAAGCTATATTTCATTGCAGGAAAAGATTGCCTGCCCTCAAGCCCAAGGCCGGAAGGAAATTATAACATATGTAATAAATCGACACCCTATCCCAGGCAAATATGCCTAGGCTGGAAGGGGCTGTCAATTCAGGCCGTGAGGGAGGTTACTTCTTCTTTCGCCGTGATTTTTGATCGCGGACGATTTCTTCATCGCCTGTTTTTCCGTCTGAAAGAACGGACAGGGGGTGCAGGGTGCGGCATTTGGTGCACCAGCCCATGGTCTTGCCGCCTTCGGACACCAGCCGGAAGACGTGCAGAACCTTGGCGTCGGGGCAGACGGCGCGGAAGGTTTGGGTCATGGCGTCGGCCATGTCAGCGGTTCCGTCCGGTAGAGAAGCGCACGGCCTCTTCGGCGGCGCGGATGACGGCGCGGGCTTTGTTCCAGCATTCCTGGTGTTCGGATTCGGGAACCGAATCGGCGACGATGCCGGCTCCGGCCTGCACGGTGATGACGCCGTCCTTGACCAGGGCGGTGCGCAGCGCGATGCAGGTGTCCAACGAACCGTTGGCGGCGAAATAGCCGATGCAGCCGGCATAGAAGCTGCGGCGCTCCGGTTCCAGTTCGTCGATGATCTCCATGGCCCGCACCTTGGGCGCGCCCGACACGGTCCCGGCGGGAAAACCGGCGAACAGGGCGTCCATGGCGTCGTGATGTTTGGTGTCCAGCTTGCCTTCCACGTTCGAGACGATGTGCATGACGTGGGAGTAAAGCTCGATGATCATCTTTTCGGTAACGGTGACCGTGCCGATTTCGGCCACCCGGCCGACATCGTTGCGGCCCAGGTCGAGCAGCATCAGGTGCTCGGCCAATTCCTTGGGGTCGGCCAGCAGGTCGGCGGCCAAAGCCTTGTCCTCGGCTTCGTTGGCGCCGCGCTTGCGGGTTCCGGCGATGGGGCGGATGGTGACGGTGCCGTCGCGCAGGCGCACCAGGATTTCCGGGCTCGATCCCACCAGAGAGAAGCCGGAGAAGTCCAGGAAGAACAGGAACGGCGACGGGTTGGTGCGGCGCAAAGCCCGGTAGAGCGCGAACGGAGGCAGTTTGAAGGGCATGGACAGGCGCTGGCTCAGCACCACCTGGAAGATGTCGCCGGCCAGGATGTATTCCTTGGCCTTGGCGACCATGTCCTTGAACTGCTCGGGCGTCATGTTGGCCGTGGCTTCGGGCATGTCCAGTTCGGCGTCCGAGGCGTTGCGGCCATAGGGCAGGGGACGCTCGAAATCGGCCACCACGTCGGCCAGACGTTCCTGGGCCTGGGCATAGGCGGCGCGGGCGGAGACGCCTTCGGCGGGACGCACGGGGGTGACGATGGTCACCTTGTCGTTGACGTTGTCGAAGATGGCCATGATGGTCGGGCGCACGAAGACGCCGTCGGGAATGCCCAGATTGTCCGGATTGTTGTCGGGCAGGCGCTCGACCAGGCGGATGGTGTCATAGCCCATGTATCCCACTAGGCCGGCGGCCATGGGGGGCAGATGCTCGGGCAGCTCCAGGCGGGTTTCGTCGACCACGGCGCGCAGGCTGGCCAAGGCGCCCTTTTCAACGGCGATCGGACAGGGAGCGAAGGCGTTGGGATCGAAGCGGGCCTGACGGTTGATTTCGGCAAAATTGCCGTGGCAGCGCCAGATCAGGTCGGGCTTCAGGCCGATGAAGGAATAGCGTCCGCGAATGGCCCCGCCTTCCACAGATTCCAGCAGGAAGCTGTTGGGTCGGCCTTCCGCCAGCTTCAGCATGGCCGAGACCGGAGTTTCCAGGTCGGCCACCAGATCGGTCCACACCACCTGGGCCTGTCCGGCTTCGTAGCGGCTGCGGAAGCTGTCGAAATCAAGCGGGGTATTCATGGCTGCGTGCCTTACTTTTCGAACTGGGCGTCGATCAGCGGACGGTTGACCGACACGCCCAGATTCTGGGTCAGAGCCTGTCGGTAGCTGACCATCAGGTCGTTGCCCAGGCTCTTGGTGAACTGCTCGCGGGCGTTCTGGAAGACCAGGGCCTGGGCCTTGGGATCGGCGGGCTGGATGGACTTCAGGCGGGCGGCGATGACGGCTCCCGACGGATCCTCGACCACGACGGCCTGTCCCGGCTGGAGCTTGAAGGCGGCGGCGGGCAGGTTGACCGGCACGCCGGAATCGGGAGCCATGACGCGGCGGAACGGCTGGGTGGCGTCGGCCTTGAACGACCCGGCGACGGCGGCCAGGGGCTCGCCCTTGTTCAGGCGTTCGACGGCGGCTTCGGCCAGCTTGCGGGCGGCGCGCTGCTTTTCCTCGAAAGCCCAGGCGGCGGCGACGCGGTCCTTGATGCGATCCAGCGGGCGCACGGCGGGCAGGGTGACGGTATCGACGCGCACCACGTAATATCCGGCGTCGTTATCCAGCTTCTCGACCGAGCCGGTGGTGCCCTTGTCGGCCTTGAACAGGGCTTCCAGCACGGCGGGGGGCAGGGATTGGGCGGCGGGCTTGCCGTCGGCGCCGTTGTTCTGGGCGTCGATGTCGGTCAGCTTGATCAGCTTCAGGTTCTTCGATCCGGCGGCCTCTTCCAGGCTGGCGCCCGAGCCGAGGGTGTCTTCCAGGTCGGTCGAGACGGGATAAAGCTTGCTTTGGGCTTCGGCCTTGACCAGATCGCGGACGATCAGGTCGCGCACTTCGGCCAGCGACCTGGATTTTCCAGCCTGGACGGCGCTGACCTTGGCCACCTGCCAGCCCAGGGCCGACTGCACCGGACCGGCAAGGCCGGGGGCGGTCAGGGCGAACACCGGCTTGGCCAGTTCGGGCACGGGAATGGTCTTGGGCTCGACGGTGCCCATGTCGACGGCTTCGCTGCCCTCGGCCTTGGCTTCGGCGGCGAAATCCTTGCCGCCCGCGACGGCGGCGGCGAAGGCTTTGGCTTTGGCCTCGTCGGCGAAGCTGGCGACGGCAATGGTGCGCTTCTCGGGCTGGACGAATTCGGCCTGACGGGCCTGATAGGCTTTCTCGACGTCGGCGTCCGACGGCTTGATGTCGGCGGCGTAATCTTCGGGGCGCAGAATCACGGCAACGCCCGAGCGCAGTTCGGGGGCCATGAATTCGGCTTGGTGGCCATCGTAATAGGTCTTCAGCAGGGCGTCGTCGGCCTTGGCCGGCTCGGGCATTTTTTCGGCCGGGAAGGTGACGGTTTCGGCCACCCGCTGTTCGTAGGCGTAACGGAACAAGGCCTCGACGGACGAACTGGGCGCGGCCAGACCGCCCTCGACCGAGGCCAGCAGGCCGTCGCGCAGGATGTTGCCGCGCTCTTCGGCCAGGAACATGGCTTCGGTCAGACCGGCGCGCGACAGGGCGAACTGATAGCGCTGCTTGTCGAACTTGCCCTCGGCGTTCTTGAAGGCCGGCTCGTTGTAGATGATCTGGCGCAGGGTATCGTCGGCGACGGTCATCTTCAGGCGCGAGGCTTCCTGATCCAACAGGCCACGGCTGACCATCTGCTGGATGGTGTTGTCCAGCACGCCCATCTGGCGGATCTGCTCCATGCTGATCTTGCCTTTGGACATGTTGACGATCTGCTCGGCCTGACGGCGGAATTCCTCGATCACCTGACGGGCGCCGATTTCGGCGTGACCGACGGTGATGGCGGGCTGGCTTTCGGCGCGCAGGCGGACGACGTCGCCGATCCCCCAAATCCCAAAGCTGAGAATCAGCAACACGAACAGGATCTTGATGATCCAATGCTGGGAATGCTTGCGGAAGGTGTCGAGCATGTCACGTCTTGTCTAAAGTGCGGCCAAAAGCGGCGAGGCCGGCATCATAGAAGCGGCGCGAGGGCTGGGCAACTCGGAAAACGGAGCCGGCGTCGGCGGCCGGTATTCCCCCAGACCGCGTTTCAGGCCGGCCTGCTTTTCGAGCCAGTTTGCTTTTCGAGCCAGTTTGCTTTTCGAGCCAGTCTGCTTTTCAAGCCAGTCTGCTTTTCAAGATTGCGGGGCTGTGCTACACCCGCGCCATCGAAATTTTCCTGTGGGAGGTTCTGAATCATGGCGCGTCGTCCCTTGATTGCCGGCAATTGGA
Organism: Candidatus Sulfotelmatobacter sp.; assembly: GCA_035538795.1. Taxonomy (GTDB): domain Bacteria; phylum Pseudomonadota; class Alphaproteobacteria; order Rhodospirillales; family Magnetospirillaceae; genus JAJZGK01. Next base: position 41,338 of record DATLJS010000039.1, on the reverse strand, counting down.
AGATGAACGGCCTGAAGGCCGATGGCGTGGCTCTGGCCAAGGGCGTCGCCGCCAAGATCGCCGAAGCCGCTCCCCGTTGCGACATGCTGGTCTGTCCGCCCGCCACCCTGATCGACGCCGTGGCCCAGGCCGCGGCCGGTTCGGCCCTGGCCGTCGGCGGGCAGGACTGCCACGCCGACAAGTCGGGCGCCCATACCGGCGACACCGCCGCCGTGGCTTTGAAGGATCTGGGGGCGGCCTATGTGATCGTCGGCCATTCCGAGCGCCGCGCCGATCACGGTGAAAGCGACGAGATCGTCCGCGCCAAGGCCGCCGCCGCCCACGCCGCCGGTCTGGTGGCCATCATCTGCATCGGCGAAACCGAAACGGAACGCGACGCCGGACTGACCATCAAAGTGGTGGGCGAGCAGTTCCTGGGCTCGATTCCGGAAGGCGCCACGGCCGCCAACACCGTCATCGCCTACGAGCCCGTCTGGGCCATCGGCACCGGCCGCACTCCCAGCATCGCCGACGTCGCCGAAGTGCACGGCGCCATCCGTTCGCTGGCCGTCGATACCCTGGGCGCCGAAATCGCCGGCGGATTGAAGATTCTCTACGGCGGTTCCATGAAACCCTCCAACGCCAAGGAACTGTTGGCTTTGGAGGATGTGGACGGCGGCCTGATCGGCGGCGCCAGCCTCAAGGTCGAAGATTTTTGGGCCATCGCGCAAAGTTGCCCCTAGCCATTGTGGTATCCGGCGAATTATAAAGCGCCAACGAGATCGCTCCGCCGTCTCCTCCGACAGGGGGTGGACGGCGGAGCCCAGCTTTTTTGGTGTGATCCATGATCAACGTGTTGCTTGTCATTCATCTCCTGATCGCCATCGCCATGGTGGGGGTCATTCTGCTGCAGCGGAGCGAGGGCGGAGCCCTGGGCATCGGCGGCAGCGGCGGCGGACTGATGACCGGCCGCGCCGCGGGCAATCTTCTGACCCGTACCACCGCCATCTTGGCGACCGGCTTCTTTCTGACCAGCCTGGCCCTGGCCCTGCTGGCCAACCACCGCGGCCAGCCGTCTTCGATCGTCGATCAGGCGCCGGCGCAGTCCGAGCAGCCGGCGGCTCCCGCCGCTCCGGCGGCCCCGGCGGCGCCCCTTAGCCGGTAAGTCCGGCTCATCCCGCAGAGGCGGCGACCTTCGCCGCCTCTCTTTTTTGTGCAATTCCCGTCTGCCACCCCTTGGGCGGTGGCGACCCTTAGTGTATGGTTGCGGTCCATGACGCGATTTATCTTCATTACCGGCGGCGTGGTTTCCTCGCTGGGCAAGGGGCTGGCTTCCGCCGCCCTGGCTTCGGTCCTTCAGACCCGCGGTTTCAAGGTCCGCCTGCGCAAGCTGGACCCTTATCTCAATGTCGATCCGGGCACCATGAGCCCTTATCAGCACGGCGAGGTCTACGTGACCGACGACGGCGCCGAAACCGACCTTGACCTGGGCCATTACGAACGCTTCACCGGCGTTCCCTCGCGCCGTTCCGACAACATCACCACCGGGCGCATCTATTCCAACGTCATCGCCAAGGAACGCCGCGGCGATTATCTGGGCGCCACCGTGCAGGTGATTCCCCACGTTACCGACGCCATCAAGGAATTCATCAAGTCGGATCTGACCGACGAGGATTTCGTGCTGTGCGAGATCGGCGGCACCGTCGGCGACATCGAAAGCACGCCGTTCCTGGAAGCCATCCGCCAGCTCGGCAACGAGCTGGGGCGCGAGCACACGATGTTCGTGCACCTGACCCTGCTGCCCTATATTCCGTCGGCCGGCGAGCTGAAGACCAAGCCGACCCAGCATTCCGTCAAGGAGCTGTTGTCGGTGGGCATTCAGCCCGACATGCTGATGTGCCGTTCCGACCGCGACATTCCCGAAGGCGAGCGCCGCAAGATCGCCTTGTTCTGCAACGTGCGCGAAGAGGCGGTGATTCCGGCCCTGGACGTGGACACCATCTATCAGGTGCCGATCAGCTATCACGAACAGGGATTGGACGCCCAGGTCTGCAAGCATTTCGGCCTGTCCGACGCGCCCCAGCCCAACCTGACCCGCTGGCAGAACATCGTCAGCCGCATCCGTTATCCGGAAGGCGAAGTCCGTATCGCCGTGGTCGGCAAATACACCAGCCTGCTGGACAGCTACAAGTCGCTGGCCGAGGCTCTGCATCACGGCGGCATCGCCAACAACGTCAAGGTCAACCTGGACTGGCTGGACAGCCAGATCTTCGAATCCGAGGACGCCATCCACCATCTGGAGGACGTGCACGGCATTCTGGTGCCCGGCGGTTTCGGCGAGCGCGGCGTGTCGGGCAAGATCGAGGCGGTGCGTTTCGCCCGCGAACATCGCGTGCCCTATTTCGGCATCTGTTTCGGCATGCAGATGGCGGTCATCGAGGCCGCCCGCAATCAGGCCGGCCTGCCCAACGCGACTTCGTCGGAATTCGGCCCCTGCGCCGAGCCGGTGGTCGGTCTGATGACCGAATGGACCAGTGGCAATCAGACCGTGCGCCGCACCCATGACGACGATCTGGGCGGCACCATGCGTCTGGGGGCCTACGAGTGCCATTTGCGCGCCGGCACCCGCGTCGCCGACATCTACGGCCAGAAAGTCATCAGCGAACGCCATCGCCACCGCTATGAAGTCAATATCGACTACATGGAACGGCTGGAGAAGTGCGGCCTGCTGTTCTCGGGCATGTCGCCGGACGGCGTTCTGCCGGAAATCGTCGAGCGTCCGGACCATCCCTGGTTCATCGGCGTGCAGTTCCATCCGGAGCTGAAGTCGAAGCCGTTCGATCCGCACCCGCTGTTCACCTCGTTCATCCAGGCCGCCGTCACCCAGTCGCGTCTGGTCTGAGGATTCCCGCATGAGCAACGCCGTTACGCACCGGCACATCTCCCTGGGATCGGTCACCATCGGCAACGATCTGCCGTTGGTGCTGATCTCCGGCCCGTGCCAGATGGAAAGCCGCGATCACGCTCTGGAAAGCGCTTTGGCGCTGAAGGAAATGTGCGACAAGGCCGGAATCGGGCTGGTCTTCAAGACCTCGTTCGACAAGGCCAACCGCACCAGCATCGCCACCCAGCGCGGCATGGGGCTGGACGGAGCCTTGCCCGTCTTCGCCGAAATCCGCGAGAAGCTGGGCATTCCCGTGCTGACCGACGTGCATCTGCCGGAACAATGCGCTCTCGTCGCCGAAGTGGTCGACGTGCTGCAGATTCCGGCCTTCCTCTGCCGCCAGACCGATCTGCTGCTGGCCGCCGGCGCCACCGGACGGGCCATCAACGTCAAGAAGGGACAGTTCCTGGCTCCGTGGGACATGGCCAACGTCGCCAAGAAGATCGAAAGCACCGGCAATCCCAACGTCATGCTGTGCGACCGTGGCACCAGCTTCGGCTACAACACCCTGATTTCCGACATGCGCGGTTTGCCGGTCATGGCCCGTACCGGCTGTCCGGTGGTGTTCGACGCTACCCATTCGGTGCAGCAGCCCGGCGGGCAGGGGACGACCTCGGGCGGCCAGCGTGAGTTTGCGCCGGTGCTGGCCCGCGCCGCCGTCGCGGTGGGCGTCGCCGCCGTCTTCGCCGAAGCTCATGAATGTCCGGACAAGGCGCCCAGCGATGGGCCGAACATGATCCCCTTGTCCCAGATGCCGGCCTTCATCGAAACCCTGATGGCTTTCGACAAGCTGGCGAAATCGAATCCCGTAAGCATCGCTTGATAATATCCAAATAGGAGGAGTGGGGCAGATGACCGCGATTACCGATATCCATGCTCGCGAAATTCTCGATTCGCGTGGCAATCCCACCGTCGAAGTTGACGTCATCCTGGAATCCGGCGCGTTTGGCCGGGCCGCCGTTCCTTCGGGCGCCTCGACCGGCGCTCACGAAGCGGTCGAGCTGCGCGACGGCGACAAGGGCCGTTATGGCGGCAAGGGCGTGCTGAAGGCCGTCGAGTCCGTCAACGGCGAGATTTACGACGCCCTGGCCGGTATGGACGCCGACGAGCAACTGATCGTCGACCGCACCATGATCGAGCTGGACGGCACCCCCAACAAGGGCCGGCTGGGCGCCAACGCCATTCTCGGTGTTTCCCTGGCCGTGGCCAAGGCCGCCGCCGAGGAAGCCGGTCTGCCGCTCTACCGTTATGTTGGCGGCACCTTCGCCCGCACCCTGCCGGTGCCGATGATGAACATCATCAACGGCGGCGCCCACGCCGACAATCCCATCGACATTCAGGAATTCATGATCCAGCCGGTTTCGGCCGCGTCGGTGGCCGAAGGCATCCGCATGGGCGCCGAGGTGTTCCATGCCCTGAAGAAGGCCCTGAAGGACGCCGGCCACAACACCAACGTCGGTGACGAAGGCGGTTTCGCTCCCAATTTGAAGAGTGCCGAGACCGCCCTGGAATTCATCATGAAGGCCATCGAGGCCGCCGGCTTCAAGCCCGGCGACGACATCACCCTGGCCCTGGACTCGGCTTCGTCGGAATTCTTCAAGGACGGCAAGTACGTCATGGCCGGCGAGAAGAAGACCCTCGATAGCAAGGGCATGGTGAAGTACTACAGTAAGCTGGTCGCCAACTTCCCCATCGTTTCCATCGAAGACGGCATGTCCGAGGACGACTGGGAAGGCTGGAAGCTGCTGTCCGACGCTCTGGGCAACAAGATTCAGCTGGTGGGCGACGACCTGTTCGTCACCAATCCGAAGCGTCTGGCCAAGGGCATCGAGAAGGGTATCGCCAACTCGATCCTGGTGAAGGTCAACCAGATCGGCAGCTTGTCCGAGACCCTGGAAGCCGTCGAGATGGCGCATAAGGCCGGCTATACCGCCGTCATGTCGCACCGTTCGGGCGAGACCGAGGACAGCACCATCGCCGACCTGGCCGTCGCCACCAACTGCGGCCAGATCAAGACCGGCTCCATGTCGCGTTCCGACCGTATCGCCAAGTACAACCAGCTGATCCGCATCGAGGAAGAACTGGGCCCGGTGGCGCATTACGCCGGTCGCTCGATCATCCGCCGCTGATCGGCGTTCGAACCGACGAGATGAAGGGGGAGCCGCAAGGCTCCCTCTTTTCATTTGGGGCATCTGGCCGCCGATCTTCCGCGGTTATGGTCCCGGCTCATGAACGACTTGTGGCGTATTTGGCAAAAGCCGGCCCTGTCCCCATATAAGGGGCAAAGTCGCTGAGGGGTTTCTTTCCATCATGTCCGAACAGTCCCAGCCCATGAGCAAGGCTCTGACCTTCGCCATGGCCGCCGCCTGCGGTGTCGCCGTCGCCAATATTTATTACTGCCAGCCGATGCTGGGCCTGATGCAGCGGGATTTCGCCGGTGACGCCGATATCGGGCTGGTGCCCACCGCCACCCAGCTGGGCTATGCCCTGGGTCTGTTTCTGCTGGTGCCGCTGGGGGACATCATGGACCGCCGCCGGTTGATCGTCGGCCAGTTCGTGGTTTTGGCCCTGACCCTGGTGGGCAACGCCCTGGCGCCGTCGCCGGCGGGCCTGCTGGCGGCGTCTTTCTGCGTCGGCATGGTGTCCACCGCCGCGCAGCAGATCGTGCCCTTCTCCGCCGCGCTGGCGGCGCCCGAAGCGCGGGGCAAGGTCATCGGCACGGTGATGGGCGGTTTGCTGTGCGGTCTGCTGTTCAGCCGCACCCTGGCCGGATTTGTCGGCACCCACCTGGGCTGGCGGGCGATGTTCTGGCTGGCGGTGCCGTTGTCCCTGGCCACGGCCGGCGTGATGGCGGCGCGTTTGCCTTCCATAAAGTCCGTCTCGGCCAACCGGCTGGGCTATGGCGGCGCTCTGCGGTCATTGCTGCCGCTGTGGCGCGGCGAGCCGGTGCTGCGCCGCGCCACCGTCCTGCAGTCTCTGCTGTTCGCCACCTTTACGTCGTTTTGGGCCATCCTGGCCTTTCACCTGCAGGAACCGCATTTCCACTTGGGCGCGGATGTCGCCGGCCTGTTCGGCGTGGTCGGAGCCGTCGGGGTGTTCGCGGCTCCTCTTGCCGGACGTCTGGCCGACCGCCGGGGGCCGGGGCAGGTGATTCTGCTGGGGGTGGTTTTGTGTTTGGCGTCGTGGCTGATCTTCGGGCTGTGGGATACCTTGCCGGGGCTGGTGCTGGCGGTCGTGCTGCTGGATTTCGCCATTCAGAGCGTTCTGGTGTCCAACCAGCATCGGGTCTACGCCTTACGTCCCGAGGCGCGCAGCCGCCTGAACACCATCTTCATGACCGGCATGTTCATTGGCGGCGGTTTAGGCTCGGCGGGGGCGACGGTGGTGTGGAGCCATGCCGGATGGCTGGGCGTCTGCGCCTATTGCGGTTTGCTGGCCCTGGGAGGAATGGTTGTGCATTTGTGGCCGGGCAACAAAGCTAGGGAACACAAAATATAGGGGGTGAGGGGCATTTGCGGTCATATCTTGTGGATTGGACCCTTTCTGTTCTTCTTGGGGACTCCTATGGTGGAACTGTCGCCGGAAATGTGACTCCTTTGACTCTCAAGTGATGGTCGTCACAGTGGGGCGGACTCTCAGGTCTGCCATGCGTTTTGGGGGCAAAAATAATTTGCGAATACTTATTGACGCCGGGAATCGGAGTGTGATTCCATGCGGCCATGTTGATCGCCAAGGAAATCCGCCGTCGCGTCCGCCACATCGTTGGTCCCTTTCTGGGGCTGACCCTGGTGGTTTATTTCGCCTACCATACGGTGCAGGGCGATCGCGGTCTGATGGCGTGGTGGCAATTGAACCAGGATATCAAGCAAGCCGAGGAAACTCTGGCCCAGCTTGAAGACAGTCGGGCGACCCTGGATCGCCGCGCCGTCCTGCTGCGCCCCGATCATTTGGACCCGGACATGCTGGAAGAGCGTGCCCGCGTGATGCTCAACATGGGGCATGACGACGAGATCGTGGTTCTGCGCGGCAAGAAGTAAGTCTTTCGGCAATACTTCTCTTAATCAGTTATTTACTATTCGAGACGGTCCGTCGCAGGAACGCTTCGGTATGCTGCGCACGATGGCGTGGTGGAACGGCAGCACCGCCGTCAGGTAAATCCGTCCCAGCAGCGAATTGAGACGCGCCAGGGTCCGTCGGTGCGGGTTTCCCCGTCGGCTGTCCAACACCCTGATATGGATGCGGAAGTCCTGATGCCGGTCATCCTGGCCCAGCACGATCTCGCGGCCGCCACAGGCCAAAACGGGGAAGGCGCCCATCTCCGCCTCGATCAATTCCAGGCGTCGTGCGGCGGCGTGGCGCAAGCTCATCAGGGTGTTCGCCCAGGACGGTGTGCCTGCGAACAGTGGTCGCTGACATGCCGCGCCGTAAGGCGGCCTGGCAAAGTGATTTCTCGGACGTCGATGAAATCCAAGCCAGAAAATCCAGACCGGGCAGAATTTCCCGGTGGCTGGCGAGGGGCGCGTTCGTGAAAAAAATCCCGCGACGGCTTTCGGGGCGATCGCTTCGGTCCGCCCGCCCTTGGAAATTCCGTTGTCGCCTCCTATGTCCATGAAGGCAAACGGATTCAGCCGCATACGGGGGTGCCCATCCGCCATTTCGCAGCATATCCACAATTAACCATTATTCAGTTAATTGTCATTTGTGCATTGCAATACAACGCTTTACCGCTGCCGACAACGCTTGCGCGAAGCCTTAAAATTCGATATCAGCGCAACAGCAAGACACTCTGGGAGGATGAAGAATGGCCACCACCAGGCGCCGGACCAAGGCCGAAGAACCGGCCGTAAGCGATGCCGAGCTGATCGGCTATTACCGTGACATGCTGCTGATCCGCCGCTTCGAGGAGAAGGCCGGCCAGCTTTACGGCATGGGTCTGATCAACGGTTTCTGCCACCTCTACATCGGCCAGGAGGCCGTGGTGGTGGGCATGCAGTCGGCCATCAGCAACCAGCGCGATTCGGTGATCACCAGCTACCGCGACCACGGCCACATGCTGGCCTGCGGCATGGACGCCAAGGGCGTCATGGCCGAATTGACGGGGCGCGCCGGTGGTTATTCCAAGGGCAAGGGCGGTTCGATGCACATGTTCAGCCGCGAGAAGAAATTCTACGGCGGCCACGGCATCGTCGGCGCCCAGGTGCCGCTGGGCACCGGTTTGGCTTTCGCCCACAAATACAACAAGGACGGCGGCGTCTGCCTGTGCTATCTGGGCGACGGCGCCGTTAACCAGGGTCAGGTTTACGAAAGCTTCAACATGGCCGGGCTTTGGGATCTGCCCGTGATCTATGTGATCGAGAACAATAAATACGCCATGGGCACCTCCATCGAGCGTTCGTCCGCCGGCACCGAGCTGTGCCGCCGCGGCGTGGCCTACAACATTCCCGGCTTCGCCGTCGATGGCATGGACGTTCTGGCGGTCAAGGCCGCCGGCGAGGAGGCCGTGGCCCGCGCCCGCGCCGGCAAGGGGCCGACCATCCTGGAGATGAAGACCTATCGCTATCGCGGCCATTCCATGTCCGATCCCGCCAAGTACCGCACCAAGGAGGAGGTCGCCAAGATGCGCGAGCAGCACGACCCCATCGACCAGTTGCGCAAGAAGCTGGTGGATGAGGGTAAGCTGACCGAGGACGCGCTGAAGGAGATCGACCGCGAGGTCAAGGCCATCGTCACCGAATCCGCCGACTTCGCCACCACCAGTCCCGAGCCGGATCCGTCCGAGCTGTGGACCGACGTGCTGATCGACGCCTGAGCGGGAGAACAAGACAATGCCGATTCAAATTCTGATGCCCGCCCTGTCGCCGACCATGACCGAGGGCAAGCTGGCCCGTTGGCTGAAGGCCGAGGGCGATACCGTCAAGTCCGGCGACGTGCTGGCCGAGATCGAGACCGACAAGGCCACCATGGAACTGGAAGCCGTCGAGGAAGGCACGATCGGGAAAATCCTGATTACCGGCGGCACCGAGGGCGTGGCCGTCAACACCCCCATCGCCCTGCTGCTGGAAGACGGCGAAAGCCGTGACGCCCTGCAGGCGGCCATGGACCATCCCATCGCCAAGTCCGTGCCGGTCAACCACGATCATAGTGCCCCGACGCCGCAAAGCCTGTGCGCGCCCGAGCCGGTGGTCGTTCCCGAGGAAAAGGTCTATTCCAAGACCATCCGCCAGACCGTGCGAGAAGCCCTGCGCGACGCCATGGCCGAAGAAATGCGCCATGATCCGGCGGTGTTCCTGATGGGTGAGGAAGTCGGCCAATACCAGGGCGCCTATAAGGTCAGCCAAGGGCTGCTGGATGAATTCGGCGCCGACCGCGTCATCGACACCCCCATTACCGAGATGGGCTTCGCCGGCTTGGGCGTCGGTGCCGCCTATGGCGGGCTGAAGCCGATCGTCGAATTCATGACCTTCAATTTCTCGATGCAGGCCATCGACCACATCATCAATTCGGCGGCCAAGACCCTGTATATGGGCGGCGGCCAGCTTTCCAGCAGCATCGTTTTCCGCGGCCCCAACGGCGTGGCGTCGCGTGTCGGCGCCCAGCATAGCCAGTGCTATGCTTCCTGGTACGCCCATTGCCCCGGTCTGAAGGTGGTGGCGCCTTACTCCGCCGCCGACGCCAAGGGGCTGCTGAAAGCCGCCATCCGCGATCCCAATCCGGTGGTGGTGCTGGAAAATGAACTGCTCTACGGTCAGAGCTTCGATGTGCCCGATGACCCGGATTTCATCATCCCCATCGGCAAGGCCAAGATCGAGCGGACAGGTTCCTCCGTCACCATCACGGCTTTCTCGCGCATGGTCGGTCTGGCCCTGGAGGCGGCGGAAGTGCTGGCCAAGGACGGGATCGAGCTGGAGGTCATCAACCTGCGCAGTATCCGTCCTCTCGACGTTCACACCATCGTCGAATCGGTCAAGAAGACCAACCGCCTGGTGACTCTGGAGGAAGGTTGGCCGTATGCCGGCATCGGTTCGGAAATCGCCTCGGTGATCAACGAGCATGCGTTCGACTGGCTGGACGCTCCCGTCACCCGTGTTTGCGGCAAGGACGTGCCCATGCCCTATGCCGCCAATCTGGAGCGACTGTCGCTGCCCCAGATCGACGACGTGGTGGCCGCCGTCAAAGCCGTTTGCTATCGCTAAGGAGGGCTGAGGTATGCCTATCAACATCCTGATGCCCGCCCTGTCGCCGACCATGACCGAGGGCACCCTGGCGCGTTGGCTGAAGAACGAAGGCGACGCCGTCAAGTCCGGCGACGTCATCGCCGAGATCGAAACTGACAAGGCGACCATGGAGTTCGAGGCCATCGACGAAGGTACCCTGGCTAAAATCCTGGTGCCCGCCGGGACTTCGGGCGTGGCCGTCAACACCCTGATCGGCGTGATCCTGGAAGAGGGCGAGGACGCCTCGGCGATTTCCGCCGCCGCTCCCGCCGCCAAACCGGCCGCTGCTCCGGCCGCGGCTCCGGCTCCGGCAGTTTCCACTCCCGTGGCCGCCGTCCCTATTACCGTCCAGGGCGACCGCGTTTTCGCCACCCCTCTGGCCCGGCGCATCGCCAAGGATGCGGGTCTGGACCTGAAGGCCGTGGCCGGTTCTGGCCCCCATGGCCGCATCGTCAAGCACGACGTGGAGGAGGCTTTGGCCTCCGGTCCGGCCAAATCCGCCGCCGTTCCCGCCGCCGTTCCGGCCGCCGCCGCCGCTCCGGCCCCGGCTTTCGGCCCGGCCTATACCGAAGTGCCGCTGACCAGCATGCGCAAGGTCATCGCCCAGCGCCTGACCGAGGCCAAGCAGACCGTTCCGCATTTCTATCTGACCGTCGATTGCCAGCTCGACAAGCTGCTGGCGTTGCGCGCCGATCTGAACGGCCGTTCCGACGATTACAAGCTGTCGGTCAACGATTTCATCATCCGCGCCGTAGCCCTGGCCCTGAAGAAGGTTCCGGCGGCCAACGCCTCGTTCACCGATACCGCCATCCGCCTGTACACGGATGTCGATGTCTCGGTGGCCGTGGCCACGCCGGCCGGTTTGATCACCCCCATCGTCAAACACGCCGACCAAAAGGGTCTGGCCGCCATTTCCGGTGAGATGAAGTCCCTGGCCGCCAAGGCCAAGGACGGCAAGCTCAAGCCCGAGGAATTCCAGGGCGGCACCTTCACCATCTCGAATCTCGGCATGTTCGGCGTCAAGGAGTTCGCCGCCATCATCAATCCGCCCCAGGGCTGCATCCTGGCCGTGGGCGCGGGCGAACAGCGCCCGGTCGTTAAGGACGGCGCGCTTGGCATCGCTACGGTGATGAGCTGCACCCTGTCGGTCGATCACCGCGTGGTGGACGGGGCCGTCGGCGCCGAGTTCCTGGCCGCTTTCAAGAAGCTGGTCGAGGAACCGCTGACGATGCTGTTGTAAGAGACCTTTTCGCACTCACGTGGGCTTTGCCCACACCCGCCAAGGCCAGAGGCCTTGGAACCCATCAGCTGGGGTCCAGGGACTAAGTCCCTGGCGGGGTGCGGGGCGGAGCCCTGCGAATACAAGGAGACGACGTTCATGTCCGATACCAATTTCGACATCGTCATCATCGGCGGCGGCCCCGGCGGTTATGTGGCGGCCATCCGCGCCGCCCAGTTGGGCCTGAAGGCCGCGGTGGTCGAGCGTGAGCATCTGGGCGGCATCTGCCTCAATTGGGGCTGCATCCCCACCAAGGCGCTGCTGCGCTCGGCGGATGTCTACCGCAACTTCAAGCATGCCGCCTCCTACGGTCTGGCGGCCGATAATATCTCCTTCGATCTGGCCAAGATCGTCGCCCGTTCGCGCGGCGTTTCCGCCCAGCTTCAGGCCGGCGTCAAAGGCCTGCTGAAGAAGAACAAGATCGCCGTCTTCGACGGTCTGGGCAAGCTGGCCGGCAAGGGCAAGGTGTCCGTCAGCAAGGACGGCAAGCCTGTCGCCGAACTGGCGGCCAAGCACATCATCCTGGCCACCGGCGCCCGCGCCCGCGTGCTGCCGGGCATGGAGCCCGACGGCAAGCTGGTCTGGACCTACAGGGAAGCCCTGGTGCCCGACGTCACACCCAAGCGCTTGCTGGTGGTCGGCTCGGGGGCTATCGGCATCGAGTTCGCCAGCTTCTTCAACGCCCTGGGGTCCGAGGTGACGGTGGTCGAGGCTCTCGACCGCGTGCTGCCGGTCGAAGATGCCGAAATCTCGGCATTCGCCCACAAAGCCTTTGAAAAGCAGGGCATGAAGATCATCGCCGGGGCGTCGGTCAAGGGCTTCACCAAGACCGCCAGCGACGTCACCGTCAATATCGAAGTCGGCGGCAAGGCCCAGGCCATCACCGTCGATCGCGTCATCATGGCCGTCGGCATCGTCGGCAATGTCGAAAATCTGGGCCTGGAAGGTACCAAGGTACAGATCGACCGCACCCATGTCGTCGTCAATGAATGGCTGGAAACCGGCGAGCCCGGCGTTTACGCCATCGGCGACATCGCCGGCGCCCCGTGGCTTGCCCACAAGGCCAGCCACGAAGGCGTCATCTGCGTCGAGAAGATCGCCGGCGTGAAGGGGGGGCATCCGCTGAACGTCCGCAACATCCCGGGCTGCACCTATTGCCACCCGCAGGTCGCCAGCGTCGGCCTGACCGAAGCCAAGGCCAAGGAAAAAGGCTATGCCGTCAAGGTCGGCCGCTTCCCCTTCATCGGCAACGGCAAAGCCATCGCCCTGGGCGAAACCGAAGGCCTGATCAAGACCGTTTTCGACGCCAAGACCGGAGAATTGCTGGGTGCCCACATGATCGGCGCCGAAGTCACCGAAATGATCCAGGGTTACATGGTCGCCAAAACCCTGGAAACCACCGAAGAAGACCTGATGCACGCCGTCTTCCCGCATCCGACCCTGTCGGAAATGATGCACGAATCCGTGCTCGACGCCTACGGCCGCGCCATCCACTTCTAATCCGTTTCCAAGGCATCCGATCTCCTGCATCGGATAAGCCCCAACTGCCCCTCTCCCGCTTGCGGGGGAGGGGTTTTCTTTTGCCTAATGACTGCGCCCCCCCACTTATGGCTTTAAGAGGCCCAAAGGGCCGTCTTGAACCACGTCCCGATGACCGCAGCTGGGTGCGCCTTCATGGGCTCCACCCAAACCGGCCAAGGCCAGAGGCTTTGAAACCCATCACTTATACCGTCATGGCCGGGCTCGACCCGGCCATGACGAAGGGGAGATGCCGAATGCGATCAGGGATTGAGTTCTGGGTATTGTTTCTTATTGAATTGACGGTAACCCTAGCTGGCTTCTCTCTCGGAAGATATACTAATCTAATTTGGCTTAGTGCAGAGATTTTTTGCGCTTATTTATTAGTATTTATTATCTCATTAAAAATACTTTCTAAGAGAGCGCTTTGGTTAACGCTTTTGGTTCCTGTCGCACTCTTTTATCCTGGAGTGTTTTCTTATCTATATGCTGTCTGCGCCATAGCTAAGAATTGCATGTAGGGTCCAGGGGCCGTGCCCCTGGCGGGGCGCGGGGCAGAGCCCCGCATTCCCCTAGATCATCACCAGAGCCTTCACCCCACGACCGGCAATTCGCTCAGCGCTTTGTCCAGCGACGCCTGATCGAACGGGACGTCCTTCAGCTTGCCGCCGAAGTAGTCGGTATAGGCCTGCATGTCGAAATGGCCGTGGCCGGACAGGCAGAATAGGATGGTTTCGGCCTTGCCCTCGGCCTTGCAGCGCAGGGCCTCGTCGATGGCGGCTTTGACGGCGTGGCTGCTTTCGGGGGCAGGGACGATGCCTTCGGTGCGGGCCAACTGGGCGGCGGCGGCGAAGCATTCGAGCTGGGCGTAGGCGCGGGCTTCGGCGAGGCCGAGTTCGATGACATGGCTGACCATGGGGGCCATGCCGTGGTAGCGCAGGCCACCGGCGTGGAAGCCGGGCGGAATGAAGGTGGAGCCCAGAGTGTGCATCTTGACCAGCGGGGTCAGGTGGCCGGTGTCGCCGAAATCGTAGGCGTACTTGCCTTTGGTCATGGTGGGACAGGAGGCGGGCTCGACGGCGACGATGCGGGCGTTCGAGCGTCCGGCGAGTTTTTCGCGGATATAGGGGAAGGCGATGCCGGCGAAGTTCGAGCCGCCGCCGGCACAGCCGATGACCACGTCGGGCTGGGTGTCGGCCATCTCCAGCTGGAGCATGGCTTCCTCGCCGATGACGGTCTGGTGCAGCAGGACGTGGTTCAGCACCGAGCCCAGGGCGTATTTGGTGTCATCCCGCTGAACGGCCAGTTCGACGGCTTCCGAGATGGCGATGCCCAGCGAACCGCCGCATTCGGGGTCTTTTTCCAGGATGGCGCGGCCCGAGGCGGTGAAGGGCGAGGGGCTGGCGATGCACTTGGCGCCATAGGTTTCCATAAGGGCGCGGCGATAGGGTTTCTGGCCATAGGAAACCTTGACCATGTAGACCTCGACCTCCAGGCCGAACAGCGACCCGGCGAAAGCTAAGGATGATCCCCACTGGCCGGCCCCGGTTTCGGTGGTCAGGCGCTTGACCCCGGCTTCCTTGTTATAGAACGCCTGGGCGACCGAGGTGTTGGGCTTGTGGCTGCCGGCGGGGCTGACGCCTTCATATTTGAAGAATATCTTGGCCGGAGTGCCCAAGGCCTTTTCCAGGCGGCGGGCGCGGATCAGGGGGGCGGGGCGCCACAGCTTGTAGATGTCGCGCACCGGCTCGGGGATGTCGATCCAGCGTTCGGTGGAGACTTCCTGTTCGATCACCGCCATGGGGAAGATGGGCGACAGATCGTCCGGAGTGATCGGCTGCATGGTGCCGGGATGCAGGGGCGGCGGCAACGGCGTCGGCAAATCGGCGGCCAGATTGTACCAGGCCTTCGGGATGCGGGTTTCGTCCAACTGATACTTCACCGTATCGCTCATCATGCTCCCCTTTGTCGTGCTTTCCTGTAAGCGTGCCTGTCGGCGTGAACGTCAGGGGGATAAGCGTAGCGGTTGCCGTGGGCTTGTAAACGACAAAAGCGGCCTGGGACGGGACCGCTTTTTGAAAGGCGCGCAAGGCGGAGGCGAAGGGGGCTTAGGCCCGCTCGGGCAGACCCAGCAATCCGGCGATGTGATCGATAAACCCGAACACGCTGTCGCCGGCATAGTAACGGTCGGCCAGCGAGCGGCGATCAAAGCCCAGTTCCTTGGCCGAGACGCCGTGCAGGCGCTTGAGCTGCGATTCCACATCGCCATGCCACAAGGTAAAGCCGGCATCCTCAAGAGGATAGGTCATGCCATGTACTCCTGAACCACGAAACGCGATATCACCGAGGCGCATCTTGTGCCAAAAAACGGGCCGTATATGCAAGGCTTTCCGATACTTTTCTTTAAACTGTAAAAAATTGGAAAGTCTTGAAAACTAAACGGGTTTTTCCGCGCAATTTTCTTCGCTGCACTGCACACTAAAAGATGCGCCGGTTTGCGGTCCACAGGTGCAAAGGGATGGTGACTGGGCGGAAAGTTTAAACAGTCGCAGGTCAGGCGGGGGGCGGCGGCAGGGTGATACGCATGTCGCTCTTCTCGCCGGTGACGGCGGCGCGGCTCAACAGGCTGTTGACGCTTTCCATGGCGTTGTCGATGGCCCAGCGGATTTGGTCCTCGCCCGGCTTGTTCCCGGCCGCCACGGCTTCCGGCAGGATCTGCTTTTGCAGGAATCCGGCGACGCCGGCGAAGGCCCGGGCGGTGCTTTCCAGGTCGGCGGCGGCGACGTCGAAGGCACCGGCCGTTTCGATGGCCCGGGCAGCCTGTTCCAGCAGGGCCATCATTTCGGCGATGCGCGGATCGGCGCGGTCCGTCTTGCCGGCGACGAAGCGCAGGATGGCGGCGTAAAAGCGATAATCGGACACGATGGCGGGTCCCCCAAATAAAACCGGCGGGATCATGCCCGCCGCGCCGGAGGAATGCCAGCCGGAAAGAACGGGGGAAGGGGGCAAGAACGAGTCGCGGGCCATCGGGCTTCGTGCTATGCCTTGGGAAATTGATCCAAGCGAGTACTCCTTCATGTCGGAACAGCAGTGCGCCCCCAAGGCTCAGCCCAGCATCGTGGACTGGAACCAGATTTTGCGCCCCTATGCCAATCCCACCGCGGCGCGCAGTCTGACGCAGCTGTTGGTGACGTTGGGCTGTCTTGCCGCCGGTTTCGCCGGCATGGTGGTTCTGGACGAATTCGTCGGCTATTGGGCGGCCTTGGCTTTGGCCGTGCCCACCGGCCTATTCATGGTGCGCGTCTTCATCATCCAGCATGATTGCGGGCATTATTCCTTTTTCCGCCAGCGTTGGGCCTGCGACTGGCTGGGCCGGGTTCTCGGTCTGCTGACCCTGACTCCCTACATGTGGTGGAAGCGCGATCACGACTGGCATCACGCCACCTCGGGCGATCTGTCGCGGCGCGGCTACGGCGACATCGACACCCTGACCGTGCGCGAATACAAGGCGCTGCCCGGCTGGCGCCGCTTCGCCTATCGCCTGTACCGCCATCCTCTGGTGTTGCTGGGGGTGGGGCCGTTCTATCAGTTCGTCATCCGTCATCGTCTGCCGGTCGGTCTGCGCAAGGCCGATCGTCTGTCGGCCTGGAGCATTCTGGGCACCAACGTCGCCCTGGTGGGCGTGCTGATCGGGGCCGAGGCCACCTTCGGCCTGTGGAAGGTTTCGTCGTTCTGGCTGCCGGTGGTGCTGGTGGCGGCGACGGCAGGCGTCTGGATGTTCCTGATCCAACATCAGTTCCGCGAAACCTATTGGGCCCAGCATGAGAAATGGGATTTCGCCACCGCCGCTCTGCGGGGCTGTTCCTATTACAAACTGCCGCGCCCCCTGGAGTGGCTGACTGGCTGGATCGGCTACCACCACATCCATCACTTGGCCTCGCGCATTCCCAACTATCATCTGCGCCGCTGTTTCGTGGAAGTTGAGGCCATGCGTCAGGTCAGCGTCATCACCATCCGCGAAAGCTTCAAATGCGCCCGTCTGGCCTTGTGGGATGAAGACAGCCAGCGCCTGTTGACCTTCCGCGAGGCGGCGTGATTTCTGTTGCCGGCATGGCAACAGTGTATTGCAAAATGCTCTGATTGTTCTGAATGGCAACCCCAAGGTATGGTTCTTCCAACGAAACGGAACCGCCCTTGGGGTTTGTTATGAACAGCACCGATATCCGCAGCATCTTCCTGTCCCACGGTTCGCCGCTGTCTTGCTTCGAGGACACTCCGGCCCGCAATTTCATGATCGATTTGGGCAAGAGCCTGGTCAAGCCCAAGGCGGTGATCGCCGTGTCGGCGCATTGGACCACTCGTTCGGTTGCTGTGGGGGCGGCGATTGCGCCGGAAACCATCCACGATTTCTACGGCTTTCCCGATTTTCTCTATCAGAAGCGCTATCCGGCCAAGGGGGCTCCCGATCTGGCGGCCCGCGCCGCCGATCTGCTGGGCGCCGACCTGATCGGGGATCAGGGGCTGGACCACGGCATTTGGACGGTGATGAGCCTGTTGTGGCCCAATGCCGACGTGCCGGTGATTCCCGTCTCGGTGCAGCCCAAGGCCGACCCCGCGCATCACTACGACCTGGGCAAGCGCCTGCGGCCGTTGGTCGAGGACGGCGTTCTGGTCATGGGCACCGGCAGCGCCACCCATAACCTGCGCGCCTACATGTCGCACGGCGGCGGCGGCCCGCAGCCCTGGGCGGCGGCTTTCGCCGACTGGCTGGCCGAAACTTCCGCCGCCGGCGATGTCGAGGCGCTGCTGGATTACCGCGCCCGCGCCCCTTACGCCCGGGAAAACCATCCCACCGACGAGCATCTGCTGCCGTTCTACACCGCCCTGGGCGCGGCGCCGCAAGGCAAGGCCGAGCGCCTGCACGGCAGCATCGAGTACGGCGTCATCTCGATGGACGACTACGGCTTCGCCTGAGGAGGACTTCGCCCTGGCCCGAGCAGATCGCGCGAAACGGCAATATTTCTGTCGTTCTGGGATGAAAAGCTCCTTGTCTGCAAGCGCAAATGGGCTTTTGATGTGGGCCTCCTTCAGCCCAGAGCGAGAGAAATGACCGATTGGAATGATCACTACGCCCAGCGCGCGCAGCGCATGCAGGCGTCTGAAATTCGTGAACTGCTAAAACTCCTCGATCAGCCGGACATCATTTCTTTCGCCGGCGGCATTCCCGACCCGAAGCTGTTCCCGGTTTCGGCCATCGCCGAGGCCACCCAGCGCATTCTGGGCGACGAAGCCAGCGCCGCCGCCGCTCTGCAATATTCGGTGAGCGAGGGCTATCTGCCGCTGCGCCAATGGCTGGCCGACTACATGGCCAAGCTGGGCGTGACCTGCGGCCCGGAAAACATCATCATCACCAACGGTTCGCAGCAGGGCCTGGATTTCATCGGCAAGCTGTTCATTTCGCCGCAGGACAAGGTGCTGGTGGCCTGGCCGACCTATCTGGGCGCCTTGCAGGCCTTCAGCGCCTATGAACCGACCTACGACCTGCTGCCGGGTCTGTCGCCGGACCGCACCGTCGCCAGCTACAAGGCCGGCGCCCAGCGGCCGAAAATCGGCTATGTCATGCCGGACTTTCAGAACCCCACCGGCACCAGTCTGAACCGCGCCGAGCGCATCGCCCTGCTGGACGCCGCCGACGCTTTGAACCTGCCGCTGATCGAAGATTCCGCCTATGAGCATCTGCGCTACGACGGCGAGCGCCCGCCGACGTTGATGGCTCTGGCCGCCGAGCGGGCCGGGGGCGTCAACAACGCCAAGGTGCTCTATTGCGGCACCTTCTCGAAATCGATCGTGCCGTCCCTGCGCATCGGCTGGATCGTCGCCCCCGAGGACGTGGTTCACAAGCTGGTGCTGATCAAGCAGGCCAGCGATCTGCATGTTTCGACCCTGACCCAGATGATGATGCACGAAGTCATCACCCATCTGCCGGCCAGCCACGGCGACATCGTCCGCGAAACCTACAAGACCCGCCGCGACGCCTTGCTGGCCTCGCTGGCCAAGCACATGCCGGAAGGCGTGTCCTGGACCAAGCCGGAAGGCGGCATGTTCGTGTGGATGACCTTGCCCGGGCATATCGACGGCGCCGAGCTGCTGGCCCGCGCCATTAACGAGATCCGCGTCGCCTTCGTGCCCGGTTCGGCCTTCTTCCCCGACCGTTCGGGCCGCAACACCCTGCGTCTCAGCTTTTCGCTGAACGAACCGGCCAAGATCGAGGAAGCGATGAAGCGTCTGGGCGGTTTGCTGCGGACCTACTAAGCGTCCTGAACTTGCTTTTACGGCCCCGGCGGGTTCTTCTCGCCGGGGTTTTTCATTTTCCGAAGCCGTCCCCGTTCGTCTTGACAGCGCCCTGGAACTCCGTCCATTTTACAGATTGATGGTTCCCCGTGCTTCACGGCCGGGGTGAAAATGGGAACGCGGTACGGCTTCGGCCAATTCCGCGGCTGCCCCCGCAACTGTAGGCGGGTAGGGCACAGGCGCATCAGATCGCCACTGGTCGCAATTCCGACGTCCACCGGGGAATTGCGTTACGACCGGGAAGGCTAGCCTCTGCTCCACGATCCGCAAGCCAGGAGACCTGCCATCGCCGTTGCGTGCGCACGCTGACCCGGACGGGGTGTTCCGGGGCCAGGATTCGGTGCGCCGCCTGAAGATGTTTGGGTGGACCTATGCATATTATGGAAGGATATCTCCCGGCCCCGCACGCCTTGGGCTGGTTTATCGCGTCGGCTCCGTTCGTCGTGGCCGGTTCCCTGCGCCTGAAGCGCATCGTCGCCGAACGGCCCGAGGCCAAGATGACCCTGGCGGCGTCCGGCGCTTTCACCTTCGTTCTTTCGGCCCTGAAGATGCCCAGCGTCACCGGGTCGTGCTCGCACCCCACCGGCACCGGTCTGGGAGCCGTTCTGTTCGGCCCGTCGGTGATGGCGGTGCTGGGCACTATCGTTCTTCTGTTTCAGGCGCTGCTGCTGGCGCATGGCGGTCTGACCACCCTGGGGGCCAACGTCTTTTCCATGGCGATTGTCGGACCATGGGTGAGCTATGGTCTCTATCGCCTTGTTGTCAAAGCGGGTTTATCCACCGCCGTTGCCGTCTTCCTGGCCGCCGCGTTGGGCGATCTGTCGACCTACGCCACCACGGCGGTGCAATTGGCCCTGGCCTATCCCGACGCCGCCACCGGCTTTTGGGGGGCCATGGTCAAGTTCATGGGCATCTACGCCGTCACCCAAATTCCCCTGGCCGTTGCCGAAGGTCTGCTGACCGTGGTGGTGATGAACGCCCTGGCGGCCCGTGCGGTCGAGGTGACGCGATGATCGCCGCCGGCAACAAGAACGGCCTGATGCTGGCCGCCGCCGCCGTGATCATCGCCGCGCCGTTGTTTCTGGTTCACGGCGCCTTTGAGGGCTCGGACGATCAGGGCACCACGGCCATCGAACAAACCGGCTACAAGCCCTGGTTCCAGCCCATCTGGACGCCGCCCAGTCCCGAGATCGAAAGCCTGCTGTTCGCCCTTCAGGCGGCTTTCGGCGCCGGCATTCTCGGCTATGTCATCGGGCGGCGGCATGAATCCGGCCGCAAGGACAAGACCAAGACGGACCATCATGTCACCCGCTGACCGGGTGGCTCATACCAATCGCTGGCGGCGACGTTCTCTTGTGGAAAAGGCGGTTTTGGCCCTGGGCATGCTGGTGCTTGCCGTGGCCTTGCCACCTTTCCCGGCGTCGCCCGTCATCGCGGTGGTCATGGCGGCGGCGGCTCTGATCGGAGCCGCCGTTCCCTTCCGTCTGTGGCTGGCCTGCGCCACGGCCCCCGCCGGCTTCTTGCTGGTTGGAGCCTTTTCCTTGGCTTTCCAATGGGATGGCGGCGGTTTCTCACTTGCGCAGAACGGTTTGCATCTGGCGGCGGGGTTGGCCGCGCGCTCTTTGGCCGGGGTGTGCTGCCTGTTGTTCCTGGCTTTGACCACGCCCACCAGCGACCTGCTGAACGGCCTACGCCGGGCCGGCTTGCCGGCTGAACTGGCCGAGATCGCCTTGCTGATGTACCGCTTCCTGTTCCTGCTGGCCGAGGTGGCTGCGGCCATGGATGCCGCCCAGGCCGCCCGCCTGGGCCATGTGGGCGTCGGGCGGCGGTTGCGGTCCCTGGGGCTGCTGATCGCCAACCTGCTGCCCCGCGCCCTGGATCGGGCAAGGCGGCTGGAGATCGGCTTGGCCGCCCGCGGCTGGACCGGAGAGCTGCGGGTCTTGAGCCCGAAGGCCGCGCCGTCCTTGCCCGTCTTGGCGGCGATCGGCGCGATGGAAGGCGGCGTCTTGTTGCTGGGGGTGCTGGTATGACCGCCCTGCTGGAGGCCAAAAGCCTGCATCACGCCTATCCCGGCGGAGTTCCGGCGCTACAAGGGCTGGACCTGTCCATCGCCCAGGGGCGCAAACTGGCCATTCTCGGCGCCAACGGCGCCGGCAAGACGACGCTGCTGCTGCATCTTAACGGCAGTCTCAGGCCGTCGGCGGGAGACATCCTGCTGGACGGCCAGCCGGTATCCTACGGCCGGGCCGCCCTGGCCGCATGGCGCCGCCGGATCGGGCTGGTGCTGCAAGAGGCCGACGACCAGCTGTTCGCCGCCTCGGTGGCGGAGGATGTCTCGTTCGGCCCCCTCAATCTCGGTCTGTCCGAGGAAGAGGCCGCCGAGCGCGTCGCCGAAGCCCTGGAGGCCCTGCGCATCGGCGATCTGGCGGATCGGGCCACCCATATGCTGTCCTTCGGCCAGAAGAAGCGGGCGGCCATCGCCGGAGCCGTGGCCATGCGCCCGGAAATCCTGCTGCTGGACGAACCTTCGGCCGGACTGGACAGCCATTCCACCGTCCATTTGCTGTCGGTTCTGAACAAGCTGGCGGCGGCGGGAACCACCCTGGTTTTCACTACCCATGACGTCGATCTGGCCTATGGCTTCGCCGACGATATCGCCTTGTTCGACCAGGGCAGGGTGCTGGCGCAAGGGCGGGCGGAAACCATCCTGTCCGACGACGCCCTGCTGAAGCAGGCCCGCCTCAAGCCGCCCTTCATCCTGGAGCTTGGGCTTCAGGCCAGGCGGCTGGGCCTGTTGGCCGACGCCGATCCTCTGCCCCGCAGCCGGGCCGAGGCTTTGGAACTGCTGGAGGCTTTAAAGGCCTGACGGATCACGCAAAGTCAGGCTAAACTCGGCCCATGGAATGGACGGACCAGGGCATCATCCTCTCGGTGCGCCGCCACGGAGAATCCGCGGCGGTGCTTTCCCTGCTGACCCGCGACCACGGCCGTCATGCCGGTCTGGTCAAGGGCGGCGCGGGGAAAAGCGCTAGGGGGTCGTTGCAGCCCGGCAACCGCATTCAAGCCATCTGGAAGGCCCGCCTGCACGACCATCTGGGGCAGATCGCCTGGGAACAGGCCGAAGCCTCGGGCACCCGCTGGCTCGACGACCCCGCCCGGCTGGCCGCCGTGACGTCCGCTTGCGCTTTGTGCGACGCCGTTTTTCCCGAGCGCGATCCTCATCCGCAAGCCTTCGACGGCCTGCGGGCCCTGCTTTCGGCGTTACATGAGAAAGAGTTCTCAAGTATTTATATTTATTGGGAAATAGGATTGTTGAGCGAGCTCGGATTCGGCCTCGATCTAAGCCAATGCGCCGCCGGGGGATCGGGTCAATTGGCCTATGTCTCCCCCAAAACCGGCCGGGCGGTCAGTGCCGAAGCGGGAGAGGCTTACAAGGATAAACTGCTGCCGCTGCCCCGCTTCCTGCTGACCAGGGAAGCGGGCAGCCCAGCCGAAATCAAAGCCGCCCTGGCGCTGACCGGCTTCTTCCTCGACCGGCTGATATTGGGACCGATGGGAAAGCGCCTGCCCGAAGGGCGGGGGCGTCTCTGTCCCTGACGCAAACCCATGGGCTGCCGCCCAAACCCGCTTGGGGCCGCGCCCCAAAGGGCGTTTATGGGGGGCAGTTCGCTTGACCATAGGCGGCGCCACGACGGTGGACGGTCAGTTAGGAAAGATCATGGAGTTCTCGCCACGCCTTCGTGGGGAAATCCTGCGGCCAAGTGGTCGATCAGGGCGCGGACGGCGGGGGGCAGGCCGCGCCGTGTCGTGAAGACCAAATGGACGATCCCCTGAACCCCATGCCATGCGGGCAGCACGTGAACCAACCGCCCGGCCTGCAAGGCGTCGCGGCACACATGATCCGGCAGAATCGCGACCCCCAGACCGCCGATCGCCGCGCTCCGAATGGCGGCCATGTCGGCACAACCCAGTCGCGGTTCAATGCGAACGCTCTGTTTGTGTCCATCATCTGCCTCCAGATTCCATTCCAGACTGTCGGCCGCGTCGTCGGTCGCCAGCGCCGGTAGCTTCGATAACTGCTCGATGTCCGTTATCTGTCTGGCGATCCGAGGGCTGGCGACAAGGATTCGCGTTGATATTCCAAGCGAGCGCATCGTCAAAGCGGCATCGCCGGTGAGTGCTGTTCGGACACGGAGCGCCAGATCGATCTTCTCCTCGATCAGGTCTATTGCCCGATCTGTGGCGACGAGTTGAAGCCGCACTTTCGGGTAGCGGACGAGAAAAGAGGCGATCAAGCCGGAAATCGGCTCGATCATGCCTGTCGGGCAACTGAAACGGATGCGGCCATGCGGCTCGGCCCGCGCCTGCGCGACCAGCGCCTCGGCCTGCTCGGCCTCGGCCAGCATGGCCCGGCATCGCTCGTAGAAGACTTGGCCGGTGTCGGTGACGCGAAAGCGGCGGCTCGACCGCTCGATGAGGCGCAGGCCCAGCCGTTCCTCCAATCCGGCGATGCGGCGGCTGAGTTTGGATTTGGGTTCGCGCAGCGCCCGGCTTGCGGCGGCAAAGCCGCCATGGGCGACCACTTCGGCAAAATAAGCCAGATCATTCAGGTCTGTCCGCATCATCGTTCCTCCTATGGAACGCTGTATAGCAAAATCGCTGACTATTCGCATCATCGTTCCAGGAGCATTTAAGAAGGGCAACGGCATTTCGCCGAAATGCTCAAAGGAGACAGACGATGACGAACAAATTCAGCAACAAGGTCGTGGTGGTGACCGGTGGCACGAGCGGCATCGGCCTTGCGACAGCCAAGGCTTTCGCGGCCGAGGGGGCTTCGGTGTTCGTCACCGGCCGCCGCCAGGGAGCGCTCGATGCGGCGGTCAAGGCGGTTGGCGGGCAGGTGACGGGCGTGCGCGGCGACATGGCGAACCTTGCCGATATCGACCGGCTTTATGACGCCGTCCAGCAAAAGCATGCGCAGATCGACGTGGTTTTCGCCAATGCCGGCGGCGGCGAGTTCGCGCCGCTGGGCGCCATCACCGAAGAGCATTACCAGCGCACCTTCGACTCCAACGTAAAGGGTGTCTTGTTCACCGTGCAGAAGGCGTTGCCGCTGCTGCGCGACGGCGCCTCGGTGATCCTGACCAGTTCGACGACCGGCGTTTCGGGCACGCCCGCTTTCAGCGTTTACTCGGCGACCAAGGCCGCTGTGCGCAACTTTGCCCGCAACTGGATACTCGACCTCAAGGATCGCCACATCCGGGTGAACGCAATCAGCCCTGGAGTGACCGAGACCGCCGGTTTGAACGAGTTGTTCGGCGGCGGCGAGCAGGCCGAAGGCACCAAGGATTACCTTGCCGGCCTGATCCCTGCCGGGCGCATCGGCCAGCCGGAAGAGATCGCCAAGGCGGTGCTATTCCTGGCGTCGGACGAAGCAAGCTTCGTCAACGGCGTCGAACTCTTCGTCGATGGCGGCCAGGTCCAGATCTAGGCCGTCTTCCCCCTACGATCGGGATGGCGTTGCCCTGCCGCATGCCATCCCGACCGGCGTCAGACCATTAAGGCGATGCGTTTATAAGACGATGCGTTCGTGCGCTTACGGCGTGTGAACCGGCTGCCGCTAGCCCATGCGGGCGCGTCTCTGTCCCTGACAGGAAACCCATGGGCTGCCGCCCAAACCCGCTTGGGGCCGCGCCCCAAAGGGCGAATGATTGAATAGGAAGTTTGCGGCCATGACGGGCATTCCGGAGGTCGTGACCGTCTCCAGATAGCCGACCTTGCCTTAATGCACCCGCCATCTTTGATAGGTCGAAGCGTTAGCTCGGAATTCTCAACATAATGAAATTCGGTTATCGTTAACGCTTTGGCGTTCTTGTTTCCTCGTTCCCGCACAGCCCCATGAAGAGCATGCGTGGAAGGACATAAAACGATGCTACTCTCTCGAAACATGTTGCCATTGATTACTATTTCGGCCCTCGGCTTATCATCGTGCGATTTCGTCTATGGATTATCAAATAGTACCCTGCAGGAAGGGGAAGCTGCTGATACCTGCGTTTTCCTAACATTGCAACGGACTCCCGGTGTTAAGGACGTCAAGACAAGGTCTGTGAAAAATACAGCGGTACTTATCGCCGGGAAGGGGCCGATTGATGATAGTATGATTCGATATTACACTTACAACTTAGGGACAGGGTATTCACCTACTATCACGATAGAGGACTATTATGACGGAAAAACGCACTACAGAGACACCATGCTATCTATGAATAAGAAAATTCCACAAGAAGAGATAGATCGTGCTCTACCGATAATGCGTTTGGCAGAAGAGCGGATATCGAAGAAATGTGGAGTAATTTTTGGAAGCGACATTAGGGTTTATAACTAATATTCTCATAGAAGCGTTAGTATAATAGCGTTCAAAATAGTTACGTCTGCGACGGTATTTTCCAAGAATGAACAGATTCAGAGTTAATTTTTGTTCGCCCAAGAGACTGTATCGAACGCCCCCGCATGGGCCCATATGCGACCTGAGGTCTTTCTGCGAATAATATGTCGCCTAGGTCATGTTGACAAAGTGGATTCCCAAACTGGTGCGGACGTGATTCAACACTGGTCTTTGCGGAGACCAGTAGCATGCGTGGCGATCTGACTGAGGAGGAATGGGAGATCATCGGATCTCTGCTTCCTGCCGAGAGGGGGCGGGGTTGTCGCCCATCCCATGACAACCGGCGCTTCATCAATGGCATGCTTTATGTGCTGCGAGTCGGCTGTCCTTGGCGTGATATGCACGAGCGTTACGGCAAGTGGAATTCTGTCTATGTTCGGTTCCGCCGTTGGGCAGAACAAGGCGTTTGGGATGCCCTGCTGGAAACGTTGGTCGATCTCGGTCTGACCGACGACTGGCAGCATATGATCGACAGCACCATTGTCCGAGGACACAGCCAGGCCGCTGGCGCAAAAGGGGGACTCATAAGGAAGGTTTTGGTCGAAGCCGCGGCGGCTTTACGAGCAAAATCCACGCCCGCGCAGACGGTCAGGGGCGCCCTCTTGGCTTCAAGCTAACCGGCGGCGAAGTCTCGGATTATCAGGCGGTCGAAGACCTGATGGCGTTGCCTGTCGCCACTCCGCGCATGCTGCTGGCGGACAAAGGCTACGATGGTGATGCCGTCCGCGAGAGCCTGCTTTTCCATGGCATCCTGCCGGTTATCCCGCCTCGGGCCAATCGC
The DNA here is from genome assembly GCA_035538795.1 of Candidatus Sulfotelmatobacter sp. Lineage (GTDB taxonomy): Bacteria > Pseudomonadota > Alphaproteobacteria > Rhodospirillales > Magnetospirillaceae > JAJZGK01. The sequence continues at coordinate 14,827 of DATLJS010000039.1, read as the reverse complement.
TCCGTCCCGATCGCCTGCAACTTCCAGCGATACAAGGATCGCAACCGCATCGAGCGGATGTTTAACCGCCTCAAGCAGTTCCGCCGCATCGCCACCCGCTACGACAAAACCGCCAGATCCTTCCTGGGGTTCCTGCATCTTGCCGCCGCCAAGCTCTGGCTACCGGCCTTTGTCAACATGACCTAAGCAAGTACCGAGTGGCAGCATCCATTTTCATATTCCGTTCTTACCTCTTCGGCGAGGAATAGAAACGCTGTGACATTCTTCTGGTTACTATTGGCCAGAAGGAGAAAGGCTATGGGACACTCTGAATTTGATCCGGGCACGAGAGACAAGCGGCCGTGGAATGCGGGCCGAAAGATTGGCGCCAAACGCGCGCTGAAGCCGCAGCAGGTATGGGCGATCAGGTTCTGGTTGGATCGAGAGTGTAGGTTGCGCGACCGTGCGATGTTCGATCTAGCGATCAACAGCAAGCTTCGTGGATGCGACATCGTCAAAATAAAGATCGGCGATCTCGTCCGAGGCGGCCAGGTCCGCTCGCGGGCCATCGTCATTCAACAGAAGGCAGGTCGGCCTGTTCAGTTCGAACTTCTCGAACCTGCTCGCAACAGCATCCTCGCATGGCTCGAACGTCGGGGAGGGACGCTTGACGATTTCGTGTTTCCCAGCAGGGTTAATCACGCCAATCACATCAGTACCCGACAGTATGCGCGTCTCGTCGATGAGTGGGTAAGCGGGATCGGTCTGCGTCGGGAAGACTACGGGACGCATTCGCTGCGTCGCACCAAGGCGTCCATTATCTACAAGCAGACGGGCAATCTGCGCGCCGTCCAGATTCTGCTTGGTCACACGAAAATCGAGAGCACCGTCCGTTATCTTGGCGTCGATATAGAGGACGCCCTACTACTCGCCGAAAATACGGAAATTTAACGGTGTAGAGGACTCCTCGGTTTTCATGCCGAGGAGCTTCGCCAGCGCAGGCTCGCCGATGGCGAACGTCGGGTTCGAATAGTCACACTGACTGCCGTGGACTAGGCCGTGAACTCATAAACAGGATTCCCAGCGCAGCCAGTTTGTGATTCACCGTCCTCCTCAGTTTGAGGAGGATGATTGATGACGCGGCGGCGCTACGAGTTGACGGAGCATGAGTGGTCGATCATCCAGCCATTTCTGCCGAACAAGCCGCGTGGTGTACCTCGCGTTGATGATCGGCGGGTGCTGAACGGCATCCTTTGGCGGTTTCGTACGGGCTCGCCCTGGGCGGAAATCCCGGAGCGCTATGGCCCGTCAACGACCTGCTACAATCGCTTCGTCCGTTGGCGCAAGGCAGGTGTCTGGGATCGCCTTTTGGATGAGATTTCCAAGGCCTATGACGGCGACATCGTCATGATCGACTCGACCTGTGTCCGCGTTCACCAGCACGGAGCCACGGGAAAAAAGGGGATGCCGACGATGGCGGCATGGGACGTTCCCGCGGCGGTCTCACCAGCAAAATCCACGCACTCGTCGATGCGGAAGGCCGCCCCGTCGTCCTGCGACTGACCGCTGGACAAGTTCATGACAGCCTCGAAGCCGAGGCGTTACTGGAAGGCGTTCTGGACGAAGGCTCCACCTTGCTGGCCGATAAGGGCTATGACAGCAACGCCATCCGCGAAAAGGCCGAACGGAACAAGGCCTGGGCCAACATCCCGCCGAAAGCCAATCGAAAAGGCAGCTTTGCCTTTTCCCCCTGGGTCTACCGTCAACGAAACTTGGTCGAACGCTTCTTCAACAAGATCAAGCAGTTCAGAGGAATTGCGACCCGATACGACAAGGATCCGAAAAACTACCTCGCCGCCGTCAAACTCGTTGCGGCGAGGCTTTGGTTATGAATCTACGACCTAGATTCGAAGCCCATGCGCGAAACAGTGTCTGCCTCACCCATCCCGTTTCTGAAACCCGTCCGTCCGCTCACGGCTCATACGGGACATCTTTACAGCCCATGGCGGCATTCCTGCCGTGCCGGATCGGCCAAGCCCCCCTTTGAAGCCGCGGCCTTTTCCATTTTTCACACCGCTGGTAGCGTCCCCCGTGTGAACCCGCTATATTTCGCCCGGAAGCTTGTTGAGTAAGCTTGTCATTGGGGAAGGTCATGTCTGAATCCGCGCCTTTGGGCGAGAGTGCCGTCGGTTTGGCCGAGGCGTTGAGCGAGCGTTATCTCGCCTACGCCATGTCGACCATCGTGTCCCGTTCGCTGCCGGATGTGCGCGACGGTTTGAAGCCGGTGCACCGCCGTCTGCTGTTCGCCATGCAGCAATTGAAGCTGGACCCGTCGGGCGGGTTCAAGAAATGCGCCCGCGTGGTCGGCGACGTCATCGGTAAATACCATCCCCACGGCGACGTGGCGGTGTACGACGCCATGGTGCGTCTGGCCCAGGATTTCGCCGTGCGCTATCCCCTGGTGGAAGGCCAGGGCAATTTCGGCAACATCGACGGCGACAACGCTGCCGCCATGCGATACACCGAGGCCAAGCTGACCGAAGTGGCCTCGGCCCTGCTTCAGGGGCTGGACGAGGATTCGGTGGATTTCCGCCCCACCTACGACGGCACCGAGGAAGAGCCGGCGGTGATGCCGGCGGCGTTCCCCAACCTGTTGGCCAATGGTGCCTCGGGCATCGCGGTGGGCATGGCCACCAACATTCCGCCGCACAACGCCGGGGAAATCTGCGACGCCCTGACGCATCTGATCGCCCATCCCGAATGCTCGGTCGACGAACTGGTGACTTTCATCCCCGGCCCGGACTTCCCCACCGGCGGCGTGCTGGTCGAAGGCCGCGAGTCGATTCTGGAGACTTATCGCACCGGGCGCGGCAGCTTCCGCCTGCGCGCCAGTTGGGAGGTGGAGAAGCTCAATCACGGCTTGTACCAGATCGTGTTGACCGAGGTTCCCTATCAGGTCCAGAAGTCGAAGCTGATCGAGAAGATCGCCGAACTGCTGGAAGCCAAGAAGCTGCCGCTGCTGGCCGACGTTCGCGACGAATCCACCCACGAGGTCCGGGTGGTGCTGGAGCCGAAGAACCGCACCGTCGAGGCCGAGATGCTGATGGAGCAGTTGTTCCGCCAGACCGACCTTGAGATTCGCTTCTCGCTGAACATGAACGTTCTCGACGCCGAATCGGTGCCGCGGGTGATGAACCTGAAGGACGTGCTGCGGGCCTTCCTCGATCATCGCCATGTGGTGCTGGTGCGCCGCTCGAATCACCGTCTGGGCAAGATCGAGAAGCGGCTGGAGGTGCTGGAAGGCTATCTGAAGGCCTATCTGAACCTGGACGAGGTGATCCGCATCATCCGCGAGGAGGACGAGCCCAAGGCCTCGCTGATGAAGACCTTCGAGCTGACCGAGAACCAGGCCGAGGCCATTCTCAACATGCGTCTGCGCTCTTTGCGCCGCCTGGAGGAGATGGAGATCAAGGGCGAACACAAGAAATTGTCCGCCGAGCGCAAGGGGCTGAAGGAACTGCTGGCCGACGAGGGCAAGCGCTGGACCGCCATCGCCGCCGAGGTCGCCGAGGTCAAGGCCAAGTTCGGCCAGCCCGACGCCCTGGGCAAGCGCCGCACGGTGCTGGGCGACGCGCCGTCCGCCGTGGTGGTGCCCATCGAAGCCTTCATCGAGCGCGAGGATATCACCGTCATCCTGTCGGAAAAGGGCTGGATCCGCGCGGTGAAGGGGCATGCCGAAACCGCCGACGACCTGAAGTTCAAGGACGGCGACGGGCTGAAGCTCAGCCTGCACGCCAATACGGTGGACAAGCTGCTGATCTTCGCCAGCAACGGCCGCTTCTATACCGTCGGCGGCGACAAGCTGCCGCGCGGCCGCGGCCATGGCGAACCGCTGCGCCTGATGGTCGATCTGCCCAACGACGCCGAGGTGGTGGCGGTATTCCCCTACCGCGCCGGGGAACGTCTGCTGGTGGCGGCCAATTCCGGGCGCGGCTTCCTGGTCAAGACCGACGAGGTGGTGGCCCAGACCCGTGCCGGCAAGCAGATCCTGAACACCGGCGACGGCGAGGTGGCGGCGTTCTGCCTTCCGGTCGAGGGCGATGCCGTGGCGGTGATGGGGCAGAACCGCAAGCTGGTGATCTTCATGGCCGACGAGATTCCCGAAATGACCCGGGGCAGGGGCGTCATCCTGCAGAAGTACCGCGACGGCGGCGCCGCCGACATCAAGGTCTTCACCCTGAAGGACGGCCTAACCTATCGCCAGCGCAATTCCGACAAAACCCGGACCGAACCCAATCTGGTGCTGTGGCTGGGCAAGCGCGCCACCGTCGGCCGCACGCCGCCGCAAGGCTTCAGGCTGGACAATAAATTCTAACGCGGAAAGCGGGGGCGATGCGGCCCCCGCTTTTTTGTGCATAAATAACAAAAATAATATGTATATATAAAATATATAACATTTTAACATTGATATACGTTATTAATTCATTCACAATTCTGCGGTGAATTGATGCCGAGGGACGTTGATGACCATGACCGCGCAACCGTTTCCGCCCGCCATTCCCGGTCTTTCAAGCTTTTTCGGCGACAGCCTGGGGATGGATCTCGAAGGCGCTTTCGGTCAATACGAGGATATGCGGCTGCGCAGCGCCTTTCAGCCGCTGGTGGACGCGCGCAGCTTGAAGCCGGTGGCCTACGAGGCCTTGTTGCGGGTCAACGGCGGCGCCATTCCTCCGTGGGAAGCTTTCGCCCGCCCCAAAAGCGCCGAGGATATCGTCTTTTTCGACCGGCTGTGCCGCAGCCTGCATGCGGTGAATTTCACCCATCAGGCGGGAGAAAGCGACGTTCTCTATCTGAACGTCCACGGCCGGCATCTTCTCAACGTCGACGGTGGCACCCACGGCAGCATCTTCGAGACGCTGTTGAGCTATTGCGGCCTGAAGCCGTCGCAGGTGGTGCTGGAAATCCTGGAATCGCGCATCGACGACATCGACCATCTGGTCGAGGCGGTGGCGGCTTATCAGCAGCGGGGCTATCGGGTGGCCATCGACGATTTCGGCTGCCGCCATTCCAATTTCGACCGGCTGTGGCTGTTGTCGCCCAACATCGTCAAGCTGGACCGCGAACTGATCGTGCAATCGTCGACCAATGCGCGGGCGCGCCTGATTTTGCCCAAGCTGATCGAGATCATTCACGATCTGGGGGCTTTGGTGGTGTGCGAGGGCATTGAGACCGAACAGCAGCATCGGCTGGCCGAAGAGGCCGGAGCCGATCTGCTGCAGGGATTCCTTTTCGCCCGCCCGGCTCCCCGCCTATGGCGGCCGGGCGTCTAGGCGACTTTCAATTCGGATAGGAAGTTGTCCACCTTCCGCGACAGCTGGTCGGCGTTTACCGACAGTTCGCTTGAGGATGAACGGACGTTGTGCGCCGACGAGCCGGTTTCATGGGCGGCCTGGGCGACGGTGCCGATGACGGTGGTGATATTGTGGCTGCTGTTGGCGGCCAGCCCTACCGAGCGGGCGATTTCCTGGGTGGCTGCGCCCTGTTCCTCCACCGCCGAGGCGATGGCCGAGGAAACGCCGTGCAGGCGGTCGATCACCTGGGACACCCGATCCACCGAGGTCATGGCGAGATTGGTGGCCGATTCCACGGCCTGAATGCGCTTGATGATGTTTTCCGTCACCCGGCTGGCCTGGTCGGCCAGGGATTTCACCTCTCCGGCGACGACGGCGAAACCCTTGCCGTGTTCGCCGGCGCGGGCCGATTCGATGGTGGCGTTCAAGGCCAAGAGACGGGTGCGGTTCGAGATGTCGGTGACTTCCCGGGTGGCGGCGGCGATTTCCGAGACGGCCTCCGACAACTGGCTGACCACGGCCCGCACTTGATTGGCGTCTTCGACGGCGTCGCTGGTGGATTGGCGGACGGCGGCGGCCTGGCGGCCGATTTCCTCGATCGAGGCGCTGAGTTCGGTGGTTGCGGCGGCGACCGTTTCCACGTTTTGGCTGGTGGAGGCGGCGTTGGCTGCGACTTCGGTGGTCTGTTCGGCGGTCAGATGGGCGGTTTGGGCCATGGCGTCCGAGATCGCCTGCAATTCAACGGCGGCCGAGGCCACCAACTGGACCATGCCTTTGACGTCCATGTCGAAGCGGTCGGCATGGTTGGACAGGGTTTGCCTGGCCGTTTCCTTAGAGGCTTCGATATAAACCGAAACGCCCAATTCCATGTCGAGAAACACCGCCTTGACCAGAGCCTCGATCTGTTCGGCGGCGCGTTCTGGCCGTTTGCGGTTGGCCTCCATGACAAGGCGGATTAATTGAGTCAGGGCGAAACAATAGCCGCCCATGTACCACTGCGGTTCCAGCCCGATTTTTTCGTGGGTGTGGCCGATACGCTGAACCCTGGCCATATAGGTGTCGTCGAATTTTCCGGAGAAAACGCTCTCGGTCCAATGCTTCAGCTGCATCGACCTGGCATGTTGCTTCGTCTCGGGAGTGAAGAAGGCGGCTAGATGAGGGGTGGCGGCGATTTTGCTGTAAAAGCGGTCTAAAACGCCCTCTACATTGCTGCCTATGCTGTCTAGCGCCTGGGGAAGGATGCGGGTCGTATTTTCATCAATTTCCAGGTATTGCAAGCGATGCTGTATGTCCATGGCATCATCTCCGAATTCCGTTCCGTTGTTTCTGGTGCCTCAAGTTGTTTTCTTCTGAGTTATTTTTGTATTTGTTTAATTTTTTACATTTTGATTCTCTCTAATCCAGAATACATAAATTGTATTTTCCTGCGCACTTATCTTATGTGTTGTTGGTTTGGTTTTTATTATACCGGCCTCATTCATAAGTAGGTGTCTGCCTATACCTAGAGGTAGTCTCGTCTGGACGATAGTTCGTTAATAGGTGGTGTCGATAGGCGATTTGTAATGCGTTTCCCGATTTACCCGCCGGCGGCACCTTCCGGTTTTTTCATGTAAATGAAATATAAGAAAAAATGGTTTTCTCACGAGAACTTGCCAGATTCCTGGGGACTAATGCCGTCGTATGATTTTTTCAGAATTCAGACGGAACCTCGCGCCTATTAAACCGTTGTTAAGCAGCGCCGTTGAGAATGGCTTCAACTGATGCGAAATGGGCGTCCGAGATCGCTTTCAGGCATTGCCTTCGGCTTTGCCGCGTGGCTTTGGGCGTGGCGAAGAAGAGGATTCGGCGATGCTCTGTGAACGGGTTCTGGTGGTCGATGACGACGCCGCCTCGCGGCATGTCCTTAGCCGTTCTCTCGCCAGCGAAGGCTTTTCGGTGATCGAGGCCATCAGCGGCGAGGATTTGCATGACGAATGGCTGTCGGGTCTGTGCGTGGCGATTATCAACGCCAATCGCAAAGGTTCCGACCGCTTCGACATGGTCAAGCGTTTCAGCAGCCGTTGGCCCATGGTTGGGCTGGTGCTACTGATGGATCAGGCTGGTCCGGAAGACCGCGCCCTGGGCTTCGAACTGGGAGCCGACGATTTCATGCAAAAGCCGGTGGATCCCCGCGAGTTGCAGGCCCGCATCCGCTCCTTCATGCGCCGCATGCGCCTGATCAGCGAAGGGCAGTTGCCGGGTCGCGCCCACAACGGCGCCATCGAATTCGGCGGTTGGGCGTTGGATGCCACCACCCATTCGCTGAAGTCCCCCGAGGGAGAAGCGGTCGACCTGACCACCACTGAAACCAATATCCTGACGGTTCTCGCGGGACGTCCCGGCGCGCCGGTCAGCCGACAGGTTCTTTACAAGGCTGTCAGGGGGCGGGAATGGTCGCCGCTGGACCGCAGCCTGGATACCCACGTGGCCAATCTGCGGCGTAAACTGAACCGGCTGGGCGGCGACCGGCTGATCACCACGGTGCACGGCCAAGGATACAGCCTGGCGGCGCACTGACAGCGGCCATCGGGAAAAGCGGAACGGCGGCGATAAGGGGGGCTCAGGCCCCCTTTGCGCTGTCCGGCCTAAGGAGTTTGGGGGCGGAGGGCATAGCCCTGGTTGCGCAAGGTGACGATGGGCACGGGGCCGCCGCCGTCGCGCATCTTGCGGCGCAGGCGGGCGATCAGGGTGTCCACCGTGTGGCCGCTGACTTCGCGTGGGTCGCGGTTGGAGATGACGTCCAACAGAAAATCCCGGTCCACGGGGTGCCCCTTGGCCGCCGCCAGGGCCGCCAGAACGTTGAACTCCCCGGCGGTCAACGGCAGCAGATTGCCCTTGGGCGAGAACAGCTCGCGGCGGATCAGATCGAGGATCCAGCCGTCGAAGGTCAGCAGGGTTTCGGCGGCGTTGTCCTTGCGCCGCCGCAGAACGCTGCGGATGCGGGCCAGCAAGGCGGGCATCATCACCGGCTTGGTGACATAGTCGTCGCCGCCGGCGTCCAGACCGGCGATGACGTCTTCCGGCGTGTCGCGGCTGGTGATGAAAATCAGGCCGCCCCGCTGCCCCAGTCCTTTGCTGCGGGCCAGTTCGATGCCGTCGGCGTCGGGCAGATTGACGTCCAGCAGAATCAGGGCGGGGGTGTCGTCGACCAAGCGGCGTCCCATCTCGGCGGCCGAGCCGGCGGTCAGCACGCGATAGCCTTCAGCTGTCAGGCTGCCGGTGATGTGGGCCAAAAGATCGGGGCTGTCTTCGACGACAAGAAGAGTGCTCATTTGTTCACCGTACTGTCGTTTCAGGCGGGCGGCAACCTGTCATCCGCTTTAAGGCGCAGGCGAACGATATCCAAGGCCAGGGCGGTTTCCTGAACCAGCCGCCGATGCAGGGCGGCGGCGTCCTGGTCGGGCAGGCTGGCTTTCATGGCGGCGCGGGCTGCTTCGGCCAGATCGGGCAGCGAGAAACTGGAGGCGCTGCCTTTCAGGCGATGAGCGATGTCGGCAAGGCGGCTTGGGGTCAGGCTGGTTCTTTCCAGTTCCCCCAGACATTCGCCCAGCGTGCTTTGCAACAGGCGGATGACCTCGGCGGGCGGCGGAGCATCGTCGCGCAACCCCAGCATCTCGGCCACTTTGACGTCGTCCAGACGGCCTTCCACCACCCGGTCGGCACCGGCGGCGCGCAAGGCTTGGGTTTCCCCGCCCAGCCGGTCCCACACCACCAGGGTGGCCAGGGCGGCATTGGCTTCCACCATCTCGCGAATGGCCAGAACGGTATCCGTCATGCCGGCGTCGGCGGGGGCGCCGGCCAGGATCAGCAAATCGAAACAGCGGGCTTTCAGGATGTGCAGGGCGACTTCCAGGCGGCTGACCGGAAAGACCCGATGATCCAGCGCGCGCAGAAGATCGGCCAGGGGCAAGGTATCCTGGCCGATCAGCAGGACGTCGCATGGTGCGAGGTGATCGGTGTTCATTTGGCCAGTTTATCGCCGTCGGCCGCATCCGGGCTATCAATGGGGGTTGAGGTGCGGCACAGGATGTCGGCCAATACCTTATGCAGCCGGTTGGGGCTGAAGGGCTTGGCAAGGAAATCGTCCATGCCGGCGGCCAGACAGGCCTCCTGATCCTCACGCATGGCGTTGGCGGTCAGGGCGACGATGGGCACGCTGCCGTGGGGCGGCGCCAGGGCGCGGATACGTCGGGTGGCCTCCAGGCCATCGACGCCGGGCATGCGCATGTCCATCAGGATCAGGTCGAAATCGTTCCGGGCGGCCATGTGGACCGCCGCTTCGCCGCCTTCGACCAGTTCGACCTGATGTCCGGCCCGACGCAGCAGAACCGAAATGACGTTGCGGTTGGTCGGCTCGTCCTCGGCCACCAGAATGTGGCTGGGCGGCACCGGCAGCAAGGCTTCGGCCCCCACCTGGTCGGGCGTCTTGCGGCTGCTGAAGGGGGCGCTCAGGGTGAACAGGCTGCCTTGGCCCGGCGTGCTTTCGACATTGATCTCGCCCCCCAGCAGGGCGGCCAGTTTCTGGCAGATGGACAGGCCCAGGCCGGTGCCGCCGAAGCGCCGCGAGATCGACGAATCCGCCTGGGTGAATTCCGTGAACAGCCGCTGCCGCACGCTTTCCTCGATGCCGACGCCGGTATCCCTGACGGCGAAACTGATCAGGCGGGTGTCTTGCAGGAACGAGCCGGCGGGCGCGGCCATGACCAGAACGCTGACGCCGCCGCGCTCGGTGAATTTCAAGGCGTTGCCGATCAGGTTCAGCAGAATTTGCCGCAGGCGCAACGGATCGGAATGCACCCAGCGGGGCACGTCCGGGCTGACGCCGATGGTCAGCGTCAGGCCTTTCTTGCGGGCGCCGGCCATCATCAGGTCGCCGACGCCTTCGATCAGGCGGGGCAGATCGAAGACCGATTGTTCAAGCTCCAGCTTGCCGGCGTCCAGTTTGGTGAAGTCGAGGATGCTGTCGAGAATGCCTAGCAGGGTTTCCGAAGAATGGGAAATGGTCTGGGCGTAGTCGCGGGCCTCCTGGTCCAGGCGGCAGCCGTTCAGAAGGCCGGCCATGCCCAGGATGCCGTTCATCGGCGTGCGGATCTCGTGGCTCATCATGGCCAGGAACGAGGCTTTGGCGCGGCTGGCCGCCTCGGCGGCGTCCTTGGCTTCGGTCAGGGTCTGGTTGATGTGGCGCTCGCGCTCCACATGCAGGAACTCCTCGCGGCGGATGCGGTTCAACTGGGTCCGCCAGATGCCGACGATGACATAGGAGGCGACGGTGAGAAAAGCCAGCAGCGTCAAATCCAGAACAGGCTCCGGAGGGCTGCGCAGAACTCCCCAGAACACCAGGCTGACCATCGCGGCATAGGCCGATTGCAGCGCCACTTCGGCAAAGGTTCCCGGCAGGCAGATCATCATGCCGATGACGATCATGGGAAACATCGCGCCGCCATGGCGGTTCAGGGCGGGATGGGCGAAGACCAGGGCGTTCAGGGCGAAGAACACCAGCACATGCACGTGGCACAGAGCCGCCGACCCCCGGCTGGTGCGGCAGGCGGGCCAGCGGTTCAGGGCGAAAAGGGCGACGGCGCACCACAGGGCGATGATCAGGCGGTCGGTCAGGAACCAGAACAGCTTCGGCCCGCTCAGGAACATCACGTCCATGGGCGCGAAGCTCAGGCTGGTCAGCGTGGTCGCCAGGATGCAGAGCTTGGCGGCGGCGATGTTGCCGGAGCGGATGGAATCCTGAAACTGGCGTTCCCGGTCCCGATCCGTGAATTCCCCCGTCCAGCCGATGGCCGTATTCGCTAAATCCCCCATGGGGTCATTATGGTCGGATCGATGCCCGGCGCAAGCGGGGCGGAAATAATCTTTTGACCGTCCGGGGTCTATAGCCAATGGCGAGGGTGGCGTGTACTCTTTGCACGTCTTTACTCCTGGGAGGCGTACCGGCTGTCCGGCTCGCCCTGTCGTGATGGCGGAAGTTCGGTTCGATACGGTGTCGCTGGCCTTGGGGGAACCCAACCCCTATCTGCGCCAGGCGCTGAAGCTGGCGCTGGCTCAACGCGGCCTGACCAAGCTGACCGACTGCTATTCCATGGAGGCGGTGGAGCAGGCGCTCGGCTCGCCGCTGTTGGACGTTCTGATCTGCGACGTCGATTTGCAGGGCGGGGATTTCTGCGACGCCATCCATCGGATGCGCCATCACCGGCTGGGGGTGAACCCCTTCCTGCTGGTCATCGCCACCACCGCCAAGCCTGAAGCGGCGCTGATCCGCCACGTCATCGATTGCGGCGTCGACGATCTGCTGCTGAAGCCGGTGTCGGTCGAAGTGGTGCAGGACCGCCTGACCAAGCTGGCGACGGGGCGTAAACCCTTTGTGGTGACCCATGATTATATCGGCCCCGACCGCCGCAAGGGCGACCGCGTGGGAGAAGGCGTGGGAACGCCGCTGATCGACGTGCCCAACACCCTGTTCAGCAAGGCGATCGAAGGAAAAAACCCTTCGGATCTGCAAAAGCTGATCGACGAGGCGGCGTCCAGTCTCAACACCCATAAAATGCAGCGCTACTCGATCCAGGTCAGCTTCCTGGTGCGACGCATTCTGCAAAACCACGGCCTGTCCGAGATGGGAGACATCTTCACCGACGATTGCCGGACCCTGCAGGTGGTGGCCGAGGATTTGTCGCGCCGCCTGCGCGGCACCGTCTATGCCCATGTGGGCGAGCTGGCGGCCACCCTGACCGGCCTGATCAGCCGCTTCAACAGCCAGGAATGCAAGCCCAGTCCGGTGGACTTGGAACTGCTGGGGAAATTGGCGCAGGCCATCCGCCGCGCCTTCAGCGGGGAAGGCGACGCGGCGGTGGCGCAGAAGATTTCCGACACGGTTTCCAGCTTTACCCGCCGCAGCACCACTTGAACAATCGTTCCGGCAGGATCATTCTTTAGGAATTGATCGAGGAAAACGATGAAACCGCTCCCCACGCTGCGTCAATTGCGTTACCTGTCGGCTTTGGCCGAACACCGCCATTTCGGCCGCGCCGCCGAAACCTGTCTAGTCACGCAATCCACCTTGTCGGCGGGCTTGCAGGAGCTGGAACAGATTTTGGGCGCCACCCTGGTGGAGCGGACCAAGCGCTGGGTCATGCTCACCCCCTTGGGCGTCGAGGTCGAGCGCCGCGGCGCCCGGCTTCTGCGCGAGGCCGAGGACATGGTGGAAATGGTCGAGGCCGCGTCGGAGCCTTTGAGCGGCACCTTGCGTCTGGGCGTCATTCCCACCATCGCGCCTTACCTGCTGCCGCGCCTGCTGCCGCCGCTGCGTCTGGTGCATCCGCGCCTGAAGCTTTACCTGCGCGAGGATTTGAGCGCCCGCCTGCTGGACGGCTTGAACTCCGGCCAGATCGACGCCGCCCTGCTGGCCTTGCCGTATGACGCCGACGGGGTCGAAATCGCCGAAATCGGCGACGATCCTTTCCTGTTGGCCTGCCCGCCGGGGCATCCTCTGTGCGGGAAAAAGGCTTTATGCCCGGACGATCTGGCGTCCGCCGAACTGCTGCTGCTGGAGGAGGGGCATTGCCTGCGCGAACATGCTTTGGCCGCCTGCCACCTGCCGACCTCGCGCAGCGGCGAGTCGGTGCGGGGCACCAGTCTGCATACCATCGTGCAGATGGCGGCGTCGGGCCTGGGCGTCACCCTGTTGCCGAAGCTGGCGGTGGACGCCGGAGCCGCCGAGGGCACGGGGCTGGTGATCCGGGCGCTGGGCGAGGGGGCTCCGGCCCGCCGCCTGGCCCTGATGTGGCGCAAATCGTCGCCGCGCGGCGTCGAGTTCAGGCAATTGGCCGCCTTCATCAGCGATCTTCTGAGCGGAGCCTTGCCCGAGACGTTGTCTGAGGCCTTGCCTGCCGTCTCCGGGAGTGTTAGCAGCTAGGCCATGACCCGCGTTCCCGGAGCCTCCGCCCTCGACACCTTCGCCTTGCCGATCCATGGCGGCGATCTGGTGTCCGCCGAATTGCGGTTCGGCCGGCCTGAATTGGGCTGGCTGGACCTGTCGACCGGCATCAATCCTTATGCTTACCCGGTGCCCGAGCTGGCGCCCGCCCGCTGGGAGCGCCTGCCGGAAAGCTCGCTGGAAGGAGCCTTGAGGCTGGCGGCGGCCGAAACCTACGGCCTGCCCAACCCGGAACAGATCGTCTGTGCTCCGGGCACGCAGATTCTGATTCAGCTGCTGCCGCGCTTGCGGCCGTTCTCCAACGTCGCCATCGTCGGCCCGACCTATGGCGAGCACACCACCTGCTGGACCAACGCCGGTCATCAGGTCTTGCCCTGCGAAACCCTGGACCGCATTGGCGATGCCCAGGTGGTGGTGGTGGTCAATCCGAACAATCCCGACGGCCATCGCCACGATCCTCAGCGCCTTTTGGAAATTGCCGACGATCTGGCTCGCAAGGGCGGTCTGTTGGTGCTGGACGAAGCCTTTTGCGACGTCTGTCCCGAACTTTCCCTGGCATCGCAGGCCGGCCCCGGTTTGCTGGTGCTGCGCAGTTTCGGCAAATTCTACGGTCTGGCCGGTCTGCGTTTGGGGTTCGCCTTGTGCGACAAGGCCCAGGCCCGCTTGCTGCGTCAGGTTCTGGGGCCGTGGGCGGTGGGCGGTCCGGCGTTGGAAATCGGCCGTCTGGCCCTACAGGATACGGCCTGGGCCGAGCGGACACGGCATTTGTTGGCCCAGGAAGCCGCGCAATTGGATAATTTATTGGTTCAGTCCGGATTTTCGGTGATCGGCGGCACCAGCCTGTTCCGGCTGGTCAACGCCTCGCGGGCTTGGGCGCTTTACGAATTTCTCGGGCAGCGGGGGATTCTAGTGCGGCCCTTCACCGCGTCGCCGCGCTGGCTGCGTTTCGGTCTGCCGCCGGGGCAGACGGCCCGCGACCGTCTGGCCGACGCCCTGTCCGAATGGCGTTGAGGCAAAGAAAAAGCGCCCGCCGGGGAAACCCGGCGGGCGCTTTCTGTTGGTGCCGCGTCAGGTGCGGATGTTGTTGAGGAAGCTTCCGACGCTGTGATTCAGCCCGTCGGACTGGCGGCTGAGTTCACTGGAGGCCTGGAGAACCTCGCGGGCGGCCGAGCCGGTTTCGCTGGCGGCGCGGGTCACTTCGCCGATATTTTGCGTGACAAGGCCGGTGCCTTGGGCGGCTTCCTGAACGTTGCGGGCGATTTCCTGGGTGGCTGCGCCCTGTTCCTCGACGGCGACGGCGATGGCCGAGGCGATCTCGCTGATGGTGCTGATGGTTTTGCCGATCCCTTCGATGGCGCCGACGGCGTTTTGAGTGGCTGTCTGCACGGCGGTGATCTGGGCCGAGATTTCGTCGGTGGCCTTGGCCGTCTGGTTGGCCAGGTTTTTGACCTCGCCGGCGACCACGGCGAAGCCCTTGCCGGCCTCGCCGGCGCGGGCCGCCTCGATGGTGGCGTTCAGG
>DATLJS010000038.1:0-91580 GCA_035538795.1 Candidatus Sulfotelmatobacter sp. | reverse complement strand
CCTGAACGCCACCATCGAGGCGGCCCGCGCCGGCGAGGCCGGCAAGGGCTTCGCCGTGGTCGCCGGCGAGGTCAAAAACCTGGCCAACCAGACGGCCAAGGCCACCGACGAAATCTCGGCCCAGATCACCGCCGTGCAGACCGCCACCCAAAACGCCGTCGGCGCCATCGGCGGGATCGGCAAGACCATCGGCACCATCAGCGAGATCGCCTCGGCCATCGCCGCCGCAATCGAGGAACAGGGCGCGGCCACCCAGGAAATCGCCCGCAACGTTCAGGCTGCCGCCCAAGGCACCGGCAACGTCACCACGACCATCGGCCAAGTGACCCAGGCTTCGGGGCAAACCGGCGCCGCCGCCCGGCAGGTGCTGGACGCCTCCGACGATCTGACCCAGCAATCCGGGCAGCTCTCCACCCAGGTAAGCCATTTTCTGGAAATCATCCGGGGAGCCGCCTGATCATGACGACGGCCCCCGCCGCGGCGGGGGCCGTTCATTGGGCGAATGCGCTCAAACCGCCCGGCGCAGCAGCGGGCTTTCTGCCTCGAAGCACAGTTTGAGATCGGGACAATCGGCGCAATTGGGCGACTTGCACAGACGCAAGCCTTCGGATTCGCACATCAGGCGATAAAAAAACTTTTTCCAGCGCATGTTCTTGCTGTTCAACGCATACAGGCTGGGGAAATGACGCTGGAACAGGCCGTTCAAATCGCCTCGTTCGTGGTAGCCCAAATCTTCCCACAAATGATTATTGGCTTGGGCCCGTCGCGCCACGATGGCCGCCAGCCATTCTTCCTCAGGCGCGACATTGGCCCGGTGCTGCAGCAGAAGCGTGCGGAAATCCTCTTCCTCGATGGCGTCTTCGGCGGTCTTGGCCAGATTATCGAGATTGATCTGGTAATTGGGGAAATAGGCAGCCATCAAAAGCCGCAGGACCGAGGGCAGCAATCCCAGGTAATCCCTCAGCGATTCCTGATGCTGGGCAAGCGCGGCGGCGACCGTGCAGGCGAACAGATGGCGGTCGAACAGGTCTCCCCGTCCGCCACTGGCCATCAGCCGCCGATAGATCGCCGCCCGCTCGTCGTGCATGATCAGGCCGCCGACACTTCGGCCGAGGCGTGGGTCTGACAGCCCTTGCCGCACACCCGCGAACAGGCCTTGCAGCCCGTGCAGTTCTCGGCGTTGGCCACGGTCATGACCTTTTTCTCGATCTCTTCGTCGGAATCCAGATCGACGATATCGCCGTCCTCGGTCACGCCTTTCAGGTCCAGAACGTCGAAGCCGCAAACCTTGTAGCAACGGCCGCAGCCGATGCATTCTTCCTCGTCGATCGACTGAATGAAGACGGGGGTCCAGGGCTTGCCGCCGCGGGTCAGTGCTTGATAGGCCATCCTATTCTCTCCTAGGTCTGCTCAAGGGATTTCAGGCGCGCTCGCGCCTCGGTCAGTTTTGCGTAGGCATCCCGCGCAGCCGCGGCCACCTCCATGATGCGCTCGCAGCCGATGGGCAGTTCCTCCGACAAATCGTGAAGGTCCATCTTGGCCTGAGTCGCTTGGGCCGAAAGTTTTTTAACCTCGGCCTTCAGGGCGTCCGCGTCGCTCATTATGCGTTCGCCACTTCCGGATATTTCTCGATCCAGCCGACGGCATCCTCCACCAGCTTGGCGCCGTCCTCGGCCAGCTTGGCGAAGGACAGGAAGCCGAACCGATGCACGTCGCGCAGATGCTTGTTGATGACGATCAGCCGGCCGGCGGTGACCACCATGCGGCCGAAGCCTTCGTGCGACATCTTCATGATCGGCGACGACATGACGCCGGTCCGCTTCTCCACTTCCAGACCGATGGCGCCATAGAAGACTTCCAGCCGGGACAGCAGATCGGGATCGGGATCGCCGACGATGGGAATCAGCTTACGCTTTTCCTTGTCGACAATGTACTCGGCCAGCAATTCGGTGTCGGGCTTGCCTTCCCAGACGCCGAAGCGGTCCTGGGCGCGCACCAGCTTCGCCAGCGTCTGAACGAACGGGGTCCGCAGAGCCTCTTCGTCCGACAGAGGGGTGGTAGGGGGCAGGGCGTTCATGCTTCCTCCTCGTCCAGGAAATCCATCTTCTTGCTGTCGTCTTGCAGAACTTTGCGCAGCCATGGCGGCGGGCTGCCCTTCAGCATGCCCTGCACGCGCGAGATCACCTCGGGAATGGCCTCGGGCGCCGGCAATTTGATGGGATGCACCTTGTTGCCCACCACGCGGGCCGCAGCCGGACCGCCGATGGCCAGACAAAACAGCAAGGAGCAGCCCAGCAAGCCGTCGACTTTGGCCTTCAGGCGGTCGGTTTCGGTGTCGTGATCGCCGTCCTCGGAGCTGACGTTGTCGAATTGCAAAGCTTCGACGAAGCGCGAATCGTCCGAGCCGACGTCATAGATCGCCAGCTGGCGGGCGCCGCCGAAATGGGAATCGACCGTTTTCAGGTCGGTCGTGGCGAAGGCAACCTTCATATGTCCTCCTGCAATCTCGTCCGCGTCTTGCGCGTTGCCGTCAATGAGTCGTAGCCGTCGCATGGGCATCCTCACTTTCGGGAATCGTCCAATCGTCGGGCGCGGCCTCGTGTGAATGCTCGATCAGCAGGTTGCCGACCTCAAAAATCAAATCGCGGGTGCCGCGATAGCCCACCGTGCGGCGATGGGCTGCCCCCAGCCGGTCGAACATGGGGAAGCCGACGCGGAACAACGGAACACCCAGCCGTTCCGCCGACATACGGCCATGGCTGTGGGTCATCAGCAGCCGGGCGTGCGCCGCGGCGGCGGCGCGCTCCAGATCGTCCATGTCGCCGACGACCACCTGTTCGACGGGAATCTTTTCCAGAATCGGACTTTCCATGCTGGTGACGGCGGCAACCACCTTGGCTCCCATCTCCGTCAGCCACGACGTCATGGCGAACAGCAGATCCGGTTCGGCGGCCACCGCGACCGGCGTGTTCCCGAAATAGAAGTGGCCGTCCAGCATGGCGTCCAGCAGCTGGCTGCGCTGACGGCGGATTCTGGCGGGAGCCGAGCGTCCCGACAGGCGCTGCAGCAAACCGATGAACTGATCGACGGCGTTCAGCCCCGTCAGGCGCTCCAGCACCTCGAACGGCACGTTGGCCTTGGCTTCGAGGGCGGCGGCGGCATGGCCCATCTGTCGGCCGATGGCGATGGTGAACTCCGACCGCCCCATGGCGCGAATGTCCTCGACGGTGGTGCCGCCGTAAGTGGTGCCCATATATTGGTCCGGCACATGGCCGTCCAGCGATCCGGCCAAGTCCGGCAGGACGATGGGGGTCAACCCGAAGGACTCGACCAGATCGCGGATTTCTTCAATGTCGCCGGGGGTCAGATGGCTGCCGGCCAGGATGTTGATCTGCCCTTCAGTCGCTCCCAGGGACGGCTGAACGATTTGCTCCACCATGGCGGTAACCGCCTTGCCCCAGCCCATCTCCAGGGCGGCGGCGAAGTCGGGGGTGGGAACATAGACGATCTCGACACCAGCCAATTCGGGATGTCGCTGGCGGATCAGCTTGAGATCGCCCTTCAGGTCTTCGCCCCGCGTCTCGGTCAGGCCGGTGGTGCAAACGCCGATGACCTTGCAGTTGGTGCGCTTGTAGATGTTCAGACAGGCTTGTTCCAGATTCTCCACCCCGCCCAGAATAGTGGTGATCTCGTTCATCGCCGTGGTCTGGAAAGGAATGGCCTCGCGGAAATGGCGGACCAGCAGCACGAGACCGAAAGCGGTGCAGCCCTGGCTGCCGTGCAGCAGCGGCATGCAGCCTTCGATGCCCATGAAGGCCATGGCGCCGCCCAAAGGCTGGCTCATCTTCAAAGGATTGATCGACAGGCTTTTGCGGGGATGGATCACCTCGGCCATGATCACGCCTCCTTCTTCTGGGGGGCCGGAGCGCAGATGGCGTCCCACGGGGCCGGCGTGCGCACCTGATCCCAGATGGGATTGAACAGCGCCTTGTCGATTTCCGAGATCAGGGCGACCATGCCCTCATAGCCGGCATAGGCGTGATGGCGCTCCTGGTTCATGTCCAGCCAGGGCATCTTGGCCTTCAGAGCGATGAACTGGGTGCGGCCGCCCGACAGCATCATGTCGGCTTCCCGCTCTTTCAGCATGCGGTACATCTCGCGGGGGGGGATGGCGTCGAACAGCTTGCCGTCGTCGCCCATCAGATCCTTGGCCCGCTCCTTGTCGTTGTCGGTGGATTTGCGCACCGACGAGCCGATGACCTTCACCCCCACGTCCTGCAAGGCCGAGATGACCGACCAGCTTTTATGCCCGCCGGTATAAAGCAGCACCCGCTTGCCCTCCAGCCGCTCCTTGTAGGGGGCCAAGCGGGCATAACAGCGGGTTTCCTCGGACTGGATCAACGCTTCGGTGCGGCCGATCAGTTCGGCGTCGGCCCCCTGCTCCACCAGCATGCGGGCAATGGTGCGCAAAGCCGTGGAGGTGTCGGTGATGCCGTAGAACGATCCCTCGAAATAGGGCACGCCCCAGCGTTCCTGTAGCTTGCGGGCGACGTTGATCAGCGCCTGGCTGCACACCATCATCGACAATTTGGCGCGATGGGCCACCGTGACGTCGTGATAGCGGGCGTCGCCGGTGATGCGGCCCAGCACGCGGATGCCCAGCGTCTTCAGCAAAGGCTCCACCTGCCACAATTCGCCGGCGATATTGTAGTCGCCCAGAATATTGATGTCGTAGGGCGTGGTCTCGGCGGGCTCCTCCGTGCCGATGACGTAATCCAGCAGCGCCTCGCCGCCCAGCTTGTTGCCCAGATTCTTCGAACCGACGAAACCGGGGGCGTTGACCGGAATCACCGGCTTGCCCAGCTTTTCCGTCGCCACCTCGCAGACCTTGACGATATCGTCGCCGATCATGGCCGGCACGCAGGTCTGATAAACGAACACCGCCGGCGGATCGAAGCGGGCGATGGCCTCCTTGATGGCCTTGTAGAGTTTCTTTTCGCCGCCGTACACCACGTCGAGGTCACTCATGTCGGTGGTGACGCCGGTACGGAACGCCTGCGAACCCGAGGACTTGGCATGGCGGTTGTCCCAGCCGTTGCCCTCGCAGGCGATGGGACCGTGAACGATGTGGATGCAGTCGGTAATCGGCTGAAGGGCGATCTTGGCGCCGTCGAAGGCGCAACCGCCCGCCGCCGCCCCAGGTGTCAGGGGCTTCGAGCAGCCAGCCTTGCGCTGCTTGTCCGTCTTCCCCTGGTTGGTGGAACAACCGGGCTCGTTGAAGACATCTTCGACCTTGCGCTTGAGCATGGCGACCCTCCGACGGCGATCCGTGGAAAGGTCAATGCAAAGCTCAGGCCAAGCGACAAAATGGTACGAATCCTCATCTTCCGGAATCCGTCATCGCCAATAAAGCGCCGACAAACCGCCGTTTGTCGCGTCGTTTGTCGGACATACGACAAGGGATAAAGGCGTCCGCAAACTGTCACGAAAGCATGGGAAGCAAATCCATTAAGCTGCCCGACACCGGATTTTGTCCCTGCGGAGAGTGCGATGACCCCCGACGATTTTCCTCCCGACACCCGTCTTGCCAAGCGCATCCGCGATGATCGCAGCGACGATTTCGACGAAGAGTTCGAGATGGAGTTGAACGACGACGGCGACGCCCGCATGGCTGCGCTGCTCGGCGACCTGTCCGAGGACGGGATACCGGAAGAAACCTTGGCCCGGCACCGTTATTTCAAGGAGCTGTTCCGCCTGCAAAGCGAACTGGTCAAGCTGCAGGACTGGGTAGTTCACCAAAAGCTGAAGGTGGTGGTGCTGTTCGAAGGCCGCGACGCCGCCGGCAAGGGCGGCGTCATCAAACGCATCACCCAGCGCCTCAACCCCCGCGTCTGCCGCGTCGCCGCCCTGCCCGCCCCCAACGAGCGGGAACGGACGCAATGGTACTTTCAGCGTTACGCCACCCACCTGCCCGCCGCCGGTGAAATGGTGCTGTTCGACCGCAGCTGGTACAACCGCGCCGGCGTCGAACGGGTGATGGGCTTCTGTTCCGACGATGAAGTCGAAGAGTTCTTCCGTTCGGTCCCGGAATTTGAACGCATGCTGGTCCGTTCCGGCATCATCTTGCTGAAATACTGGTTCTCGATCACCGACGACGAACAGCATTTCCGCTTCCAGATGCGCATCGACGACCCCATCAAGCAGTGGAAGCTGTCGCCTATGGACCTGGAATCCCGCCGCCGCTGGGAACAGTATACCATCGCCAAGGAAGCCATGCTGGAACGCACCCACATCCCCGAAGCTCCCTGGTGGGTGGTCGAGGCGGTGGACAAGAAACGCGCCCGCCTGAACTGCATCTCGCACCTGTTGAGCCAGATCGAATACGGCGAAGTCGAACATCCCGCCATCGTCCTGCCCGAACGTGTGCGCAATCCCGACTATATCCGCCACCCGGTGCCGGACGAAATGAAGGTGCCAAGCTTATATTAGAGATAGTTCTTCAAGGACGGCGGAGCATTCATAGGCTCCGCCACACCCGCCAAGGCCGAGGGGCTTGGATTGTCGGGAAAAACTCAGCAGGCTACAGAGTCCATTCGCGATCCCTCCTTAAACGAAAACGACCGGAGGGTTGTCCCTCCGGCCGTTTCGTTAGGACCGAACTGAACCGCTGATTAGCGAACCAGATCGTAGGAGATGCCGCTTTCGCGGGTATCGTCGTCCAGCTTGTCCAGGATCTTGTCCAGGATGGTGACCAGAACCCGGAGGCCGCCCTGATACCCGAAGGTCGGGAAGCGATGGTGGTGGTGACGGTCGAAGATCGGGAAGGTCAGGCGGATCAGGGGGATGCCCAGATCCTTTTCCAGATACTTGCCGTAGGAGCTGCCGATCAGGAACTCGGAAGGCTCGGTGGCCAGCAGCGAGCGCATGTGCCACAGATCCTTGCCGGCCCAGACCTGGCCCTTGGCGCCATAGGGATTGCCCTTCAGAAGTTCATTCATCTGGCCAACCCACTCCTTGTTGCCGTTGGTGGCCAGGCAATGGATCGGTTCCATGCCCAGCTCCATGGCGAAGCGGGCCATGCCGTAGACGAAGTCCGGATCACCGAAAATCGACACGGTCTTGCCGTGCAGCCAAGCGGAGCTGTCGGCCATGGCGTCGACCAGACGGCCGCGCTCACGCTCCAGAGTGGCGGGGACCGGCTTGCCGGTGATCTCGCTGATCTTCATCAGCAGATCATCGGTGGCGGCCACGCCCATCGGATAGTGGAACGAGGCGACTTCCTGCCCCTTGTCGGCGACATATTCCAGGGTCTTGGTCGAGCAGTACTGCTGCAGGCTGATGGTCGCCTTGGCATGCACCGCAGCGGCCACGTCGTCCAGCTTCGTACCGCCGTCGAACATGCGATAGGTGCCGTCGGTGGGGGTGTCGAAGAAGTCCGAGCTGTCGGCCAGAATGGTGAATTCCACGCCGAATTCACCCAGGATGCGCTTCAGTTCGCGGTTGTTGCCAACCACATAACCGTCGAAGCCGGGGATGATGTTGATCTTGGCGGTCGGCTTGCGCTCGACGGTCTGGTCCCAGAAGCAGGAGAGAACGCCCTTGACCATCAAGTCGTAGCCGACCACATGGCTGCCTACGAAGGACGGGGTGTGCGCGTAGGCCACCGGGAAGTCCTCGGGGATGCTGCCCTTTTCGCGGGCCTTGGCGATGAAGGCCTGCAAATCGTCGCCGATGACTTCGGCGATGCAGGTGGTGCTGACGGCGATCAGCTTGGGCTTATAGACTTGATAAGCGTTCTGCAGGCCGTCGATCATGTTCTGCAGGCCGCCGAACACCGCCGCGTCCTCGGTCATCGAGGTGGAAACCGCCGGGCACGGCTCCTTGAAATGGCGGGTCAGGTGCGAGCGGAAATAGGCCGTGCAGCCCTGCGACCCATGGTTGAACGGCAGGGTGTGTTCGAAGCCGGCGGCCGCGAAAACGGCACCCAGCGGCTGGCAAGCCTTGGCGGGATTAACGGTCAGAGCTTCGCGGGCGAAGTTCTTTTCGCGGTATTCCCAGGTGTTGATGTGAGCGGCCTGGGCAGCCACGGCGTCTTCAGCGTGGCAGCCTTCGAACTGCTTCTTGTCTTCGAAGAGCTTCTGATACTCCGGCTCGTTAAACAGCTTGGAGTGATCAAGGATCTTTTCTGCGCTCTGCGGCATGATTCATCACTCCTATTTAAGCGGCTTTCCACGGAGCCTTGGTCAGGCCCCAAACCGGATTATTGACAGCCAGGTCCATGTCACGGGTGAAGATGGCGAAGCCGTCGTAGCCATGGTACGGACCCGAATAGTCCCAGGAGTGCAACTGGCGGAAAGGCACGCCCATCTTCTGGGTGCCGTACTTTTCCTTGATGCCCGAACCGACCAGGTCGGGGCGCAGTTTCTCGATGAACTTCTCCAGTTCGAATTCCGAGACGTCGTCGTACACCAGCGTGCCATCCTTAATGTAGTGGGTGGTGCGCTGATAGTCGTCGTTATGGGCGAATTCGTAACCGGTGCCGATCACCTCGATGCCCAGATCGCCATAGGCGTCCGAGACGTGACGGGGGCGCAAGCCGCCGACATAGAGCATGATCCGCTTGCCTTCCAGGCGCGGACGGTACTTGGCGATGATGGCGTCCACCAGCGGCTGGTACTTGGCGATGACGCGCTCGGCGCCTTCCTTGATCTTGTCGTCGAAGTGCGAGGCGATGGCGCGCAGCGACTTGGCGATCTGGCTGGGACCGAAGAAGTTGTATTCCGTCCACGGAATCCCGTACTTCTCTTCCATGTGGCGGCAAATGTAGTTCATCGAGCGATAGCAGTGGATCAGGTTCAGCTTGGCCTTGGAGCCGCGCTCCATTTCCGCCACGCTGGCGTCGCCCGACCACTGGGCGATGACCCGCAGGCCCATCTCTTCCAGCAGAATGCGGCTGGCCCAAGCATCGCCGCCGATGTTGTAGTCGCCGACGATGACCACGTCATAGGGGGTGCCGTCGAATTCCTTGCCGGCCGCCTTGTCGACGACGTAATCGCGCATGACGTCATTGGCGATGTGGTGACCCAGCGACTGGGACACGCCACGGAAGCCTTCGCAACGCACCGGAGCGATGATCTTGCCGATTTCCTTGGCCTTCTTTTTCGAGACGGCTTCGATATCGTCGCCGATCAGGCCGATCGGGCATTCGGACATCACCGAGATGCCCTTGTTCAGCGGGAAGACGCTTTCGATCTCGTCGATCATCTTCTCAAGCTTCTTGTCGCCGCCGAAGACGATGTCCTTTTCCTGGAAGTCCGAGGTGATCTGCATGGTCACCCAGGAATCCACGCCCATGGTGCCGTTCACGTAGTTACGGCGCTGGGCCCAGGAATAATGGCCGCAGCCGACGGGACCGTGGCTGATGTGAACCATGTCCTTCACCGGGCCCCAGACCACGCCCTTGGCGCCGGCATAGGCG
Organism: Candidatus Sulfotelmatobacter sp.; assembly: GCA_035538795.1. Lineage (GTDB taxonomy): Bacteria > Pseudomonadota > Alphaproteobacteria > Rhodospirillales > Magnetospirillaceae > JAJZGK01. The sequence continues at coordinate 82,102 of DATLJS010000038.1, read as the reverse complement.
CAGCCACGGACGGTCATCACGCCGGGAATGGACTTGATGTTGGATTTCACGCCGCAGTCAGCCTTGCCTTCCTCATACACGTTGAGGTGCTTGGCGCGCTTCTTGGCGGTCTTTTCCGGGTACTCCTTGAGCACCTCTTCGATAAGAGCCTTACGCTCTTCTTTGACATCCAGACTCATGTCTTTCTCCTATGTCAATTTTCAGCGCCCGCCAGAAACAAGCCTGGCATCGGGCGGAAGGCGAGGGGCGCCGGCCGAGGGAACCGGCGCCCGATCGTCTTTAGGCGTTGGCGGCCTTGCCGACGATGCTCTCGTCTTCCTTTTCCATGATGCCGAAGTCCATCAGCAGCTCTTCCAGCTCTTCCATGGTGATCGGGGTCGGGATGTTGCCCTTGCCCTTGTTTTCATGGATCTTCTTGGCCAGCTGACGGTATTCGTTGGCCTGAGCCGAGTCAGGAGCATATTCGATGGTGGTCATGCGGCGCAGTTCGGCGTGCTGCACGATGTTGTTGCGCGGCACGAAGTGGATCAGCTTGCAGCCCAGCTTCTCGCAAAGGGCTTCGGCCAGTTCCAGTTCCTTGTCGGTCTGACGGCTGTTGCAGATCAGGCCGCCGAGGCGCACGCCGCCGGTGGAGGCATACTTCAGAATGCCTTTGGCGATGTTGTTGGCGGCATACAGAGCCATCATTTCGCCGGACATGACGATGTAGATTTCCTGGGCCTTGTTTTCGCGGATGGGCATGGCGAAACCGCCGCACACCACGTCACCCAGCACGTCGTAGGAGACGTAGTCCACGCCTTCGTAGGCGCCGTTTTCTTCCAGGAAGTTGATCGAGGTGATCACGCCGCGGCCGGCGCAGCCGACGCCCGGCTCCGGGCCGCCCGACTCGACGCACTTGATGCCGCCGAAGCCGAACTTCAGGACGTCTTCCAGCTCCAGGTCCTCGACCGAACCGGCCTCGGCGGCCAGGTGCAGCACGGTGTCCTGGGCCTTGGCGTGCAGGATCAGGCGGGTGGAGTCGGCCTTGGGATCACAGCCGACGATCAGGATCTTCTGCCCCATTTCGGCCAGGGCGGCCAGGGTGTTCTGCGACGTGGTGGATTTACCGATACCACCCTTGCCATAGAAAGCGATCTGACGAAGTGCGCTCATGGATGATGCTCCTCTATGCTCCGGTTTGAAACTCTTCAGCGGGGCATAGCCACCGCGTCGAGATTGGTGATTGCAACCACCGTGCCAAACGCGAAAGAGGCTTTCAGCATCACCAAAACCCGTTGTTTTCCCTTGTCTTCAGAAGAGTTCCCCACCTTTTTCCGGCTCTGTACGCCCCTGTACTGAATCCGACAAACCCCGACAACAATGTCCGAAGCGGCACAGCCCGGCGATTGCGGACATTTCCGTGCGATCCCAGCAAAGCCGCCGCTTCTTCCGTACGAAATTTAAGGGCATAGTTATTGCATTCTTCGGCGAAGGCATCCTTGAGGGGGATCGGCATGAACGATGCGGCGAAACTGACGCCGAACGCACGCGACCGGGGACACAGCACCAATCTGGTGGGCGTGCCGACGGGCCTGCTGGCCAGCGCCGCATATAATGACTATCCCGTGCCGCTGCATATCGCCGGCGCGCGCGAAATGTACCGTTCCCTGTTCGAGATGCTGGAGCAGTCGGAAAGCGTGGCCGAGGCCGCCGAGGTTTTTCAGGATTACATGGGCGTGGTGTTCGGCCTCGATCAGGAACAGATGGAAACGGGGGCGAAATGCGACGTGCCCAAGGAGCGCCGGCGTTTCCGTTCCTCTTACATGCGCCTGCTGCGCGGCTGGGGCTTCGATTCCAACAGCGCCGAGGGCGCGGTTCTGAAAGGTTGGGTGGAAAGCCGGTTCGGCCTGTTCCCCACCTTTCATAAAATGGGCATCGACCGTATTTCCGGCACCGGCTGGGTGACTTACGTGGAAGAGAAAATGTCCAGCCGCTTCCACAACAATTCGATCCACACCCAATTGGACCTGTTGTATGAATTCTGCCAGTGGTCGATGAGCCGCACCTTTTCCAGGGGCCGAAAGCATCTGACCCTGTACCGTGGCGTCAACGATTTCGCCGAGCATCAGCTGGTCGAAAAAATCGACAAGCGCACCTTCGTGATCCGCATCAACAATCTGGTGTCGTTCACCGACGACCGCGAAGTGGCCGACCAGTTCGGCGACTACATCCTGGAGGCCCATGTGCCGACCACGAAGATTTTGTTTTTCAACCGCCTGATTCCCCAGGCTCCCCTGAAGGGGGAGTCGGAATACATGGTGATCGGCGGCGACTACGCCGTCGCCGCGTCCTATATCTGATGGTGTCCCGATGGAGCAGATCAGTCTTGAAGAACGCGCCCTGGGAGCCTATTTCGGCCTCGCCATCGGCGACGCCCTGGGAGCCACTGTCGAATTCCTGACAAAGTCGGAAATCGCCGCCAAATACGGTACCCACTGCCGCATGATCGGCGGCGGCTGGCTGAAGCTGAAACCCGGCCAGGTGACCGACGACACCCAGATGTCCCTGTACCTGGGGCGCGCCCTGCTCGCTTCCGATGGCTGGGATCTGAAGGCCGCCTGCGACGAACTGGCCGAATGGCTGAAAAGCAAGCCCATCGACGTGGGCAACACCTGCCGGCGAGGCATCCGCCGCTATATGACCGACGGCAGCCTGTCGACGCCATTCCACGACGGCGACGCCGGCAACGGCGCCGCCATGCGCAATCTGCCGGTGGCTCTGGCTTCCTTCGGCAACCCGGCGGAATACGAACGCTGGACCATCGAACAGGCCCACATCACCCACAATCACCCGCTGTCCGACGACGCCACCTTGTCCCTGGGCCGCATGGTTCAGGTGCTGCTGAGCGGCGGCGGCATCAAGGCCGTGCGCGACGAGGCCAACGACCTGATCGCCAAGCACAAGGCGTTCAAGTTCGACCCTTATCGCGGCAATTCCTCGGCCTATGTCGTCGACACCGTTCAGACGGTTCTGCACCATTATTTCCGGACCGACAGCTTCCGCTCCTGCCTGATCGACGTGGTCAATCAGGGCGGCGACGCCGACACCACCGGCGCCATCGCCGGCATGCTGGCGGGCGCCACTTACGGCCTGAAGGCCATTCCCGGCGGCTGGCTGCAAAAGCTGGACCCTGCTGTCAAAATCGAACTGCACAAGCAGGTCGACGGCCTGCTGGCCATCGCCCGCAAAGGAGCTGCCGCGCCATGACCCGTGTTTTGTTTTATGAAAAGCCTGGGTGCCGCAACAATACCCGGCAAAAGGAACTGCTGCTGGCGTCCGGCCACGACGTCGTCGCCAAAAGCCTGTTGACGGAGCCCTGGACCGCCGAAAGCTTGCGGCCCTTCTTCGGCGACAAACCCGTGGCCGAATGGTTCAACCGCGCCTCGCCGAAGGTGAAGGAAGGCATCGTGGTGCCCGAAACGTTCGACGAAGCTTCGGCCATCCAGGCTATGCTGGCCGAACCGTTGCTGATCCGCCGCCCCCTGATGGAAGCCGATGGACGCAAAGCCGTCGGCTTCGACGCCGGCGCGGTGGACGCCTGGATCGGCCTGTCCGCCGACGGCAAACCCGTGCGCGAGACCTGCCCCCGCATCGACGGCGGCGCCTGCGACGACGGACATTCCCACTGATGCCCTAAAGTATTAGCACCCCCTACTGAAAGCCCCTAGTTGCAGTGCAACAATCCTGTTGCTACTGTGTTGGCAGGAGGCGGAACTCGCAGGGACGATGGCCGGGGACCGAACAAAACCCCGTTCCGTTACAGTACGGCGAAAACAGCCGTGCCCATGCAGATTCCCGTTGAAAGAAAGTGGTTTTTACCGCTTAAGCTGCCTGCACGCGACCGAATGTTGCGACGCAAAAACACAACTGGGGGATGACATGGTCATCATCGAGAACAAGACCTTCGACGAGATTTCCATCGGCCAATCGGCCAAGTTGGAACGAACCTTGACCAAAGACGATATCACCCTGTTCGGCGTGATGTCCGGTGATGCCAACCCCAATCACTTCCAGTCCGCCGAAGACGGCGCCCGCCAGCACCGCGTGGTCGGTCACGGCATGTGGGGCGCCTCGCTGATCTCGGCCCTGCTGGGCAACGAGCTTCCCGGCGCCGGCACCGTCTACAAGTCGCAAAGCCTGGATTTCAAGACCACCGTCGCCCTGGACGACACCCTGACCGTGACCATCACCGTCAAAAGCAAGAAGGACGCCGACAAGACGGTATTCTTCGATTGCCTGGCGATCAATCAGAAGGGTGAAACCGTCTTCACCGGCGAGGCTTCGGTCTTCGCGCCGCTGACCAAGCAGAGCAATGAGCGCCTGGACATGCCGGAAGTGAAGGTCAGCCGCGGCCATCACGTTTTTGAAAAGCTGATCGAGCGTTGTTCCGAACTGAAGCCGGTTTCGGTGTCCGTCTGCTACCCTTGCGACGAAGTGTCGCTGCGCGGTCCCGTCGAAGCCGCCGAGGCCGGTCTGATCGATCCCATCCTGGTCGGCCCCAAGGCCAAGATCGAAGGTGTCGCCAAACAATACGGCATCGATATCGCCAAGTACCGCATCCTCGACGTCTCCGACAGCCTGGACGCCGCCGAGCGCGCCGTGGCCCTGTGCCGTACCGGCGAGGCGGAAGTCCTGATGAAGGGCAGCCTGCACACCGACGAGATGATGCATGAAGTGGCCCGCAAGGATACCGGCCTGCGCACCGGACGCCGGATCAGCCACGTCTTCATCATGGACGTGCCGACCTATCCCCGCACCCTGCTAATCACCGACGCCGCCGTGAACATCTATCCCACCCTGGAAGACAAGGTGGACATTCTGCAGAACGCCATCGACCTGGCTCTGGTCCTTGAGATCAAGGAACCGAAATGCGCCATTCTGTCGGCGGTCGAGACCGTCTATCCCAAGATCACTTCGACCATCGAGGCGGCGGCCTTGTGCAAGATGGCCGACCGCGGCCAGATCAAGGGCGGCGTGCTTGACGGCCCGCTGGCCTTCGACAACGCCATCAGCGAGGAAGCCGCCAAGATCAAGAAGATCAATTCGCCGGTGGCCGGCAAGGCCGATATCCTGCTGGTGCCCGACTTGGAAGCCGGCAACATGCTGGCCAAGCAGCTGGCCTATCTGGCCGACGCCGACGCCGCCGGCATCGTGCTGGGCGCCCGCGTGCCGATCGTGCTGACCAGCCGCGCCGACAGTGCCAAGGCCCGCCTGGCCTCCTGCGCCGTGGCCGTGCTGTTCGCCCGCAGCCGCCAGTCCACCCTCGGCGTTGCCGCCCAGTAGGAGAACAGCCTCATGAGCGACGGCATCATCGTCATCAACGCCGGATCTTCCAGCATCAAGTTCTCGCTCTATATCGGCCGCGAGGGCGGCTCTCTGGACCTGTCCAGCAAGGGCCAGATCGAAGGCATCGGCGTCGCCCCGACCTTCACCGCCAAATGCCCCGACGGCACCGTGCTGGCCGACGCCAAATGGGATCCCAGCGTGTCCCACGACGATCTGTTCAGCCATCTGCTGGAATGGATCGAACATCATCTGGATGACGCCGAACTGAAGGCCGCCGGACACCGCGTGGTGCATGGCGGGCGGCATTTCGCCTCACCGATCCTGGTCAACGAACAGTCCTTGAACGAGCTGGACAAGCTGGTGCCCCTGGCGCCCCTGCACCAGTCGCACAACCTGGACCCCATCCGCACCCTGGGTCGGCTTTATCCCGGCCTGCCGCAGGTGGCCTGCTTCGACACCTCGTTCCATTCCAACAATGACGCCCTGGCCAGCATGTTCGCCCTGCCCCGCTGGCTGTCGGACGAAGGCGTGCGCCGCTACGGCTTCCACGGTTTGTCGTACGAATACATTTCCCACCGCCTGCGCACCGTCGACCCCGCCCTGGCCGCAGGCAAGGTGATCGTCTGCCATCTAGGCAGCGGCGCCTCCATGTGCGCTATCGACAACGGCCGCTCGGTCGCTTCCACCCTGGGCTTCACCGCCGTCGACGGTCTGCCCATGGGCACCCGTACCGGCGCCCTCGACCCCGGCGTGGTGCTTTATCTTCTGCAGGAAAAGAAGATGGACGCCAAACAGATCGAAACCCTGCTTTACAAGCAGTCCGGACTGTTGGGCATTTCAGGCGTCAGCAACGACATGCGCGTGCTGATGAAGAGCGACGACATCCACGCCACAGAGGCGGTGGATTACTTCATCTATCGCATCTGCCGGGAAATGGGTTCGCTGACCGCCGCCATGGGCGGTCTGGACGGGGTGGTCTTCACCGCCGGCATCGGCGAGCATTCACCGGAATTGCGCGCCCGCGTTCTCGGCGGTTGCCGCTGGCTGGGGCTGGAGATCGATCCGGCCGAGAACAGCGACGGCGAAGGCCGGATTTCCGTCCCCGCCTCCAAGCCCGTCTATGTCATTCCAACCGACGAAGAACTGATGATCGCCATGCATACCCGCCGCCTGATGGATCAGAAAGCGGCGGCGGAATAAGCCGCGAACGCGAAGGCCGGCCAGCCCCGCGACGGACTGGCCGGCCTTTTGTTTTCAGTGCCCCGTCACCAGCACCATGCGGAAGCGGGCCTCGTTCCGCATCATCTTGTCGTAGCCTTCCGCCGCCTGTTCCAGCGGCACCGTCTCGATCATCGGGCGGACGCCGGTCAAAGCGCTGAAAGCCATGGTGTCTTCGGAATCCGTGGCCGTGCCGGAGGCGTGTCCGGAAACCGACAATTCGCCGCCGACCAGGGCCATGGTATCCAACTGGATCGGCTCGTGGGACACGCCCACCACCACCAGTTTGCCATGCTTGGCCATGCCGCCGACCACCGCCGAGATGGCCGAACCGCTGGTCACGGTGGACAGCAGCACCTTGGCTCCGCCCAGCGCTTGCAATGCCGCCGCCGGATCTTCAGCCTTGCTGTCGATATAGTGATGCGCCCCCAGCTTGCGGGCCAGCGCCTCCTTGTCGGTGCCGCGGGCGATGGCGACCGTGCGGAAGCCCATGCGGGCGGCGTACTGCACCCCCAGATGGCCCAGACCGCCGATGCCCAGAATGGCCACGGTATCGCCGGCCTTGGCGCCGCTTTGGCGCAGGGCGTTGAAGGTAGTGATGCCGGCGCACAGCAAAGGCGCCGCCTCGACCGCCGACAGATCGTCGGGAATCGCCGCCAAAGCCGATACCGGAGCCAACATGACGTCGGCATAGCCGCCATCATAGCTGATCCCCGACACCAGCGGCGTCATGCAATGCAGAAAATCACCACGGCGACAACTGGGGCAATGGCCGCAATGGCCGCCGAACCAGCCGACACCGACCCGCTGTCCGACTTCCCAGCCCTGGACGTCATCGCCCAAGGCCTCGATCACTCCGGCCACTTCATGGCCCGGCACGCGGGGATAGCTGATCCAGGGGAACAGCCCCTGGGCGGTAATGCTGTCGCTGTGGCAAACGCCGCAGGCCTGCACCCGCACCCGCACCTGACCGCGCCCCGGTTCGGGAATGGGCCGTTCCACCAGATGCAGGCCGCCGCCCGCCTTGGGCACTTCGATGGCGCGATAAGTCGTCATGAGATCCTCCGAGGGGAAAAACATACTGGTAACGACGATATGCCCTTGCCCTCTGTGCGTCTGTACGTACATTTTCCATGTACTGATGAGAAAAACTCAGCAATGAAGCGCACCGACCTATCCGATCTTTCGGCTTTCGCCGCCGTCGCCCGCCACCGCAGCTTCCGCAAGGCGGCGCTGGAACTGGGCGTCTCGCCGTCGGCTCTCAGCCATGCCTTGCGCGGGCTGGAGGAACGCCTTGGCCTGCGCCTTGTGAACCGCACCACCCGCAGCGTCGCCCTGAGCGACGCCGGGGCCCGGCTTTATTCCCGTCTGAGCGGCGCCTTGTCGGATATCGCCGACATGCTGTCGGATGTTCAAGGCTTGCGGACCACCCCCAGCGGCACCCTGCGCCTGAATGTACCCACTCCGGCCAGCCGCCTGTTGCTGTCTCCCATGATCGTCCCGTTCCTAAGCCGCTATCCCCAGGCGCAATTGGACGTTTTCACCGAAAACGCCCTGGTGGACATCATTGCCGCCGGCTACGACGCTGGCATCCGTTTTGGCGGGGCCGTGCCGCAGGACATGGTTTCGGTGCGCATCGGCAAGCCCCAGGGCTTCGTCATCGTCGCCTCGCCGGATTATCTGGCCCGCCGCGACGCTCCCCGCCAACCCCGCGACCTGAAGGATCATCCCTGCGCCAGCACCCGCTTCGCCAACGGCGTCGTGTACCGTTGGGAACTGGAAAAGAACGGCGAGGAACAGATCGTCGATGTCCAGGGTCCTTTGATCGCCAGCGACATGGAACTGTCGACCCAAGCGGCGCTGGACGGGCTGTGCCTGCTCTGGTCCTTCGAGGGACTGGTGGCCCGGCATATCGAGGCCGGGCGGCTGATCAGGGTCATGGAGGACTGGATGCCGCCCCCCGAGCCTTTCCACCTCTATTATCCCAGCGGACGGCAGATGTCGGCGGTTCTTCGCGCCTTCATCGACTTCTCGCATGAATTCTGGCGCTAAATCTGCTACACCCGCCCCCATGAGCGAGAAAAAAGAAGATCCCGTCCGTCTGTTCGTGCTGTCGGCGCTGGCAGACGGCTCCGTCAAGGCGACCCACGAGTTGGCCCGCGCCTTCCACGCCACCCGCGCCAAGCCCAGCGATTCGCCGAACGCCTGGCGCAAGTACCTGAACGCGGTCAAGCAGCAGTCCGTATCCATGGCCCGCGTCGGTCTGGTCATCTTCGTGCGCAAAGGCACGCCGGTCCATCCCGACGACGTCAAGGGCGTGGTCAAGCTGCGCCTGCCCTTCCCCGGCGAACCGATTCCCGAGCCCAAGCCCCGGGACGAAGACGCCTGGGACGAAAAGGACGACGGGGAGTAATCCCCGCCTGTCACGAAAGCCGAAGCCTCATGAAGCGCATTCTGATGATTTTCGCTGTCGCCGGTTTGTCCTGGCTGGCAGCCAACGCGGCAATGGCGCAGCAATCTCCGGACATGCCCCCCGCCGCCCCGCAAGCCGGCACCGGCACGGAACACATGGACCACGGCAAGGTGAACGGCGCGACGCCGCGCAAGCCGCACCCCACTCCGGCGCCCCGTCCTTATCAACCGCCGCCGCCCCGCCACCACAAGCACGCGAAGGCTCCGCCGCCCCCGGCGATGCCCGGAGAACCGGCTCCGCGATAAGGCGGAGCCCCGTTCCTCCGGTTATTCCCGCGTCAGCGCCGACACCGCGTCGGCCAACGGCAGATCAATGCGGGTAATGCCTTCCTGTTCCAGGAACTTCTCTTCGTTCCGGGTCAATTCCCCTGGCAGCACGGCCCACAACGGACCGGCGGACCGCTTGACGATCTGACGGGCGAAGACCCGCTGCATCTGGTCATAGAAACGGCAGCCCAGGAACACGAAACCCAAGCCGCCACGCAAGGCGATGACCTCGGACGGGATCGGAGTCTGGATGTCGATTTCCGTCAGCACTTCGACATAGTCGGAATCCGACACCAGGAAATTGGCCGCCGGCTTGGCGCCGCCATGAGGTTTGTAAAGAATGGTCGGCGCCGCCGTGCCTTCCGTCACTTCCGCGCCGGCTTTGTCGTAGCGCTTCACCCACGGCACCTCGTGCGAGACGCCCGAGCGGCGCACGCCCTGGATTTGCACGAAATCTCTCCCTGCCGCCCCCAGGGCGGCAGCCTGAGAACCTTCGTACCATTCATCGACGATCAGCGGCAGGTTCAGCCCGGCCAGCCAGGAATGCAAACGGTTGGGCGCCGGCTGTTCTGTAAACAGTTCCTGCATCAGACGCACCAGGGTGACGCGGTGTTTGTTGCTTTCGATCCATTGCGCCGCCGACCAAAGATTGCCGCGGATGCGTCCGGGCACCGTGACCTTGGCGTTCAGGCGTTCGACCAGATCCCGGCTGGAACTGGGCAGCGGCGACGGTCCGTCCAGATTCAGGACGTCAGGCCCCAGATAGGGGGCGATCTTGCCGGACTTCAGTCCGGCGGCGATCTCGGCAAGAACGGCGGCGTTCATCGGCCTAGTCCTCGGACCGCTTACGGGCTTCGACGGTGATGGGCAGACGGGTATCGGCGGGCATCTCGGGTAGTTCCAACACCCAGCCGTTGCCCAGCTTGATCCAACCGCCCCACAGGCTTTCCTTTTCCTGTTCGACCACCGGCTCTTCCAAATCCTTCTTGGCCACATAGGCCGACAGCTTGCCGCCGGCGGAACGCATCATCACCTTCATACTCGAACACTCCCCTATAAAGTGCTTCAGTCTTCGTCGATATATTCCAATTCCTTGGCGCGCATGCCGACGATGCGGCCGCGCTCGAAGAAGTCGACGCCGTAGATGTAGAACTGCTGCAGGTAGGTGCCGATGCTGTTGATATAGCCGACATCGCCCTCGGCGATCAGCACCTCTCCCACCGGAGACATGGGATAGGTGCCGTCATTGCGCACCAGCTTCAAAGACCGCACCTTGTCGCCGATATCGAATTCCGGCGGGCCGTTCAGTTCTACGATCTCTTCCTTACGCATCCTGGATGTCTCCGCTGTGGTCGAGAACTTGGGCGATATGCAGGTCCAGCCGGCGGCAGGCCTCGGCCCGGACATCGGGTTCGGGGTCTTCGGCCAATTGCGGCAGATAATCGGTCCCGATACGGTTGGCGACGGCATAGCGCACCCGCCAGTCGGCATCGTGCAGCAGCACCTGAAGCTGCGACGGCTCCAGCCTTCCGGCCACCACCAGCCGCACCTCGGGCGTATCGTCCCAAGCCATGGCGATCAGCCATTCCTGGGAAATGCGCTTCGCCACCTCGATGCGCACGTCGACCGAAACGTCGCGCATCAGGACGGGCAGAGAGTCCTCGGGCATGCGCCGGGCCAGAACCACGCGCACGTAATAGTCGGAATCCGTGATCAGCGGCATCAGTTCGCTGCCTTCGAGCCGCGTCGCGGCAGCCACCCGGACCCTGGGATCGGGGTCGGCGCGCAACTGGATCAGGAAGCGATGGGGAAGCCGCTCGGCGGCGGCGGCGCGAACCTCGGCATCGGGGTCGCCGGCCAGCCTGGGAAGATGGAAGATGTTGGCCCAACGCGCCGCCACGGCCCGCTGCATGAAATAAGGGTGGCGGATGGCCTCGTTGGCCAGATCGGGATGCGCCCGCAGAAAACGATCAATGCGGCTTGCCCGGCGGTCCTGAATACAGACCTTGCCCCGTTCACAGCCGTTTTCGGCCAGCAAAGCCCGATGGGGGCAACCTTGGCAATCGACTGGATTACCCTGCCAATCCAGGGCGTCCTCGACATCCGTCATGACCAGGCCCTCCCCTTTATTTTCAACGGTTCTTCGCCGCCTTAAGGGCCGGATGCCCGACCGGACTGGAACCGGTCGGGCACAAGCCGGGTCAGGCGGGGACGCAGGTCTCGTCGACCGGACAGACGGCGGCGCACTGAGCGGTATCGAAGTGGCCCTTGCATTCGGTGCACTTGTCCGGATTGATCACGAAAACGCCGCCCTTCTCCGAAATAGCCTTGTTGGGGCATTCAAATTCGCAGGCGCCGCAGCCGGTGCACTGGGAAGCAACGATCTTATAAGCCATGTGATGAAACTCCTCTCAAAGTCCTGGCGCTCTTTTCGGACGCCGATGGTTAATCCTTATACATCATAAGCCTATGCCGACGCCATGAGGCCGTCAGCCTCGGACGCGCCATTGACCTTGCTCCACCAGGCCAAAGCCGAGGCTTCGATGTATTCGTGGGCGTAGTCGTCGACCACCAGAATGCCTTCGTCCGCCAGTTTCTGCCTGGGACAATCGCCGATACGGGCCACCAGCACCGCCGAAACGTCCTTCAACGCGGCGATGATCGGATCCAGCGCCTCTTCCTCGCCGTAGCCACCCTGGCAGTAGTTGTCGGCCTTGCGGACACCCTTGAACTGAACCTGGCGTCCGTCCACTTCGAACAGCTGGAATTCCTTGGCATGGCCGAAATGCTGGTTGATGCGTCCGCCGCCCTTGGTGGCGACGGCCACCAGCAGCGGCTTGGCCTCGGCATGGGCGGCGGTCTGCTTGGCCGCGTCCTCGGCGGCATGACGGTCGGTACGGTCCTGCTCGACCACCTGCATGTACATTTCCCGCGGCTTGGGATCGAAAACGGGTTCGGCCTCGATCTTGTCCAGGGTGAACTCGGACCCCAGATCCTCGCCCAGCAGGCCGACCGCGTCGGCGCGGCACTGGCGGCAATGGCGCATCAGCTTGGCCCCACCCTCCAGTTTGTCCTGGACAGCCTTCAATTCCATGGGCGTCGGACCGCGCTGGCCGGACAGACCGAAATAGGTGCCGTGGGCCGGGTCAGAAATCAGCGGCATGACATTGTGCAGGAAGGCACCCTTGGATTTCACCACCCGGTTGATCTCTTCCATGTGGTGGTCGTTGACGCCGGGGATCAGCACCGAATTGACCTTCACCAGAATGCCGGCGGCCACCAGCATCTCCAGGCCCTTCATCTGGCGCTCCAACAGGATGCGGGCCCCTTCGATGCCGGTCCAACGCTTATGTTCGTAGAAGATCCAGGGATAGATATGCTGACCGACTTCCGGGTCCACCGCGCTGATGGTGATGGTCACATGGTCGACATTGTAATCCTTGATGGTGTCCACATGATCCGGCAGGGCCAGACCATTGGTGGACAGACAGAGCTTCAGGTGCGGCAAAGCCTTGGACACCAGCTCGAAAGTCTTGAAGGTCTTGTGCGGATTGGCCAGCGCATCGCCGGGACCGGCAATCCCCAGCACCGACAATTGCGGCACCTTGGCGGCGACGGCGGTGATCTTGCGCACCGCCTCTTCCGGCGTCAGCTTTTCGCTGACCACGCCGGGACGGCTTTCGTTGGAACAGTCGTATTTGCGATTGCAGTAGTTGCACTGGATGTTGCAGGCGGGCGCCACCGCCACATGCATGCGGGCGAAATAGTGATGGGCTTCTTCACTATAGCAGGGATGGTCCTTGACCTTTTCCCACACCTCGGCGGGCATGTCCGCCGGAGCGGTGGACGAACCGCAGGAACCGTGCCCCGTGCTGGAGCAACCACCGGCCGGCTTCGCGGCGCGGGCGACGCTGTCGAGCGAAATGACTTGCTGGTTCACGCCAAGCCTCCATCCATCAATAGGATCCGTTGGAAGCGGCTATGCAGGCATCATGCCAGATGCAAAAATGGCAGAAAACAAAGTCATTCCACGATTATGTCAGTGTCGCGACAGCGACAAGGCTGTCAGGCATGCGACACAAAGCAAAGGGCCGAAGCCGCCGCGTCAGACTTGCGACAAAGCTCCGGCCCTTTACCGAAGCGTACATTCAGATGCGCTTGACTTCGATATTGTACTTTTTCAACGCGTACCCGACCTGACGGGGGGTCAGGTTCAGCAGGCGGGCGGCCTTGGCCTGAACCCAGCCGGCCTTCTCCATGGCCTTGAGCAGGCGCTCCCGTTGCTGACCGGCCGACAGGTCGTCGGACAGCTCATAGGATTCCTCGCCATGGACGTCGATGGCTTCCACCCCCGCCAGCGCCGGGCGTTTGGCTTCCTGACAGTGGGGATCGACGCAGTTGGCGGCGCAAGGCGCGGGCGCCACGAAACCGCCCGGAGCCTGTCCGGCCATCGCCAGCTCGGGCTTGCTGTGTTTCCACAGCGACGACGACAGACAAAGCCCGCGCTGACAGGCGAAGTCGGCCTCGCGCACCACGTCGCCCCGCACCAGGGTGGCGACGCGATAGACACAGTTCTCCAGTTCGCGCACATTTCCAGGGAAATAACAGGCCATCAGCACCTCCATCGCCTCGGGAGCGATGCGGACGTGGCGGTTGTTCTCCGTGTTGAAGCGCTGCACGAAATGGCCCACCAGCAACGGAATGTCTTCTTTGCGTTCCCGCAGGGGCGGCAGGAAGATCGGCACCACGTTGATGCGGTAATAGAGGTCGGCGCGAAAATCGCCCTTGGCGACCATTTCTTCCAGATTGCGGTTGGTGGCGCAAACCAGACGGACATCGACCTTGATGGTGCGGTTGCCGCCCACCCGCTCGAATTCCCCCTCTTGCAGCACGCGCAGCAGCTTGGCCTGGAACGGGCCGGAAATCTCGCCGATCTCGTCCAGGAACAACGTGCCGCCGTGAGCCAGTTCGAACCGCCCCTTGCGTTCGGCGTTGGCGCCGGTAAAGGCCCCTTTTTCATGGCCGAACAGTTCGGACTCCAACAAGGTTTCCGGCAGGGCGGCACAGTTCACTTTAATGAAGGCGCCGTCCTTGCGGGGACTGAGGAAATGCACGGCGCGCGCGATCAGTTCCTTGCCGGTGCCGGATTCGCCGCGCAGCAGCACCGTCGAGCGGCTGGGGGCGATCTGGTGGATTTCGGCATAAACGTCCTGCATGCGGCGGCTGACGCCGATGACGTTGTCGATATTGAAACGCCCCGGCTCGGCTTCGGCCTGTACGGCCTTTTGCAGGCGATGCTGCTCCAGCAGCAGGCGCTCCCGCTCGTTGGCCACCGATTGATGCAGACGCACGGTCTGCCCCACCAGATTGGCCACCATGGTCAGAAAACGGACGTCCGCCTCAAAGTTGACGTCGAAATGCTCGGAATCACGCACGCGGTCGATGGACAGCACGCCGATGGTTTTTTCCGCCGCCTTGATCGGCACGCCGATGAAGGCGACGATTTCGTCATCGAGGGTGGCCAGCCCGTCTTCCGCCTCGGCCACCAGGGGCTCTTCCGCCAGATCGGGGATAACGATGGGCATGCCGGTGGCAACCACGCGGCCGACCAGCGACACCAGGGCCGAAGCCGGCTGGTTGCCGCCTTCACGCTTCAAGGCGTCCGGGGTCATGCCGGCGGCGGCGACCACTTCCAGCTGCGTCTTGTCGCTGACCAGGGTAACCATGCCCCGGCGCATCTCCAGATAGGAGGACAGGAGGTTGACCACCTCGCGCAGGGTCTTTTCCAAATTCAGCGATGACGACAGAATCTTGCTGATCTCATAGATGCTGATCAGCGACAGCGCGGAACTATTCCTATTGTCAGGCATTAAATCAACCCTCCGTCCGCGCCCCTGCCCACGACAACCGGCCCCAGGTAACAACCGCAGACACATCCTGCGGATAGGCCCGCATTGTACCCAGCAAAATTCACGCCACCCCCTTCAACCCGATATTGGGGTGCTTTTAACAGCAGTTTCAAGCCCATGGAGACGCAAACAAAAAAATTATCCGCCTTGACACGCCAAATTTTTAACCAAAGTCATAATCATGATTAAAAATTAATCATTTGCCACCGCAACCACCGGGAGCATTTCCTTAAAAGCACCTAATCCCCGCACACAAGCGCAATCACGTCAAAGTCACGGAAAATAATAGATCAGGCGAAATTTTCGTGCGCGGCCCCTTGCGGGACCACCCGCCCCCGGCCTGCCGAAGCAATACGCAATTGCCGTTGAAACAGGCAGTTTACAAGGCTTTACAGGCATCCTGTCCGAGCGATCAAGCTGCTTGACAGCCCTTGCCGTTCAGCTAGGGTCATGGACCAGGATCGTGGATGAAGGGGCGGCTTCGGTCTGTAACGACCGGGCTTGGGATCGCCTTTTTCAGCCATGAGTAATTCAGACTGAGAAACGCGGCTTCATGGATTACTTTCTACAGCAGCTCATCAACGGACTAACGCTCGGCGCCATTTATGGCTTGATCGCCATCGGCTACACGATGGTCTACGGCATCATCGGCATGATCAATTTCGCCCACGGCGAGATTTATATGATCGGCGCCTTCGTCTCTATGATCGGATTCCTTTTGCTCGGCGTGCTGGGCATCACCTATGTCCCGCTGGCCCTGGCGCTTGTTCTGATGGTGGCGATGGTGTTCACCGCCGCCTACGGCTGGGCCATCGAACGCATCGCCTACCGCCCCTTGCGCGGTTCGTTCAAGCTGGCCCCCCTGATTTCGGCCATCGGCGTCTCGATCGTGCTGCAGAACTACGTCCAGATCGCCCAAGGCGCCCGCGTCAAGCCGATGCAGCCCATCATCCGCGGCGGGTTCGACCTGTCGCTGGGAAACGGCGGCCAGCATGCCAGCCTGTCCTATCTGCAGATCATCATCGTTCTGCTGACCGTGGCCCTGATGGCCGGCTTCACCTGGATCATCACCCGCACGCCGCTGGGGCGCGCCCAGCGCGCCACCGAGCAGGACATGACCATGGCCTCGCTGCTGGGGGTTAACGTCGACCGCATCATTTCGGCAACCTTCGTCATCGGCGCCTCCCTGGCCGCCGTGGCCGGCCTGATGGTCACTCTCTATTACGGCGTGATCGACTTCTATATCGGTTTCATCGCCGGCATGAAGGCCTTTACCGCCGCCGTGCTGGGCGGTATCGGCTCGTTGCCGGGCGCCATGCTGGGCGGCCTGCTGATCGGCCTGATCGAAGCCTTCTGGTCCGGCTATTTCAGCATTGAATACAAGGATGTCGCAGCCTTCTCCATTCTGGTGCTGGTGCTGATCTTCCGTCCCACCGGCCTGCTGGGCCGCCCCGAGATCGAGAAGGTCTAAGAGCCATGACGACGACCAGCGCCGCCGCCGGCCATCACCATCATCCCAGTCTGAGCCACATGGTTAAGGACAGCATCGCCGCCGGACTGCTGGCGGCTTTGCTGGCCCTGCCCCTGCTGGGTTTCCACCTGCTCGATTCCGCCCAGGGGCTGCATCTGGATTACCGCTTCTCGCTGGTCCTGTGGTCGGGCGTCATCGTCTTCGCCGGCCGGCTGGGGCTGTCCCTGGCGGGAGCCGCCCTGGGCCGACGCATGCGAGCCTCGGGCAAGGCCGCGGTCGAAGCCGCCGATGCCAGCGCCGCCCCCGGCAAGGGCGGCAAAATCCGCAAGATCGCCGGCTGGATCATGGTCGCCACCGCCCTGGTGCTGCCGCTGCTGCCCTTCTCGGACCGAAACCTGATCGACAAGGCCACCCTGTTGCTGATCTACGTCATGCTGGGCTGGGGACTGAACATCGTGGTCGGTCTGGCCGGCCTGCTGGATCTGGGCTACGTCGCCTTCTACGCCGTCGGCGCATATTCCTACGCCCTGCTGTCCCAGCATTTCGGCCTCAACTTCTGGATCTGTCTGCCGCTGGCGGGATTGCTGTCGGCCAGTTTCGGCATGGCGCTCGGTTTCCCGGTCCTGCGTCTGCGCGGCGATTATCTGGCCATCGTCACCCTGGGCTTCGGCGAGATCATCCGCGTCGTGCTGCTGAACTGGCAGGATTTCACCGGCGGCCCCAACGGCATCGCCGGCATCAAGCGCCCCAGCTTCTTCGGCCTGCCGTTCACGGCGGTGTCGACCGACGGCAGCCCCACCTTCGCCCAGTTCTTCGGCCTGGATTTCTCGGCCGACCACCGCATCGTCTTCCTCTATTACCTGATCCTGGTGCTGGCCCTGGCCACCAACCTGTTCACCCTGCGCATCCGCAAGCTGCCCATCGGGCGGGCCTGGGAAGCCCTGCGCGAGGATGAGACGGCCTGCCGGTCGCTGGGCATCAATCCCACCAAGACCAAGCTGTCGGCCTTCGCCATCGGCGCCATGTTCGCCGGTTTCGCCGGATCGTTCTTCGCCACCCGCCAGGGTTTCATCAGCCCGGAAAGCTTCACCTTCATCGAATCGGCCATCATCCTGGCCATCGTGGTGCTGGGCGGCATGGGCAGCCAGATCGGCATCGTGCTGGCCGCGGTTCTGCTGGTCGGCCTGCCCGAATGGTTCCGCGACCTGCAGCTTTACCGCATGCTGGCCTTCGGCGGCGCGATGGTTCTGATCATGCTGTGGCGTCCCCGCGGCCTGCTGTCCAGCCGCGAGCCGACCATCCGTCTTGGCGACTTGCAGGAGGCCGGAGAATGAGCCGCGCCCCGCTGCTGAAGGTCGAACACCTGACCATGCGTTTCGGCGGTCTGACCGCCGTCAACGATCTGTCCTTCACTGCCTATCGGAACGAGATCACCGCCATCATCGGCCCCAACGGCGCCGGCAAGACCACGGTGTTCAACTGTCTGACCGGCTTCTACAAACCCACCGTCGGCCGCCTGACCCTGACGCCCGAAAGCGGCAAGACCTTTTTGCTGGAACGGACGGAGGGCTTCCGCATCGCCAAGGACGCCAAGGTCGCCCGCACTTTCCAGAACATCCGCCTGTTCGCCGGCATGAGCGTTCTGGAAAATCTGGTGGTGGCCCAGCACAACGCCCTGATGAGCGCTTCGGCCTATTCCCTGGCCGGACTGTTCGGCCTGCCCCGCTATCGCAAAGCCGAGAGAAAGGCGGTCGAAACCGCCCGCTATTGGCTGAACAAAGTGGGGCTGACCGGCCATGCCGACTGGTCGGCGGGCAATCTCCCTTACGGCTCGCAGCGCCGTCTGGAAATCGCCCGCGCCATGTGCACCGATCCCGTTCTGCTGTGCCTGGACGAACCCGCCGCCGGCCTGAACCCCAAAGAGTCCCTGGAATTGAACACCCTGCTGCTGGACATCCGCAAGGAACAAGGCATCGGCATCCTGTTGATCGAACACGACATGAGCGTGGTCATGCAGATTTCCGACCATGTGGTGGTGCTGGATCACGGCGCCCCCTTGAGCGACGGCTCGCCCGAGGAGGTGCGCAACGACCCGGCGGTAATCCGCGCCTATCTGGGCGCCGGAGACGACGAGGATCTGCCCCCCTCCGTCACCGCGTCCGAGGGAGGCCGCTAAGATGCTGACCATCCGCAATCTGCATTCAGGCTATGGCCGCATTCAGGCCTTGCACGGCATCGACATCGACGTCGAAGCCGGCGAGATCGTCACCCTGATCGGCGCCAACGGCGCCGGAAAAACCACCCTTTTGATGACGCTATGCGGCAAGCCCCGCGCCACCGAAGGCAGCATCGTCTTCGAAGGTGAGGAGCTGACCCGCCTGCCCACATATCAGATCGTCCGCAGGGGCATCGCCCATTCGCCGGAAGGCCGGCGCATCTTCCCGCGCATGACCGTGCTGGAGAATCTTCAGATGGGCGGCGTGATCGTCGATCCGAAATTCTTCGACGACGACCTCGAGCGGGTTCTGACCCTGTTTCCCCGCCTGAAGGAACGCATCGACCAGCGTGGCGGCACGCTTTCCGGCGGCGAACAGCAGATGCTGGCCATCGGCCGCGCCTTGATGAGCCGGCCGCGCCTTCTCTTGCTGGACGAACCGTCCCTGGGTCTGGCACCCTTGGTCGTGAAGCAGATCTTCGAGATCATCAAGGAGATCAACAGCCAGCAGAAGGTCACGGTCTTCCTGGTGGAGCAAAACGCCTTCCACGCCTTGAAACTGGCTCATCGCGCCTATGTGATGGTCAATGGCCGCATCGCCATGAGCGGCAGCGGCGCCGAGCTTCTGGCCAATCCGGCCATCCGTTCGGCCTATTTGGAAGGCGGCCACGCCGCCGAGGCCACCCTGGAAAGCAACGACGTCCCCGACAGCGAACTGGAGGACGAGGAATGAGCGGTTTCGAGACCTTGACGGGCTCCAGCCCCGGCATTTTCATCGGCGTCACCCTGATTTTCATGGGCGGCTGCGCCTTCATGACCGGCCAGGCTCTGGCCTCCACCTGGCGGGCCGCCTGGCACGCCGCCCCCTATGCCCTGATGCTGGGGCTGGCCGACCGCTTCCTGGGATACGCCCTGTTCCAGGGCACCTTGTTGTCGCTGCCGGGCTATGTGGTGGATACGGCCGTGCTGATGATCATCTCGCTGGCCGCCTATCGCGTCACGCGGGCCCGTCAGATGGTCACCCAGTACCCCTGGCTCTATCAACGCACCGGCATCTTCAGTTGGCGCGAGATCGAAGGCTCCGCCCCGTGACCCGGGGCCGGCCCCTTCCGCAAGACCTTCACCCCGCCGCTTCGGCGGCGGGGACCAGCCTTTCCGTCCGCCGCTTTGGGCGCCGGATCACCAGGCGAGACCCCGCCGGGGCCGCCCATACTCACTCACCGCAGGGAGTTCTCTATCCATGAACAGCTTCAAGACCGTGCTACTGGCGGCTGTCGCCGTCTCCGCCCTGACCGCCACCGCCGCCCGCGCGGACATCGTGGTCGGCGTCGCCGGACCGATGACCGGCAGCAACGCCGCCTTCGGCGAGCAGTACAAGCGTGGTGCCGAGAAGGCCGTTGCCGACATCAACGCCAAGGGTGGCGTGCTGGGCCAGAAGCTGGTCCTGGCGGTGGGTGACGACGCCTGCGACCCCAAGCAGGCCGTCAATGTGGCCAACGACATGGTGGCCAAAAAGGCCGCCGTGGTGATCGGCCACTTCTGCTCCAGCTCGTCGATCCCGGCTTCGGGCGTCTATGTCGAGAGCAACACCATTCAGATCTCGCCCGGCTCGACCAACCCGACCTATACCGAACGCGGCATGCCCAACACCTTCCGCGTCTGCGGCCGTGACGATGCCCAGGGCCCGACCGCCGCCAAATACGTGGCCGAACACTTCAAGGGCAAGACCGTCGCCATCGTTCACGACAAGTCGGCCTACGGCAAGGGCTTGGCCGACGAATTCCAGAAGGCCCTGAACGGCCTGGGCGTCAAGGAAGTCACCTACGACGCCATCACCGTCGGCGACAAGGATTTCAGCCCGCTGATCGCCAAGCTGAAGAACCTCAAGGTCGACGTGATCTATTTCGGCGGCTATGAGACCGAAGGCGGCCTGATCGTCCGTCAGGCCGTCGATCAGGGCCTGAAGGCCACCCTGGTGTCGGGCGACGCCCTGGTGACCGAGCAGTTCTGGGCCATCACCGGCCCGGCCGGCGCTGGCACCCTGATGACCTTCGGTCCCGATCCCCGCAAGAACCCCGCCAACGCCGATCTGGTGAAGAGCTTCCGCGCCGAAAACTACGAGCCCGAGGCCTACACCCTGTACACCTACGGCGCCATTCAGGCGTGGGCCCAAGCCGCCGCTAAGGCCGGCAGCGTCGATTCCGTCAAGGTGGAAGCCAGCCTGAAGGCCAACAAGTTCGACACCGTTCTCGGCAATGTCGGCTTCGACGCCAAGGGCGACATCACCGCCCCCGGTTATGTCTTCTACGAATGGAAGGACGGCAAGTACGATTACGTCAAGTAATCGCGTCACCGTTCACGGAAAGGCCCGGCGGAAAACCGCCGGGCTTTTTTTGTCCGCGTCGCCGGAGTCGATGCACCGCCCCCGCCCCGTTTCATCAACGAAAAAGGCCGCCGGGAGACCCGGCGGCCAGTTTATCGATGAAGTCTTCGGCGCTTCGATCAGTGAGCGTGGGCTCCCTCGGCGCCCAGGCCGGTTTCCGAACGGACCAGCTGGGCTTCGAAGGCATCCCGCTCGTCTTTGGCTCTCTGGCTGTTGTCGATGATCGAGAAGAACCAGATCGACAGGAAAGCCAGCGGCATCGAGAAGATGGCCGGATACTTGAAGGGGAAGATCGCGGTGGGATTGCCCAGCACGTCCTTCCACACGGTCGGGCCGAGAACCGTCAAAATGACGGCGGCAGCCAGACCGATAAAGCCGCCGATGACGGCGCCCCGGGTGGTCAGACCACGCCAGAACATCGACATGATCAGCACCGGGAAGTTGGTGCTGGCGGCGATGGCGAAGGTCAGACCGACCATGTAAGCGACGTTCTGCTTCTCGAAGACGATGCCCAGCAGCACGGCGATGATGCCGAGACCGATGGAGGCGATTTTCGAGACGCGGACTTCCGTCTGTTCGTTCGCGCGGCCGCGGGCGAAGACGTTGGCGTACAAGTCGTGCGAGATGGCCGAGGCGCCGGCCAGGGTCAGACCCGACACCACCGCCAGGATGGTGGCGAAGGCCACGGCCGAGATGAAGCCCAGGAACAAGTCGCCGCCGACGGCGTTGGCCAGATGGATAGCGGCCATGTTGTTGCCGCCCCGCAGGTTGAGACCACCCTTGGCGACATCGAGATAGGACGGATCCGTCGACACCAGGGTGATGGCGCCGAAACCGATGATGAAGGTCAGGATGTAGAAGTAACCGATGAAGCCGGTGGCGTAGAAGACCGACTTACGAGCGGCCTTGGCGTCGGCAACGGTGAAGAAGCGCATCAGGATGTGAGGCAGGCCGGCGGTGCCGAACATCAGGGCCATGGCCAGCGACACGGCTTCGATGGGATCGGAGACCAGGGTGCCGGGAGCCATGATGGCGGCATGCTTGGGATGAACCTCGACGGCCTTGGCGAACAGGGCTTCGAAACTGAAGCCGAAGTGGGCCAGCACCGCCAGCGCGATGAAGGTGGCGCCGGACAACAGCAGGCAGGCCTTGATGATCTGCACCCAGGTGGTGGCCTTCATGCCGCCGAAGGTGACGTAGATCATCATCAGCACGCCGACCAGAACGACGGCGACCATGTAATCCAGACCGAACAGCAGCTTGATCAACTGACCCGCGCCGACCATCTGGCCGATCAGGTAGAAGATCACCACCACCAGCGAACCGGTGGCCGCGAAGCTGCGGACCGGGGTCTGGCTCAGACGATAGGAAGCCACGTCGGCGAAGGTGTACTTGCCCAGATTGCGCAGGCGCTCGGCAATCAGGAACAGGATGATCGGCCAGCCGACCAGCCAGCCCACCGAATAGATCAGGCCGTCGAAGCCCGAACCATACACCAGAGCGGAAATACCCAGGAACGAAGCCGCCGACATATAGTCGCCGGCGATGGCCAGACCGTTCTGGAAGCCGGTGATGCCGCCGCCGGCGGCATAGAAGTCAGCCGCCGACTTGGTGCGGCGGGCGGCCCAATAGGTGATGCCGAGCGTCATGCCGACGAACACCAGGAACATGCCGATGGCGCTCCAGTTGGTCGGCTGCTGCTGGGCCTGCCCCAGATCGCCGGCGGCCAGGGCCAGCGAAGGAACCAGGGCGAAAAGACCGGCGCCCAGGGCCGGAATGGCAGAGGTCAGTCGCTTCATTTCGAGCCCTCGATCAGCTGCTTGGTCAATTCGTCGAATTCGGTGTTGGCCCGATAGACATAGATGCCGGTCAGGGCGATGGCGCTCAGAATAACGCCGACGCCGATGGGCAGACCGATGGTAGTGACCGAGCCTTCGCTGAGAGGGGTGCCCAGGATCTTGGGCGCGAAAGCGATGACCATGATGAACCCGTAATAGATCACCAGGATCACGATGGACAGCAGCCAGGCGAAACTGGAGCGTTTGCGCACCAGTTCTGCGTATTTGGGATTGCTGCGAATCTTCGCATGCAAGTCGTTAGTCATGGAACGCTCCTTCTCCTACGTCTTCCAAACCTCAGGGCGGAACCTTTCTGGTCCAGCCTCCTCTGTGCTTGGGGGAAGCGCTTTCACTTCCGAAGCCCCGACAAGGAAACCCTTGGGACGGAAGCCGATTTCCCCTGGTTCGATTTCTATTTGACCGGAAGCGCCGCCCGAACCTGCAACGCCACCTGTTCAATCATGGATTAACATGAGCAAGACACATCGTCAACAATACTAATTTCACACTAACACATATGAATGAAGGCCAAGCCGTTCAAGAGTCCACAACGACTCAGCTTTCACGTATCATTTACTTCAGTATCAAACCGACAATGAGGTTGCATTTTCGGGTATTATTATAGCTATTGCACCGCAGCATTAAATAAAAAGCGAAACCCAAGCGGGTGATGTGGCCATTTTCATTAATAAGGGCATCAAGCGAAAATCTGGTATCTTCAGCAAGGATGCATAGCTCAACCTGCGAGGGTTGCTTTTTTTGCATAGCGCCTCCCTCTTTTCTCATTTGACCTCACAGGTTATGGTGTATCCACCATGATGCAGGATGTCTCTTCGCTGGCCCGTCTGGACAGCTTCCCCTACCGCCACAGACTCTCCGAGGTGATGGCTCGCCCCGTGCTGACTGGTCATGAAGACCTCAGTCTGGCCGAAGCCTGCGATCGCATGGACGCCGCCAAGGTTTCCTCTTTGGTTGTGGTGGACACCGACGGGCGCGCCGTCGGCATCGTCACCGAACGCGACGTTCTGCGCTCCCTGGCCCGGCGGCGCGGCGCCGCCTTGGAAGCCCGGCTGGCCGAGGTGATGTCGACGCCGGTGCGCACCGTTCCCGGCGACGCCTATCTTTACGTCGGCATCGCCCGCATGACCCGCCTGGGCCTGCGGCATCTGGTGGTCGCCGACGAGCAGAACCGCCCCATCGGCATGATCACCGGACGCGCCTTGCTGAAGGTGCGGGCCAGCCAGGCCCTGGTCATCGGCGACGACGTTTCGGAGGCGGAAACCCCCGCCGACATGGAACGGGCCCGCAACGCCCTGCCGGCATTGGCGGGCAATCTGCTGGCCGAAGGCGTCTCCGCCCGCAACATCGCCGGCATCATCAGCACCGTTTTGCGCGACATCACCACCCGCGCCGCGCAATTGGCGGAAGCATCGATGACCAACGACGGCTGGGGACCGGCCCCCGGCCGCTGGGCCTTGCTGGTTCTGGGCTCCGGCGGACGCGGCGAAAGTCTGCTGACTTTCGACCAGGACAACGCCATCGTCCATGACGGCACCAAGATGGACGACCCCTGGTACGCCGAGTTCGGACGCCGTCTGAACGACATTCTGAACGAGGCGGGCATTCCCTATTGCGACGGCGACGTCATGGCCCGCAATCCTTTCTGGCGGCGGTCGCTGGAGGACTGGAAGAGCGAAATCCGCCATTGGGTGTTCGAGCCGCAGATGCAGACGGTGATGAACGTCGACATTTTCTTCGACTTTCTACCGGTCTACGGCGACAGCGCCCTGGCGCAGGAGTTGAAGCAATACGCCGTCGACACTGCCGCCACCTCAGCCTTTTTCGTGCAGTTCCTGGCCATGAACGTCGCCAACATGGAAGTGCCGCTGGGTATTTTCGGCGAATTCACCACCACCCACGGACGCCTGAACGCCAAGAAGTTCGGCTTGCTGCCCATCACCGCCGCCGCCCGCGCCAAGGCGGTGAAGAACAGCATCCTGGCCACCGGCAGCGCCGATCGTTACGCCGCTCTCAATGCCGCCGGGCTGATGCACGAGGACGATCTGACCAGCATCCTGGAAACTCACGAAACCATCCTGAGGGTGATGCTGGAGCAGCAGTTGGCCGACATCGCCGCCGGACAGAAGCCATCCGCTCGCATCGAACCCCGCAAACTGCCCCGCCCGGTGCAGAAAAAACTGAAGGCGGCCTTCAAGCGCATCCGCACACTGAAGCTGATGGTCGGCGCCCCCGGCTGAAAAATGGGAATGGATACCCGCACGCTCTGTAGCGTTGAACGCACTGCAACATCGAGTCATTGTAGGCACCCTGTCCCATAGCTACGACACGGTGGGCGCAATGCGCAACAAGGGCCGCCTGGAACAGATTTGCCGCATGAAGGGATGCACGGACACGCAAATCCTGGAATGCGCATCGGAGTCCGGCAACCTCAAGGAACTCCTGTTCTGTCATAAGGACGGCTGCTTCGTCGTCAAGATGAACGGCCATGAACGGCTGCGCACCGACACCCCCAGCGCCGCCGAACGCTATTACGACAACCTGGGTAAGCTGTAGGTCTTGCCCCGCAGCCGGCGAGGCCTCATAGTTTCCACCATCCGCGGGGGGAGCCGGCATTCCGGCTGAGAGGTTCACGAACAGGTGGGCGACCCCTAAAACCTGATCCGGTTCGTACCGGCGTAGGGACGCCTTCACCCGATGACCGTTGCCGCTCCCGCCATCACCGTTCATGCCGCCCGCCTCTCCTATGACGGCGAGGCATTGTTCGACGACCTGGACTTCACCCTGGAAGCCGGGCGCTGCACTTGTCTGTTGGGCTCCAGCGGCGTGGGGAAATCCAGCCTGCTGCGCCTGATCGCCGGACTGCTGCCCGACGCCGCCAGCCGGGTGGAATGCCACGACGGACGCCCCCTATCCCATCGCACCGCCTATATGGCGCAGCAAGACCTGCTGCTGCCCTGGCTGAGCGTCTTGGACAACGCCTTGCTGGGCTATCGTCTGCGGCGGCAAACGCCGCCCCGCGACGCGGCCGCCGCCCTGCTGGAGCGTCTAGGCATGGGCAACCGCCTGACCACCCGCCCGGCGGCCCTGTCGGGCGGCATGAGGCAAAGGGTCGCCCTGGCCCGCACCCTGCTGGAAGACCGTCCGGTAATCCTGATGGACGAGCCCTTTTCCGCCCTGGACGCCGTCACCCGCTTCCGCCTGCAGGAACTGGCCGCCGAGCTGCTTCGGGGCCGCACCGTTCTGCTGGTCACCCACGACCCGCTGGAAGCCCTGCGGCTGGGCCACCGCATCCATGTCATGACCGGCCGCCCGGCCCGTTTGAGCGAGGCTTTACAGCCGACCGGCGAAACGCCCCGCGACGTTTCCGACCCCGGCCTGCTGCGGCTTCAGGGACAGCTTCTCAAGACTCTGGCCGAGGACGCGCCATGAGCCGCCTCCTCGTCGTCCCGGTTCTTGTCCTGTTGTGGCAACTGGCCGCCTGGGCAGCCGGCGGGCAAAGCTACATTCTGCCTGACCCCGCCCTGGTGGCCCAAGCCTGGGTCGACCGCCACGACGTCATTCTGAGCCATGCCGGCGTCACCGCCCTGGAAATTCTGCTGGGCTTGCTGCTGGGGGCCGTTCTTGGCGTCGCCACCGCCCTGACCATGGCCGCCGCTCCGGCCCTGCGCCGCTGGATGCTGCCGGTTCTGGTCGCTAGCCAGGCCGTTCCCGTCTTCGCCCTGGCTCCTATTCTGGTGCTGTGGCTGGGATACGGCATGGCCTCGAAAATCGCCATGGCGGTCGTCGTCATCTACTTCCCCGTCACCGCCGCCTTTCTCGACGGCCTGCGCCGCACCGACCCAGGCTGGCTCGATCTGGCCCGCAGCATGGATGCGCCCCGCGCCGCCCTGCTGCTGCAAATCCGTCTGCCCGCCGCCCTGCCGGCCTTGGCGTCCGGTTTGCGGGTCGCCACCGCCGTCGCCCCCATCGGCGCCGTCATCGGCGAATGGGTGGGCAGTTCGGCGGGTCTCGGCTATCTGATGCTGCAAGCCAATGCCCGCATGCAGATACCGCTCATGTTCGCCGCCTTGCTGACCCTGGCCGTGTTCTCGGTGGGGCTGTATCTGGCGGTGGACCAAGCCTTGCGCCGCCTGCTGCCGTGGCAGGCCGACGCTCTGTCCGACAACGACTGACATCAAAGGGAGCGCCCATGTTCAAGATCAGACACGCCCTGCTGGCCGCCAGCCTGCTGACCGCCGCCTTTCAACCGGCGAATGCCGCCGATAAACTGACCGTGGTTCTGGATTGGTTCGTCAACCCCGACCATGCGGCCCTGGTGGTGGCGCAGGAAAAAGGCTTTTTCGCCGAGGCCGGTCTGGACGTCGACCTGATCGCCCCCGCCGACCCCAACGATCCCCCCAAGATGCTGGCCGCCAAAAAGGCCGACCTGGCCGTGGGCTACCAGCCGCAATTGCTGATGCAGGTGGGA
Source organism: Candidatus Sulfotelmatobacter sp. (assembly GCA_035538795.1). Taxonomy (GTDB): domain Bacteria; phylum Pseudomonadota; class Alphaproteobacteria; order Rhodospirillales; family Magnetospirillaceae; genus JAJZGK01. Next base: position 54,515 of record DATLJS010000038.1, on the reverse strand, counting down.
GAAGGACTGCCCATCACCCGCGTCGCCACCCTGGTCGCCACGCCGCTGAATTCGGTGGTAGCTCTGGAAAGCGGCCCGGTGAAGTCCATCGCCGACCTGAAAGGCAAGAAGATCGGCTATTCCGTGGCCGGGTTCGAGGACGCCATTCTGGCCGCCATGCTGGAAAAGAACGGCCTGACGCTGAAAGACGTCACTCTGGTCAACGTCAACTTCACACTGTCGCCGTCGGTCATTTCGGGTCAGGTGGACGCCGTCATCGGTGCCTTCCGCAATTTCGAGCTGAACCAAATGGCTCTGGACCAGCATCCGGGCCGGGCTTTCTACCCCGAGGAGAACGGCGTCCCCGCCTATGACGAGCTGGTTCTGCTGGCCCACAAGGACCGGATCAAGGACGCCAAGTTGCGCCGGTTCGTCGACGCCGTGGAAAAAGCCACCTTCTACATCCAGAACCATCCGGAAGAAGCCTGGTATCTGTTCATCAAGAACCATAAGGATCTGAACGACACCTTGAATCAGCGTGCCTGGGCCGCCACCCTGCCGCGTCTGGACGCCGACCCGGCCGCCCTGGACAAAGCCCGCTACGAACGCTTCGCCGCCTTCCTTAAAGACCGCGGCCTGATCAAGAAAGTTCTGCCGGTGGATTCCTACGCCGTCGAGCTGCCGCGCTGATCAGCAACGCCCCAACAACGGCCGAGGCCAGCGATCCGGCCAACACACCGGATCGCACCTCGGCCTCGCGCACGGGGGCCGAAAACGCCAGGCCGCCGATGAACAGGCTCATGGTGAAGCCGATGCCGGTCAGCACCGCCGCGCCGTGAAAAGCCCGCCAGCCCACGCCGTCCGGCAGCTTCGCCAGTCCCAACCGGATGCCCACCCAGGAAAATCCCATGACACCCGCCTGTTTTCCCAGGAACAGAGCGGCCATGATCCCCACCGGCACCGCCTGCACCCACACGCCGGCCGGCAAATTCCACAGATTGAGCCCGGCGTTCAGAAAGGCGAACAACGGCAGAATGGCGAAAGCCACATAGGGGTGCAGCCCCCGCTCGGTGCGGCACAGCGGCCCGTCATCACCGCCGTTCGCGGGCATGAACAGCCCCACGGCGACACCGGCCAGGGTGGCATGGATGCCCGACGGCAGCAGCCAGCCCCAAATCCATATTCCGCTCAACAAATAGGGCCAGACGGCCCGCACGTTGCGGCGGTTCAGAACCGCCAGCGCCGCCAAGCCCAAAGCCGCCAGCCCCAATGCGCTCCAGTTCAGGGATTGTGTGTAGAACAGCGCGATGACGACGATCGCTCCCAGATCGTCGATGATGGCCAGCGCCGTCAGAAACAGCTTTAGGGAATCTGGCGCCCGACGCCCCAGCATGGTCAGCACCGCCAGGGAAAAGGCGATGTCGGTGGCTGAGGGGATGGCCCATCCCGCCAAGGCTCCGGCTTCGTTCATGGCGAACAGGGCGTAGATTCCCGCAGGCACCGACATGCCGCCCAGCGCCGCCAGCAGCGGCAAAACCGCCTGGGACGGCCGGGACAGTTCGCCGCCCGCCAGTTCCCGCTTGATTTCCAAGCTGACCAGCAGGAAGAACAGCACCATCAATCCGTCGTCGGTGGCATGGCGCAGCCAGCCGGAAGACAAAGCCGCGTATCCTTCGGCGACCGGAGAATTGGCGATGATCAAGGACAAGGCAGCCGCGATCATCAAACATATGCCCCCAGCGCTTTCCCTATGCAGGAAGTCCTGGATCATGCTCAACATCTTGTCCATGGCTTCCTAAATAGTCGCGACCGTCCCGCTTTGCAAAGCCCGGAGTACCCGTCATGCGCCGTTTTCTGGCCGTTATTCTGCTGACATTGTCCAGTCCGACCGCCTTCGCCGAGGGGTTGGAGGGGCGGATCTGGGATGTTTCCGCCCATAGCTTCATCAGCCGGGAAGAAGCCGCGCGCCGCATGACCGCCGCCGATTTCCTGCTGTTGGGCGAACGTCACGACAATGCCGAGCATCATCGGCTGCAAGCCTGGGCCATCGAGCAGATCACCGCCGCCGGACGCCGGCCCGCCGCCGCCTTTGAAATGATCGGACCGGAGCAGCAAGCCGTCCTGGTCCAACCGGCGACGGATGCCGACGCCCTGGCGGCGGCCCTGGACTGGCCCCATTCCGGCTGGCCCGACTTCGCCCTCTATCGCCCGGTGTTTCAGGCCGTGCTGAAAGCCGGGCTGCCGATTCTGCCCGCCAATGTCGCCAAGGACGAATTGCGCGCCATCGCCCACGGCGAAAGCATTCCTCCCAACCGCATACTGTTCCTGCGCCTGGACAAGCCGCTGCCCGGTCCGCTGGCCGACGGCTTGGCCCAAGACGTCCGCGACGCCCATTGCGGACAGATTCCCGAAGCAGCCATCCCCGGCATGATCGCGGCCCAGCGCGCCCGCGACGCCGCGATGGCTCATGCCATGGCCGACAACACCTTGGGCAGCGCCGTGCTGATCGCCGGAGCCGGTCATATCCGCAAGGACCGCGGCGTGCCGCGCATTCTGGAGAGCATCACCCAGGATCGGCGCATCCTATCGGTGGGCTTCGTCGAGGTCGATGCCGCCAAGGCGGACGCCGCCGCCTACGACGCCCCCTATGATCTGGCGTGGTTCACCAGCGCCGCTCCGCCCATCGACGGCTGCGCCGAAATGGCCAAGCGGAAAAAAGGGAAATAGGGGCGGAAACGGGAACAAAAACAGGGACGAGGATTGGGCTCAGTCTTTCGGCACGACCTTGGCCGACGGCATCCATTTCTGGACCGATACCGGCTTGCCGTCCTGCGAACGCATGACGCGGGGACGCAGAACCTGAGTGATGGGCGGCGCCCCCACGGCTTCGTTGGTGGCGCTGTTCTTCTTGCCGTAAAAAGCAGCCATCGCCGACAGGGGGATTTCCGTGCGCAAGCCTTTGGCGAACGCTTCGCTATAAGGGGCATGACCACGAATGGTCTGGTTCAAATGTTCCGAGCCGTGCTGGCCGAAACGCCGCCAAATACTGTCGAGGAAATGGGTGACCGGCTCGGGTAGGCGCCGAGGCTCGATGGGCGGGCGCTGGATGGCGCAGGCGCGGAACACTCCCGGCTCGACCGGCCCCAGTTCCTCGGCCACGAAGATGGCCGGCATCAGCATCCGGCCGTTGTAAGCCACGGCGAAATAAGCCTGAGCCAGATACATCAGCCGGTGCAGTTTCTGGGGCTGGATGTATTCGTTCTCGTTCAAAGCCCGATCAACGAACCAGTAAGCGATGTCAAAACTGGATTCGACTGCCGCCGAGGCCACTGCTCCCTCCCATTCCATGCATGGGTCAAAACGCCCGGCATTCCGAGCCTACCTGTAAGGTACGCCTGGATGCGGGCAAGCTCAACGGCGCCGGCGTCGTGGCATGGGCAAAGCACATGCTGCGATCCGGTCCGCTCTTGCGATACGGTATAATGGGAATTCCCGAAGCGGAGAGCGAAACGCCCGGCCCGTCAGGAATATCGGTTGATCACGCTTCCCTGATTGCGGAACACTCCCTGGCAAACCTTCATGTTGAGCTCGTAGACACCCAGTCCCCTCATCAGGTCGGCGATGAAGATGGACGAGGAAAACTGCGAGTCTTGAGTGGCTTCACTGGCAGGGAACGAAGCAGCCTGGATCTTGACCAGCGGGGTAAACTGGTTCTGAGGGCTGTCTTCCTGGCGGCGCTGTTCATTGAAGGAGCCGAATCCGTCGGACGATCCTTCGCCGTAGGTACGGCGCCACGGGTCACTGACACTGGTGAAGGAGGTAGCGGCGGCGCCGTCCACTTTGTCGAAGACGGACGAGCGCGGCTCCGTCGAGATGCGCCCGATGGACGCACTCACGGAGGTAGCGGCACCCGCCGAGACCTTCGAAGTTGTGGACATGATGCACCGACCTTTTTACCCCATTCGTATTTTACACATAGCCGATAAAAGTGACCAAATTCTTTCGATAGCGCAAAAAGCGATCTTTCGTTTCAAAAACGTCATAGGACGTTCGGTTTCTTGGAGTTTATAGTCATATCAAGCAATTGCACTTGAGGGACCCAGGTATGACCGATACTCCTGCTCCGCGCCGCCGCTCCTCGTCCACGCCGCAACAGGCCGTTTCTCCGGAAAATCCGCCCCTCAGCGCCGCGCCTTGCGCCCCGGACAAGGTCAATCCCGCCGCCTTCAAGCGCCAGCCGCCGCCGCGTCACCAGGAACCCTGGATGCACTTCAAGGAAGTGGCTCCGGTCCCGCCCATCACCGAAAGCACCGACCGCCTGATGCATGCCATCCAAGGCAAGCTGACCCAGGGCCTGTCGCCGGCGTCGTTGATGCTGGCCTATCTGGACTGGGCGGTGCATTTGGGAAATTCAGCCGGCAAGATGACCGAGATGACCCAGAACGCCCTGGCCAAGTCGGTCCGTTTCGGCATGTGGGCGGCCCGCGCGGCGCAGGATCCCGACGCCGCCCCCTTCATCGAACCCCTGCCCCAGGACACCCGATTCGCCGCGGAAAGCTGGAAGACTTTTCCCTACAACGTTCTTTACCAGTCGTTCCTGCTGTCCGAGCAATGGTGGCATTACGCCACCACCGACGTGCGCGGTGTTTCCCCCCACCATCAGGACGTGGTCAGCTTCGCCGCCCGCCAGCTGCTGGACATGGCTTCGCCCTCCAACAATCCTCTGACCAACCCGGAGGTGACGCGCGCCACTTTCGAACAGGGCGGACAGAATTGGGTGCGCGGCGCCCAGAAATGGTTCGACGATTTCGAGCGCAGCCTGTCGGGCGCCGCCCCGGCCTCCGCCGCCGATTACCGCGTGGGCGAAACCATCGCCTGCTCGCCGGGCAAGGTGGTGTTCCGTAACCGGCTGGTGGAACTGATCCAGTACAGCCCCACCACCGAAAAGGTGCAGGCCGAACCGATCCTGATCGTGCCAGCCTGGATCATGAAGTACTACATCCTCGATCTCAGCCCGCATAATTCCATGGTCAAGTTCCTGGTAGAGCGGGGCTTCACCGTCTTCATGATCTCGTGGCGCAATCCCGGCCGGGACGAGCGCAACTTCGCCATGGAAGACTATATGCGCATGGGCGTGCTCGACAGCCTGAACGCCATCACCGCCATCACCGGCGGCGCCAAGGTGCATACCTGCGGCTATTGCCTGGGTGGCACGCTTCTGAGCATCGCCGCCGCCGCCCTGGCCCGCGACGGCGACGAGCGCATCAAGTCGGTGACGCTGCTCGCCGCCCAAACCGACTTCGAGGAAGCCGGCGAGATCATGCTGTTCATTGATGAAAGCCAGGTCAGCTTCCTGGAAGACATGATGTGGGACCAGGGCTATCTGGACACCAAGCAAATGTCCGGCGCCTTCCAGCTTTTGCGCTCCAACGATCTGATCTGGTCGCGCATCCTCAAGGAATACGTGCTGGGCGAACCGGAATTCATGAACGACCTGATGGCCTGGAATTCCGACGCCACCCGCATGCCCTACCGCATGCATTCGGAATATCTGCGCCATCTGTTCCTGGACAACGATCTGTCCAAGGGGCGCTATCTCGTGGACGACCGGGCCATCGCCCTGACCGACATCCGCGCCGACATCTGCGCCGTGGGCACCACCAAGGACCACATCGCCCCGTGGAAATCGGTGTTCAAGATTCACATCCTGACCGATACCGACGTGACCTTCATCCTGACCGGCGGCGGGCACAACGCCGGCATCGTCAGCGAGCCGGGCCACAAAAAGCGTTCCTATCAGATCGGCACCCGCCACGACATGGACCGCTACATCGATCCCGACACATGGGCGCAGGTGACGCCAAAAAGCGAGGGCTCGTGGTGGCTGGCCTGGGCCGATTGGCTGGAGGAACGCTCCAGCGGCCTGACCGCTCCGCCGTCCATGGGCAAGGCCGACGCCGGTTACGCCCCCCTCTACGCCGCGCCGGGCGAATACGTGCGGCAGAAGTGACGATGATCCGGGCCTGGGATATAGTGGCGCCTCAACCTTAATCAGGGTTCAGGTGCCGCCATGTCCAATGTTCTGGTTTCCGTCTTCTGCTCCGACCGCACCGGCCTGGTGTCGGCCATTGCCGGCCACCTGTTCGAGATCGGCGCCAATCTGGGCGATACCAGCTTCGCCGTTCTCGGCGCCGGGGCGGAATTCTCGAGCGTCTGCCAGCTTCCGGCCCATGTGTCGGAGGCTACGCTACAAGCTGAACTGGCTGCCTTACCCGAATTGGCCGGGGCAACCATCTCGGTCCAGTTGTTTGGGCTCGATCCTCAACTTCGCGACAATGCTCAGATCACCCATGTGGTGACGGTCGGCGGCGGCGACCGTCCCGGCCTGATCGCCCGCCTGTCGGAAGCCTTCACCCAGTTCCGCGCCAATATCGTGCGCATGGACGCCCAGCGCGTGCCGTTGGCCGGCGGCAGCCGCTACGTCACCCGCTTCGCCGTGTCCATCCCCGCCGCCAGCACCGAGAGCTGCCTGAACACCGTCGCCAACACCGCTGGCGAACTGGGTTTGTCCTGCGACGTGGCCGAGGGCTATCAGGCGTGAGCGGCGATTGGCTGGCACAGTTTCCCGACCTGCTGAAGCTCGACCCCGCCAGCCTGAAGACACTGCGGGACGAAGCCAAGGTGGCGTCGTTTCCCGCCGGGACCCCGCTGTTCCGGGGCGGCGACCTCAGCCGCAACTATCTGCTGGTGCTGGACGGTCAGGTACGGGTGCAGAAAGTGGCCGAATCCGGCCGCGAGATCGTGCTCTATCGTGTCGAGCCCGGCCAAAGCTGCGTACTGACCACCGCCTGCTTGCTGTCGGACATTCCCTATGGGGCCGAAGGCGTCGCCGAAAGCGAGCTGAAGGCGGTGGTTCTGCCCAGCGGCACCTTCCACCGGCTGACGGCCTCGTCCGAGGGCTTCCGTCGTTTCGTCTTCGCCGCCTATTCCACCCGCCTGTCCGAGCTTCTCTGCCTGATCGAGGAAGTGGCCTTCGGCCGCATCGACAAACGTCTGGCCGGATTTCTATCCGAGCGGGCCGGCAGCCAGGGCGAGGTCAAAGCCACCCATCAGGAACTGGCCGTCGAACTGGGCACCGCCCGCGAGGTCATCAGCCGCCAGCTCAAGGATTTCGAACGCCGGGGCTGGGTCGAACTGTCCCGCGGCTCGCTGCTGATCCGCAACCGCACCGCCTTGGAAAATTTAAGCCTCTGAAGAACTTGTGTAACTAGGTCACAGACCGTCCCCGCGGCGCATGATTACCTGATCCCCAGACGACATCCATTCCTTGGGGAGAGATCATCATGAAGAACGTTGGAACCATTGACCGCGCCGCCCGCGCCGTCGTCGGCGTCGGCCTGATTGCCTGGGCCGCCCTGGGCGGCCCGGTGTGGGCCTGGATCGGCGTCGTGCCCCTGGCCACAGCCGCCATCTCCTTCTGCCCCGCCTACCGCCTGCTGGGCATCCGCACCTGCCCGCGTCCGTAAAGGTTCCTGAGCGGCATAAAAAAAAACGCCGGAGGAAATCCCTCCGGCGTTTTTGTTTTCCGGCTTGCCTACGGCCCTTAAGCCGCCTCGCTCTCGGCGGCGGCGGCCTTGACCGCCGTCTGCAGCTTGGCGAAAGCCCGGTTTTCCAATTGGCGCACACGTTCGCGGCTGATGCCGTAACGTTCGCCCAGTTCTTCCAGGGTCATCGGGTTGGCGCTCAAACGGCGCTCGGTCAGAATGTCCAGTTCGCGCTGATCGAGCACCTTTAGACCTTCGGACAACCAGCGGTTCTGCAGATGGCGCTCCTCGCGGTCGCCCAGAGCGATTTCCTGGTTGGGCGACTCGTCCACCAGCAAATCCTGACGCTCCATGCTCATGTCGGCCGCCACCGGAGCGTTGAGCGAGGAATCGCGCCCTGCGATGCGGCGGTTCATCACCTGCACCTCGGCCTCGGGGACATTCAACTCGGCGGCGATGCGCTTGACATCGTCATGCCCCAGTTCGCCGCCGTCGATGATGCTCAGTTTGGACTTCACCCGGCGCAGGTTGAAGAACAGCTTTTTGTGAGCGGCCAGGGTGCCCAAACGGACCATCGACCAGCTGCTCAACACATATTCGTGCAGCGCGGCCTTGATCCACCACATGGCATAGGTGGCCAAACGGAACCCCTTGTCGGGATCGAATTTCTTGACGGCCCGCATCAGGCCCAGATTGCCTTCGCTGACCAGATCGGCCATCGGCAGGCCATAGTGACGGAACCCCAGGGCCATCTTGGCCACCAGACGCAAATGGCTGGTCACCAGCTGATGGGCGGCATCGACGTCTTCATGTTCCTGCCAGCGCTTGGCCAGCATGAATTCCTGCTCCTGCGACAGCACCGGAAACGACCGGATTTCGCGGAGATACTTAACAAGCCCGCCGTCGGGGGACAGAACGGGCAAAGCGGCATAAGTGGCAGACATGGCAAAAATACTCCCGGAAAACAAATAAACGCGTCACATCGCAGGCCTGCGGCGCAGGCCCGGCAGATGCGGGCTATCCGGAAATATGCCGGCCAACAGAAACGTGGCTCATAATCATGGGTCACATCCTCCAATCGAAGCAACATGACAAGCGGTCCGCCACAGGGCCGGACCAATCGACGCAGCCCCACCATGGGCCCTGCGCTTGAGTGAAATTTTCCAACACCTGACCAGCCAAGTCAAGCTTTGCTGGAAAGATCGTTCTTTTCACCCGGCGTCACGGCACGGGGCGCCGACAGTTCATGCGCTCGGTTGTGAGATTTGCCCGAGATTGTGTCGAAAATATGGGGCGATTGAGGCGAAGCTGCTGGCAAATGACCTTATTCCCCCGGTTATCGGCCACAAAATTGCCGGAGTTCTACAGTCAACTACGCATCGGTGATCCTTGTATGGAAAGGAAAATCTCATGCGTACACGTACCACCACGACCATGATCCTGTTGGGCTGCCTGGGTTTGGCGGCCTGCGGCAACACCCGGCTGGACCGCGCCGTTTCAGGCGCCGGACTTGGCGCAGCGGGCGGCGCGGCGGTCGGCGCCATCGCCGGCGGTCCGATTCTGGGCGCGGCGGCGGTCGGCGCCGTGGCCGGCGGCGCGGTCGGCGCCATCACCGAGAAGCACCAGATCAACCTGGGCAAAGCCTGGTGGGAGCATTAAGCCTTCCAATCGTAACGATAATTCCTTAAGCCGCTACCCTTCACAAAAGGCGGATGGACACCTATCTTGGGGGTACAGATTAGTTTCAGTCCAACATCCCTGGAGAGGATATAATGGCCATCGAACTTCCTGCCCTTCCCTATGACGCGAAGGCCCTTGAGCCGTTCATCTCGGCCAACACCTTGTCCTTCCATCATGGGAAGCATCATGCGGCCTATGTGAACAATTTCAACAACCTGACCAAGGACACGCCTCTGGCCGCCAAAAGCCTCGAGGACGTCATTGTCGAAGTCGCCGGGGACGCCACCAAGGCCGGCATCTTCAACAATGCCGCCCAGGTGTGGAACCACACTTTCTTCTGGCATTGCCTGAAGCCCAACGGCGGCGGAAAGCCGGCCGGCGCGCTGCTGGACAAGATCGTGGCCGATTTCGGCTCGTTCGATAAGTTCGTCGAAGATTTCAAGGCCGCCGCCACCACCCAGTTCGGCTCCGGCTGGGCCTGGCTGGTGCTGGACAAGGGCGCCCTGAAGATCACCAAGACCGCCAACGCCGACACCCCCCTGGCCCACGGCCAGATCCCGCTGTTCACCGTCGACGTCTGGGAACACGCCTATTATCTGGACTATCAGAACCGCCGCCCGGACTTCGTGTCCGCCGTTCTGGAGAATCTGGCCAACTGGGACTTCGTTTCCCAGAACCTGAACAAGGCTCGTCACGCCTGATCGGCGGGATGACCCCATGTGAACGGAAACGGGGCCGCAAGGCCCCGTTTTCATGTGTGGTGGCGCAAATGCCGCAGCAATACGCGGCGGCGCACGCGAATGTCGTCGACCAGCGGCACCACAGCCAGCAGGGTCAGCAGCCCGGCCAGCGGCAAGGTCGAGGCATAGCCCACAGTATGGAAGCCGAAAGCGCCGCAGACACCGCCGACGAAAAACGAGCCGACCATGGTCATGAGCAGGGCAAAACGCCGGAAGTCGGCGTGAACCGGCTTGTAATGGGAGCTTTCCCGGCCAAGGTTGATATAGATCATCTTGCCGATTTCGATCCCCATGTCGGTGACCATGCCCGTCATGTGGGTGGTGCGGATTTCCGCCTTGGAAATCTTGGTGATGATGGCGTTCTGCAACCCCATGATGAAACACAGCAGCAGCACCGTGATGGGGACGAATCCCCACAGGCTTTGCAGATAGCCCCCCATCAGCCCGAAAGCGCACAGCAGCAGCGCCTCCCACAGCAGGGGATAGGCGTATTCGCTGTGCGTGCGGTGATGCCGTCCCCAATTGATCAGGATCGAGGAATAGGCCGCCCCGGCCATGAAAGCCGCCACCGCGCCGAATCCCGTCATCACCGCCAGCCAATCGTGCAGCACGAGGTTGTCGGCCATGGACGAAACCATGCCGCTCATGTGCGACGTGTATTGATGAATGGCCATGAAACCACCGGCGTTGGCGGCCCCGGCGACGAAGGCCAGAGAAACGCCCAGATGCCTGTTGGCGTCCTGCGAACGGCGGTTCCCGGTCAATCTGCGTAAGTAACGGCGCATTCCGAATGCCGGAACGACCGTCCGGCCCTTTCTCCGTCAGGGGGCCGGAAACAGTGCCGCGGCAAGGCGGCGTTCTTCCGCCAGCAGCACGTTATAAGTCCGGCAGGCCGCCCCGGTATCCATCACCTCCAGGGCGATGCCCAGCGCCTTGCAATGGCGGCGCAGCACGGCGGGCGGCAGCACCATGCGCGGCCCGGTGCCCAGCAGCAGGATTTCCACCTTGGGCAGGCTTTCCTCGACGGCGACGATATGACGAGGCTCCAGCCCCGCTAGGTCGACGGCATCCCAGGCCAGCACCCGATCGGGGAACAGTAGCACCGCCCCCTCGTGGCGGATGCCGCTGATGCGGAATCCGCCGTCGCCGTATCCCTGGATGACCTGCCGGTCGGCGGGAATGAGCGGGGTGACGTCCATTAGGGCTGAGCTTCCGCCGACTTGCCGTCCGCCGCCGGAGCGTCGGCCTTGATGAAGTGCTCGCGGGTGGCGCCCAGCCACAGCACGATCGGCGACGACACCAGCACCGACGAATAGATGCCGAAGACGATGCCGATGGTCAGAGCCAAAGCGAAGTTATGCAGCGTCTCGCCGCCGAAGAACAGCATCGACAGCACCACCAGCTCGGTACAGCCGTGGGTGATCAGGGTGCGGCTCATGGTGGCGGTGATGGCGTTGTTGATGATCTCGGCCACCGACAGCTTCTTGTACTTGCGGAAGTTTTCGCGGATCCGGTCGAACACCACCACGGATTCGTTGACCGAATAACCCAGCACCGACAGCACCGCCGCCAGCACGGTCAGCGAGAACTCCCACTGGAAGAAGGCGAAAAAGCCCAGAATGATGACCACGTCGTGCAGGTTGGCGATGATCGCCGCCACGGCGAAGCGCCATTCAAAGCGGAAAGCCAGATAGGCCATGATGCCAAGGCAAACCAGCGACAGGGCGATGGTGCCGTCTGTCACCAGTTCCTTGCCCACCTGCGGACCGATGAACTCGACGCGGCGCAGGTCGACGTCGGGGGCGTCGGCGCGCAGGGCGGCGATGACCTTGTCCGACAATTGCGCCGACGACACGCCTTCCTTCAGCGGCATGCGGATGATCAGGTCCGACGACGTGCCGAAATTCTGCACGGCGCTGTCCAGAATACCGGCCTTTTCCAGCGAGGCCTGAGCCTTGCCGGGCTCGGCGGACTGCTGATAATGCACCTCGATCACCGTGCCGCCGGTGAATTCGACACCGAAATTCAGCCCCTTGGTGACCAAGAAAAACACCGACAGGATGAAGGTCACGAGCGAGATCAGGGTGGTCGTCCTGGCATAGCTCATGAACGGGATGTCGTGCTTGAAGCGGAAGAACTCAATCATCGTCTAAACTCCCTTCCGCCGCTCAGATCGAAATATTGACCAGCTTGCGCTGGCGGCCATAGGTCAGATTGACCAAAGCGCGGGAGACCAGAATGGCGCTGAACATCGACGTCAGAATGCCCAGGCACAGAACCACGGCGAAGCCGCGGACCGGGCCGGTGCCGTAGGCGAACAAAGCCATGCCGGCAATGAAGTTGGTGACGTTCGAGTCCAGAATGGTGGCAAAAGCGCGGGAATAGCCGGCGCTGAGGGCGGCATGGGGCGTATGCCCGGCCCGCAACTCCTCGCGGATACGCTCGTTGATCAGCACGTTGGCGTCGATGGCCATACCCACCGTCAGGGCGATGGCGGCGATGCCCGGCAGAGTCAAAGTAGCCTGCATCATCGACAGTACGGCCACCAGCATCAGCACGTTCACCGCCAGCGCGACGGCCGAGAACATGCCCATGCGACGGTAATAGACGATCATGAAGAGAGTGATGGCGACAAAGCCCCACAGCACCGAATGCACGCCCTTGGCAATGTTCTCGGCACCCAGGCTGGGGCCGATGGTGCGTTCCTCGATGATCTCCATCGGCGCGGCCAAGGCGCCGGCGCGCAGCAGCAGCGAAACGTCGTTGGCGTCCTTGACGGTCATGCGGCCGGTGATCTGCACCTGACCGCCGTTAATCGGCTCGCGGATCACCGGAGCGGTGATAACCTCGCCCTTGCCCTTTTCGATCAGGATGATGGCCATGCGCTTGCCGACATTGTCGCGGGTGACCTGACCGAAGATGCGGGCGCCGCGGGTGTCCATATTGACATGCACGGCAGGCTGGCCCGACTGGTCGTAGCCGGCAGAAGCGCCAGAAATGTCCTCGCCGGTCAGGATCGACAGCTTCTTGACCAGCAGCGGCTCGCCGTCGCGGTTCGAGGTGTAGAAATCGTCACCCGGCGGCACCAGCCCCTTGGCGGCGGCGGCGATGGTCGGGCCGTCCATATGCTCGTCGTCCACCAGATGGATTTCCAGGCTGGCGGTCCGGCCCAGAATGTCCTTGGCCTTGGCGGTATCCTGCACGCCCGGCAACTGCACCACCACGCGGTCGGGCCCCTGCTGCTGAATGACCGGCTCGGCCACGCCCAGCTCGTTGACGCGGTTGCGCAAGGTCAGAATGTTCTGCTGGATGGCCTGATCCTGGATGGCCTTCAAAGCCACCGGGGTCTGGGACAATTGCAGGCGGGTGTCGTCCAGCGAGGTGATGGTGACGTCGCGCAAAGCCTTGCGCAGGGTTTCCGAACCCTGTTCGCGGGTGTCGGCGTCCTTGAACTTGACGATCAGGTTGGTGCCGTCGCGGGTAACGCCGGCCAGCGGAATCTTTTCATCGCGCAGCTTATTGCGGATGTCGTTGGTCTGGCGGTCCAACTGCTTGCTCTGAGCGGCCTTCATGTCGACCTGCATCAGAAAATGCACGCCGCCGCGCAGATCCAGACCCAGATACATCGGCAGGGCGCCCATGGATTGCAGCCACTGGGGCGTCGCTGAAAGCAGGTTCAGCGCCACGGTGTAGCTGTCGCCCAAGGCCGCCTGAAGGGCATCCTTGGCCTTCAGCTGCGTATCGTTATCGGCTACCCGCACCTTGATGCCGTTGGCGTCCGAAAGCATCCCGTCATAGGAGATGGAGGCGCTTTTCAAGGTGCTTTCCACACGGGCCAGCAAAGCCTGGTCCACCTGGGCCACGGAACTGGCCGGAGACACCTGAACCGCCGGAACCTCGCCGAAGAAGTTGGGCAGCGAATAGATGACGCCAAGCAGGATGACGACCAGGATGGTGATGTATTTCCACCGCGGATAACGGTTCATGCGGACCTCGTGGGAGATGCGTTTGGGCGGGAAGCCGCCGCTGGCGGGCGGCCTCCTCGCACCCGGTTACTTCTTGTCTTCTTCGGTAGCGGCGGCGGCTTCGCCGTCTTTGTTCGCGTCCTTGGCGGCGGAAACCGGCTCGGTCTTGGCCTGGATTTCGCCGATGGCCTGACGCGCCACGCGGATCTTCACGTTCTCGGCGATCTCGACCAGAACGGACTGTTCATCGACAACCTTGCTGACAGTGCCGAAGATGCCGCTTTGCAGCACGACCTTGTCGCCACGGCGCAGCTGGGACACCATTTCCTTGTGCATCTTGGCCTTCTTGGCCTGCGGACGCCACATCAGGAAATAGAACACCACCAGGATCAGTACGAAGGGAAGGAACTGCTCCAGACCGGCGGCAGGGCCGGCGGCGGCGGGAGCGGCAGCCTGCGCGAACGCCTCGGAAATAAACATGAGAGACTCCTGATCTGCAAAATGCTTTTAAAGCAGCGGGACTATAGCGGGCTTGGGCGCAGTTGCAAATGTTTGGTTCGTGACCGCGACGGGCATCGCCGCCGTCCTTGGGCATTTCGCCACCTCTCCTATTACCAGCGGCCTAACGCCGTCACCTTGACCATTCGCAGGCCGGTGTTACCTTCTTTGTCATCATGACCATCGACCCCGTTATCCTCTCGCAGCTCTCGCGCATCGCCGATGCCCTGGAGCGGCTCGCCCCGCCGCCGCCGCGCGCCACCGATCTGGCCGCCGCCGACGCCTTCCTCTGGCATGCCCGCCCCGAAGGGCTGGAACCTGTCACCAAGGTCAACCGCGTGGACGTATCCCTGTTGCAGGGCATCGAGCTGCAGCGGCAAACCCTGATGGACAACACCCGGCGCTTTTCCGACGGCCTGCCTGCCAACAACGCCCTGCTATGGGGTGCGCGCGGCACCGGCAAATCGTCTCTGGTCAAGGCCGTCCACGCCGCCATCAACACCGAGACGCCCGGCCGCCTCGCCCTGGTGGAAATCCACCGCGAAGACATCGTCACCCTGCCCCGGCTGCTGGGCCTTTTGAAGCAAAGCGGCCGCCGCTGCCTACTGTTCTGCGACGACCTGTCGTTCGAAGGCGCCGACGAAAGCTACAAATCCCTGAAGGCCGTGCTGGAAGGCGGCATCGAAGGACGCCCCGAGAACGTTCTGTTCTACGCCACCTCGAACCGCCGCCACCTGTTGTCGCGCGACATGATCGAGAACGAACGTTCGACGGCCATCAACCCCAGCGAAGCCACCGAGGAAAAGGTCAGCCTGTCCGACCGCTTCGGCCTGTGGCTGGGCTTCCATAATCTGGATCAAAGCATCTATTTCGCCATCATCGAAGGTTATGCCCAGGCGTTCGGCCTGGACATGCCCCTTGAGGAATTGCGGGCGGCGGCGGTGGAATGGTCAGTGACGCGCGGTTCGCGTTCGGGCCGCGTCGCCTGGCAGTTCATCCAGGACGTCGCCGGACGCCTGGGCAAAACGCTGGGCTAACCCAGGCAAGCAGACGAAGGCGGCCCTGCCGCCTTCGCCGCCAGCGTCACTTGCTATGAGGGCTTTCCCTCAACAAAAAAACACTTCCGGTGGCATCCCATGCTAGAAGCATGGCGATGACTTTCTGATCTTCAAGGGTGCAAAAATGCGTTTGATCCTCGCCATAGTGATTCCCTGGCTGCAATTTTTCACGATTGGCCGCCCTTTCGCGGGGATCATCTGCCTGATCCTGCAGATCACTCTGATCGGCTGGATACCCGCCACCATCTGGTCGGTCTATGCTCTGTCCTCGTACAAGACCGACAAGAAAATCGAAGCGGCGCTGAAGACGGCGCAAAAGCAGGTTTAGCAAGCGCTCCGATCACAGAAAAAGCCGGCCACAAGGCCGGCTTTTTCATACCCCCCATTCGGGTGCGGGACGATCAATCCTTCAGCATCGTTTCGGGGTCGACGGCGCGGGTGCCCTGGCGCAGTTCGAAATGCAGCTGGGGCTGAGTAACGCCGCCGGAATCGCCGGACAAGGCGATTTTCTGGCCGCGCTTGACGGTTTCGCCCCGCTTGACCAGCAATTGGTCGTTGTGCGCATAAGCCGTCATCCAACCATCGGCATGCTTGATCAGCAGCAGATTGCCGAAACCGCGCAGCTCGTTTCCGGAATAGGCCACCACCCCGTCTTCGGCGGCGACCACCGACGATCCTTTGGGAACGGCGATATTGATGCCGTCGTTGTGAACGCCTTTGCCGGCATTGCCGAATTCGGAAATCACCTCGCCCTTCACCGGCCAGACAAAGCCCTTGCCCGATTTCGGCGGCGGCGCCTGGATGGGAGCGGGAGCGGCGGCGGAAGCCGTCTGCGCCGGCGCTTGGGCCGTCGGCGCCGGGGCGGAGGACGCGGAAGCCGTCGCCGGAGCGGACGCCGCCGGTTGTTGCGCGGGCGGAGCCGGAGGCGGAGGAGGCGGAGGTTCCGCGACTTTTTCCCGTTCGGCCAGAGTGGCATAGCCGCCCTTCTTGGTATCCGGCTTCTGTTCGGGCAGCGGCGCCGACGTCACCGGCGCGGCGGCGGGAGCGCGGGCGGCCGTGTCCACCGGCGCCGCTTGGCCGGTGGTCGGCAGCTTCAGCTTCTGCCCGACCTTGATCAGATTGGGATCGGTGATGTTGTTCATCCGCGCCAGAGTGGCATAAGGCACTCCGGTCTTGCGGGAAATAGTCAGCAGGCTGTCGCCCTTCACCACCACATATTCGCGGGTGGTGGACAAATACAGCAACTGCCCCACCGTCAACTGATAGGGCGGCTGCAGATTGTTGGCGTCGATCAGGGCGCGCACCGACATATTGAACTGCCGCGCCACGCCGTAAATGGTGTCGCCCCGCTGCACCACATAGGTACCGTTCGAGGTGGAACGGTCGACATTACCGCCTTGGCGGTAATCCACGCCGGTACCGGGACCGGGGGTCATGGAGCAGCCGGCGGCCAGCAAGCCGATGGCGGCGACGAAAGCGAAGCGGGAAAGGATTTGCAGACGGCTCATGGCCGGAACAGTAGCGGAACCCTGCCATCGGGGCAATGGCGGGAAGATGAAGACTTATTCGGGCGGCGCTCCACCCACCAGCGGCACGAAGCGCACCGGGAACAGATTTTCGGCGGTGGGACGCCCGCCCACCTTGCGGACGCGGACGATGATCTGTTCGCCGCCCTGGTTGCCCACGGGCAGCACCATCACACCCTCGTCCGACAATTGGTCCAGCAGATTCTGCGGAATCTCCGTTGCCGCCGCCGTCACCATGATGCGGTCGAAGGGTGCCTGTTCCGGCCAGCCCCGCATGCCGTCGCCGCAGATGGCGGTGATGTTGTGCACATGCAGATGTTTGAAGCGCTGCTCCGCTTCCTTCAGCAGGGGCTTGTGGCGCTCGATGGTATAGACCCGGCGGCACAGGCGGGCCAGCACCGCCGCCTGATAACCCGAGCCGGTGCCGATCTCCAGCACCTTTTGCCGGTCGCCGACTTCCAGCGCCTGGCTCATCAGCGCCACCACCAGGGGCTGGCTGACGGTCTGACCCTGCCCGATGGGCAGCGCCGTGTTCTCGTAGGCTTGATCCAGAAACGGCGCGGGCACGAACAGTTCGCGGGGCAACCGCTCGATGGCGGCAAGAACGCGGGTATCCACCACGCCGGCCCGGCGCAGTTCCATGATCAGTCGGATCCTGCGGGCCTCGCCGCTCATCCCAGCAATGTCTCCAGCCGCCCCAAAGCCTCGGCATGGGTAAAATCGACGCAGAGCGGCGTCACCGACACATAGCCCCGGCCCACCGCGTCCAGGTCCGAACCGGGTTGCCCCCGGTCCATGGCCCGCTGGCCGCCGATCCAGTAATAGGCGTCGCCGCGGGGATCGAAGCGTTCGCTCACGGAGTCCGCCACGGCGCGCTTGCCTTGGCGGGCGGCGCAGACGCCCTTGACGCTGCCGTGCAGCATGTCGGGGAAATTAACGTTGATCAGCACGTTGCCGGGCCAGCCGGTGGAGCACAGGCGGCGGATCACCTCCGGCGCCCAATGTTCCGCCGTGGCCCATTTGACCGGATGGCGGTCCTCGAAAACCTGCGAAAAGGCGATGGAGGGAATGCCCAAAAGGGTTCCTTCCATGGCCGCCGCCACCGTGCCGGAATAGGTGACGTCGTCCCCCAGATTGCCGCCGCGATTGATGCCCGACAGCACCAGAGTCGGCCTTTTGTCGGCCAGGATCTGGCGCACTCCGACCAGCACGCTGTCGGTGGGCGTGCCGTCCACCGAGAAGCGGTAGTCGGACACCTGATGAATTCGCAGCGGACGGCGAACCGTCAGCGAATGGGCGACGGCGCTTTGCTCCGAGGCCGGTGCCACCACCCAGACGTCGTCGCTCAACGTGCGCGCCACCTTCTCCAGCACCTTGATGCCGGGAGCGTCGATGCCGTCGTCGTTGGAAACCAGGATGCGGGTACCGCGCAGGTCCGTGATGGGATCAAACATTCGGCTGGATGACCTCCAGCCCGCCCATGTAATGGCGCAAGGCTTCCGGCACCACCACCGAGCCGTCGGCCTGCTGGTAATTCTCCAGAATGGCCACCAGGGTACGGCCCACGGCCAGCCCCGAACCGTTCAGGGTATGCACGAAGCGGGTGCCCTTTTCTCCGGCGGAGCGAAAGCGGGCGTTCATGCGCCGGGCCTGGAAATCGCCACAGTTGGAACAGCTGGAAATTTCGCGGTAGGTGTTCTGGCCGGGCAGCCAAACCTCGATGTCGAAGGTCTTGCGGGCCGAAAAGCCCATATCGCCGGTGCACAGAACGATGACCCGGTACGGCAGGCCCAGCCGCTTCAGAATGTCCTCTGCGCAGGCGGTCATCCGCTCGTGCTCTTCCTCGGACTGGTCGGGATGGGCGATGCTGACCATTTCGACCTTGCTGAACTGGTGCTGGCGGATCATGCCGCGGGTGTCCTTGCCCGCCGCTCCGGCCTCCGAGCGGAAGCACTGGGTCAGGGCGGTCATGCGGACCGGCAGCTTGGCCTCGTCCAGAATCTCGCCGGCCACCAGATTGGTCAGCGGCACCTCGGCGGTGGGGATCAGGTAATGACCGGTATTGGCCTTGAACAGATCCTCGCCGAACTTGGGCAACTGGCCGGTGCCGTACAGGGCTTCATCGCGCACCATGAAAGGCGGATTGATCTCGGTATAGCCCTTTTCGCCGGTATGAATGTTCAGCATGAAGGCCGACAAGGCCCGTTCCATGCGGGCCAGCGCGCCTTTCAACACGACGAAACGCGCCCCCGACAGCTTGGCGGCGCTTTCGAAGTCCATCAGCCCCAGGCCGGTGCCGATGGCGTCGTGCTCCTTGGGCGCGAAATCGAAGGCGCGGGGCGTGCCGACGCGGCGCAATTCGACGTTGGCGCTTTCGTCGGGGCCTTCCGGCACTTCGTCCGCCGGCAGGTTCGGCGTCGCCATCAAGATGCCGTCGATTTCCTCGGCCACGGACTTTTCCTCGACCTCGGCGGCGGTAATGCCGTCCTTCAGAGCCGCGACCTCGTCCATCAGAGCCTGGGCGTCGCCGCCCTGACGTTTGACCAAGCCGATCTGCTTTGAGGCTTCGTTGCGTTTGGCCTGCATGTCCTGGAATGCGGTCTGAGCGGCGCGGCGCTTGGCGTCCAGCTCCAGAATGCGGGCCGACAGGGGGGCCAGACCGCGACGGGCCAGACCCGCATCAAAAGCCTCGGGATTTTCGCGGATGGACTTGATGTCGTGCATGAAACGCCTTCTTTCGAAATTCCGGCCGATCTGGGCCGGTTATAGAGCGGAGCCCCCGAAGGGGACAAGACCGCCCCTACCCCTCGTTAAAATCGGTGTCTTCCACCGGATCGGCCAACGCCGTCCCTTCGGCCTCGACGCTCTTCTGATCCTTTTCCACCCAGCGGCAGGACAGGATCGAGATTTCGTAAAGAATCAGCATCGGGATCGCCAGGCTGAGCTGGCTGATGATATCGGGCGGCGTCAGAACGGCGGCGGCGATGAAGACGCCGACGATGGCATAGCGGCGCTTTTCCACCAGATCGCTGGCGTCGAGAATACCGACACGGGCCAGCAGCGTCAGCGCCACCGGCATCTGGAAGGCCAGACCGAAGGCGAAGATCAACTGCATCACCAGCGACAGATATTCGCCGACCTTGGCCTGCAGTTCGATGGGCAGCCCGCCGGTATCGGCGCCCAGGCTTTCGAAGGACAGGAAAAAGTTCCAGGCCATGGGCAGCACAAGATAGTAGAGAAGCGCCGCACCTGCCAGGAACAGCACCGGCGTCGCCACCAGGAAGGGGGCGAAGGCGCGCTTTTCATGCTTGTAAAGCCCCGGCGCGACGAAGGCCCACAACTGCCCGGCCCAGATGGGAAAGCAGATGAAGGCGGCGGCGAAGGCCGAAACGCGGACATAGGTCCAAAAAGCTTCGGTCAGGCTGGTGTAGATCATGCGGCGGTTCGAATCGCCGTGCAGTTCCATCACATGGGCCAGCGGCTCGACCAGAAAGCCGTAGATGTTCTTCGAAAAGTAATAGCAGACCAGAAAGATCAGAAAGAAAGCGACGAAGGAGATCATCAGCCGCTTGCGCAGCTCGATCAAATGCTCCATCAGCGGCATCCGGCTTTCTTCGACGGGATCGGTCACGATTTAGGCTCGATATGGGCGGCGGTCCCGGTGGCCGCTTCCGGCGCCGTCTCGGCAGCGGTGACGGTAGGAGTGGTGGGCGGCAGAATCGACGCCTCCTGCTTCAACGACGCGGCGGCGGCCATGTCCTGCACCTTGTTGGGGTCGAAATCGCTCAGATGGCGCTCCAGATCGGCCTTGCTCTGTTGCGACAGGGTGCTGACCGACTGGACCTGCTTTTTCATTTCGGCCAGTTCGGATTCGCGCATCATGTCGTCCAGATTGCGCTGAAACTCACCGGCCAGCAGACGGGCCTTGCGGGTCCATTGGCCCATGGTGCGCATGACCTTGGGCAAGTCCTTGGGGCCGATGACCAGCAGCGCAACGCCGCCGATCAAGGCCAGCTCGGACCAAGCGATATCGAACATGGACCCCTTCCCGCCGGTTCGCGGCTTAATGCTTGGCGGCGTCTTCGCTCTTGGGAGCGGAGGCGGAAGCAGCGGCAGCCGGAGCGTCGGCGGTCAGTTCGCGAGGGGGTTCGGCGGGCTTGGCGGCCGGAGCCTCGTCATCGGCGAGTCCCTTCTTGAAGGCCTTGACGCCCTGAGCCACGTCACCCATCAGGTTGGAGATCTTGCCCTTGCCGCCGAACAGCAGAAGCGCCACGGCCAGAACGATCATCCAATGCCAAATGCTAAAAGAACCCATTGTCCATTTCTCCAAGGGAGCGGAAAGCCGGCGGATCATCGCAAAAGACGACGCCTCCGGCAATGCCTGCAAGCTCTCAGCCTACGAATTCCGTCATATTAGTTAAAGCTCGTCGTCCTCGTCGGCCATATTGAGCGGACGCAAGACCTCCAGGGCGCGGCGTTCCAGTTCGTCCTCGTCCAATTCTTCGGCCACGTCCAGCAGATCGGCATCCTCGCCGGCGCGGTTGGCGTAGCTGGACAGACCGGGGCGGGAGTCCAACAGACCCGCCGCCTTCAATTCCTCGATGCCCGGCAAATCGTCGGTGGCCAGCAAGCCGAAATGATCCAGGAAGCTTTCCGTGGTTCCCCACAGCATGGGCTTGCCCGGCGTCCGCTTGCGGCCCCTGGGCCTGATCCAGCCGGCCTCGAACAAGACGTCCAGAGTACCACGGCTGAGGGCCACGCCACGAATCTCCTCGATCTCGGCGCGGGTGCAGGGCTGATGATAGGCGATGATCGACAGCGTCTCGACGGCGGCGCGCGACAGCTTCTTGCCGACATTCTGCTCGATGGTCAGGGCGGCGGCCAGATCGGGCGCGGTGCGGAAGGCCCATTTGCCGCCGCGCCGCACCAGATTGACGCCGCGTTCGGCATAGACGTCCTGCAGGTCGGCCAACAGTTCCTCAAGATCCACGCCTTCGGGCAGCCGTTCGGCCAGACTGCGCTCGTCCAAGGGTTCGGCCGAGGCGAACAGCAAGGCCTCGATCAGCCGCAGATGCTGGAAATCACTCATCTCTCTTTCCTTCCGCCGGCTTCAGCCAGATGTCGGCGAAGACCTCGTCCTGCCGCAGTTCCAGCTTGCCTTGGCGGCACAGCTCCAAAATCGCCACGAAATGCGCCGACACCGCCGAACGCCGCACCAGGCCGCCCAAGCCCGGAGGCAGGAAACTCATCAGCGTCGACCAACGCGGCAACTTGCCCAGCATGGTTTCCAAACGGCGGATGGCGTCGTCCACCGAGTACAGATCCGGCGCCTCGATGTGCAGGGTGGTGACCTTTTGGCGGCGCTGAATGTCGGCATAGGCCTTCAGCAAGTCGTAAAGCCCCACTTCCCAGACGGGGCGGGACACCACCGACACACCCTCGGGCTCGCCGCGCGGAAAGACGTCGCGGCCCAGACGCGGGCGGTTCATCAGCTTTTCACCGGCCTGACGCATGGCCTCCAGCCTTTGCAGCTGGAAGGCCAGGGCGGCGGCCATCTCTTCGCCGCTGGGCTCGTCTTCCGGCGCAGGCTCGGGCAAGAGCAGACGGGACTTCAGATAAGCCAGCCACGCCGCCATCACCAGATAATCGGCGGCCAGTTCCAGATGGTCGCGCGCCGCCCGCTCGATGAAGGACAGATACTGCTCGGCCAGCCGCAGGATGGAAATCTTGGCCAGATCCACCTTCTGGTCGCGGGCCAGTTCCAAAAGAACGTCCAGCGGCCCCTCGTAGCCGTCCAGATCCACCACCAGGGCGGCGGCGGGCGGCGGCTCCAGCCGCTCGGGCTGGTCGAAAGCGTCGAAGATGCCCGGCTGGGTCATGCTTGCCGTCCGTCAGGGAAGACCGATCACCAGATCGATCAGCCAGGCCAGCATGTTGACCGGAATGCCGACGATGATATCAAACAGATCAATATGCAGCATGGGCAGAATGAAGATGGCGCCCAACAGGATGAAGAAGGTGTAACGCTCCACTTGGGCCAGCTTGTATCCCCAGGGGCGCGGCAAAATCGCCACCAGCACCCGACCGCCGTCCAGCGGCGGCAGCGGGATCATGTTGAACACCGCCAGCACCAGATTGATCATCACCGAATTGGCCAGATTGGCGGCCACCCAGGTCTGGCCGAAAGCCGGAACATAGGGCGTCAGATGCGCCAGCAAGGCCGAGATCACCGCCAGCAGGATGTTGGTGCCCGGCCCCGCCAGGGCGACCATCACCATGCCCAGGCGCAAAGGCTTGAGACGCCCGAAACTGACCGGCACCGGCTTGGCCCAACCGAACAGGAAATGCGCCCCCGACAGCAGCAGCATGGCCGGCAGCAGAATCGTGCCGAAGGGATCGACGTGATGCAGCGGATTGGCGGAAACCCGTCCCTGGCGCAAAGCGGTGTCGTCACCGAAACGCAGGGCGGCGAAACCGTGGGCGGCTTCGTGCAGGGTGATGGCCAGAATCAGCGGGATGACCCAGACGGCGAAGGACTGGACGGCTTCGGCCATCTGCGGAGGAATGCCGTTCATGCCCCTTCCCCCTTCAAAACGTCGTCCAAAGCGGCTTGCGCGCCCGTAGGCAGCGGGCGGTTGCGCAACATGGCGTCGGCGCGGGCCAGACGCTCCAGCGAGGCGTCGTTCAAAGGCCGCAGGGCCGAGGCGATGGCGGTCATTTCCTCCATGTCGCCATTGCAATGCAAGGCGATATCGCAACCGGCGTCCAGGCTGTCGCGGGTACGATCGGCGAAATCGCCCTTCAGCGCCTTCATCGACAGATCGTCCGACAGCAGGACGGCCTCGCAGCCGATCTCGCCGCGAATCACCTGTTCGATGACGATGGGCGAGGTGGTGGCGGGACGCAAGGCGTCGAAGGCTTTGTAGACCACATGGGCGGTCATGGCCCAGGGCGCGTTGCGCATGATGCGGAAGGCGGCGAAGTCGGTGGCCGACAGAATGGCGGCGTCCTCCACCACCACCGGCAGGTCGAGATGGCTGTCGACCAAGGCCCGGCCGTGGCCGGGAATATGCTTGATCACCGGCATCACGCCGCCATCCAGCAAACCGTCGGTGACGGCGCGGCCCAGGTCGGACACCAACATGGAATCCCAGCCCAAGGCGCGGTCGCCGATGATGTCGTGGGCGCCGGGAACCGGCACGTCCAGTACCGGCGCGCAATCGACGTCGATGCCCAGATCAGCCAAATCCTCGGCAATCAGGCGGGCATTCAGGCGGCAGGCGGCACGGGCGCGCGGCAAATCCCGTTCCGCCATGCGGGCGAACACCGACATGGGCGGACGCTTCAGCCAATAGGGCGGGCGCAGCCGCTGCACCCGTCCGCCCTCTTGGTCGATCAGCACCGGCGCCCGGCGGCCCACCACCGATCGGAAGGATTCCACCAGGGCGCGCACCTGATCCGGAGTGTCGATGTTGCGGGCGAACAGAATGAAGCCCAGAGGATTGGCTTCCTCGAAAAAGGCTTTTTCCGCGTCGGTCAGGGTCAGTCCGGAGCAGCCGAAGATGCCCGCGGACGGCGTGCCGTTATTCCTTGCCAATGATGCACCCCTGATTCCGTTTGGCCAACTGGGCGCAGACGGTGCGGGCCTTGGCCTCGTCCATCGGGCCGGCGTAGATGCGCCAATAGATGCCCTTGGCGCCCAGGTCGGTGCGCACGACGTCGCCCGACAGACTGCCCAGCACATCCTTGTTGGCGCCGTGGATACGGCCCCATTCAGCCTTGGCGTCGGCTTCGGACTTCAGCGAGCCCAACTGAACGTGCCAACCGCCGCCGGCGCTTTTGGCCGCAGGGGCCGGAGCCGGAGCGGCCGCGACCTTGGCGGCGGGCCCGGCGGGAGCCGCCTTGGCCGGCGCCGCCGGAGCCGCGGTGGCAGGGGCCGGAGCGGTCTTGGCGGCAGCGGGCGGCAACGGCGCGGTCATGGCCGACGAACCTTCGGCGGGAACCGGAGCTTTCGACGGCTTGGCCGGTTCGGGCGGCAGGTTGGCGGTATTGATTTCCTTGGCCGGCGGCGTCTGGAAGGCCGGCTTGATGGACGGCGAACGGGGCTGGGCCGGCGGCGCCGCAGGCGCTTCCGGCGGCGGCAGAAGCCGCTCCGACTGGGACTCGGATTCCGGAGTGTTGCCCATCTTTTCGTAAACCAGCTTGTCGCGGTTGGGCACCTCCATGCCGCCACGCTCTTCCGGAGCCGGTTTGGTCTTGATGGGCTTGTCGTCGGCGGTGATCAGAGGCACGCCCGATCCGGCCTGAACCTGGGTCTTGGCCGGAAAGAAGATATGCCGCGCCGCCACGCCCAACGCCGCCACCGCCAGCAAGGCCAAGGCGATGGTCAGGATCAGCCGGGTATGCGCCGTCTTGCGGGCGTACTGGCTGTCCGGGTCGGCGTCGAAACGCTCGGGAATAATGTCCAGGATTTCACGATCGACACGATCGCGGTCTTGCCGGAAGGGCATGGTCTACCTCATCTCCTCGACCGGCTCGACCCCGAACACCGCCAGACCCGAGGCGATGACCAAAGTCACCGCCCGCACAAGGGCAAGGCGGGCCAGAGACAGCTCGGCGTCGTCGGCCACCAGGAAGCGTAGGGTAACGTCATCCTTGCCTTTGTTCCACAATCCATGGAACGCGGCGGCAAGGTCGTACAGATAGAAAGCGACGCGATGCGGCTCGTGAGCCTCGGCGGCGCTTTCCACCAATCGCGGCCAACCGGCCATCAGACGGATCACCGCCAGTTCGGCCGGATCGCTCAGACGGCTCAAGGAAACCTTCGACAGGGCGTCGCCCGACAGATCGTGATTGGGGAACATCTCGACGCCGTGGCGCAGCACCGAATGGGCGCGGGCATGGGCGTACTGGACATAGAACACCGGATTGTCGCGGGACTGCTCCAGCACCTTGACCAGATCGAAATCCAGCTGGGCGTCGCTTTTGCGGGTCAGCATGATGAAACGCACCACGCCCATGCCCACTTCGTCCACCACATCGCGCAGGGTCACGAAGGTGCCGGCGCGCTTGGACATCTTATAAGGCTCGCCGTCCTTCATCAGGTTGACCATCTGGCACAGCTTGATGTCCAGCGATCCCTTGCTCTCGGTGATGGCCTTGACCGCCGCCGTCATGCGCTTGACGTAACCGCCGTGATCGGCCCCGAAGATGTTGATCATATTCGGGAAGCCGCGCAGATACTTGTCGAAGTGATAGGCGATGTCCGAAGCGAAATAGGTCCAGGCACCGTCCGACTTCTTCAGCGGGCGATCGACGTCGTCACCGAATTCGGTGGCCTTGAACAGGGTCTGGGGTCGGGGTTCCCAATCGTCCGGGGTCTTGCCCTTCGGCGGCTCCAGCACGCCCTGATAAATCAGGCCGCGTTCGGTCAGATAATCCAGGGCCGCCTGCACCTTGCCGCCTTCGACCAAGCCGCGCTCCGAGGTGAAAACGTCGTGCTTGACGCCCAGCGCCGCCAGATCACCGCGAATCAGCACCATCATGGCGTCGATGGCGGTCTTGCGGAAATGCGGCAGCCATTCGGCCTCGGGCTTGTCCAGCCACGCCTTGCCCTCGGCCTTGGCGATGTCCTGGCCCAGCGGAATCAAGTATTCGCCAGGATACAGCCCTTCGGGGATGGTAATGGCTTCACCCAAAGCCTCGCGGTAGCGCAGATGGGCCGAACGGGCCAGAACGTCCACCTGGGCGCCGGCGTCGTTGATGTAATATTCGCGGGTGACGTCGTAACCGGCTTTTTCCAGCAGACCGGCCAGGGTATCGCCGACCACGGCGCCGCGGGCATGGCCCACATGCATCGGTCCGGTGGGATTGGCCGAGACATATTCCACGTTGACCCTCTGCCCCCTGCCCAGATCGGAATCGCCGTAGCGGACGCCGGAGCGCAGAACATCGGCCAGTTGTCCGGCCCAAAAGGCGTCGGACAGGCGCAGGTTCAGGAAGCCCGGACCGGCGATCTCGGCGGCGGTGACGGCAGGCAGGACGCGCAATTCGCCGGCCAGCAGTTCGGCGATATCGCGGGGCTTCATGCCGGCGGCTTTGGACAGCACCATGGCGGCGTTGGTCGAGACATCGCCGTGGGCCGCCTCGCGCGGGGGCTCGGCCGTCACCTTGGAAGTATCGAGGCCGCCGGGCAGCGCGCCCTTGGCGGCCAGCCGGTCCAAAGCGGTAATGATGTCTTCGCGGAAGGTCTTGAACAGATTCATGGTTTCTCTTGCAGGTCAAAGAGTCGACGATGTTCGTCGAGGGCGAAACGGTCGGTCATGCTGGCGATGTAGTCGGCGACGGCGCGGGCGGTGCCCGGCTGATCCTTGCCGTCGCAGGACTTCTGCCACCCGGGCGGCAGGCATTCGGGTTCGTGCACCAACAGCGTATACAGATCCTTGACCACCCGGCGGGCCTTGGAGGTCATGCGGTTGACCTTGTAATGGCGGTACATGTGGTCGAACAGAAAACGTTTCAACGCCCGGTCGTTGGCGCGCATCTCTTCCGAGAAAGCGGCCAGCGGCACACCCAGACGACGCACCGCCTCGGGGCTGTCGGGCTTGAATTCGGCGATGCGGCGCTTGGTTTCGCCGATCAGATCCAGAACCATCAGACCGATCAGCCGGCGCACCGATTCGTGGATGTGGACCGACGGATCGATATCGGGATGTTCCGCCTTCACCTGGGCGAAAACCGGCCCCACCAGCGGAACCTCAGCCAGATCGCCGATGGAAAATAGCCCGGCCCGCAGGCCGTCGTCGATATCGTGGTTGTTGTAGGCGATGTCGTCGGCTAGGGCGGCCACCTGCGCTTCGGCGCTGGCGAAGCTGTCCAGTTCCAGGTCTTCCTTGGCGGCGTAGTTCTGGATGGCCAGCGGCAGGGGCTTGGCGCCGGGAAAGCCGGTCAGCGGGCCGTTGTGCTTGACCAGCCCCTCCAGGGTTTCCCAGGTCAGGTTCAGCCCTTCGAATTCGTAATAGCGCCGCTCCAGCTTGGCGACGATGCGCAGGGACTGGGCGTTGTGGTCGAAGCCGCCGACCTTAGCGGTCATTTCCTGCAGCGCATCTTCGCCGGCATGGCCGAAAGGCGTGTGTCCCAGATCGTGGGCTAGGGCCAAAGCCTCGGCCAAGTCTTCGTTCAGGCGTAAAACCCGGCAGACCGAACGCGCGATTTGGCTGACCTCCAGGCTGTGGGTCAGGCGCGTGCGGAAGTTGTCGCCTTCGTGGTAAACGAAGACCTGGGTCTTGTACTGCAGCTTGCGGAAGGCTTCCGAATGGATGATGCGGTCGCGGTCCCGCTGGAAGGGAGAGCGCGTTTCGCTTTCGGCCTCGGGGAAGCGTCGGCCTCGGCTGCGTTCGGCCTTGCAGGCGTAGGGCGCTAGAAATTCGCTGGCGGTCATGGCCGGACAGTACCCCGCGGCGCAACCGCGTTCAACATCAATAGAATTCAGCGTCCTTGTTGACAGCCCGCCCGCCCCATGGCAAAGCCCGCCCATGAGCGAACATAATCCCATCATCGAAGACGCCGCCCCCGAGGAAAAAGCTCCGGGCCTGGAGCGGTTCACCCTGGCCGTCGTCCTGGTCATGGCCCTGCTGCGCGTGGCGCTGGCGGCCAGCGCCGGACTGTCGTCGGACGAAGCCTATTACTGGCAGTGGACACAAAATCTTCAGCTGTCCTATTTCGATCACCCAGCCATGATCGCCTATTGGATCTGGGCAGGCGTGCAGGTTCTAGGCGACACCGCCATCGGCGCGCGCCTGCCCGCCGTGCTGGGCAGTCTGATCACCACCGTCTTGCTGTGGGACGCCGCCCGGCTTTGCTTCCGCTCGCGCCGCGTCGCCGCCTGGACCGCCCTGTGGCTGAACTGCGGCCTGCTGTTCGCCGTCGCCGGCGTCATCGTCACCCCCGACACGCCGCTGCTGGTGTTCTGGTCGCTGGGGCTGTGGGGCATGGCCCGGATGATCCGCGAGAACCGCGCCCGCTGGCTGTTCGTCATGGCTGCGGCCCTGGGCCTGGGCGCCATCAGCAAATACACCATCCTGCTGCTGGCGCCGGGACTGTTGGCCACCGCCCTGCTGTTTCCCGATCTGCGCCGCTGGCTAGCCCGCTGGCAGACCTGGGCTGCCGCCGCGGTCGCCCTGGCCTGCACCGCGCCGTTATGGATCTGGAACGTCCAGCACGACTTCGCGTCCTTTCACAAGCAGCTCGGCCACGCCATGGCCGCCGAAACCAACATCAAGCCCCTGAGCAATCTGGGCGCCTTCCTCGGCAGCCAGATCGGACTGGTGACGCCTGTGATGTTTGGCTTCTGCCTGTGGGCCATGGGCTGGGCGCTGTGGCGGGGCTGGAAAGACAAGCGGGCGGAATGGTTCCTGCTGGGCGCCACCTCGCTGCCCATCTTCCTGTTCTTCTTGCAGCACAGCCTGGGCGGACTGGTTCAGGCTCATTGGGACGGACCGGCCTATCTGGCCGGCACCATCGCCGCCACCGGAGCCGGATGCCGCCTGAAAGGACATTGGCGCAAGCTGTTCGCCGCCGCCCCCATCCTGTCGGCGGTGATGACCCTGGTGGTGTTCTTCCAGGCGGGAACGGCCTTGCTGCCCCTACCGGTGAAGATCGACGCCCTGAAGCGGCTGGGCGGCTGGCCGGAGCTGGCCGCCGCCGTACAGGCCGAACGCGACGCCAATCCCGGCGCCTTCCTGTTCACCGAGAAGCACGACCCCACCGGCCCGCTGTCGTTCCTGCTGACCGATCACGCCCCGGTTTTCCTTCAGGGACATATCCGCCCCAGCTATTACAGCGCCGAGGACGTCGCCGCCCTGAAGGGCAAGGACGGCATCGTCATCACCCGTGCCGGATCCGGCGAAGACCGCTGGGCAAGAAAATTCTTCCGTGACTTCAAGCTGTTGCGGACCGTCACCCTGCATTGGGGTGGCCGGGCCTTCACCAGCTACGATCTGTTCCTGGGCCAAGGCTATACCGGCGGGCTGCTGGTCATGGGCGACGGCTGGAACGGTCAGACAGATAGCCCATAGGTCCAGCATTCCGCCCAGGCCAAGACTGCTAGGCTGGAGTGAATAACGTTCATTCCGCAGAAAGGACCGCCATGGCCCGACGCCACCTTATCCTGGCCGCCGCCGCGTTGCTGCTGGCGGGTTCATCCGCCCAGGCGCAGATCAGCACGATCCTGACCGCCCCCAAGACGCTGATCGACCGCGCCATCGAAGCCCGCTCGGTTCACGACATCGCCGAGGACAACCGCATCGTCGCCGAGATCAACGCCGCCATGGCCGAGATGGGCACCATCAAAGCCTCGACCGAAATTTACGAGCAACGCCTGCTGATCACCGGAATTTTCTCCGACAAGGCCACCTATGACGGTTTTCTTCAGAAAGTGAAGGCCGTCAAGGGCGTCAAAAAGCTCTATTGGCACGTCCTGTTCATGTCCGACGCCGATCAAAAGGCCGCGCATCTGCAAAGCTGGGCGGAAACCGTGGCCATGGGCACCAAGGCCCAGGCCCGGCTGGTCGGCACGGCGGGCGTCGCCGACGTCAATTTCCGCGTCACCGCCGACAGCACCGGCACTTTGTACCTGCTGGGCCGGGCCCGTTCGGCCGAAGAGGCCCGCAAGGCTCTGGCCCGCGTGCGCGACGGCGACAAGGTGAAAAAGGTCGTGGACTACGTGGACGTCCGCCCCTGACGCGGCGGCGCCGAAACGCAACGAAAAGGCCGGCTCTGACGAGCCGGCCTTTTTTGTTTTACCGGACAGTTGTTCTGTCAGGCGGCCTTAGGACGGGAACCGCCGCCCGGACCACGCCGACGCTGGCCGCCGGACGGCTTGCCGGCGCCTTGGCCGTGCGGAGCCGCTTTCGGCTTCTGCCCTTGAGGCTTGGGAGCCTGGGACTTCTGACCGTGGGACTGAGCCTGGACCTTCGATCCCTCGGACCGCTGCCCTTGCGGACGCGGTCCTTGGGAACGGCCGCCGCCACCGCCGCCGCCACGCTTCGGCGGCTTGGGCAAAGGACCGCCGCTTTTCAGGCGGCTGGCGATATCCTCGGCATGATAGGCATGCGAGGCATCGACCGGCACCGGCTGGCGGATGGCCTTCTCGATGGCCTTCAGATAGGTCAGCTCTTCCAATTCGCAGAACGACACGGCCTTGCCCTCGGCCCCGGCGCGCGCGGTGCGGCCAATGCGGTGGACATAACTCTCCGGCTCGTTGGGCAGTTCGAAGTTGATGACGTGGGTCACGCCTTCAACGTCGATGCCGCGAGCAGCGATGTCGGTGGCGACCAGGGCGCGCACGCGGCCCGCCTGGAATTCCGACAAAGCCCGCTGGCGGGCGCCCTGAGACTTGTTGCCGTGAATGGCCTCGGCGGAAACGCCGGACTTCATCAACTGTTCGGCCAGACGGTTGGCGCCGTGCTTGGTGCGGGCGAAGACGATGGCGCGACCGACCGATTTGTCGGACAGCACGTCCACCAGCAATTGCCGCTTGTCCTCGCGGGAGACGAACATCACCGACTGGGCGATGCGCTCCACCGTCGTGGCCTGGGGCGTGACTTCGACGCGGGCCGGATCGTTCAGCATACCGGAAGCCAGATCGGCCACCGCCGGCGGCATGGTCGCCGACAGGAACAGGGTCTGGCGGCGGGCCGGAACCTTGGCGACGATCTTACGCACGTCATGGATGAAGCCCATGTCGAGCATCCGATCGGCCTCGTCCAGAATCAGGACTTCGACGCAATCCAGGCGGATGTTGCCGCGGTCGACCAGATCGAGCAGACGGCCCGGCGTCGCCACCAGGATGTCGACGCCGTTGGCGACGGCCTTGATCTGCGGCTGCAAACCGACACCGCCGAAAATGGTAGTGCGGCGCAAGGACAGATGGCGGCCGTAAGTGGCGAAGCAGTCGCTGACCTGCACCGCCAGTTCGCGGGTGGGTGTCAGGACCAGGGCGCGGACAGCCTTGGGCTGGGGGCGCACTTTGTTTTCAGACAGACGGTGCAGCACGGGCAGCGCGAACGCCGCCGTCTTGCCGGTACCGGTCTGGGCGATGCCCAACAGGTCGCGGCCCGTCAGGATATGGGGAATGGCCTGGGCCTGGATCGGCGTGGGCGAGGCATAGCCTTCGGCAGCCACGGCCTTGCAGATCGCTTCGGCCAGCCCGAGTTCGGGAAACTGGGTCATATGGTCTTTCAGGATCTTTTAAAGATCGTCTGCGACGAAATCAGCGGCGACGCGGCGGCGGGCGGTTGCCGCCAGCCGGCGGGCCGGAACGTTCGTCCTTGTGTCGGAAATTGATGCGGGCCTTGGTCAGGTCATAAGGCGTCATCTCAACGGTGACGCGATCGCCGGCCAGCACGCGAATGCGATTCTTCTTCATGCGCCCCGAGGTGTAGGCCAGCACTTCGTGGCCGCTTTCCAGCATGACGCGGAAACGGGCGTCGGGCAGCACTTCGCTCACAACGCCGTCGAATTCGATGAGGTCTTCTTTAGCCAAAGTCTTAATGCTCTCCAGATGGTCCGGCGCCGTTATCCGGCGCCGTCACGATGTTCAACCGCCACGGCTGACGTTCCCGCCGCGCCCAAAACAACATTCCCCCAAGACGCCGCGGGCGCTGGGAAAAGACCGTCGCAGTGGGGAGACGCGAACTTTAGGTCACGGTGCGGTCAATCATCGTTCCTCCCGGTCTGCTGCTGCCGGTGGGCGGAATGACCGCCGGCGGCATGTGGCCTGCAACCAGGCTTACATCAGAACCGGCACCGACGGAGGACGATGGCGGGCGGACCCTAAAACACACTTAGGAAGTCCGTATATGGGCCTAGGTTGCGGCTTTGGCAAGACAATTTCCCAAAGCCGCTCACATGACCGTCATGCAACGGATGCTTTCGGCCAACACTTTCGTCCCGGTTGAACCCCACCGCGTCTTGACGGAAGATGCCCAGTCCACCGCAACAGGACTCCAGGGCTCATGGCTACACCGGTTTTCCGCACCGTCGCTTCGGCCTATCTGGCGGTCGCCAGCCTGTTGCTGACATTGCTGCCGGCCGCCGCCGCCGCCTATCTGTGGGTCTATCAGCCCGAGGCGCCGCGCTTTGTCGAGCACGACTTCCATATCTGGGGCATCGGTTCGGTGGTGGCGATCAGTTCGGTGCTCGCCCTGATCGCCCTGCGCTGCTACCTGGAGGGCGGCGAGCGGCTGACCCGCTATCTGGCCCTGGGTTTCACCGGTTTCTCCCTGTCCTACGCATTGCACGGCGTCCTGACGCCCCTGGCGGAATCGTCGCCGGCCCTGTTTCTTTTGCCCGGCCCGACCTCGCGGCTGATGATGTCGGCCTGCGTCCTGATCGGCGTTATGGGGCACGGCCACCCCGCCGATCCGGTGGAAAAGCGCAGGCAGCCCAGCCTATGGGTTCCCCAGCTGGTGGCCATGGTGCTGTTTCTACAACTGACGCTGTGGATCGCCACGGCCATGCCGGTATCCCCCCAGACATGGCGTTACGTCACCGAGGGCGGCGCCGGCATTCTGTCCGCCATCGTACTGCTGGTGCTGCCGTTGCGCGGGGTCCGCGGCCCCATGCTGTGGTATCACGCCATCGCCATGGCCTGGATGTTTCAATCGTCGGGCTGCTTCATTCTGGCGGCGCCGTGGAACCATATGTGGTGGCTGGCCCATATCGTCTCGCTGGGCGGCTTCCTGTTCCTGGGCTACGGCTTGGCCCAGGCGGCCCAAAGCAGCAGCAGTTTCGCCGATCTTTACAGTCCCAGCCGCGCTTTCGCCGATCTGTCGGACATGAAGCG
Organism: Candidatus Sulfotelmatobacter sp.; assembly: GCA_035538795.1. Lineage (GTDB taxonomy): Bacteria > Pseudomonadota > Alphaproteobacteria > Rhodospirillales > Magnetospirillaceae > JAJZGK01. Next base: position 20,679 of record DATLJS010000038.1, on the reverse strand, counting down.
GACCCAGGACATGCTGGAGCAGGCCATCGCCCGAGCCGATCAGGCCAACATGGCGAAAAGCCGCTTCCTGGCCTCGGCCAGCCACGACCTGCGCCAGCCGGTGCAATCCCTGATGCTGTTCATCGCTTTGCTGGAAACCTTCAGCCTGGATGAGCGCGCCCGCACGGTAGTGCGCAACCTGGGCAATGCGGTGCAGGCGCTCAAAAGCCTGCTGGACGGCCTGCTGGACATTTCCCGCCTGGACGCCGGCGTCATCGAGCCGAACCTGGTGAGCTTCGACTTGCGCCCGATGCTGACCTCGCTGTCCGAGGAATACAGCCTGTCCGCCGCCCGCAAGGGTTTGTCCCTGGGAGTCGCCTCGCCGGCTCTGTGGCTGCATTCCGACCCATCCTTGCTGGAACGCATCCTGCGCAATCTGATCGAAAACGCCATCAAGTACACCGACCAGGGCGGCGTCGCCATCGACTGCCGGGTCCGTGACGGCATGGCCCGGCTTGAACTGCGCGACACCGGCATCGGCATCCCGGAAGACCAGCGCGAAATGGTGTTCGACGAGTTTCATCAGTTGAACAACCCCGAGCGCGACCGCAGCAAGGGGCTGGGACTGGGGCTGGCCATCGTCCGGCGTCTGGTCAAGCTTCTGGGGGTTTCCCTCGACATGCAAAGCTCGTTGGGCAAGGGCACCAGCTTCACCCTCAGCGTTCCGGTGGGCAAGCAGCCCGCCTTGGAACCGGCGAACGAGGACACTCCGCTCGGCCGCCGGGGACTGGCCCTGGTGATCGAAGACGACGAGGCGGTGCTGGCCGGTCTGACATTGCTGCTGGAGCATTGGGGCTGGCGGGTGCTGTCGGGAGCCGAGCCGCGGGACATCCTGCATCAGCTGAAACCCGGCGAAATTCCCGATCTGGCTTTGTCCGACTATCGTCTTCGCGACGAACTGACCGGCATCCAAGCTTTGGCTGAAATCTGCGACCGGTTGGGAACAAGCATCCCGACCATCCTGCTGACCGGCGACACCGCGCCGGAACGCATGAGCGAAGCCGTGCAGAGCGGCTTTCTGATGCTGCACAAGCCTGTCACGTCCGACGGACTTTTAAGAGCCTTGCGGATCGTCATGGCGGCTCCGCAGGAGACGAAAGAATAAACCGGGGCAATATGCCGGGATCGTCGGAGCGGATTGATCTTCCGATGCATCGGAGACCCGCGTATAGTCCGCCGTCCGGCGGGACCGTTCTCTTCCAGCAGGGAAATATAGACTTATGATTGTTCGTGATCGCCCTGGATTGTTTCAGGTCATTTTCACTATTCGCGGCTCGATTCTCCAAAGAATTTACCCTCAAATCATTCTGGTTATGGCGCTTTCCTGCGTGGTCGTCTGGGCTCACTGGGAAATGCCGTCCCTTGTTCCCGTCTTCAACGGCGCGCCGTTCGCCTTACTGGGCGTCGCTCTGTCGATCTTCCTCGGTTTTCGCAACAGCGCCTGCTACGACCGCTGGTGGGAAGCCCGCAAGCATTGGGGGCAACTGGTCGCGACCTGCCGCGATCTGTCCAGACAGTCTCTGCTTTTGGACGAGCGCGGCGCGGAGGCCAGCCGCAAACGCCGCGAGATGCTGCATCTGACCATCGCCTTCACCCACGCTCTGGTGGATCATTTGCGGCACGACCATCAGTCGCCGGAAATCCTGTCCCTCGTTCCCGAGGAAGAGCGCCCCGCTTTCGCGGCCAGCGACAACAAGCCGGCCTTCATCCTGCTCTGTCTTGGCAAAATCCTGGCCGGGATGCGCGCCGACGACACCTTGTCGGCGATCGAGTTCAGCCTGCTCGACGGCACGCTCTGGCATATGAACGGCGTTCTCGCCGCCTGCGAACGGCTGAGAAACACCCCTGTCCCGTTCGGCTACACGCTGCTTTTGCTGAGAACGGCTTATATCTTCTGCTTCCTGGTGCCGTTCGGCTTTGCCGACGTACTGGGATGGACGACCCCCATCGCCGCCGCGGTTTTCGCCTATACCTTCTTCGGTCTCGACGCCTTGGGCGACGAATTGGAAGAGCCGTTCGGCAGTCTTCCCAACGATCTGCCCATCCGCGCCATCGCCGTCAACATCGAGATTTCCATCCGCGACGCCCTGGGCGATGAGGAACGGCCCAAACCGCTGGCGCCGTCCAACTACGTCCTGTTATGACGCGGCAAGAAAATGCGCGAAGCCCGCGTCATGACAAAACCGCCACCCCATAGAGTCCGTGTCCCATCATGAGCTTCAACACCTGGGCCGCCTTCGCCCTGCTGTTCCTTGTTTTGTCCTACACCCCCGGCCCCAACATGTTGCTGGCGGCGTCGCACGGCATGCTGTTCGGGCCGAAGCGCACCATCGCCACCGCCGCCGGCCTGATCGCCGGGCTGTGGGTGTGGATCGGCGTCTCGGCTGCCGGCGTCGGCGCCGTGCTGTCAGCCTCGCCCCAGGCCTTCGACATCGTCCGTTGGGCCGGATCGGCTTATATGGCGTGGCTGGGCTACAAGGCGCTGACCGCTCCGCCCATGGACCTTGAGAACGGCCAGACCGAGGAAGGAGCCGGCGTCACCGTCCTCAAGCGCGCCTCGCAGGGTTTGGCGGTGTCGCTGTCCAATCCCAAGGCCATCGTCATCTTCACCGCCGTCCTTCCCCAATTCATCGACCAGACCCGGCCCCTGCTGCCTCAGGTCGGATACGAGATCGCCACCATCACCGTGCTGGAATTCAGCATGATCATGTCGTCGGCAACGCTGTCGGGGCGGCTGGTGCCCTGGCTAAAGCGTTCGGGCCGTACCAGCTGGATCAACCGCATCAGCGGCGGCGTTCTGGTCGTCGCCGCCGTTCTTCTGGCGGGAATCGCCCATCTTTAAAAAGCCGGAACAATGCCCACCTGCCCTTCTATCGTGATCGTCACGATGGGAGGACAACACATGAGAAAGCTGTCCCTATGGACGGCGGGCCTGATGGCCTGCGCCGTCCCGTCTCTTATCGTTCCGGCCCAGGCCGCCGACGCCGCCAAGGAAATCTCCACCGCCGCCACCCATGCCGAAATGGCCGGCGCCGCCGCCGACGCCAAGATGGTGCAGATGCATCTTCACCATGTGGTCAACTGTATCGTCGGCCCCGGCGGCATGGATTTCGACGCCGCGGCTGGAAATCCATGCAAGGACGCCGGAGACGGCGCGCTGAAGGACGCACCCGACAAGGCCGCCCCCCTGACCGAAGCCCTGGCCAAAGCCAAGGCCGGATTGGCCACCACAGATGTTTCCATGGCCAAATCCGCCGCCATGGAAGCGGCGGCAAGCCTGAACAAGGCCAAGTGACCGACCGGAGCGGCGGCTTTGAAATAAAGGCCGCCGCTTCCGTTTGTTGGCCGATGGGACAGATTTTTCGTAATATCCCCGAACCTGGGCCGTACAAGCCCTTGACCCATTCTGCCGACATGGTTTCCTGATGCGCTTGTCCCTGTCCAAAACCATTGCCGCGGCGGCGGTCGGTTCCGCTTTGCTGGTGGCGCTGATACGCCCCCTGTCCGGACCCGAGAACGCCGCCTTGGCCCTGGCCGTGGCGGCGTTGGGTTTGTTCGCCACGGCGGCCATCCCCGAATACATCACCGCTCTGGGCTTCTTCACCTTGGCCATGCTGTTCAAGGTCGCGGCGCCGTCGGTGGTCTTCACCGGCTTCGAGTCCGCCGCCCTGTGGCTGATCTTCGGCGGACTGGTCGTCGGCGTGGCGGTGAAAAGCACCGGTCTGGGAGAGCGCATCGCCCAAGGGCTGGCTCCGCGTTTCGGCGACGGCTATTGGGGCGTCGTCACCGGCGTCACCGTGGTCGGCGTGGCGCTTGGCTTCATCATGCCGTCGTCCATGGGCCGTGCCGTGCTGCTAATGCCCATCGCCATGTCGCTGGCCGACCGCTTCGGTTTCGAACCGGGCAGCAAGGGCCGTTCCGGCGTTTTAATCGCCGCCGCCTTCGGCTGCCACGTTCCGACGTTTTCCGTGCTGCCCGCCAACGTCCCCAACGTGGTTTTCGCCGGCGCCGCCGAAACCCTGTATCATTGGTCGCCCACCTACGGCAGTTATCTGCTGCTGCATTTTCCGGTGCTGGGGTTCCTCAAAACCGTCTTGATGATCCCGATGATCGTCTGGATGTGGCCCGACCAACCCAAACCCCGGCCGGCCCTGCCCCCGGCCTCCATGAGCCGGGACGAACGCTGGCTGGCTCTGCTGATCGCCGCGGCCCTGGCCTTGTGGGCCACCGATTTCTGGCACCGCATCAGCCCGGCCTGGATCAGCATGGCGGTCGCGGTGATCCTGTTGCTGCCCCATCCCAAGCTGGGACTGGTGGGCCGCAAGGCTTTTTCCGAGCAGATCAATTACGGTTCGCTGTTTTACGTCGCCGGGATCATGGCGCTGGGGGCCTTGGTGGACAAATCTGGCCTTGGCGCCCGCATGGCCCAGGCCATTCTGAACATCGCCCCGCTGGTCCCGAACCAACCGGCGATGAATTTCGCCAGCCTGTCGCTGATCAGCACGGTCGTCAGCATGGTCACCACCCTGCCCGGCGCACCGTCGGTGCTCACCCCCCTGGCCGGACAGATGGCCGAGGCCTCGGGTCTGCCGCTGCCGTCGGTGCTGATGAGCCAGGTGCTGGGCTTTTCCAATCCGGTGCTGCCCTATGAATCGGCGCCGTTGATCGTCGCCTTGCAGATCGGCGGGGAACGCATGGAAGGCGCCGTGAAACTGTGCCTGCTGCTGGCCTTGGTCAGCATCGTTCTGCTGCTGCCTCTGAACTACCTGTGGTGGCGGCTGCTGGGCTGGATCTGAGATACACTTTGTAACCAAATCGCTCATTGCCCGGAAATCTTCGCGGGCTAGAGTGCGGGCCTGACGTTCTAAGGGATTATCCACGATGCTAGGTGTTTCCATGTTGCGCCGCCGCCCCGGTCTGGTGGGGTTGTCTGTTGCCGGTGTGGTGCTGGGCGGCCTTGTCGCCTGGCGACTGATCTCCCCGGCAAGCGGTCCCGGCGGCGGACCGGGAGGCCCTGGAGGACCAGGCGGCAACCGCGCCATTCCGGTGCTGACGGCCCAGGTGGTCCGCAAGGACATTCCGGTTTATCTGGAAGGGCTGGGCACGGTGGTGGCCTATAACGCGGTGACGGTGCATTCGCGCATCGACGGCGAACTGGTCAACGTCGCGTTCCAAGAAGGTCAGGACGTCAAGGCCGGCGATCTTCTGGTTCAGATCGACCCGCGCACCTATCAGGCCGCCCTGGAACAGGCATTGGCCACCCGCGACAAGGATCAGGCTCAGTTGGAGGAAGCCAAGCTGGACCTTCAGCGCTATCTCAGCCTGGGCAACCGCGTCACCCAGCAAAGCGTGGACAGCCAGCGTTCGACCGTCCGTCAGCTGGAAGCGTCGGTGAAGTCCGATATCGCCGCCATCGACACCGCCAAGGCTCAATTGAGCTACACCACCATCACCTCGCCCATCGACGGACGCGCCGGCCTGCGGCTGGTGGACAAGGGCAACATCGTCCATTCCAGCGACACCACCGGACTGGTCAGCATCGCCCAGTTGAAGCCGATTTCCGTCACGTTCACCCTGCCCCAGCAGAACCTGCGGGCCATCAACCAGCAATTGCAGCATCAAAGCGCCCTGCCGGTAACGGCCACCGAGGCCGACGGCAAGACCGTGATCGACCAGGGAACCGTGTCGCTGGTGGACAACGCCATCGACCAGACCACCGGCACCATCAAGCTGAAGGCCACCTTGCCCAACGAGCATCTGTCCCTGTGGCCGGGCGGATTCGTCAATGTCCGCCTGCAACTGGACACCCGTCACGACGGTCTGGTGGTTCCCGCCACCGCCATCCAGCGCGGCCCTCAGGGCAGCTTCGTTTATGTGGTCGGCCAGGATCAGACCGCCGAAATGCGCGCCGTCACCGTAGCGCTGACCGAAAACGGCGAAACCTTGCTTGAAAAAGGCGTCGAGCCCGGCGAAACCGTGGTCATCGACGGCTCGTCGCGCCTGAAGGCCGGCAGCAAGGTCAGCCTGCGCGAGACCGCCGCCGCTCCGGCTGCATCCCCGGCAGCGCCCGGAGCCGCCGCCCCCGACGCACCCGCCCCTGACGCCGAACACAAGCGCAAACGCAAGGATGGGCAGGCACAATGAACGGAATTTCCGCGCCCTTCATCGCGCGGCCCGTTGCCACATGGCTGTTGGCGATCGGTCTGGTCCTGATGGGCATTCTGGGGTACCGCCTGCTGCCGGTTTCGGCCTTGCCGCAGGTGGACTTTCCCACCATTCAGGTGACCACCCAGCTGCCGGGCGCCAGCGCCGACACCATGACCTCGCTGGTCACCACGCCGCTGGAACGCCAGTTGGGCCTGATCGCCGGCCTGAAGAGCATGACCTCGACCAGCTCTTACGGCACCAGCGCCATCACCTTGCAGTTCGATCTGGCGAAAAATCTCGACGTCGCCTCCGAGGACGTTCAGGCGGCCATCGACGCCGCCAAGGGCGTGCTACCCACCAACCTGCCTTACCCGCCCACCTATTCCAAGGTCAACCCGGCCGATCCGCCGATTCTGACCCTGGCCCTGACCTCGGACAGCCTGCCCATCACCAAGCTGAACGACGTCGCCGACACCCTGCTGGCTCAAAAGCTGTCGCAGGTGACCGGCGTCGGCCGCGTGCTGGTCGAGGGCGGCCAGCGGCCGGCTTTCCGCATCCAATTGGACCCGAACCGGGTGGCTTCCTACAACCTGACCCTGGACGAGATCCGCACCACCCTGAACAAGGCCAACACCGACCTGTCCAAGGGCAGCTTCGACGGCCCGCATCAGGCCTTGTCCATCGGCGCCAACGACCAGATCACCGACGCCAAGGACTACGAGAACGCCATCGTCGCCTATCGCAACAGCGGCGCCGTCCGCGTCAAGGATCTGGGCGGCGTGGCGGAAAGCGTCGAAAACACCAAGACCGCCGGCTGGTACGACGGCAAACCCGCCGTCATCGTCGACATCCAGCGCCAGCCGGGCGAGAACATCGTCGCCACCGTGGACCGGGTGAAACAGCTTTTACCGCAGTTGGACCAAGCCATCCCCACCGGCATCACCATCTCGATCCTGGCCGACCGGACCGAAACCATCCGCGCTTCGGTCGATGACGTGGAATTCACCCTGACGCTGACCATCGGTCTGGTGATCATGGTGATCTTCCTGTTCCTGCGTTCGGGCCGGGCCACCGTCATTCCCGGCGTGGCGCTGCCGCTGTCGCTGGTGGCGACCTTCGGCGCCATGGCTGCCTGCGGCTTCTCGCTGGACAATCTGTCGCTGATGGCCCTGACCATTTCCGCTGGTTTCGTCGTCGACGACGCCATCGTCATGATCGAGAACATCGTCCGCTACATCGAAAAGGGCGAAAAACCGCTTCAGGCCGCCTTCAAGGGCGCCAAGGAAATCGGCTTCACCGTCGTCTCGCTGACCGTGTCGCTGGTGGCCGTGTTCATTCCCCTGCTGTTCATGAGCGGTATCGTCGGACGCCTGTTCCGCGAATTCGCCCTGACCCTGACCATTGCCGTGGTCATCTCGGCGGTGGTATCGCTGACCCTGACGCCGATGATGTGCGGCCACATGCTGAAGGAAGGGCATGAGGAAGCCCAGTCGGGCCGCTTCTTCAACTGGCTGCTGCGCCATTACGAGCAGACCCTGCACATCGTCATGCGCCATCAGTTCAAGACCCTGATGGTCGCCGTCGCCACGCTGGTCGGCACGGTGCTGCTGTATCTGATGATCCCCAAGGGCTTCCTGCCGCTGGAAGACACCAGCCTGATCATTGCCACCACCGACGCCCGCCAGGACATTTCCTTCCCGGCCATGAGCAAGCTCCAGGCGCGGGTGGCCGAGATCGTCGGGCAAGACCCCGACGTGACGGCCGTGGCCTCGTTCCTGGGGGCCGGCACGGTCAACCCGACCGCCAATTCCGGCCACATGACCATCGCCCTGAAGCCGAAGAACAACCGCAATTCTTCGGCGGACGAGATCATCGCCCGCCTGTCGGAAAAGCTGGAACAGGTTCCCGGCATCGACACCCACATGCAATCCAGTCAGGATATCCAGCTGAGCGCGCGCACCAGCCGCACCCAGTACCAGTACACCCTGATGGACGTCGACGGCGACGAACTGGCCCAGTGGGCCCCCAAACTTCAGGCGGCGCTGCAAGCCTTGCCGGAATTGACGGACGTCGCCACCGACCAGAACAACAACGGCATACAGGCCGACGTCCGCATCGACCGCGACAAGGCCTCCCGCCTTGGCGTGACGGCGTCGGACGTGGACGACATCCTGTATGACGCCTTCGGCCAGCGGCAGATTTCCACCATCTACAGTCAGGTCAACCAATACCATGTGGTGATGGAGGTCGATCCGCGCTTCCAACTGGGGCCGGAATCCCTGAAGACCCTGTATGTGCGCTCGTCCACCGACGCCCTGGTGCCGCTGTCGGCTTTCGCCACCGTGCGCCGCGCTCCGGTTTCACTGGCCATCACCCATCAGGCCCAGTTCCCCTCGGTCACGCTGTCGTTCAACTTGACCAGCGGCGCCTCTCTGGGACAGGCCATCGACGCCATCGACGCCGCCAAGGCCAGCCTCGGCGTTCCCTCCAGCGTCCGCGGCGACTTTTCCGGCGATACCGCCGAATTCCGCTCGTCCCTGGCCGACGAGCCGTGGTTGATCCTGGCCGCCACGGTGGTGATCTACATCGTGCTGGGCGTGCTCTATGAAAGCACCATCCATCCGGTGACCATCATCTCGACCCTGCCGTCGGCGGGCGTCGGCGCCTTGCTAGCCCTGATCCTGACCGGGCACGACCTGTCGCTGGTGGGATTGATCGGCATCGTGCTGCTGATGGGCATCGTCAAAAAGAACGCTATCATGATGATCGACTTCGCCCTGACCGCCGAGCGCGACGAAGGCAAATCGGCCCATGATTCCATCGTCCAGGCCTGCATTCTGCGTTTCCGACCCATCATGATGACCACCATGGCCGCCCTGCTGGGCGCCATTCCCCTGGCGCTGGGGCATGGTCCGGGGTCCGAGTTGCGCCGCCCGCTGGGCATCGCCATCGTCGGCGGCCTGCTGCTGAGCCAGCTTCTGACCCTTTACACCACGCCGGTGGTCTATCTTTACATGGAACGGCTGAAAACCTGGCTGCGCCGCAAGGCCGGAGCCGACGCCCTGCCGCAAGAAGCGGCGGAGTAAGCGGTCATGAGTCTGACCGAACTCTTTGTGCGAAGACCAATCGGCGTGCTGCTGCTGGGGCTGGGGTTGTTCCTGACCGGCGCCGTGGCCTTCAACCTGTTGCCCGTGGCGCCTTTGCCGCGGGTCGACATTCCCACCATCATGATCTCGGCCAAGCTGCCCGGAGCAGCCCCCGAAACCATGGCGGCCACCGTCACCGCGCCGCTGGAGCGCCGCCTGGGCGAAATCGCCGGCGTGTCCGAGATGACCTCCTCCAGCAGCCAGGGCTCGGCCAGCATCATCATCCAGTTCGATCTGTCGCGCAGCGTCGACAGCGCCGCCAAGGACGTTCAGGCCGCCCTGAACGCGTCGGGCGGCGATTTGCCCGCCGACATGCCGAACCCGCCGACCTACCGCAAGGCCAATCCCGCCGACATGCCCATCATGGTGCTGGGCGTAACGTCGGAAAACCTGCCGCTGTCGAAGCTTTACGACGTCTCCGACACCATTCTGGCGCAGAGCATCTCGCAGCTTGAAGGCGTTTCCCAGGTCAGCGTCGGCGGCGCCGTCAAACCGGCCGTGCGCATCCAGGCCAATCCCTCGGCCCTGGCCGCCATGGGCGTCGGGCTGGAAGATTTGCGCACCGCCATATCCGGCGCCAACGCCAACAAACCCAAGGGCAGCCTGGACGGTCTGGACCAGGGATATGCCATCGGCGCCAACGACCAGTTGACCAGCGCCGCCGACTACGCGCCGCTGATCGTCAAAACCACCAACGGCGCCATCGTCCGCCTGAGCGACGTCGCCAAGGTGCTGCCCGGCCAGGAGAATGACCGCCAGGCCGGCTGGGCCGACCGCAAGAAAGCCGTTCTGGTCATCATCCAGAAACAGGCCGACGCCAACATCATCGAAACCGTCGACCGCATCAACGCCGTCCTGCCCCAGTTGGAAAGCTGGCTGCCGGCCGGAGCCGAGGTCACGGTGGTCAACGACCGCACCACCACCATCCGCGCCAGCGTCCACGATGTCGAACGCACCTTGCTGATCACAACCGGGCTTGTGATCCTGGTGGTGCTGTTCTCGCTGGGACGCCTGACCCCCACCGTGGCCGCCAGCGTCACCGTCCCGCTGTCCCTGGCCGGCACCTTCGCCGCCATGTGGCTGCTGGGCTACAGCCTGAACAACATCTCGCTGATGGCCTTGACCATTTCCGTGGGCTTCGTCGTCGACGACGCCATCGTCATGATCGAAAACATCGCCCGCCATGTGGAAAATGGCGATTCGCCCCTGAGCGCCGCCGTGAAGGGGGCCAAGGAGATCACCTTCACCGTCATTTCCATCAGTATTTCCCTGGTGGCGGTGTTCATTCCCCTGCTGTTCATGGGCGGCGTGGTGGGGCGCATGTTCCGCGAGTTCGCCGTCACCTTGACCGCGTCGATCATGATTTCCATGCTGGTGTCCATCACCGTCACCCCGGTGGTCTACGGCCACCTGATGCACCTGCGCGCCAACAAGCCCCGCAAGATGCACCTGCATTGGGGCGAAAGCCTGATGAGCAGGGCCCAGCGCACCTATCTGAACGGCCTGTCCTGGGTGATGCGCCACCAGATCGTCATGCTGTGCGTGATGGCCGGTACCATCGCCTTCACCATCTATCTGTACGGCGTGGTGCCGAAAGGCCTGTTCCCCCAGCAGGATACCGGCCTGGTGATGGGCATGACCGAAGCCCGCATCGACGTCTCGTTCCGCGATCTGGCCGCCAAACAGCAAAAGGTGGTCGAGGTTCTGCTGAATGATCCGGCGGTCGAACGCGCGGCCTCGTTCGTCGGCTCGGGCGGTCCCGGCCCGTCTGGCTCCAACACGGGCCGCATGTTCATCACCCTGAAGCCCATTGCCGAGCGCAAGCTGTCCGCCGACAAGGTGATCGCCCGCCTGCGCCCCAAGCTGGCCGCGATCCCCGGCGTCAACGTCTTCCTGATGCCGGCCCAGGATCTGTTCATCGGCGGACGCTCGCCCCGGTCGCAATATCAGTTCGTCCTGTCCAGCGAATCCCTGGACGATCTGAAGACCTGGACGCCCAAGCTGATCGACCGCCTGCGGGCCGAACCCGGGCTGGTCGACGTCACCAGCGATCAGGACGACGCCACCTCGCAAGAAACCGTCGTCGTCGACCGAGACGCCGCCGCCCGCCTGGGGCTGGACATGACGTCGATCGACAACGCCTTGCAGGACGCCTTCTCGCAACGGCAGATTTCCACCATCTACACCCAGCGCAACCAGTATCATGTGGTTCTGGAAGTCAGCACCGATCTGCAAGAGGAAGCCACGGCCCTGCAGCGGATCTATGTCGCGTCCAGTTCCGGCGCCCAGGTGCCGCTGTCGGCGGTGGCCCATTTCCAGATTGATCCCATGGCGCCGTCTGTCAACCATCAGGGACAGTTCCCGGCATCGGCCCTGTCTTTCAACCTGCTGCCCGGAACGCCCCTCAGCGTCGCGACCGAAGCCGTGCAGAAAGCCGCCCTGGAAATCGGCATGCCCGCCAGCGTGCATACGGAATTCGCCGGCAATGCCAAAGCCTTCGCCGACACCACCCGCAATCAGCCCATGCTGATCATGGCGGCCTTGCTGGCCATCTACATCGTGCTTGGCGTGCTGTACGAAAGCTGGCTGCATCCGGTGACGATCATCTCGACCCTACCGTCGGCGGGCATCGGGGCCTTGCTGGCCCTGCTGATCTCGGGCACCGAGCTTTCCATCATCAGCGTCATCGGCGTGATCTTGCTGATGGGCATCGTCAAAAAGAACGGCATCATGCTGGTGGACTTCGCCATCGAAGCCGAGCGCAAGCGGGGCATCTCTCCCGAGCGCGCCATCATGGAGGCCTGCAAGCACCGCTTCCGCCCCATCACCATGACCACCCTGGCCGCCGTCCTGGGGGCCGTTCCGCTGGCCCTTGGCACCGGCACCGGCTCGGAGATGCGCCAGCCGCTGGGCATTTCCATCGTCGGCGGTTTGCTGGTGTCTCAGCTTCTGACCCTTTACACCACTCCGGTGGTCTATCTGGCCCTGGGCCGTCTTGCCCGCTGGCGCAAGGCCCGGGCCGAAACCCGTCTTTCCACAGGGATGCATAATGTCCAAGACGCTTAACCGCCCCCTGCTCGCCTCGTTCGTTCTGTTCCTGCCGCTGGCGTTGGGCGCCTGCGATGTCGGCGATCCTTACGCCCGCCCCGAAACCGCCACGCCCAAGGGCTGGCAGGAAAACGCCGATCAAACGTCCTGGCCGTCGACCGGCTGGTGGACGGCTTTCGGTTCCGATGAATTGAACAGCTATATGCAGGCGTCGCTGGCCGACAATCTGGATATCGCCGCCGCCGTCGCCCGCATCCGCGAGGCCGACGCCACCGCCAAGATCGACGGCGCTTCGCTGCTGCCCACCCTGGATGCCAGCCTGGCTCCCTCGCGCAGCCAGACGCCCGTCACCAGCAAGACCAGCGGCGGCAATACCAAGCCGACCCTGTCCAACAACATTACCGCCAAGCTGTCGACCTCCTATGAGATCGACTTCTGGGGCAAGAACGCCGCCACCAGCGCTTCGGCCCTGGCCAGCGCCCAGGCCAGCCGCTTCGACCGGCAGACCGTGGGCCTGACCACCCAAGCCAGTCTGGCCGATACCTATTTCACCATTCTCAGCCTGCAAGAACGCCTGACCTTCGCCCACTCCAATCTGGCCAACGGCCAGGAAGTGCTGTCTGCCATTCAAGACAAGTTCCGCGCCGGCACCGCCACCGATCTGGATGTCGCCCAGCAGGAGAACGAGGTGGCCACCCTGGCCGCCGCCATTCCGCCGCTGGAGCAAAGCCTGGGCGAGAACAAGACCGCCCTGGCCCTGCTGATCGGCAAGCTGCCCGAGCAGATCGACCCCAAGGGCGCCGGCCTGACCGGCATCGCCCTGCCGGCCGTCAAGGGCGGCCTGCCCTCGGAACTGTTGATGCGCCGCCCCGACGTGCAATATGCCGAGCAAAACCTGATCGCCGCCAACGCCGACATCACGGTGGCTCGCGCCGCCCTGTTCCCCAGCGTATCCCTGACCGGCGGCTTAGGGTACGAAAGCAACGCCCTGAACAATCTGATCCAGCCCACCAGCCTGTTATGGTCGTTGGCCGGATCGGTGACCCAATCCATTTTCCATGGCGGCGCCTTGGAAGGCGAAGTCGAATACAAGCGCGCGCGCTACGACGAGTTGGTCGCCACCTATCGCAAGGCGGTGCTGTCGGCCTTCATCGACGTGGACAACGCCCTGATCGCCGTGCGCAAGACCGACCAGCAGGAAGCGGCCCAGCGCCGGGCCGAGGAAACCGCCCGCCGCGCCTATGAGCTGTCGATGGACCAGTTGCGCGGCGGCGTGGCGGAAATCACCACCGTGCTGAACACCCAGCGCACCCTGTTCTCGGCCCAGGACACGCTGGTTCAGGCCCGCTTGTCCCACCTTGAAGCCGTGGTCAGCCTGTACAAGGCCCTGGGCGGCGGCTGGGAGGGACAGCCCTAAGCCCAGCGCCGAGCGGCGAATAAAAGTGAAAAGGCCCGGGGGCTATTGCGCCTCCGGGCCTTTTTTCAGTCATCAGGACTGATGGTCAGCTTGTGCTGACGCTGACGTGGGTATCGACATAAAGATGTTCGGTCACGCCGTGGATAGTGCTGGTATAGACCTGATAGCTGTGACTGGCGCCGTCCACCGTCAAAGTGGTGGTCGCTCCCGTCGTCGTCCACCCCGAACCGCCGACGTCGCTGTCGTGATTCAGCTTCAGCACATCGCCGCTGGTTCCGCCGATGATCAGAGCATGGCTGGCGTTGCTGGCGCTGACCCCGGCCGCCGTCAACTGGCTGTTGCTGTCGTTGGCGGCGGAATAAACCGCATCCTCGTTCAGCACCAGGGTCGAACTGTGGCTGTTGGCCAGATCCAACATGTCGAAATGCTCGACGCTGTCGGAACGATGGCTTCCCCCGGTGACGGTGGCCGACGTCGATGCGCCGCTGCCGGTCAGGTCGATGGTGGCCGCGCTGGTAAAAGCGAAGCTCAGCTTCGAACTGCCTGACCCGCCGTCCAAATAGGCGAAGCGGTTATCGCCGACGATCACCGTATCGTCGCCCGACACCGCCAGGATTTCGTCGGCGCCGCCGCCGCCCGACAGAGTCTGGTCGCCATGGCCGCCGACAATGTATTCGTCGTTGCCGTTGCCGCCGTAATAGCTGCCGGTGGTGCTGTAGGCGTAATGCTCGACCAGGGTGATGCTGGTGTCGCTGTAGCTCAACGACAGGGCCACGCCGTCGGCGGCATAGCTGTCCAACCCGGTGATGTGGGCGAAACTGCCGGTATCGCTCAGCATGTTGGTCATCAAGACCATGCTGTCATAGGTGTTCAGCACCGACCCCGCCTCGGCCAGGATTTTCAGATCGCCGCCGGCGGCATTGAAGTCATGGCCGTTCACATCCATCAGATCGTGGCTGCTGGCCGACGAGACATCCATGTTGATATGGCTGCCGAAGGCCAGATCCACATCGCCGCCAAGAGTGGCCGTGCCCACCACATGGTCTCCGGTGCTGCTGGAGCTGTCGCCCGGATCATAGCCCACCGACAGATAGGCCGTGTAGCCGCTGGCCAGCACGACCGTCTGCACCCCCTCGCTCGCCTGCGCCGTCAGAACGCCGGTGGCCTGGGTGGCGGCCATGATGTAGTTCAGGGTTTCGCCGATGGCCAGATCCAACGACACGGTATGAACGTCGGCGCCCATCACCAGCACCTCGCTGGTGCTGGTTTGAACAAGATGAATGCCTTCCAGCGTGATCTTGTCGTTGCCGCCGTTGGTCAAAACGGCATAGCCGCTGCCGGTCATCGTCACCTGCAGGCCGCTGCCGCCGATCGTAGTGTTGATATATAGAACGTCGCTGTTTCCGCCTTCGAGGACGAAGGTTCCGGCGACGCCGCTGGCCGCATCGATGGAAATCAGGTCGGCGCCGGAACCGCCCAGCACAGTCAGGCTTTCATCGTTGTAGTTGGCCAGGGCGATGGAGGAGTAGCCATGGAAGCTGCTCAGGTCCAGGGTGTGGATACCGGCTTCGGCGGCCCAATACCCCAGATTCGCCACCACGGAATCGACGTTGTAGGTCAGATCGCCGGTGGCGGTGTGATAGGTGAATTCACCCACCTTGACGTCGCTGAAACCGGCGACGTGGGACATGCTGTCCGCGTCCAGCGTCATGACGCTGTAGGTGCTGTAGTTGTGCGTCGCGCCGCCGCCCAGATACAGGGTCATCCCCGACAGATCGGTGGTGAAATTCGGCGACCCTTGAGTCAGGAAATAGAAATCCATCATCAATTCGGTGATGCCGACCGTATGGGCGGTGGTGCTCA
Source organism: Candidatus Sulfotelmatobacter sp. (assembly GCA_035538795.1). Classification (GTDB taxonomy): domain Bacteria; phylum Pseudomonadota; class Alphaproteobacteria; order Rhodospirillales; family Magnetospirillaceae; genus JAJZGK01. The sequence continues at coordinate 5,019 of DATLJS010000038.1, read as the reverse complement.
GCGTCACGCCCGACGACTGGCCGTCGATTTGCAACACCTCGATATTGCGGTAGTTGGCGTAGGCCGAGAAATCCAGGGCCGAGCCCAAGACGCTGTTGGTCAGTTCCAAGGTGGCGTGGCTGGAATTGCCGTCGATATAGGAAATGCCCGACAAGGCCCCCGTCTCGGCGACGATCAGATCGCCCGCCGTCGCACCGACGACCGAACCAGAAGCCTGTAAAGCCGTCAGGCTGCCTTTGATCGAATACAGCTCGTCGTCGGACCACAAAACCTGACCGTCGGCCAGATATAAGGTAGCGACGTTGGCCGTCTCGCCACTGACATTGTTCAGCAGCAGGCTCGATCCGCTTTCGGTGATTTCATTCGACACCAGCGAAATGCTGGACAGCACGACGGATTCCCCGAGCAGGGTCAAGGACACGGTGGAGCCGTTCCAAGTGTGCCAGCCCACGTTCGCCACATCCAGCACATCGGTGCCGCCGTTGCCGATCAGGGTTTCCGGGTTTTCGCTGCCCGACAGCACGAAGGTGTCGTTGCCGGCGGTGCCTTTGATCGCCACCACGTCGCTGAACAGGATCGAGGAACTGCCGTTCCAGCCCGACACCACACCATAGGTTCCGTTGCCGGCAATGTCGATCAAGGCGCCGGAGGTGGAATCCAGCCCCTGCAAATCCATGGTGACGTTGCCGCTGGTCCAGCCAGTGCCGATCAGGGCGCCGCCGTCATTGCTCATCTGGATGTCGGTGAAGCTGCCGGCGGCGCTGACCAGCGTGTCGGTATAAAAGGCGCCCTTGGTGTAGTCGTGCGCCACCGTGCCGTATTGGCCGTCCCCGGCCAAAGTCAGCGTGATGGTGTTGCCGTCGGACAGGGTCCAGTTGAGATAGGTCGTCGAGCCCGACAGGTTGATCAGGGCTCCGCCAACCGCGTCCGAATAATCCATGGTGTTGCTGCTGGCCATGGCGACATAGGTGTCGTTGCCCTTGCTGGAGCGGACGAAACTGCCCGCCAGCGACAAGGTGATCATGTCGTCATAGGCCGAACCGCGAATGTCGCTGACGCCATACAGGGTATCGGTAACACCGTCATGCACGACCGTGCCGCTTTTGGTTATTTTCTCGACGTACCCGCCCGTCAGGCTTTCCGTATAGAGCTGGGTGGTGTCCCAAGCCGACAGATCGGCGGTGATGCCGCCGCCGCTAGCCAGATAATCGACGAGCACGCCGGTCGAGGCATAATACGTACCGCTTTGCAGGCTGCCCGACAGGTACAGCGACGCCAGGTTGGTCGAAACCGAATTCACGGTCCCGCTGGTCCCCAAAGCGCCGGCATTGACCACGGTGTTGGCGCCGGTGCCGACCCGGAAAGCCACGTCATTGCCATAGGCGCTGTTGGAGGTGCTGTAATGACCGCCGATCAGCTTGTCGCCGTAATTGGTGCCGACGATTTCATCGATGCTGTAAAGGTAATCCGTCGAACCGGCGGCAGTCACCACGTTCATGCCGCTGAAGACGTGCGACGCCGTATCGCCCAGGACGTTGCTGCCGCTCAGGTTCAGCGTCACCGTATAGCCGACGCTGAGATCGGCGGTAATGCCGGTCGTGCGCTGGCTGTAATAAGCCGTATCGTCCGCGCCGCTGGCTCCGATCACCACTTCGTTGTTGCCGTTGACGAAGAAATCGTCGCCGTGGCTGGAGACTCCCTGGGACAAGGCGGCGGAGCTGCCCAGCAGCAGCATATTGCTGTGGTCGGCCATCAGGAAGTCGGCGCCGGTGGTGCCGGCGATCAGCGTGCTGAGGGTCATCGACCCCAGCGACGAGGTCAGATGGGCGGTAACGGTCGTTTCGCCGTTGGTGCGCACGAAGGTGCCGCCATCGACGATTTCCAGCAGTACGTTGCTGTTGGAACTCAGGAAATAGTCGGCGAAGACAATCGAGCCGCCGCCCGATTCACCGCTGAAATACAGAACCAGATCGTTGGAAACCTTCGTTCCGCCGATCAGCCCCACCTCGCCTTCGGCCTCGAGATATTCCTTGGCGCTGGCGGCGTTGTCCAGGTGAACCGTCTCGGCGTGGTAATCGTCGGTCAGGATCATCACGTTGGTGTGGGCGCCGAAATAAATCTGATCCGCGCCGCCGTGGCCGACGAACGTGGTGGCCGCGCCCGAACCGGCAATCAGCGTATTGCCGTTCTGATTGCCGATCAGCACCGAGGTCGCTCCGGCGCCGCCGATAACGTTGCCGATATTCGATATGTAGTCGTTGGCCAGAACCGCGCCGCTGGCATTGGACAAAATCAGCTGGTTGGCCGTCTCGTCATAGATCGACGACCCCAGGTCGACCGTCAGATTGGCGGTGACCGCCGACAGGTTCAGAAGCTGGTTCGCCCCCAGGCCGCCGCCCAGAATGGTTTCATGCCCCAGCGACGAGGCTTGCAGCACGAAGTCGTTGGAGCCGCCGCCGCCGATCATCACCATGGTGCCGCTGCCGGCGATCAGCGTATTGCCGGCGTTGATCGTGGTCAGCGGGTCGCCGCCGCCATAGGCGACGCTGAGCAGGCTGGAGGAGGAAATATCCAAACCGCCGATCAAGGTGTCGGCGCCATTGCCGCCGATCAGCGTGTTGGCGTCGCCGGTCGAGGCGGTGAAATAGGGATTCACTTCGCTGACGACGCCGGAATTGGTGGTGACGAACAGATAATGGCCGTCGTCGCTGAAGGTCAGATTCTTGGCGTTCAGATCGCCGCTCAAGGCCCCCAGCGTCACGGTGGTGTCGGTCAGGGTGTCATAAATCACCGGCGAGGAGGTGGTGCCGCCGTCGTCCCAATAGGCGACGAAGCGCCCATTCTCGGAAATGGTCCCGGTGGGCGAGGCCAGCATCTCGTCCGCTGATACAAGATTGGTCGTGGTCCAAACGCCGTTCTTCTCGCTCGCGTAATAGAAACCGTCTGCGGCGCTGTAGACCAGCTTGGTGCCGTTGGCCGCCACGGTGAAGCCCGTGACGTTCGACAGGGACACCGTGCCGCCGTCGGAGGCGCTATAGCCGTCGTTGCCGATCTCCAACAGACTCAGGGTACCGCCGCTCAGAATGAACAATTCCCGCCCGTTGGCGGCAAAAGCCACCTGGCTGATGGCCGTGCTTCCCCAATCGTAGTTCAGAACTTCGGCGCCTGTCTGAGTGTTGACGACCGAGATGCCGTAATCGGACTGGTACGAATAGTTGGCATAAGCGGCCCAGATGCCGTCGCGGGATAGATCGAAGACGCCGGACGTGCTCATCTGCGAGGCGTGGGCTTCGAGATTGGCCACATGCTTGGTGTCGGCGTTGTAGTAGTACAACGACAACCCCTGGTCATAGACCGCCGAATGGCCGTCTTGGGACAGAACGAAACCGTTGCTCGCCGTCCCCTCCGGCGTCATCAGCAGGGCCGTCTGGGACAGAACGCCGGAAGCGGCGCTCCACGTGACCCGGTAAACGTCGTGGCTGGCGTCCTCGTAGGTCAGGAATCTGGCGTTGCCGCTGATATCCACGAGACTGCCCGAGCTCAGATTCGTCCCATTGGCGTCGGTCACGGTGCTGGCGCTGGACACCAGCAGATCGGCATCGGCCTGCGACAGCCAGCCGCCGGCCAGCACATGCGTGCCGCTGGCGTCCGTCAGTACGTCGGCGCCAAGCCCCGCCGCCACCCGCTCGATGTTCAGCAAACCGACCGAACCGCCCGCCGCGCTGACGATGGTGCCGCCGCTGGAATTCATCGTCACCGTCAGGTTGCCCGTGGTATCGACGAACACCTGGTCGCTGCCCGCGCCGCCGTCGATGACGGCCGATCCCTTTAGCAGCTTGGTATCGCTGCTGAGAAGCTGGAACGTATCGGCATAAGCGGTGCCGACATAGCGCTCCATATTGGTGAAGGTATCGCTGCCGACCGATCCGCCGCTGGCCGTGCCGCTCAACAAAGCCGTGTCGGCCAGCAGTATGGAAACGCCGGAATCACTGGCGTTGGCATAGCTCAGAACGTTGGTGCCAGCGCCGCCGTCCAGGCTGTCGTCGCCCAGCCCGCCGATCAGCGTATCGTTGCCGGCGCCGCCATACAGGGTCGCCCCGTCATACGAGGCGACGATGACGTCGTTGCCCGCCCCGCCGATGACGATGGAGATGCCTTCGATCAGGTCCGTCTGCGTCCCCACCGTAGCCGAGCCGAAGCCGTAACTGTTCAATTCGACCGTGACGTTCTGGCTGACGTTCTGGAACGACAGAACGTCGGTGCCGCCATTGCCGCTGATCGTCTCGGCCGCCGTTCCCATCAGGAACAGATCGTTGGACTCGCTGCCCTGCACATGTTCGACATTGACCAGAGTCAGGACGTTGGAGCCAGTGACCGTCGCCGACGACATGTTGACGGTGGCGCCATTGCCGATCAGGTGCAGGGTGTCGCTGCCCGACCCGCCGTCGATAGACATGCTGTAGGCCGACGTCACATTGAACAGATCGTCGCCCGACCCGCCGGTCAGATGGTGAAAGCCGTAAGCTTCGGTATTCTTGATGTAGCCGTTGCTCTCGATATTGAGAACATTGACGGAATCATAGCTGAGATCAGCGGTGACGCCGTTGCTGTCGGCGGCCATACTGAGGGTCGGTTTCGACGCATCCGGGCTGGCCGCCGTGTTGGCGTACAAGGTGTCACTTCCCAACCCGGCATCCTGGCCGTAATCGAACTTGGTCGCCGCCGCCGGCAGCGTAATCGTGGCGGCGTTGCCGTTGGCGATGACCGTCCAGTTTGTATGCTGCAAGTCCAGCGCCGATCCGGTCTGCACGCTTTCCGCATAGATGCTTTCGGCGTTCCCCCCCATCAGGGTGTAGTTGGGATCGCTGCCGAAAATGGTGCTGGCTGCGGCCGTGGTCAGGGACACGGTATGGGTCAGGTTGGTGGTCGGCGCGTAATTGATCGGCGTCGTCGCCGGAATGGTGGCGGGCGTCACCGGCGGCGTGACGGGAACGACCGGCGGCGTCGGGGTCGGGGTCG
>DATLJS010000037.1:0-127475 GCA_035538795.1 Candidatus Sulfotelmatobacter sp. | reverse complement strand
GCATGGGGGGTGGCGGTGTCCGGCAGCCCTAAAAGCCCCCGCAGTCGGCGGACCTGTCGCTGCACCACGCCGGGATTGAGCCGCTTGCCCCGGGCTCCGACGAACAGCGGGAAATCGGCTCCGCCCTTCCAGGGGCATTGCGCCAGATAATCCTCTACTGCCTCGACCACCATCGGTAATAGGGGAACCAGCCGCTGCTTGTTGCCCTTGCCGGTGATCACCATCACCTCGCCCTTGGGTGTCTGACTCCGGTTCAGGCCCAAGGCCTCGCCCAGACGCAGGCCGCAGCCATAGAGCAGGGTCAGCAGGGCGATGTCCCGCGCCGCCATCCAGGGTTCGTCCTGCAACTCGGCGGCTGAAGACAGGGCGGCGATAGCGTCTTCCGACGAGAGCGGCTTGGGGATCGAACGGGGCGGTCTTGGGGATCGCACCGCTCCCAGGGCGGCGTTATGGACTAACCCGTTACGGTCGAGATAGCGAAAGAAGCTGCGCAGCGACGACATGGTCCGCGCCATCGAGGTGCGTCCCAGCCCTTGGCCGCTGCGGCGCGCCATGAAGCTGCGGAAGTCGGCGGGCGACAGTTTGGCAAGGTCGGATAATTCCGGCTCGCCGGCCAGATGATCGGTCAGGAAGGATAGGAAGGCGGACAGGTCGCGGCAGTAACCGTCGAGAGTATGGGCCGAGGCGCGGCGTTCTTCCGACAGCCAGGCCCGCCAGGACTCGACGGCGGCCCTCAGTTTCGGGCCGCCCAGGAAGTTGATAAGGCCGCCGTGGTTGCCGATGATGCCGTTCCTTGCAAACTCCCCGTCACTCCCGCGAAGGCGGGAGTCCATGTTCTGGACGATGACGGCGGGACCGACCATGGATGCCCGCCTTCGCGGGCATGACGAATTCTTTTAAACCTGCGGCCACCAGCGGGAGATGCAGTCTTCAAGAACGCGGGCCAGGAAGGACAGCAGTTCGGTGCCCTGGCTGGTATGGAAGGTGCGCTCGTTGCGCGAACCCAGGGCCAGCAGGCCGGGCGGGCAGCCGGGCGGGTCAAGACGCACCAGGGCGAAGGATTCCACCAGACTGGCGGCGTCGCCGAAGATCACCGGATCGCCGCGGGAATGGCCGCGCAGCATCACCTCGTTGGGGCCGATCACCTGATCCAGCAGATTGGGCGGCAAGGGCTGCACGCCCGGCAGGATGGCGGCATGTTCGCCGGTCTCGAAGCCAAGGCAGCAGACATCCACATCCAGCAGGGCCGGATAATCCTCGGCCATCACCTGGGCCAGGCCTTCCATGTCGGCGGCGTCCAGCGTAGTCAGCACCGCCTCGATGGTGCGGTTCTGGATCGACATATTGCTGCGCGAGGTGGTGATCAGATGCTCGGCGCAACCGCGCATCTGATCCAGTTCGTCATGCAGGCGGCCGATCATATATTGCTGCAAATCCACCACATTGCCGGCGTCGAAACGGGTCGGCGGCGCCATTTTGGCAATGATATCGCCATGCCGGGTCAGGAAGTCGGGATTGGCCTTCAAAAAGGCCACCACCTGCTCTTCGCTGGCCGGAGCCTGGGGCTCGGCATGTTTATCGGCGGATTCGCTCTTACGGCTCATGACACTCAGTCCTCCAGGATCGACTGCCCGGTCTTACGCCAGTCTTCCATGAAGGTGGCCAGACCCTTGTCGGTCAACGGATGATCGTACAGCTGCCGCAAGACCTTCGGCGGAATGGTCGCCACATGGGCGCCCAGCTTGGCGGCATCGACAACATGGCCGGGATGACGCACCGAGGCAACCAGAACCTCGGTCTGCAGGGCGGGATATTGGTCATAAATACCGACGATGTCGGCGATCAGCTCCATACCGTCCTGGCCGATATCGTCCAGACGCCCGACGAAGGGCGAGACGAAGCTGGCCCCAGCCTTGGCCGCCAGCAGCGCCTGAGCCGCCGAGAAGCAAAGGGTGACATTGACCATGGTGCCTTCGTCCGACAGCGCCTTGCAGGTCTTCAGGCCATCGACGGTCAGCGGCACCTTGACCGCGACATTCTTGGCGATCTTGGCCAGCTTGCGGCCTTCCTTCAGCATGGTGGGGAAATCGGTAGCGGCGACTTCGGCGCTGACCGGGCCCGAGACGACTTCGCAAACCTCGGCGATCACATCCAGGATTTTGCGCCCGCTTTTGGCGATCAGCGACGGGTTGGTGGTGACGCCATCCACCAGGCCGGTGGCGGCCAGATCGCGGATTTCGGAAATTTCGGCGGTGTCGATGAAGAACTTCATGATAGCTGCGGCTTTCCCGGCTGGTCGGAGACGGCTAGAGTGTAGACCATGCTTTCCTCTGAAGCCAATTCCCAAGCGAACGACATTAAACCGTCACCCGGACTCTATGAAGCCGGGGCTCGCATCGCCGTTCTGCTGCCGCTGCCGCTGGGCAGCGCCTATGATTATCGCGTGCCGCCAGGACTATCCCTGGCCGACGGCGATTTCGTGCGAGTGCCGTTGGGTAATCGCCGGGCGGTGGGCGTGGTCTGGGGCGCTGGGGCCGGGGATGTCGATCCCGCCAAATGCCGCGAGGTGATCGAGCGGCTTAATGTGCCCCCGCTGCCGGAACCGTCGCGCAAGATGGTGGATTGGGTGGCGGCCTATACCATGTCGGCTTCGGGCGCGGTGCTGAAGATGGCGATGAGCGTGCCCGCCGCCCTGGAGCCGCCGCCCAAGGGGCCGGTGGGCTATGTCGCGGCGGCGCAGCTGCCTGCCGATCTCAAGCTGACCGACGCCCGCAAGCGGGTGCTCGACGCCGCCTGGGCTCCGCATCAGGCCGCCGATCTGGCGCGGCTGGCGGGGTCGAGCCCGGCGGTGATCAAGGGGCTGGCCGAGGCTGGGGCTTTGCTGCCGGTGCCGCTGCCTCGCTTCAAGCCGCCCGCTGATCCACAGCATGCCATGCCCGGCCCAACCCTGTCGGGGGAACAGGCCGAGGCGGCCAGGGCCATGTGCGAATCCATCAAGGCCGGCTTTTCAGTGATGCTGCTGGAAGGTGTGACCGGCTCGGGCAAGACCGAGGTCTATTTCGAGGCGGTGGCCGAGGCTCTGGCGCAAGGCAAGCAGGTGTTGGTGCTGCTGCCGGAAATCGCTCTGTCGGCGCAATGGCTGTCGCGCTTCGAACGGCGCTTCGGCACCCGGCCCTTGGAATGGCATTCCGATCTGTCGGACACCGCCCGGCGCGAGACCTGGCGGCTGGCGGCGGAAGGCCGCGCCCGCGTGGTGGTGGGAGCCCGTTCGGCTTTGTTTCTGCCCTATCCCGAGCTGGGCCTGATCGTGGTGGACGAAGAGCATGACGCCTCGTTCAAACAGGAAGAGGGCGTCATCTACCATGCCCGCGACATGGCGGTGGTGCGGGCCAGGGTCGGAGCCATTCCGGTGGTGCTGGCCTCGGCCACGCCGTCCTTGGAGACCCAGGCCAATGTTCAGGCGGGGCGTTATCGCAAGCTGCATCTGCCGAACCGCCATGGCGGGGCAGAGCTGCCCGAGATGGCGCTGATCGATCTGCGCCGTCATCCGCCCGCCCGTCGCAGCTGGCTGTCGCCTCTCTTATTACAGGCGGTGTCCGAGACGATTGCCGCCGGAGAGCAGGCGCTGCTGTTCCTCAATCGCCGGGGCTATGCGCCATTGACCCTGTGCAATGCCTGCGGCTACCGGCTGCAATGCCCTCATTGCACCGCTTGGCTGGTTGAGCATCGCGGCATTGGACGGCTGCAATGCCATCATTGCGGCTATCATTCCAGCTTGCCGGACAAATGCCCCTCCTGCGATGCCGAGGACAGCTTCCGCGCCTGCGGTCCCGGCGTCGAGCGGCTGGCGGAAGAGGTGGAAAGTAAATTCCCCGATGCCCGCATCGCCGTGATGGCCTCGGACACATTGTCAGGGCCGAAAGCCGCCGCCGAGATGGTCGAGCGTATGGCCAATCGCGAGATCGATCTGTTGATCGGCACCCAGGTGGTGGCCAAGGGGCATCACTTTCCATTACTGACCCTGGTGGGGGTGGTGGATGCCGATCTTGGTCTGGCCGGCGGTGACTTGCGGGCGGCGGAGCGGACCTTCCAGCTGCTCAGTCAGGTGGCGGGCCGCGCCGGTCGCGCCGAACATCCGGGCCGGGTGCTGTTGCAGACCTATCAGCCCGACCATCCGGTGATGGGGGCGCTGATCAGCGGCGATGCCGCGCAGTTCTATGCGGAAGAGGCAAGGGCTCGGCAAGAAAGCGGCATGCCGCCCTATGGCAAGCTGGTAGCGCTGATCCTGTCGGGCGAGGATGCCGCCCAGGTGGATAAGGCTGCGGCGCTGCTCGCCCGCAGCGCTCCCCATGGCGAGGGGGTGCTGGTTCTGGGGCCGGCTCCGGCGCCGATGGCAATCTTGCGGGGGCGGCATCGGCGGCGCTTGCTGATCCGCGTTCCGCGCCCGATTGCTGTTCAAGCGATGATCAAGGACTGGCTGTCGATGCAGCCGCCGTTCAAGGGGGTGCGGGTGCAGATCGACATCGATCCGTACTCTTTCATCTGACACCACTGTGAAGGCCACAGGAAAAACGCGGTCTTCAGGCCTTTTTTGGCCCGAGTCGGCTTGCATGAGGGGGCTCGGTATGTTAGTAAACCTGCGCACCGCAGGCGGAGACGCCGAACGGCTGCTAAAAAATTAAGCAAAATCAAGACGTTTACCAAGAAATCCGCGTTCTCCTCGGCAATCTTAAGGGACTGTCCAAGTGTCATCGGAAGCCACTGGCGCGATCGCCGACCGTTACTCCGCCGCTCTCTTCGAGCTTGCTGAACAGCAGTCCGCTCTGGACGTTGTCGCTGCGGACCTGAAAATCCTTAAGGCCATGGTGGCTGAAAGCCCCGACCTGCGCCGCTTGCTGCGCAGCCCGGTGGTCAGCCGCAAGGACCAGCAGAAGGCGGTGAGTGCTCTCGCCGGCAAGGCTGGCTTCAACGGTCTTACCCAGAAATTCCTCGGGCTGGTGGCGCAAAACCGCCGGCTCTTCGCGCTGGACGGCGTGATTGAGGCCTATCTGAACCGTCTGGCCGCCAAGCGCGGCGAGGTTACGGCTCAGGTTGCTTCCGCCGTCGCGCTCAACGAAACCCAGGTCGGTGCCATCGGCGCCGCCCTGAAGAAGGTCGTCGGCAGCAATGTCACCCTGGACCTCTCCGTTGATCCGGCCCTGCTTGGCGGGCTTGTGGTCAAGGTGGGTTCCCGAATGGTGGATGGCTCGCTCAGGACCAAGCTGCAACATCTTCAGCTCGCTATGAAAGGGGTCGGGTGATGGAAATCCGCGCCGCGGAAATCTCCGCTATCCTCAAGGAACAGATCGCCAGTTTTGGTACCGAGGCGGAAGTCGCCGAGGTCGGTCAGGTTCTCTCCGTCGGTGACGGTATCGCCCGCGTCTATGGTCTGGACAAGGTCCAGGCCGGTGAGCTGGTCGAGTTCCCCGGTGGCATCAAGGGCATGGCCCTGAACCTCGAAACCGACAATGTCGGCGTCGTGATCTTCGGTGACGATCGCACCATTAAGGAAGGCGACACCGTCAAGCGTACCGGCGCCATCGTCGACGTTCCCGTCGGCAAGGGCCTGCTGGGCCGCGTCGTCGACGCGCTCGGCAACCCGATCGATGGCAAGGGCCCGATCCAGGCTGACAGCCGCGCTCGCGTGGACGTCAAGGCTCCTGGCATTATCCCCCGTAAGTCGGTGCATGAGCCGATGTCGACCGGCATCAAGGCCATCGACGCTCTGATCCCGATCGGCCGTGGCCAGCGCGAGCTGGTCATCGGTGACCGTCAGACCGGTAAGACCGCCATCCTGGTCGACACCATCCTGAACCAGAAGGCCGCTCATGCCGGTTCCGACGAGAAGCAGAAGCTGTACTGCATCTATGTCGCCGTCGGTCAGAAGCGTTCGACCGTCGCTCAGCTGGTGAAGGTGCTGACCGACAATGGCGCCATGGATTACTCCATCGTCGTTGCCGCCACCGCCTCCGATCCGGCCCCGCTGCAGTTCCTGGCTCCTTACGCCGGCTGCGCCATGGGCGAATATTTCCGCGACAACGGCATGCATGCTCTGATCATCTATGATGATCTGTCGAAGCAGGCTGTCGCTTATCGCCAGATGTCGCTGCTGCTGCGTCGTCCCCCGGGACGTGAAGCTTATCCCGGCGACGTGTTCTATCTGCACTCCCGTCTGCTGGAGCGCGCCGCCAAGCTCGGTGACGCCTCGGGCGCTGGTTCGCTGACCGCTCTGCCGGTGATCGAAACCCAGGGCAACGACGTGTCTGCCTTCATTCCGACCAACGTGATTTCGATCACCGACGGTCAGATCTTCCTGGAAACCGAACTGTTCTATAAGGGCATCCGCCCCGCCGTGAACGTCGGTCTGTCGGTGTCGCGCGTCGGCTCCGCCGCTCAGGTCAAGGCCATGAAGCAGGTTGCCGGTTCGATCAAGCTGGAGCTGGCCCAGTATCGTGAAATGGCTGCCTTCGCGCAGTTCGCTTCCGACCTGGACCCCGCCACCCAGAAGCTGCTGAACCGCGGTGCGCGTCTGACCGAGCTGCTGAAGCAGCCCCAGTTCTCGCCCCTGTCCACCGAGGAAGAGGTCATCTCGATCTATTCCGGCGTGAAGGGCTACCTGGACAAGCTGCCGGTGGGCGATGTCGGTCGTTTCGAAAGCTCGCTGCTGTCGGAGATGAAGGTGAAGGCGCCTGAACTCCTGCAGACGATCGCTTCCGAAAAGGCGATCAGCCCGGCGACCGAGGAAAAGCTGAAGGCTTTCCTGGACGCTTTCTCGAAGACCTTCGCGTAAGTAACGGGAAGCCAGGCAGATGCCCAGCCTCAAGGAGCTACGGCTACGGATCACCAGCGTCAAATCGACGCGAAAGATCACGTCTGCCATGAAGATGGTCGCGGCGTCGAAGTTGCGCCGCGCCCAGTCTTCGGCCGAAGCGGCCCGCCCGTATGCGGAACGCATGGAACGCATGCTGGGCGCCCTGGCCTCCAGCCTGGCCGGACAGTCGGGTGCGCCCAAGCTGTTGGCCGGTACCGGTAAGGAAGACGTCCACCTGCTGGTGGTCGTCACTTCCGACCGCGGTCTGTGCGGCGGCTTCAACGGTTCGATCGTCCGTTCCACTCGTGCCCTGGTGGCCGAACTGCAGGGACAGGGCAAGACGGTGAAGATCATCACCGTCGGCCGCAAGGGCCGTGACCAGCTGCGTCGCGACCTGGGCAACCTGTATGTCGAGACCTACGAGGGTATCGGCCGCAAGGGCGTCAATTTTGCCGAAGCCAACAACATTGCCGACAAAGTGACGGCGATGTTCGAAGCCGGCGAGTATGACGTCTGCACGGTGGTCTACAACCGCTTCCAGTCGGCGATCGCCCAGGTGGTGACCCGTCAGCAGCTGGTGCCGTTCCCGGTGCCGGAAGTGAAGCAGGACGAAGACGCCGCCAAGGCCACCTACGAATTCGAGCCTTCGGAAGAAGCCATTCTGACGGACCTGTTGCCGCGCAACCTGGCCGTTCAGATCTTCCGTTCGCTGCTCGAAAGCAACGCCTCGGAGCAGGGCGCACGCATGACGGCGATGGACAACGCCACGCGCAACGCCGGCGATATGATCAACCGTCTGACCATCAGCTACAACCGTAGCCGTCAGGCGCAGATCACCAAGGAACTTATCGAAATCATTTCCGGCGCCGAAGCGCTGTGACGGTCAATCAGGAGCATGCTCTTATGACGAAGAACAATGTCGGCACCATCACGCAGGTCCTGGGCGCTGTCGTGGACGTGCGCTTCGACGCTGAACTGCCTGCCATTCTTTCCGCTCTGCACACCCAGAACCAGGGCAAGACCCTGGTTCTGGAAGTGGCTCAGCATCTGGGCGAGAACGCTGTCCGCACCATCGCCATGGACTCCACCGACGGTCTGACCCGCGGTCAGGAAGTGTCCGATACCGGCGCTCCGATCTCGGTTCCCGTGGGTCCGGAATGCCTGGGCCGCATCATCAACGTGATCGGCGAGCCGATCGACGAGCGCGGCCCGGTCGGCACCACCAAGACCCTGCCGATCCATCGTTCGGCCCCGGAATTCGTCGAGCAGTCGACCGAGACCGAGATCCTGGTCACCGGCATCAAGGTGATCGATCTGCTGGCTCCTTACGCCAAGGGCGGTAAGATCGGTCTGTTCGGTGGCGCCGGCGTGGGCAAGACCGTGCTGATCATGGAACTGATCAACAACGTCGCCAAGGCTCACGGTGGTTACTCGGTGTTCGCCGGCGTCGGCGAGCGTACCCGCGAAGGTAACGACCTCTATCACGAAATGATCGAGTCCAACGTTATCAAGCTGGACGGCCCGGGTTCCAAGGTGGCCCTGGTTTACGGTCAGATGAACGAGCCCCCGGGCGCCCGCGCTCGCGTTGCTCTGTCGGGTCTGACCCTGGCCGAGTATTTCCGCGACGAGGAAGGCCAGGACGTGCTGTTCTTCGTGGACAACATCTTCCGCTTCACCCAGGCCGGTTCGGAAGTGTCGGCTCTGCTGGGCCGTATTCCTTCGGCCGTGGGTTATCAGCCCACCCTGGCCACCGAAATGGGCCAGATGCAGGAGCGCATCACCTCGACCAAGAAGGGTTCGATCACCTCGGTGCAGGCCATTTACGTGCCTGCCGACGACTTGACCGACCCGGCTCCGGCCACCTCGTTCGCCCATCTGGACGCCACCACCGTGTTGAACCGCGCCATCGCCGAGCTGGGCATCTACCCGGCCGTGGATCCGCTGGACTCGACCTCGCGCGTGCTGGATCCCAAGGTGGTCGGCGAAGAGCACTACAAGACCGCCCGCGATGTGCAGCGTATCCTGCAGACCTACAAGTCGCTGCAGGACATCATCGCCATCCTGGGCATGGACGAACTGTCGGAAGAAGACAAGCTGGTCGTGGCCCGTGCCCGTAAGATCCAGCGCTTCCTGTCGCAGCCGTTCCATGTGGCCGAAGTGTTCACCGGCTCGCCCGGCAAGCTGGTCGCTCTGGAAGACACCGTGAAGGGCTTCAAGGGCATCGTCGCCGGCGAATACGACCACCTCCCCGAAGCCGCCTTCTACATGGTTGGTGGCATCGAGGAAGCCGTCGAGAAGGCCAAGAAGATGGCGGCTGAAGCCGCCTAAGAAAGGTGAACCATGGCTGAGAAGATCGAATTCGAGCTGGTCTCGCCTGAACGTCTGCTCGTCTCTGAATCCGTCGACATGGTTGTCGTGCCGGGTTCGGAGGGCGACTTCGGTGCTCTGGCCCGCCATGCTCCGATGATCACTTCGGTTCGTCCGGGTGTCATCGACGTCTACGAAGACGGCAAGGTGCGCGAGCGCATCTTCGTGGCCGGCGGTTTCGCCGAAGTGAACGAGACCCGGATCACCGTGCTGGCCGAAGAGGCTGTCAAGGTGTCCGAGCTCAGCCCTGAAAAGGCTGCCGAGCGCGTCCGTTTGGCCGAAGAAGCTTTGCAGGAGGCCGATACCGACCTCGCCAAGGCTCAGGCCCAGCGTGCCGTTGCCATCGCCCGCGCTTTGCAGGCGGCGCTCAACGGTCCGGCGATCCACTAAGCCGCAAGGCTGACAGGTCACCGCAATGCTGACGCGTATGTGATTGAAAAGGCCGGGTTCGTCCCGGCCTTTTTCATGCCCCCATATCTAAATCCGTTGGCGGGTTCTGTTGATTCCTCTTGCCGGAATCGTTGCGTAACCCATTATATTCCTTGGGTGCGAACGACATTAGCATTGAGGACGAGATCATGCCTCGCTGGACTCCCGACGATATTTCCTGGGACCAATTCGACCGCAGCAAGCTGGATCCCGACCTGCTGGCCCTGATCAAGGCGGCGGGTCTGACCGAGTATAATGCCGGTCACTACACGCAATATCTTCGGAACATCTTTCAGGGCGATGCCGCCTTCCAGGATCTGGTTGGTGAATGGCAGCTGGAAGAGGAGCAGCATGGCCGCATCCTGGGCCGCTATGCCGAGCTGGCCGAGCCGGGCTATGACTTCGAAGCCACCTTCAAGAAATTCACCGAAGGCTATGTGATCCCCATCGACTTCGCCCAGTCGATCCGTGGGTCGCGGATTGGTGAGCTGCAATCGCGCTGTATCGTCGAGACGGGAACCAGCAGCTTCTATTCCGCCATCTCGGAAGCCACCGAGGAACCGGTGTTGAAGGAAATCTGTCGCCGCATCGCCGCCGACGAGTTCCGCCATTACAAGGCCTTCCTGGACGGCATTCATCGCTATCAGGAGATCGAGAAGGTCAGCTTTCTCAGCCGCCTGAAGGTGACCATCGGCCGCTTGAAGGAAACCGAAGACGATGAACTGGCCTTCGCCTATCACTGCGGCAACGAACCCGGCCAGCCTTACGATCATGCCCGTTCGAATGCCGCCTATGCGGCGCGGGCCTATCGGGTCTATGGCTTCCACCATGCCCAGCGGGCGGTGGGGATGATCTTCAAAGCCACCGGCCTGAAGCCCCATGGCTGGCTGGGCCGCAAGGTCACCGACTGGGCCTGGAAAAAAATGCAAAGCCGCACGGCGGCGCTGCAAAAGGCGGCATAGAGCCGATTTCGACCAATCGGAATCGGCTCTATGCATTTGCATGATGCGGCCCTTACAGGGCCCGCTCAAACGCCGCGCGGGCTTATCGCAAATTTCCATCTGATCCAGTCAGATCAAAATTTGCTCTAGAAGACGAAGGCGGGCCGAGGCCCGCCTTTCTTATTTCGCCGTCATTCTGGCGATGGTCGAGGTGGTGCTTTGTCCGGCCACCAGATCGGCCAGAAACACCTTGCCGCCCCAGCCTTGCACCAGATCGGCACCCACCACCTTGTCGACGGTGTAGTCGGCCCCCTTGACCAGCACGTCCGGCTTCAGCAGCGAGATGACCTCGTAGGGGGTGTCTTCCTCGAAGATCACCACCAGATCAACGCTGGCCAGCGAGGCGAGAACGGTGGCGCGGGCGGCTTCCGACTGCACCGGGCGGCTCTCGCCTTTCAACCGCTTGACCGAGGCGTCGCTGTTCAATCCCACTACCAGCCGGTCGCAAGCGCCACGGGCCTGGGTCAGCAGCGAGATATGGCCGGGATGGAGAAGATCAAAGCAGCCATTGGTGAAGCCGACTTTCAGGTCCTTACGCTTCCAGCGTTCGATCAGATCGGCGGCGGCGGTACGATCCAGCACCTTGGTCTCGCCGGCGGCGATGTCGGAATGATGGAGTGCAGCGACTAGATCAGAGGCATAGGCGACGGCAGTGCCGACCTTGCCGACCACGATGCCGGCGGCGACATTGGCCAGTTTGGCGGCCAGGGCCAGAGGCAGACCGGCGGCCAGGCTGGCGGCCAGGGTAGCGACCACGGTATCGCCGGCGCCCGAGACATCGAACACCTCGCGGGCTTCGGCCGGCAGATGCACCACGCTGCCATCGGCCGAGATCAGGCTCATGCCGTCCTGGCTGCGGGTGGCCAACACATGGGTGATCTCGCAGGTTTCGATCAGCTTGCGGGCGGCGGCGATCACCTCTTCGTCACTGCCGACGGGAAGCTTGGTGGCGTCATGCAGCTCTTTGCGATTGGGTGTGACGACCGTCGCGCCGCGATAGATGGAATAATCATTGCCCTTGGGGTCGACGATAATCGGCTTGCCGGCGGCGCGGGCCCCGTCGATCAGAGCACGGGTGACGTCGTTGGTCAGTACGCCCTTGCCGTAGTCGGACAGCACCACGACCCCGACCTTGTCGAACAGGTCTTCGGCCCCGGCCAGCAAGCGTTCGCGGCTGATGGCGCTCAAAGCCGCCGAGGTTTCCCGATCCGCGCGCAGCAGCTGCTGGGTGCCGGCGACGAAGCGGGTCTTGATGGTGGTCTGGCGACCATTCTCGACCACCAAGACCGGATCCACCGCGTCATGTTCGCCCAACAGGCGGGTGACGTCGTTGCCGGCATGGTCATCGCCCACCACCGACAGGAAATGCGGCCGCGCGCCCAAGGACACCAGATTGCGCACCACATTGCCGGCACCGCCCAACATGGCGGCGTCGCGGGTGATGCGCATCACGGGAATCGGGGCCTCGGGTGAGATCCGCTCGACCTCGCCATAGACAAAGACGTCGAGCATAACGTCGCCGACGCAAAGCACATCGACGTTCTTCAAGGTGGCGACATGGGCGGCGAGATCGGACAAATCAGTCATGATGATAGAACTCTGGGCTGTGCACTGACGATTTGGCTAACCCATGCCGGACCAGCTTGCAAGAGGGGAGTGCGGCGGGGGGGCTGTTTAACGAATATTGATGATTTATCCCCTAGTTGTAGGCAGTAAGCGATGTTATCTCTTAAGGACGGGCCGAGGCGGCATCAAACCCTCGGTTCGGCCAGATTTCGAAAGGATGGGACATGAACCTGCCGGTGCCGGACGCGGCCGGGCCAGAGATCGTCACCCAGGAAAGCTTGCTTCTGGGCGCGGCGGAGCGCATTGGGCGCATCCGTGACGGTCGGCTTGCGGTTCAGGTGCATCTGTCCCGTTTGAAACCCCAGAATCGTCAGGACGGCCATATCCGCATCGCACTGCGCATGTTGGAGCCGATGGTCAATGCCTATCGCGGCCAGATGTTCCTGCTGGGCGATTCAGACGTGGTGTTCATGGTCAAGGACCCGAACCCGGTCGATGTCGAGAACATGATCTTCAAACTGCGGGCTTTGTTCTCGAAAGACCCGCTGACCTATGACGATGAAGGCGATGGCATCGATCATTTCTGCACCTGGTTCGATCTGGGCGGCAGCGACTATGACCGCTTTGTCGATATGGCCCGCACCGCCACCGCCGTGGCTCGCAAACGCAGCAGGGATAAGGGCAGCGCCAAGCCGGCTTCCAAGCCGCTGGACGCCAAGTCCTTGGGCGGCGTGCTGGAGCGGCTGTCGTCGCTGGATGTGACGCCGCTGATCCAGCGCCAGTCCTCGATCGTGATCCGGGAAAATTCGGCCACCGCCGAAGTGCTGTTCCAGGAATTCTTCGTCGCGATGTTCGAGCTGCAAAAAGCTCTGGCTCCGGATGTCAATCTGTTGGCCAACCGCTGGCTGTTCCAGCATTTAAGCCAGACCCTGGATAAGCGGGTGCTGGGCGCTCTGTCGCAGTTGAAGCTGAAGGGTCTGCCGCCCTGCTACAGCCTGAATCTGAATATCTCGACCGTGCTGTCCAAGGCCTTCGATCAGTTCGAGGCGGCGATCGGCGACCGCGCCGGCATCTCGGTCGAGCTGCAGGTGCTGGATGTTCTGGCCGACAGCCGTGGTTACTACGCCGTGCGGGACCGCCTGCGCGGGAAAGGTCATCAGGTGGTGATCGACGGCATGAACGAACTGACCTTGCAGTTCATGGATGTCGCCCAGTTCGAGGCCGATCTCTACAAGGTGGCCTGGAGCCCGGAAATGCGCGAAGGCGAGCATAGCGACGCGGTGGGCGCGGCGGTGGCTCCCTTGGGCGCATCCAAGGTGATGCTGGCCCGCTGCGATTCCGAAGCCGCCATCCAATGGGGTTTGGAGCGCGGCATCCAGCGCTTCCAGGGGCGCTATGTCGATGCCATGCTGGCCGCCTATACCATGGCCATGTGCCCCAAGGCGGCGCAATGCACCTTGCAGCAATGCATCGCCCGCCATGGGGTGGTGACCGGAGCCCTGCGCACGGCTTGCTATGATAACGACATGCTGGACAGTTCGCCGGTGATGCGTGTGCCCAAGGCCCGCGCGAAGGAGGCTTAACGATTATGCTGCCCCCCCGCGAGGAACGTCCCACCAGCGCCCAACAACGCGCCATCGCCCAGCGTCTGGTCGGCCAGGAAGTGCTGCTGGTGGACTATATCCAGAAGCTGGAGCGTCACCGCAAGGGCCGCCGTGCTGTGGTGGTGCGCCTGTCGGGCCTTCAGGCGGTAAATCGGCGTGAGCATCATGTCCGCATCGCTCTCAACAGCTTCGAGAATCTGGTCAAGCAGCTGAAGGGGCAGATTTTCTCGCTGTCCAATGCCGACATCGTCTTCATCTTCAAGGATACGGCGATCGACGAGGTCGAGGCGGCGCTGGTCAAGCTGCGCTTCCTGTTCAGCGACGATCCTTTGCTGGCCGATGAAGGCTTTGCCGGCAAGCCCAGCTTCATGGACTGGTATCTGATGGAGCGGGACTATGACGCCCTGCTGCAATATGCCCTGAACGCCTCGACCGAGGAACAGCAGCGCAAATCCCAAGAGCTGACCAAATCCCTGGCCGCCCAACAGGCTCCGCGCCAGTTCGGACGCGGCGAACCGCTGACCCCGGCGGTGCTGGCCAAGATCGAGGATGCGCTGGTGCGTGCCGATCTGGCCAATATGATGCGCCGCCAAGCCATCTGCGCCATCGTCGGCAAGGCGCCGCCGCAGCCGGTCTATAACGAGCTGTTCATCTCCATCGCCGACTTGCGCGAAACCATTCTGCCGAACGTCAATCTGGCTTCCAGCCCCTGGCTGTTCCAGCAGCTGACCGAGGTGTTGGACAAGCGCGTGCTGTCCTTGCTGAACAAGCATGACGACCGTACGGTGGCCGGCGACATCAGCGTGAACCTGAATGTTCAGACCCTGCTGGCCCCCGAATTTCTGGTGTTCGACGACAATCTGAAGGCCAGCATGCGCGGCACCATCGTGCTGGAATTGCAGAAGGTGGATATCTTCGCCGATCTGGGGGCCTTCCTGTTCGCCCGCGACTTCGCCCATGATCGCGGCTATCGCATCTGCATCGACGGCGTGAATATGGAAAGCCTGCCCTTCGTCGATCGCGAGCGTCTGGGCATCGATCTGGTGAAGATCGTCTGGGACCCGGCCATGGCCGACGGCGTGCTGGCTAATGGCGACAGCCTGGAAGGCTATATGCGCCGTTGCGGGCCGTCCCGCGCCATTCTCTGCCGCTGCGATGCTCAGGACGCCATCGACTGGGGCCAGACGGTGGGGGTGACCCTCTATCAGGGCCGCCATGTGGAAGCCGTGCTGGCCGCCGAAGCCGCCAAGACCCGCGGGGCCTTGGGAAGAAGAAGATAGATCGAATTCCCCTAAAATCCGCATGACCGCTCTTGCCAGTTGGCGAGCGGAGGTTGATGCTGTGACGGATTAATTTCCGTCAGAGGGGGCGGTCATCATGTTCCAAACGGCTGAACTGGGCCAAAAGGTTTCCCGCGAAGACTTCGACAAGGTGGCCGACGGCCTGCGCACCGAATTGCTGGAATTGCAGCAGACCCTGCGCGGCTGCGATTTCCCGGTGGTGGTGGTGTTCGCCGGTGTTGATGGCGCCGGCAAGGGCGAGTCGGTCAATCTGATCAATGAATGGATGGACCCGCGCTGGATCGTCACCCGCGCCTATGGCGAACCGTCCGACGAAGAGCGCGAACGCCCGCTCTATTGGCGCTTCTGGCGCGACCTGCCGCCCAAGGGGCAGTTGGGGCTGTTCCTCAGTTGCTGGTATTCCCGCCCGATTCTGGATCATGTGAATGGCCGGCTTTCGACCTTCGAGTTCGACAAGCAGATGGAACGGGTGGCCGCCTTCGAAAAGACCCTGGCCGACGATGGCGCGCTGATCCTGAAATTCTGGATGCATCTGGGCAAGGACGCCCAGAAGCGCCGTTTGAAGAGCCTTGAGAAAGACCCGCTGCAAAGCTGGCGGGTGTCCAAGTCGGATTGGAAGAACTGGAAGCTCTACGACAAGTTCGTCGAGACTGCCGAGCGCACCGTGCGCCGCACCGATACCGGCCAGACCCGCTGGGTGATCGTCGAGGGCGAGGATCCGCGCTATCGCAGCCTGACGGTGCTGACCGAGCTGCGCGACGCCATCCGCAAGCATATGGCGGTGCGCGAAGCCCGCCTGAAGGTGATCCGCGAGGCCAAGGCCGCCAGCGCCGCCCAGCGTTCCGCCGAGATGGAAAAGCTGCATGCCGATGTGCCGGCTCTGCAAAAACAGGCCGAGGCGGAGGCCAAGGGCAAAGGCAAATCGAAGGACGCCACCGTCACGCTGGCCGCCGATGGCAGCCTGAAGCCGTTGACCGTGCTCGACGCCTTGGATATGGGGCTGTCTCTGACCAAGGACGAGTATAATCTGGCTCTGAAGCAGGCCCGCGCCGATCTGGCCAATCTTTGTCGTCAGGCGAAAGAGAAAGGCATCTCGACGCTGCTGGCCTTCGAAGGAGCCGACGCCGCCGGCAAGGGCGGCTCGATCCGCCGTCTGACCGCCGCCTTGGAAGCCCGCGACTATCGGGTGATTCCCATCGCCGCTCCGACCGACGAAGAGCGGGCGCAGCATTATCTCTGGCGCTTCTGGCGGCATCTGCCCCGCGCGGGCCGCGTCACCGTGTTCGACCGGTCCTGGTATGGCCGCGTGCTGGTCGAGCGCATCGAGGGCTTCGCCACCAACGAGGAATGGATGCGGGCCTATGCCGAGATCAACGATTTCGAAGAGCAGTTGGTCCAGGAAGGCACGGTGCTGGTCAAGTTCTGGATCCATATCAGCAAGGACGAGCAATATCGCCGCTTCAAGGAGCGCGAGACGATTGCCTATAAATCCTGGAAGCTGACCGACGAGGACTGGCGCAACCGCGCCAAGTGGGACCAGTACGAACAGTCGGTGCATGAGATGGTCGAGCGCACCAGCACCGGCCATGCGCCCTGGGTTCTGGTTGAGGGTAACGACAAGAATCATGCCCGCATTAAGATCATCCGCACCGTTTGCGATCAGTTGAAGAAGCGGCTGGAAGGCTAGGGGAAAGTAAACTCCCTCTCCCCTCGCGGGAGAGGGTTGGGGTGAGGGGGCGGAATCCACAGGGTATTCAGGCGGTCTTGTCTGCGGCTTTGGGCGGTGCTGAAGCAACGGCCCCCCTCACCCCGCGCCTCTCCCACGAGGGGAGAGGGAGGAAGATGTGGAGGGGGCTGCGGGCCAAAGGTGATTTAGCAGGGCTGCCCCAACGGTTTCCCACTGGATTGTTGGGGCCGACTGTGACAAATCTTTCGCCTGTTTCTTTTCATACCGGCCACCGACCACAGAGATGTTCGTAGCCGGCGCGTCATCGGGCGTTCCCCCTGGGCGCCCACTTAAAAAAGCCGATTGGAGGAGAGAATGACTGTTCGCGTCGCCATCAATGGTTTCGGCCGCATCGGCCGCATGGTGTTCCGCGCCGCTACCAAGGAATTTTCGGACATCGAGATCGTTGCCATCAACGATCTGCTCGATCCGGAATACCTGGCCTATATGCTGAAGTACGACTCCGTCCATGGCCGTTTTGCCGGTGACATCTCGGTGGCCAACGGGGCTCTGGTGGTGAATGGCAAGACCATCCGCCTGACCGCCGTCAAGGATCCCGCCGAGCTGAAGTGGGGCGAGGTCAATGCCGACGTGGTGATCGAATCCACCGGCCTGTTCCTGTCCAAGGAAGGTGCTGAGAAGCATGTCGCCGCCGGCGCCAAGAAGGTGGTGATGTCGGCTCCGTCCAAGGACGACACCCCGATGTTCGTCTATGGCGTGAACCATCAGAAGTATGCCGGCGAGACCATCGTTTCGGCCGCTTCCTGCACCACCAACTGCCTGGCCCCCGTGGCCAAGGTGCTGAACGACAACTGGGGCGTGAAGCGCGGTCTGATGACCACCGTCCATGCCGCCACCGCCACCCAGAAGACCGTCGACGGCCCCTCCTCGAAGGATTGGCGCGGTGGCCGTGGTATCCTCGAGAACATCATCCCCTCCTCGACCGGCGCCGCCAAGGCCGTGGGCGTGGTGCTGCCCGAGCTGAACAAGAAGCTGACCGGCATGTCCTTCCGCGTGCCCACCTCCGACGTTTCGGTGGTCGATCTGACCGTCGAGCTGGAGAAGCCCGCCAAGTATGAAGAGATCGTCGCCGCCATGAAGGCCGCCTCGGAAGGCGCTCTGAAGGGTGTGCTGGGCTTCACCAACGAGAAGGTGGTTTCCACCGATTTCGTCGGCTATCCGCTGCCCTCGATCTTCGACGCCGAAGCCGGCATTCAGCTGGACCCGACCTTCGTCAAGGTCGTCTCCTGGTACGACAACGAGTACGGCTATACCGTCAACATGCTGCGCTTCGTCCGTCACGTCGCTGGCGCGAAGTAAGCGAAGCATCAGGGGAGAACAGACATGTTCCGTACCCTCGACCAGTTGGACCCCCGCGGTAAGCGGGTGGTCCTTCGGGCCGACCTGAACGTCCCGGCCAAGGACGGCAAGGTCACCGACACCACTCGTATCGACCGTTCCGCCGCCACCATCCGCGAATTGGCGGAAAAGGGCGGCAAGGTCATCATCCTGACCCATTTCGGCCGTCCCAAAGGACGTGAAGAGAAGTACAGCCAGAAGCTGCTTCTGGAGCCGCTGGCCAAGGCCGTGGGCCGTTCCGTCGCCTGGGCCGACGACGTCATCGGCGTGGATGCCGTCGAAGCCGTCAAGGCGATGAAGGACGGCGACATCCTTTTGATGGAAAATGTGCGTTTCCATCCCGAGGAAGAAAAGAACGACCCCGTCTTCGCCCGCGCCCTGGCCGACCTGGGCGACGCTTATGTGAACGACGCCTTCTCGACCGCTCACCGCGCCCATGCTTCCACCGAAGCCATCGCCCGTCTGATCCCGGCCTATGCCGGCCGTCTGATGCAGGCCGAGCTGGAGGCCCTGGGCAAGGCTTTGGAGCACCCCGAGAAGCCGGTGGCCGCCGTCGTCGGCGGCGCCAAGGTTTCGACCAAGCTGGACCTGCTGGGCAATCTGGTGGCCCGCGTCGATTACCTGATCATCGGTGGCGGCATGGCCAACACCTTCCTGTACGCCCAGGGCGTTCAGGTGGGCAAGTCGCTGTGCGAGAAGGAACTGGCCGATACCGCCCGCGAGATCATCGTCAAGGCCAAGGCCGCCAATTGCCACATCGTCCTGCCGGTCGATGTGGTGGTGGCCTCGGAATTTGCCGAGAACGCTCCGAACAAGGTGGTGCCGGTGAACGCCGTGCCGGACGACATGATGATTCTCGACGCCGGTCCCGCCAGCGCCGAATCCATCATCGACCGTCTGAACGGCTGCAAGACCCTGGTGTGGAACGGTCCGTTGGGCGCGTTTGAAATCGCTCCCTTCGACGCCGCCACCAACGCCGTGGCCCAAGCGGCTGCCCAGCGCACCAAGGAAGGCAAGCTGCTGACGGTGGCCGGTGGCGGCGACACCGTCGCCGCTTTGGCCAAGGCGGGCGTGGAGGAGGCATTCTCCTACGTCTCGACCGCTGGCGGCGCCTTCCTGGAATGGCTGGAAGGCAAGGTTTTGCCGGGCGTCGCCGCCCTGACGCCGAAGACCGGCGGCTGCGGCTGCGGCGGTAAGCACTAAGCACTAAGCGTTCAGCCTTGTGTTGAAGAAAGACGCCGGCCTTTCGCGGGGCCGGCGTTTTCTTTTATGATGAAGGGCCCGTTTGGAGGCCGTTCATGAAAAAGACCGTTCTTGCGATTCTGCTGCTGGCCTTGGCGGGCTGCGCCGCCCTTGCTCCGTCCAAACGCGACATTGCCCGCAAATCGGTCGGCGTCGATACCAAGCAGCAGCTTTTGGCGGCCTTGGGCGGACCGGACGACGCTATGCGCATGGGGCTGGTGGAGCAATGGACCTATCATGCCCGCGACGGCGAAGTGATGTTCGTCATCATCGGCGATCAGGTCACCTTGCAGGCCAGCGACGACCTGTTGAAATTCGAGCCTTAACAATTTTATACGCGGCGTTTACCGGCGGGTAATTTTTGCCTAGTAGGCTACTCCCATCAGCGAGCTTTCAGCGCCCCTGGGGGAAAAGAAGAATGGCGAACACCAGCATTTCCAGTCTGTCCCGTGGCCTCACCGGCACTCTGACCCAGACTGTGGGTTCGACCTCTTCTGATAATTCCCAGGTACGGGCGGCCTCGGCTTCAGGCCAGGGCGGCGCGTCGAACACCAGCCGGCAATCCGCCTCGACCGCGACCCGTCAGGTGGTCAACGTGGACGGCGAAAGCCTGAATCCCAACGCCCGCCGCGGAACCTATCTGAACATTCTGGTATAGGGCGCAGGCTCGCTTACCGGCCCAGAGAGATTTTCTCGGCCAGAGGAGCAAATTCGGCCGTCACGGCGCGGTAAAGGTCGCGCTTGAAGGGAACGATCTTGTCGACAAGATCGGCCAGAGGCATCCAGGTCCAGGCGCTGAACTCGGGATGCTCGGTGGCGATGTCAATGTCGGCGTCGCTGCCCGTGAAACGCAGGGCGTACCATTTCTGCTTCTGTCCCCGGTATTTGCCTTTCCACACCTTGCCGGCCAGATCGGCGGGCAGGTCATAGGTTAGCCAGTCCTTGGTTTCCGCGATGATCTCGGCCTTGGCGGTGCCGATCTCTTCCTCCAGTTCGCGGAGCGCGGCGGCTTCCGGCTCCTCGCCTTTGTCGATGCCGCCTTGAGGCATCTGCCAGGCGTCCTGATCGGTATCGATGCGGCGCGCGGCGAACACCAGTCCCTGATCGTTGAACAGCACAAGCCCGACGCCCAGCCGATAGGGCAGATCGTGATGCTTGTCGTGTTTACTCATGCTTGGCTCCGTTGGACGGCGCCCCGTGGGCGGCTGGGGCGGCTTCATGTGTTTCCAGCGACGAGGGGGGCAAAGAGGCATGGCTGCCGCCGTCCGTCTGGCCGCCGCCGGGAAGCTTGGCCACGGCGCTGACCGGGGCAAGGGTGACGCCGCGCTGGGGGAAGGTGTCGAACCAGGCCAGCAGCCGCTCCAGGGTTACCGGGCGGGGGGACACATAGGCCACGGCCGTCTGATCCCGCTGCGCGGCGGACATCAGACGGGCCAGCCGCACGTCGATGGCGGCGCGGAAAGGCGCCTCGTCGGGCACCAGGGTAACGGTGGCCGAGGCGGGAGCGTCGTTCTGGGACACGCCCGCCAGACCGTCGCCCAGATAGATCAGGCCGCGGCTGCGAATGGACCGCAGTAGGGTCGGCCATTGCGGGCTGCCGGTAACGGGCGAACGCAGGGTGCCGGCTAGGCCGACATAGCTGGTGCCCTTGGTCAGAACGCCTTCCAGATGCGACACCACGTCGAGAGGAGTCTGGTTTGACAGAATCGAGAGCGAGCCGCTGTCCTTGGTGGGGAAATTTGGCGGTTCGAGGGGGAGATCGAGCATCACTTCATGTCCGGTGGCGCGGGCGCGCTTGATCCAGCCGTCCAGATTGGCGGCATAGGGGCTGAAGGACAGGGTGACGTCCGGCGGCAGTTTCAGGATGGCCGATTCGGTGGCCTCCTTCGATAGCCCCAGACCGACCACGACCACGGCGATACGCGGCATGGCGGCGTCGGCGGTAAAGGGGCGGGCATAAGCGCTGCGGGATTCCTTGCCGGCGGCGGCGATGGGCAGCGGGCCGTTTTGGCTGGTCTTCAGCAATTCGGGCAAGGGAGCCGGCGCCAGGGGCTTGAGATCGGTGCGGGTCGGTAGCTTGGCGAAGGCCGGCGCGGCCAGAGGATCGCCGCCGGGCGGCACCAGCGGTTCCTGGATCGGCGGCGCCGAGGGAGGCGCCTCCAGTTGCGGACCGCCGGAGGCTCCGGCCTGGGGCGGCGGTTCTGCGTGGGCGGTTTCCTCGGCCTTAGGCTCCGCCGGCTTGGTTTCTTCGGGTTTGGCTTCTTCGGATTTGGCTTCGGGTTTGGGCTCCTCGGCCTTCTCCATCTTCACGTCGGAATCGTTGGCGTGGTCGGCGGCCGTCCCGGGAGGCTGCATCAGCGAGCCCTCGGGGTGTTCCGGCCCCGGACGCGGCGGCATGGCCATGTCGATGGAGGCCTCGCCCGCCAGTTCCTCCATCACGTCCATGGGCGTATCGCCGGTGACGATATAGAACCCCGCCAGCCCCAAGGCCAGCAGGGTGACCGGCAGCACCAAGCCATAGACCAGCAGGGCGACGGCTTTCCCCCCCCGCCGCTGGGGGCGGACGGGACCGAAACGGTCCTGGGGGGAAAGCCTGATCGTCACGGCCTGTCAGTCCCTCAGTTGGCCTTGGCGCCCTTGGCGACGGCCATGCTGCGCAGCTGCTCGATGGCGCGGGACAGCTGATAGTCGGTGGCCGGATCGCCCATCTTGGACGGATCCATGGAAACGACCTTCGGCTTGCTGTCCTTCTGGGCGTCCTTTTGGCCTTCGGGCTTTTGCGCGCTGTCGGCCTTGGCGGCGTCCGCCTTGGGAGTGTCGGCTTTCTGGCCGTCGGCCTTGGATTTGTCGGGAATGGTGTCGTTCTTCAGGGCGTGCGGCAGCGCGGCCTCGCTGCGGGCCTGATCGGCATCGGGGTCGGCGGCGTCGGCGCTGACCGGCACCTTGATGTCGGGTTCGATGCCCAAAGCCTGGATCGAGCGGCCCGACGGCGTGTAATAGCGCGCCGTGGTCAGACGGATGGCACCATGGCCGGGCACCGGGATGATGGTCTGCACCGAGCCCTTGCCGAAGCTCTTGGTGCCCATCAGGGTGGCGCGATGGTGGTCCTGCAGAGCGCCCGAGACGATTTCTGAAGCCGAGGCCGAGCCATCGTTGATCAGCACCACCAGCGGCGCGCCGCTGGTCAGGTCGCCGCCATGGGCGTTGAATCGCTGGGTGTCTTCGGGATGACGGGCGCGGGTGGAAACCACTTCCTGACCGCCCGACAGGAAGTCGCTGGACACGGCCACAGCCTGATTCAGCAAGCCGCCGGGATTGTTGCGCAAGTCGATGACGTAGCCGGCCAGTTTGCCCTTCGAGTCCTTGTTCAGTTGCTCGATGGCCTTGCGCAGGTTGTCGTCGGTGGTTTCCACGAACTGACTGATGCGGATGTAGCCGACGTTGTTCTGCAGAAGCTTCGACTTGACCGTCTGAATCTTGATGACGGCGCGGGTCAGGGTGACGTCGAAGGGCGCCTGGCCTTCGCGGCGGATGGTCAGGCGGATATCGGTGTTGGGGGCGCCGCGCATGCGGTCGACCGCCTCGTTCAGGGACAGCCCCTGGACCGCGTCGCCGTTCAGATGGGTGATGAAGTCGTTGGGACGAAGTCCGGCCTTGGCGGCGGGGGTGTCGTCGATGGGCGAAACCACCTTGACCCAACCCTGCTCCATCGTCACTTCGATGCCCAGGCCTCCGAACTCGCCCTTCATCTGAACTTCCATGTCGCGGAAGGTCTTGGCGTTCATGTAGTTCGAGTGGGGGTCGAGAGAGGTGAGCATGCCGTTGAGGGCGGCCTCGATCATCTCCTCGTCGCTGACCGGCTCGACATAGTCGGCGCGGACCCGTTCGAACACGTCGCCGAACATGCCGAGCAGCCGATAGGTGTCGGTGTTCGAGGCGGCGGCCGGGGCCTTGGTCTCATCGGCGGTGGCGAGGGTGGGCGACAGTGCCAGCAGAGCGCAGGCGCCCGCCGTGATCATCAACTTCCGAATCATCCAGAGACCTTTGTCTTGCGAGCGGTGAGCCAGGGCAACGGGTTGACGGGCTGGCCGTTGTGGCGCAGCTCGACGTAAAGAAGCGGCTTGCTATCGGATTGCCCCATCACGCCGACAGGTTCACCGGACATCAGACGCTGTCCGACCTTGCCGTCGATCCGGGACATTCCCGAAAGCAGCGTATGGTATCCTTCGGCATGCTCGATGATCAAGAGAAGTCCATAGCCGCGGAACGGTCCGGCGAAGACAACTTGACCATCGTAGGGGGCGATGACCTGCGCATCGGGTCGGGTTTCGATGGAAATCCCTTTGGCCGGCAGGCCGGCTTCGTCGGTTTGGCCGAATTTGACCACCACGTTGCCACGGGCGGGAAAAGGCATGTCGCCCTGGGCTTTGCTGAAAAGCCGCAAGGAGCCGTTGTCCTTCGCTTTGTCTTTGGCTTCGGCGGCGGCGGCGTCGCGGCTGGCCTTGTCGGCGGCGGCCTGGGCGGCTTCGGCGGTTTTGCGCGCCTGTTCCTCGGCTTCGCGCGCCTGTTTGGCGGCGGCTTCCTCGGCCTGTTTTTTTTCCTTGGCGGCTTTGGCTGCGGCCAACTCGGCCTCGTGAGCGGCTTTGGCTGCGGCGATCTGGGCTTCGCGGGCGGCTTTGGCTGCGGCGCGGGCGGCGGCCTGCTCGGCCTCGCGGGCGGCTTTTTCCGCCGCGGCTTTTTCCGCCGCCTCGCGTTCTCGGCGGATGCGTTCCTGCTCCAGCCGGACCATCAGGTCGCGCAGATCCTGGGCCTCTGCCGCCATGGATTGCAGGCGCTTGTCGGTTTCCCGCTGCTGGCTTTCGGTTTCCTGCTGCATCTGCGATTTGCGGTCGAACAGGGCGGCCAGCTTGCGGTGCTGGGTGTCCAGGTCGGCGGTGGTGGCGGAAATCTTCTGGCGCTGCCGGGAAATGTCGCTGCGCAGCGAGGTCAGGCTGTCGAGGTCGGCGCGCAATTCCTTGGTCGATTGCTGGATGCGCGGCGTGATGTTGCGCAGCAGGATCGCGCTGCGTACCGTATCGGCGGGCGAGGTGGGCTGGGCCATCAAGGCTTCGGACGGACGGAAAGCCAGGCGCTGGAGGGCAGTCAGAACGCCGTTTAACTGCTGGCGCTTCAGGTCCAGGGCGCGGGTCTTCTCTTTTTCGATACTGTCCAGATCGGCCAATTGCAGCTCCAGCTCGGACAGGCTTTCTTCATGTTCCTGCACGGCGCGGGCGGCTTGGACCATATCGGATTTCAGCTGCTCCAGCTCTTTGGCCTGGCTTTCGGCCTTTTGGCGAATCTGCTCCCGTTCGGCTTGCCCCTTTTCCAAAGCCTTTTCAAGCTCTTTCAAGCGCTGGTCTGGGGCCGGAGGGGGAGGAGGAGGAGCGGCGGCAGGGCGTTCGGCAAAGGCGACGCCATCCGCTCCCACGAGCAGAAGCGCCGCCAGTACGGCAGATTTCAGGAAAGGAGCGTCAGGCCTGGGCACTAGCGGCCAGCAGAGAATGTCCGGTCATTTCGGCGGGTTGAGCCAGACCCATCAGGGCCAGGACCGTCGGCGCCACGTCGGCCAGACGGCCGTCGGTCAGCGTTTGGCCGTTGGGACCGTTCAGCAGCACGACCGGAACCTTGCCGATGGTGTGGGCGGTATAGGGTTCGCCGGTAACCTGATCGCGCATCAGTTCGCAATTGCCGTGATCGGCGGTAATCAGCATGGTGCAGCCGGCCTTGGTGATGGCGTCCTTCAGGCGCGCCAAACTGGCGTCGATGGTTTCCGCGGCCTTGATGGCAGCGGGCAGGATGCCGGTGTGGCCGACCATGTCGCCGTTGGCGTAGTTCACCACGATCAGGTCGTATTTGCCGCCGGTGATGGCCGCCGCCAGCTTGTCGGTGACGGCCGGGGCCGACATTTCCGGCTGCAGGTCGTAGGTGGCCACCTTGGGGCTGTCCACCAGGATGCGGTCCTCGCCGGGGAAGACCTGTTCGCGGCCGCCGTTGAAGAAGAAGGTGACGTGGGCGTATTTCTCGGTTTCGGCGATGCGCAGCTGGGTCAGCCCCAGATCGGACACCACTTCCCCCAGAATCCGCGACAGGCTTTCCGGCGGGAACAACAGTTCCAGGAACGCGCTCAAATCCTTGGAATATTCCGCCATGCCCAGGCGGGCGGCAAAGACCGGAAGGCGTGACCGGGGGAAGCCGTCGAAGGCCGGGTCCACCAAGGCCGAAAGGATTTCGCGGGCGCGGTCGGCGCGGAAATTGGCCATCAACAGGCCATCGCCGTCTTTCATGCCGTCATAAGTGTCGATGACGGCGGGCAGAACGAATTCGTCGGTTTTGCCGGCGGCGTAGGACGCATCGACGGCGGCGACGGCGTCGGCGGCGGTTTGTCCCTTGGCCTCGACCATGGCGGTCCAGGCCAGGGACACGCGGTCCCAACGCTTGTCGCGGTCCATGGCGTAATAGCGGCCGGACACGGTGCCGATGCGGACGGTCTTGCCGGCGACATCGGCGATGAACTTGGTCAGGAAATCGCGGGCCGAGGACGGCGGGGTATCGCGGCCGTCCAGGAAGGCGTGGACCACCACCGGCACGCCGGCGTCGGACAGGATACGGGCCAGAGCGGCCATGTGGTCCTGGTGGGAATGCACGCCGCCCGGCGACATCAGTCCCATCAGATGCGCCTTGCCGCCGGTTTTCTTCAGGTTGGCGACAAAAGACAGAAGCTGCGGGTTCCGGGCCAGGCTGCCGTCGGCCACCGCCTGATCGATGCGCGGCAGATCCTGCATGACGACGCGGCCGGCGCCCAGATTCATATGGCCGACCTCGGAATTGCCCATCTGCCCATCGGGCAGGCCGACCTGCAATCCCGACGTGGCGAGAAGCGCGTGCGGACAGGTGGCGATCAGCGAATCCCAAACCGGGGTGTCGGCCAGGGCGATGGCGTTGTCCTCGCGCTCGGGGCGATAGCCCCAGCCGTCGAGGATGCACAGAACAACGGGGCGGGCGGCAAGCTTGGTCATGGTGGTCACGCCTGAATTTCGGGGCCAGAAAGTATAAGCCAGCCATCATGGCAAAGCCATGGCAGCGAAAAGATCGAACCGGGGAGTAGAATAGTCCCCGCCCGCCGTCAAGGCCAGATCCGGCCTTTGCACCTCAGCGACGGATGAACCCTCAGCGGCAGATGCGTCCATCGTGCATGGGCACGGCGCTCATGCGGGCGGAAATCACCGGAATGCGCGAAGCCACATGGCCGCCCGGAGCGATGGGCGACCAGCGCCGGGGGCTGGGCAGAACGGCGGCCAGGGCGGCGGCTTCCCGCTGGGTCAGCTGGGCGGCGGGTTTGCGGTAATAATGGCGGGCGGCGGCTTCGGCGCCGTAGATGCCTGGCCCCCATTCGATGATGTTGAGATAGACCTCCATGATGCGGCGCTTGGGCCAGACGGTCTCCAGCATCACGGTGAGCATTGCCTCGATGCCCTTGCGCAGGAAATCTCGCCCCGGCCAAAGGAACAGGTTCTTGGCGGTCTGCATGGAAATGGTGCTGGCTCCCAGCACATGGCCGCCGTCTTCGTAGACATCCATGGCATTGTCGATGGCGGCCCAATCGAAGCCATGATGGGTGCAGAACTTGGCGTCCTCGGATGCCATCACCGCCCGTTGAAGCTCGGGCGAGATGGCCGACAGCGGCACCCAATCCTTGTCCAGTCCCTCGCCTTGAAACAGGCGGATGACCATCAGCGGTGTCAGGGGCGGCGGCACGAAGCGATAGAGGCAGACAAGTCCCAGCGGCACTCCCAGCCCGATCAGCAGAATCAGGCGCAGCAGGCGGCGTCCGGGTGTCGTCAACGGAGTGGCGGCCGGATCAGCGGGCGGCGGGCATCAGCACGCAATAGAGCTTCCGCTCATGCATGGATTTGCACAGGCTTTCCATCATGTCCTGATCGCCGTCGGCGAACAGGCGGAAATAATGGCCTTTTCCCTTGCCCGGCAGATCGACTTCGCGGATGGCGGCGTGGAAGTACAGCACGCTGGAATAGCTGTCGCTTAAAACCTTCCAGCCGCGCTCGGCGTCGGCCTTGTGGCGATAGGAGGCGAGATGAGCCTCGAACGTCGGAGCCGAGGTGGATGTTTCCTCGGCCCGTAAAGCGGGAGAGAGGCCCAAGAAGACCAACAGGCAAGCGGCAATGCGGCGGGTCATGGATGATCTCCCCTGGAATTCACGTCTCATTCCACCACCGAACGGAGCCGGGATCAAGCCGTGGCCGGGTCGGGCGTCTGCGTTGAAGCCGATTGCAGCACGCGGGCGATCTCGCCGAACAGATTCTCGGGGGTGAAGGGTTTGGCCACATAGCCGTTCATGCCGGCACTCAGGCAATGTTCGGCGTCCTCGCGCATGGCGTTGGCGGTCAGGGCGATGATGGGTAGGCCATAGCCTTGTTGGCGCAGCAGGCGGGTGGCTTGCAGCCCGTCCATGCCCGGCATCTGCACGTCCATCAGCACCAGATCGAAGATTCCGCCCGCGACGACGGCCGAAACGGCTTGTTCGCCATCGACGGCGCAGGTCACCTGATGGCCGAAGCGGCGCAGAATGGCCTCGGCCACCTTGCGGTTGACGGCGTTGTCCTCGGCCAGCAGCAGCCGCAGGGAGCGCAGGACGGGAAGATCGCGGATGGCCGGCGGATGCTCCATCTCGCGGATCGGCAAGGCGAGGTCGAACCAGAAGCTGCTGCCTTTGCCCAGGGTGCTGGATATTTTGACTTCGCCGCCCATCAGCCGGGTCAGTTGCTGACAGATGGCAAGCCCCAGTCCGGTGCCGCCGAAGCGCCGCGAAATAGAGGTGTCGGCTTGGGAGAATGCCGAGAAAAGCCGGCGCTGGGCGGTTTTGGAAATGCCGATGCCGGTATCTTCGACGGCAAAACGCAGATGGATGGTCGATGTCGCCTGTTCCAGCAGGGTGATGCGCAGGACGATGCCGCCTTTTTCGGTGAACTTGATGGCGTTCGACAGCAGGTTCAGCAGGATCTGGCGCAAGCGGTTGGGATCGCCCAGAACGGCGGACGGCAGATCGTCGGGCATGTCCACCGCCAGCGTCAGCCCTTTGTCCTGAGCATGCACCGACATCAGGGCGGCAGTAGCCTGGACGGTGGCCGCCAGATCGAAAGTGACGCTGTCCAGTTCCAGACGCTTGGCCTCGAGTTTCGAGAAATCGAGGATGTCGTTGAGAATGGTCAGCAGGGCGTCGCCGGATTGGTGGATGGTGTCGACGTAATCCTTTTGCTGTTCGGACAGGGGAGTTTCGCCAAGAAGCTGGACCATGCCGAGAATGCCGTTCATGGGCGTCCGGATTTCGTGGCTCATCATGGCGACGAATTCCGATTTGGCGCGGGCGGCGGATTCCGCCTGCTGCTTCGCCGCCGTCAGGCTTTGTTCGGCGTTGCGCCGTTCGGTGATGTCGTTGAAGGACAACAGCACGGAAATCTGCCCTTCATAAGTCATTTGGATCCCGGCCATCAGCGCCCAGAAGCGGCTGTGGTCCCGGCGGGTCAACGAAGCTTCGAAATCCCGGATCGAGCCGGCATGGGCGATACGATCAAAGCAGCGTTCCGCGGTTTTTTCGTCCTCGAACAGTTCCTGGGCGCGGATGATTTCGCCGTTGACCAGCGCCAGTTGTTCGTGGGCCGGACTGTTGTGGAACACCAGTTTCAGGTCCGACA
This sequence comes from Candidatus Sulfotelmatobacter sp., assembly GCA_035538795.1. GTDB lineage: Bacteria > Pseudomonadota > Alphaproteobacteria > Rhodospirillales > Magnetospirillaceae > JAJZGK01. Next base: position 98,281 of record DATLJS010000037.1, on the reverse strand, counting down.
GCCGAACGATCAGGATGGGGAACACGGAGGCGTCGAGGATCGAGCGCAGCCGTTGTTCGCTGTTCAGCAGCGCCTCTTCTCTGCTCGACAGGGCGTTCAGCAGAACATTCAGGGCGCGGGCCATGGCGCCGATCTCGTCGCCATCGGCGCCATACGGCACCGGCGGCGTCCGGCCCTCGGCCCGCGCCGTCATGACGCTTTGCAGCGCGTGCAGACGGTGGACGACGGCTCGGCGGATATAGACGAACAGGGCCAGGGTTCCCACCAGGCACGCCGCGATGCCGAGAAAAACGAGGCGGCGCTGATTCTCCATGGTGCGGGTCACGTCTTGTCCGCGTTGCCGCACACCGTCCTCCATGGCGGCGTAGATGTCGTGGACGGTATCCACCAGCCGGTTCGACAGAACGACGTTGTGCCCCAGGACGCCCCGGCTGGCCACCTCGACGCCCAGGGCGGCGCGGCGGTTGGTAATAATCCCCGCTTCTCCATCTCCCAGGCGATGCAGTTCGTCAACCACGTAGCTGAAATGTTCGGCCATGTTTGGCGGCAATGCGCTATGGGCGGCCAACAGGGCGTCCATAGCCATGGCGAAGCGGCCGTTCAGATGGTCGATCTCGATGGGCTGTTCGCTGGCGCCGATCGCCAGTCCCATGGTCATGGCTTCGGCGGCGCGGCGCGAGAACTGCTGCATGGCGGCGCTTTGATCGAGTATCTTCAAGGCTTCGCGCGTATCGCCCCCGCCCGGGCGGGCCAAATCGACTTTCAACCGGGTTTGCAGACGTTCGACTTCGGCGGCGGTGTCGTCACGGCGCCGGTCCGACAAGGCGATCATCTCGGAAACCAATTGCCGGCGCTGGGCTTCGTTGGCGAAGCGGCGGCCGACGATGTCGTCGACACGGTCCAGGTTGACGGCCAAGTCTTTTTGCAGATCGCGCAGGCGGGCCGCCTGCTCTTTGCCGGTGCTGGCCGGATCCAGGCTTGAAATCAGCTCGTTCAGCCAGTTTAACTGATCGGCCAGACGCAATTTCTGGCTGTCCCGGGCCATTTGTGTGCGGGTGTCGGCCAGTTGCGGAGCCTGGGCGACAATGCTTTCGCTTTGCTGGCTCAGGCGTCCGGCGGCTTCGATGCTGGGCAGCCATTGGCTGGTGATTTCCTCGAAGCCGTTGCGGAACAGACTCAACGAGTTCAAGGCCACCAGACCGGCGGCCAGCACCAAAGCCGCCATCAAGGCCAGACCGGTCATCAGACGCAGGGAGATTCCGATATTGGCGAAACGGCGGAAAATCATCGCAGCGGCGGCGCATAAATCAGGCCGCCCTGGGTCCAGGGGGCGTTGATGCCGCGTTCGCCCTTCATGGGCGATCCGGCCCCGAAATGGCGGGTGAAGATTTCGCCGTAATTGCCGACTTGGCGGATGATCCGTTTCGCCCAACCGGGCGCGACACCCAGGCTTTCGGCATAATCACGGCTTTTTCCGGTCAGAATGTCCACTTCCGCTCCACCGTCTTCAGCCGGCTTGTCGATATTGGCTGAGGTCAGGCCATGTTCCTCGGCGGCGATCAGGGCGAAGACGGTCCAGCGCACCAGTTTGATCCATTGAGGGTCGTCGCTGCGAACGGCAGGGCCGATAGGCTCCTTGGAGATCACCTCGGGCAGCAAGTCGTGGTCGTTGGGGTTTTGGGCATCCAGGGCAAGCCGCGCCAGCAGCGCGAACCGATCGCCGGTCATGACGTCGCAGCGGCCTTTCAGATAGGACTGCCAGACCCCCTGATCCGATTGCGTGGGCAGGATGCGGACGCTCATATGCTCGCGCAGGACAAATTCGGCGAGATTGCGTTGAGACGTGGTGCCGTCGGCAACGCAGACGGTTCCGCTTTTCAGGTCGCGGATGCTTTTCAGATGCAGGGAATGGTGGGCGAGAAAGGATTGCCCATCGTAAAGATAAATGGCGGGAAAGGCTAAATTCAGGCGCGTTTCCCGCTCCAGGGTAATGGTGGCGCCATCGGCCAGAACGTCGATGTTTCCGGCCGCCAGAACATTGAAGCGGGTCAGGCTTTCGATGGGAACGATGTCGATCTTTCCGGCGTCGCCCAGCGTTGCGGCGGCAAGGGCCCGGCACAAATCGACCATGATGCCGGTCCATTGGCCTTGGGCGTCGGGGGCGGCGTAGCCGGGAAGGACATTGGCACCGCATTGAACGACGCCTCGGGCCTTGATGGCGTCCAGGGTCGGCCCGGCTTGGGCCGGCTGGAGCCACAGCAGCGACGTCAGGACGGCGACGGCGGCAAGAAGCCCGAAGAACAAGCTTTTGGTCATGGGCCGCGGATCCTTCCTTCGTGCCGTCAATCACAAGGCGTTCAATTATGCTGCCATCCCCTGTTCGCGCCCGCAACAGCCACAGGCTGGTTCAGGCCAAAGCTTCACGCCGGCGATTTCTCAGGAATGTCCGTGACGGTGGTGGGCATCGGGAAAATGGGCGTGGCTGTGTTGCAGCGGGGCATGTTGATGCGGGTGGCTGTGAGGGCCATCGGGGGCGTCGTCGCCGGGATCATGGTCATGGCGGTGGTGCGGGTCGGCGTGGTCGTGCATATGATCGTGACTGGCGAGCGGATGATCGTGCTCGTGTTCGTGCCGTTCCGTCAGATGCAGCCATAGCCCCAGAGCCATCAACAGAGACGCAGCCAGCAGGCGGGGACCGGGCATTTCCCCCAGCAGGGGCAGGGCCAGAATGGCGCCGATCAGCGGCGCCATGGAAAAATAGGCTCCGGCCCGGGCGGAGCCCAATCCGCGCAAGGCCAGGACGTAAAGCACAAGGCTGACGCCGTACCCCAGAAAACCGATCATCGCCGCCGTCGCCGCCAATCCGGGGCCGGGCAGCGCCGCTCGGGCGACGGTCAGAGCCAGGATCAGGTTGCAGCCGCCGGCGGCCAATCCTTTCCAGGCGGCGATGCGCACCGGATCGGACAGGGAGACCTTGCGGGTCAGGTTGTTGTCGACGCCCCAGCACAGACAGGCGGCAAGAATGGCGGCCGGCGGGCCCAGGCTGGTGAGCATCGGACGTTGGAAGCCGCCGTCCCAGGCCAGGATGACGGCGCCGGCGGTGATGGCGGCCATGCCCAGGCCGATGCGCCGCCCGATGTTCTCGCCGAAAACGGCCCAAGCCAGCAGCGAGGTGAAAACCCCTTCGGTGGTCAGCAGCAGCGAAGCGGCGGACCCCTGGGTGCCTTTCAGTCCCATCATCAGCAGAACCGGGGCGAGAATGCCGCCGAACAGGATGGCGGCGGCCAGCCAGGGAATATCTTTTCGGTCGACGCGCTGGCCGCTGGGGCGCAGCAGGGCCAGCAGCCCCAATCCCAGGCCGGATCCCATGTACAGCATTCCCGCCAGCAGCCAGGGATCGCAATCCGCCAGCAGAAGCTTGGCGAAGGGTGTACTGGCTCCGAACAGGACGGCGGCGGCCAATCCGGCAAGAACGGCCGGATGAGCGTGGACGTGGCGATGGTGAGGGTGATCGTGACCGGATGACATGCCCTACAGCATATCATCCGGACGCCTCTTGGGAATTAGTGGTTTTCGCCGGACTCGGCTGCCTCGGCCTTGCGGCGCGCGGCGAAGGCGTTGGCGGCGCGGACGGCCACCAGATGTCCGCCATGTTCGGCGATGTCGCTCTCCACGGCGCTACGCTTGGTGGCGGCAAGGCCAGCATGACCGCTGGCGTCGACGGCGACGAAATATTCGAAACTCATGATAGGCTCCTGAAACCTCCCCGATCGGGAGACAAGGAGAACTTAGCACCTGGAACGTGGCGGAATTAAGTCGTTTCTTCCAGAAAAACAGTGGATTATCCGCCACTCTTTCGCCACTTTTCTGTGCGAGACAGCCAAGCCCCTCAGTCTGCAAGAGAGCGTCCGACCGTGCCTACCCGCCGCAGTTTCCTGGCCGCCTCGGCGGCTTTTGCCGCCTTGCCCAGACTGGCCTGCGCCGCGTCGTTGCCGAAAGACTTCCTGTGGGGCGCGTCCACTTCTGCCTTGCAGATCGAAGGCGCGGTCGCCGAGGACGGGCGCGGTGCCAGCATCTGGGAGACTTTCGCCAAGCGGCCCGGCGCCATCATGGACGGATCGCATCCGGACGTCGCCTGCGATCATTATCACCGTTGGCCGGAAGACGTGGCGCTGATGAAGTCTCTGGGATTGGGGGCTTATCGCTTTTCCATCGCCTGGCCACGGGTGTTGCCCGGCGGCACGGGAAAGGTCAACGCCAAGGGGCTTGATTTTTACGACCGGTTGGTGGACGGCCTGCTGAAGGCCGGGGTGCGGCCGATGGCCTGTCTCTATCACTGGGATTTGCCCCAGCCCTTGCAGGACAAGGGCGGCTGGCTGAACCGCGACATGGCCGGGTGGATGAGCGACTACGCTCTGGCGGCGGCGCGGCGGCTGGGGGATCGGGTCAAGGATTGGTTCGCCCTGAACGAACCGTCGGTATCCGCCATCTTCGGCCACGGTTATGCCGAACATGCGCCGGGCCTGAACGGAGGGGCGCCGGCCATTCTGGCGGCGCTGCACCATCAGAATCTGGCGCAGGGCAGAACTCTGGCGGCTTTGCGGGCCGAGAACAAGGGATGGGCCCTGGGGACGGTGCTCAGCCTGCAGCCCATCGTACCTGCTTCCGACCGGCCCGAGGACGCCGCCGCCGCCATCCGCTGGGACGCGGTGTGGAACCGCGTCCCCTTGGATGGCGTCATGCGGGGGCTGCCGCCGGATATCCTGGCCGACGCCATGGTCGATCTGATCAAGCCGGGCGACATGGAAAGCATTCGTTTTCCGCTGGATGTGCTGGGGGTGAATTATTATTCGCCGCTGACCATCCAGCACCAGCCGGGCCGGGCCTTCGACGCCTGGTGGGGCGTTCCGCGCATCGCCCGCCGCACGGCCATGGACTGGCCGGTGGAGCCGGGCGGGCTGCTGCAAGTGCTGACCGAACTGAAGGAACTGTACGGCAATCCCAACGTGCTGATCACCGAAACCGGCGCCGCTTTCGACGACCATCCGCAAGGGGACGGCGTGGCCGACCCCGAGCGCACGGCCTTTCTGGCCGATCATCTGAACGCGGTGATCAAGGCCCGGCAGGCCGGCTGCAAGGTCGGCGGTTATTTCGTCTGGTCGTTGCTGGACAACTGGGAGTGGCAGTACGGCTATTCACGCCGCTTCGGAATCACCTATATTGATTATGCGAGCCAGCGGCGGATGCCCAAGGACAGCTTCCGCTGGTATGCCAAACGCATCAAAGAGGGCGTGGCGTGAGAGAAATCGACAAGGATTTGTGGTTGTGGGACGGTCTTGAGGATGCCGAGGCGCGGCAAAAGGCGGTTCACGGGCATCTGGCCGGTTTGTTGGGATGCGCGCCTTCGTCCCTGCACATCGTCCGCGACGACCTGGGGCGGCCCCTGATCGAAAAGCCCAGCACGCCATTGCAGTTCAGCCAGGCCCGGCGCGACGGAATGGTGGCTTTGGCCGCCGACGAAGACGGACGGGCGGTCGGCGTCGACGTGGAAATTCCCCAGTCTGGTCCCTGGATTGAAACGGTGGCCGGGGATTTCTTCTCGGCGGCGGAAAAACGCTGGCTGCGGGGATTGGACGATTCCGAGCGCGCCGACAGTTTCTTCCGGCTGTGGACAGCCAAAGAGGCGGTGCTGAAGGCGTTGGGCCTGGGCATCGCCCAAGGCATGGCCGAACCGGACTTCAAAAGCCAGCTGGCCAAGGGGCATCCTTTCGAGGCTGAAGCCGCCCAAGTCGAGGCGTTTGGAAAGAGCTTTCACCTGAAATGGTACTTTCCCCAGGTGGACAACATCCCCCTGGTTTTATGCCGGGCGGTTCAGAACCCTTGAATCCAGGCATGGCTCTCTTCTAAAAAGAGGTCTTTATAATCCGCCGCCAAAGCAGTATGCCCGAGGCCGATTCGCTCTTTAGTCCGCCAGATCAGGCTTTCATGACCGGCGGTAGTTGGAAGACATGACCCACGTTTCGCCCGTTTTGCCGGCCTTTTTCCCTCATTGGGAGCCGAGCCTTCTCAAGGATGAACTGCTGTCCGATCTGTTCGCCGGTTCGGCGCGGCAGTTCGGCGCCCGCCCGGCCCTGGAGTTCGCCGGCCAGATTGTCTCCTATGAAGAATTGGAACGACGGGCCAACCGTTTCGCCAGCGCCCTGCGGGAGCGAGGCATCGGGCGCGGCAGCTTCGTCGGTCTATGGATGCAGCGTTCCGCCGACCTGCATGTGGCGTTGCTGGGCATTCTGAAATCGGGCGCGGCCTACCTGCCCTTCGATGCCGACGCCCCCATCGATCGGGTTGCCGACTGCATGGCCGATTGCCAGGCCGTAGGCATCGTGGTGGACGCCGTCAACGGCGCGAAGCAAGGCGATCTACCGGCGGCGCGTCTGGATTTCGCCACGGTCCTGGCCGGAACCGGGAACGGCGCCGCCCCCGATCTGCGGGCCGAAGGCATGGGACCGCAGGATCCTGCCTATGTGATTTATACCTCGGGCTCCACCGGCAAGCCCAAGGGCGTGGTCATCAGCCACCGCAACATCTGCCATTTCCTGCGCTCGGCCAATCTGGTCTACGGCCTGAACGAGCGGGATGTGATGTTCCAGGGCGCTTCGGTCGCCTTCGATCTGTCGCTGGAAGAAATCTTCCTTCCCTACATGACCGGAGCCAAGCTGTGGGTGGCCAGCCGGCAGACCATGCAGGATACGGAAAATCTGGCCGGCATCCTGAGCGCCGCCGGGGTGACGGTGATCGATACCGTGCCGACCCTGCTGTCCATGCTGCCTGCCGACGTGCCGTCGCTCCGTATCATCATCCTGGGCGGCGAGGCCTGTCCTCCGGCCCTGGCCGAACGCTGGTGCCGGCCGGGGCGGCGCCTGTTCAACAGCTACGGCCCTACCGAATCGACGGTGGTGGCTACCGTCGCCGAGGTGACGCCCGGCCAGCCGGTGACCATTGGACGGCCCATTCCCAACTATACCTGCTATATCGTCGACGAGGCTCTCAGGCCGGTGCCGCCTGGCGTGCAGGGCGAATTGCTGATCGGCGGTCCCAGCGTGGCGGCGGGGTACTTGAACCGTCCGGATCTGACGGCGCAGAAATTCATCGACAATCCCTTCGCTTCCGGCCGCAACGACCCGTTTCTCTATCGTTCGGGGGATGCGGTCAGCCTGGACGAAAACGGCAACATCGCATTCCACGGCCGCATCGACGATCAGGTGAAAATTCGCGGATATCGCGTTGAACTGGGTGAGATCGAAGCCCGGCTGGCCCAGTTGCCGGGAATTTCCCATGCCGCCGTGGTGGTGCGCCAGGATGGCGGCACCGATCGGCTGGTGGCGTTCCTGACCGGCAAGGATATTGGCGACCGCGCTTACTTCCGCGAAGCGCTGAAGGCCGATCTGCCCTGCTACATGATTCCGTCCCATTACGAAGCGGTCGAGGAACTGCCGCGTCTGGCGTCGGGCAAGGTCAACCGCAAGGCCTTGCAAAATCTGCCATTGTCCGCCGTCGAGGCCGAGGAGCAGGAAGACCCCGCCACCGAGACCGAGGCTTTGCTGCTGGCGGCGGCCCGCACCGTGTTTCCCGGGCAATCCCTGCCATTCGACGCCGATGTCTTCACCGACCTGGGGGGGCATTCCCTGATCGCCGCCCGCTTCGTTTCGGCGGTGCGCCAGACTCCGGCCTTGGCGGGTCTGACGTTGCAGGACGTTTATAACGTCCGCACCTTGCGGGCCATGGCCGCCTTGCTGGATCAACGCGGTATCGGCGTCGAGCGCGATCTGTCGTTTACTCCGCCGCCCTTCCTGCGCCGTCTGTTGTGCGGTCTGGCCCAGGCGGCGGTGTTGCCGCTGATCCTGGCTCTGACCACCGCGCCTTGGCTGGGGGTGTTCGTGGCCTATCAGCTGTTCTCGGGCGAGGAACAGAATTTCTTCGACGAGGTGGTGGCCTTGCTGGTCACCTACGGCGTCATCAACATCAGCACCTTCTTTGTCGCCGCCACAGGCAAATGGATCGCCATCGGCCGGACCAGGCCGGGCCGTTATCCTTTGTGGGGCGTCTATTATTTCCGCTGGTGGCTGTCGCAGCGCTTCATCAGCATGGTCCATGTGAAATGGCTGCAAGGCACGCCTCTGATCCGTGTTTATTTGCGGATTTTGGGCGCCAAGATCGGCAATGACGTCATCCTTGGCGATTTCGAGGCCGGAGCCGTGGATCTTATCTCGATCGGCGACGGCGCCTCGCTGGGAGCCAAACTGCTGCTGTCGAACGCCGAGGTGGTGGGCAACGAACTGATCATCGGCCGCATTGACATCGGCGCCGATGTCATCATGGGCAGTTCCTGCGTGGTTTGCGCCGATACGGTGTTGGGCGAGGGAACACAGATGGGCGATCTGACCAGCCTGCCGGTCGGCACCCGCACGGGGGCCTGGGAACGCTGGGACGGCACGCCGGGCCGCAAGATCGGCTCGGTCGATCCTGCGTCCCTGCCCGAGGCGGCCCAGGCCGGAGCCTTGCGTCGCGCCGCTCAGGGACTGCTGTATTTGGGCATGCTGCTGATCCTGCCGCCGGTTTCGCTGATCCCCATCCTGCCGGCGTTCTATTTCATCGACACGTTCGGCGACCAGTTGGCCGAGCAGTGGGGGATCGACCCGTTGCTGATGCTGCCCATGACCGCCTGGCCGGCGGCCATCGCCCTGATCGCTTTTACCGTCCTGCTGATCGCCCTGGTGCGCTGGACCGTGCTGCCGCGGGTCCGGGCCGGTCATTATTCGGTGCATAGCTGGTTCTATCTGCGGAAATGGTTCGTCGCCTTGGCGACGGAACTGACGCTGGAAACCCTGTCGTCGTTGTATGCCACGGTCTACATGCGGGCCTGGTATCGGTTGATGGGCGCCAAGATCGGCAAGGACTCCGAAATTTCTACCAATCTGGCGGGACGTTACGACCTGACCGAAATCGGCGAAAAATGCTTCATCGCCGACGAAGTGGTGCTGGGCGATGAAGAAATTCATCGCGGCTGGATGATCCTGGAGCCGGTGAAGACGGGCTCGCGGGTGTTCGTCGGCAACGACGCTGTGGTGCCGCCGGGCAGTTCGATCCCCGATGGGGCTTTGATCGGCATCAAGTCGCGTCCGCCGTCCGACGGTACGGCCATGGCCGAAAGCGACATCTGGTTCGGGTCGCCGCCGTTGAAACTGCCGGTGCGCCAGCGTTTCGACGACGTCGCCGCTAACTGGACCTATACGCCGCCGCGCTGGCGCCGCTTGGCCCGCGCTCTGTTTGAGGCTTTCAGCGTGTCGCTGCCGACCATGCTGTTCATCGTCTTCGGCACGCTGGCCGTGGATTTTCTGGCGCCGTCGATCCTGGCGCGCGACTACTGGGGCGTGATTCCCCGTTTCATGGCCTGTAGCGTGGTGATTTCCTGCTCGCTGGTGCTGGCCGCCATCGCCGTCAAGTGGCTGACCATGGGAACCTATCGTCCCACGGTGAAGCCCATGTGGTCGTGGTGGGCGCTTCGCACCGAGGCAGTGGCGGTGATGTATTGGGGCATGGCCGGCAAGGTGTTGCTGGATCATCTGCGCGGCACGCCGATGCTGCCGTGGGTGCTGCGCCTGTTCGGCAGCAAGTTCGGCAAGGGCGTGTTTATGGACACCACCGACATTACCGAATTCGACTGCATCGATGTCGGCGATTTTTGCGTGATCAACTCGTTGTCGGCGCTTCAGACCCACCTGTACGAGGACCGGGTGATGAAGGTCGGTCGGGTGGTGCTGGGAACGGGGGTGTCGGTTGGCGCCGGCTCGACGGTGCTCTATGACACCCATTGCGGCGATTTCTCCCGCGTCGGTCCGCTGACCATCATCATGAAGGGCGAGGAAATTCCCGCCAGCAGCGAATGGCAGGGCGCTCCCGCCGTCAGCGTCGCCTGAATCGGCCTATTGGCCCATTTGCCAAAGATACTGGTTCAGGAACGGCGTGATGCGGGATGCGGGAATGAAGGCGGTCAGATCGATTTTCTGATCGGCGCTGCTCAGTTCCAGGAAGACGATGCCGGCCAGACAGCCTCGGGCCGGATCGAAGACTCCTCCGCCCGAGGCGCCATGATGGAAGCCGGTGGTCAGCAGGTTGGTCCAGCCGTTGGTTTCGACCACTTTTTCGTTCCGCCGCTCCATGGGTTGGGGGAACGTGGTGGCGGGTGAGACTTTTTCCTGCGCCGCCACTAGAACCGGCTGATTGAGCCCGGCATTGCTGGCGCAGACGGTTACCGCTTCCTGGTCCCGCCGCGCTGGCGGTAGGGCGGCGGCGTCGATCTTGATCAAGGCCAGATCCAGATCGGGTTCGATGCGGCTGCCGTCCAGCACCACCTTCGCATCCATGATCATATGTTCCTGCCCCATCAGCTTCACTTCCGGGTGGCCGGGATTGACGGTGATGACGTGGGCGGCGGTCAGAACCAGCCCTCCCCCCAGATAGACGCCCGAGCCGTGAGAGAACAGCTTGCCGTCGCCCGAATCCTTCTGGACATGCATCAAGGCCTGTTCTGGCGATGGCGGCGGGGCGGCCAGTCCCAGAGAAGGCAGTCCGAGCACAATCAGAAGCAGGGGAAGCGAAATTTTTTTCATGCGGCAAGCTTAACGCCGCCGGGGCCGTTCTGCCAATCCCTGCAGTTTTCTCCCGTTTCTGGGTAATTTTTGCCGGGTAGAAGCTCTGCTGATCGCGGGGGAAATTAGCAAATTCTTTAAATTCAAGCAGCTATAACATGGCATGGGTCCTGCAAAGGATGGGTTGGTCAAAGCTTTGCGTTGGGACGGTTTGGTCGCCGTCTGCTTGAAGAGGACAACGCGGAGCGAGCCTGGAAACGGGCAAATTGGGGTCTGAACGGTGGCTACTTCCATCTCGTCATATAGCGCAGTGCAAATTGCCGCGATGACGAAGACTGACATCCAGGGTCTTACTGCGACTCAGATTCAGTCTTTGGCGTCCTGGCAGGTCGCCGCGCTGACCACGACGGAAATCACCGAACTTTCGTCGACCCAGTTTTCCTATTTCCTGACCACCCAGGTCGCTTCGCTGACGTCGGATCAGATCGCCGCGATCAGTTCCAACCAGCTTGGTTTCAGCGCCACGCAAATCGCCGTGCTGAACGCGGTGCAGATCGACGCTTTCAGCACCACCGACATCGCCGCCTTCACCACCACCCAGATCAAGGCGCTGTCCACCACCGATATCGCCGCGCTGACGGCCGATCAGTTGGCCGCCATGTCGGCGACGCAGGTCGGGGCCTTCACCACCACTCAGATCAAAGCGCTGACCAACGACGAAGTCTCGGCGTTGACCAACACCCAGATCGGCGGCATGACCAGCACCCAGCTGTCGGCTTTGACCAGCACCCAGATGGGTGCCTTGTCCGACAGCCAGCTGGACGCCTTCACCACCACGCAGATCGTCGGCTTGACCTCGACCGCTTTGGGGGCGCTGACCGTCGACCAGCTGAGTTCGCTGTCGGTGGAACAGGTGGTGGCTTTGACCAGCACCCAGTTGAAAGGCCTGAGCGGCGAGCTGTTGAACACCCTTACCATCGCCGAACTGGTGTCCATGAGTTCGACCCAGATCGCCGGTCTGACCTCGACCCAGGTCGGTCAGCTGTCTCTGGACCAGCTGGCGGTTCTCAGCGTTACCCAGATTGCCGGCTTGACGTCGGTGCAGCTCAAGGGCCTGACGGAAACCCAGACCGGTGCCCTGACCATCACTCAGTTGGGGGGCATCACCTCGACGGCGGTGAAGGGGTTGTCCACCACCGACATTCAGGCCCTGAGCCAGACTCAGCTCAACGCTTTGAGCTTGACCCAGCTCGCCGGTCTGACCACCACCCAGGTGGCCTCGATGACGGCTACCGAAGTGTCCGAGCTGACGACCACTCAGCTGGCGGCCATGACGGCGACTCAGTTCTCGGCGCTGACCGCCGATCAGATGAGCGGTTTGACGGCCGCTCAGCTGGCGGTCATCAACACCACCCAGTTGCGCGGCCTGACCAGCACCGCCATCGGCGCTCTGTCCATGGATCAGATCGCCGCGTTGAACAGCACGCAAATCTATTTTCTGACCAGCACCGAGATCAAGGGGCTGACCGGCGATCAGTTGAGCAGCCTGACCAGCACGGAAGTCTCCTATCTGACCAGCACCACTCTGGCGGGCTTGACCAGCACCCAGATGACGCAGATCGGTGCCGACCAGCTGGCCGCCCTCAACACCACTCAGATGGCGGGTCTGACCAGTACCCAGATGTCGGCGCTGACGGCGGACCAGTTGAGCAACCTGACCTCGACCCAGTTGGGCGCGGTGACGGTGACGGCGGTGAAGGGGCTGACCAGCACGGAACTGGCGGCGCTGTCCGCGACCCAGCTGGCCGGTTTCACCACCAGCCAGATCGCCGCTCTGACCGCCACGGCCATCAAGGGCCTGACGGATGTTCAGTCGTCCAGCCTGTCGACCACGCTTCTGCATGCCCTGACCAGCACGCAGATGGCGGCCTTGAGTTCGACGGCGCTGTCGGCCCTGACCACCACCCAGGTTCAGTCCTTAAGCACCACCCAGATCAAGGCCTTGTCCAGCACGGCCTTGGGTTCGTTGTCGTCGGATGACTTGGGTGAGTTCACCAGCACCGAATTCGCGTTGTTGACCAGCACGCAGATGAAAGGGCTGACCGGCGACCAAATCGCCGCGCTGACCACCACCGAACTGTCGGCGGTGACCAGCACCCAGCTTGGGGGGCTGACCACCACCCAGCTGTCCTATCTGACCAGTGATCAGATGTCGTCGCTCAGCACGACCCAGCTGCGTGGCCTGAACAGCTCGCAGATCGCCGCGCTGTCCTCGGATCAGCTGAATGCCATGAACAGCACGCAGCTGAATTCCATCACCACCACCGCCATCAAGGGCCTGACCAGTACCGAGATGGCGGCGCTCAGCACGACGTTGCTGGCCAGCCTGACCACCACTCAGATGACCTATCTGACGGCAACCGCGCTTGGTGGTCTGAGCGACACCCAGATTCCTTCGCTGACCACCACCCAGTTGTCGGTGCTGAGCTCCAGCCAGATGGGCGGTCTGACCTCGACGGCGGCTTCGGCGTTGACGGCGACCCAGGTGGCGGCGCTGAACACCACGCAGATCAAGGGATTGTCGGTGACGGCGGTCAGCGGCTTGACCGTTACCGATTTCGCCGAGCTGTCCTCCAAGCAGCTGGCGGCGCTGACGGCGGCGCAGATCAAGGGATTGTCGGTCGATCAGCTTGACGGCTTGACCGCGACCGAATTGGCGGGTCTGAGCAGCACCCAGATCGCCGCGCTGAATACCACGCAGATTTCCAGCCTGACCACCACCGAGGTCAGCCTTCTGAGCAGCACGCAGCTGTCGGGCCTGACCAGCACCCAGATCGGCGCGTTGAGCGGCGATCAGATCGGCATCTTGAGCAAGACCCAGCTTTTGGCGCTGTCGACCAGCAGCCTCAAGGGGCTGACCAGCACGGAGATGTCGCAGTTCAGCGTCACCCAGATCGCGCAGTTCAACACCACTCAAATCAAGGCGCTGACGACCACGGCTCTGACCGGGTTGGCCGATACGCAGGCGGCGGCGTTGAGCACCAGCCAGCTGACGGTGATGACCTCGACCCAGTTGTCGGCCTTGACCAGCACGGCGGTGTCGGCTCTGAACGCCACCCAGCTTTCGGCGATGAATTCGACTCAGATCAACGGCCTGTCGACCACCGCCATTTCCAACATGACGGCGACGGATCTGGCCGAGCTGACCAGCACGCAGCTGGCGTCGCTGACCAGCACCCAGGTCACCAGCCTGACCGGTGATCAGCTGTCGGGTCTGACCTCGACCGAACTCGGCTATCTGACCAAGACTGAAATTTCCAACCTGACCGCCACTCAGCTGGATTATCTGACGACGACCCAGATCGCGGCCCTGACGACGACCCAGCTGTCGGGTCTGACCGCGGCCCAGCTCGGGACGTTGAGCAATGATCAGATTGCGGCCCTGACCACCACGCAGATTCACAATCTGACCGTGACCCAGATGCGGGGGTTGAACAGCACCGAGGTTTCCGGGCTGACCACCACCCAGTTGACCACCCTGACGGCGACACAGTTCGGCGCCATCAGCACGACGGCTTTGTCCGGTCTGTCCGATACCCAGGTGACGTCGCTGACGACGACGCAACTGGCCACGCTGACGGCGTCCCAGTTCAGCGCCCTGACCTCCACCGCCGTCTCGGCCATGACGGGAACTCAGATTTCCGCGCTGACCGCCACCCAGGTGGCGGGTCTGTCGACAACTTCGATCTCCAGCCTCTCGGCCGACGATCTGGCTCAGTTGAGTAGCCGGCAATTGTCGTCGCTGACCAGCACGCAAATCCGCAGCCTGACGGCGGATCAGATTTCCAGCCTGACCTCGACCGAGTTGTCGGCGCTGAGCAGCACGCAGATTTCCTATCTGACCACCAACCAGCTGTCGGCCCTGACCACCACTCAGATGACCCAGCTGTCGACCAGTCAGATTTCCGGGTTGAACAGTTCGCAGGTGGCGGGCCTGAGTTCGGATCAGATCGACGCTCTGAACACCAGCCAATTGCAGGCTTTGACCACGACGGGTCTGTTGGGCCTTGCCAGTTCAGACGTGGCTTCGCTGACCGTGACGCAGCTGACAAGCCTGACATCGAATCAGATCAAGGCACTGACCACCACGGCGCTGTCGGGTCTTTCCGACACCCAGGCCGCCGCCCTGACCACCACGCAACTGTCGGTGTTGACCAGCACGCAGATGGGGGCCTTGACCAGCACGGCCATTTCGGCCCTGAACGCCACCCAGTTGGCGACGCTGAACACCACCCAGATCGCCGGCATTTCCAGCACCGCCATCGCCGCCATGACCACCACCGAACTGGCGATGCTCTCGGCCAAGCAGTTGGCGGCGCTGACGTCGACTCAGCTGGGCGGATTGAGCAACGATCAATTGTCCGACATGACCAGCACCGAGCTGTCGGCGCTGACCAGCACCCAGGTCGCCGGGCTGAACGCCACGCAGCTGAACAGCTTGACCACCACGCTGTTCTCGCAATTGACCAGCACTCAGTTGGCCGGGCTTTATAGCGGCCAGCTGGCGGTTCTGGACGCCAATCACGTCGCCGCCTTGACCACGACGCAATTGGCCGGTCTGACCAGCACCCAATTGAAGGGGTTGACCAGCACCGAACTGGGCGAACTGACCACTTCCCAGGTAGCGGCGCTGACCACGTCGCAGATTTCCGGCCTGACCAGCACCGCCGTATCGGGGTTGGCCGCCACTCAGATCGCCGTTCTGAATTCGACCCAGCTGGCCATGCTGACCAGCACCCAGATGAGCGGCCTGACCAGCACCGCCGTCGGCGCCCTGACCGCCACTCAGCTTTCGACGCTGAACACGACGCAGCTGAACGGCCTCAGCACCACCGCCATCGCGTCGATGACGTCGACCGAACTGGCGCTTTTGACCACCAAGCAGCTGTCGTCGCTGACCACGACCCAGATCGCTTCCCTCAGCAGCACCCAATTGTCGGGTTTGAACGCCACCGAGCTGTCGGCGCTGACCAGCACTCAACTGTCGGCTTTGACCTCCGATCAGCTGAACGGTTTGGCGGCGACCCAGTTCAGCGCCCTGACCACCACACAGCTGTCGTCCATGACTTCGACGCAGCTGTCCACTTTGGACAGCGATCACGTGGCGGCCATGAGCGTGACGCAGCTGTCCAGCCTGACCAGCACACAGTTGCAGGGGCTGACCAGCACTGAAGTGGGCGAACTGACCGTGACCCAGCTGTCGGCGCTGACCAGCACGCAGATTTCCGGCATGACCAGCAGTTCGCTGGCCGGACTGACGGCGACCCAGGCGGCGGCCTTGAGCGTCACGCAGATGAAGGGGCTGACTTCGACCCTGATCAGCGGGCTGTCGGCCACTGCTGCCGCCGCCTTGACCACCACGCAGCTGTCCTCTTTGAACAGCACACAGTTGGCCGGTCTGTCGGCCACCGCCGTCGCCGGCTTGACCAGCACGGAACTGGCGGCCCTGACCTCGAAGCAGCTATCGGGTCTGACCAGCACTCAATTGGCGGCCCTGAGCGATTCGGCCATCACCTCGCTGACCACCACCGAGGCCTCGGCGCTGACCAGCACTCAATTGTCCGGCCTGTCGGCCTATCAGATGTCCGAACTGTCGACCAGCGTCATCGCCTCGCTGACCAGTACACAGGTTTCGGGCCTGACCAGCACCCAGGTCGCTTCGCTGACCGTCACCCAGATCGAGTCCATGAGCGCCACCCAACTGGCGGCCATTACCAGCACGGCCATCTCGGGTTTGGCCGACACCCAGACGGCGGTCCTGACCGCCGCCCAGATGGCGGCGCTGACCACCACCCAGATCGCAGCTTTGTCCACCAGCGCGGTGTCCGGGCTGTCTTCGACCGATCTGTCGGCCTTGACCAGCACTCAGTTCGGCGCTTTGTCGGCTGACCAGTTCTCGGCTCTGAGCCGTACTCAGATTACCGAACTGTCCACCGCCCTGATCAGTTCGCTGACCACCACTGAAATCAGCGGTCTGACCGGAACCCAGTTGTCGGCCCTGACCACGACCCAGCTTTCGGCCTTGACCGCCAGCCAGGTGGCGGCCTTGACCAGTTCCGGCCTGTCCGGCCTGACCACCACCCAGATGGCGACTCTGACCACCACCCAGTTGTCGGCCTTGACCACCACGGCTCTGGCCGGTTTGAAGGATACCCAGGCGGCGGCGCTGAACACCACGCAGTTGTCCGGCCTGAGCACCGACCAGATCGCGGCCCTGACCAGCACGGCCCTGTCGGGCATGACCGTTACCGAGATCGCCGCCCTGAGCACCAAGCAGGTGGCGGCGCTGACCAGCACGGCTCTCGGCGGCTTTGCCGACACCCAGTTGGCGGCTTTGTCGGTGACTCAGCTGGCGTCGCTGACCACCAGCGACATGTCCAGCCTGACCAGCACCCAGCTTGCCGGCCTGAACGTCACCCAGCTTGCCGCCTTGTCGACGAATCAGGTCTCGGCTCTGAGCGGCGCCGCCCTGACCGGCTTGGATGCCACTCAAATGGCGGCCTTGGGCACGGCCCAGGTTTCGGCCCTGACGACGACGGAGCTGTCGGCTCTGACGGCGACCCAGGTGGCGGCTTTGACGGCCTCACAGATCTCCAGCCTGAACGCCACTCAGATCGCCAGTCTGACCAGCACCGAAATGTCGGCTTTCACCGTCACTCAAATGTCGGCCTTCAGCGTTACGCAATTGCGGTCCTTGACCAGCACCGCCATGTCCGGCCTGACGGCGACCCAGGTGGCAGCCCTGTCCGTCGATCAATTGGGCGAGCTGACCACCACCCAATTGTCGGCCCTGACCACCTCGGCCATTTCCGGTCTGACCACCACCGAGCTGGCGGCTTTGAGTGCCAAGCAGTTTTCGGGCCTGACCAATACCCAGGTGTCGGCGCTGAACGAAACCCAAATCGGGGCCTTGTCCACCAGCCTGATCCAGGCCTTGACCACCACCGAAGTCAGCGGTCTGGTCGATACCCAGGTCGCGGCTTTGTCGTCGGCCCAGTTGGCGGCCTTGAGCGATCTGCAGGTGGCGGCGCTGACCAGCACCGGCATTTCCGGCCTGACCACCACCCAATTGTCGGCTTTGACCTCGACGCAGTTCTCGGCCCTGACGGCGACCGAGATCGCGGCTTTGTCCAGCACCCAGTTGGCCAGCCTGTCGGCCACCCAACTGTCGAGCATGAACACCACGCAGATCGCCGGGCTGACTAGCACCAGCATCGCCTCCCTGACGGTGACACAGCTGGCTTCGCTGTCCACCACGCAGCTGCGTTCCATCAGCACGAGCGGCATCGCCGGGTTGAATTCGACTCAGGTGGCGGCGCTGACGGCGACTCAGCTTTCGGCCCTGACCACCACGCAGGTTGCGGCCCTGACCACGACGGCGGTGCGCAATCTGACCAGCGACGAACTGGCGGCCCTGTCCACCAAGCAGATCGCCGCCTTTACCGCGACCCAGATCGGCAGCCTGACCACCACCCAGGTCCAGACCCTGAACGCCACTCAGCTGACTTCGCTGACCACCACCGAAATGGCCGGTTTCGCCGCCAGCCAAGTGGCGGCGATGACGGCCAGCCAGTTGGCGTCGTTGACCAGCACCCAATTGGCGGCTTTAAGCGTCACGGGCTTGGACGGCATCACCACCACCATGCTGTCGAGCCTGACCGTCACCGAATTGAATTCGCTGACCGCCACCCAGCTTTCCAGCCTGGACACGACGCAGTTGTCCAGCCTGTCCACCACCTTGGTGGCATCGCTGACCACGACGCAGATATCCGGCGTCTCCAGCACCTTCATTTCGTCGTTGACCGCCGATCAGGTGGCGTCGCTGTCCACCAGCCAGTTGAAATATCTGTCCAGCTACGGCATGGCCGGCTTGAAGGCCACCCAGATCGGCGCCATGAGCACGACCCAGCTGGGCGTGCTGACCACCACCCAGATCGCCGCTTTGACCACCACCGCCATTTCGGGCCTGACCGCCACCGAGATTGGTTCGCTGTCGGCCAAGCAGTTCGCGGCCTTGACCACCACTCAGATCGGCAGCCTGACCACCACGCAGATTCAGGCCCTGACCACCACGCAGATCGCGGCTTTGACGGTGACCGAGGTCAGCGGTCTGACCACGGCTCAAGTCAGCGCCCTGTCCGCCGACCAGATCGGAGCCATGGCCAATACCCAGATCGCCGCCTTGAGCGTCTCGGGCATTTCTGGCCTGACCAGCACGGAAATCGGCGAGCTCAGCCTGGATCAGTTGTCCGCTCTGACCGCCACCGAAATGGCGAATTTGACCAGCACGGCGGTGTCGGCCCTGTCGGTGACCCAGATCGCCGGGCTGAGCAACACCCAGTTCCAGGCGCTGTCAGCCACCGGCATTACCGGTCTGACGGCGACCCAGATCGCGGCTTTGCCCACCAGCAACATCAAGCTGCTGACGGCGACCGAGATCGGCGGTCTGACCTCGACCCAGGTTGCGTCCCTGACCACCACTCAGTTTGCCGTGCTGAATACCACCCAGATGGCGGCCTTCAGCACCACCGGCATCTCCGGTCTGACCACGACCCAGATTGGGGCGATGACCAACACCCAGTTGAACGCCCTGAGCGCCACCGAAATGGCGGCCCTGACCACGACGGCGGTTTCGGCTCTGACGACGACCCAGATCGCGGCTCTGACGACCACCCAGTTCACCAGCTTGTCGGCTACCGGTGTGGCAGGTCTGACGGCGACCCAGATCGCGGCGTTGACCACCACCAACATCAAGCAGATGTCCACCACGGAAATCAGCGGTCTGACGGCTGCCCAGGTGGCGGCGTTGACCAGCGATCAGTTCGCCGCCCTGACCAGCACGCAGATTTCGGCTCTGTCGTCCGACGGCCTGTCGGGCCTGACCAGCAGCGAAATCGACGAGATGACCACTACGCAGTTGGCCGGCCTGACCGCCAAGCAGATCGGCGAACTGACGGTGACGGCCATTGCCGAGCTGTCGACGACGGATATCGACGCCCTGACCATCACCCAGTTGTCGGGATTGGTGCGCATGCAGTTGCGCGCCTTGACGTCCAGCCAACTGTCGGTCATCACCACCACCGAAATCGCTTCGCTGACCACGACTCAGGCTTCCAGCCTGTCGGCGGAACAGTTGGACGAATTGACCAGCACGCAGTTCGCGGCTCTGACCAGCAGCCAGATCGGCGGTCTGTCGGCCAGCCAGTTGAACGCACTCGACACCACCCGCATCACCGGCCTGTCCGGCGTACAGATCAGCGGCTTGACCACCACCCAGGTCAGCGGCCTGACCTCGACCTTCCTGGCGACCATGACCACGACCGAACTGGCTTCGCTGAACGCCACGCAGGTCGACACGCTGACCACGACCCAGTTGTCGGCTCTCAGCACCGATCAGATCGCGGCTCTGCTGGAGGCAACGGTCTAATTCTCAGGAAAGACGGATCGGCATCGCCAGAATGCCTATCCCTGCTTGATGGACAGATAGAGATCCATGGTCTCGTTGCCGCTGTTGTTGGGTTGGCTGACATGCAGCGACCAGAAATACGTGTGTTCCAGCCCTGAATTTTGAATGTCCATGGGCCATTCCAGAATTTTGGGCCGGGGCTGGTCCGTCAGGCCACAGGCGTGCGTGGCATAGAGGGCCACCTGATCCAGGAACCAGGCCGCCGTGCCCCGGCGAAAGAAATGCGCGATGTAACGGGCGGTCTGATCCAGGAAAGCCAAGGACTTCGCTGTGGGGGCGGCCAGCAGGATGTCCGCCCACAAACGGCTCCACGGTTCCCGGGGAATGCCGAATACCAAGGCGAGATCGGCCAGTTCCAGCTTGGCCTGGGCCAGCAATGGCGAGATATCGCGCAGGATGACGCTGTCGATATCCAGCATCAGCACCGGGCGGCGGTAATGCTCCAGAAGTTCGGGCAGCCGGAGAAAGCGGGCGCAGGCGAAATAGACCCTGCGGGTTTTGTCGTCCAGATCCGCCGGGCTGGCCTCGCTGGTTAAAATAAACGGCAAGCCGGGATGGCGTCGCCGGATGTCGGCAGCCTGGATTTCGGTATCGGCGGTCGGATCGACAACATGCACATGCAAGATGGCCTGCGTGCAGGCTTTGGCCGTGGAATTGGCAAAGGCGTCGATGTATTTGGCGAAATAGCGGCTGTCGCAACTGGCGAATACGACCAGTTCTCTGTCTGGTGGCAGTTCACTGTCTGGTGGGCCGTCGCGCCAAGCGGAGGCGAACCGCTGGGCCAACGGTTCGAGCCCGGCCATGAACGAGGGATCCAGGCGGATGTTGCGTTCGATGCCGGCCTCAGGACGGTCGAGCAGGCGATATAATGCGTCGGCTTCGCCGAAGCGGCATTGTTCGGCCAGCACCGAGGCCAAACGGCCGGCGGCGAAAGCTTGGCCGACAGGCTGAGCCAAGGCTTGGCGGCATAGGGCTTCGGCTTTGTTCAGGCGCGCCTCGGAGCGATGCAGATTCGCCAAACCCAGCAGGGACACCACGTCATTGGGGTCGGCTTGCAGAATTTCCTCGAAGGTCGAGGCCTCGACCTTGGCCCCCAATTCTCCCGTGCCCAGGTGGATGACGATCGAGCGGCAGGTGGCGTAATATTCGGCCTTGTCCGGGGTCAGCGCCCAGGCCGCCAGGGCAAGGCGAGCGGATGTCACCGGCTGGCTGGAGGCCAGTTTAACGGCGGTGTCATGCAGATGTGCGGCTAACGGCGCTATGCGTTCGCCCAGGGCCGGTCCGATCTCGGGCCACCATCCGGCAGCGGCGGCCGTCAATTGGGCTGCGCCCGGAAGGTTGTCGTTCTGAACTGCGTTCACAACGCGATTAAGCAGCAATTCGGCAAGGTTGCGGCGGCTTTCCGTTTGGCCGGGAACGATGCCCAGGGCTTCCTTCAACAACGACTCGGCGGCGCTCCAATCCTGGCGCTGAACGGCGGCGATGGCCCGGTTGTGCAACAGCCGTCCCAACAGGATCATGCCTTCGGGAGGCAACGCGGGGGTCTGCCGCAACAGAGTTTCGGCCTCATCGATGCGCTCTTCCTTGATCAAGGCGATGGCGGCGGGCAACGGGTTGGCTTCGGGGCTCATCGAACATGTCCATCGGGGAAGAAATGCGCCGCCAAAGCGGCCAAGGTGGCGTCGCGGTTATAGCCCGCGGCGGTTTGCCGGCCTTGGGCGGCAACGGCCAGGATTTCCGGATCGTTCTGCTCCAGCCCGCGGACAACGGCGCCAAGAGCGGCGGTACATTCCAGCAGTTGGTCGGCGTGAAACCAGCGGCCGTTGTCCGGGCGGGCATATTCCAATCCGCCGCCGCCATGCAGTCCGACGACGGCGCAGCCCGCCGACATGGCCTCAACAGCCGTCAAACCAAAAGAGTCCCGGTGTCCCAGCGCCAGAAAAACGGCGGATTCGGCCATGATGGCGGCTGTTTCCTCTTCGGATCGGTTCTCGACGGCAATCCACGGCAAGGTGCGGTAGCGGGGATGGCTTTTCTGGAAAGCCGCCTGAATGAAGCTGGCTTCGAACGGCAGCTTGCGAGGGA
Organism: Candidatus Sulfotelmatobacter sp.; assembly: GCA_035538795.1. Taxonomy (GTDB): domain Bacteria; phylum Pseudomonadota; class Alphaproteobacteria; order Rhodospirillales; family Magnetospirillaceae; genus JAJZGK01. Next base: position 76,024 of record DATLJS010000037.1, on the reverse strand, counting down.
TATAGGCAATCTGCATGCGCTTGGCCGCAGGTTTGAACAACGTGCCGTCGATGGCGTAAGGCACGATGTCGATGTCGGTGTAACCATAGACTTGGCGGTAAAAATCGCGGATGGAGCGGCTGGAACCATAGACCTGGGAAATTCCCAGTTCGGCATGATCCTTCAGGCCCAGAAACGGACCGAAGGAGTAAAACTGGTTCTGGCAAAACATCTGCTTTTCGCACGGCAGGCGCAGGAAATTCAGACTGACCTCCGAGACGATTTCGTTGATCACCACGATGTCGTCGGGCCGAAAGCGAAAACCGGGATCGGTGACGACCGGGGCTTCTGATCGGAACCACGAGGGATGCCCTCGGGGAGAAAACACCATGGCCTCGATTCCCCGATCCGCCAGCAGTTCCGCATGCCGATAGGTGTGGCGGATGCCGCCGGCGATCTGGTCATGGGGGAAAGGGCAGGCAAAGACGATGCGTCGGGTCATGGGCGAAGGGCCTGAAATCGCGTTTCGTGGGAAATTGGCAATATCTTCATTGTTTCCGATGGTTGTGCTTCGTAATCTCTCACGTCTGGGGTAATCCGCAAACAGGGCTTGGTCAAAGAGCCCCTGACATTGGTTTCCGGAGGGGCGATTGGCACAGGTGGGGGACAGGGCGGGCGAGACGGCAGCCCAAGGGCTGAACGGTCAAACCGGCTTGAAATCGCTGGTGGCCGTGGCCGTCCATCATCAGGTTCATGCCACCGTCGATGGCCTGATGCATGAGCATGTGCTGGACGACGCCGAACTGTCGGATCGTCAACTGATCGAACTGGCCGGTCACATGGGACTGGAAGCCCGGCTGATTTCCCCCGGCGAACCCCGTGACTGGCGCAGCCGCGTCCTGCGTCTGTGGAATGCTTTGCGTCGATCCCACGACTTGAAGCCGGCCGCGCCCGAAGCCGAGGCTCCAGGCAAGTTGACGCTGGCGGATTTCCAGGCGGTTTTTCCCGTTTTGGCCCGTCTGCATAACGGCAACATGGTGGTGGTGGCCGGTTTGCAGCCGCGCGAGGACGGCCTGCATGTGGGCGTCATCGATCCGCTGGCCGCAAGCCAGGATGTGCTGCTGGTTCCTTTGAACGCTTTCGAGGACGCCTGGAACGGCACCTTGCTGCTGGTGCAGAAACGCTATCGTCTGGATGACGAAAATCAGCCGTTCAGCCTGCGCTGGTTCGTTCCCGAAATCCTGCGCCAGAAACAGGTTCTGCGCGACGTCATTCTGGGGGCTTTGGCCATCCAGGTGGTGGGGTTGGCCGCGCCGATCTATCTGCGGGTGGTGCTGGACCGGGTGCTGGTGCATAAGAGCGAGGCGACCCTGGCGGTGCTGACCCTGGGGGTGGTGCTGGCCCTGACCTTCGAAAGTCTGTTCACCTATCTGCGTTCGTTCCTGCTGCTGCAAGCGACGAACAAGATCGATATCCGTCTGGCGACCCGCATTTTCGCCCACTTGATGTCGCTGCCGATTTCCTACTTTGAAGTGGTGCCGGGCGGCGTCACGGTCCGCCATTTGCAACAGGCCGAGAAAATCCGCGGCTTTCTGACTGGACGACTGTTGTCTGTGGTGCTGGAAAGTTCAACGCTGCTGGTCTATTTGCCGCTGCTGGCCTATTTCAGCGTCAAGCTGACCTTGCTGGTGCTGGGATTCGGCGCCGTGGTGGCCGGGGTGGTGCTGGTGCTGGTCGGGCCGTTCCGCGTGCGTCTGCGCGCGCTCTACAACGCCGAGGCCGAACGGCAAGCCATGCTGGTGGAAACCGTCAACGGCATGCGCTCGGTGAAAAGCTTGACACTGGAGCCCGCTCAGCGCCGGTCTTGGGAAGACCGTTCGGCCAAGGCGGTCGATCTGCACAATAAGGTGGGGATGATAGGCGCCGCCGGTTCGGCGGTGACCGGCTATCTGGAAAAACTGATGTCGGTGGCGGTGATCGGCGTCGGTGCGGTGGACGTCTTCTCGGGGGATCTCAGTGTCGGCGCACTGGTCGCCTTTCAGATGCTGGCCGGACGGGTGATTTCGCCGCTGGTGCAGGCGGCGTCGCTGATTCAGGACTACCAGGATACCGCCCTGTCGGTCCGCATGCTGGGCGAAGTGATGAACCGCCAGTCCGAGCCCCGCTCGGAAGAAGGCGGCGTCCAGCCCAAGGTGCAGGGCCAGATCGAGCTGGATCGCGTGACTTTCCGCTACATCCCCGGCGGTACTCCGGCGCTGGATCAGGTGGGGCTGCGCATCGCGCCGGGCAAGGTGGTGGCCGTCGTCGGCCGCAGCGGCTCGGGCAAGAGCACCATCGCCAAATTGCTACAGGGTCTTTACCCGTTGCAGGACGGCGTGATCCGCATCGACGGCGTCGATATCCGAGAATTCGATTTGGGCTATTTGCGTCGCAATGTCTGCGTGGTGCCCCAGGACACCTTCATCTTCCGGGGGTCGGTGCGAGCCAACATCGCTTTGACCAAGCGTTCGGCCACATTGGAGGAGATCGTCGTCGCTGCCCGTCTGGCGGGAGCCGATGAATTCATCGAGCGTCTGCCCAACGGCTACGACACCGAGCTTGAGGAAGGCGGTCAAAACCTGTCGGGCGGGCAGAAGCAGAGGCTGGCCATCAGCCGGGCCTTGCTGCTGAAACCGCCGATCCTGATTCTGGACGAGGCGACCAGCGCGCTGGACCCCGACAGCGAATCCATCTTTCTCGACAATTTGGCGGGGATCGCCCAGGGACGCACGACTCTGATCATCTCGCATCGTCTGAATACGCTGGTGGCCAGCGACGCCATCATCGTGTTGGACCGGGGGCGCATCGTCGACGGCGGCCGGCACGACGAGCTTCTGGGGCGCTGCGAGATTTATCGCCATCTGTGGCAACGGCAGAACAGGCACCTTTAAGATGGACAACGGAACTTTGCCCGAAGAGGCCATCGACTTCCTGTCTCCGGCCGAGGCCATCGCCCAACGCCCGGCTTCGCGTCTGGCCCGTTCCACGATTCACGTGATGGCCGGTGGGCTGCTGGCGGCGGCGCTGTGGGCCAGTTTGGCGCAGGTGGAGGAAATCGTTTATGCCCACGGCAAAATCAGCAGCGTCGAGCGCACCGTGGTCATCCAACCGCTGGAAACCTCGATCATTCGGGAAATTCATGTGCGTGAAGGACAGAAAATCAGCAAGGGCCAGCCGCTGATCACCCTGGATCCGACCTTCAGCGGCGCCGATCTGGCCGATGGCGAAAGCCGCGTCAAGGCGCTTGTCAGTCAGAAGCGCCGCGTCGAAGCGGAACTGGCCGAACAGCCTTTCATCGCCCAGGGGCCGGAAGACGCCACCCAGGCGGGGCTTTATCAGGAACGCCAGCACAATCACGACGCCCGTCTGCGCTCCTACGAGGCACAGATGCAAAAAGCCAAGGCCGAGCTGGAAACGGCTCGTCAATCGGTCGAGCTTTTGTCCAAACGCATGAAAACCATGCGCGAAGTGGAGGCCATGGAACAGGAACTGTACCAGCAGCAGGTGGGATCGCGCCTGCGCTATCTGGGCAGCCAGGACCAGCGGCTGTCGGTCGAGCATGATTATTCCAGCGCCACCCATCGGATTCAGGAATTGGCCCACACCATCAACAGCGCCGAGGCTGACCGGGACGCTTTCCTGCAGGAATGGCGGCAGAAGCTGACCGAGGAGATGGTGACGGTGAACCGCGATCTCGATCAGGCCCGCGAGGCGACAGAGAAAGCCAGCCTGCGCCATGCGCTGTCGGTCATCGTCTCGCCCACCGACGGCGTGGTGCTGGAGGTGGCGAAACGCTCGGTTTCGTCGGTGGTGCGGGAGGCGGAGCAGTTGGTGACCATCATGCCCTTGGATGTGCCGCTGGAGGTAGAGGCCAAGATCGACAGCGCCGATATCGGTCAGGTCAATCTGGGGGCGCAGGCGCGGATCAAGGTGGATACCTTTCCGTATCAGAAATTTGGAACCCTGCCGGCGACGGTACGGGTGATCAGCATGGACTCCTTTGCCCGCGACAGCGCGTCGGGGCAGAAAGCCGACGGTCCCGCATCCTATTTCATGACGCATCTGGAATTGGGCAAAGGGCAGCTGGGCAATTCCGAATCTCCGGCCATTTTGATGCCCGGCATGAGCGTGACCGCGGAAATCGTCATCGGCCACCGGTCGGTGATGTCCTATCTGCTGCGTCCGTTGGCGGGCAACGTCGACAACGCGTTACACGAGCCGTAAGCTCTCCGCCATCTCGGCGACGACCGGAGCCCAATCCCGGGCGGCTTTCTGACGGAACAGGCGCAGCGATGGGTACCAGGGCGAATCCGTTCGGCTGGCTCCCCAGCGCCAATCGCACGAGAAGGGCAGCATGACCCATGCCGGACGACCCAGCGCTCCGGCCAGATGGATCGCCGAGGTATCGACGGCGATGACAATATCCAGGCTTTCCAGCAGGGCGGCCGTGTCGTGGAAATCCGTCAGTTCCGTGGAAAGGTTTTCGATGCCGAATTGCTCCAGCAAGGGCTGTTCGTCATCGCGAATGTCGGGGTGCAGCGCGTAGAAGCGGCAGCCCGGCAGGTTCAGCAGCGGTGCCAGCGTCTCCAGTCCGAGCGAACGTAGATGATCACGCTTATAGGTGGGCGACCCGCGCCAGGCGATGCCGATCCGGCGCAGGCTTTTCCCGTCGCGCCATCGCTGCCGCCAGCGTTCGGCGGCCAAAGGATCGCTGTGCAGGTAGGGAACTTGCCGGGGAATGGAGTCTTCTCCGTCGCAGCCCAAGATGTGCGGCAGGCTCATCAAGGGCACTTGGAACGGCACGGGGGGAATGTCGTCTTCGTAATCAATGACCGAGACATCGGGGAAACCGGCTGTCGTCAATCGTTTCAGCGACGGCTGAACCCGCACGATCAGGTTTGAGCAATAGGGTCTCAGCAACGGGACGTAGCGCAGAAACTGCAAGCTGTCGCCCTGGCCCTGTTCGGTGTTCACCAACAGGGCGTTTTTTCCCAAAATCTGCCCCGACCATACGGGCGGCCCCGCCATCATGCGATGAAAGGGCAAGCGCCAGCGCCACTCATATTCTTCCCACCCTTCGGCCCAATGTCCGGCATAAAGCAATTGCAGCCCCAGGCACCAGTGGGCGTCGATGTTTTCAGGATCAAGCGAGACGGCGCGGCGGCTGTGGGCGATGGCTTCATCCAGGCGCACCAACTCCTGGCAGATAATCGAAGCGTTGTTGTGGGCCAGGGCGTTGTCCGGGGTCAATTCCAGGGCGCGGCGGGCGGCGTCCAGAGCTTCCTCCGGGCGCTCCAGCTTCAGCAGAGTGGAGGCCAGATTGGTCCAGGCCTGGGCATGATCGGGGCGAAGCCGCAGGGTATGCTGGAAAGCGGCGGCGGCTTCCGCATGTTTGTCCTGCGCGGCCAGGGTGCGGCCCAGCAGATTGAAACCCTCGGCATGATCGGGGTGGGCGTCCAGCAAGGCGCGCAGCACCGGCTCGGCCTCCGTCTGGCGTTTCAGCGCTTCCAGGGCGCTGGCCAGACCGAACAGGGCCATCTCCAACTGGGGAAGATCGGCCAACGCCCGGCGGAAGGCATCGACGGCCTCTGCCGAACGGCCCAACCCATGCAGGGCGACACCGCGATTGGCGTGAAGATAAGCAAAGCCGGGATGCAGGGCCAAACCGGCTTCGGCAACGTTCAGCGCCTGATCGTGATCGGCGGCGGAGCACAACAGGGCGGTCAGATTGTTGACGATTTCCGGCTGCTCGGGCTGACGCCGCCAGGCTTCGCGCAACAGGGCTTCGGCTTCGGCCAAGCGATTCTGCCGGCGGGCGGAGATTCCCAGCAGATGCAGCGGTTCGCCCGAGCGCGGAGCCATTCTCAGCGCCTCTCGGCACAGCCGTTCCACCTGGGGCAGATCATTCCGCTCAAGGGCGTTATAGGCCTGAACGAGAAGAGGTTGCGACATCGCCAAACGCGCCAAGATTGAATTCGGCCTCAGAGTATGCGGAACCCGTCTTCGGGTCCATCCATTCGCTCGGCTGCCCTGAGCGATTTTCAAAGAGGTGATGCCCTCCGCCCCGGATAGGCTATAAAATAGTCGCGGCGACATGATCGCCGCTGCAATGCGCGGTGCATGGCATTCAGGACGGACCGATGACCACTTTTCAAATCGCGGGCATTTGGGCGCTCAATATTCTGCTCGACACCAGCGGGCATTTCGCGTTCAAGCTGGCGGCGATCGAGCCGGATGCCCAGGCGTCCAATCTGGAACATTGGAAACATATGCTGGCCCGCCCCTGGCTGTGGCTGGGGGCTTTTTGTTTCGTCGGCGAATTTGTCGCCTGGCTGGCTTTTCTGTCCCTGGTTCCGCTGGCCCAGGGCGTTCTACTCGGCATGGTGAGCATCGTCGTCATGATGATCTGCGGGCGGATCGCCTTTCGCGAACGCCTGACCCGGCCCAGAATCATTGGCATGCTGTTGATCATTGCCGGTGTGGCCGTGGTGGGAGTTGGCTGAATGTCGAGAAACGTTTTTCTGATCGTCGGGTTCATCGTTCTGCTGGCCTTCGACACGTTCTCTCAGATCTGTTTCAAGATCGCCGCGCTGCATGCCGCCCCCTTTGAGATCGATCCCGAATGGCTGTGGCGCGTTTTGGGGACGCCCTGGGTCTACGGCGCCATCGTCGGTTATCTCGGAGCTTTCTTCACCTGGATGACGTTGCTCAGGCATGCCCCCGTTGGCCCGGCTTTCGCGGCCTCGCACCTGGAAATCGTCGGGGTCATGATCATCTCCGTCCCCCTGTTCGGCGAGGCTCTGAGCATAATGGAAATGCTGGGGGCGGTTTTGATTCTGGCCGGGGTCGTGGCCTTGGCCATGGGTGAGGCGTCGGAGCCGGATGCTTCACACTGATCCACCCTGGGAGATACCTCCGACTGCAGGGCTGCCGCTGCGCTGGGGGGATTTTTTGCCCTCGGGCCCGATCGGCTTTGCCGATGCGGTGGCGCTGTTTCTTGATGTTCCTGCGGTCGGCATAGAATGTTCGGGAACCGTCAGCCTTGTCGTCATTCTGGAAACCTTGAAGCGGCTGTCGCCGGGTCGGAGGCATGTCATCGTCCCGGCTTACAGTTGTCCGCTGGTTGTGCTCGCTATTGCCCATTGCGGGCTGGAGACCCGTTTGTGCGATACCGTGGCCGGCGGTTTTGATCTTGATCCGTCTGTTCTGGGCCGTCTTTGCGGCGAAGAGACTTTGGCGGTTATGCCGACACATCTCGGGGGTCGGGTGGCGGCGCTGGATGCTGTTATCGCCATCGCCCGTCAGACCGGCGCCTATGTCGTCGAAGACGCGGCTCAAGCATTGGGCGCGCGTGAGCGCGGCCGGAGCGTCGGTCTGCGCGGCGATGCCGGTTTTTTCAGTTTGGCGGCGGGCAAGGGGCTGACCCTTTTCGAAGGCGGCGTTTGGATCGCGGCCGATGACGGCCTGAGAGCGGAAATCGCCAGGACGCGGGAAACGGTCGTGCCGAAGCGTTTTTTCCGCGAAACCCAGCGTTGCCTGGAATTGCTGGGATACGCCGCGTTCTACGGTCCTCGGGGGCTGCGCCTGGTTTATGGCCGGCCGCTGCGCCGGGCGCTGCGGGCAGGCGACGATATCGCCGCCGCCGGCGATTATTTTTCACCGGATATTCCGATCCATCCTGTCTCGGCTTGGCGTCAGGCCGTCGGTGCCAGAGCCTTGGCGCGGCTTCCGGCTTTTCAGCGATCACTGGAAGCACAGGCTCAGGCCCGTTTGCCCCGGCTCCAGCATCTGCCCGGTCTTCGCGTGCTGACGGATGGTGGCGGCGGGAGGGGAAACTGGCCGCTGTTTCTGCTGCTCATGCCCGACCGTGCGCGGCGTGATGCCGCCATGGCCCGGCTGTGGGGATCGGGGCTGGGCGTATCGCGCATGTTCGCCCACGCTTTGCAGGATTACGATTACCTGCGGCCATGGATCGGCGCGCAAACGGCGGTGAACGCGCGGGATTTCGCCGACCGCATGCTGACCGTCAGCAACAGTCCGTGGCTGGACGACGGGCGCTTCGGCAGAATACTCGACGTGCTGGCCGAAGTTTGTTCTTAACGCTGTTCAGAGACTGGCTTGGGCCAGCCATTCCAGAAGCCGCCGATTGACCTCGGTCTGCCGCCGTTGCATCTCGGACAGCCGATCATGGGGAATCTCGGGCTGCTGATCGATGGCGCTTAGCCAACGCTTCCACGGCGTGCTGTAGGCATGCACGGAAACCTCGCCGGTGATGTCGCTGCCGATCAGTCTTCCCGACAGCGCATTGATCAGCCGGTGGGCGTCTTCCAATTCAAAGGTGCCCTGATCCCAATTGGTGCTGGCGACATGGGGGGCGAAGACATCCTTGTCGATGGACAAATAAGCCGCGCCGGAAATAGTCGACGGCAGTTCGGCGATGAAGCGATCGATCAGGTTTTCGGCGTTCGTAAACGGCATAAAGCCTCGCGACAGGCCAAGGCGGCGCGCCCAACTGGTGTCGACTCCGACCGTCCAATAGCGAAGCTTGCCGCGCAGCAGCGGCATCAGGCGGTTTTCCCAGGCATGCCGCCAGCCGACATCACCCGAGGAGATGCCAAGAACGTGGATGCGGCGGACCTGCGGCAGAATGGCGGCATGAGAAACCCACGACCCGCAATGAATGCCGAAAGGAAAGCGCATATTGTCGGGATGATTGTCGAGCACGACGACGTCGAACGGTTCCGGCGTTCGGTATCGGGCCAGCAGAAGCTGGGTGACATGATGGAAATCGCCGCTGCCCATACAGACGGTTCCATGGATTTCGGGCAGGCATTGCTCCAGCTTGTTGCGGAAAGCCGACCATGTGCCGCGGGTGCAGCCGAAGCGTATGGCTTCCTCCCAATCGCGCAGGGTTATGGTTTGTCCGCCGGCGGGACGGGGCAGGGAGCCGTCGAGGTCGAGAACGAGCGGCGGCGTCATCGTTGCTGTCCCTCGAACCAAGCCTTGTCATGTTCGAAGACGCCCGAGAGCTTGCCCAGAATCCAGCGGAACAGTCCGTTCCTGGCATAGACGGCGTGATGGGTGAAGGTGAACCTTGCGCCAAGGTTGGCCTTGATCTCGGGATCGGTCCAGCCGGCGATGTAATGGGTCAAGCCATGCCCGGCGGCGAAACGCAGGTTCTCCATCCAACTGACGATATAAAGATTATGTTCGCGGGCCGCCGGGTAATGCAGGCCGATATATTTGTCGATCAGCATGCCGTTGTGGACGAAGCACAGATTGCAGCCGATGAGCCCTTGCGCCGAGGAATACAGGAACAGGTGGCCGTTCAGGCTGGCATCTTGCAGGACGGCGGTGAAAAACTGCGGTGTCAGTTTGTCGAAGTGGATATCGCTCTGCGCGTACACCTCTTCGTAAAGCGCGTAGAGCTTTGCCAGGAAAGCATTGTCGCCGAAACGGGCATCGCCAGTCTTGATGATCTCGATCTTCAGGTCGGAGCGGGATTTGAGCTTGCGGCGGATGTCCTTGCGCCGGCTGGACGACAGCCGTGCGAGGTACGTCTGTTCGTCGGCGAAATCCACCGGCACGTAAGCCAGGGCTTGCCCGGCGACCATCACGAAGCCCAGTTCCTTGCAGCGCCGCAGGCATTCGGCGGCGGCGGCGCGTTCGGCGTCGGACAGGAACGGAGAATCCTCCGGTATGTCTTTGACGATCATCAGCGGCGTCGACGCCTGCCAATGATCCAGCATGGCCCGAAGCTGTTCCGGCACGCCCGTGCCGGGCCGCATCGGCAGATATTCGCTGACGGTCGTGCCGAAGAAAAGGGTCTGCACGGTCAGCAGGCGTTCCAGCAACTCTGAACCGGGAAAACGCCGGATACGTTTCACCATGTCGGGGTCGACGGTGGTCAGAAGGCTGAACGGCATGATGAAACCGGGTTGGGCGGCGGACGTCATGACGCTTGTGAACCCTTCCGGCGGGTTATCCAGGAAGTGCCGGATCAAACCCGCCGATTCAAGGCTGTTGGTGTAGTTCATGGCGCACTGTTCCGGGAAACCGCTTTTGCTTAAATCGCCGCCCTGGCTGCCTGTCGTCAGACCGCCATAAAATACGCGCCAAGGTTTGGCGCATATCTCGACGCACTGAGATAGCAGATAAGCGTCCGGAATGGTAATGCGCGAAAATGTTTATTGAAAGGCCGTCGATCTTAAAAAGGATATCCGGCGATGGTGGGCCGCTGTTCAGGCTAGGTGGCCTGAGTACGGATTTCGCTCAGAAAATCTTCGATATCATGAACGAATTCGTCGCTTTGGCTGATCATCCGCTGCGATGTGTCGGCCACTTCGTCGGCGGCGGTCCGCCCGGCTTGCGCCCCGTCGGCAACCTGGACGATGTGTTCCGACACCGTGCGGGTTCCGTTCGCCGCTTCCTGGACGCTCCGGGTGATCTCGCCGATGGCGGCGTTCTGTTCTTCCACGGCGCTGGCGATCGAGGCGGTGGCTTCATGCACCTGCGAGATGGTTTTGGTGATGTTGCGGATGGCGCCGACGGCCTTGGCGGTTTCCGCCTGCACCGACGAAATCAGGCCGCTGATTTCATGGGTCGCCTTGGCGGTTTGATTGGCAAGGGCTTTGACTTCCCCGGCGACCACCGCGAATCCTTTTCCGGCTTCTCCGGCGCGGGCGGCTTCGATGGTGGCGTTCAAGGCCAGTAGATTGGTTTGAACGGCGATCAGGTTGATCAAGTCGACGACTTCGCCGATTCGTCCGGCGGATTGCGCCAGGGCCGTGACCATCTGGTTGACGTTGTCTGCCTCATGGGCCGCCGATCGGGCGACTTCGGCGGTCAGCGTCACCTGCCGTCCGATCTCACTGCCGGATGCCGACAATTCCTCCGCCGCCGAGGCCACGGTTTGTACGTTGGTCAAAGTCTGCGACGTCATCGCCGCCACCGCCTCGACCTGGGTCGATGTCTGACGGGCCGTGCGGCTGATCAATTCCGATGCGCCGTTCAGACGTTCGTTGACCTGGGCCATGGCGGCGCCCGCCTTGTCGACGCGTCCTTCCAAGGTCGCCGCCATGTCGTTCAAGGCTTGTTCGCGTTCGGCGGCGGCGGCCTGTTTCATGCGTTCCTGCTTGGCCAGCAATTGCTGGTTTTCGATGGCGCTGGCGCAAAAGACCTTCATGGCCCGGGCCAGCATGCCGATTTCATCACCGCGTTCGGTGCCTTCGATCGCCTGTTTGGTGTCGCCGTGGCCAGCGCGTCCATGCGCGTCACCAGCTTTGCCATGGGTTTGGTGATGGAGCGGGCGAGCAGAACCAGGCCGATGGCTCCCAAAATGGAAATGATCAGCGCCTTGGCGATCACTTGCATGGCGCGGGTGCGGAACGTGGCATCCAGATCGTCGATATAGGCCGCCGTCATGATCACCCAGCCCCAGGGTCTGAACAGGCTGGCATAGGCCAGTTTCGTTTGTGCCGCCGCTCCTTTGGCCTTGGCGACCGAATAGGTCAGATAGCCGCTGCCGTCGCGTCGGGCGAGATCGACCTGATCGCGGGCGAACAGTTTGCCTTCGGCGTCCTGTTCGTTCGACATGTCCTTGCCGACCAGGTCGGGGCGGAAGGGATGGACGATGGTGATGTAATGGGTGTCGGTGACGATAAAGGCCTCGCTCCCGCCGTACCGCAACTGGCGCAGCAGGGCAATGGCCGAAGCCTTGGCGTCGGCTTCGCTGATCTCGCCTTTTTGCGCCCGTTCCTGAATCATGGCGACAAGGCTTTCGGTCGTCTCGACCTCGTGCTGCAAGGCTTGCCGCCGGTCTTCGATCAGCGTGTCGTGCATGGACGAAAGGTCTTCGGCGGACAGGATGCCCAGGCCGATCAACATCAAGCCGATGAGTCCCCAGATCTTCGCTTTGACGCTCAGTTTGATCGTTCTCATGGCGGGGACCTTTGTCGAAGGGAATCTGGGTAAGCGCGGCACGGAACGCGCGCATGGCGCCGATTGCGATTGACGGCTTGAAATCAGGCACCGATTTGCTTCGAAGGATGTCTGTGTGGCGGACGTAGGGGGGCGTCCGCCACACAGGTAGGCTTCAGGCGGTTTTAGAAGGTGACCTTGGCCTGAACGCCCACGGCAACGACGTCGCGGATATGCTTGTAGGTGAAGGAGCCGGGATCGACGATGTACTGCACGTCGGGGCGAACCACGGCCCAGTCGTTGACCTGAATGCCGTAGCTCAGTTCATAAAGCTTTTCGGCGGGAGTCAGATTCGTGTCGAGTCCCTGAGCCGCCGCTTTCAGCTGGGCATTCGAAAGCAGCTTCTCGTTGACCTCGGCCTGCACGTAACCAAACGCCAGGGTGTCCTTCGGACGGGCGGGGATCAGACCCTGATAGACGGCGCCAACCGAAAACCAGTTTGCCATGGCCGACGTGGTGCGGTCGGACTGCATGTATTGCGCGAACAGGCTCAGGCCCCGGCTGTCGTCGCCTTCGACCGTGGTGATCTTTTGGTCGAGCATGATATAGGCGCCTTGCCGGTAGCTGGCGCGGGTGGTGCTGCCCAATTCCGTGGTGTCGGAATTGTCGCGGTAGTAGCCGATTTTATAGTGGCCGGGATAGGCGGTATTGGCGCCGGGCTCGTAAGCGGCTTCGACGGGCAACAAAGTGCCGGTGCTGCCATCGGCGAAGGGACTGAAGGCATGAGCCTTGGTGCCGAGCCGCGGATTGACCTCGAAAGCGCCGGTGCGCACCAGCACGTCCGAGGTGATGTGCGTGGTCAATTCGGCGCCCCAACGGGCGTTCGGGTAGTTGTACCAGCCGCTGTTGGCGGCAAGGGCCAGCGGATGGGCGCAGAAGGCGGCGTTGACGAAGTTGGTCAGCAACTGGGTCATGGCAAAATCGTTGCCCATGGCGAAATAACCCAGCTTGTAATTGAAGCGCTTGTCCAAGACGTTCTGGTCGAAGCTGGCTTCGGTCAGGCGGGTATATTGTCCGCCGTAATTTTCCTGAATGGGAAAGCGATTGCCGGCCAGTTCGGAGGACGTGCCGCGGCCGCGGCGGTCGTTGATGGTCAAATGGACGCGGCCATCGTTCCAATCCGCCAGCTTGGACATGTCGAAATCGGCGCCGACGCGAACCTGCTGGGAATAACGGGTGCCGCTTTGGGTGCCGCCGCTGACCACGCTCATCAGTTCCGAGGAAATATCGGCGCGCGGCGTGATGCCGGCATCCTGCAGCCGGCCGCGCAGGCCGCCCCAGCCGCCGGTCATGTATTTGCTGTCCAGGGGATCGGCTGCGGCGGTGTTGTCATCCGCCAGAGCGGCTCCGGCGGGCACCGTCAAGACTGCGGCCTGAAGGGCCAGCATCACGGCGAGAGAAAACGGCCCTGACCGGTTGAAGCAATTAAAACGAAAAGAAGACATGCTTTATATTCCCCATTACGAGTGTCTAAGGTCGTAACCGCCCTTCCGGCCAGCGATGGGCACCAACCCCTTGGCACCGCTGCGGAGGGCTCTGCGTGCCGTCCGGAATGGACGGCACGCCCGCCGGGCGCTCAGGCGGCGCCGGTAATCGATTTGTGGATGGTGTCCAGGACGCTCTGCAGAGCATGAACGTCGATCTGGCCGGGGGCCGAGGCCTGGCCGACCATGCCGAAGGTGGCGGCCGACCCGAACAGTTCGCCGGTCAGGCGGGACACGGCGCCGGTTCCCCCCATGGACATGGTGATCATGGGGCGTTCGGTGTGGCGGCTGTGCATTTCCCAGGTGGCGGCCAGCAGATTCAGCACATCGCCGGCGTCGTGGGGCATGGCCGCCAGCTTCAGGATGTCGGCGCCCAAATCCTGCATGCGCTGGAAACGGCGGACCAGTTCCTTGACCGGAGCGGTGTTGTGGAAGTCATGATTGGACATGACCACCGGCACTTTGGCCTCGTGGGCTTCCTTGACGATGCGCCGCACCACGTCCTCGTTGCGGACGAGTTCGACGTCGATCATGTCGGCGCCGCCCTTTTTGACGATGGTCGAATAGAAATCGCCGTAGGCTTTGTCCTCAATGGCGGTGATGCCGCCCTCGGCCTTGGTGCGGAAGGTCAGCAGCACCGGCTTGTTGTTGACCAGGGCGGCGACCTCCTTCGACAATTCGGCGACCGCATCGGCGTTCAGGGCGATATCCAGAAAGTCGACGCGGAATTCGATGATGTCGATGCCCTGTTCCTTGCCGACCATCTCGGCATAGGTCTTTACATCGGCGGCGTTGGTGGCGGTGATGGGGACGATGGTTTTCGGCTTACCCTCGCCGATGGCCAGATTCTTGATGACCAAAGGCTTGGTTGTCTTGATCGGACCTTTGGCGGCTACGTCCTCGGCGTGGGCCGACGACGCGCCGAAGGGCAGGCCGGTCACCGCCATGGCGGCGGTCGCGGCGGCGGCGGACAAACCACCCGTCAGCAGGGAGCGGCGGCCGAAGCGGGCGGGAGAAACGCTGTTGTTGATCATGGAATTCACCAAATCTGTAATGTCAAACGTGACGTGTCGGGGTGGTAACCGGCCGGTTACTTCGTCAGCGGCTTGCTCAGCATGGAGGTGGCGCCGTCGATGGTGGTGGCGGTCGCGGTGAAATTGGCGGCCTTGGCGGCGCTGGCGGCGTCAACCAGGAAGCTGAAGCCGGCGTTGCCGGTGGCGTCGACCGGAACCTTGGCGTAGCCCAGATAGGTTTCGGCCTCGCTGGACGCGGCATCGCCGTTGGCGAACAACTCAACCCGGTACAACGTTCCCGCCTGGCCCTGAAGCTGGCCGCGGATTTCCAAGCCTTCGGCCGTAGATTTGGCGGACAACAGCTTGGGCGGAGCCTGGTTGTGGTTGGGCATGGGTTCGCAGTCGGCGGCGGTCACGCCCGGGGCGCAGATCTTTTCCAGCTTGCTGGTGTCGCTGTCGATCCCGCCGCCGCGGTTGCCGACGAAGACGTCATGTTCGAGACCGGGAACACCGAAGACGATGGCGCCCTTTTGGTCGGGCAGGCAGGCGCCGCCGGCGAAGCAACGCTTGACGTCCTTGCCGTTGTCGAACATCGAGTTGCCGGTGATGCGGTTGACGGCGGGGCCGCTGACGCGGTTGCGGCCGGGAGTGCCGTCCGGGTTGGGGGCGGCCTGCGGACGGACGGACACGGCGACGCGGTTCTTCGTCATGGTGTTGCCGTCGACGATATTGCCGGTGCCGCTCAGGGTGACGCCCGAAGAAAGACCGGTGAAATAATTGGCGGCGATGTAGTTGCGGTTGCCCCAGTTCAACTGGACGCCGTCGGAATAGTTTTCGAAATAGTTGCGAACGATGTTGTTGTCGTTGCCCCACAAGATTTCGATGCCCTGGGACGGCTCTTCGATGGTGCCGTCGTTGCTGACGCGGTTGTCGGCGATCAGGTTGAAGGCCGCGCCGCGAGTCAATTCCATGGCGTCGCCATTGTTGAAGAACTCGTTACGCAAAATTTTGTTGTGATTGGTGGTGGTCGAGGTCGAATTGCCCTTGCCGTCGTCGCCGGTGATCATGATGCCGGCGCCGCCATGGTTGCCGACGATGCGGCTGTCGCGGATGACGTTGCCGCTGGCGCGGTTGATCAGCATGCCGATGCAGAAGTTACGGATTTCGACACCGCTGATTTCGACGCCCTGCGTATCTTGCAGAACGATGCCGGGCTTGGTGGTGGTTCGCACGTTGGCGCCGAACTGTCCGGGCACGGCGCCGGGACAATCGGTGGATTTGGGGCCGACATAACCGGAGCCGTCGATCCCGACGAACGTTCCGTCGCGGTCATGCTGCACGTAGTCGATTTTCACCGGCCCTAAAACATGCGGCAATTCGGATTTGAGAATGATGGCACGGGGAACGGAACCGATGGGCTCGATATCGATCTGATAATGCCCGGGGTTCTTGTTGTTCTTTTCCAACGCCCAACGCAAAGTCCCCTCGCTGCCGTCGTCGCTGTAATTGACCACATGCAAGACCTCGGGAGCGGCTTCCGCCCGGGCCATCTGTCCGCACAGAATCAGCGGCAAAGCCAGCATCGCGGAAGCGTATGTGTATTTTCCCAATTCCAAACCCTCCTAATGAACCGTTTCCGGCAGGTCCCATGGGGAGTGCTCCCATCGGAAGGAACTGCGCGTCACGGCGACGTACGAGCACCACGGTTCTTCGATTGCCGCTGCTGCGACCGGCCGCTCCGCGCCTCGAAGTCGACCGGCAGATCGAAGAAAGAAAGTGCTAGAAAATCCACAAGACGGCACGTTAAGGCGGTCGTTTTTTCCGCCAGCGGCAACCGTCTCATTGGACGGAAACAATGATCAGCCGTGATAAACACTGACGGCTGAAGGGTATTATCTGATGAGATTTTTGGGTATGTTTTGAAAAACGCGATTTCCATTTATGATCAACTGCAGCTTTGTCGATACCTTTGGAAAGCGCTCTTATCCCATATTTTCTCTGCGGTTAAACCTAAGGCAGGGAATGGGCGGTGAAAAATACCATTGCGATATTCTTCCCATATCGAAATGTTAAGGAAGCGCCGGGTATGCCCTGACGCCGGCCGCGAAAATTGGCGGAAGTCTGTGGAAGAATCGGCGGACGCCGGTTCCGAGGGAAGCTTGGGCGGGTATCGGGCAAATTCGCTTTGTCATTAATTTGTTTTATGGATTATGTAAATTTTTTTACTTTTTAGAACTTCTGTAAAATTTATTTGGATCGCTTCCGGCCTGTTAAATGGCGGTGGCGACTGTTCCATCTTGTCCGCCTGCTTCGTCTAGGCTGGAAATGATCTGCTCGATCACCTGGGAGACGCCTTTGTTGGAATAAGGAGTGTCCAGACGGGCGATCACGGGACGGTAGG
This sequence comes from Candidatus Sulfotelmatobacter sp., assembly GCA_035538795.1. Taxonomy (GTDB): domain Bacteria; phylum Pseudomonadota; class Alphaproteobacteria; order Rhodospirillales; family Magnetospirillaceae; genus JAJZGK01. The sequence continues at coordinate 59,129 of DATLJS010000037.1, read as the reverse complement.
TCATGTCCGCTTCGTTCAACGGGAAAATCCGCCCGTCCACGGGTTTGAAATCCCGCATTTCCGATTCCGGGAGCAAGGCCACGGCCTGCATTTCTGGTTTCCAAAGATCCCTCAGGACGCGAACGTCCGGGCAGTCCATGGCGACATTCGCGGTCAGGCTGTTGGCGTGGAACCAGCGGATGAGCTTTTCGTAAAAACCGCTGCCGGCGGATCGCCGCAATAGCAGCAGCGGGAAGGGGGCGATGTCGGCCATTTGCAGTTCGGCGCCCCATTCGGGTTTGACGATGGAATTGGGGACGATGGCCATCAGGCGGGATGGCGGAAGCGGCTCGATCAGCAGGCCCGTCTCGTCGGCGGGCGGCTGCATCAGGGCCAGATCGATGCAGCGTTGCCGCAGCATGCTTTCCAGCCAGCTGCTATCCCCCAGCATAACGCGCAGCTTGGCGTTCGGATGGCGGGCGCAAATCACGCGCAGCGGGTTGCCGAGGAACGAGGCGCATGTGGACGAAACGCCGATCACCACGCAGATGGATGTGTCGTGGCTGGCCTTCATGTCATCGGCCAGGGCGTCGACCTCCGAAAGGATCAGTTTGGCACGGTCATAGAGCAGGCGCCCTTCTTCCGTCACTCGGCTCCACCGCGTGCCGCGCCGGATCAGCGTGACTCCGAGTTCTTCCTCCAACTCTTTCAGCCGAAGGCTCAAAGGGGGCTGAGCCATGTTGAGAGCCGCGGCGGCCTTGCTGATCTGTCCATGCTCAACAATGGCGCAAAAATACCGCAGCCGCTTCAAATCCACGTCACATACCCCTTCGATATATGGGGGATACCGCAATGGTATTTTTTTTCCTTTCCCCCGGGTCGTAATCATATCGCCGTAAGTTCAGAAAGTAAACATGCCTACAGAATCCCAAAAGACCACCTTACGGTTAAACGCGATCTATATTGCTCATTTTCTGGGGCATTTTATTCAATTTTCGTGTCGCTGTGTTGCATGCATGCCAGCATTCATCTTATGGAGCAACAAATGTCGCTTAAGAAGCAAGTAACCGCTGCCGACGTTATCGACCTCCGGTCGGCCTTGGCTCTTTTGGAGCAAACTCCCGGCCAGTTGGTGACGACCGACGAGCCCGTCGACCCGCGTGCCGAATTGTCCGGCGTTTACCGTTATGTCGGCGCCGGCGGCACGGTGCAGCGTCCGACCCGTCTGGGTCCGGCGATGATCTTCAATAAGGTGAAGGGGTATGACGATGCCCGCGTGCTGATCGGCCTGCTGGCCAGCCGCAAGCGCGTTGCTCTGATGCTGGGCTGCGCTCCGGAAAGCCTCGGCGCGTTCCTCAACAAGGCTGTGGAAAAGCCCATCGATCCGATCGTGGTCGGCCCGGAAAAGGCTCTGTGTCAGGAAGTGGTGCACCGCGCCACCGATCCCGGTTTCGATCTGCGCAAGATTCTGCCCGCGCCGACCAACACCGAAGAAGACGCCGGTCCCTACTTCACCATGGGCATGGTTTACGCCTCGGACCCCGAAACCGGGGAATCGGACGTGACCATTCACCGCATCTGCGTACAGGGTCGCGACGAACTGTCCATCTACTTCGTTCCGGGCCGGCATATCGACGCCTTCCGTATGAAGGCCGAGGCGGCGGGCAAGGCTTTGCCGATTTCCATCAGCATCGGCGTCGATCCGGCCATCGAAATCGGCGCCTGCTTCGAGCCGCCGACCACTCCCCTGGGGTTCGACGAATTGTCCATCGCCGGCGGCTTGCGCCAGCGTGCGGTGGAGCTGTCCGACTGCCTGACCGTCAATGCCCGCGGTATCGCCAATGCGGAGATCGTCATCGAGGGCGAGATTCCCCCGAACGTGCGCGTGCGTGAAGACCAGCACACCGACACGGGCAAGGCCATGCCGGAATTCCCCGGCTATACCGGCGGCGCCCAGGCCGCGATCCCGGTGATCAAGGTGAAAGCCATCACCCATCGCCGCAACCCGATCATGCAGACGGTGATCGGCCCGTCGGAAGAGCATGTCAACATGGCCGGCATCCCCACCGAGGCCAGCATTCTGGCGATGGTCGAGCGGGCCATGCCGGGCCGCCTACTGAACGTCTATGCCCATTCCTCGGGCGGCGGCAAGTATCTGGCGGTGCTGCAATTCAAGAAGCAGATTCCCGCCGACGAGGGACGCCATCGTCAGGCGGCTCTGCTGGCCTTCGCCGCCTTCTCCGAGTTGAAGCACGTGATCCTGGTGGACGAAGACGTCGATCTGTTCGACACCAACGACGTTCTATGGGCCATGACCACGCGGTTCCAGGGCGACGTCAGCACCGTGTTCATCCCCAACGTCCGCTGCCATCCGCTGGACCCGTCCAGCGTGCCCGAGTTCAGCCCGTCGATCACCCAGGCCGGCAATTCGTGCAAGGTCATTTTCGACTGCACCGTTCCCTTCCATCTGAAGGAACACTTCCATCGCAGCCGATTCATGGAGGTCGACGTCAAGCGCTTCCTGCCGGACTTCAATCCCGAAGCCTAAGGAACCGCCCGCTCCCCCTTCCTCTCTCCCGTGGGAGGGGGAGCGGTTTTTCTGCGATCACCATCGTTTTCAACAAGGATAAAAAGCCGTGGAAAAAAGGCGTCTCATCGTCGGCATCAGCGGAGCCACGGGCTTTCAATACGGTCTGAAGGCTTTGGAGCTGTTGAAGGAGCTGGATGTGGAATCGCATCTGGTCGTATCCAAGGCCGCCGAGCTGACCCGCCACTATGAAACCGACATCACCAGCCATGACGTGGCGGCCAAGGCCGATGTCGTGTATCCGATCGGCAATGTCGGCGCGTCCATCGCCAGTGGTTCCTTTAAAACCCTGGGTATGCTGGTCGTGCCCTGTTCCATGCGAAGCCTGGCGGCGATCGCCAACGGAATCAGCGACAATCTGCTGACCCGGGCCGCCGACGTCGTGCTCAAGGAGCGGCGCCGTCTGGTGCTGATGACGCGGGAAGCCCCCCTGCATCTCGGACACCTGCGGAACATGGTGGCGGTGACGGAAATGGGCGGGGTCATCTTCCCGCCGGTTCCGGCCTTTTACCACAAGCTCCCTTCGATCGAAGAGATGATCACCTACAGCGTCGGCCGAGCGCTGGACCTGTTCGACCTGGATGTGAAGGCGTTGCCCCGGTGGTCGCCGGATCAACCGACGGACTCTCAAAGCCAATAGATTCATAGATATTGCGAATCCGGAGAAAATCATGATTGGACCAATCGTCAATGGCGCGGCCGTCTTTCTGGGAAGCGCCGGCGGCGCGGCTTTGGGAGACAAGGTTTCTGCCAAGGTGCGCAGCGCTCTGCCGATGACGTTCGGCGCGGCCTCCATGGCCCTCGGCATCGCCCTGATCGTCAAGATCAAGTTCATTCCCGCGGTCATTCTGGCGTTGCTTGTCGGTTCCTTGATCGGCGAACTTTGTTCGCTGGAGGTCGGCATCCAGAAAGCCGCCAGCAAAGCCCGCGGCATCATCGACGCTATTACGCCGGCCCGCAGCAACGGTCTGTCGCAAGAGGAGTTTCTGGAGAAATTCGTCGCCTTGGTGGTGATGTTCTGCGCTTCCGGCACCGGCATTTTCGGGTCTATGACCGAAGGCATGACCAGCGATCCGTCTTTGCTTTTCGCCAAGGCGCTTCTGGATCTGTTCACCTCGGCCATCTTCGCCACGACCCTGGGCTATTCCGTGGCCGTCATCGCCGTGCCGCAGTTCATTCTTCAGGTTGCGCTGCTGTTGGGCGCCCGTCAGATCATGCCCCTGACCACGCCCGACATGATCGCCGATTTCTCGGCCTGCGGCGGCGTTATCATGTTTGCTACCGGTTTCCGTATCTGCGGCATCAAATCCTTTCCCATCGCCAACATGCTGCCGGCGCTGCTGCTGGTGATGCCGATTTCCTCGCTTTGGCTGCAATACGTGGTCGCTCATTGAGGCGGGGGCGGCGGCGCTCCGAAGACGATTGGCGGGTGATATGACCGACGTGGAAAAAATTTTGGCTTATATCAAAGGGAACGCCGTTCTGACGATTTGCAGTGCGCAAGGAAACGTTCCCTGGGCAGCCAACTGCTTCTATGTCTTCGACGCCGCCAGGATGCAGTTCTTGATTCTGACCAGCCTGGAAACCCGCCACGGGGCGGAGATACAGGAAAACTGCTGGGTCGCCGGCACGGTTTCGTCACAGCAGACCTCGGTCATCAAAATCCGCGGGCTGCAATATTCCGCCATCGCTCGGCGTCTTGCCGGCGAGGAGGAGGAGGGAGCTCGGAATCTTTATTACCGAAAATTTCCCGCCGCCCGGCTGCATTCGGCCCCGATTTGGTCCGTTGCGCCTTATGTTCTGAAACTGACCGACAACACCCTTGGTTTCGGCACGAAAATCGTCTGGACCAAGCCGGAGAGATGAACGGCGCGTAGGTTGCAGTGTGCAAAACGGTGGTGTCTCGGCAGAGGCTCCGCCGTTTTTTCGTGCATAGAACAGGCGGAAAGGTCAAGAGGGCGAGGGATCGGACTCTAAACCGTCCTATTTTTAGCCGGCTCTTCGCTATACTACTACGACGTGCAAATTACTCTTGCGCGGCTGCGAATACATGGTCTGTCCTGGGTCAGGAGCACTCAATCCCTGCCCGCAGGAGCCTGTACAGCCATGCGCGAGCCAGGCCGTATCATCCGCCTGAAAACCGTCCTCTTGCCACTGTTTAAGAAAGAGGCCCGGATATGACCGCGTCCACTTCCACAGTTCCCTTGCGCGCCGCCCTTTATCTGCGCGTCTCGACCGCCCGGCAGCCTCCTTCTCAGCCGCAGCCGCAGCCCCTTCCCGAACTGACGCGGTGGACGGGTATCCCAGGACATGGCGTATCCCAGAATCCCATGGCGGCACGTACTCCCCCATCCGCCATGTCGAAACCCGCAGAAATCCTGGTTCCTAGCGGAATGGCGGATAAATCCGGTGATGAGGGAGGCGGTACGGACCAGTAAATCGAGTGGCCCATGTCCTACCGGCGCAGCCTATCCGGGCTGCGCCGGTAGGACATGGGGAAGTTCAAGCAGATGAATGGTTTACTTTGCTGGTGGCCGCTTGGAAATAACAAGTTCTTCTTTTGTTCTTGATGTGCGCTCCGAAAAAATTTGACACTGGGCAGAAGCGCAACCCGCGCCCGAAGCCTGCCCTCTTCCCGGAGGAGCGGGTTTTTCTTTGCCCGCAACAGATGAGCCCCGCGCCTCTCCAGGCCGGGGCTTTTTGCATGGAGACCTCCCATGTCATTGCACACGTACCTGAAAAAAGCTTGGACCGAGGAAGGCCGTTTCCGCACCACCCACCGCAGCCTGACCTTCACCGATCAGGGGCTGGAGATCGGCAACGGCACCTTGCTGGTCAAATATATCCACGACGAATGGGACCGCCCCACCCTCGACATCGACGGGCAGGAAGAGCGCATCCTCGCCCTGCTGTCGGTTGCTTGGGGCTCCCCAATGCCTGACGGCATCTCAAGCACTTCCATAACGCCAGCCGGGCCTTGAGCAAGGGAGAGATGGCGCAGGCCGGTATTCATCTCGCCTATACCGGCCTGCAACCGCTGGAGCGCGATCCCGACCGGCTATGGCGGCTGTTCGCCGCCGAAGGCTTCCTCGACGCCGGTGTTTCCGGCAACGAGATCAGGAAGGCCTGGGGGCTGGGACGGAGCGTTGCCTTCCCGCAGCCTCGGCGAACTCCGTCACGACAATTGAGAAAGGGAAACGACAAGCACTATCCAGGTGGAATGGGACAGCAAAGCGGAGAATTTGCTCCGAAAGACGGCACATCGGGTGCATATGGCGAAAACGTTGATAAAGAATATATTCGACAGAAGGTCGTTGACGCCCTTCAAGGAAAACAGGCAATTGCTCTTGTCGGAGGGGCCGCGGACGGAACAACTAATGGGCCGATTTTGAGCCTCCTTAAGCAGTTTCGGGCTGATCATCCCGGTGTGGAAATAAAATATTTCACGAACGACGGGAAGCTTTATGACCCTGAGGCTCCTGCAACTGTGCCTCAATTTGGCGGAGGCAGAGGAAATTCAGCCACATCCCCCGCAGAGACGCTCGGCAGTTGGCTTGCCAAACAAGCGGACACCTACGGCTCCGATAACATCGCAGTGATCGGACACAGCATGGGCGCCGATGCGGCGGCACGGACGGTGGAAAATGGGCAGCAAGTCGGAGCATTAATTACACTCGATGGAGTAAGCCTCTTTTCATCACGCAATTTTGCGGATGTGAAGTCCAACGCGAGGACATGGATCAACGTCAATGCCAATCCCACGGAAGAAACAAAGAAAAAGCCAGGGTTTCACGGCAATTTCTGGGCTGATCGCGGGACAAAATGGAACAGTGACCCGAATGGCGTTGCTGATCATCACTACAACGCCAACATCAATCACGCGGATGTGGGGCAATTCCTGCACAAATAAACACACCGGATTGCCGAGTTTCCCCTGCATGACGTAATCTACCAGCGAGGCGATGGCGAAAGGCGTTGCCTCGCTGGATTGCGCCGGAGGGTGACATGAGGTGGCTTTGCATTCTATCCGTGCTGGCTTTGTCTGGCTGCGTTTCGTGGCGAGACGTTCCAGACGATTTGCGATTTGTCGCCCTGCATGATGATATCGCGCCTTATCCGTATAAGGAACGGGGCGAATATGTGGATGTCGAGGTGGAAACAAACTTCAACTATATGGATTATGTTGGATCACGAGGGGCGTACATTAGTTTCTTTTTTTGTGGTCACCAAGACAAAAACGTTTACGGGTTAAGCAATGAAAGTCTATACAAGTATATGAGTAAATGGGTTATCGCTGGCGAAGACGTTCATGATAATAGTTCTCCGCCATATCGTTATCATGCGATATTTTTTGTTGCGAGCCATGGCGAGAAAGCTGACACAACTAGTAAATACCTCATCATGAATTATGATCTGCGAGACTCTCCTCGTGACCTGTGTTTCTATTTGGATGTTGGCCCTTACTATCACGAAAAATCCAATATCGTCCGCATTCCCAAGGAAGAGCTGGTCAAATTTTTCGACGAGCATCCCCGTCCGAAAACCGGCACAGCACAATAGTGTGCCGACAATTTTTCAAATTAGTGCAATCATTTTCTTAGAGTATGAGATACATAGCAAATAAATTCATGGCCTTTTTCGGCAAAAAACACCGATATTAGTGCGAAAACTATATGTAATTCTTGAGTTTATCCGAAATGTCATCTATATTATATGTAATATATATGGTGCTTAAATTGGACATTGTCCTTATTTCATTTCAGTTTGATTCCAATAACCAAGATATCACCACGCACTATGCTGACTGGCTTATCGAGGCGCTGCGCAATTACGAAAAGCGGAACGGCGGCCTGCCGGAGTTGGTCTTATCGGCGGGGTACACATGCGCCGATGCCAACGGATTGGTCCGGTTGGAGCGCGAATTCAGCGGCGAACGGGTATCGCTGGCGGTGGAACTGCTCAATCCTGCCGACAACCCCTTGACTGGGCCGAGCCATCCGAAGGGAATGGGCCAGCTTTATGTCGTCGGCAACGGCGTGGGTAAATGCCTGGAACCGAGACAGCAGTTCAGCTCGACCGGCAATGTCACCGAAGACAGGGCGGAAAAGGTCGTCGCCGGTCTCGCCCCCAACGGCGACAGGAGATTTTCCCTGCAATCCAGGCAAATCGGCTGGATCGAGTGCGGCGAGATCAACCTGCTGTGCTATCAGAGCGGCAACCGTCAGAAGGGCGTCCGGGTTCGCTACGAGTCCCTGGAAGAGCGGTTTTTCGAGGCGGCAACGTCTCTTGATGTGATTTTGAACCCGCAGCACACCAGAATGAGCCGGCTTCACCTCCTCAGAAGGAAGGTCGAGGCCCTTTCCGCCGGAACGATCATTCGGGCTCCGTCAGGGAAAAGCTGGCCGGTCTATCTCGGGACCACCAATTGGAACCGCGCCCGTCAGCTCAGATCGCAGAGCAACCTTCAGTGCGTCATGCGCAATGGGCAGCCCGTGCCGCCAAGGGACATCATCGAGACGGAAAACACCATCCTGTCGATTTTCCCGGTGGATATGCCGCAGCGGCAGGACTGACGCCGCTTTCTTCAAATTTCCCATCGTTTCACATCGCGCTGCTCGCGTTTGCGGCGGCGCGGCTGTTTGGCTTGGGCGATCCGCCCGCCATCACAAGGAGGTTCCGACGAGATGTATCAAGGTAAGTGAAATCCTGGCCGCCATGCAGGCAACGACTACGATTCCGACGCTGGCCCCGGAAGATACCGGCCTGCCCATGACGGCGTGTCTCTTGACGCGGGATGTCAGCCGGGATGGGCCGAGAGTCGAGGTGTCACGTCAGCACGGCCAGCAGTTGACCTTACGGGACGTGGTCAGCGTGTCGATATCCGACAATCCCAGGATCATCGACGGAGGCCAACTGCTGAACCCAGGCCTTAGACTGGTCCGGGCCTGGGTGCTGCTGAACGAGGACGTGCTGCTCCGGTATTGGAGCCATGAGCTTTCACAGACCGACATGATGGCGGCACTGCGGCCGCTCGGGAAGCCGAGAGGTCCAAGATAATCTGATTATCGGATGGTGGACGGGGCGTTCCCCTTTTCCCGGACAGATTCAAAGCCGTTTTGACCGCGTCTGTGCCTCACAGTCCGCGACAATCCAGGAGCCGTTTGGGGGTTGGTTTGGGGGTTGGCATTATGCCTCCCCAACCAAACGCATATTTTTCAATGAAATAAGAAGGAAGTCTGGCGGAGGGGGTGGGATTCGAACCCACGGTACCATCGCTGGTACAACGGTTTTCGAGACCGCCACAATCGGCCACTCTGTCACCCCTCCGCGTGGAGGACGGGAACTTAGTCCAAGCGGGTTTTCAGTGCAAGTGCTTTCCTGCGGCAATGTTAAATGAGTGCAAGGCGCGGTTCCCGGCGTTCTGTGATTTGACGGTTGTGGAAAGAAGGGGGTAAAACCGGCTTGTGGCGCTGCCGGGGTTTGGGTACACTCCCCGCTGATTTGCTGGGGGAGCAAATTCTTTTATTCCCGAAGCTTCTCGATATACCTGATCCGGCCGCATCGATCACAACTCGCGAGTCAAGGTGCCCTGCCCGATGGCCTTTCGTCTGACCCATTCCGCCGCGTTGGCCGCGGCGATTCTTCTCGGCGGATGCTCTTTCGTCGATGAATCTCTCTTTCCGTCCCTGACGCCTGACGGCTCGTCGGGTGGTGCGTCCTCGCAGACTGCCGGCCAGCCTGCGGTGACCTCCGCTCCGCTGACGGCCCAGTCGGTGACGCCGGGCCAGCCCACGGGCACGTTTGTCGGTGGCAAGGTGATTGCCCTGCGCAATGACCTGACCCAGTTGCAGTCCACGCTGAACAGTCAGAATGACCGCCTGCAGCAGGTTCGGACTCAGACTGTCCAGGATTCCCAGCGTTTCCACGGCACCATCGCCGCCATCGAGGCGCGTTTGCAGGTGGGAACCACTCCGGGCAACCCGATTCTGGTGCAGCAGTGGAACGAAGCTCAGAGCGAGCTGGACCGCATCAATGAAGACGTGCTGGCGATGAACCGCCTGACCACCGACGTGGCGTCCACGTCCGGCATGGCCGCCTATCTGCTGGAATCGGTCCGTGCCGCCCGTTCGTTGTCGGGCGCCGTGGACGAGGACCACCGCCAGCTGCGTGTGCTGGAAGACGAAACCAGCCGCACCACCGTGCTGATCGAACGCCTGCTGACCGAATTGTCCGCTGACGCCCAGCGTCAGCAGCAGTATCTGTCGAACGAGCGCACCGATCTGAACACGCTGGCCGTTTCCATCAAGAACGGTCAGTTGTACGGCTCGTCGTTGTCGGGTGCCCGCCTGGGGGCCGGTGCCGCTCCGGTCAGCCCGTTCTCGGCGGCTCCGGTCGCGACGACCGAGCGTCCGTTGGTGGTTATCCGCTTTGATCGTCCCAACGTGAATTACGAAGACGCTCTTTACACCGCCGTCAAGGGCGCCCTGGACCGCCGTCCGAACGCCGTGTTCGAGGTTGTCGCCGTGGCTCCCGCCGGTGGGGCTCCGGGTGTTTCCTCGGTGGGCGAAGCGGCTTCGATCCGCAATGCTCAGTCCGTCCTGCGTTCGCTCACTCAGATGGGGCTGCCCAACGACCGTGTCCGCACATCGCAGGCGTCCAGTCCTTCGGCCAGCAACGGCGAAGTTCAGGTGTTCGTCCGTTAAGCGGATTTTTTCGGCAGGGTATTCGGAAAACGCCGGCCTCGACAGGGCCGGCGTTTTGCGTTTGCGGAGGAGTTGCGATGGCACGGTCTGGCTTCAATGCGGCCATCATTGTCTTAATGTGGCTGGGACTGATCGCCACCTCGATTTTGTGGCTGGACCGCCCGTGGGCGGAATTCGCCTATGCCAGTCAGTTCAAGAATATTGCCGTTATCCGCATGTTGACGGAAATCGCCGAACTCGGCGGATCGTTCTCCCTGGCCGGGCTGGCTTTGGCGGCCTTTACCGCTTTGCGGGGCTGGCGGTCGCCGATGGTCTGGCGGATCCTGTTGGCGCTGTTGCTGGCTCTATTGGTGGCAGGAATACTGAAAAGCGGTTTGAAGCTGGCGTTCAGCCGGACCTGGCCGGAAACTTGGGTCGAGAATAACCCGTCCTGGATCCGTGACGGGGTTTTCGTTTTTGACTTTTTCCATGGCGGCCGCGGCTGGGGGGCGTTTCCATCCGGGCACAGCACCATGATCGCGGCCCCCATGACGGTCTTGTGGTGCGCCTTGCCGCGTTGGCGTTGGTTGAATGCTTGCCCCGTGGCTTTGGTCGCGGCGGGATTGCTGCTGTGCGACTATCACTGGATCAGCGACGTCGTTGCCGGGATTGGCTTAGGCATCGCCTGTGGTTTTGCCGTCTGGCGCCTGAGTGCCCATGTTTCCGTATGCCGCGGCACGGGCTGATGGTGGAAGTTTGTCTGCCAGCCCTGTCAGAGTAGATGTGGTCGGCGTGAGAATGATGGCATATGATGCGGCAACCTGCTCTGGGGAGAGCAATGTCATGACTGCGGGGTTCTGGGCGCATGGAGCATCAGCTCGAGCCGGGTGACGATCGATTTGACGAGCCTGATCCCGGGCTGGGTCGGTCGACCAAGGCTTATGTCGCCTTTGCCTTCGCGGCGGCCGATCTGCTGCTGGAAACCACCGATGACGGCCGTATTATGTTCGCCATCGGCGCCGCCATGTCGCTGGTGGGCCGTCCGGCGCGCTTGCTGGCTGAAGGCAATCTGAGCGACATTATCCGGGACGGTGATCGTCCGAGGTTGAAAAGCGCTTTGAAGCGGATGGCTTCGGGATCTCGCGTCCGCCACGTTCTCCTGCAGGTGGACACGCCCGAGGGAGGCGAAACTCCGGTGGCCCTGTGCGGCTATCGCCATCCCGACAAGCCCGGGCGGCTTCTGCTGGTTCTGACCCATAGCGGCACCCTGGCCAGCGGCGTGCATCGCCGGCGGGACGGCGGGCTGCTGGACAAGGACGGGCTGGAAAACCTGGCCGAAACGGTGATAAAGGAAAATCCCGACGGCCAAGGCGAAAATTATCAGCTGACGTTGCTGGATATTCCCCAGATCACCGAACTGCGGAGCGCTTTGGGGGCCGAGGGATCGGCCAAGTTTATCGACCGCTTTACCGAGGAATTGCAGCGCTGTTCCCTGGGGGGAGACGGCGCTGCGGATTTCGGCGAAAACAAATATGGCATCATCCATGGCAAGGACGTCTCGCCCGAGGATATTGAAAGCCGCATTGTCGAACTGACCCGCTCTCTGGCCGGGGGCGCTTTGTCGGTGGAGCCGAAGTCCGCCAGCTTCGCCCTGGATTCCGAGGGCGTTTCGGTGGAAGAGGCGACCAACGCCCTGATTTATACCATCAACCGCTTTACGGCTGACGGCGGCGGTTCCCTGGATGATCTGGCGCGATCGGCGAAATCGCAGCTTTCCTCCACGGTCAGCAAGATGCGTGAGGTCAAGGAACTGATCGGCAGCGGCGATTTCGACCTGCATTTCCAGCCGATCGTCGATCTGTGGAACAACGCGGTTCATCATTTCGAGGGGCTGGTGCGGTTTGCCGGCGGCGAATCGCCTTACGGCACCGTGACCTTCGCCGAGGATGTTGGCATGGCCGGGGAATTGGATCTGGCCATTCTGTCGCGGGCGATCAGCTTCATGCGGGAGGGGGCGGGGGCCGAAAAGGGGCTAAAGTTCGCCATCAATCTGTCGGGCCGGTCTTTGTCCAACGCCGCCATCGCCGCCCGTTTGCTGCATCTGATTCATTCGGCGACGGATCTGCGCGGCCGATTGATGTTCGAATTGACCGAATCGGCGGCCATCCACGACCTTCAGGTGGTGAACGCGGTGATTCAGGAAATCCGTTCGCGGGGGCATCTGGTCGGGTTGGACGATTTCGGCGCCGGTTCGGCGGCTTTCCATTATCTGCGGGCGTTGGATGTGGATCATGTGAAAATCGACGGCAGCTACGTGCGGGAGGCCGTGGACACGGGCAAGAGTCTTCCCTTTTTGCGGGCCATATCGCAGCTTTGCCGCGAGCTGAAGATCGCCACCATCGCCGAGCATATTGAAAACCCCGAAACCGCCAATCTGTTGCGGCTCTACAATGTGCGTTACGGACAAGGCTACTATTTCGGCAAGCCCATGCGTCCCCAGCTTTCCGACGGCAAAGCGGGTTGGATCATGCCAAACACCTCATGGAGAAACGACGTTCTGTATTTCTCGCCGAAATCATAAGTATCCCTTCCTTATGGACAGTTGAGGAATCCGTGCATATTTCTCTACGCTGATATGGGGAAATAAATAAGGGATGGGTCTGAATGGCCTCTGAAACTGCAGATCAAACGGGTTTTTCCGCCAGTGATTCCGCTCTGTTGAGCAGTTTGCTGGAATCGTCTCGCGATGGCGTTCTCGTCGTGGACTCCTCTCGTAAGATTTTGCATTTCAACGCCGCTTTCTTAAGACTCTGGCGCTTCGACCGGGCACATGTGGAAGTGCACATGAACACCCATGCGCTGATTGCGCAGGCCTGCGAGCGGGTGGTCGATCCCGAAGGCTTCCTTGTTCGGGCGCAGAATTATTACGATCATCCGGAAGAGGGCGGCGAAGACCTGATCCGCTTTCTGGACGGACGGGTCGTCGAGCGCTATGCCTCCCCGGTCCGTGACAGCCAGGGACAGGTTGTGGCCCGGGCCTGGTTTTTCCGCGACATTACCCAACGGCACCGGGCCGAGACGGAGATTTCCCGTCAACGAGCACGTTCGGCGGCGCTGTTGTCGAAAAGCCCGGTGGCGACGGTTATCAGCCGTCTTGAAGATGGCGCCATCGTCTATGCCAATCCCCGCGCCGGGCAATTGTTCGGTCTCAGCGTCGGGCAATTGATCGGGAGGGACACGTCGGCTTTCTATGCCCGCGCCGAGGACCGTCAACGGCTGGTGGAGCGGTTCAAGGCGGAAGGCTTCGTTCATGACGCCGAGGCCGAGATGAAGGACGCCAGCGGGGCGCCTTTCTGGGGGCTGATAACCTTGGAGGCGTACCCGGATCTGGTGGAAAATGCGATCATCGCCTGGGTCTACGATATTACGGAGCGGAAGCGCTTTGAAATCGCCCTGCAGGCTGCCAAGGCCGAGGCCGAGCGGAGCGATCGAGCCAAAACGGCTTTCCTGGCCATGATCAGCCACGAAATCCGCACGCCTCTAAGCGGCGTGTTGGGCATGGTGGAAATGGCGACGGGAACGGAGTTGTCGCCGCAGCAGCGGGAATATCTGGAAACGATCGGCGAATCTTCTCAATCCCTGCTGGGCATCCTCGACGATATCCTGGATTTGTCGCATTTGGACGCCGAGGAACTGCCGCTGGAATCCTTGGCGTTCGACCTTGGGCGGTTGGTATCGCAAACATTGGCGCTGATACAGCCGCAAGCCCGCGCCCGAGGTTTGCGGGTCGATCTAAAGTTCGATCCGGATTTGCCGACAAACGTGCTGGGCGATCCGCGGCGCCTGCGGCAGATATTGTCCAACCTGCTCAGCAATGCCCTAAAGTACACGGATTTGGGGGGCATCGCTTTGGCCGTCGATTCCTCGGGTGCGGCGCCGGGGGCTTTATGGGTGCGTTTCACGGTGTCGGATAGCGGCATCGGCATCGACGAGGTGTCTCAGGGACGATTGTTCACGGAATTCGTCCAGGCCGACGGATCTCTGTCGCGGCGGTATGGCGGCACCGGCCTGGGACTAGCCATCTGCAAACGCCTGGTTACCCGCATGGGCGGCGAAATCGGCGTCGACAGTCAGCCCGGTCGGGGAAGCCGTTTCTGGTTCACCTTGCCTTTGGCTCCGGCTCCGGCGGTGGCTTTGGCCGTCGAGAACCAGCCTGTGCCCAAGTTGTCGCCGTTGCGCATTCTGGTGGTCGAGGATAACCCGGTGAACCAGAAAGTGGCCCGCGCCATGCTGGCCCAGGGAGGGCACAAGGTGACGGTGGCGGCCAACGGCGAAGCGGCTCTGGCGGCGGCGGGCGCCGGTGAACCGTTCGACCTGATCCTGATGGATCTGCAGATGCCGGTGATGGACGGCTTGGCGGCGACGCGAGCCATTCGCGCCTTGCCGGCGCCTTGGCGGCACGTTCCCATCGTGGCGATGACCGCCAACGCCTTCCGCGAGGACGAGATTCTCTGTCTGGCGGCCGGAATGGATGATTATTTGGCCAAACCGGTCAGTTTGGCCAACCTGACCCGCGTGATCGCCAAGGTGCTGGAGCGAAAGGGCGGCGACGCCGAAATGTCGATTTCAGATCAAAGCAGAGCGGCGCTGTGAAATCTCATCTCCCCAAAGCGCCATGTTTCGGCCATAGTCCGCTGCCAGAAGATGTCCGCGTCAAGATATGACGCTTAGGGGAGTACCTGATGATGGATTTCGTGATGGGAGCTCTGCGGTCGTTCTGGACCGTGTGGGTGTTTCTGTTCTTTGTGGGCATCGTGCTGTGGGCTTATTGGCCGAAGAACAAGAATAAAGTTGAATCCTATGCCGACATTCCGCTACGCCCCGATGAATCGGGCGATGTCGAGCAGCAGAAGTAATCAGGACTGGACTTCCGCTGCCATCTGGCGCTCGGTTCTGAGCGTCAGGGCGGCGGGCAGCCAGACGCGCAGGGTTTGCTCCAGGGCGTCCAGCCGGATGGGTTTGGTCAGAAAATCCTGCATGCCGTTCTTCAGGCAGGTATCCGCCGTTTCCGGCAAAGCGTCTGCGGTCAGGGCGATGACCGGCACCGGCGGCTGTCCGGTTTCCTGCTCCATCTGACGGATGGCGCGAGTCAGACGCAGGCCGTCCATGCGCGGCATGTGGAAGTCGGTCAGCACCAGTCCGTAACGATTCTGGCGGAACCGATCCAGGGCCAATTGGCCGTCCACCGCCACATCGTAAATCATTCCCAAGCGATCCAGCATCTTGGTGATGACCAGCCGGTTCACGCCGTTGTCTTCGGCCACCAGGATCGTGCAGTTGGCTTCGGCCGCCGCCAGGCGGCTGGGAGGCTGCCAATCGACGGCGGCGCCTCCGGACTGATCGTCGGCGTTGACCGCCTGGCCCTTGCCCAGCAGGCGCTCCAGCCCCTGAAGCAGGGCGTCGGCGTGAATCGGCTTGCGGATGGACGGACCATCGGGGCTTTCCGGATCGTAGCGATAGAAGGGCACCAGACGCAGCAGGTTGGCGGCGCCGGCCTGGGGGACGCCCTTTTCGTCGCGGATTACCAGGCGGGCGGAATCGCGGGTTTCCGTGATGTCGGCGCCTTCCGCTTCCAATAGGCGGGTGAGAACGCTCCGC
The DNA here is from genome assembly GCA_035538795.1 of Candidatus Sulfotelmatobacter sp. Lineage (GTDB taxonomy): Bacteria > Pseudomonadota > Alphaproteobacteria > Rhodospirillales > Magnetospirillaceae > JAJZGK01. Next base: position 43,223 of record DATLJS010000037.1, on the reverse strand, counting down.
TGTAATGGCGATTCGCAATCCAGGAAGATGTTCACATCCAGTAAGCGCAGCGGTGCCGCGACGGCGGAATCGTCGGCGGACAGGGGCAAGCTGACGCTGAACGTGCTGCCCTTGCCAGGCTGGCTGTCCAACTGGATGGCGCCGCCCATCAATTCTATCAGGCGCCGGCTGATGGACAGGCCCAGGCCGGTACCGCCGTGGCGGCGGGCGACGGTGTTGTCGGCCTGCATGAACGGCTGGAACAGGCGCGACTGCGCTTCCAGCGGAATGCCGGGGCCGGTGTCCTGCACCTTCAGCAGCAATCGGCCGTATTCTTCTTCGGCAGACAGGCGGACATGTCCTTTTTCGGTGAACTTCGCGGCATTGCCCATCAGATTGATGAGGATCTGGCGCAGTTTGGCGGCATCGCCAAGCTGGCGGACGGGCAGGGCGGGGTCGATGTCGACGATCAGCTCCACGCCCTTTTCACCGCAGCGGGGGGCGACGATGTCGGCAACGTCCTCAAGCACCCGCCGCAAAGAGAAGGGAGCCCGTTCCAACACCAGCCTGCCGGCTTCGATTTTCGAAAAATCGAGGATGTCGTTGATGATCGACAGCAAGCTGTCGGACGAATGGCGGATGACCGACACCATGCCGCGCTGTTCGATGTCCAGCCGTGACTTTCCGAGCAATTCGGCCATGGCGGCGACGCCGTTCATCGGCGTGCGGATTTCATGGCTCATCATGGCCAGGAAATCGGACTTGGCGCGGTTGGCGTTCTCGGCCGCCTGCTTGGCGCCGCGCAAATCTTCTTCCAGGGACTTGCGCCGCGTGATGTCGTGGAAGCCGATGATCAGGACGTCTTCGCCGCCCAATTGGACCGCGCTGGCCGAGGCCAAAGCCCAAAAACTTTGGCCGGAGGCGCCTCGCAGCGGAATCTCCATGTCGCGCAAATGCCCCAGCCTTTTGACCTCGCCGGCGATCACCGCCAAATCGACGGGATCGGCGAAAATATCGGTGCCGTCGCCGGTCAGTTCGCGGGCGCGGCCGTTGGAAAATAAATGGCGATTGTCCGATTTGCGCAAAACGATCAAGGGCACCGGCGCCGCTTCGACGATCATGCGCATGCGTTCTTCGTTGCTGCGCAGGCTGTTCAGCATCTCGTCATTGGATTGGCGCAGGCGGATGGTTTCGATCATCGCCTGCTCGGCGCGGCGGATGGCCAGCACCATCACCAGCAGGAAGATGATGGACATCAGGGACAGGATTTGCTGCGACGGTGAGTTCGACAGACCGTAGCGGATGACGAATCCTGCCATGGTCGGCAGGGCAAAAGCCCAATTGGCCGGCTGATAGGACGCCAGGGTGGCCAGGGACGCAGCGGTCAGCCCCACCTGGGTGATGGCGATGAACAGGGCGTGGGTGGGATCGTCGGGGATGAAGGCGATGATGCCGAAAACGAACCACATCAGGCCCGAAGCCAGCAGGTTCAAAGTCATCAGCACCGACCAGCGGGGCAGCGCGGCGCTCAGATCGGGACAGCGCCAGAACATCTTGGTCTGGGCCAGCCGCAGCAGACCGACGATCTGAAACAGGGCGCACCAGATCCAAATCTGGTCGCCGACCTTGCTGGCGGTGCCCACCGCGGCCAAAAAGGCGATCGCCATGCCGGTCAAGGTGGTGAAAGGCAGATTTTTCGCCAGCAGGCGTAATTGTTCGGCCTTGATAATGCCGTTGGCCGCGCGCGGTTTCACGGTCATGGGGAAACCGGTCCATCCTTCAATTTCTTACAGACGGGGTATAGCATTCCTCCTAGTGGCCGTCAGCGATGCTAAAGCTTATATGCCTTCTTGCGCGAAATCGGCGGGCCAGCTTCGTGTCAGTTGGTCGGCGGCCTCCTCGGCCGACATGGCTTTGGCGAACAGCCAGCCTTGTCCGTAATTGCAGGCCAGAGCCCTGAGCACGCCGTCATGGGCGATGGTCTCCACGCCTTCGGCGACCACCGACATCTTCAGGGTGTGGGCCAGCATGATGATGGTGCGCACGATTTCCAGATGTTCGCCGCCGTTCAGCATGGCGAGGACGAAGGAGCGGTCGATCTTCAGCGTATCGATGGGAAAACGGTGCAGGTGGGCCAGCGACGAGTAGCCGGTGCCGAAATCGTCGATGGCCAGTTTGAAGCCGCTGCTTTTCAAGGCGTCCAGCTTGGTCTTGGCGGCGGCCGGATTCTTCATGATGCCGCTTTCGGTGATTTCCAGGCGGACGTTGCCCGCCGACAGCCCCGATTGGCGCACGGTCCCGACCACTTGGTTGACGATGTCGTGGCGGTGCAGCTGAATGGGCGACAGATTGACGCTGATGAACAAATTTTCCGCCTGGGGGCAGGCGGCGATCCACTCCGCCATTTGCCGGCAGGCGGTCAGCAGAACGAAGCGGCCCAGGGGGTCGATCAGGCCGGTTTCCTCGGCGATGGGGATGAAGCGGTCGGGCGGCATCATCTCGCCGTTGGCCTGACGCCAACGTACCAGGGCTTCGAAACCGGCGATGCGCCGCCCGGCCAGATCGACGATGGGCTGATAGTGGACGGACAACTCGTCCCGTTCGATGGCGCGGCGCAAGTCGTTGGCGACCTGCAACTGGCTGACCGCCGACAAATGCATGCCGCGTTCAAAGACCATGTGGCGGTCGCGTCCCTGGGACTTGGCGGCATACATGGCGGTGTCGGCGTCGCGCAGAATCTCTCCGGCGTCGCGGTAGTCTTGGGCGGCATAGGCGATGCCGACGCTGGTGCTGAAGAAATATTCCCGTCCCTCCAATTGGAAGGGTTGGGCCAGGACGCTGCGAATCCGCTCGGCGACCAATATGGCGGCCTGACGGTCGTCGAGATCCTCGGTCAAAACCACGAATTCGTCGCCGCCCAGCCGGGCCAGGGTGTCCGAGGCGCGCAGGCATTGGTTGATGCGCCGCGACATTTCGATCAGCACCTGATCGCCGGCCAGATGCCCCAAGCTGTCGTTGATCAGTTTGAAACGGTCGCAGTCGATGAACAAGACGGCGAACGTGGCGTCCTTGCGTCCGCCGCGCCTCATGGCCTGATCCAGGCGGTCCAGCAGCAGGGTGCGGTTGGGCAGACCGGTCAGGCTGTCGTGCAAGGCATCGTGTATCAGCTGTTCCTCAGCGGTCTTGCGGGACGTGATGTCTTCCACCAAGCCTTCGAAATACAGCAGTTCGCCTTCCATGTTGCGGACGGCGCGGCAGCTCTCGGAGATCCAGATGATGCTGCCGTCGCGCCGGTAAACCTGACTCTCGAAATTCTGAACCTGATCGTCCTCGGCGAGAACTCTCAGGAACTCGTCGCGGCGGGTGGGATCGACATAAAGCTGGCTGGCGATATTGGTCAGCCCGGCCATCAGCTGTTCCGGGCTTTCATAACCGTAGATGCGGGCCAGGGCGGGATTGGCCGCCAGATAATGGCCGTCTTCGGTCGTCTGAAAGATGCCTTCGATGGCGTTCTCGAAGATGCTGCGAAAGCGGTCTTCGGCCTGACGCAGGGCGGTGTTGTAACCGAGGCGATTATCGGCATCGCGAATCTCGGCCAGCAGATAGCCGGGTTCGTCGGGAATGGTCCACAGGCGGATTTCCAACTGCAGGTCGTGGCCGCTGCCGCTGAGCAGGTTGCGCTCCAAGGTCATCTTGGTTTGCGTTCCCTCGGTCAGGGGCTTGAGAATGTCGGATTCGCGCCCGGCCTCGTCGCAGATCAGGCTGCGCCGGACAGCCAGCGGGGCGCGGCCCAAAAGTCTTTGCAGGGACGGGTTGAGGTCCAGAACCAATCCGGTCCGGTCCAGCAGGGCCAGTTTGGCTTCGGCGTGAAAGGCCATGGTCCGGAAATAGGAGGGCGCCGCGGCGGCTGTCCCAGTCTCAGGCGAAAACACGGTCTTCAAAGCCTTGAGTATCATGCTTGTGTTTGCCCCCACACTGCCCTTTGGCCCCGCGTCGGGCGGGGCGCGCACTTTTATGACAGCTATTCAGCAAAGATCATGCCGCCAGGAAAAGCGAGGGCTGGCAGTGGTCTTTATACCCTGCCGGGGAAATGTAACTGTTGCAATATTGGGCAATCGCGGATTCTTTGATCAAGGTTTAGGCGAATCTGCGGTGAACAAGAGGAGTCGTTTTTTCCGCAAGGAATCATGACAGCGCTTCCCGTCTCTGGCATTCTTTATATAAGTGCTTGGGGGAGCAGGTTTTTCATATCTTTTGGTGGGGAACATCTGTCTTTTGACATGAATTTGGCAAAGTTTTCGCGTATTACTTTTGGTGTAATTCTTGCTTGCGGGGGCGTTGGCATGGATTAAGCTGAAGGGTAGGAAGCGACGGCCTTCCCCAGAAAGTTGGATGTTAGGAAGGGCGTGGTTCGCCGCGTCTGATCAAGGGGTTTTTGGGTGGCGTATTCTGTAGGGGAAAATGCCTCCGTGCCGCAGGAGGACGAAGACAGCCGGACTGTGCCGCAATCGGCGCGGCGCAGGTTTCCCCTGTTCGCGCGGGTCATGGCTGTCGTCCTGATCGTTTGCGGCTCGCTGGGACTGGGGACTCATCTTTGGGTCGCCTATGACCACGAACTTTATCACGCCCGGCTTTTGGCTTCGTCGATGACCGAGGCGGTGGCGCTCCAGGTGGACGGCAGTTTCCGTGGAATCGAGGGCTTGCTGGAGGATGTGGCCTCGGCGGTGAAGGCGGGGCAGTGGAGCAATCCGGCGGTGCGCCAGCGTATCAGCGGCCGAATGATGAGCTTTCCGGAATTGCGCTGGGTCGGTTTCGTCACGGCCGACGGAATGCTGACCCCCGATACCGAGCCGCCCATCAATGTTCCCCGGGATGGTTTGAACGTCGCCGACCGTGATTATGTCCGTCATGCCCAGTGTGGTCCGCGTCCCAAGATGCGGGTGGGGCAGCCGGTGCTTGGCCGCGCCACCGGCGAACGTTCCGTGCATCTGGCCCTGCCCATCGCGACGGCCAATCAAAGCGACTGCAAGGGCTTGGTGGTGGCGGCGGTCAACCCGGATCATTTCGCCGAAATTCTGGAGACCGTGCTGCTGGACCCGGCGGGCGGATCGGCGGTGATCAATCTGGACGGCTTCGTGGTCGCCAGGGCTCCCGAACATGCCGCCAAATTCGGCATGGACCTGTCGCGGTCGCCCCTGTTCACCGAATTCCTTCCCCAGGCCGCCAACGGCGTGGCCCGCCTGATTTCCCGGGCCGACAGCAACGAGAAGTTCCTGGGGTATAAAACCCTTGGCGAATACGGTCTGGTGGTGACGTCGGGCATTTCCATGTCGCGGGCCATGAGCAACTGGTACGGTTTGGCGACGGTGGAAATTCCGATTTTCCTGTTGTTCTCGGTGGGTATCTATTTATGGGCCCAGGCGGCGGACCGCCGGCGTGAAACCATGCTGCGCCATCAGGCCGGTTTGGAGGCGGCGGTGGCCGAGCGCACCGCCATGCTGGCGGCGTCCAAAAGCCTTGCCGAAGAGCGGGCCGAGCGGCTGGCGCGGGTCAATGCCAAACTGGCTCATCTTGCCCGCATCACCGCCCATCATCTGCAAGAGCCGGTGCGGCCCATCGTCAGCTTCAGCCAATTGGCCCGGCGGGAGATGAGCAAACAAGCCGAACAGTCTTCCGAACTGGACGGGCATCTGCGTTTCGTCGAGGACGCCGGCCGGCAATTGAAAGCGATCCTAAAGGAGTTCCATCGCTATACCGCCCTGCTGGTGAAGGAGCCGAAGATCGCTCCGTGCAACCTCTCCCAGGTAGTCGAGCGTTGCTTGTCGAAGCTGTCTCCCGTGATCGCTGCCGCATCCGCCCGCATCGATGTCGGTGATTTGCCGATGGTGCAGGCGGACCCCGCCTTGATTGAACAGGCGCTGGTCGAGCTGATCTCCAACGGCATCAAATACCGCCATCCCGACCGTTTTCCCGAGGTGGCCGTGCGCGGAGGACTGGACGGCGGCGAAGCCGGCAATGGCGGCTGGTGGCTTTCGGTCAGTGACAACGGCCGCGGCCTGCCCGAGGTGGGGCGCCAGCACTTGTTCGAAGCGTTCTCACGCCTCAACCCCGACGAACCGGCGGCGATCGGCCTGGGCCTGGCTGTCTGCCGCGAGGTGGCCGAGATGCATGGAGGAGCGATCTGGGCCGACAGTCTGGAAAGCGGTTCCGTGTTCATGATCCGAGTGCCGGGCGCCAATCGCGCCGGCCTGGCGGCCTGAGGAGACGTCCCGAAATGCTCGGCCTCGCCTCGATCCCTCGGAACTTGAAGACGAATATGCTGCTGGTGTGGGCTGGCCAGGTTTCGCTTGTGGCGGCGCTGTATTACGTGACCGGCCAAATGGGATTGGGGCTGGGGTTGCCGTTGGGGTATGTCACGGCCATCTGGCCGCCGTCCGGCATCGCCTTGGCGGCGGTGTTGTTGTGGGGCAACCGCGTCTGGCCAGGCATCATGCTGGGCGAGGTGTTGGTGAGCCTGTCGCTGTCGGGCGATCCCTTGTCTGTTGCGACCCTGTCGATGGCCTGCAGCACATCTCTCGGTGCCAGCATCCAGGCGCTGGTGGGCGGGATGCTGGTCAGGCGTTTGGCGGGGTGGCCGAATGATCTTTCCGAGCCGCGTCAGATCGGCTTGATGCTGCTTTACGGCGGCTTGCTGGCCTGTCTGATCAACGCGAGCATCGGAACCTTTACCCTGTGGCTCGGCGGAATCATTCCCGTGTCGATCCTGCCGCGCCATTGGACGACATGGTGGGCCGGCGACACGATGGGGGTGTTCGTTGTCACGCCTCTGGCCCTGGTCCTGCGCAATATGAATGGAACCAGCGGCAGGCGCCGGGCTTTGGTCACCTGTTTCTGGATCGGCTGCACGTTCACCGCCACGGTTTTGGGCGTCGATTACACCATCCGCGTCGACCGTGATAAGCAGCATACCCGCTTCGATCAGGCCGCCGGCGAAATGGCCGTGGCCCTGCAGGGCATCATGAGCAATCACTTGGGCGCCCTGCAGACGGTGGAGGGCTTCTATGCCGGGGCCGACCGCCGCGGCCTGGCCGAGTTCACTTTGTTCTCGCGGCGATTGCGTGAGCAGGTACCCGGATTGCAGGCCATCGAATGGGCGCCCAGGATTGTCGCCGCGGAGCGTTCGGCCCATGAGATGTGGGTGCGTCAGCAGGGGCTGGCCGGTTTCGTGGTGTCCGAGCGGGAGGAAGGGCGCATGGTGTCGGCGCGCCAGCGCGAGGAATATTACCCCGTCACCTTCGTCGAGCCGATGACGGGAAATCTGGCGGTTCTGGGTTACGACCAGATGTCCCACCCCGATCTGCGGGACGCTCTGGCCAGCGCCCGCGACAAAGGACAGGCGGCGGTCAGCCCTCGGTTGCGGCTGGTTCAAGGGGACGATGGCGCCGTGTTGGTCCTGCCTCTTTTCGAAAGCGGGGTCACGCCCGAGACCGAGGCGGCGAGGCGCAATCAGCTGCGTGGTTTCGTGCTGGGGGTGATCCGCCTGCGGGCCTTGACCCACATGGCCTTCGAGGGACGAAATCTGGAAGGCATCAATTACTGGCTTCTCGACGACAGTCAGACCGACAAGACCGGCTCACCCATCGTGTTGTCCACGAACGCCGAAGGTCCGCCCCGGCTGTTCAACATGGTCGAGCAGGGCTTTTTCGGTCAAACCCGGCAATTGGGGCGCACGTTCCAACTGCCGTTCGGCGGACGCCAGTGGCGGCTGCTGGTGTCTCCCACCTCGGAATTCCTGGCCCAGGCTCAGGAATCGGTCAATTGGGTGCTGTTGTTCGGCGGGCTCTTGATGACCGGCGTGGTGGGCATGTTCGTCATGGTGGCCACCGGGCGCGAAGAGGCGCTGCGTCACGAAATCGACACCCATACCACCCTGTTCCGCCGCCAGAACGACAGTCTGCGCCTGCTCAACAACATCGCCGCCGCGCGGGCGGCGGGGTTGCCCGATCAGTTGCAGCAGGTTCTGAGGCTGGCGCGGGAACATCTCTCGATGGAGATCGGCATCATCAGTCGGATCGAAGGGCGGACATTCTATGTCGAGCATGCGATTTCTCCGCCCGACCGGCCTTTGGAACACGGCGCCAGTTTCCGCCTGGGGCAGACCTATTGCGCCCTGACCCTTGAGCGCGGCGATGCTTTCGCCGTCGCGGATATCGGCGCCTCGGTCTATGCCGCCCATCCCAGCTACGAAACCTTCCGCCTGGAAAGCTATATCGGAGCGCCGGTCCTGGTGCATGGCCGGGTGTTCGGGACTGTCAGCTTTTCATCGGGAACGCCCTATCCCCGGCAGTTTGACGACGGCGATCTGGAATTCATCCGCTTGTTGGCCCGTTGGCTGGGGGCCGCCATTGAGCGGGAGGAAGCGCAAGACGCCCTGATGGCGGCCCATCGCCGTTTGGCGGCCATTTTGGACAATTCGCCGGTGGGTATTGCCATCGTCGGCTACGACCGCATGGTGATGCAGGCCAACCCGGCGTTTTGCGGCATCTTCGGCCTGCGCATGGACGAAGTGGTGGGGAAATCCTCCCGCGTTCTCTACGGCTCGGACGACACCTTCAACGCCATAGGCGATAAGTCCATGCCGCTGCTGGGCGGCGGTTTGACCTTCGACGAGGACGTTCCCATGTCCCGGCGCGACGGTCAGGCGATTCTGGTGCGGCTGATTGCCCGCAGCGTCGACTCCGGCGATCGCAACCACGGCATCGTCTGGGCCGCCGAAGATGTCACCGAGCGGCGCGCCGCCGAGACGGCCTTGAGGGAGCGCCAGGAATTTTATGAACAGATCTTCACCAGCGGTGGTGCGGTGAAGCTGTTGCTGGACCCCCAGACCGGCCTGATCGTCGACGCCAGCACGGCTTCGGCTCAGTTCTACGGACTGGAGCTGGACCAGTTACGCGGCAAGCCCATCTGGACGCTGGACGAGCTGGAGCCGGAGCAAAGCCTGGCTTTGCTCCGGGCGGCTCAAACCGACCTCAACAGCCGCTTTACCTATCGGCACGTCATGGCCGACGGCAGCCACAAGGATGTCGAAGTCTTTACCGGCCCTTTGCGGGTGCGCGGACGCGATCTGCTGATGTCGATCGTCCACGATGTTTCCGACCGCCTGCAAAGCGAGCAGAAGCTGGCCCTGGCCCTGCGGGAGCAAGAAGCCCAAGCCCGCGAACTGGCCCGCTCGAACGCCGAGTTGGAGCAGTTCGCCTATGTTGCCAGCCACGATTTGCGCCAGCCTTTGCGGCAGGTGGCCAGTTACGTCAGCCTGCTGGAGCGCATGTATGGGGACAAGCTGAACGATGAGGGGCGCCAGTTCATCGGTTTCGCCCGTTCCGGCGCCGAGCGCATGGACCGGCTGATCGTCGATTTGCTGGAATATTCCCGCATTGGCCGCAAGACCCGCGGCAGCGAGCCGGTGCCCGTGGTGGAAATGCTGACCGAGCCGGTGCGTATTCTGGCCCCCCTGGCCGAAGAGGCCGGCGGCGAGGTGACGCTGGAAATTACGGAGGACGTTGGCTCGATTCTGGGCGAGCGCATCGAGCTGGAGCGTCTGTTCCAGAATCTGATCGGCAATGCCTTGAAATACAAATCCGCCGACCGGCCGCCGTTGGTGGTGGTGCGCGCAAGCCGCGACGAGGAAAAAGGGGAGCTGGAGATCATCGTTTCCGACAACGGCATCGGCATTGCCCCGGAACATTTCGAGCGCATCTTCGGAATCTTCCAACGGTTGCATGGTCGCGAGGAATATGAAGGCACAGGTATAGGGCTGGCGGTCTGCAAGAAAATAGTTGATCATCACAAAGGGCGTATCTGGTTAGAGTCCAGAGTGGGAGAGGGCTCGGCTTTCCATGTCGCCTTGCCCTTGGCGGAGAAGAGTGCATGAGCGAGTTGACGCGGCCCTTCGTGATTTTGCTGGTCGAGGACGATCCCGGCGATGCCACCTTGTGCAAGCGCGCCTTGCGGGACTGGAAGCATCCCAACGAAGTGCATCACGTTGTCGACGGCGTCGATTGCCTGGCTTTCCTGCGCCGCGAGGGTGAACGTTACGCCGATGCTCCGCGCCCTGACCTTGTGCTGCTGGATCTCAACATGCCCCGGCTGGACGGCCGCGAGGTGCTGGAAATTCTGCATAAGGACCGTGAGCTGAAGAACATTCCGGTGGTGGTGATGACCACGTCGGATTTCGAGCAGGACATTTTGCGCAGCTATTCCCTGGGAGCGAACAGCTTCATTACCAAGCCGGTGGAATTCGATCGCTTTATGAACGTGATGCAGGCGATCGAAGTCTATTGGGTCAAGACCGTCACCTTGCCACATTGATTGTCGAACGATGCAACCCGTGAATCCTCTCAGCCTTTCTCAAAGCAGCAGTGTCGGCCACTCGGCAGGGCCGGTCCGGGTTTTGCTGGTTGAGGACAATCCCGGCGACGCCAAACTGGTGCGCTACGCCTTGGCGGAAAGTTCCGATTTCGAGCTGTTCCATCAAGCGACGCTGAACGGCGCCCTGGACTGGTTGGGCAAGGAACTCTGCAACGTCATCCTGCTGGATCTGGGGCTGCCGGACTCGCTCGGCTTCGAGACCATCACCAAGATGCGTCTGGCGGCGGCCAGCCTGCCGATCATCGTGCTGACCGGGCATGACGATCCGGATTTCGCTGTCATGGCGTTGGAGGCGGGCGCCCAGGACTATCTGGTCAAAGGGGATTTCACCGGCGGCTCCCTGTTGCGCGCCCTGCGCTACGCCATCGCCCGCAAGCAGATGGAGGATCGGGTGCGCCAGGCCGAGCGGCAGTTGCGCATCATCTTCAGCGTTGCCCCGGAAGCTATTCTGTTGGCTGACGACAGCGGCCGGGTCACCTTGGCCAATCCGGCGGCGGAAACCATGTTCGGCCTGGACGGTTCCAGTCTTTTGCAGGCCAACATCAGCGATCTGGTTCCCCAAATGGGGCTGATGCTGGCCGACGCCAAGGCCTGCCAGGACGGAGTGCGGGGCGAAGGCGAAGGGCTGCGGGCGGCGGAGCCGTTTCATGCGGCCTTTTCCATCAACCCCGGCATCATCGAGGAACCTCCATCCCATCTGGTGCTGGTGCAGGATGTGACCGACCGCAAAAAGGCCGAGGAAGAATTGCGGCGTCTGGTGGTCACCGATCCTTTGACCGGGCTGGCCAACCGCCGCCGTTTCGAGGAGGCCTGCGAGATCGAGACCATGCGCTTCCGGCGCTATGGCGTTCCCGCTTCGCTGCTGATGCTCGATATCGATTATTTCAAAAAGGTCAACGATACCTACGGCCATGCCACTGGCGATGCGGTGTTGGTGGCGCTGGCGGAAACCTGCCGTCGGGCTTTGCGGGAAACCGACGTCGCCGCCCGCCTTGGCGGCGAGGAGTTCGCCATATTGCTGCCCATGACGGGCGAGACCGGCGCCTTGGAAATCGCCGAGCGTTTGCGGGTGCGTCTGGCTGCCACCTCGGTGGCTTTGCCCGATGGGCGGATGAACTTCACCGTCAGCCTGGGCGTCGCCACTTTTGCCGGCCAGGACGAGGCGGAAACCGTACTGGCCCGTGCCGACGCCGCCCTTTACAGTGCCAAGGATCTGGGTCGCAATCGGGTCGAAGTGGCCGCGCCGCCGCCGATCATCGTCGATTAGTCGCCGACGATTTCTATCAGGCCGGCCTTGGCCGGCGGCGATTGCGACAGGTTGCCCAAGACCTCGGCCGCGCCAAGGCGCATCAGCATCAATCCAGCCAGAAACAACAGAACCGGAGCCGCTATGGCCCAGGATGGGCCACGGCTGTCTGTTACCCACGAGACGGCTTCGGCAGGACGCATGCCGGAACGCCGTCTTTTAACGCGGGGCAAGTCTTGGCTTTTTACCGGCATGGCGGGAATGGCGAGGAGTTGGTCGGCAACGGGGAGAGATGTCATCACGGCACCTTAATGTTTCATGTTACGTGATACATGAGACATTAAGACTCTTGGCCGTCCGATGCAAGAGCGGCAATATGCGGGCTGGAGCGAGGTGAGAGATGAACAAGCTGGCCCTGAAGAAAACCAATCTGGCGGAACAGGCCTATGAAGTGATTCACGATCTGCTGCTCAGCGGCGAGCGCTTCAGCCCAGGCGCCAAGATCAGCGTCGAGGAGCTGTCCCGGGAACTGGGAGTCAGCCGTTCGCCAGTCTGGTCGGCGGTGGCCAAGCTGGAAGCCGAGGGCATCGTCGAGGTACGGCCGCGCCAAGGCGTGTTTTTCATCGGTTTCGATCACCGGCGCCTGCGGGAATTGTTCGTCGCCCGCGAAGCGTTGGAAGGCGCCATTGCCCGTCTGGCCGCCGAAAACCGCGACGAGAGCGCCATCAAAGCGCTGAGAGCCTCGGTGGAGCGCCAGCGCCGGGCCGGCGCTGACGGCGACCTGGAGATCTATGCCGAAGAGGCGTCGGCTTTTCATCATGTGCTGGCGAGCGCGGCGGGAAACCGGGTGCTGGAAGGCATGGTGCAGAAGCTGTTGGCGCAAATCCACGCCATGTGCGTGCGTCGGACGCGCCGGCTGGGGTTTATCGAGCGTTTGGAGGAGGAACATGCTGCCGTGGTCGAGGCTTTGGAGCGCGGCGACGGCGCCGGAGCGGAAGCGGCGGCCCGGGCCCACATCCGGCGGGTGGCCGAGCTGGATTATTCGGCGGAGCTCTGATCGATCAGAGTTGGCCGAACCATCGTTGCCCGGGTTGGGCCGTGGTCATCCAATTTTCCAGTTCGGCGGCGCCGGCTTGCCCTTCCGACGGCGCCCAGGCGGCGAAATCCTTGTCTTCGGCGGGCACATAAGGGCCGGGTTTCAGCTCATAGACCACCGACGCCGGTTGCAGGAAGACGATGCTGTGCCATATCAAGCCGGGCAATTCGACCAGGGGGATACCTCCCCGGTGCAATTCGGTTCGGCTGGCGACGATTCCCTTGTCGTCGAACAGCAGGACGGCAATCGCGCCCTGGATCAGGGTGAAGTTCTCCCAGCGGTCCGGACCATGGCGGTGGGGGCGGACGTAGCTTCCGGGATATCCGGCGTTCAGCATGCGCTGGATGGGGTCGCTCAGATCCGGATGCATGTTGAGATTGCGCCGCCGCCGCGGCGATTCCGCAGCGGCTCGGGTCAGATCGGCGAGAGTCTGGGGCGTGATGATCTGCATGGCGCCAGCCTAAAGAAGAAAAGGCGCCCGGCCAAGACCGGACGCCTGTTTCTTGCCACCGGCTATCCGAGGGGTCAGGTAGCCGAGGTGGCGGTGGTGGTCGAGGAACCGTCCTGAGCCACCTGTTGCATCTTCATCAACTGATCGATCATTTGGCTGGCAAGCTGCTGCAGCGACGAAGACGAGGTGGAGCTGGCGGTCGCGCTGCTGGTGCTCACGGAGCTGCTGGCGCTGGCCGAGCCGGTGCTGCCGGCGTCGCCATCCATGCCGCCGGGCGGCGGTCCGGGCGGCGGGCCGCCCATGCCGCTCACCGAGCTGGTGGTGCCCGAGCTGCTGGCGGAACTGCCCGACATCATGGCCTCGAGATCCTGCATGAAGCTGGACATCATGTCGCTGCTGGTAGAGGTGCTGCTGGTGGAGGTGCTGCTGGTCGAGGACACGGTGCTGCTTGCATCGCTGCTGCCGGACGGCGGCGGCGGGGGCGGAGGCTGCATCGAGGAAACGCTGCTGGTCGTGCTGCTCGAATCAGTGCTGCTGGCGTCGGTGGTATCCGTGGTGCCGTCGGTGCTGCTGGCGCCGCTTTGCATCTGCACCAGCATGGCCTGAAGCTCGGCGGCCAACTGCTGGAAGGCCGAAGAGAAGTCGCTGCTGCTGCCGCTCGTGCTGCTGGTGGTCGAGCTGCTGGACGTGGCGCTGCCGCTGGTAGTGCTGGTGAGGAAAGACGTCGAACTGGTTGACGACGCACTCGAAGTCGAGGACGCCGAGCTGTACCAGTCGACATAGCTGGAACTTAATCCGCTGATACTGCCAACCATGTTGTTGCTCCTAGAACAAGATCGACGCCCGATCAGGCGACGCATTTGCAGGAGTCGTGCCAGTTAATGGATGTTAAGGGTTTCTAACGATTCCCGGTTGTGTCGGCCAATGGGTGGATGCGGTCCTTGCCCGGCAAATCTTACCGGGCGGCAGATTTAACCGGGCAAAAGGCGATGGCGTCGGGCTTGCTCAAGGCGCCTTTGTGGGTCTTGTCCAGACGGTTGAAGACATCGGACGCCTGAGCCAGGAAATCCTCCTGGCTGACGCGGAATTGCAGATGCACGTCTGCCGCCATCACCGGATCTTCCTGCGTGACGCTGGAGCGGCTGGCGGATGATCCTCCGGAACCGCCTCCGGGGCTGCCTCCACCGGCTGGGCCGCCATGCCCACCGTTGGGTCCACCGCTGGGTCCGCTGCCGCCCGGTCCACCGTTGCCGCCGCCGGGGCCCCCGCGCATGGGTTCGGGCGGCGGAGCATAGGGGGCACGGAATTCGGAAAGCTCGGACGGCGTGATCCAGCCGTCGTGATCTAGATCCATACGCGCGAACTGGGCGCGGGCATCGGCCATGAAGTCCTCGCGGTTCAGCAGGCCGCTTTGGCGGCTGTCCAGCCGGTCGAACCAGCGGGCCATGGCGTCTTCGCAGGAGGCTTGCCCCAGTGGGCCGCCGGTGATGGGTTCGCCGTTGGGGCTGAACAGTAATTGCGCCTTGGGGGGAGGGGCTTTGTCAGGGCCATGGGAACAGGCCGTCAGAATTAGAAAAAGGGAGGCCGCGGCAAACAGGGGCAGATGGCGAAAAGGCGTCATGATGCTTTTGGTCTCGGGTTCTCGGGACTTGCCGTCCCGCCAATGCAGGGCAGGGCTGCGCCGGATAACGGAATTTCGCTCGGAGCATCCCCTTGCAGGATATAGGTTCATTCCCACATAGCGCCAGCATGGGATGTTTCTGTAACAGCATGATGTCGCTTTGGTTTTTTCTTTTTATGCGGATCGGCATAAACCGATTTTTTGTGTTAATTAAAATAATTTCCCATTCATTTGCTGATTTTTCGTGTGAAACTCATTCGCATGTGCTATAGCGGAACCAGGAATTGGGCAGATGCGCCGCCCCGACCACCGCAAGTTCACGCAGGCTTACCAGAGGATAGGATGTCCAACATCATCGAAGAAACGGTCCTGGAAACCCATCATTGGACCGAAAATCTGTTTACCCTTAAGCTGACCCGCGATCCCGGCTTCCGTTTTGAAAGCGGCCAGTTCGCCATGATCGGCCTGAAGGTGGATGGCAAGCCTTTGATGCGTGCCTACAGCATGGCAAGCGCCTCTTACGAGGAGCATCTGGAATTCCTGTCGATCAAGGTGCCGAACGGCCCCTTGACCTCGCGCCTTCAGCATGTGAAGCCCGGCGACAAGATCCTGGTCAACCGCAAGACCACCGGCACCCTGATCGCCGACAACCTGCTGCCGGGGGGCAAGCGTCTGTATCTGCTGAGCACGGGCACCGGCCTGGCGCCGTTTCTCAGCATCATCAAGGATCCGACGGTCTACGAACGGTTCGACGAGATCATTCTGACGCACACCTGCCGTCACAAGGCCGAGCTGGTCTATCAGGATCTGATCACTGCCGATCTTTTGGAAAACGAGTTCTTCGGCGATCTGGCCCGCGAGAAGCTGACCTATTATCCCAGCGTCACCCGCGAGGACTTCAAGAACAAGGGCCGCATCACCGATCTGATTCGCAACGGCAAGCTGTTTGCCGATCTGAAGCGTCCGGCCTTTGACAAGGACAGCGACCGCGTGATGATTTGCGGCAATCCGCACATGATGACGGAAGTTGCCGAATATCTCGACGGTCTGGGTTGGGAACAGGGCAGCAATGCCGGTCCCGGTCACTATGTCATCGAAAAGGCCTTCGCTGAAAAGTAGGGCCAAGGCTAAGGAAAAAGGCCGGCGGGACGATCCGCCGGCCTTTTTTTGTTTATAGACCGTAGGCTGCGGCCAGGGCCGGGTCGCGGGCGGCGACGCGCTTGCCCAGGTCGACGATGACCTTGGCCTGTTTCCAGGTGGCGTCGTCCTGCATCTTGCCGTCGATCATGACGGCGCCGGTGCCGTCGGGCATGGCTTCGAGAATTTTCTTGGCGAACAGCACTTCTTGCACGTCGGGGCTGAAGACTTTTTTGGCGATGTCGATCTGCTTGGGATGCAGCGACCAGGCACCGACGCAGCCCAGCAGGAAGGCGTTGCGGAACTGAGCTTCACACGCCGCGTCGTCAGAAAAGTCGCCGAACGGCCCATAGAAGGCCTTGATGCCGTTGGACTGGCAGGCGTCGACCATCTTGGCGACGGTGTAATGCCACAGATCCTGCTGGAACAAGGTGCGCGGAGCCTCGCCCTTGGCGTCTTCCAGCACGCCGTAGAAGGGATGGCCGCCGCCGACGCGGGTGGTCTTCATGCCGCGGCTGGCCGCCAGATCGGCCGGCCCCAAGCTCATGCCGTGCATGCGCGGGCTGGCGGCGGCGATGGCCTCGACATTGGCCACGCCCAGGGCAGTTTCCAGGATGGCGTGGATCATGATGGGCTTCTTGACGCCGCGACGGGCTTCCAACTGGGCCAGCAACTGGTCGAGATAATGGATGTCCCACGGCCCTTCGACCTTGGGCAGCATCACGACGTCCAACTTGTCGCCGACGGCGGCGACAATCTCGGTGACGTCGTCCAGGAACCAGGGCGAATTCAGGCAATTGACGCGGGTCCACAAGCCGGTGGCGCCGAAATCGTTGGCTTCGGCGGCTTCGATGAAGCCTTTCCGGGCGGCTTCCTTGGCGTCGGCGGGAATGGCGTCTTCCAGATTGCCGAGAATGACGTCCACCTGAGCGATCATTTCGGGCAGCTTGGCGCGCATCTTTTCCACATGCGGCGGGAAGAAATGGATCATCCGTTCCAGCGCCACCGGAACCTCGCGGTAAGGCTGCGGCGCGCCGATCGCCAGAGGCTCGAAGAATTTTTTGGGCGGCTTGGTGGTCATGGCGGAACCCTTCCTTCTTGGAGTGGCATGGTTAGTTATAATCGTGCGCAAATGCCATTTGATAAGAAACAATGTTGTTTGCCGCACTGCGGTAAAAAAGTCAATCCCCGCCGTTTGCCTCTAATGGTTCTGTGTGACGATGGAAATTCCCGTATCAAATTCATGGATATTGTTCTGACAATCGTAACACTTTATGCTGTCTCGCCTCCGGTTCCCGCGGGTGAGACTCTGGAAAGAAGGGTGAAAGGAGCCGGAAGGGGGGATTTATGCTGCAATTTCAATTCAAAAAAAGCGCGGGCAACCTGAGTTCGAAGGTGGCGCTTTTTTCGGTTGTCATGGCCGTTTCGCTGGTGCTGATCGTCGTCGCCATCAGTTTGTACGCATTCCGCAGTTTTTCCATCGCCTCGTCGTCCGAACATATCCGCACTTCGGCGGAGATCGTGCGCGTGCATCTGACGGAGGCGATGATCAACGGCGTGATCGACAAGCGCGCCAGTTTCCTCAAACGTTTGCTGGAGGTGCAGGGACTGGCCGAAGCGCGGGTGGTGCGTTCGCCGCTGGTGGTCCAGCAATTCGGCGGCGGTTTCAAGGAGGAAACCCCCATCGACGATGTCGAGCGCCAGGTTCTCAAAGACGGCATCCCGCAATATCAGGTGGTGGAGGTGGAGGGGAAAACCCTGTTCCGCGGCACCATTCCCTTTATCGCCAGCGACCGCGGCACGCCCAACTGCCTGCAATGCCATCAGGTGAACGACGGCGCCGTGCTGGGCGCGGTGTCCCTGGCGGTGTCCATCGGCAGTCTGAAAACCCAGGCGCTGTTGACGGTGGGGGCCATGTCTTTGGCCATCGCCCTGTTCGCCGCCATCACGTTTTACCTGATCCGCCGGCTGATCCAGCCTATTGCCTCGACCGCCGCCGCCGTCGAAATGGCGGTGCAGCGGGCTTTGGAAGGCGACTTCAAGTCGGAGGTCGAGCAGCGCACCAACGACGAGATCGGTCAGATCGCCACCGACATGAACCGTCTGCTCAGTTTCCTGGATAAGGGGCTGGAGCGTATCGGTCGCAATGTCGCCCATCTGACCAACCGCATGCCGTCGCCAGATGAAAATCAGTTGAACGTCACCATCGACATGGTCGACGCCTTGACCCGCGCCGCTCATTTCAAGCAGGCCATCGAGGAAGACGAGACCAAGTCGGAAATCCATCAGCGCCTGGCCAGCAATCTCAAGAGCGAGTTCGGCATCGCCGAGCTTTCCATGTACGAAGCCGTGACCAACAAAAATCATCTGACGCCGCTGTTCGTCGACGGCGTCATGGCGGCGCCGTGCCGCTGGTGTGATCCGCAGATTCTGGTGCGCAGCGAAGGCTGCCGCGTGCGCCGGACCGGCCACGAGGTCGACGGCATCCGCAATCCCGGCATTTGCTATGCGTTCCAACCGCCGGAAGATGCGCTGGACCGCGTGCATTATTGTCTGCCGATCATCCAGTCGGGATCGGTCGGCAATATTCTGCAATTGGTGGCCACGGCCAAGGAGCAGGAAAACCTGCTGGCCCAGATTCCTTACATCAACGTCTATCTGCGCGAGGCGGCTCCGGTGTTGGAGACCAAGCGTCTGATGGAGACGCTGCGGGAATCCAGCCTCAGCGACCCCATGACCGGGCTGAACAACCGGCGTTTCCTCGAGGAATATGTCGAGACGCTGGTGGCCAACGTCCATCGCCGCAAGACGGGTCTGTCCATCATGATGCTGGACCTCGACTATTTCAAAATGGTCAACGACACCTATGGTCACGATGCCGGGGATGCCGTTCTGAAGGCCTTGTCGAAAGTGCTGCGCCAGGCCGTTCGCGCTTCGGATCTGGTGATCCGCTATGGCGGCGAGGAATTCATGATTGTGCTGCAGGAGACCACGTCCGAGAACGCCGATCTGGTGGCCGAGAACATCCGGGCGTCGGTGGAGAAAATGGAGGTTCAGACGGGGAACGTCCGCCTGAAGAAAACCATCTCCATCGGCGTGGCGGACTTCCCGACCGACAGCGAAACTTTCTGGCAGGCGGTGAAATTCGCCGATGTCGCCCTTTACCAGGCCAAGGAAGGCGGGCGCAACCGGGTGGTGCGTTTCGATCCGAAGATGTGGAGCGACGAAAAGACCTATTAAGGACGAAAAGACCTATTAAGAATGACGGCGGGCCTTTGGCTCGCCGCCGGTTTTTCCGCCTGCAACGTTCTTGTCGCGAAAAGCGCGGTTATCCCCGTCGTAAGCCGTTGACCAGTTCCAGGTAGTCCGGTTCGTTGTCCGGCAGCAGGAAGCCGTGGCGGATCAGAAAGTCGATGATCGCCAGATTGACGTTGAACTTGAAGTCGAAGGTGGTGCGCACCCGCTCCGCCACCTCTTCCACCGGCATCAGCGTGAAGCCGCTGATTTCGCCATCTGTGTTGCGGGGAACGAAGCTTCCGGGCACTTCCAGGTCGAACAGGAAAATGGTGTCGGGCTTCAGGCCCAGCCGTCCGCCCATGCGATAGGATAACGCTCCCACCGCTTTGGCGGTGCCGGCCAGAGCCGCCGAGATGTCGGCTTCCTCGGCGGCTTCCTTCAGCAGGTTCTGCGCCAGGGTCAGTCCGGCCGGCTGGCCGCCGGCCACCATGTTGTCCAGTTTTCCCGGCGCCACCGATTTGTCCATCGAGCGGGTGCCGATCCACATCTTCAATCCGTCGGGGCTGCGGACGAAGCCGTTGATGTGAATCCCGAAAGCCCGGAGCCCGAAGGCGGAAACGTGGGCGCGATCCAAGCGGAACAAGGATGGCTGGCCCCATTGCTCGACAATGGCGTAATCTTCTCCGTGGTCGCGGGGAAGCAGCCCGTCTTTCTGGAGGGTCAGCGTCACCTGCCGGATAGCTGCCGTGCGGCTTTCCGGGCTGTTCAGATGAGGCGCCAGAAAGACGCCCGTCTCTTCGACGCGAAAGACATCGGGAAAGGCCGACAGGCGCTCCGCGAAGCCATGCAGAACATAGCCGATCTGGCAGACGTCCACGAAGAAGGGACGGAAGGCGGCGGGATCGTGGGCGTTGCAGGCCCGGATATGGTCTAGAAAACTCATGTCCGAAGGGTGCTCGTCCCAAATCGTCCCGTCAAGATAAGGCTTCGTGAACCGAGGGCGGCGAAATGGGTATGCTCATATGCGCACGGGTTGAATGGACATAACCCTTCAGGCTTTGTAAACTCCGGCCAAAATCAAAGATCAGGAGTAAGGAAACATGGCAGACTTCCCAAAGAAGACCCTCGCGGACTGGGAGGCTTTGGCCTCCAAGGATCTCAAGGGCGGTTCTCCCGACAGCCTGATCTGGGATACCCCGGAAGGCATCAAGGTCAAGCCGATCTACACCGCCGCCGATCTGGAGGGCATGGAAGACGCCCATAGCCTGCCGGGCTTCCCGCCGTTCCTGCGCGGGCCGCGCGCCACCATGTATTCCCACCGCCCCTGGACCATCCGTCAGTATGCGGGCTTCTCCACGGCCGAGGAATCCAACGCTTTCTACCGCGCCAATCTGGCTGCCGGTCAGATGGGCCTGTCGGTGGCTTTCGATCTGGCCACCCATCGCGGCTACGATTCGGATCATCCCCGCGTGGTCGGCGACGTCGGCAAGGCCGGCGTCGCCATCGATTCCGTTGAGGACATGAAAATCCTGTTCGACGGCATCCCGCTCGACAAAATGTCGGTCTCCATGACCATGAACGGCGCCGTTCTTCCCGTGCTGGCCGGCTATATCGTCGCCGCCGAGGAGCAGGGGGTCAGCCAGGACAAGCTGTCCGGCACCATCCAGAACGACATCCTCAAAGAGTTCATGGTCCGCAACACCTACATCTATCCGCCGGCTCCCAGCATGCGGATCATTGCCGACATCATCGAGTACACGGCCCACAACATGCCGAAGTTCAACTCGATCTCCATTTCCGGCTACCACATGCAGGAAGCCGGCGCCACCGCCGTGCAGGAATTGGCCTTCACCATCGCCGACGGTCTGGAATATGCCCGCGCCGCCCTGGCCAAGGGCTTGAACATCGACGAATTCGCGCCTCGCCTGTCGTTCTTCTTCGCCATCGGCATGAACTTCTTCATGGAAGTTTCGAAGCTGCGCGCCGCCCGCCTGCTGTGGGCCCGCGTCATGAAGCAGTTCGAGCCGAAAAATCCCATGTCCCTGGCGCTGCGCACCCACTGCCAGACCTCGGGCGTGTCGCTGACCGAGAAGGATGCCTACAACAACGTCATCCGCACCACCATCGAAGCCATGGCGGCGGTTCTGGGCGGCACTCAGTCGCTGCACACCAACGCCCTGGACGAAGCCATCGCCCTGCCGACGCCATTCTCGGCCCGCATCGCCCGCAACACCCAGTTGATCATCGCCGAGGAAACCGGCATTCCCCATGTGGTCGATCCGCTGGGCGGCAGCTATTACGTCGAAGCTTTGACCAACGCCCTGGCCGAGGAAGCCTGGAAGCTGATTCAGGAAGTCGAAGAACTCGGCGGCATGACCAAGGCCGTCGAATCCGGCATGCCTAAGATGAAGATCGAGGAAGCCGCTGCTCGCCGTCAGGCCCGCATCGACAAGGGCGACGAAGTGGTGGTCGGCGTCAACAAGTACCAGCCCAAGGAAGAGGCTGAAATTCCGATCCTGGACGTGGACAACGCCAAGGTCCGCGAATCCCAGATCACCCGTCTGAACAAGATCAAGGCGACCCGCGACGCCGCAGCTTGCCAGGCGGCCCTGGACGCCTTGACCGAGGGAGCCAAGTCCGGCCAGGGCAACCTGCTGGATCTGGCCGTCAAGGCCAGTCGGGCCCGCGCCACCGTTGGCGAGATTTCCGACGCTCTGGAAAAGGTCTTCACCCGCCATCGCGCTGAGATCCGTTCGATTTCCGGCGTCTACGGCGGTGTTTACGGCGAGGACGACGGTTTCCAAAAGATCGTCTCCGACGTCGAAGCCTTCGCCAAGGACGAGGGGCGCCGCCCGCGTATGCTGGTGGTCAAGATGGGGCAGGATGGTCACGATCGTGGCGCCAAGGTCATCGCCACCGCTTTCGCTGATATCGGTTTCGACGTCGATGTCGGTCCGCTGTTCCAGACTCCGGCCGAGGCGGCTCGCCAGGCCATCGAGAACGACGTCCATGTGGTCGGCGTCTCGTCCCAGGCGGCCGGTCACAAGACCCTGGTGCCGCAGCTGATCGAGGAACTGAAGAAGCAAGGCGGCGACGACATCATCGTCGTGGCCGGCGGCGTCATTCCGCAGCAGGACTACGATTTCTTGTACAAGGCCGGCGTTGCCGCCATCTTCGGTCCCGGCACCCACATTCCCAAGGCCGCGGCTCAGGTTTTGGAGATCGTGCGCAGCCGCGGCAAGCAGGCCGCCGAGTAATCCGCGATCCGGGTTTCCGGCACAGAAAAACCCCCTCGCCCGGCTGGACGAGGGGGTTTTTGCTTTCGTGCTGTCTCAGCCGTCTCAGTCCAGCTGAAGGATCATCGCCTTCAGATAGGCGCTTTCCGGCAGGTGGGGGTGCAGGGGGTGGTCGGCACCGGCACCGGCGGTGCGGATGATGCGCCCCGAACGCCCGGCCTGGGAAAGGCCGTGGCGGACTTCCTCGGCGAACTGAATGACCGGCATGTGGTGGGAGCACGACGCTACCAGCAGGAAGCCTTTGGGTTCCACCAGGGCGGCGGCCAGACGGGTCATCTTGCGATAGCCCTTGGCTCCCGCCGAGAGATCTTTTTTCGATTTGACAAAGGCGGGCGGGTCGGACACCACCACGCCGAATTTTTCTCCGGCGGCGGACAGCCGTTCCATTTCGGCGAAGGAGTCGGCGCGCACGGCCTCCATTGCGATACCGTTCAGCTTGGCCGATTGCGAGGCCAGGGCCAGAGAGCCTTCGGAGCGGTCCACCGCCACCACGCGCGAGGCGCCGGCCAGAGCGGCCTGCACGGCGAAGCCGCCGGCGTAGGTGTAGAAATCGATGACGCTGCGGCCCTTGGCCAGCTTGGCGACGGCGGCGCGGTTGTCGCGTTGGTCGTAAAACCAGCCGGTCTTCTGCCCGTCCACCAGATCGGCCAGGAAACGGGCGCCGTTTTCCACCAATTCGACCGGGCCGGACAGTTCGCCGACGGCGATCCGCTCGTATAGGTCCAGCCCTTCCAGCTTGCGCACCGGGCTGTCGTTCTTCAGCACGACGGCGCGGGGCGAAAAGACCTCCTGCACGGCTTCGAGAATCTGCGGCAGCAAAAGCTCCATGCCCGCCGTATTGGCCTGGATGGCGATGACGTCGCCATAACGGTCGACGATCAGACCGGGCAGGCCGTCGGCCTCGGCGTGGATCAGGCGGTAATAAGGGCAGCCGATGACCTCATCGCGCAGGGCGGCGGCCCGGCGCAGGCGTTGGGAGATCAAGGCGGTGTTTACCACCGCGTCGGGATCACGCGACAACAGCCGCAGGGCGATCAGAGAATGGGGGTTGAAGCTGCCGACGCCCAGGCGTTCGCCACCGGCGTCGATGACGCTGACCAAGGTGCCGGGGGGCAGAGCCTTGGCGGCGGAGTCCATGGCGATCTCGTTGGAGAAAGCCCAGGGATGGCCGGCGCGCAGGCGACGGGAATGTCCGGCCTGGAGATGAATCCGCGGCCGGTCGTCCGACGAATCGGAGAGGGTGGAGATGTCGTTCATGGGCGCAGTCTACAGGTCCGGCGTTCTACCGCAAGGGCGAGCAAAATGAGGTGAGTCTCGCTCTAACCCGAAAGTTTGAGAGAATCCGTTCCAACCGGAGCAGAAAAGAAAGGGATTTTGATCTATATCAATGGCCCCCATGGACGGCTCCGGCATATTTCGCCGAACTCGGACCCGGAGACGGGAGCCTTTCCTATGGCTCGTGGACCCGGAAGGGCTGCCGTACCGGCGGGAGAGGGGGAAAAATCTCTCGCATGCGGCTTTTGGGCTGGTTCCGCCCATGACTTCATTTTGGTCGAGACAGGAGTTCGGCATGACCCAAGCGACCACGGCGCATAGCGCTCAAGACGCGACGCCTTATTACGACAATGTTATCCAGAAGTTCGTCCTGGCGGCGACGTTCTGGGGTGTTGTTGGCTTCCTGGTTGGCGATATCATCGCCTGGCAGCTGGCCTTCCCGGTGTTGAACCTGGATCTGGAATGGATTCAGTTCGGACGTCTGCGTCCGGTTCACACCTCCGCCGTTATCTTCGCATTCGGCGGCAACGTTCTTTTCGCCACCTCGCTCTATGTCGTGCAGCGCACGACCCGCGCTTCGCTGTGGGGTGGGGCTGTCCTGGGGAACTTCATCTTCTGGACTTTCAACCTGTTCATCGTGGCTGCGGCCCTGTCCTATGTTCTGGGCGAGTCCCAGGGCAAGGAATATGCCGAGCCGGAATGGTGGCTGGACCTGTGGTTGACGGTGACCTGGGTCGCTTATCTGGTGGCCTTCGTCGGCACCCTGTATAAGCGCAAGGAACCCCACATCTATGTGGCCAACTGGTTCTTCCTGGCGATGATCATCACCATCGCCATGCTGCACCTGGGCAACAACCTGGCTGTCCCGACCGTGATCTTCGGCGGCACCTGGTGGAAGTCCTACCAGATTTATTCTGGTGTTCAGGACGCCATGACCCAGTGGTGGTACGGCCACAACGCCGTCGGCTTCTTCCTGACTGCCGGCTTCCTGGGCATCATGTACTACTTCGTTCCGAAGCGCGCCGAACGTCCGGTCTATTCGTACCGTCTGTCGATCGTGCACTTCTGGGCTCTGATCTTCCTGTACATCTGGGCTGGTCCGCACCACCTGCACTACACCGCTCTGCCGGATTGGGCGCAGACTCTGGGCATGACCTTCTCGGTGATGCTGTGGATGCCGTCCTGGGGTGGCATGATCAACGGTCTGATGACCCTGTCGGGCGCCTGGGAAAAGCTGCGCACCGACCCGGTGATCCGCTTCCTGGTGACCTCGATCGCCTTCTACGGCATGTCGACCTTCGAAGGTCCGATGATGTCGATCAAGGCCGTCAACTCGCTGTCCCACTATACCGACTGGGGTATCGGCCACGTGCACTCCGGTGCTCTGGGCTGGGTTGCCTTCGTTTCCTTCGGCGCTCTGTACTGCCTGGTGCCGGTGCTGTGGAAGCGTAAGAGCCTCTACTCGATGCGCCTGGTGAGCTATCACTTCTGGATCGCCACCATCGGTATCGTCCTCTACATCACCGCGATGTGGATCTCGGGCATCATGCAGGGCCTGATGTGGCGTGCTTACGACAACCTCGGCTTCCTCCAGTATTCGTTCGTGGAAACCGTGGCTGCCATGCATCCCTACTACATCATTCGTGCTACCGGCGGCGTTCTGTTCGTCCTCGGCGGCCTGATCATGGCCTACAACTTCATTCGCACCATCAAGGGTGACGTTCGTGACGAAGTCCCGTACGACGCTCCCGTTGTTGCGAACGCCCGGGGCTAAGGAGAACGACCAATGTCTATCCTGAAGCATCACGCCAAGATTGAGACCAACGTCATTCTCCTGATGGTGGGCATTCTGTTGACGGTGATTATCGGTGGCCTCGTCGAGGTTCTGCCGCTGTTCACCATCACCGAGACCATCGAAAAGGTTGACGGCGTTCGTCCCTACTCGCCGCTCGAGCAGGCCGGCCGCGACATTTATGTCCGTGAAGGCTGCTATCTGTGCCACAGCCAGATGATCCGTCCGTTCCGTGACGAGGTCGAACGCTATGGCCACTACAGCCTGGCTGCCGAGTCCATGTACGACCACCCCTTCCAGTGGGGTTCCAAGCGTACCGGTCCGGATCTGGCCCGTATTGGTGGCAAGTACACCAACGACTGGCATGTCCGTCATCTGACCAACCCGCGTGACGTGGTTCCCGAATCCGTCATGCCGGGCTACAAGTTCCTCCATCGTCCGCTGGCTGCCGACGATATCGTTGCCAAGATGAAGACGCTCCGCGTGGTCGGCGTGCCTTACACCGAGGACGATATCGCCAATGCCAAGGCCGATCTGGTGGCTCAGGCGACCGACGGTGCCAGCACCGACGCTCTGCTGCAGCGCTACCCGAAGGCCAGCGTGGGCAAGAAGGACAAGGCCTCCGAGCAGGTCACCGAAATGGACGCCCTGGTGGCGTACCTGCAGGTGCTCGGCACGATGGTCGACTTCTCCACCATGAAGCCGGAAGCGATCCGCTAAGAGGGGTTTAGAGCGAATGGTTCTTGATCCCGTTATCGGGACCTTTCGCTCCCTCTGGGGATTGTGGGTGATGATTTTCTTCTGCGGGGCAGTGTTGTGGGTATCCAAGCCCAACTGTTCTCAAGGGGTTCCGGGGATCAGTCCCCCGCCGAAGAATGAAGACAACGAGGAGCGCTGAAGATGGCGACCAATGTTGAGAAGGACACCGTCTCCGGCCAGTACACGACTGGCCACGAGTGGGACGGCATTAAAGAACTGAACACTCCCCTGCCGAAGTGGTGGGTGTGGGTATTTCTGATCACGATCGTCTGGGCCATTGCCTACTGGATCGTTTACCCGAGCTGGCCGACCGTGAACGGTTATTGGGCCGGCACCTTCGGCTGGCATGCCCGCTCGCAGGTGGCTCAGGACCTGGACAAGGCCAAGGCCGCCAAGGGCGTGTATCTGTCGAAGATCCAGAACGCCTCGCTTGACGACATCGTCAAGGACAAGGACCTGCTGAACTTCGCTCTGGCGGGTGGCGCCTCGGTGTTCAAGGACACCTGCGCTCCGTGCCATGGCGCCGGCGGCGTCGGCGCTTACGGCTTCCCGGCTCTGGCTGATGACAATTGGCTGTGGGGCGGTACGCTGGAAGACATCAAGACCACCATCTCCTATGGTGTCCGCAATGCCAACGCCAACTCGCGTCAAAGCGAGATGCCGGCCTTCGGCGGCGGCGACGTTCTGAACGACGCCCAGCTGTCCGATCTGGCCGAGTATGTGCTGTCGCTGTCGAAAAGCTCCAAGGATGCCGCTGCCGCTGCCCGCGGCAAGGACATCTTTGCCGGCAACGGCTGCTCGGCTTGCCACGGCGAATCGGGTGAAGGCTCGCAGGCCGTCGGCGCTCCGGCGCTGGCTGCCGGTGCCTGGCTGTACAAGGGCAAGGACCAGAAGGCCGAGATCATCTCGCAGGTCAAGGCTCCGAAGCACGGCTCTATGCCCGCTTGGTCCGAGCGTTTCGACGACGCCACCATCAAGCAGCTGGCTGTCTACGTCCATTCCCTGGGCGGCGGCAAGTAAGCTTGCGGATCACGTGAAGTTGGACGCCGCCGGGGAAACCCGGCGGCGTCTTTCTTTTGCCGGCATGCTTTCGTTCGATCCGGGAAAGATATCTTGCCGGCCTGTGCGATGGGGGTCGACGGCGGGGATGTGAAAGCGGTAAAACAGCCACTGCCCGGCGGCTGTGGTGGAAATGTCCGCCCAACAGGCCATACATGATCGCGTCGCGCTTCCCGCGATGCCGGTCACCGGCAGCCGGCATTGATCAGACACCCTGTTCTCAGGACCGGAGCAACAATGAACACGACGACTTCAAGGCGCCCTGGCTGGTGGTATCCCTATATCTTCGTGGGCGTGTTCCTGGTGGTGTTGGCGGTTAATCTTGTGATGGCCTCGTCCGCGGTGCGGACCTTTACCGGGCTGCAGACCGAACAGGCCTATGACAAGGGACTGGCCTACAATCAGGTTCTGGCCCAGGCCAAGGAACAGGAAAAGCTGGGCTGGACCGTCGATGCCCAGGTGGTTCCCCACGACCCCTCCAACGCGCAGCGCCATGACGCCGACGTAACCGTGTCCTATCTCGACAAGGCCGGCCAGCCGGTCAAGGGGCTGTCGGTGCAGGCGGAAATCGTCCGCCCGACCCAGGCGGGCCACGATCTCAAAGTGGATCTGGTGGAGAAGACCGCCGGTCAATACGTGGCGCTGGCGCCTCTGGATATGCCCGGCCAGTGGGAAATCAGCGTCATCGCCCGTTTGGGCGAGACGCAATACAAGTTCAGCCAGCGCGTGCTTGTTCCCTGATGACCCTTTGCGCGCATTGCGGATCGGATATCGGCCCGGCGTCCAACGCCGGGCCTGATTTCTGCTGCAAAGGCTGCCAAGGCGCCTATGCGCTGGTGCGCGGCCTTGGGCTGGACAGCTATTACCAGCGCCGGGCCATCGATCCCTCGGTGCGCCCCTTGCGCCCTGACGACGAGGGCGGCCCGATGGATTACAGCCCTCACGTCAAAGTGGGGGACGACGGTTTGCATACTCTGCATTTGATGGTCGAGGGCATGCATTGCGCCGCCTGCGTCTGGCTGATCGAAAGCCTTTTGGCTCGTCAGCCGGGTGTGGAGACGGCGCGCATGAACATGACCACCCGCCGTCTGGTCATCCGTTGGCGGCCGGACGAGAACGACGCCAACACCCTGGTGGCTCCGGTCACGGCCATCGGCTATCACCTGCTGCCTTACGACCCGGCCCGCTTGGGCAAAGAGGCCGAACGGCAGGAAAAGGAGCTGTTGCGGGCCATGGCAGTGGCCGGTTTCGCCGCCGGCAACGTCATGCTGTTTTCCGTATCCATCTGGGCCGGCGACGCCGGCAGCATGGATTACGCCACCCGCCAATTGTTCCATTGGATTTCGGCCCTGATCGCCTTGCCGGCGGTGCTCTATTGCGTGCGTCCCTTTGCCCGTTCGGCTTTTACCGCCCTGGCGGCCAAGCGCACCAACATGGATGTGCCGATCACCATCGGCGTGACCCTGGCCTCAGGCATGAGCCTGTGGGAAACCATGCACGGCGGGCACCATGCTTACTTCGACGCTGCCATCACACTGCTGTTCTTCCTGCTGATCGGCCGTTATCTGGACAGCCGCGCCCGCGGGCGCGCCCGTTCGGCGGCCGAGCATCTGCTGTCGCTCGGAGCGACGGCGGTGACGGTGCTGGAGGAAGACGGCACCCGCCGTCTGTTGCCCTCGGATCAGGTCAGGGTCGGCATGACCGTTCTTGTTTCGGCGGGCGAACGCATCGGCGCCGACGGCACGGTCACCGACGGAACGTCGGAATTGGATACCAGCCTGCTGACCGGCGAAACGGTGCCGGCGGAAATCGCGCCGGGCGGCGCGGTGTTCGCCGGAACGCTGAACCTGTCGGGCGCTTTGCGCATGACGGTGACGGCGGTGGGGGAGAATACCCTGCTGTCGGAAATCGTCCGCATGATGGAAGTGGCCGAACAGGGCCGCGCCAAATATGTGGCTGTGGCCGACCGGGTGGCCCGCTACTACGCTCCCGTCGTGCATTTGATGGGCCTGTCCACCTTCCTCGGCTGGGAAATCCTCAGCGACACCCCCTGGCAGGTGGCGCTGCTTTATGCCGTTTCGGTGCTGATCATCACCTGTCCCTGCGCTTTGGCGCTGGCGGTGCCGGTGGTGCAGGTCGTGGCCTCGGGCCGTCTGTTGCGCCAGGGCATCCTGATCAAATCGGCGACGGCCCAGGAACGCCTGTCTCAAGTCGATACGGTGGTGTTCGACAAGACCGGCACCCTGACCATCGGCCGGCCCGAACTGATCGAGTCCAAGGCCTATGGCGAAGAGGACCTGCGGCTGGCCGCGTCCATTGCTGCCGCCAGCAAGCATCCGGTGGCCCGCGCCATCAGCCGCGCCGTACCGGGAATTCCGGTTGCCGAGGGCGTGCGCGAGGTTCCCGGCTGCGGCTTGGAATGGGGCGACGTGAAATTGGGCGGCCGCCGCTGGCTGGGTTTGGCCGACGATGAGAACGCTGCCGAAGGACCCGAGCTTTTCCTGCTGCGTCCCGGCCAGGCCCCCGTGCGTTTCACCTTTGCCGACCGCCCGCGTCAGGACGCCGCCGAAGTGGTGGCTAAGCTGAAGAGACGCGGCTTCAAGGTGGAACTGCTGTCGGGCGACCGCGCCGGCACGGTGGCGAAGATCGCCGCCGAGGTGGGGGTCGCCGATTGGCGGGCGGGCTGTTCGCCTGCCGACAAATGCGCCCGTCTGGCCGAATTGGCGGAACAAGGCCGGCGCGTGCTGATGGTCGGCGACGGCCTGAACGATGCGCCCGCCCTAGCCTCGGCCCATGTCTCCATGTCGCCATCCTCGGCGGTGGACGTCAGCCAGACGGCGGCGGATATCGTTTTCCAGGGGCATCGCCTGGCACCGGTGGTGGAGAGTCTGGCGGTGTCCTTCAAGGCCGGCCAATTGGTAAAGCAGAATTTCGGACTGGCGTTGTGCTATAACCTGTTCACCATCCCCATGGCGGTGATGGGCATGGTGACGCCGCTGATCGCGTCCATCGCTATGTCCACCTCGTCGGTGATCGTCATCGCCAACGCTCTGAGACTGGCCCGTGGGAGGCTGTGGTGAAAGCAATTCTGATGCTGATACCGGTGGCCCTGGCTTTGGGAACCATCGGACTTGTCGCCTTCTTGTGGTCCTTGCGCTCTGGTCAGTTTGAAGACCTGGACGGTGCGGCCAACCGTATTCTGTTCGACTACGACGATGCGATCAAACCGCCGGTCGCGGCTCCGGTCGCCGAGACCGGGGCTGTCGAAGCGGTTGATAAAGAGAGCCCTGAACCCAAGCCATAGGGGCAGCTTTCTTGCGTTCCGCCCCCAAGGCGTATAATGATCGCAATCCATCGGGGTCTGGAACAAGGTCCGGTACGCAATGCCTCCATTCGATCTGGGCACGGAACGGGAAAAAACCGAAGGCACGATGATGCCTTGTTCCAGCTGCGACCTGGGAGAACTGGCTTTCTGCCATGGCTTGCCCCCGGATTCGGTGCGGCGGCTGGGAGCCATCCTGGGCCAGACCTCGGCGGAACCCGCGACCACCATTTTCCGCGAGGGCGACCCTGCCCTGCATCTTTATTCCATCTCGCACGGGGCGGTGAAGCTGTACAAACTGCTGTCCGACGGGCGCAGACAGATTACCGCCTTTTTGTTCCCCGGCGACTTCTTCGGCCTGTCGAAGAAGGGGGGATACGTCTATACCGCCGAGTCCATGACGCCCAGCATTCTGTGCCGCTTCCCGCGGCGGAAGCTGGAATTGCTGTTCGACGATATTCCCATGCTGGAAAAGCGCTTGTTGGGCGCCACCATCTATGAACTGGCGGCGGCGCACGAACAGATGCTGCTGCTGGGCCGCAAGACGGCGCGGGAGAAGGTGGCGACCTTTCTATGCACCCTGGCCCAGCGTTTGGGCGGCAAGGAACCGGCCCCGCTGTTCCATCTGGCCATGAGCCGGTCGGACATCGCGGATTATCTGGGGCTGACCATCGAAACGGTCAGCCGTACCCTGACTTCGTTCAAGAAGGACGGGCTGATCACGCTGCCCGACGCCACCCATGTGGCGATCAGGCAGTTGAGCGACCTGGAGCGTATCGCCGAAGGGGCCTGACGCTCCGCTTTTCGCACCCGCAAAAACATTGTATGAGAACCCGGCTCCCGCAAGAGGGGCCGTTGGAAGCAATTCCGGGAGGAGGTTCCGGTGAGCACGGAAGTCAGAACCAAGCGCATGACCGTCCGCGATGTTCGGGCTCGCAAAGGAGCCGAGCCGGTCGTGATGCTGACCGCCTATACCACGCCTATCGCCCGGCTGCTCGATCCCCACGTGGACGTGCTGCTGGTGGGCGATTCGCTGGGCATGGTGCTCTATGGCATGGACACCACCCTGGGCGTGAGCCTGGACATGATGATCAATCACGGTAAGGCGGTGATGCGGGGCAGTCAGACCGCCTGCGTCATCATCGACATGCCTTTCGCCAGTTATCAGGAAAGTCCGGAACAGGCCTTCCGCAACGCCGCCCGCATCATGAGCGAAACCGGCTGCGCCGGCGTCAAGCTCGAGGGCGGCGTCGAGATGGCGCCGACCATCCGTTTCCTGGCCGATCGCGGTATTCCCGTACTGGCTCATATCGGCCTGAAGCCCCAATTGGTCAACGCCCTGGGTGGCTTCCGGGCGCAAGGGCGCGAAGAGGCGGAGGCCGCGGCCATCTATGCCGACGCCAAGGCGGTGGATGAGGCCGGCGCTTTCGCCGTGGTGGTCGAAGGCACCGTCGAGCCGGTCGCCCGCAGCTTGAGCGCCGCGATTTCGATCCCCACCATTGGTATCGGCGCTTCCGTCGCTTGCGATGGACAGGTGCTGGTGACCGAAGACATCGTCGGGCTGTTCGGCACCTTCACGCCGAAGTTCGTCAAGCGTTACGCCGAGCTGGGGCAATTGGTCGAGGAAGCCGCCAAGGCTTACGCCGCGGATGTACGCGGCCGCGTCTTTCCCGGCCCGGAACATTGCTTCGGTCTTCCCAAGGCTAAAAATTAGAGGTTGTTGATCGTGAACAGCTTGCCGATTTTCCGGACGGTTGCGGATTTGCGCGCCCAGGTCGCCGCCTGGCGCGGGCAAGGGCTGAAAATCGCCTTGGTCACCACCATGGGCGCTTTGCACGAAGGCCATTTGACCCTGGTGCGCGAAGCCTTGAAGCGGGCCGACAAGGTGGTGGCGACGGTGTTCGTCAATCCCACCCAATTCGGTCCCAACGAAGACTTCGCCGCCTACCCCCGCCGTGAATCCGAAGACGCCGCCTTGTTGGCCGGCGCCGGCGCCAATGGCCTGTTCGCGCCGACGGTGGCGGAGATGTATCCCGAAGGCTTCGCCACCACCGTGACGGTGGCGGGCGTGTCGGAAGGATTGTGCGGCACGTTTCGTCCCGGACATTTCGCCGGGGTGGCCACCGTGGTCTCGAAGCTGCTGCTGCAAGCCGGGCCGGACGTGGCTTTGTTCGGTGAGAAGGATTATCAGCAACTACAGGTCATCCGCCGTTTGGTGCGGGATCTGGATATTCCCGTTTCCATCGTCGGCGTGCCCACCGTGCGCGAGGCCGACGGCTTGGCGCTAAGCTCGCGCAACGCCTATCTGTCGGCGGCCGAGCGGGCGATCGCTCCGGCCTTGCATCGGATTCTGACGTCGATGGCCGAGGCTTTGCGCCGTGGCGCCGATGCGGCGTCTCAGGAAGAATGGGGTAAAGACCAGATCATCGCCGCCGGCTTCAGTTCGGTGGATTATCTGGAGGTGCGGGCCGCCGAAGGGTTGGCGCCGCTGTCCCGTCTGGACCGTTCCGCCCGCATCCTGGTGGCCGCCCGTTTGGGGAAAGCCCGGCTGCTGGATAATGTTCCGGTCGAACCGGTTTAGAAGGCGGGACCGTCGCTTGCGCGTTTGCGGGGATGGCTCTGGCGAACCCGGGTCTAAAAAAAGCTTTTGAGCAATCGTTGCAGATAGTCCCGCTCTTCCGGCGGGCGTTGCGCCTCGCCCGAGCGGCGGCGCAGCTCGTCGAGAACTTCCCGGGCCTTTTTCTGGTCGGACTGACTGGGCAGGGGCTGGTCCGACAAGTTGGGCATGCCGCCGTTCTGCATCGGACGTCCCAAAGGGTCGGCGTTGCTTGGCGCGCCTTGCGGGCCGGTCATGCCGCCGCCCAGCCGCTGCGACAGATCCTGCAAGGTTTTGCGGGCACCCTCCTGCAAGCGGGCCACTGCCTCGGTCTGGGCGTCGACGGCGTCGGGCAGATCGTTCTCCGCCAAGGCCTTGGCCGAGTCGCGCATGGCCCGCTCCGCCTGGCCGAAGGCCAGAGGAATATCGGCGCCGGTTTCGCCCAGTTTCCGCATGGCCTGGCCCAGACGGGCGCGCAAGGCATCTTGGCGGGCGGTCGCCTGGGGGGGCGTATTGCCGCCGCTGCTCTGCCCGGACCGGCTTTGGCGTTCTCCAAGAATCGGCAGTCCATCGCGGTCGTCGTCGGCCTGCTGGCGGCGGTTTTGCTGGAACGTCTGATCCAGCAGGGCGTTTTCCTCATTGGTGATGGTATTCAGTTCGCCCATCAGGGACTGAGCCTGCCGGACCTGCTGTTCGGATGGCATCTTGGCCGATGATTGCAGGCCGTCGGTCAATTGGCGCAGGCGCTTCAGCATGGCCTGCGCCGCTTCGCGAGAACCGGTCGAGGCCAGGTCCTTGATTTGCTCGACCATGTCCTGCAAATCCTGCGGATTGACGGTCGGCTGATCGGGATTGACGGGCATGCCGTTCAAACCGTGACGCAAGGCGTCCTGCACCATGGCGTCCAGATATTGATCGAGGACGGTTTGCAGTTCGGCCATCAGACGGGCGATTTCAGCGGGAGGAGCGTTTTCGGCCAAGGCCTGCTGCAAGGCTTTTTGCACTTCGGCCAGGGCCTTCTGAGTCATCGGTTTGTCGCCTTCCTCAAGGCGCAGCGCGGTTTGCCAGAGAATATCCAGCACGCTGGGCACCGCTTGGTCGGAGCTGTCCCAGCGCAGGCGTGAAATGGAGACGGAGAGAGCCAGGAACACCGTGTAGTCGCCGTGGAAGCTGTTGATGTCCGAGGCGATGCGGGCCAGTCCGGCCATCACCGGGCTGCGGTCCGAAGGGGCCAGGGCCAGGCGGCGGCGCTGGGCGATGACTGCCGCGGCTACCGGGTTGGTGAAATTGCGTTCGGGCAGGATCACCGTGATGGGATCGCTCAGGCCCTTTTGTCCGGCGCCGTCTTCGGCGGCCAGGGACAGGCTGACGGTGCGACCGGCCCAAGGATGCCCGGTCAGGTCTTGCCACAGGACGCTTTTCAGGTCGGGGCCGGCGTCGGCGTCCACCGGCAGTTCGAGCGCCTGGGGTTGGGCCCGGGGATCGTCGCTGGGGCGCAGCAGAAGCCAAAGTTTGACGATGCCGTAATCGTCGTGTCCCTGAATATCCAGGCGCAGCCGCCCGATGCGGTCCTTGCCGGGCGGTCCGGCCAGTGTGACGGTGGGGGGCTGATCGCCGATCACGGCCAAAGGCCATGAGGCGATGGAAAAAAAGCCCTGTCGGATATCCAGGCGGTCGCCCTGGGTGATGGCGAATTCGACTTTCTGACTGTCCGGGCCTTCCTGGGTGAAGTCGTGGCTTTCTCCTTCCAGGCGGGCTTCGGCACGGCCATGGCCTCCCTGAAGCTGGGCCAGGATACGGGAGCCGGCCGGCAGGGTGACGCGGCCTTGGCGCGGTTGCAGAAGCTGAGGAGGAAGATGGGTGTAAGCCGGCGGGGTCGCCCAGACCTGCAATGTCGGCGGCGGTCCGCCCAGGCCTTCCAGGCGGGGAGACAAGGCGGCGCTCAAACGGTCGGGCAGGGCGGAATCGAGCCGGCCGCCGGCGAAGGCGAAAGCCAGCAATAGCAGGGGGATGACGCGAAGACCCAGCGGATCGGCCTTCGGCAGGACCGGCCTGGGGCCGCCCAGTCGAAAAGAGGGAGACAGGGCCGCCACGCGCTTGCGCTGAAGCTGCCACAGGGTCGTGGCCAGAGGATCGCCTTTGCCCGCCGATAATTCGTCTTCCAGCAGAGCCAGGGGGCGGTGGGAAAGGCCGCTGTCTTCTTCGATGCGGCGATGAGCTTGCTGGACGGTCGGCGGCCGCAGGCGGCGGAAGCGCCACAGGCTGACGGCCAAGCCCCCCAGGAACAGGGCCAGCAGACCTGCGTGCGCCCAGCCCGGCAGGCGGGACGGCACTTCCAACGCGGCCAGGGCGGTGAACAGAAACACGAGGCCGACCAGGGGCCAGCCTCGTTCGATCAGTCGTTCGCACCATAAAACCAGCCGCGCCCACCGGACCAGACGGACGAAACGTCCGGCGGGGTCGGTGGAGAGATGCGGCCGGCTTGGCATGGCGGCTCGATCAGGCCAGCCACTCTGGAATGTTTTCCAGGGCCAGCATGTCTTCATAGGACGGCCGGGCCCGCACCACGGCATAGGTGCCTCCCTTGACCAGCACTTCCGGCACCAGCAGGCGGGAATTGTACTGCGAGGCCATAGCGGCTCCATAGGCTCCGGCAGTGCCGAAGGAGATCAGGTCGCCGGGCTCCAAAGGCGGCAGGGGCCGCTGTTTGGCGAAGGTGTCTCCTGTTTCGCAGATCGGGCCGACCACGTCCATGGGTTGGGTGACGGTGCCGGCGGGAGGCTCGATCACCGGGCGGATGTCGTGATGGGCGTCGTACATGGCCGGGCGTACCAGATCGTTCATGGCGGCGTCGCAGACGACGAACGTGCGGGTCGAGCCTTCCTTGACATAGATGACCTTGCTGACCAGCACGCCGGCATTGCCTACCAGGACGCGGCCGGGCTCTAATACCAGATGACAGCCCAGATCGCCCAAAGTCTCGCGGATGATTTGGACATATTCGGCCGGAGAAGGAGGCTCTTCGGCGTCGTAGGGAATGCCCAGACCGCCGCCAAGATCGACGCGGCGGATATTGATGCCGTCGGCGCGCAGCATCAGCACCAGATCGCGCACGCGGGAAAAAGCCTGGCGGAACGGTTCAAGCTCAATCAGCTGCGAGCCAATATGGACGGCCACGGCCACCGGCTCGATGCCTTCCAACTGTTTGGCGCGCTGGAAGACCTGACGGGCGCGGGTCCATTCGATGCCGAATTTGTTTTCCTTGCGGCCGGTGGTGATCTTGGCGTGGGTATGGGCGTCGACGTCCGGATTCACGCGCACGCCGATTTCCGCCACCTTGCCCAGAGCGCGGGCGGCTTCGTCCAGTTCGGTCAATTCCGGTTCGGATTCGACATTCAACTGCATGATCCCCGACCGCAGGGCGAAATCCAGCTCCTCGCGGGTTTTGCCGACGCCGGAGAACACGATTTTCCCGGCATCGACGCCGGCGGCCAAGGCGCGGCGCAGTTCACCGCCCGAAACCACGTCGGCTCCGGCGCCCATGGCGGCCAGAGTGCGGATCACGGCGATGTTGGAGTTCGACTTGACGGCGAAGCAGACGGTGGCGTCCATGCCGTTCAAGGCCTGCTGGAAGACGCGGAAATGCCGCTCCAGCGTTGCCTGGGAATAGCAGTAAAACGGCGTTCCCACCTCGTCGGCGATGCGGGCCAGAGGAACTTCCTCGGCGCAAAGCTGACCGTGGCGGTACTGGAAATGGTTCATGGACGGGACTCCAGGGTAGGCTGCTCGATGGCGGATTGGTCGTTGCGATCGTCGATGGTGCCGGACCGTCCGCTGGCGGACGTGCGCTGAGACACGTTCTGTTGAATGAAGTTCGAGCTCGACAGCGTGCTGATGCGCCGGTGGGACGACGGATCGATATAGGCACCGTCCTTGGTGAAGGCGTTGTTCAGGTCTTCCTGATCCCATTCGGGCGGAATGGCTTTGCCGTCTTTGTTGGGCTTGGCTTCGACCGGCGCGACCCGCTGGGTGGGAGCATTTACCTGCGGGTAATTTTGAGGATGGGGATTTGGATCGGGCGAAACCGGACGCCCAGCCTTGCCGCAGCCCGTAAGGGCGGCGGCGGTCAGCAGGAGGACGGCGGCGGTGGCAAGGCGGGAATGGCGCATGGCCGGACCTTTCGCGATCAAAGGAAACGCTTGCGGGCTTCAACCACCGCCTTGGCGACATTGGCCGGGGCGGTGCCGCCGAAGCTGGTGCGGCTGGAGGCCGAGGCCTCGACGCCCAGCACCGAAAACACGTCGTTGGTGATGCGTTCGTCCACGCCTTTGAGGTCGGCCAGGGATAAATCCTCCAGGCCGCAGCCGCGATCTTCGGCGATGCGCACGATGCGCCCAGTAATGTGATGGGCCTGGCGGAACGGCACGCCGGCCACGCGCACCAGCCAGTCGGCGATGTCGGTGGCGGTGGTGAAGCCGGCCCCGGCCGATTCCTTCAGCCGTTCGGTGTTGACCTTCAGATCGCCGATCATGCCGGTCATGGCAGCGATGGACAATTCCAGGGTATCGGCGGCCTCGAAGGCGGGTTCCTTATCG
The DNA here is from genome assembly GCA_035538795.1 of Candidatus Sulfotelmatobacter sp. Lineage (GTDB taxonomy): Bacteria > Pseudomonadota > Alphaproteobacteria > Rhodospirillales > Magnetospirillaceae > JAJZGK01. Next base: position 5,334 of record DATLJS010000037.1, on the reverse strand, counting down.
TCCTGCATGTCCTTGGAATAGGTCAGCGGCAGGCCTTTCATGACGATCAGCAGCGAATTCAAGTTGCCGATGACGCGGCCGGCCTTGGCGCGGATCAGTTCGGCGGCGTCCGGGTTGCGCTTCTGCGGCATGATCGACGAGCCGGTGGTGAAGCTGTCCGACAGGGTGACGAAGCGGAACTGGGCCGTGGTCCAGATTACCAGTTCTTCGGCCAGACGCGACAGATGGACGGCGCAGATGGCCGCCGACGACAGGAACTCCAAAGCGAAATCGCGGTCCGACACGGAATCCAGCGAATTGGCGGTGGGGCGTTCGAAGCCCAGCGCCGCCGCCGTCATATGACGGTCGATGGGGAACGAGGTGCCGGCCAGGGCGGCGGCGCCCAGCGGGCACTCGTTCATGCGCGCGCGGGCGTCGCGCAGGCGCGAACGGTCGCGGCCGAACATTTCCACATAGGCCAGCATGTGGTGGCCGAAGGTCACCGGCTGGGCGGCCTGCAAATGGGTGAAGCCGGGCATGACGCTGGCGGCGTGCAGTTCGGCTTTTTCCAGCAGGGCTTCTTGCAGGCTCTTCAGGGCGCTTTCCATGCCGTCCAGGGTGTCGCGGACCCACAGACGGAAGTCGGTGGCCACCTGATCGTTGCGGGACCTGGCGGTATGCAGACGGCCCGCCGCCTCACCGACCAGTTCGGCCAGACGGGTTTCCACGTTCATATGGATGTCTTCGTATTCCGTGCGGAAGGTGAACTTGCCGCCCTCGATCTCGGCCAGAATCTGATCCAAGCCGCCCTGAATGGCCTCGCCGTCGGCGGCGGTCAGGATCCCCGACTTGACCAGCATCGCGCAATGCGCCTTCGATCCCCGGATGTCCTGGGCATAAAGTCGCTTGTCGAAATCGATGGACGCGTTGATCCTTTGCATCACGGCCGAAGGGCCACCGGCGAAGCGTCCGCCCCAAATGGAGCTGGCGCCGGCCTGGTCTTGATCGTTGCTCATGAACATCTCTTTAAGGAGGAAGGTTCGCAATGTTTCGTCGATCCGCAACCGCCGTCATCGGGCTGGCGCTCACCTTGGCGGCGCTGGTCCCGGCGGCGAACGCAGCCGAACGGGGCCTAACCTACAACGTTCCCGCCGCCTCGGGAAGCGTGCAGCGGGTTTCCGACATCACCAGCGCGTCGAGAATCGCTCTTCCCGATCTGGTCATCAGCGACGGCAGCAACCTGCCGGTCCATGTCAGCCGCTATCGGGGTTACGTGGTGGTGCTGAATTTCTATTCGGTGAACTGCGGGCCTTGCATCAAGGATCTGTTGTATCTCAACCGCTTGCAGGGAAACATGAAGGGCTTCCCGATCCAGGTGGTGCCGATCAGCGAGGACGGCCTGCCGCCCAAGACGGTGAAGGATTTCCTTTCCAAGCAAAGCTTCGGCTTTTTGAAGCCCTTCGGCGACCCCAGCAACGGCGCCGCCACCGCCCTGGGGGTGTCGGGAATGCCCAGCACGGTGATCGTCGACAAGGCGGGCCGGTTGGCCGGAGCCGTGGCCGGCAATGTCGTGTGGGATTCCCCGGACGTGCAGAACGCTCTGATGAAGCTGACGCGGGAATAGATCGCCTGTAACCGCCGGTCCGTCGGCCGGCGGTTACAGTTTGACTTCGATGCCTTTGGCGGCGAAGGCGCGGTTCATCAGAACCGCCGCGACGACGCCGATATACGACCCCATCACCACGTCGCCGAGATAATGCACCGACAGCGCCACGCGGCTGAACGCCACCAGGGCGCCCAGCAGCAGCCATGCCCGATGATAGCGGGGCACGATGACGGCCAAGGCCATCATGGCCGAGAAGATGGTCTGGCTGTGTCCAGACGGAAACGAATTGATCGCCCAGTCGGTGCTGAAGGGATGTAGGCCATAAAGTCCCTGATCGAACCAGGCGCGGGGACGATAGCGGCCGATGACGAACTTTACGGCGTTGACGAACAGCCCCGACAGAACAACGGTCAGGAAGAAATAGAGCAGGCTGTCGGACCAGCGGCGATAGCGGGCGGCGACGTCGAAGTAATCGGCCCGCCACAGCCGCCAGCGGCAGAACATCCAGCCCAAGGCCGATGGAATCAGCCACAATCCCCCCAGGCCGATGTCGGTGACGGTCCGGAAAAAACCCTCATACTTGGTGTCGGCGAGATGAGTCTTGAACCAGATGGCCAGGGGCTTGTCGATGACGGCAAAACTGATCAGGGCGAACAGCAGGCAATGCACGCCCCAGGCGGCCAGCGGCCAGCGGCGGGTCAGGCGGACCACCCAGGAACAGAATTCGTTGACCAGTTCGAACAGAAGTTCGGCTCGGATCATGGCGTCCCCTCAAGTTCGAAGACGGTCAAGGCGGCGGGGCGTCCCCGCGAATAATTGAAGCCGTCGACCTGCATCACCGCATTGGCGTGACGGCCAGCCTCGGCCATGGCGGTTTCAAAGGCGGGACGAGCCTCGGCCTCGATCACCGCCACTCCGTGGGGCGTCTGCAAAATGAAATCGGCGGCGCCTTTGCCGTCGGTCAATCTGGTCTTGGTGCCCATCAGGAACACCAGGCTGGGTTCGTGGAATCCGGCGGCAGCCACCGGAGTGTTGGGGGCCAGACTCTCGGCGATCCGACGGCTCAGGAACATGCGGTCCAGATCGGGCATGACGCCTTGGAAGATGCCGGCAAAGGTCAGCAGGGCTCCGAGCAGGGCCGCGCTCAGGGCGGCCTGATGACGGCCTTTCCAGAACAGGGCGGCGGGCAGGGCGGTGGCGCCCAGGGCGGCCAGGGCCGGCACCAGCGAGATCGGCTCGAATCCTTCGCCTAGGCGGATGGGAGCGGCCACGGCCAGAACCGCCAGAGCAATGCCGACCAGCGCCCAGAACGCGGCATAGCCCCGGGCCCAGCGAGAGCGCAGCATCTCATCGTCGGCGGCGATGGCGATGCCGGCCAGCAGGGCCAGAGCCGGGAAGGCCGGTAGCACGTAATGAGGCAGCTTGGTGGGCACCAGTTCGAACACCAGCCAGGTCGGGACGATCCAGGCCAGACAGAACCGCAGCGAGGCTCCGCTTCTCAGCTTGACGGCCCGGACGAAGCCGGGAACGACGAACAGCGAGCCGGGCCACAGCAGGGCAGTCGCCAGCAAAAGGTAATAGCCGGGCAAGGCGCCGTGGCTTTCCTGGCTGCCCAGCAGCTTGGGCAGCAAATCCTGTTTGACCGCCTGACCGATGAACTGGCCTTCGGTGGCGTGGCTGATGGCCGCAGCCCAGGGCGCGACGATGGCGGCGGCGACAACGATGCCGGTGATGGGGCGGATGCCGCGCAGCCAGCCGATGCGGCGATCGGCGATCCACAAGGCGATGACGGTCAGCAGGCTGACCATGGGGACGATGGGGCCCTTGACCAGGATGCCGAAGCCGATCGCCACCCAGAACAGCAGAATTTCCCATAGGGGCGGCTGTTTTCCGGCGTTGCGTCCGGCCATGTAGAGACGGCCCAGCACGCCCTGGGCGGCGGCGACGCAGGCCAGCTGCACGGCGTCGGTCTTGGCCTGATGGGCTTCCGTCACCAGGATCAAGGCGCAGGCCAGCAAGGCGGCGCCCATGACGGCGGCTGGGCGTCCGAACAGATATTGGCCGAAATGGAAGGTCAGCAGCACCGCCAGCAAAGCGCCGATGGCCGAAGGCAGGCGATAGGCCCAGATCTTGCTTTCGGCGCCGAACAGGCGGGCGGATCCGGCCTGAAGCCAATAGATGCCGGCCGGTTTTTTGGCGCGGATTTCGTCTTGGAACTGGATGCGGATGTAATCGCCGCTTTCCAGCATCTGGTGCGAAGCCTGGGCAAACCGGGATTCGTCCCGATCGATGGGGGGGACCGAAGCAAGGCCCGGCAGATAAAGGGCCAAGCACAGCAGAGTCAGCAAAAGGTACGGGCGAAAGCCGCCGATGATCCTGAACATCCGTCCTCCCAAAGGCACACCCCATCTTCACGGGGAAGATGGGGTGTCCAAGGTCTAGCTCTTCGCGGGGCTCCCCGCAAGAGTCCAGCAGGATAGGGTGTTAGCGGGTGGGAACCGGCTTCTCGCCCGAATAGTCGTAGAAACCGCGGCCGGTCTTGCGGCCCAGCCAGCCGGCCTCGACATACTTCACCAGCAGCGGGCAGGGGCGGTATTTGGTGTCGGCCAGACCGTCATGCAGCACGTGCATGATGGACAGACAGGTGTCCAGACCGATGAAGTCGGCCAGTTCCAGCGGACCCATGGGGTGGTTGGCGCCCAGCTTCATGGCGTTGTCGATGGATTCCACCGAGCCGACGCCTTCGTACAGGGTATAGACCGCCTCGTTGATCATCGGCAGCAGGATGCGGTTGACGATGAAAGCGGGGAAATCTTCGGCGGAGACGGAAATTTTGCCCAGGCGGGCGACGAATTCCTTGACGCTGGCGAAGGTGTCCTCGGCGGTGGCGATGCCGCGGATCAGCTCGACCAGCTTCATCACCGGAACCGGGTTCATGAAGTGGATGCCCATGAAGCGGGCCGGACGGTCGGTGCCGGCACCCAGGCGGGTGATCGAGATCGACGAGGTGTTCGACGCGATCAGGGCATCGGCCTTCAGATGCGGGCAGAGCTGATTGAAGATCTGCTTCTTCACGGCCTCTTGCTCGGTGGCGGCTTCGATGACCAGATCACAGTCGCCGAACAGGGAATAATCGGTGCCGGTGGAAATGCGGCCCAGGGTAGCGGCCTTGTCTTCCTCGGTCAGCTTGCCTTTGGCGATCTGGCGATCCAGGTTCTTGGTGATGGTGCCGATGCCTTTGGCGATGGCGGCTTCGGAAATGTCGAGCAGCTTCACCTGGAAGCCGGAGGCCGCCGCCACGTGGGCGATGCCGTTGCCCATCTGGCCGGCGCCAATCACGCCAATGATCTGGATCATGTCTTAGTCCTCGCAGGTTGTAGCTGTTCGGGGGATGGATGAATGCTTATTTCGACAGTTCCGCCGCCAATTCTGGAAGGGCCTGGAAGAGGTCTGCGACCAGGCCGTAATCTGCGACCTGGAAGATGGGGGCCTCTTCGTCCTTGTTGATGGCGACGATGACCTTGCTGTCCTTCATGCCGGCCAGATGCTGGATGGCGCCGGAGATGCCGACGGCGACGTAGAGTTCCGGGGCGACGATCTTGCCGGTCTGGCCGACCTGATAGTCGTTGGGCACGAAGCCGGCGTCGACGGCGGCGCGGGAGGCGCCGACGGCGGCGCCCAGCTTGTCGGCGACGGCTTCGATCAGCTTGAAATTGTCGCCCGAGCCCATGCCTCGGCCGCCCGAGACG
>DATLJS010000036.1:0-1636 GCA_035538795.1 Candidatus Sulfotelmatobacter sp. | reverse complement strand
CGGACCGGTTGCCGGCTCGACGGTGACCTTGTGGGCAGCCAGTGCAGACGCGCCGAGGCAACTGGCTCAGACTCGAACCGGCCCCGATGGGCGCTTTGCGCTCAGCGGCGATGGCAGGGGCGCGATCCTCTATCTGGTCGCGAAGGGCGGCCGCCCCGCCGCCAACAGGGCGGTCGGCGATAACCCGGCCATCGCGCTAATTACTATTCTCGGCAGCAAACCGCCGGCCAGAGCCGTCGTCAACGAAATGACGACCGTGGCGTCGGTATGGACCCATGCGCAGTTTCTCGATGGTACGGCGATCAAGGGGCCTCCCCTCAGCCTGAGCATTGCTGCCGGCAACGTGCCCAACTTCGTCGATCTCAGAACAGGCGGCTGGGGCGAGGCGATCCAGGGCCCGCTCAACAGCAGCCAGACGCCGACGATGGCGAATTTCGCCACGCTGGCCGACGTACTGGCCGGCTGCGCCACGCGTGCGGCGAACGATGCTTGCGGCAAGCTGTTCGCCGCGGCCACTCCGCCGACCGGCGTGACCCCGACCGACATGCTGACCGCGGCCGAGTCGATAGCCCGTTATCCGTGGTACAAGCCCGAGCGGCTGTTCGCCCTGCTCGACCAATTCTACCCGATGCCGGCGGACAAGAATCTGCGGGCTGTTCCGTTCATGCCCTACCTTGGTTTCGCGCCGAGCGCCTGGGTCCTGCCGCTCAGGTTCGATGGCGGTGGGTACGTCGCGGGCGGCAAAGGGATGTTTGACAGTAAGGGCAACTTCTGGATCAGCGACAATTTCACGGTTGGATGGCAAGGGCTGGACCCACCTGCGTCTTGGCAGGGCCATGCCACTAAATTCGCGCCCAACGGCCGTCCGCTCTCACCTATGACGGCGGGCTTTACCGGCGGCGGGATGCAAGGAGGCACCTTCGGTGCCGCTGTCGACGCCAACGACAATGCTTGGCTGACTAGCTACGGCAGCAAGTCGATCACGGTATTCGACAAGAACGGCCAGCCGCTGTCGCCTCCGGACGGTATCACCCTCAAAGGTCAACTCGGCCTAATGCAGGGGATCATCGTTACGCCCAGCGGGGACGTCTGGGCCGTTGGTATTTCGAAGAACCAGTTGGTCTACTTTCCGAAGGGCGACCCGACCAAAGGCCAGTTGATCTGCGAGGGCTTGGAGAAGGAGCCCTGCCGCTCATTCAGGGGACCGTTCCACCTCGGCGTCGACCAGCAGGATCGGATCTGGGTGGCCAGCGCCGCCGGGGACTCCGTCGTTCGCTTTCCGGCCGCCGATCCGAGCAGGGCCGAGACCTTCAAGACCGGCTATAGCGGAAGCGGACTTGCCATCGATAGCAAGGGAAATGTCTGGGTCACAAACAGACTTGGCAATTCGGCGCAAGGGAAGGCCAATTTCGAAAAGTTCGTTGAGATCATGCGCAAGTCCTACGACGACGCGTACCTGGTTAAGACAATGCACGGCCAGCATGGCGGCGCCGAAGGAGGCAGCGTCTCTCTGTTGCGGCCGGACGGCAGCGAATATCCCGGCTCGCCATTCACGGGCGGCAGTCTGCCCGGCCCCTGGGCCGTCGCCGTGGACGGCGACGACAATGTCTGGGTGTCACAGTTTGCCGGGGCGTCA
>DATLJS010000035.1:0-278129 GCA_035538795.1 Candidatus Sulfotelmatobacter sp. | reverse complement strand
CACGACGCAGGTCGCCGCTCTGACGGTGGCCCAGCTGAACGGGCTTGGGACGACGAACCTGGACGAACTGTCGACCACGCAGTTGAACAGCCTGACGACGGCGCAGATCACCGGTATCAGCAGCACGACGCTGAACAATCTGAGCACCACTCAGATTTCCGGCCTGAGTACGACCAAGCTGAACACGCTGACCACGGTCGAGCTGAATGCCCTGGGTACGACGAACCTGACGGCTCTGAGCACGACACAGGTGGCTGCGATCAGCACGACGCTGCTGGCCGCGATGAGCAGCACGCAGCTGAACAACCTGAGCACGACGCAGGTCGACGCTCTGACCACCACTCAAGTCGCCTCGCTGACGACGGCGCAGCTGATCGCTCTTGGGACGACCAACCTGGACGAGTTGTCCACCACCCAGCTGAACGCTCTGACCAGCGCCCAGCTTCGTGGCCTGACCACCGCCGATCTGAACGAACTAACGACCACTCAGGTCTCCGGTTTGAGCACGACCCAGCTGAACAACCTGACCTCGGTCGAGTTGAATGGTCTGGGCACCACTAACCTTGACAGCCTGACCACCACTCAGGTCGCCGGTCTCAGCACCCTGCAAATCCAGGCTCTGACGACCACAACGCTGAATAACCTGACGACTACTCAGGTTGACGCATTGACCACTACGCAGGTTGCTTCGCTGTCCACGGTTCAGCTGAATGGTCTGTCCAGCACCCAGTTCGACGAGTTGTCGACCACGCAGGTGAACGCCTTGAGTACGGTTCAACTGCGCGGGCTGACCACCAACGACCTGAATGAGCTGACCACCACGCAGTTTGCCAGCCTCAGCACTACGCTGATCAGCAACCTGACTTCGGTGGAACTGAACGCCCTGACCAGCACCAATATCCAGTCGCTGACGACCACTCAGGTTTTGGCGATCGGTACCACGCTGGTTGCGGCTCTCAGCAGCACGGAACTGAACAACCTGACCACCACGCAGCTGTCGGCTCTGAGCACCACCCAGGTGACCGCTCTGAGCACCACTGATATGGCCAATCTGGCCACTACTCAGATGGATGCTTTGACGACCACCCAGGTTCAGGCTTTGACCACTCTACAAATCGCCAGCCTGAATTCGCTGGATATTGCCGAACTGAGCACCACTCAGGCCGGAGTGTTGAGCACCGCACAGATCAAGTCCTTGAATACGACGCAGATCATGCAGCTCACCACCACGGTGATCTCGGCTCTGTCGACCACCCAGCTGCGGGCCGTTACGACCACTGATATCGCCGCTCTGACGACGACTCAGTTCTCGTCTCTGACGACCACGCAGTTGAACTATCTGACCTCGGCGCAGATTGGAGCCATCTCGGCCGCTGATCTGAACAGCTTGGGCACCAATATTTCGGCCTTGGGCCTTCTGGGTTAATGCCCAGTCTCAGGCTGGAACGTTAAGGGAGAGGGCCAACCCGTCAGGGTTGGCCCTTTTTCTGTGCCGGCAAGGTCTGCTACCGTTGAACTAACGAAAAACTCAAGCCGGGAGAACGGCCCAGTGATCCCTAAAATCATTCACCGCATCTGGTTCGGCCCCAATGCCATTCCGGCTCAGTACGAAGAGTGGTGGCAGGGATGGCAGCGCCAATTGCCGTCATATGAGTTCATCACTTGGACGGACCGTCATATTGGCGAACTGGCGTCGGCGCCGTTGATCATGCAGGCGGACAGCATGGCCAAACGGGCCGATATCGCTCGCTACGAGATCATGCACAAGTTTGGCGGCACTTATCTCGACTGTGATTTCATGCCGCTGAATTATTTCGATTTCTCGGCGGAACAGGCTGAATTGGTAATCTGCCACGAATCGGAAGTGCCTGAGGTCAATTGTTCCAACGGTTTTTATTCGATCGTCAAAGGCCACCCCATGATGCTGGTGGCCATGGAGATGGTGGAGGAATCCAACAGCACGGCGAAGGAAGTCATCGCCGCCACCGGCCCGGGTTTCTTCGGACGGCTGATTCGGACGGTGAAACACAAGCGGATGCCCAGCCGCTCGTTCTATCCCTATATTTTCAATGAACCGTTCAGCGACATCTATACCCGCAACCTGGATAACACTTACGGCATCCACGTTTGGCACAATTCCTGGTTTAACGATGATCTGCGCCTTCGCAAGATCAATTCGATGATCCTGAAGGGATCCCTGTTCGAGATCGAGCGGTTGTGGCGAGAGATGGGGGCGCTGCAGGAAAAGGCTCAGCATGTGCCGGCGGTGATCGCCACGATGCGGCGGGCGCGCGAATCCATGATCGAACTGGCGATGACCACCATCCTGACGTCGCAAATCGACCGCACGCCCAGGCCGGAATTCGAGCTGTTCAAAGCCTGTCATTATCATTACGGCCAGAATCCCAAGGCTCTGGTCTGGCAGATCGGAGCCGGCAACGGCGTAGCCGAGGATCCCTTGCGGCCGGTATTGGTGAATTTCGATCCTCCGGCCCTGCTGGTGGAGGCCAATCCCTATCTTGCGGCCGAGCTTCAGGCGAATTACGCCAACAACCGCAATTGCCGCATTATCAACACCGCGGTTGGGGCACAGGCCGGGCGGGCTCACCTTTACTGCTTGAACCCCAACCAGTTGCGCCAGGCCGGTGGGACCGATGAACAGCTGAACATGTCGTCGCGGTTTTCCGATGGGCGAACATCTTTGGGACAGGCTTGCACCGAAGATTTCACCAAGCATACCTTGCTGAAAAGCATGGAACTGGCCGACGTGCCGGTGGTGGATTTCGATATGCTGCTGTCCATGTCGGGAGGGCAGGAGCCTGAAGTGCTGGTGATCAATATCGGCGGCACCGAGGATGAACTGGTGAACGCCGCTTTCGACCGGGGGCTTCAGCCGAAAATTTTGCGTTTCAATACCCGGTTCATGCCAGAGGAGGCGCTGGAGGCTCTGCGACGCCGCTTCCATGGTGAGTATGAACTGTTTGCGTTCGATGGTTATCACATGGCCTATCGCAACGACTTCTTAATCAATTACTGCTCTGAATTGTTCGTTGAGCATGGGCTGCCGACGATGTTCGCGAAAAGCATGGGAATCATCGCCGGTCTGCAATAGGGTTGGGACGAAACAGGCGGGTGGGAATTTCAGGCATGACGTCTCAGGACTACTACTTCCACCCTCCTGGCCAGATTGCTCGCTGGGGGGTGTTGGATGTGGGGCTAAAATGCCCGCATTCCTGCGTCCATTGTTATTACGCTTTCCTGCCCGACGGATCCGATAATCCCAAGAAATTCGCCGGCATGCGCCGTGCCGATTGGAAGGCCACGGACAAGCTGATCGCACAAATCGACGCGATGGCCGATAACGGCTTTCTGGGGTTCGATCTGACCGGCGGCGAGCCGACCTTGCATCCCGATATCGTCGGGATCATCCGCCATGCGACGGAACGGGGGCTGTCCACCCGGATGATCACCCTGGGGCAGTTCCTGACGGCCAAGGGTTTGCTGGGCAGACTGCTGGATGCTGGTCTGACCGACATTCTATTCTCGTACCACTCCTGCGATGAAAAGCTATTCGCCAAGATGACCGGCGGCAAGCTGTCGAAGATGCAGGACGCCATGGACATCCTGGATCAGCGCGGCTTCGCCTATTCGACCAACGCCATCTGCATCGGTGAGAATTACCAGTCGCTGCCGGAATTGGCGCGAACCATCACCGAGCGCAACGTTTATGTCGCCAACTTCATTCTGATGAACGCCTATTATCAATGGGCGGACGGCAAGGCGGCCACCGTGCGGGCCCGTTATGTGGATGTGGCGACCTATCTGCGCGAGGCGGTGGAGATTTTGGAAGAGCACGGCATTGCCGTGAACATCCGCTATGCGCCGTTATGCACCGTCGCTGGTATGGAAAAGAACTATGTGGGCGTGGTCGGCGTACGCTACGACCCTCACGAATGGGTCAATACGGTCCAGCATATCGGCGAAGGTTTGGGGGCGGGCGAGGGGCATTTTCTTCCCATGCGCCAGGGCGATCCCTCACCGGGCACCGCCTTGGTCGGCAATGCGGAAACCGGGAAGCCGGTGGGACGCGGCACGGCCAATGGATTGATGAAAGTCTTTGCGCCGCAATGCGCCAATTGCTCGGCGCAGAAGGTGTGCGACGGCATTGATTTCAGCTATCTGCAACAGGTTGGTGCCGACGAATTCGTGCCTTATGTGGGCGAGGATCGGGGCCAGGTGCTGGACAAGGACCGGCTGGCTTATTATGCCGGCCATATCATCAAGCGCCGGCAGATGGCGCCGGTGAAGGACGCCACGGCCCGCCTGCTGGGCAAGCGGCCTCTTGGCGCCAAGCCGCTGGTGACGGCGGTGGTGGCCAATTACAATTATGCCGATTATGTCGGAAAGTGCCTGGATTCGCTGTTAGGCCAGACCTGGCCGCAGATGGAGGTGATCGTCGTCGACGATTGCTCCACCGACAACAGCCGCGAAGTTCTCAAAACGTATGAGGACCGCTGCACGGTCATCTATCGACCGACCAATTCCGGCAATCCCTGTCATCCCCACAACGAAGCCATCGCTCGGGGTAAGGGCGAGTTGGTGATGTATCTGGATTCCGACGACTGGGTGGCGCCCACCTATGTCGAGGAATGCGTCAAGCTGCTGCAGCGCAATCCCGCCGCCTCCATAGCCTATCCCGGGACTGTCACCCACGGCATGGCCGAGGAAATCCGTCCGGCCCATCCCTATGATCCCCACCGTCTGCTGACCGCCAACTTCATTCCCTGTTGCTCGGTCTATCGCCGGGAGATGTGGGACGAGGTCGGCGGTTACAAGGACAACGTTAAAGGCGCCGACGACTGGAACATGTGGGTGGCGGGAGCGTCGCGGGGATTTCTCGGCGTTCATTTGTCGCGCCAGATGTTCCACTATTTGTGGAAAGCTGACGGCTTGTATGAAACGGAAAGCCGTCCCTACCACGAAGCTCGCTTCCGCCAGGTCATCGAGAACAATTCCGATATTTATCCGCCCGAGTTGGTGCGCTGGGCCAAGACGCCGCTCCAGCCCGCGGCTCCGGTTCAGGCTGCCGCGGCCGCCGTGCCGGAAGAGGCGGTGGACCGCGCCCTGGCCATCGACCTTCCCGATACCTACGAGGGCGTCAGAACGCTGCTGGAACATACCGGCTCGCTTAACGTGGTGCAGTTGATCTATCTGATCTACCGCCTGTTGCTGGCGCGGCGTTTCTGCTCGGCCTATGTGGTTTCCAAAGGCGCGGAGCGTCAGGGCGTGGCGCACCCCGTCGTGCCGATGGCGCGCGCCCTGGGAGGGCTTTTGTATCCCAGCGTCAGCGACGAAACGACGGCGGTTTCCGATCTGCACGGCCTGCTGCGGAGCCTCTCCGGCGATCAGCAGACTGTTTTCGTCGAAAGCGTGGTGGTGCCGCTGTTCCGTCAGCTGCTGCCGCTGCTGGTGCCGCGCCTCGACGACGGGTCGCTCCAGTTCCTTCTTGCTATTTTCGAGGCCGGTTATCCGCCGCTGGACGGGGCTCCGTCGCTGCGACTGTGGCTGTCCGACCGTGCCGGGTTACAACGGCGTCTGAACACCGTCCTGGGGCATTGAAAGCCCTGCTTGGCATTAACAGCCGGGAATGACCGGCAATACTGGGAGATGTTTCGTGAGCGTCGATATCTACGCCAATGCCATCGAACGATCCAAGAAGCGCGACCTTAGCGTCAGCGAACTGATCGCCATCGCCGACACTCTGGCGGCTCAGGGGCAGCAACAGGCGGTCTCGGAGCTGTACAAGGTCTGGCTGTCATGCAACTCGGACCACCCGCTGGTCTATGCCGTCCGCTTCAATCAGGGCGTGGTTCTGGGCAACCTGGAAGACCTTGAAGGCGCCCGTCAGGTTCTGACGGAAGCGGTGAAGGGCAATCCGGACTTCTATCCGCCCTACATCAATCTGGGCCGCATTCTCGAGCGCATGGGCGCTCGCGGTGATGCCGTGCAGACTTGGTACGAACTGGTCAATCGTCTGTCGGCCATCAATAACGAGAACATCAACTTCAAGAATTCCGCCCTGAAGCAGATCGGGCGGGTTCTCGAAGGCGGCAACATCGACGAAAAGGCCGAAGAGGCCCTGAAATTCGCCCTGGACTTGAACGCCGACCAGCGCGACGTCATTCAGCATTGGTGCAGCCTGCGCCAGCGTCAATGCAAGTGGCCGGTGATGAGCGGGTGGGGCGAGGTGACCCGTGAACGTCTGCTGAACGGCATTTCGCCGCTGTCGCTGGCGGCTTATACCGACGATCCGCTGTATCAGTTGGGCAATGCCGCGCTCTACAACGCGTACGAAGCGGGCAAGTATTTCCCCACCTTGATTGACGGTCACAGCCCGGAGGTTCGCGGACGTCGTGGATCGCGCCGCCTGCGCGTCGGTTATCTGTCGTCGGATTTGCGCGAGCACGCCATCGGCTATCTGACCCAGGAACTGTTCGAGGTTCATGATCCGGCCGCCGTTGACGTCTATCTCTATTACTGCGGCCATCAGGTCAACGACGTGGTTCATGACCGCATCAAGAATTGCGGCAAACCGTGGTTCAACGTTACCGGCCTGACCGACGAACAGGCCGCCCAGAAAATCATGGATGATGGCATCGACATCCTGATCGACGTCAACGGCTATACCCACAGCGCCCGGACCAAGATGCTGGGCATGCGCCCGGCGCCGATCGTGGTCAATTGGCTGGGCTATCCCGGCACCATGGGCAGCCCGTATCACCACTACATCATCGCCGATAACTACATCATCCCGCCGGACAGCGAGATGTACTACACCGAAAAGGTGGTGCGTCTGCCCTGCTATCAGCCCAACGACCGCAAGCGGGTGGTGCATCCGCTGACTTCGACCCGCAAGGATGTCGGCTTGCCGGAGAAGGGCACCGTGTTCTGCTGCTTCAACGGCGTGCACAAGATCACCAGTTTCCATTGGGTGCGCTGGATGAGCATCCTGAAAAGCGTGCCGGGCAGTGTTCTGTGGCTGTTGCAGGGACCGGAGGAAAGCAACGAGCGCCTGCGTCAACTGGCGGCACAGCACGGCGTTGCGCCCGAGCGCATCGTCTTTGCCCAGAAGCTGCGCAACCCGGATCATCTGGCCCGTTATCAGCATGCCGATCTGTTCTTGGACACCACGCCCTACGGCGCCCACACCACCGCGTCGGATGCCATGTGGATGGGGATTCCGGTACTGACCCTCGAAGGCCGCGGCTTCGCTTCGCGGGTCTGCGGCAGTTTGGTGACTTCGGCCGGCATGGCCGACATGATCTGCCCGGATTCCGACGCCTACATCGCCAAAGCCATCGAACTGGGGAATAATCCCAAGGCATTGTCCGAGCTAAAGGCCCGCATGCGGGCCAACCGCGATACCTGCGTGCTGTTCGACACCACTTTGCTGGCCCGGTCGATGGAACAGCTGTTCGAGGATATGTGGGCCGATCTGGAAAGCGGCAATCTGCCGCGTCCCGATCTGCGCAACATGAGCGTCTATAACGATATCGGCGTTCTGCTCGACGACAACGATGTCGAGATGAACTCGGTCAAGGATTATCACGAGCGATACCTCAAGGTTTTGCAGGAACGTCATGCTTACGCGACGATTCCCTACGACAACCGCCTGTGGCGGGGGCCGGTTGAATAATTCGTTAACTCCTGGACTGTCATGATAGGCCCAACTGTCTGGGGCACTCCTCCCCGGGGGGAGACGCCCCGGAAGTTGACAAGGGACCATGACGGTCCAGGAATGGCGAAATGCGTATTCTGATCATCGACGTAACCCGCGACTTCGGGCTTTTCACGCCGTTCGAGAAGCCGCTGGGCGGGTTGCAGTCGGGATTGTGCTATCTGGCCCGCGAACTGAGTTTGCAGGGGCACGAAATCACCATCGCCAATGGTTGTGCCGAACCCCATGTGGAGGAAGGCGTCCGCTTCCTGCCATGGAACATCTATTGGGAAGGTGCGGCCGACATGGACGCCATCATCGTTACCGCCGCCACCGGCGAGATGATGTCGCATTGGCAGCGGCTGTACGGGCATAATCCTTTGTGGATCCTGTGGGTTCATTACGATGTCGACCAACATGCCATCGGTTTGTTGGCCAATCCTCCGGACCGTGACTGCTTCGACGGCTTTCTGTTCGTCAGCGAATGGCAAGCCCAGGTCTTCCGCGAGAAATTCGGCGTCGGCTGGGACCGTTCCTTTGTCCTGCGCAACGCCGTCAGCCCGACTTTCCATAAACTGTTTCAGCCGGGCGAAGAGATCCTGCCGGCCAAGAGCAAGGATCCGGTGCTGGTCTATACCAGCACGCCCTATCGTGGTCTGGCGCCCTTGATGGACGCCGTGCCGCTGATCCGGGAAAAAGTACCCGACGCCCGTTTTCAGATTTTTTCCAGTTGGGCCGTCTATGGCCGCTCGGATGCGGAAGACCCGCATCAGGAGCTTTACAACCGCTGCCGAACGACGCCGGGGGTCGATTATATCGGCGGTGTGCCCCAGACCGAGCTGGCCCAATACCTGAAGCAGGCTTGGTGCGTGGCTTATCCCAGCATCTTCCGCGAAACGTCGTGCATCGCCGTGATGGAAGGCTTGGCGTCGGGCTGCAAGGTCATCACCAGCCACTTGGCGGCGCTGCCGGAAACCACCTACGGTTTTGGCTCTCTGGTGATCAACCCAGAGAACGATGCCGACCTGTCTCGCCGTTTCGCCGAGCAGGCGGTGCGGGTGATCCAGGACATGCGCGACAACCCGGTGGTGATGGAACGTGAGCTTCAGGCTTCGGTCACTTATGCCCGCGACTATCTGACTTGGTCTTTGCGGGCCGCTCAGTTGGGCGAATGGCTGTCGGCCCGCCGCGCCATTTACAAGCGCGCTTTGGAAAGCGCGTCGACCAACGCCTCGGCCGCTTCGGCTTCGGTTCAGCAGCGGGTTACGCGCTTTTCCGACAGGATGCAGGTGGTCCAGGCCCGTCACGGCAATTTTCTTACCGAAGCCGGAACGGAAAGCCTGATCGGCCGCACCATCTCCGGGATGGGGGAGTGGCTGGAAAGCTCCGTCTCCTTAACCTTGGCGGCCTTGCGTCCGGGCGATGTCGTCATCGATGTCGGCGCCCATATCGGGGCCATGACGGTGCCTTTCGCCAAGGCGGTGGGGCAGACCGGCAAAGTTTACGCCTTCGAGCCCCAAGATCGTTTTTTCCGGCAATTGGAAGGCAATCTGGCTCTAAACGATTTGCCCCAGGTCGAACCTGAGCGAGCTTTGGTGGGGGCCGGGGGAACATGGATCAAAGGCGAAACCCTGGCGCAGATTCCCGGTCAGGATCCGGCGTGGTGCCGTTTCCTGCCGGCCGAGGATGATCAGCCGGGCATTCTCGCCATTCGTCTGGATGACCGGTTGGCCGATCTGGACCGCTGCCGTTTGGTCAAGATCAGCGCGCCCGGCATGGCCGTCAACGTGCTGGACGGCATGGAAGAGCTGATGGCTCGGACCCGTCCGATCATCTTGTGCGAGATTGCTACCCATGCCGATTTCCTGCTGATGCGCGACCGGCTGCGGGCCATGGGCTATTTGCTGCACTGGAATTGCGCCGATCTGTTCCCGGCTGACAATGCCTTCCAGAATTCTCTGGGCGATCTGCCGCCGCTGGCGGTTCTGCATCTGCTGGCGCTGCCCCAAGGCAGCGGCCTCTATTCGCCTTTACACCCGGCCATGTTCGACCAGGATCCGGCTAAACTGTTCAACGGCCGCATTCTGGCATTCCGGGATTCGGCTTTCGTGCCGGAAAAACTGTCGCTGCCGCCCAAGGCTCCGGCGGTGTCCGACAAGATCATCGAGAAATGGCGCGACGATCCGGTGCTGATGGCGCATCTGACTTATATCCTGGCTCAGGGACACGGGATCGCCGATTTGCCCGGGCATGCCTTGTGGGCGGAACTGATCAGTGCCCGAAAACCGCCCGACAGCGGCGGGATCAGGATGTTGGCCTTGGGAGACGGAGCGGCGCCTGCCGCCGTACTGTGGACCCTGCTGGCGAAGCGCTGGGGGCTGCCTATGGCGGTGGACGTGTCGCGGACCCAAGGCTTCATTCTCCAGCCGGACATGGACAAATTAAGCATGCTGGTGTGGATTTTCGCCTTGGACCGCGAGGATTTCCGTCTGGTGGACGGAAAGGCGTTGCCGGCCAGCAACGAGTGTTACGACGTGATCTATTGCCGCCAGGAAGAGGACGCGGCAATGGTTGGTCCTTTGCTCAAGGGTGACGGCCTGCTGATCGTGGAGAATGGGCAGAGTTCCGATTTGAAAACGGTCATGACAGTTGAAAGGTATAAGGTTTTTTCTCCACACTGATGGTGTTTCCGTTCGTAATGAGGCTTATGCCTTGAACATTAGAGCGGCTGGGGGATGAGAGGGGCGATCAATGTCTGGGACCACACAGAATTTCGATGTCACGCTGGAAATTAATGGAGCGCCGTTCCGGGGGAGTCCCGACGAGGCGATCCAAGCTATTATCCGTGACTATTTGCCCAAAGCTCCCGGTAATCCGGAAGGGTATTCCTACATTTCCCAGCTTCTGCGTATGGCGGGCCGACAGCATGCCTCGGAAGTGGCCAGCTGCTCTATTGTTCCCGCCTTGGGGCGCGAAGCGATCAGTCTGGATGGAATTAAAACTTTAACTTTGCAGGGGAACGCCGTCCTGCCGGAAGGTGTTGATGTCATCCCTGTTTCCGGCTTGCCGGGCCCATTGCCGTTGACCCCCTCTCAGTCGGTGGATGATGTAATGCCACCGCTGTTCGTGCGTAGCAGCATGAACAATCGCCGCCATTATGTGGTTCGGTTTGCGCAGGGGCGTGTCGTGACCTCGAACTACGGCTATGCTGTTTATGATAAGCACGACCATTATGTTACCGACTTCTGTGCGAATGACGGCGTGTTGCTAGCTATTGCCGAAGAGGGGATGCTGCCGGAACCGCGTAAGATCGAGGGAGCGGTATTATGCATGGCGCATGTTTGGGGATTCGCCATGTTCCATTGGATTCTGGAAAATGTGCCCCGCATCAAATTATTCGAAATGGCAGGTATCGATCTGGGTAAGGTCGACCATATTCTTTTGCGCGATTTCTCGCCGCTGCATCAGGAAACTTTTCAGCTTCTAGGCATTCCCGCCGAGAAAGTGATTCTGGTGCGTGATTATCCGCATCTTGTCGCGGATGAACTTTACGTCACTTCGAATGTCGAAAATTATGATTTTCGTTTTTCTCCAAATTTCATCGAGATTGAACATTGGATTTGCGATTATCTTCGAAATTCTATGAAATCTAGTCAGTCTGTAGATGAAGCCGCTAAACGGCGCATCTATATCACTCGGGCCAAAGCCAATTGGCGTAATCTGGTTAACGAAGCGGAAGTGGATTTTGCGTTGCAGCAATACGGCTTCGAGACTTTTGCCTTCGAAGAATTGACCTTGAGCGACAAGATTAAAATCTTGTCCGAGGCGGAAATCGTTGTTTCTCCGGCGGGTGGAGGGCTGACGCAGCTGCCTTTCTGCCGTCCAGGAACCAAGGTGGTAGTGTTTTACGCCGAACATTGTGCCGGGGCTGAATATTGGTCTTTGGCTACCCAAGCCGGTCTTGAGCATTATCATCTGCTTTGCCCTGGTGCCAAGAAGTTCTTTCCTCAGTCTTATTCCAATCGCAATTTCGCGACTTCCGATCTTTTGGTCGAAATCGATAAGTTGAAGAGAACTTTGGAAATGGCGGGTGTTTATCCTGTCTCTTGAATCTGCACTGGCCTATCAATAGGAACTAATAATGGCATCGCACTCTTCTCAGGATGATATCCGCAAGCAAATCCTGGCGCTGGCAGGCGATTTTATGGCCGCCAAGGAGACGCAAGATTTCGTGGCTGGCCAAACCTATATTCCGTGTTCCGGCAAAGTGGTCGAGGCTGACGATCTGCGAAGTCTTTTGGACGCTTCTTTGGATCTGTGGCTGACGGCGGGGCCGCATGCAGACAATTTTGAAGCGCGGCTGGCCAAGTTGTTCAATGTACGGCATTCGCGCCTGACCGTATCGGGGTCGGCAGCTAACCTGTTGGCGATTTCCGCGCTGACATCTTGGAAGCTGCACGAGCGCCGTCTGTTGCCGGGTTCGGAAGTTCTGACCGTCGCAGCCGGTTTTCCCACCACCATTGCTCCCATCGTTCAAGCCGGCTGCATTCCGGTATTCGTCGATGTGGATTTGGCTACCGGCAATGTGGATGTGGGGCGGCTAGCCCAGGCGGTCGGTCCGAAGACTCGCGCCATCATGCTGGCTCATACTTTGGGCAATCCCTTCAATCTGGCGGCGGTGATAGAGATCGCCAGGGCGCATGATCTATATCTGATCGAAGATTGCTGCGACGCTCTGGGGGCAACTTACGGCGGTCAGGTGGTGGGCAGCTTCGGCGATTTGTCCACGGTCAGTTTTTATCCGGCGCACCATATCACCATGGGTGAAGGTGGAGCGGTGATGACCAATAAAAAATCTCTGGTCACTTTGGTTGAGTCGTTCCGCGACTGGGGACGTGACTGCTGGTGTCCGCCTGGCAAGGAGGGCAGTTGCTCGAAGCGTTACGATTGGCAGTTGGGTGACCTGCCTTATGGTTACGACCACAAATATATTTACGCCCATCTGGGCTATAATATGAAATCCACCGACATTCAGGCCGCCATGGGGCTGAGCCAATTGGAGAAGGTTGACCGATTTATCGCCGCTCGTCGGGAAAACTTTCACCTGCTGGAGGACGGATTCCGCCGCGAGGGGTTGGATGAATTTTTCCATCTCCCCGAAGCCACGCCCAACAGCGATCCTAGCTGGTTCGGCTATCTGATTTCCCTGCGGGACGGCTTGCCGTTCAGCCGCCGCGATGTCTTGACCCGTCTGGAGCGTCGCCGCGTCGGAACTCGTCTGTTGTTTGCCGGTAATATGACACGCCAGCCGGCCATGAAGGGTATCGAGTACCGGGTGGTGGGTGACTTAGCCAATACCGACAAGATCATGAACGATAGCTTTTGGATCGGTGTCTGGCCGGGTATCGGCGAGGCTCAGCGAGCTTATATGCTGGAAAGCTTTGTCGCTGTGATCAAGGAATTGCGCCAATGACGGCGAAGGGTTTTCGGACGTCTGGGGGGAGCCTATGATTAACCCTTCATTTTGGGCCGGACGGCGGGTTTTGCTGACTGGACACAGCGGCTTCAAGGGCGGTTGGATGTCTTTGTGGTTGCAGAAAATGGGAGCCGATCTGTTGGGCTTCTCCCTTGATCTGCCGAGTCATCCCAATTTATACGAGGCCGCCCAGATCGGAAACGGTATGAGGGCCGTGCGTGGTGATTTACGTAATCTGGGAGACGTAACGGCGGCGATCAGCACCCATCAACCCGAAGTCGTCATTCACATGGCGGCCCAATCGACCGTGCGCTACTCCTATACCCATCCTGTGGAAACCTATGCCACGAACGTCATGGGGTCGGTTCATATTTTAGAAGCCGTCCGTCAATGCCCGTCTGTGCGTTCCGTGGTCATGGTGACGACGGACAAATGCTATGAAAACAAAGAATGGGTCTGGGGCTATCGTGAAAACGAGGCTATGGGGGGCTATGATCCCTACAGCAATTCCAAAGGCTGCGTCGAACTGGTGACGTCGTCCTTCCGTGATTCTTTCTTCAATCTGGATCAATTTGACAAACATCGGGTTGCCCTGTCCAGCGTGCGTGCGGGCAATGTGATCGGTGGTGGTGACTGGGGGGCGGATCGCCTGGTGCCCGATTTGGTTCGAGCCTTTATGGAAAAGCGGGCGCCCGTAATCCGTAATCCTTTGGCGACCCGCCCCTGGCAGCATGTGATGGAACCGGTCTGCGGTTACCTGATGCTGGCCGAGCGCCTTTACGAAAAGGGAGCGCCTTTTGCCGAAGCATGGAATTTCGGTCCCGATGATGCCGGTACTCGCACGGTGCAATGGATTGCGGATAGTCTGGTGTCATTGTGGGGTGACGGGGTTTGCTGGGACTTGGACAAGGGCGCCAATCCCCATGAAGCTTTGTCTCTGCGGCTTGATTGTTCAAAGGCGCGTGCTCAGCTAGGGTGGAAACCCGTCTGGACGTTGGAAACGGCGTTGGAAAAGATTGTCGAGTGGTACAAGGCTTTCGCCGCCGGCCAAGATATGAGCGCCGTTACTTTGGCTCAGTTGAATGCTTTTGAAGAAGCTTGCGGGCTTTAAGCTCCGCAACCGCTTTGTGTCCAGGATGCGGTCTTGATGATGGCTTGGTCCAGTTCGGTCCAGACATCGAGCCCGAGAGCGCGTGCTTTGCTTATGTCTGGGACGTACTGGTTGCGGTCTCCGCTGGTTGTCCGCGAACTGATCTGTACCGGTTTCTCGGGTGCTAGCAAAGTTCCGACGCGGTAGGCTAAATCATGAATGCTGATCACTTGGTCCGAGCCGACGTTATAAGCTTCGCCCGCCGGAGCCAAGGCCAGCAAGGTCCATAGCCATGCTGCCAGATCCGCTGCATAGAGATAGGAGCGCAGCACCGTGCCGCCGCTGTTCACGGCGATATTGCCGCGGAACAGGCTGTCGCGGATGAAATTTCCAATAGCGAAATGAGCATCCAGGGGTAGGCCAGGGCCAACAAAGGCGAAGCAACGGGCAATGGTGACCGGTAAACCTCTGACCGATCCTGCCTGCGAGCAATATTGCTCAGCCGCTCGTTTGGCGTTGCCGTAAAGCGATGACGGCGAAAGGGTGTCCGGGGCTCCCAGCCAGTTTTCCGGAAGATGGCTGGTCTGGGGAGGTTGCGGACCATAAATGGCTCCGGAGCTGGTGAATAGCAGCTTTGAAACGTTCTTGGCGCAGGCAAAATCAACTACTCGGCGGGTGCCATCGACGATAGTTGCGAACAGTTGATCGAATTGTCGGGCGGCATCGACGCTGGTATCGGTGGCGGCATGGATGACATGGGTGAAATCACCCGTGGGCCAGATAAAATTCCGCACATCGCCAGCCAGCAACTCCAGGGCTGGGTCGGATGCCAGATGCGGGTGGCTTTTCTGGAAACCAGCGGGATGACGGCTTAAGACGCACAAGCGAGCATTCAGATTTAGATGACGATTGGCTTGGATCAGACTGGAAATCAACCAGCTGCCAAAAAAGCCAGTGCCGCCAGTCAGAAAAATCCGACAATCTCGTAAAGTCGAAAGGGCTGGAGCAGCCTTATCGGTGATGAAGTCCAGATCTAGCGCAGGAAAAAGGCTATCCAATCCATATTACCCGAACGGTTTCTCCTACCTTTTTACAACGTCAGGCATCCTTGGCGCCAGATTATTTCAGGGTTGAAACTTAGAAAAGTTAACGATTTTTTGTGAAAAATATGGCATTGGTTTTGTAAAATTATCGGGAGGTTATGATGAAAGTTATATTTGGATGCGTGGTTTGTGGCTCAAAAGACCTTGATAAAAAGATAGGAAGTTTTGCTCCGTTTATTGCTCATAAAATGCTCGATTACCCGGTTTGCCAAATAAAGATTGGAGACAATTTTGTTTTCCCAACAATTTATACAAATTCAATCAAGTGTAAATGTTGTGGGTTTGTCTTTTCTCAGGTGCGCCCGGATAACGATGAAATGGGGCGTATCTATGCCGGCTATCGTGGCCGTGATTATGTTTACACGCGCAATTTGTTCGAACCAGGCTATGAAAGCATTAATGACAAAATAGGAAATTGTGAGCAGGAAACGGAGGCTCGTCAGGCGGCAATGGCCAATTTTCTAGGCGGCGTGGTGCCGTTTGACGCAGTGAAAAGCGTTTTGGATTATGGGGGGGACAAAGGGCAGCATATTCCGCGGTCATTCTCTCATTGCCAGAAGCATGTCTATGATATCTCCAATGTTGGCGTGGTGAATGGCGTAAATATCGTCAATTCTCTTGATATGGTTGATGCGATAGATTTTGTGATGGCCTCGAACGTGTTCGAGCATCTGTCATATCCTATGCAGACCATGTGTGACCTGCGAAGCATCTGTCACAAGAAAACTTATTTGTTTATCGATGTTCCGCTTGAAATTGAAGACGATGAAACGGTTGCTGATCCGTGGCAGCCATCCTATTTCCATGAACACATTAACTTCTTTAACCAGAAGTCGTTGTCGGCTTTGCTTCATTGTAGCGGTTTTGAAATCTGTAAGATCGAAGTTCAGTCTCTTGATCTTGGCTGGGTCCGTTCAAAAGCAATTTATGCTTTGGCCCAGCCGGTCTGGTGAACGCGGAGGAGGCGGCAAAGCCTACTCCGTTCTTGATGCGGGTTTTTGTGTTTTTGCCGTTCCAGGCTCAGTAACGGCTGACGAAAACCTCTGGGTCCAAGCTATCAAGATTGTCCGGCGCGGTGTGAAGGAAGGTGCAGGATTTGCAGGCTTCGATTTGGCGGCGTTGCTTGCGTAAATGAGTTAAACGGAAGTCGCGCAGCTTCGGCCCCAACCAGACTTCACGCAGGCTTTCGGTTTTCAGGCTGCCGACAGCCGTTTTTTTTGCCCAGTCGACGCAGCAAACGCTGACCGTCAGATCCGAATGGATGACGAGGGTATAGAACGGAAAAGGGCAGGCTTCCTTTTTGTTGGCGAAATAGGATGTGGTCAGCAGCGATTCCGTATCGTGGCCGGAAAGATTTCCCTCGTCCGGATCGTTCCAGTTCATAACGGGTTCGATGACAGCTTCATCACAAATTCGGTTGAACATCTCCAGGAATTTATTGTTCTGGGCCGGGTCTTGCGTGTCGATCATCTTGGCGTACAGGAACGGTTTTTTCAGCCCTCGCTGGTCGCGCAGGGATTTCAGGTGCTCGATCCGGCCAACGATGCGGTCCAGCTTGATCTTGCTGTTGGTAGTTCTGGAAAAGATATCCTGGTCGATGCCGTAAATAGAGAAACGCAGATAGTCGAGATCGGTTTCTAGAATTTGTTCAGCCAGATTCTCGTCGATCAGCGAGCCGTTGCTGGTGACGATGATTTTTTCAGAGATATTCTTGCGCCTGGCCACTTTGATGAATTCAGGTAGCTGCTTGTTTACGAAGGGTTCACCCATCATGTAAAAATTCAGCGTCTTCAGTTGGCCGATTTCCGCGATTTGGTCACAGACCCGCTCGAATTCTTCAAGGCTCATGCGTGAGTAACCGCCGGAGATCTGTTCGTAATTATCGAAGGATTCTGGGCAGTATTTGCACTTGAAATTACAAATATTGGTTGTTTCGATATAGATCGTCATTGGACAAGGTAAGGGCGAAGCATCAGCCAGATTGATCCGTTTGGCGCCGTCGCGCAGGGCACTGTAGCGAACGGGCTCTTGGGCGGTCTGCGTAGACATGCTGCCTCCTTGTTTCTTTCTTGTTCAGGCGGTTTTGGCGTTGCCGTCGTCGATTGTTCGCGGCTGTTCTTGTGCGCCGCTTCTGGGGGCGCGGGTGCTGGGTGGATGATCCCGCCCCGAAGCCATGGCCATCAGCATATCGATGCTCAGGATACGGTCGTCGACGTAATAGTCTGCAGCGGGCTTGCCGAAGCGCAGCTCGTGGTATTTCAATCCCCAGGCGGTGAATTGTTTCCTGGTCAGTTCTTCCCACGACAGGCCGGTGGCGGAGCCGCGGGCGGTCAGCATGACGATCTTATGTCCGGCTTCGAATAGGCGGTTGATGGACCGGATGTGTTCAGGGATCGGCTCGGCCAGACGGTAATCGTTGCCCGGTGCGAGTTTGGCGACGATGCCGTCAACGTCAATGACAAAGGTTTTCAGGGGGGCTTCATGCCGTGGAAGCACGTCTGCCAGCCAGTCGTCCAGGACATCCAAGCCGATGGCGGCTCGCCAACCGACCAGATACTGAGGGGTGAGATCAAGCTTGTGGCTGAAAGCTGTTTCGCCGCATACCGCCTGGAAATAGGGATTTTCCTCCCAGGCGGTAATCAAATCCTCGTCGTGAAGTCCCCGCAATGTTTTCAACAGGTGCAGGCCGGACATTCGGCGAGAACCTGCGGGGCAGACCATCCAATCGATGCCCGCCGCCAGGGTCAGCAGCGGGTGCGTCGGATCCAGCCCGTCCAACAGCCGGCTCATTCCTGAATAGCCTCGGATTCAGGTGCTAGAGCGATCAACATTTGGTCGCGCAGTTCCTGACGGGGCAGCAGCGGCGACATGTCTTCCAACGGCATGGACAGCATGGAACCGTCCTTCTGGGGAATAGCCGCCGATTTCGGCCACAGGGTTTCATCATTGCGCACGTGCACGTCCAGGATCACCGGGCCGGGATGGGCCAGGGTATCCCGTATCGCCTTGCGTAGGTCGGCGGCGTCTGAAACTTTGCTGGCGGCGATGCCCATGGTTTGGGCGATGGCGCAGATGTCGGGAATGAACAGTCCTGCCTCGGGACCGGTGCCGACGAAGCGGCCCTGGAAATAGTTGCGTTGGGTGGCGCGGATGGAGGCGTAGCCGTTATTGTTGATGATGAACAGGCGCAACGGCAGGTTTTGAGCCTTCAAGGTTGCCAGCTCCTGCATATTCATCTGGAAGCTGCCATCGCTTTCAATGCCGACGAAAGGCTTGCGGCCGTTGGCGACGCCGGCGCCGATCATGGCCGGCAGACCGTAGCCCATGGCTCCCAAGCCGGAGGTTAGGAAGACACGCTGACCCGGTTTATTCTGATAGGCGCTGTAGAATGCTTCGACGCCCAGGCCGGAGCTGCCGGTCACCACCAGGGTGTCTTCGGGGATCTCCTCTGACAGCACTTGCATCAGTTGATAATGGCTGATGACGCCTGATTCGGCGAAGGGTTTGCCGTCATTGATGGGATAGCGTCGCTTCCATTCTAGGCATTTGGCCAGCCAAGCGGATCGGTCGACCTTCTTGGCCTTGCTGCGCTCGACTAAGAGAGCGGCAATGATGTCGGCGGCGTCCGCTTGAAGCTTAAGGTCGATATGATGAGTGAATTTTCCCAGTTCGGCAGCATCGACATCGATTACCACTTTTTTGGCTTCGCGGCCGAAGCGGCCAGGATTGAAAGCCGTTACCACATTGTCCAACCGCGCGCCGATGGAAATTAGAAGGTCGCTGTTTTGTACGGCGAAGTTGGGCGCACGCAAAGCTACGGTACCGGGCTTGCCGACGCTCAAGGGATGCGTGGAGGGGATCAAATCCATGGCGTTCCAGGTGGTGGCCACGGGAACGTCGAGGCTTTCATAGAGTTCATGGAACTGTTCAGCGGCACCGGCCAGACGCACGCCGTGTCCAGCCAGGATCAGTGGGCGTTTGGACTGGTTCAGCAATTGGTAAATCTGATCGACGACGGCTGTCAAATCCTGCTTGGAGGCGTCATCGGGCGTGAAGCCGATCAAGGCGTCCGGGTCAATCATACTGGCCTGGACGTCCAGCGGAACGTCGATCCAAACCGGGCCGCGCCGCCCGGTGGTGGCCAGATGCAAAGCCTTTTCCATGTGGAAACGGATGTCTTTGGGATCCATCACGGTCACAGCGTATTTGGTGATGGGATCGACCAGAGCGACCACATCGACTTCTTGCGGTCCCATTTGGCGCACGCCGGTATCGCCCTTGAGGTCGGAGCGCTTGACCTGGCCGGAAACGATCATCATCGGTACCGATTCGATCCAGGCGCCGGCCACGGCTGTAATGGCGTTGGTGCCGCCCGGTCCGGTGGTCACCAGGGCTACACCCATGCGGCCGTGAATGCGGGAATAGGCTTCCGCGGCAATGGCGGAGGCTTGTTCGTGGTGATTGGGAACAAAACTCAAGCCTTCAGTGGAGCCGGCAGCATCCACCAGATACATGGCACCGCCACCTGGCACCAGAAAGACCGTTGAGACGCCTTGCGCGGCGATGGTCGAGAAGATGTAATCGGCGACGCGGACGGAGTTGCTCATTCTGATCAATCCAGCCAATAGCTGAGGTAGGTTTTGCGATGTTCGTTCTTGCCGATCTCTTCATCGAGATAGAAAGAATCGTTGCCGATGTGAGTCGATGAGATTTCTTCAAAGACGGCTCCTTCTGGGCTTTCGAACGCGTGAACGACGCCGCGTTTGACCACGGCTACCGAGCCGCGCCCATGTTCTTCGGTTTCTCCGTCCAGGGTCAGCAGAACCTTGCCATGAAGGACGTGGAAGGTTTCCTCTTTCAGCTTATGGTATTGGGCCGGGTGCTTTTGCCCGGGCAGGACGACGATCAGCTTCTTGCAATATTCGCGGTTCACCACGGTGATCATGGTGATGCCGTATTCCCATACTTTTTCGAGGCCGTAGTGATGCGAAACCTCTAGATCGGACTTGCCGGGCACCACGATGTTGCCCTGCCTCAGCAGATCTTTCACTTTGGAGACGATGGCCTTGAGAGTCTCGCGGGTATCGACGCGCCGAATGCCTTCCAGCTTGACGGGGGCATTGGCCGGAATATCGGTTTCGGCATAGAACTGGGTGTATTTCGACCAGTCGTTGGCGGTGACATGGCCGTCTTGGGTGGGGATGGCGAAGAAAACGTCATCATCGCGCAGACGTTCGCCGGCTTTGACGGTCCGCTTGGCATAGACGCCTCGGCGCAGCGAGAATAACGACTCCATTTCGGCTTTTGACGGTTCGGCCCGGCCGTCAGTGGCGCCGCAGATGGCGTAAGCCTCGACGGCGGCATCCAGCCAAGCCTTGGCCTGGGCTGGGGAGGCGGAATAAGCGTTCAGCGCGTACCGGTCGGTGGGGACGCCAACATGTTTCTCGAAGATCTTGCTGCCTTTGGCGACGGCCATGGCGACGGGAATGGTGATGTTTGGGTCTTCGTGGGTGGAATAGCCGATGGGTACGCGGGGGTAGCGCTCCATCATCATGCCGATCTGGTTTAATTCCAGCCGCTCCATGGGCGTGGGATATTCGCCGACGCAATGCATCAGGGCGAAGGTTTTCTCTCGATTTTGGAAAAAGCTGACCAACTTGTCGATTTCGGTAAACGGCGATCCGGCGGTCGAAGCGATGATTGGTAGCTTGGTTTTGACCACTTTTTCCAGCAACGGCCAATCAGTCATCGAGCAACTGGCGATTTTTAGGATGTCGAAACCGTCTTCAACAATGACGTCCACCGAAGCGTTGTCGAAGGGCGTGCACATGGCGATGAAGCCTTGGGCCTTGATCTCGGCCACCAGCTTGCGGGTGTCCTCGCGCGAGAGCCGGGTTTCGGAGAAACGCTTGATGTATTTGATGTCGTCGCGGCCGATGAAGTCGGGATGGATCAGGCTGTCCAATTGCCGGTATTGCATCTTTAAGGCGAATTGAAATGGATAATTCTGGCACAGGGCGCCGAACTCGCGGATGACCCGCAGACCGTGTTCCACATCACCCATGTGGTTGTTGGCCATTTCGAGAACGAAAAGCGGCGTGCGGAAAAGTTCGCTCATTGGACACCCCTACCGCGAAGTCAGACGGACACCCGCCCTTCGCTTGTTCCGTTTATTGCTGTTTCCCGCATATGGGTGCGAGTGTGGTTTTTCCTACTCTCTTTTCTCAGGCCCGGAAAGCCACGTGAATATGGCAGTGACCGATATCCTTGCCATCGAATTGAAGCCCGGCCGGGCTCAGCTTGACGTGTTGGTCGAAATCCTTGGTTTCGATGACGATGCTGTCGCCGTATTTGGTGTCGGTCAGCTTGATGACGTCGGGCAACTGAGACATCTGCATGAAGGTGCCGAAGCCCTGTGGGGTCAAAAGGCCCAACTGGGTCCATTTGCCGGCGATGGGCTTTTGGCCGTTCCAATTCTGTCCCAGGGTCTGGGAGGCGACATGTTCGACCTCAAGCTCCGGTACGGCGATCACGCGGTCCGGGGCCCATTGCTGCTGGAACCAGGAATCGACGCTGCCCGCTGAGCAGAAGCTTTCTGACAGCAGGGGGGACAGATGCTCGCGAATCGAGGTCGCTTGCGGGCTGAACAGCTGGAAATAACCGCTGGGCTGCATCTGGTTCGCGCCCGTTTCGCCTCGGTCGCGGCGAGCGGTGTAATAGAGGCAGCCGGGGTTGAACGAGTTGTGGGTGATGAAGTGGCGCGTGTTGGCGTTCAGCACCACATCGGCGTCGAACAGGATCACCCAGTCGGGGTCGGTCAGGGCGGCGAAGCCGTCATTGACCAGCTTGCCCTTGTTGAAGGCGTCGTCGTCGTCGTAGCAGCGGTCTGAAATCACCAGTTTGGCGTTGTTTTGCCGGGCCAGAGCCTGGGTCAGTTCATCGTCGCTGGTGGTCACCACCACCAGTTCGTCGAAATGGGCGGCGTTGCGGGGCAGGGTTTCCGCCAGCGCTGAGCCGAAACCCACCGAAACCACCACGCCGGACAATTTGCGGGGCTTGGTGGAATTGTTGCCGATGCCGACGCGGCGGCCGTCGCCGACATAATTGTCGCGCTGATCGACGGTGCGCTTTTGGGTATGCAATTCGGGATCGAACTGCTCGAACTTGCCTTTCTTCACCGCCGGGCTGCCGGCTTCGGCCAGCTTGTGGAGGTTTTCATCGGAGATGATGTCGCGCTCAAGAATGTCGAGTTGCGAAGGGCCGGGCTGGGCCAGGCCGCAGTAATTGCACAACTCCAGTTGATGCTTGAAATCTTCGGGCTTGCGCTGCCACCAGCCATGCTCGATGGGCCAGGCATGGGCGCCGCCGAAATACAGGCGGTCGATGGAGGCCGCCACCTCACAGAAATAGGCGCCCTTGTCGTTCATCGAGGCGGACCATAGCTTCTGCACCCAGCAGTCGTCGCGGTTGCGTTCCCATTGTTCGTCGGAGATGCCGCTGGCGGCGATGTAATCCTTGCGCGAGATCAGCAGCGCCTGATGGTGTCCGCCGGATTCGTGGGTGTTGGTGTTCCAGTGGCCATAGACGTCCATGATGGTTTCGTAATGGCGGTAGAAACCGGCGCCCAGGCTGGTCCACAGGCCGCGTCCCGTCGAGCGGTCGAACAGGCGCTGGGTGGCGAACATGTTGAAGTCATGAATCGGCGCGCGGCCGTTGCCGGTGGTCGGACCGCCCCACAGTTCGGCGAAACGGCGCGAGATGCGTTCGAAATCGTGATGCAGGGTCGGTTCGCCGGCGATGATGCCGATGACTTTGTTGGGGCCGTCCCAGCCGTCCATCGACTTCACGGCGCGCTCGAAAGCCTCCAGGCTGAGGTCGTCGCGCGATGGCTGATGCGGAATTAGGCGCGTGCAGTTCGAGCATTTGAGGTGGCACTTAGTGCTGATATCGATCTGGATGATATCCATGTCGGCCGGAGATCGCATGCTCGTATCCTCTTGCGTGGAAGAGTGGCGTCGGCCACTCCCGATCCTCCCGCCCCAGACAGAAGGATCAAGTATCGGCATCATGGAGCCCGGTGTCTTTATGCTTGGTTAATTATGACCGCTTTTAGGCGGTATGGGCGCCGGGATCCTCATCCACATAGCGGCGGTCTTCGCGCAGAATGTGGTTGCGCAGCCAATCGGCGACGAAATCGGCGACTTCCGTGCCCATGTCGCGGTTGCCGGTGATGAAGTTGCGGCGAATCGACACAAGCTGATTGGTCAGGCTGCGATGAATGGCGACATGGCGATCGAAGTCGGAAAAATCAATCTGACGCATATGCTCTTCTTCGCGGGCGAAGTGGGCGACGGTGTAATCCAGCAGTTCGTCCAGCACGAATTCCAGCACGGCGCGGTCCTGGCGGTTGGCCGGCTGGCTCATCTGATTGACCAGGCCGATCAGGGTGCGGTGGTCTCGATCCAGCACCGGGTTGCCGACGCTCATGGCCTCGGTCCAGCGGATCACCGGAGTCAGACGGCGGCTTTCCAGGACCCTCACGGCTGCCTCGATCACCGTGGCGTCGAACTGGATACCCGCTTGTTCGACCAGATAGCGGGCGGCTTCATCTTCGCCCCAGGCGTCCTTGTAGGGACGCGCGCTGGTCAGGGCGTCGAACACATCGGCGACGGCGACGATCCGGGCGGCTAAAGGAATGTTTTCTCCGGCCAATCCGTCAGGGTAGCCTTTGCCGTCATAGCGTTCGTGATGATGGCGGGCGATCTCGGCGGCGAAGCGCAGATAGGAGCTTTCCGGCGCCATGGTCAGCGCTTTGTTCAGGATCGAGGCGCCGACGGCCGAGTGCTTTTGCATGGCCTTGCGTTCGATGTCGTCAAGAAAGCCGGGCTTATGCAGCACATGATCGGGTACGGCGACCTTGCCCACATCGTGCAGCATGCTGGCAACGCCGATCTGAGCTCGGAAGTCGCGGGTGATCTGGCCGGGAAACGACCTCATCTGCTCCAATGTGCGGGTAATCTCCTGGGTCATGCGGGCGACGCGGATGACATGTTCGCCGGTATCGTTGTCGCGGTATTCGGCCAGTCCGGCCAAGGCCTGAATGGTGGCGCGGTTGGCCGCTTTCAGGCGGTTGGCGGCGAAATATCGTTCGGTAATGTCGGTGATGGCGAAGCTGTAGCCGCCGTTGTTCAGCGGGGCGCCCACTTCCTCCAGTACTCTTCCGTCGGCGCTGGTGCGGACCAGCCGGGTGCGACGGCGTTCCTGGATGGGGATCAGCCGGGCATCCAGGGCCGTGACTGCCGACAGTTGATTGTCTTCGTCCGGCAGACACAGGCTGGGCAGCAAGTCGGTGAAATCCCGGCCTTGGCGGCAAATGTCGGAATCCAGGGATAGCAACTGGATATAATGGTCGTTGACGAACGAGATCTTTAAATTTTGATCCAGCACCAATACAGCCAAGTCGATTCCCTCGAAAATGGCGGACAGCGTACTGCTGCTGATTGTATCGTCTTGTGTCGGGGCGCTCTGCTCGCTTTCCGTTGAAGCGGTTTTGTCAGAGGATTCACCATTCCTTCCGAACATACTTGTCCCCCAACCGAAAGCGGCTTGCCGGCCGCGTCCTCGGTCCATTCCATCCATTCCCGGCGGACAGAATGCTGTTAGTTTCCGTCAGGATCAACCATGCGGAAGCATAACAGGATATGAATCCCAGGATTTGTTCTGGATCAAGAAAACAACGCGGGTTCAGATGACGGCGTGGAGAATGTGTCGGCTTTCAGAATGAACAGGAAGCGGGTGCCGCCGGTTTCGGCGGCCTCGTGCCAAAGCCTGCCGCCGTGATGCTCGACGATGCGGCGGCAGACGGCCAGACCGATGCCGGTTCCCGGATAGGCCGAGCTGTGATGCAGCCGGCGGAAAATCTCGTAAATATCCTGGTTGCCGTCTTCGATGCCGATGCCGTTGTCGGTGACGGTGAAGCACCATTCGTCGTTGCCTGCCAGATTGGCGTCGATGCGGACTTCGGGCAAAACGCCGGGACGGCAATATTTGATGCCGTTGCCGATCAGGTTTTGCAGCAACTGCACCAGCTGCACGGCATCGCCGGACACCGTGGGGAGGGGCTGAACGGCAATGCGGGCGCCGCTCTGTTCGATGCTGCCGCGTAAATTGTCCAGTACCAGGGCGCAGATTTTCTGCATGTCGCAGGGCCTGAACGGGCTGGCTTGGCCGGAAACCCGGGAATAGTCCAGCAGACCGCAGATCAGGGCGTTCATGCGTTTGCCTGCGCCGATCACCAGATCAATATAGTCCTGAGCCTCGCCTTCCATGGGGTAACGGCGTTGCAGCAGTTGGGTGAATGAAACGATGGTGCGCAAGGGTTCGCGCAAGTCGTGGCTGGCCACATAGGCGAAGCGTTCCAGTTCGGTGTTGGCCTGGCTCAGGCGGTCCACGGCCTGAACCAGCTGCTGTTCCTTGGCCTGACGGTCGGTAATGTCGGTAAAGGTGGCCACGCGCCCATCGCCGGGCATGGGATTGACGCGCACGTCCAGCACCCGTCCCGCCTGGGTCTGGTATTCCGCGGCATAGGGCAGGGGTACCGTGGTCAAATCCGCCAGACTCGGCAATTCCGACAAAGGAGCGTCGCCCGACAGCAACTCGATGAAGCGTTGATTCCAGCTTTCCAGGCGGCCGGTGCGGTTCAGCACGGAAACGCCCTGGTCAAGGTTGTCCAGGGTCGCTTGCAGTTGAATGGATTTCTGCGCCAGCTCCCGCTCGCGGCGGCGGGCTTCGACGGCTTTGATCTCGGTGACGTCGGTATAAAGGCTGACGATGCCGCCATCGCCGGTGCGCCGTTCGCTGACCTGAAGCCAGCGGCCGTCGGAGGACTGAACCAATACCGGGTCGCGGGGGTTAAGGTGGCGCTCGATTCGCTCGGCGACCCATTTTTCGGGATCGTCGATCGCCTGTGGCAGGCTGTTCTGGGCAATCAGGGTGCGGGCCAATTGCTCGAAGGTGGCGCCGATCAGCGGCGCGTTGGCCCAAATGCTGCGATACCGTTCGTTGCACAAAACCAGCCGGTCCTGAGCGTCGAACATGGCGAAACCTTCGTCGATGACTTCGATGGCTTCGCGAAGCTGAAGCCGCATCCGTCCCAGGTCGCCCAAAGCGTCTTCCAGGGCGACGGCGCTCTCGCGGGCCTTTTCTTCAAGCGCCACCGCGGTTTGAAAGATGGAAAAGGCATCGCCTTGTATGGCCATGCTGCGCTCGACCCGGTCCATCAGCACCGTGTTGATCCGGTTCAAGCGGTCGATCTCGGCTTGCAATTCGGCGACGGTTTTCGGGGCGTCGTCGCTCATGCCATGCCGCTCCGCCTGCCCAGGGCGATGCCGGTAAAGGTCTGGTTGATGTGCATGCCTTGGAAATGTTCGCCTTGCGTCGAAAATCCGGCGACGCGATTGGCCTTCATGACGGCGGCCACTTTATCGGTTTCGCCTTTGTCCTCCATCTCGAAGCGCCGCAGGATGCAGTCGAAGCCCAACACCAATGCCGGTTCTCCGATGCGTTCGCGCAGCTCGCCGAATTTTTGGGCCAGGCTTGAGGTCATGTCGAAGCCTTCGCCCAGGCGCAGCACCAGTCCGACATCGATGGCGCAGGCGAAGGTCAGGCTGTCATCGTCCTGGCACTGGATGATGGAGCGCACGAAGTTCGTGCTGCCGACGCGCACGATCAAGGGGTGGCGGGCAAATTGCACCAGATCCAGCTTTTCCCGGGGACAGCCGATCAGCCGGGCATATTCCTGGGCGGCGGGGCGACCATTGATTTCCGTGACGATGCGTTGATCCACATCGGCGCCCGTGACGACCAGCCTTTGTTCCAGCGGCAGAAAATGTTCGGTCTTGAAGACGTGAAAAGCGCGGTTGGTGTGCACCAGCATGACCAGGACACAATCGTGATGCAGCCGGCCGTCGTAAAGGATGGGACTGCTGCTGAATTGCCGTCCGTCGCTCGCCGACCCCCCGCACACGGGAATGTCGCCAAGCACGGCGTGAATGGCGCTGGAGACATGTTCTTCGCGCAGGCAAAAGCCGTCGAACAGGGTGACGGCGAAGTATCGCCCGCTTCCCTGGACCTGGGGTTCCGCCTGATCAAGAAGATTTTGCAGGGTGCTCAGGGTTTCTTCGCTGCCGCGTTCGGACAAATGATCGATCAGCCGGCACGAAACCGAGAAATCGGGAGAGGACAATCCCACGGCCACCACGGTGTTCCGAGTATAGCCGAGCGGGCCGATTTCTCCGCCGGTGCTGCATCCGACCACGGGAACGGGGGCAAAGGCCCGGCTCAGGGCTTGGGCCAGTTCGTCGGCGTCGGGGCGGGGAAAGAAATAGACGATCAGAATGCGCAGATCGGACGTATCGATGTCCTGCCGCAAAGAGCGGACGATCTCGCCGACGTCGCAAGCCGTGGTCTGCGCCTGCTGGGTGCAAGGTGGCATGATGGCCGTTCCCCCAAAGTCATCATGAACGGCCATCTTAGTGGATGGTCTGCAGGATGACAAACGGGGAGTAGGGGGGGGGCCCTAGCCGAGTTTTTCGGCCAGGAATTTGCCGACGCCAATGCTGACCAAAGCACTGACCTGCGACAGTCCCAATCCTTGGCGGTTCGCCGGCAGCCAGCGCATCAATATTTCGGCGACTCGGGACAAATCCTGCGGGCGGGATTTCCAGCCCTGGATTTCGGCTTTGGCCGAAATGTCTCCGGCCAGATAACTGGTCAAGGCCGCCAGATCGGCATGGGCCTGACGGGTTTCGCCGTTGAACAGCTTGGCGAAGAAGCCGCCCAGCTTGCCGCTGGTTTCGATGCGCTTCAAGGCGGATCTGGCCAGCCCGCCAAGAGTGGCGGCTTCCGTGCGGGCGTTGAGCACGGTCAGGGCCGAATCGGGAATATTGCCTTCAAACTGCGGCGCCAGCGGACGACTGGGATGCAGGGAGATGAATGCCGGCTTGGCATCGAAGGTCATGAAGGTGATTTCGGCTGAATGCTCGACATGGTCGACGTCGATGCGAAAAATGCCGGTGTTGGAGATTTCAGCATCCGACAAGGCCAGACGCGACAAGTTGGCGTCATAGCGGCGGCCGCCCATGAAAATGCTGCCGTTGCGGATGATCTCGACGGCGACTTCCTTGCCGTCGGCGGCGTTGACCAGCGAAAATTTAAAGCCGCGCGGCGTCGCCTCGTGGAAGCGGACGGGATCGTATTGCAGATCGGGTGCGGGCAGGCCGAAGGCGCGCATGGCCTGGTGTAGCGTGTCGATGCGGGCGGCGAAGATATGGCCGAAGCTTTGGGCGATGTCCTTGATCAACTGGGAATCGGGTTCGATGGCCAGGGCGTAGCCGTCCTGGCCCAGCCGGTCGATGGGCTGGCCGGGATAAACGCTGTCAGGGGTGGCGGCGCCGCGCTTCGCGGTAACGGTGACGGTCTTCACGCCTTCCACCGGAGCCACCAGTTCGACCGTCACGGTGCGGCCGTCGCGCAGCATCGGCACGAAGGGCCCCTTGCCCTGGGCTTCGAAATCCGGCTGCACCACATAAGGGCGCCCGGCGGGATCGTCGGTGAAGCGGGTTACGAAGCCATGAGGTTGGGCGGCGTTGTCTTCGTCGGCCAGGAAACGGTCAAGAGCGGGCTGGGCGTCTTCCTTGATCTGGCTGACGACCTCGGCGTCAAGGCTCAAGGTTTGGGGCGCAAGCGCATCAAGGCCGTAAGCCTTGGGGCCGCTTTCGATAACCAGATCCCCGCTCATTATACCTCTCCCGGTTCGTTCGCTCCGCCCAATAGGCTTCGGGAACTCTCGCATTGGCATGCGGCGCTTTCAGCAATTCTTTGGAAACGTGAAGAATTGCCAAGGCCGAATGGTTGGCTTGTGCTTGCAGGTCCGTTTAAAACTTCAGGACGTACTGAGCCTGTTGCATATTTGCCGGATTCCGCCGTTGTCTCAAGTACGAAAATAACGGACGGAGCAGGCCCTATTTGCTGAGGCGGTTTACCATTCCTTCACCGCCTGCGGGGCATGCTTTCGGGTATGCAAAACGTTCTCGCCAAATACGCGTTTTCCGCTTCGGACTGGTACCAGTTGGGCCGGTCCTTGCTGGGGGAAAATCGCATGCTGCAAGCCGGTCTTTGCTTTAAGGCGGCGATCGCGGCAGACGTCACCTGCGTCGAGGCCTGGTACAACCTGGCTCATTGCCAGGAAGATCTGGGGCTGATGCATTCGGCCAACCAATCCCTGGTTTGCGCGCTGGCGGTTCAGCCCGATTACGGCGCGGCGCGGGGCAAGCTGGTGCAGGTCCTGCTGCACCAGGGCATGGAGCAGCAGGCATTCCAGGTCTGGTGGGCGGGCAAGAAGCTCTGGCACCAGATTCGCCGCAACCAGTTTAGATAGCGAGAAGGCGGGTTCAGACTTGCTGGATGGCCGACAAAATCCACGGAGCCCCCGGGCTGCGCAGAATGGTCCAGACCTCGACGGTCTCGACCGGGCTGTCCGGGTCGCCCGCCACCACCTCGCCGCCGGGATGGCGGCTGGAGTGGGAAAGGGTGTAATCCACGGCAGTCCATTGCAGCGTCACCGTGGCGTAGTCCAGCGGGCCTTCGCGCCAGGTCTCGTTGACATCGCCCTTCAACAGACGCACCTGTTCGACCCGGTTTTCCAAACCGCGGGCGCGGTCTTCGGACAATTGTTCGTTGAAATATCCCGCCATTTCGGGAGTCGCCAAGCGTTGCAAGGCGGCGCCGTCGCCCGTGCTCCAGGCTCCCTGGATTTCCACCAGCAAGGTTTCGATGGCTCCCAGGTCTTGGTCGCTCAATACGAACTGTCGGGGATTGGCCGGGCGCGGCGCCTGATCGGCGCGGGCGGCGTTGGTCGCCTGATCGGCATGGGCGGCGTAGGCGGCGGGAGCGGTCAAGATCGGAGCCGCCGAAAGGACGGGCTCGCCGAAGCCGGGTTCCCGATGGGCGGTAATGGACGGAGCGCGATTCGGACCGTCGAGACCGGGTTGGTCGAAACTGGGTTCGCGGGGGCTGAAGCCAGGTTCGGCGATGAAGTCGTCGCGGCGGTAGCCGGAGACCTGGGCGGTGGGACGGTTGCCCAGGAATTTGCCCAGCAGCCAGCGTCCGACGAAAAAGATCAGCGCCAGTTGAATGACGGTGCCGAGGAAGCCGCCGCTGCCTTCTCCGAAGAAGGAGTGGCCGCCGCCGAAAATGAAGGAGCCGATGCCGGCGCCGATCAGGCCGCCCGCCAACCCCGAAAAGAACGAGCTGCGCGCGCTGGGCATGGCTTGGCCGGGCATGGCGGCCGGTGCGGCGGTGGTCACCTGCTCGCGGGGCACGGCCATGGGAGCCAGACTTTCAGACTGCACGGCGGGACCGGTGGGAACGGCTTTGACCGCCGGCGGAGTGGTGCTGCGGGTGATGGGCTGCGCAGCCGAACCGCTGGAGGAGTTGTGTTGCAGGAAACTGCCGGTGCCGGGCGCCGGAGCGGTGGCCTCGCCGGTGGGGGAAACCCCGCTGTAGGTCTTGCTGCCGCGGCTGCCCATGCTGGAACTTTTGCCGGCTTTGGCCCAGGCGGGGGCGGCGGGCAGGGTGGCGGTCATGGAAAGCATGCCGGCCAGCAGCAGAAGCGAAAGAACGCGGTTGAGCTTCACGGGAGAAGTCTCCGTCTGAGGATGAATTGCGCAGGGACATTAGAGCAATTCGCCGCCCGAAGGAACGGGCGACGTGGCGTTCATGCCCGGCCCCGCTTTTGTGGCACGGGGCTTGCGAAGCTTATGCCTGTGGATTGTGTCAAAAAGGCGGAACCCTTTGCCGCGCCAGCCGAAACAAATTCGGCTTCCCGGCAGGATATGCCGCAGCAGTGTTTTTATCTCGGCAAGTTTTGCCGGATGATATGAGGAGCAAGAAGATGTTCGATGGTCCCGCCAACGCCAGCCTCTCCGCCTCGGTTTCGTCCGCGCAGATTCCGCCGTCCTATTCCCCCGTCGACGACGAGCATCTAAGCTCGGCCTACAGCGATGTTCGCGAAATCGACCAGCAGGCCGATACCGTCGCCGCCTTGGCGGCGCAGGACACCCAGCGCTTCGCTCAGTTCCTGTCCGATCGCCTGAACGGCATCGGCACACGCACCGGACGCGCCATCATTTTCGCCATCCTGCCCGACGGCAGCGTCGGCGTGGTGGGGGCGCATACCGACAAGGTCAAGCTGGAGCAGCTATTTCAGGACGACCGCGACCTGTTCCAGCAGTTTCATCAGGTGGCCCGCCAGAACGACATGGTGGCCTCGGCGGAAGTCTGCCGCCGCTATCTGGAAGATTCCTATAACGCCCATGGCGAATCCGCCCGCATGGCGGTGTGGCGCCGCTATCGGGCCTTGTGCGATCAGATGGAAAGCATGGCCGGCCGTCTGATCCTGGCCGGAGGGCAATTGCTGTCCGGAGCCTTGCAGTTCACCCACACGGCCCTGGCGCAGCAGTAACCGGCTTTCCGCCATTAACCTTAAGAGGTCAGTGGGGCTTGCTTCCGCCGCCGTGCGACACGGCGGGCGGGCGGGCCGGGCCGGGCGATGGGCTGTGCGACGATGACGAAGAGTGGCGGCTGCCCTCCTGATCCTCGTCGTCATGGGCCTTGACGGCGAAGCCGTGCAGCACCCAGCTCATGGCGAAGCCGATCACCAGCCAGACGCACATGCCGCCGACAAGAAATTCTCCGGCCTGCTGTAAACCGACGGCACCTTCGCTGAAGCGGCCCTGGGCGTGCTCCATGGCGGTATAGGGAATCATCCCCACGGCTCCGGTCAGGCCCAGTCTCAGCCAGCCTTTGTTGCGGATGGGGGAAAGGCGATAGCCGGACATGACGCGATCCTTTGCTCAAAAAGGAGGGCCGAAGCATCATTATCCGTCAGAGACGCTTTCGGCGCAATCGGGCGGAATGGTGCAGGGGGACTCTTGCCGTGAGTTCTTGCAAGTGTCATAGATACAACGCTCTGGGGGGTCTCTAACGGTCGGAGCCAGAGAAAAAATGTCCACGGCCGCAAAATTATCCTGGCGAGGTTCGTTGGTCGGCATCGTCGACGACAGCAGCGAATGGCGCCGCCAAGTACGGAATATGTTCTTTTCCTTCGGCGCCAAGGACGTGGTGGAAGCCCGTGACGGTTCCGAAATGCTGCATCTCGCCCAGACTTATGGTCGGCCGCTTGATCTGATCATGGTCGATGACGAAATGGACCCGTTGGACGGCTTCATGGCCATGCGCACTTTGCGTTCGACGCCGGGGCTGCCGGGCCGCCGCGCCACCGCCATCCTGATGCCGGGACACGGTAGCGTCGATATCCTCAAGCGGGCTTTGGACGTCGGCTATCACAGCATCCTGCCGAAGCCGTTTTCGGCCTCGCAGCTTGGCCAGCACCTGCTGCGGGTATTGACACGCCCCATGCAATGGACGGATGAAGGCGGCATGCTCCGCCCGGTGATCAGTCAGGGTGGGGACTAATTCCCGGCCCTGAGGATGAGGGGCGCTCCACGCGACGAAAGTCTTAAAATCTTTACCGACGTTTTCCCTGAAATTTGGTTAGCCTCTTCAGGCGGTCATTCCCTAGTTGCACGTTATCGGCTGATGAACCAGGCGGCTGAAACGTGTTAGGATGATCTGCTGGGTCGAATCTCGCCCTCGCGCCCTCTCCCTGTGGGTGCGGCGGGCCGGACGGCGCAGCCAAACCAAGAAAGCAAGTCGATAGATCAAACATCATCGATCAAGGGGAACGAAATGGAAATCAAGAAAGTCGGTGTCATCGGATGTGGCACCATGGGTCTCGGTGTCGCCCAGGTCATTGCCCAGGCCGGCATCAAGGTCGTGTCTGTCAAGGCCACTCCCGGCTCCACCGATAAGGTCAAGGACGGTCTTGAGAAGTCGCTGGCCAAATCGGTCGAGCGCGGCAAGATGGAAGCCGAGATCAAGGACAAGATCCTGTCTCACATCAGCTTCACCACCAACGAGGCCGATGTTGCCGATTGCGACCTGATCATCGAGTCGATCGTCGAAGACATCGATACCAAGAGTGCTCTGTTCCAGCGTCTTGAGGGCATCGTCTCCGAAGACTGCATCATCACCACCAACACCTCGACCCTGTCGGTAACGGCGCTGATGAGCGTGTGCAAGCACCGCAAGCGCATTGCCGGTCTGCATTTCTTCAACCCGGCTCCGACCATGGCGCTGGTCGAGATCATCCATGCCTTTGAAACCTCGGAAAAGGTGGTTAAGGCCCTGGACAAATTCACCAAGCAGATTGGCAAGGATCCGGTTCTGGTGCAGGACACCACCGGCTTTATCGTCAACCGCCTGCTTACCCCCTATATGCTGAACGCCATTCGCCTGCTGGAGCAGGGAACCGGCACCATCGATGCTATCGACAAGGCGATGATGCTGGGCGCCGCCCATCCCATGGGGCCGTTCGCCTTGGCCGATTACATCGGCCTGGACGTGGTGCAGGCGATGGCGCAGAACTGCTACGACGATGCCCGCAGCAGCGACCTGGCCACACCGCATACTTTGCAGCGTCTGGTTCAGTTGGGGTATCTCGGGCGCAAGACCGGCAAGGGCTTCTATGATTATTCCAAGAAGCCGGCCGAGCCGAACGGCGACCTGAAGCGTCCGGTCGCCTGAGCCCGAACGGAACGGCCCGGTCGTCCCAAGACGGCTGGGCCTCAGACGAAAATCCCCCGGCGCCAAGCGCTGGGGGATTTTTTTTAGTCTTCAGCCAGATCGTCTTCGTCGTGCGGCCGAAAATCTTCCGGGTCAACATCGCCCTGGATGGAATCGCCAAGGCTTTTGATCAATTCCCTCAGTCGCTTGCGCAGCGTGGGGCTGGAAATCTTGAAATAGCATTCCAGCAAGGCGTTGGTTTCGTCGTCGCCGGTGACGGCGCTGCCGCTTTCTTCGTGCAGGCGCTGATCGACCTGGGCCGCGACCTCGGGAGCGATGTCGTCGAAAAAGAACGATACCGGCACGCCAAGAACGACGGAAAGATCAAACAGCCGGCTGGCGCTGACACGGTTGGCGCCGCGTTCATACTTCTGCACTTGCTGAAAGGTCAAGCCTAGGGCGTCGCCCAATTTTTCTTGGCTGAAACCCAACAATTGGCGTCGTAATCGAATGCGGCTGCCGACATGAGCATCGAGCGGGTCGGTGGTTTTGCCAGTTTTTCCCTCGGACACCCGGCCTTTGGGGCGTCCTCTTCCCTTTGTGGAAGACATTCTTTTATGGTTCCTAATTGGATTGGTACGAGCGCATTCTTCCACTATTCAAGTCAACGTGCAACAAGATGGGGTTGTGAATTTGTAAGTTCCAATCATTATGCAGTAATCTCGTTTGATTAAATCTTTTTTATACGGCAATACCCCACAAGGTTGTGATTGTTGTCATGTTGTTTTTCTATAGAGGGGTTAAGCGCACTGTTTTTCCCTTTTCAATGGATGGCTCCGCTTTCTGTTGCATTCTTGCTGAGGCGCGGCAGGGAATTTACGCCTATGCCCAGGGCGGGCATACTTTGGTTGTGTGGTCTACTGTCGGCAGGCATGCAACCTTGCAATTAGTAAGGTTAAGTCTGAAAGCGCAGGCTGCGGCGTCGAGGTGTTCATGCTGGCGAGGATAGGTCTGGGGGGGCATTTAGGGGTCGCTTTCGCCCTGGTGGCCGCCATTGTCGGCGCCACGATTTGCGAGGTCGCCAGCCGCAGTGTGGCGGCAAGCGTGCGCGAACATGTGTTGTTTGATCTTCGCCAGCAGGCCGAAGATGTGAACCACGACATCGATATCAGTTTGAACCTCAGATTCGAGCGTATCCGCGTGGCGGCGGAGAGCTTGGGCGGCAGTGGTCTGGCTTTGGATGGCGAAGACGCGGCGGCCTGGACCGACGCCTTGCAGTCGTCCTTTTCCGAAGTGGCCTGGGTGGCGCTGCTGGATGCCGAGGGAAAGGTGGCGGCCACCAGCGACGCCGGGCCCCTGGTCGGAGTGCGCTATGCTCTTGGGCAGGAACTTGGCTCGACGG
This sequence comes from Candidatus Sulfotelmatobacter sp., assembly GCA_035538795.1. Taxonomy (GTDB): domain Bacteria; phylum Pseudomonadota; class Alphaproteobacteria; order Rhodospirillales; family Magnetospirillaceae; genus JAJZGK01. The sequence goes on along the minus strand of DATLJS010000035.1, from coordinate 242,657 downwards.
AGCGCATCGTCCGGGCCGAGGTCGGGCAGTCCGGGCGCTATCTCTTGTCCCAGCCCTTGCGGGACCAGCGCGGCAGAGTTATCGGACATCTGTTGGCGGAATTCGATGAAAGCTGGATCGTCAAGGTGGTGGAAACCGTGCTTCAGGCCCATGGCCTGAAAAACGGCGAGCAGATCCTGGTGGGCGATGCCCAGGGGCGTCTGCTGGGTTATGTCTCCGACAGGGGATTGCAGCCATCCGGCGGGGTATTTGATGCCGGAGTCAATCTGTTCCAGGGCGAACGGGAATGGCCCGACGGCTTTCATTCGTTGACGGTGGTTCTGCCGGTCGCCCGTTCCGTCGACGCTCCTGTTCTGCGCTGGCAGGTGAGCGTCCGCGACGATCTTGAGCAAGCGGACATTCCGGCAAGAATGGTGCGCCAACGCATCTACATCATCGGTTCTCTGCTGATCGTTGCCGGGGCGGCGATGGGGGCAGGGGCGTCCTTGCGGCTGTCCAGCCCCTTGCGCCGGCTGGCGCGTGCCGCCGAACTCATCTCCGAAGGACAATTGGGCGGCGGCATTCCCCGCATGAACCAGTTCCGCGAAGTGGTTCAGCTTTCCGACGCGCTGCGCCACATGGTGGGCACCTTGCGCAGCAACGAGGCGCGTTTAAGTCTGCTCAATGAAACGCTGGCGGCGCATATTCGGGATCGTGACGCGGATTTTCGCGCGGCCCATGCCGGCCTTCTGGCCAACGAATCGAAGCTGCGGGCGGTGATCGAAACGGCCATCGACGGGGTCATGATCGTCAATGCCCAGGGGCGGATCGAAATCTACAACCTGTCTTGCGAAAAGATTTTCGGCTGGCGACGTTCCGAGATTCAGGGAAAGTCCATTCTGATGGTCCTGCCGGGAGACTGGCAGCAACTGCATCGCCAGATGTTTGACGGCGAAAAAGACATCGACGAAGAAAAGGTGCGGGGGCACGCCCGGGTGGTTCGAGGCGTGCGGAAGGACGGTTCCGGGTTTCCGCTGGAAATCTCGCTCAGTTCCACCGAGGTGGAAGGAAGCCATATCTACGTGGCGATGGTCCGCGATATCAGCGAGCGGGTGGTGGCCGAGGAAAAGCTGTTCGCCATGGCGACGCAAGACGCCCTGACCGGCGTGCGCAATCGGCGTTATTTCCTTGAGGGATTGGAGGCCGAGGTGGCTCGTTGCCGTCGCAACGGCCATGCCTTGAGCCTGGTGACGCTGGACGCCGACTATTTCAAATCCATCAACGACACGTTCGGCCATGCCGCAGGCGATCTGGTGCTGAAGCGGCTGGCCGAGACTTGTCGCGACAACCTGCGCGAGGTGGATTTTGTCGGCCGCATGGGTGGCGAGGAATTCGCCATCGCCATGCCCGATACCGACGAGCGGACGGCGGCTCTGGCCGCCGAACGGCTGCGTCAGATGGTTGCCGACCTGCGTTTGGATTTCGAGGGGCAGCAATTGCAGGTCACCATGTCCGTCGGCATCGCCTCCTTGCGCCACGATGTGCCGGAACTGGGCGTCGAAGATTTGCTGCGCAGAGCCGACAAGGCGTTGTATAAGGCCAAGGCCGACGGCCGGAACCGCGTGGTTCTGGCATCTGCTTGAAATAGAGTCGTTTTGCCCATATTGGGCGGTTGACAGGGGCGGGGCTGTTGCGTATGTTCCCCGCCTCCGGTCGAGCAAGTGGGAGTGTTTCCCTCGGGCTCTTTCAGTCAAGGATGAGGCCATGAAGATCCGTAATTCCCTGAAGTCGGCCAAGCTGCGCGACAAGAACTGCCGGGTGGTCCGTCGGAAGGGCCGCGTGTACGTCATTAACAAGACGAACCCGCGCTTCAAGGCCCGCCAGGGCTGATTGCCTGGGCAACGACTGACCGCCGCGCCTTAACCGGCGCTGCGGAGTTCAAAAAAAACCGCGCTTCCCATTATGGGCGGCGCGGTTTTTTTTGTGGGTAACAACAGGGGCGTAAAACAAAAAAGGCGACCCGAAAGCCGCCTTCTCCGTTTTGGTATCCGCGCTTGTCTTAGGTTTCTTCAACCACGGCGACACGCAGGATATTGGTGGTGCCCGAAGTGCCGAAGGGCACGCCGGCGGTGATCACCACCTGTTCCTTCCACTGGGCGAAGCCCTGTTCATGGGCGACGCGCAGAGCCACGGCGACCATTTCGGCGAAGCTGTGGACTTCCGGCACCACCACGGTATGGGCGCCCCATACCAGCGACATCTGTCTGGCCACCTTGACGTCGGTGGTCAGGCTGAGAACCGGCACGTCGGGCCGCTGGCGGGCGGTACGCAAGGTGGTGGAGCCGGACGAGGTGAAGGTGACGATGGCGGCTACCGACAGGGTGTTGGCCACCTGACGGGCGGCGGCGCTGATGGCGTCGCGGGTGCTGTCGGTGGGTTGCGAATGCGCCGCCTGACGCAGCAGGTGATAATATTCGTCGCTTTCCACCCGGTCGATGATGCGGTCCATCATGGTCACGGCGTCGATGGGGTAGTCGCCGGCGGCGGTTTCCGCCGACAGCATCACGGCATCGGCGCCGTCATAGATGGCGGTGGCGACGTCCGAGGCTTCGGCGCGGGTGGGGGTGGGGGCGTGCACCATGCTGTCGAGCATCTGGGTGGCGACCACCACCGGCTTGCCGGCCTCGCGGGCGGCGCGGACGATGCGCTTTTGCAGGATCGGCACGCTTTCCGGCGGACATTCGACGCCCAGATCGCCGCGCGCCACCATGATGCCGTCGGACAATTCGATGATGGCGTCCAGATGGTCGATGGCCGAAGGCTTCTCCAGCTTACTCATGACCAGGGCGCGGCCGTTCACCAGTTCCTTGATTTCCTGCACGTCTTCGGGCTTCTGCACGAAGGACAGCGCCACCCAGTCGGCGCCCATGTCCAGGGCGAAGGCCAGATCGGCCTTGTCCTTCTCGGTCAGCGGCGACAGCGGCAGGATCACGTTGGGAACGTTGACGCCTTTGTGGTTCGACAAATCGCCGCTGGTGATGACCACGGTTTCGGCAAAATCGGTGCCGTGCTTTTCGACGCGCAGCCGTACGCGGCCGTCGTCCAGCAGCAGCTCGGTACCGACCTGAAGGGCGGCGAAGATTTCCGGATGCGGCAGGTTGACGCGCTTGTCGTCGCCCAGGGCTGGATCCAGGTCCAGTCGGAAATGCTGTCCGGCGGCCAGATGAATTTTGCCATCAGCGAAGTTGGCGACACGCAGTTTCGGGCCTTGCAGATCGGCCAGAACGGTGATGGGGCGGCGGGTCTTGCGCTCGATCTCGCGGATGGTTTCGTAGCGGGCCTGGTGGTCTTCGTATGAGCCATGGCTGAAGTTCAGGCGGAAGACGTCGGCGCCAGCCAGAAACAGACCCTCGATGGTCTGCGGCGAGGTGCTGGCCGGGCCCAGGGTGGCGAGAATCTTGGCCTTGCGGGTGCGTTTCATCGATCTATCCAAATCCTGGCGGAGCATAAGTCAGATATATGGGGAGCAGGATGCTCCGCCGCCTCATGCTCTGCACTTTATTCTTTTATTGCGCGGCTTCGGGAATGAAGACGGCGCGGAAGTCATTAACATTCGTTCTGGTCGGTCCGGTGATAATCAAATCCTCCAGCGGCCCGAACAATCCAGAGGAATCGTTGTGGGCGAGAATGGCTCGCGGGTCAATATTTTTAGCCCGGGCGCGGGCTAAACTATCCGGCAGGATGATGGCGCCGGCCCCTCCGCTCATTCCATCGATCCCATCAGTGTCGCAGGCAATGGCTGAAATATTATTTCGCCCCTCCAGGGCCAAGGCCAAAGCCAGGGCGAATTCGCCGTTGGGGCCGCCTTGCCCGCGGGAGCGAACGGTGACCGTGCATTCACCGCCCGACAACAGGACGCAGGGCGGGTTGGCCGGCATGCCGAGGCGGGCGGCCGACAAGGCCATGCCGGCCATGGCGCGGGCGACCTCGCGGGCTTCCCCTTCGATGGCGTCTCCCAGCAGCACGGGAGTGACGCCGGCCTTTCGGGCGGCTTCGGCCGCGGCCATCAGCGATTCCGCGGGGCGGGCGATGATGGACAAGGTGGAGCGGGACAGCCGCGGGTCTCCCGGTTTCGGTGTTTCCTCGCTTTGGCGTTTCAGGAACTGCACGACGGCAAAGGGGATTTCCAGCTTGTAGCGGCGGACGATCTCCAGGGCTTCCTTGCTGGTGCTGCGATCCGCCACCGTTGGGCCGGAAGCGATGCTGGACGGATCGTCTCCCGGTACATCGGAAACGATCAGGGCATGGATCGGCGCCGGCCATGCCGCCAAAGCCAGCCGCCCGCCCTTGACGGCCGACAAATGTTTGCGCAGACAATTCATCTCGGAAATGGGGGCGCCGGACAGCAGCAGCCCTTGATTGACCAGGCGCTTGTCGTCCAGGGACAGCCCGGGAGCGGGCAGAGACATCAGGGCCGAGCCGCCTCCCGAGATCAAGGCCAGCACCAGATCGTCTTCCGTCAGGTTTTCCAGCAGGGCCAGCATGCGGGTGGCGGCTTTGAAGCCGGCGATGTCGGGCACGGGATGTCCAGCTTCGGCGATTTCGATGCGCTCGGTGGGGGCTCCGTGGCCGTAAGGACAGATCACCAGACCGGATAAGGGACCGTCCCAGGCGGCTTCTACGGCGGCGGCCATGACGGCCGCGGCCTTGCCGGCACCGACGACGATGGTCCGGCCTTTGGGGCGCGGCGGCAGGTGGGCTTTGAGGCGCGGCGCCGGATCGGCGGCGGCCAGGGCGGCATGGAACAGATCAAGCAGGAATGCGCGGGGATCGCTGACCGTCACGGGGAGAGTTCTCTCTGGAGGAATGTCAATAACGACATAACTTTATGGGGCTTCTGTTGTCCCCGGCAAGGGGTGTCTGGTACTGTGTCGGGCAATCAAGCAACAATGACATCCCCCCGGAGAACCATGCGTCCCCAACTCGCCGCCGCCGCTCTTGTTCTGATGATCGGGGGCGTGTTTCCCGCCTATGCCGATGATGTCGCCAACAACATCGAGCAGGCTCGCGCCGCCTATGCCAAGGGCGACGCCCTGCATACCCTCTCTGCTCTTCAGGCGGCCCAGACGGCGGTCTATGGAAAGCTGGCCGACCAGTTCGGCAAGGCCATGCCCGCCGCCCCCGCTGGTTGGGAAGCGTCGGCACCGGAAAGCCAGTCGCTGGACAGCATCGGCGGCGGTCTGACCGTCACCAAAGGCTTCACCAAAGGCGAGGCGACCTTGAACGCCACCCTGGTGGTGGACAACCCGGCGGTGGCCGCCGGCGGTGCGCCGCTTAAGCAGCCTGTGAAGGCCGGTTGGAGCAAAATCAAGATCGGCAGCGACGACGCCCTGGAACGCTTCGATTCCTCGACTCGTTCCGGCGAAATCATGATCATGATCGCCGACCGCGTGCTGCTTCAGATCGAAGGCAACGACATTACCAAAGACGACGCTTTGCTCGACGCCGCCAAAAGCTGGAACATCGCGGCGATCCGGAAGGTGTTGGGCGTTCAATAAAGGGCCGGGTTTCTGGGCTCCGCCCAGATCCGCAAAGGGCCGCAAGGCCCTTTGGTCACCGCTGCGTATCAGCCGCCCAAATTCATCTTATTCAGGGTGTAGGGAATAGACGTGCGCAGAAGTTGAACCAGCGCCTGATGGATTTGCTCGCGTTGAGCCGGTGTCATATCGGCCCAATGGTCGGTCCATTCGAAATCTTTTAGATCTTGCATCGGAGGTTTTTCCGAGGGCGGGATAATCAAAGGCCTTTCCGAAAGTTCTTTAAGGGTGTGACCATCCAGTAAGATAACTTCCAGGAACGTATGGGCATGGGGCGCACGTTTGCCGATTGGCAAATACCATTTGCTAACGCCAACCCCATAGTCCACAGGGCGCTGTCCCTGGTAGGCCTGAGCAGAATTGCTGAGCGCAATCGCAACGATCAAATCAGGGGACTGGGTGAAAGAAACCTTCTGGCGGATTTCTTTCTGGATTGCCAACTCGTCACGCGTGAACTTGTCGAGCCGAGTGTCATAATCCACGACTGGAGAGGAATGGCTTGGGGTGATGATGGTGAATTTTTTCGATAAAGCCTCGTTACCAATCTGGGCCACTAAAGCATCCAGATTCCATTCCGGAATCTCGGCAAATTCCTCATTGTTCTCGAAAACGGTTATGCCGGTTGTGGCAACGAGAATTTTTGAACCGACGCCAGGAATAACGGTCACGGTCTTGGCTGAGGAAATCGAGGGCGGGGCCATTTCGGGTTTGGCTGCGCAACCCGACAATAAGGCTGCCGCAATTACACCGGCCAGAACGTTTCTCACTCCATCCCTCCCTTGGAGTCCGTGGATGAGTAATGGTGTCATAGCTCTCCAACAGATTGAAGTGTAACTTAAGGCCTACCTCACCAGTCCCACCAACGCCGGCAATAGTAGCGCCGTAGCCAAACCGTTGAGGCCCATGGCAAGCCCGGCAAAAGCTCCGGAGACGGCCGATGAGTGCATGGCCCGCGCCGTGCCGATGCCGTGGGCGGCGATGCCCCAGGCGACGCCTCGGGCGATTTCGTCCTTGACCCGCACCAGATCGAGAACCCAACTGCCGAAGGCGGCGCCGGTGATGCCGGTCAGGATGACCATGACGGCGGCCAGCGACGGAATGCCGCCGATCTGCTCGGCGATGCCCATGGCGATGGGGCTGGTGACCGATTTCGGGGCCAGGGACAGCAGGATGGCCGGCTCGGCTCCCAGGACATAGGCGATGCCGACGGCGGTGCCGATGGCGGTCAGAGAGCCCACCAGCAACGAGGTGACGATGGCCACCAGGGATTTGCGGATGGCTTCGAACTGGCGGTAAAGCGGCACGGCCAAGGATACGGTGGCCGGACCCAGCAGGAATTGCAGGAACTGGGCGCCGCCGAAATAAGTTTTGTACTCGGTGCCGCTGATCAGCAGCAGGACCGACAGGGTGGATACCGACAGCAGGACCGGATTGCATAGGGGATTGGCGCCGGAGCGGCGGAACAGTGCCTCGGCTCCCTGGAACACAACCAGGGTCAGAGTCAGCCACAGCAGCGGCGTCGTGGACAGATAGACCCACAATTCCTGAAGGTGGGGCGTCATTCCGCCGCTCCCTTCCGGTTCATGCGCTGCATCACCACTCCGGTGACGGCGATGGTGATCAGGGTGCCGACGATGACGGCTCCGGCTACCGGCAGGATGGCGTCGGACAGGCGCTTCAGGTGCACCACCACTCCGACGCCGGCGGGAACGAACAGCAAGGACAGATACCGCAGCAGGGTGCCGGTCACTTTTTCCATTTCGACCGGTACGCGGCCGCGAACCACCAGGCCGATAAACAGGATCACCATGCCGACCACCGGCCCGGGAATGGGTAAGCCGCTCAGACGGACCAGAACCTCTCCGGCAAGCTGGCAGCCCAGTAACAGCGTGATATAGGCAAGCACGAAAGCCTCTCCTCCCAAGGACGGCTTTCAGATTGGCCTGTGGCAGGGCCGGTATCAAGGGGGCGAAAGAAATAGGGGCGGTCCGAAGACCGCCCCGAACTCCGACGAGGAAATCTCTGTTTATTCGGCGTCGCCGGGCGGATCGAGATCCTCGTCCCAGCCGTCTTGCGGCGGCTTCACCGTGGCAATCCATTTTTCCAGCATCACCACGTGTTCGGCTTCTTCCTCGGCGAACATCTTGGCGTATTTCTTGACTTCCAGATCGGTCGCCTTGTGGGCCTGTTCGGCGTAGTACTCATAGCCCTTTTTTTCGTTGAACAGAGCCAGTTGCAGGCAGTGATAGGGCGTCATCATGTAGTGAGCGCGGTCGGAAGGGGCGGACTCCGGGCTTTCCCCATCCTTCCACTGATATTCCCATGGACGCAGCTGTGGCAGGGTATAGCCAGCGGCGATACCCTTTACTTCGTCCAGGTGCAGTTTCGAGAAGCTGGAGAGCTTGCGGAACAGCTCGGCCACTTCCTTGTTGTTGTGGACCTCCATGGAGTCGGCCAGTTCGGCGTACCGCTCGGCGGCTTCATGCTCCAGGGCGACGGCATGGGCAAGAAAGGTAGCGATGTCAGAGGTCATGACGCGAACTTCCTTTCGATATCGGCGAAGGTGGCTTTGACCTTGCGCTCGGGCATGAACGCCGGGCGGTTGCCGGCGAACAGCACGCCGGTGGTGTAGCCGTCGTCATAGGCCAGCCGCTGCATGGCCTCGGCCACCAATTGGGCCGGGCTGGCGTCGGAGGCGTGGACCGACTGCTTCCATTCCCGCTGTTCCGGGCGATAGGTCACGCAGGGGCTGAGAACGTGAATGAACGAGAAACCGGGATGGTTGACGCCTTCCACGATCAGGCGGGCGACTTCGTTGGGGTTTCCGGCGAAACCGCGGGCGATGAAATTCGCACCCGAGGCCAGGGCCAGACGGGCCGGTTCGACCGGCGAAATGCCGGTGCCTTCCGGGGTCAGCTTGCTGTTGCACCAGTCGGGGGCGGTGGTGGGCGAGGCTTGGCCCTTGGTCATGCCGTAAACCTGATTGTCCATGACGATGTAGGTCATATCGACGTTGCGGCGGCAGGCATGCATGAAGTGGTTGCCGCCGATGGACAAGCCGTCGCCATCGCCGCCGGCGGCGAGAACGGTCAGGTCCGGGCGGGCCAGCTTGACGCCGGCGGCGATGGGCAGGGCGCGGCCATGCACGCCGTGGAAGCCGTAGACGTTGGTATAGGCGGGAATGCGCGACGAACAGCCGATACCCGAGATGAAGGCGATGTCCTCGCGGGCGCGGCCCAGGTCGGCCAAGGCTTTGGTGACGGCGGACAGCACGGCGTAATCGCCGCAGCCGGGGCACCAAATGGGCTTGACGTCGGACTTGAAGTCGGCGGCGGTCAAATTGGTGGGAGCGTTCATGGCGGTCACTTCCAGGCGAGAAGACGGTTGACGATTTCAGCGGGACGGATCGGCAGCGGACCGGGCCGGTTGACCACGGCGATTTCCGACGGCAGATCGTAATGGGCGCGCAGGAACTTGGTGAACTGCTGCCCGTGGGTCTGTTCCGCCACCAGAACCTTCTTCACGCCTTTCAGCGCCGCCGCCATCTTGTCCGGGCTGGCCGGCAGGATCAGGCGCAAGCTGACGAGCTTGGCCTTGACGCCCTGCTCGGCGGCACGTTCCATCGCTTCCCGCACCGGGCCGGTGATGGCGCCCCAGGTCAGAATGGCGATGTCGCCCTCTCCTTCGACTTCGGCCCAATGATCGCCGTAATCGAAGTTGGTCAGCTTGTCGGCGCGCTTGTCCATCTGCGACTGGTGGTCGCTGGCCTGGGACGACGGCGTGCCGCGTTCGTTGTGTTCCAGGCCATCGGCCACATACTGGCCGCCGGGAGTGCCGGGAATGGCCATGGGCGAAATGCCGCTGTTGGTCAGGCTGTAACGCTTATAGGCCTCCAGGGCGCCCTCGGCCACCAGACGCTTGCCGACATAGGGATATTCCGGCGGCTTGGCGACGATGTTGCGCGACTGGCCCATGGCCTGATCCGACAGGACCAGGGCCGGCGTTTGCAGGGCTTCCGCCAGATAGACCGCCCATTGGGTGGTGAACAGACAGTCGACGATCGAGGTCGGAGCCACCACCACATGGGGCGCGTCGCCGTGCAGGCCGTAGACGGCGATGTTCAGGTCCGATTGTTCGGACTTGGTGGGAATGCCGGTCGAGGGGCCGCCGCGCATGACGTCCACCAGCACCAGCGGCGTTTCCGAGGCCACGGCCAAGCCGAGGGATTCGGTCATCAGCGCCAGGCCGGGGCCGGAGGTGGCGGTCAGCGACGGCAGGCCGGCGAAGGATCCGCCGATCACCATATTGATGGAAGCCAGTTCGTCCTCGGCCTGAACCAGGGCGCCGCCGGTTTTTTCCAAGGCCGGAGCCAACCATTCCAGAACTTCGGTGGCCGGGGTGATGGGATAGGCGGCAACGAATTTGATGCCGCCCTTCAGCGCACCGTATCCGGCGGCTTCGTTGCCGGAAATGTTCCAGCGGTCAGAACCGTCGTGCTTGTGCTCGGGCAGCTTGGCGACCGAGGGCAGGGACGTGGCGGCTTCGGCGCCGGCCCGCAGGGCGGCGGTGCTGGCGGCCAGAACCTCTTCGCCCTTGCGGCCCAACTGGGCGGTCAGCACATGAATCACCGATTCGATGGGCAGGCCGATCAGGGTGGCGGCGGCGCCCAGGCCGACCATGTTGGCGCGGCCGCCGGGGATGGCGCCGGCGATTTCCTTCATGGGCAGCGCGGCGGCCTGTGCGCCGTAGACGGCGATGGGTTCGGGAATTTCGCCCTGTTCGGGATCGCCGATCACGACGCTGCTTTTCGACAGCGGCAGTTCGGCGGCGAAGCGGTTGATGTTGCCCCAGTCGAAAGCGACCAGAACATCATAATAGTCGTCTAGGGACGAAATGGGCTTTGTGGAGATGCGCAGCAAAGCCGCGGCTTCGCCGCCACGGATCTGCGGTCCCATGGACCGGGTCATCAGACCGTAGAAACCGGCCTTGGCTGCCGCGTCCAGAAGAATCTGGCCCGCCGTCATTGCGCCCGCGCCACCGCTGCCGGTTAGCGCCACCGAAACAGAATACGCCGCCATTGTACCTCTCGCTCATCTAGGTTCGACAAAAGGCCGTCCGCCCCTATGGTGTGCCCCCGGGGACGACAAGCATGGACGTTACACAAAATCGTTGACCCGTGAATTGATCGAACGCAACCGGCCGTCATTTCGGCAATAAAATTATTTGCTGGAACGGGGCGGGCATGACCGAAATTCACGGGCCTTCAGCGCGAGCGCCGGAGCGCGGAGCCAGAGGTCCGCGTGCCGGTTTAAGCCGGCAATTCGCTGAATTCGATTTCGTAGCGGTCCGTCGGCGCCGAGAACTTCTTGAACGCGGCGATCACCTGGTCGGCGCTGGTGCCTTCCGGCACGTTGCTGACCTGATAAATGATGGAAGAACCGCTGGTGGGACCGGCGTCGGCGAGACGATGCGCCGGCGCGACCAAGCCTTCGCCGGCAACCTTGATCATGAACGAAGCCATACTGCTTCTCCGTTTCTGTAGGAGGCCCCACTCCTGCGAGACCGACTGTAGCAAGCCGAGGCTTTCTTGTCATGTCCCCATGTGGAATGAGTGTTTACAAGGTGCCGGGGTGGAGGCGCGGGAGTATGATGGGATTTCTTTCGGCGCCAAGACCGGAGCGGGAAATGGACGAGATGGAATTATTCCGCAGGCTGGGCCTGGCACTGGCCATCGGACTGCTGTTGGGGGTGGAGCGGGGCTGGCAGTTGCGCAATCTGCCTGAAGGCGAGCGGGTGGCCGGCATTCGCAGCTTCACCTTGATGGGGCTTTTGGGCGGTTTGTGGGGGATTCTGGGGCTGGAAATGGGCGAAGCCGTCACCGGCATCGCTTTTTTGGCCTTTGCCGCCCTGATCATCACGGCCCATGTCATGCGCCTGCGCAAGGAGCCCGACGATCAGGGCATCACCACCGAGATCGGCGGGCTGGTCACCTTCGCCTTGGGGGCGGTGGCGGCGCGTGGGCATCTGTCGGTGGCGGCTGCCGGCGGCGTGGCGGCGTTGGCCCTGCTCAGCGCGAAACAGCGGCTGCACGCTTTCGTTTCCAGCATCGAATATGTGGAGCTTGTGGCCGCGGTCCGGCTTTTGCTGATTTCCGTGGTCATGCTGCCCTTGTTGCCGGACGAGGGTTATGGTCCTGGCGGAGCCATCAATCCTTACCGGCTGTGGTGGGTGGTGGTTTTGATCGCCGCCATCAGTTTCATCGGTTATATCGCCATCAAGGTGGCCGGGCCGCGCATCGGCACGCTGCTGACTGGATTCTTCGGCGGCTTGGCCTCGTCGACGGCGCTGACTCTGAGCTTTGCCCGCATGGGGAAGGACAACCATACCCTCCAGCCGGTTTTGGCCGCCGGCGTTTGCGTGGCGGCGGCCACCATGTTTCTGCGCATTCTGCTGATTGTGGTAGTGTTGTCGCCGCCGATGCTGCGGCCTCTGGCTTTCCCGTTGGGCAGCATGGCGCTGGCGGCTTATGCCGGCGCGGCGTTGCTGTGGCTGGATCATCGGGGCGTCGTCGGCAAACGCGGCCCGGCCAAGTTGGCCAACCCTTTTGAATTGGCCACGGCCATCAAATTCGGCTTGTTTCTGGCGGCGGTGCTTGTCGCTTCCAAATTTCTCCAGGAACAGTTTGGCGATCAGGGCGTTTATGCCTTGGCGGCTTTGTCCGGTCTGGCCGACGTCGACGCCATTTCGGTCAGCATGGCCAAGCTGGCCAATAGCGGCCTGACGGTTTCCGTGGCGGCGGCGGCGGTGGTTGTCGCCTCGTTCGTCAATACTTTGGCGAAAGGGGCGATGGTGATCGTCGTCTGCGGCGGCACCATGGCCTGGAGGGTGGGGGCGGTGTTCGGGGTGTCTTGTGCCGTGGGCATAGCTGTCCTGAATTTTGCCTGACACTCATTCTCTTTCGCGACAACGGCGGATGACGGTATAAATTCCTTGGGAAGGGAGCGCTCCGGCACAGGTGTGGGGTAACGTATGCTTTTACAGGACGGCCAACTGGAACGTCGCCGATTGCCCGAAGGAGAGCTGATCTTCAGTCAGGGGCAAAAGGCCGACAACGCCTATATTCTGGCTTCCGGCAAGATCGCCATTTTCAAGATGGTGGAAGACAAGAAGGTGCATCTGGCGACTTTGCGCCCAGGCGCCCTGTTCGGCGAGATGGGGGTGATCGACGGCGCGCCGCGCATGGCTTCGGCCTTGACGCTGGCTCCCAGCACCCTGGTTGTAATTCCCGAAGAGCTGATGGGTGGAAAGCTGGCCAAGACCGACCCTTTCGTGCGAGGGCTGATCACCATTTTGATGGAAAATCTGCGCAACGTGCACAACGCCTATATCGTGCGTCCGCGCAGCGTTCAGGATTTTCATAAGCTGCTGCTCGACAATGCCGAGCAATTGCGCCATTTCGCCATCAACGCCCAGCATGTCGAGGATTTCCCGGCCCTGGCCAGCGCGCTGGACGGCTTGGACGCCAGCATCGCCACGCTGGGCGAGGTGGCGGAGAAACAGCTCGACCGCCGCCAAAGTTCGGTGCCGGACGACAGCAGCCTGCTTTAACGACGGGTCTAGCTGAAGGCCTTGAAGGCGATGATGGTGAAGGTGTCCTTCACCCCCGGCAGAGTCTGGATCACTTCGGTGACGAAGCGGCCCACATCGGCGTCGTCTTCCAGATAGCATTTGGCCATCAGGTCGTATTGGCCCGAAATGGAATGCACCTCCGAAACCCGTTCGGTCTGCACGGCGGCATCCGCCACTTCGTAGGCGTGGCCCAATTCAGCCTTGATTTGCACGAAGATCGTCTGCATGAGGGCGTTCTCCGATCCTATTCGGTCTCGGTCGGCTCCCGAGGGGTGTCGTCTTGCGGTTTCTCCGCCGGTTCGGCGGCGGTCGCCGTGACGTCAGTCTCAATTTCGGCGGCGGCTTCGACGATCTCGATGATCTGCACGTTGCCGGTATTCTCTTCGGGCACGCCGTCCAGATCGTCCTCGTCGGACTCGACATCGGTTTCCGCCTTGCCGCGCTTCTTCTTTTCCAAAGGCGGCGGGAAGGTCACTTCGCGGGTCATGAAGTCGGGCATGTGGACGCCGAAGCCGATGACGTGATCGCCATGGTCCATTTCGCCGATGCCGAATTCGTCGCGACGGCCGCGGCCCGAACGGTCGCGGCGGAAGTTGCGGTCGTCGCGGTTGGAGCGTTCCTCGCGCGGGGCGCGCTCTTCACGTTGAGGACGATCCTCACGGGGAGCGCGCTCCTCGCGCGGCTGGCGTTCCTCGCGCGGCTGGCGTTCCTCACGCGGCTGGCGTTCCTCACGCGGAAGGCGTTCCTGGGGGGCGCGCTCCTGAACCGGCTTGGCGTCTTCACGCTTTGCCCGGGGCTCGCGCTTGGTGCGCTCGCTGCCGCTCTTGGCGTCGCGCTTGGGACCACGGCCGCGACGCGGCGCGGCGTCCAGGTCCAGCGGCAGTTCGGGCAGGCCCTCGATGGGAACCCGCGGGATTTCCGAGCCGATCAGCTTGTAGATGGCGCCGATAATGCGGCCGTCATCCGGGGTGGCGATGGTGAAGGCGCGGCCTTCCTTGCCGGCGCGGCCGGTACGGCCGATGCGGTGGACATAGTCCTCGGCATGGTGGGGCGGATCGAAGTTGAAGACGTGCGAGACGTTGGAAATGTCGATGCCGCGCGCGGCCACGTCGGAGCAGACCATCAAGCGCACGTCGCCGGCGCGGAAACGTTCCAGGGTTTCGGTCCGGGCCGATTGGGGCATGTCGCCATGCAACTGCACCACGTCGAAGCCATGCTTTTGCAGTGAGCGGTAAAGAATGTCGACGTCGCGCTTGCGGTTGCAGAAGATGAAGGCGTTCTTGACGTCTTCGACGCGGATCAGATGACGCAGGGCTTCGCGCTTGTCCAATTCCTCGCAGACGATCAGATGCTGAACCACGGTCGAAGCGGTCGATGCCTGGGGCGCGACCGAGATTTCCTTGGGGTTCATCAGGAAGGCGTCGGCCAGACGGCGGATTTCCGGGGCCATGGTCGCCGAGAAGAACAGGGTCTGGCGCATTTTCGGCAGCAGCGAAACAATGCGCTCGACGTCGGGGATGAAGCCCATGTCCAACATGCGGTCGGCTTCGTCGATCACCAAGACCTTGACGTCATTCAGCAGAATGCGGCCGCGGTCGAACATGTCCATTAGGCGGCCGGGCGTGGCGATCAGAACGTCGACGCCGCGGTTCAGCACCTTCTCCTGGTCGGCGAAGCTTTCGCCGCCGATCAGCAGGGCCATCGAGAGCTTATGGTATTTGCCGTACTTCTCGAAATTGTCGGCCACCTGCGAGGCAAGCTCACGGGTCGGCGCCAGGATCAAGGAACGCGGCATGCGCGCCTTGCCCCGGCTGCCCGCCAGGATCTCGATCATCGGCAGGGTGAAGCCGGCGGTCTTGCCGGTTCCGGTCTGGGCGACGCCCAAGACGTCGCGGCCCATCAGGACAATGGGAATTGCCTGTTCCTGAATGGGGGTGGGGTTGACGTAACCCGCTTCCTCAACAGCCTTGAGGATTTCGGGGCCTAGACCAAGCTCGGCGAAAGTCATGTGTTCCTTGATATCAGCAGAGGGGCCGATCGAGGTCCCGGAAAATCGAGCGACAACGCTCATCTGTGGCCCGGATAATAGTGACTGGCGCGGTCCTGTCAATTGTTTGGCCCGCGAAAATGCTCAATGCGGGGCATTTGATTGGCGCAAGAGGTTGCGATACGGTCTTTCTGCCCGTTGCTCCGGAGGCTTTCATGTTGATTCAACGAGACCATTCCGCCCTGCTGATTGTCGATGTCCAGGAAAAGCTGGCCCCGGTCATGACCGACCCGCGCCGGGTCATCCACAATTGCTCATTGCTGTTGCGGGCGGCGCAACGGCTGGAAGTTCCGGCTTTGGTGTCGGAACAATATCCCAAGGGCATCGGTCCCACCGTGGTGGATTTGCGGGAATGGTGTCCCGAAGGCGGCGTGGTGGAGAAGACGCATTTCTCCTGCGCCGCCGAGCCTGGGATGCTGGCGCGGATCAAAGATTTGCATCGCCGGCAAATCGTTGTCGCCGGGATCGAGCATCATATCTGCGTGTTGCAGACCGCCATCGGTCTGAAGTCGCTGGGGTACGACGTTTTCGTGGTGGCCGACGCCTGCGCCAGCCGCAAGGCCGAGAGTGAAGCATTGGCTCGGTCCCGCCTGCGCCAGGAGGATGTCGTCCTGGTCAGCGTGGAAATGGTTCTGTTCGAATGGCTGCATAAAGCGGGAACGCCGGAATTCAAAGAACTGTCGGCGTTGATCCGTTAGGAGATTTGAGATGAGCAGGGTGCCTTTGATACTGTGTCCCGGCCTGTTGAACGATGCCGCCCTATGGGCGCATCAGACGGCGTACCTGAGTGATCTGGCCGAGCCTCGGGTGGCTGACCTGACCGCAGCCGACAGCATTCCCGAACTGGCCGACCGGGTTCTGGCCTCGGCCCCGGACCGCTTTGCCTTGGCCGGGCTGTCCATGGGCGGTTATGTCGCCTTCGAGATCATGCGCAAGGCGCCGCAGCGAGTGGCCAGGCTGGCCCTGGTCAACACCAGCGCCCGCGCCGATACGGAGGAAAGCCGGGACCGGCGCATGCAGTTGATGGAGATCGCCCGGCGTGGCGGTTTCTCCAAACTGCCTTTGCAGATCTTGGCTGGGCAGATGCATCCCGACAACTTCGCCAACGAGGCGCTGCGCGGTATTTGCCTGGGCATGGCCGAGCGAGTGGGAGCGGGGGGCTTCATTCGCCAGCAAACGGCCATCATGGGGCGTCCGGACAATCGGCCCGGCTTGACCGCCATCGCCTGTCCGACCATCGTCGTCGGCGGGGCACAGGACGGGCTGACAACGCCCGAGATCATGGGAGAAATCGCCGCCGGCATTCCCGGCGCCGGTTTCACCTTGATCGAAAGAGCCGGGCACCTGACGCCTATCGAGCAGCCGGTGGCGGTGACCGCCCTGCTGCGTCTATGGCTGCGCGGCTAAGGCTTCTTCCAGCAGCCAGGAGCGGAATTTCCTCAGGGCGGGGTTTTCCAGGGCGGCGGGACGGGCGGCGAAAACATAGGCCTCGGGCCGGTCGAGCCGCCGCTCACCCACCTGCACCAAATGACCAGCGGTCAAGGTTCCGGCCACCAGATGGAGGTCGATGATGGCGACGCCCAATCCGGCCAGCGCCGCTTCGATCATCTGGCCGCGGGTCGCCAGCATGGTGACGGCGACGGAAGTATCCTCGCCGCCGAACAGTCGCCAGTCATCGGGCCGGGAATGGGCGGTCAGGCGGGGATAGGGCGGCGTCTGGCGTAAAAGATGCGGGCTGGCCACCTGGATCAGTTGCTCGTGGAACAGGCGCTCGTGCTCCAGGCCGCGCCAGTCGGCCTTGGGGCCGGTCCAACGAATGACGCAGTCATAGGGCTCGGCGTGCAGGTCGATCGGCCGGGTGTCGGTCGAGATCAGGATGTCCACCGACGGCAGCCTTTGCCGCAGGCGCGCCAAGCGGGGGATCAGCCACAGTTGGGCGAAGCTCGACAAAGTGGACAGACGGATGGAATTTTGCGTCGTCCGAAAATCGGCCACCGCCATGTCGATGCTCTGAAATGCCGGTTCCAGCCGTTGCACCAGCCGCATCCCCTTTTCATTGAGGCGGGTGCGTCGCCGATCTTCAAACAGCGGTCCGCCCATTTGGGCTTCCAACTCGCTCAAGCTATGGGACACGGCCGAGGCGCCGACGCCCAGACGATTGGCGGCGCCGGCGGCGCTGCCGCAACGGGCGACCTCGACCAGGGCTTTCAGGCCGCGGAGAGATGGTGGCTGAAACATGAATTTATTTCATCTTTCGGCAGGAAAGCTCATTAGTAATTCCTGTATTTTATAAGACATGATGACGGCATGGAATACGGATTGAAGGAATATTTCTCATGACTGGCGATCATCGTGGTTTAGTCGCGGAGCAGTTCGGCGAACAGGCTCGCGCCTATGTCGACAGTGCGGTGCATGCCGAGGGCGAGGATTTGCGAAGGCTGGCGGCAATGTTGGCCGCCCAGCCCGGCGGCCGGGCCTTGGATGTAGGGTGCGGCGGCGGTCATGTGGCTTACGCCGCCGCCCGCCATTGCCGCGAAGTGGTGGCCGTCGACTTGTCCGCCGCCATGCTGGGGCAGGTGCGGGCCGAGGCGGTATCGCGGGGGCTGGGCAACATTGTCACGCGCGAAGCCTCGGCGGAAAGCCTGCCGTTCGAGGATGGCGGCTTCGACTGGGTGCTCAGCCGCTACAGCGCCCATCATTGGCCGCGGCTGTGCAAAGCCATGGCCGAAGCGCGGCGGGTGATTCGTCCGGGCGGCGTCGGCGTCTTCATGGATGTGGTGGCTCCGGCGGCGCCTTTGCTGGACACTTGGCTCCAGACCTTTGAGCTGATGCGCGATCCCGGGCATCTCCGCAACCGTACGGTTGCTCAATGGCGGCAGGCTCTGACCGAGGCCGGCTTTGCCGTCGACAAGGTGTTCGAAGGCCGCATCCGCCTGGATTTTCAAAGCTGGGTCCGCCGCATGGCGACGCCGGAGCCGCTGGTGACGGCCATCCGCCTGTTGCAGGCCAAGATGCCGGCGGAAGTGGCCGAGCACTTCGCTTTGGAGCCTGATGGTTCGTTCCAGTTGGATGTGGCGACGCTGGTGGTGAAAGCGGTGTGAGGGGCGAAAGAGAGGCCTTCCACGCCGATACGGAGGTTTCTCTTCCTTATTTTCCGCGCATCACGCCGTTGATCCTGCCGAAGGGAATAGCGGCTTCCGTTCGGGAGAACTTTCCGGTTTCGGCGATCTCCCGGGCGGCTTCCAGCATGGCGCCCAGGGCGGTGCGGGCGAGGGAACTGCCCAGGCTGATCCGGCGGACGCCGGCCCGTGCCAATTCTTCGACAGTGTGGCTTTGCCCGGACAGGCCCGTCACTACGTTGATCGGCTTGGGGATTTGGGCGCAGACCCTGCGGATGGCGTCGATATCGGGCAGGCCGGGGGCGAACAGCACGTCGGCGCCGGCTTCGGCGAAGGCCTGCAAGCGGCGGATGGTGTCGTCCAGGTCCGTCCGTCCGTTCAGAAAATTTTCCGCCCGGGCCGTCAGGGTAAACGGAAACGGCAGGGTGCGGGTCGCCTCAACGGCGGCCTTGACCCGGCGCACGGCATGATCGAAATCATAGATGGGATCGGCGGCGCGACCCGAGGCGTCCTCGATGGAGCCGCCGACCAAACCGCAGGCGGCGGCTTGGCGAATGGTTTCAGCCACGCTGTCTTCGTCGTCGCCAAAGCCGTTTTCCAGATCGGCGGAAACCGGCAGATCGGTTGCCTCGACGATGGTGCGGGCGTTCTCCAAAATTTCCGAGCGGCTTAGGGCGCCTTCGGCATCGCGGCGTCCCAGGCTGAAAGCCAGACCGGCGCTGGTGGTGGCCAGGCATTCGAAGCCCTGCGCGGCCAACAATCGGGCGCTGCCCGCATCCCAGGGATTGGGAATGACGAAGCAGCCGGGGCGATGGTGTAACGCCTGGAAGCGTTGGGCTTTGTCGATCGGTCTCATGCCATGGATTCAATGAGAAAGGGCGCCGGTTCGATCCGGCGCCCTTTGCTGTTTTACAGGAAGCGGTTCCACCAGCCCTTGCGGGGCGGGGAGGCCGGCTGTTCCGCTTGAGGCTCCGGGGCCGGGGCGGGGGGCGGGACGGGGGCCGGCTCGGGCGCCGCTTCGGCTACGGGCTCGGACGTGCTTTCCGTGACGGGAGCAGGGGCCGGAACAGGTTCGGCCTTTACCGCGTCCACGACTGGAGCCCGAGTTTCCTCGGCCTTGGTTTCTTCGGCGGCGGGAGTCTCCTCCACCTTCTTCTTGCGCGGAGCGCGGACACGCTTCGGCTTGGCGGGAACCTCTTCGTCCGCAGCCTTTTCAGTCGGAGTTTCCTCGGCCTTGGCCTCTTCGGCGGCGGGAGCCTCCTCTACCTTCTTCTTGCGCGGAGCGCGGACACGCTTCGGCTTGGCTGGGACCTCTTCGGCGGCGAGGGCATCCGCGGCTGCGGCGGCTTCGGGGGCCTCGGCCATCACATCGGTCGGGGCGGCCGGGGCTTCGCTCTCGCCTGCGGCGGCATCGCCTTCGCCGATGGGCGGCAGGGCGGCTGCGTCGCGGCCGCGATTGCGGCGGCGGCCGCCACGCTTGCCGCGGCGACGGCGGCGGGCAGAGGCTTCGCCGAGAACGCCGTCCTCGTCACTGTCTTCGCCGTCCTGGGCCTCGGCGTCTTGGGATTCGCCGTCCTGAGACTCTTCGCCCTCGGCGGCGTCGTCGCCTTCAGCGCCGTCTTCGGCACTGTCGTCATCCGACAAAGCCTCGGACGAATCGTCACGGCGGCCACGGCGGCGGCGGCGGCGGCGGCGGCGGCCGCGGCCTTCGGCGTCTTCGTCCTTGGTGCCGGCGGGGGCGGCGGGGCTGGCGCCGTCCTCTTCCTCGACGGTCTCGCTTTCTTCCTCGACCACCTCGTCATCTTCGGGGTCGTGAACGATGGGCAGGTCGCCGTTGATCGGGCGGGTGACCGGAAGCTCGATCGGCGTCTCCGACTTGACCTTGTCCATGCGGAAAGCTGGCGGGATCAGAGAGTCGTCACCCAGCAGGAAGACGCGGAAGCCGTAGCGGGCTTCGATGTCCGACAGGGCGTCGCGCTTCTGGTTCAGGATGTAAAGGGCGATGGAAGGATGAACGGTGACCGTCACTTCGCTGGAACGGCGGCGGATACCCTCTTCCTCGATGGCGCGCAGAACGTGGACAGACGAGCTTTCCACCGAGCGGACCATGCCGGTGCCGCCGCAATGGGGGCAGGGCTGGAAGCTGGTTTCCATCAGGCTGGGACGCAGACGCTGGCGCGACAGTTCCAACAGACCGAAGGGGCTGATCTTGCCCAACTGGATGCGGGCGCGGTCGAAGCGCATGGCTTCTTTCAGGCGGCGCTCGACTGCGTGATTGTTGCGCGTCTCCTCCATGTCGATGAAGTCGATGACGATCAGTCCGGCCAGATCGCGCAGGCGCAATTGCCGAGCCACTTCGTCGGCGGCTTCAAGGTTGGTTTTGAGCGCGGTTTCCTCGATATGGCGTTCCTTGGTGGAACGGCCCGAATTGACGTCGATGGCGACCAGGGCTTCCGTCTGGTTGATCACCAGATAGCCGCCGGAACGCAGCTGGACCACGGCGCTATGCATGGCGTCCAGTTGGCTTTCGATCTGAAAGCGCTGGAACAGCGGCATGGTCGGGTCTTTATACAGCTGCACCTTCTTGGCATGGCTGGGAGTCAGCATGCGCATGAAGTCCTTGGCCAGGCGGTAGCCTTCCTCGCCGTCCACCAGAATGTCGTCGATGTCGCGCGAGTAAAGATCGCGGATCGAACGCTTGATCAGGTTGGCCTCTTCATAGACCAGGGCCGGGGCGGTGGATTGCAACGTCAGGCTGCGCACCGAATCCCACAGGCGCAGAAGGTATTCGTAGTCGCGGCGGATTTCCGGCTTGGTGCGCTCGGACCCGGCGGTGCGGACGATGACCGCCATGCCGTCGGGAATCTCCATCTCGTTGGCGATGGCCTTCAGGCGCTTGCGGTCGGTGGCGTTGGTGATCTTGCGTGACACGCCACCACCACGGGCGGTATTGGGCATCAGAACGCAATAGCGGCCGGCCAGCGACAGATAAGTGGTCAGAGCCGCGCCTTTGTTGCCGCGTTCTTCCTTGACCACCTGCACCAGTACGATCTGGCGGCGCTTGATGACTTCCTGGATTTTGTAGTTGCGCAGGGACTTCGGACGGCGGCGTTCGCCTTCCTCGTCGTCGCCGCCCAGGGTTTCGACGTGATGGTCGCCGATGGGGGCGTCCGGAGGGAGGATCTCGACCACCGGCTGGGGCTGGCCGTCGCTGTATGGAACGATTTGGTTTTCGCCGTCGGCCTGTTCGGCCGGCTGGGCGCCGCCAGCGGCTTCCAGAGGCGCCGGAGCGGCTTCGGCGTCGCTGTGGTCGTCATGATCGTCGTTGTCGCCGAAATCGGCGGAAGCGGCGGTGGCGCTCTGCTTCATGACTTCGCGCTGCTCGGCCAGCAGAGCCTGCCGGTCGGCGACGGGGATCTGATAATAATCCGGGTGGATTTCGCTGAAGGCCAGGAAGCCGTGACGGTTCCCGCCGTAATCGACGAAAGCGGCCTGGAGCGAAGGCTCCACGCGCACGATTTTCGCCAGATAGATGTTGCCCTTTAACTGCTTTTTGGTCGAAGTCTCGACGTCAAATTCCTCGAGGCGCGTCCCATTGACGACGACCACGCGGGTTTCTTCCGCGTGGGTCGCGTCGATCAGCATACGTTTTGCCATTAAACCCAAAGCTCCAAGACGCTGTCGCGGGCGCAAATGGCGCCGTCACGCAGCAATGTTGTCCGACGAAGCCGGCGGCGCCTGCGGTCTCTCTGGTCAGCGTCTTGGTCGTGATGGTGACGAAGTGCATGGAGTGAGTAAACCCTGGCGGGCTGCGCGCCCGGCATCGAAATCTTGTTCAAACGAAGCCGCTTGACGGAAAAGCTCGGTCAGGTCCGGACGGTCGTCCCATTCGGCGGAGATGCCGTGATCTCGGGACGCTGCCGCTCCGGCCGCCGGGAAACCACGCCCGCTTTAGGGGGCTGGCATCCGCTTTTGCGGCTATCGCGGCACAAACATAACCGCACAGGAGAGGCGCGGCAATGATCTTCTTTACCGCGCGCCAATTGCGCAAGCTTGCGCCGTAAATTCGAACTTCATGGGGAATCAAAGGGTTTTCATTGAAGCGGGCAGGGGCTTTTGGCTATATGGGGGCGCTGATCAAGCCTGGGGACACTGCCACGATGAGGCGATTGCGCGGCCTCTTTATTCTTTCTGTTTTTACATGGCTCGGACTGTCGTCGGCTTTGTCGGCGGGCGAGCGGCCCGTAGTCACGGCTGTGCGCACGGCGGCGCATGACGGCGTCACTCGTTTCGTCATGGAAGTATCCGAGCCGCTGACCTTCCAGGTGGGCAAAGTCGCCGGCCAGGTGGCGGTCGAGGTGCCCGACCTGGAATGGCGGACTTCTGGCAAGGCCGGGCTATCGCGTGCCGTCGGCGTGCTGCGCAACTGGAGCTATGGCGCGGGAGCCCAGGGGAAAGGGCGGCTGATGCTGGAGACCGACGGTCCCGCCGGCGTGCAGAAGGCTTTCATCATTCCTCCCACCGACGGCGGCAATTACCGCCTGGTGATCGATCTGGCTGCGGGGGCTCCCATGCCGCCGCCGCTGCAAACCGCGTCTGTTGCCGCCGTTTCTCCGTCCCCGCCTCCGCCGCCGGCGCCTCCTGCCAGTCCCGTCACGGCCACGGGGCCGAAGGTCATGGCCATGACTTCGGCCAATCCCATTTTGACGCCGGTGGAACCCGCCGCTCAGGAAGTGGTGCCGGTCACCCGACCGTCGACGTCTTCGAATGCCGAGCCGAGCACCGCTCCGAATGTGGCGACGGCTCCGGCCGAGGGGGTGCTGAAGCATCCGCTTCCCGCCCCGACATCCCAGGCGGGCGGTGCAAAGGTGGCTGCGGGCGCTGTGCCGCCGCCCTTGCCGCCCAAAGCTCCGCCCGAACCCGAGGCGGCGCCGATTCAGGCTGCGGTGACTACCGTCGCCCCCATGCCCAAGGGCAAGAGCGACGGCAAGCCGGTCGTGGTGGTCGATCCTGGTCACGGCGGCGTCGATCCCGGGGCCATCAGCCTGTCGGGCGCTTATGAAAAGAATATCGTTCTGGCCTTGGCCCACGATGTTCAGGACGCCTTGAACAAAGGGGGGAAGGTGCGCTGCATCCTGACCCGCGACGGCGACACTTTCATTCCTCTGCGCGAACGCGTGGCCTTGGCCCGCGCGCACCACGCCGATCTGTTCATGTCGCTGCATGCCGACACGGTGACCGATCCTGCCATTCGGGGATTGTCGGTCTATACGTTGTCGCAAACGTCGTCGGATGCCGAGGCGCAGGCTTTGGCCGACAAGGAAAACAAATCGGACATCGTGGCTGGTATCGATTTGTCCAACGAATCCGCCGAAGTCACCAATATCCTGATCGATCTGGTGCAGCGGGAATCCATGAACAAATCGGCGGTGTTCGCCGCCGACATCATTCGCTCGGTTCAGCGCGAAACCCATAACGTGCTGGAGGCCAACACCCACCGCTTTGCCGGTTTCGCCGTGCTGAAGGCGCCCGACATTCCCAGCGTGCTGGTGGAAAACGGCTATTTGTCGAATGTTCAGGACGAGCAGATGTTGCGTCGGAGCGAATACCGCGCCAAATTGGCGACCGCTCTGGCCCGTGCCATCGAAGCTTATTTCGCCGAGACCCGGAAGGCCAGGAAGTCCTGACCCCCGTCTCGCCCCTCGTCTCGCCGTCGCAGTCCCAAGGATAGGCCCAAGCCATGTTCAGGTCGATCACCCTTCTTTTCAGCACGTTGTTCCTGCTGGCCATCGTCGGCGTCGGGGCCGGGCTTGGGGTGTTGTGGCATTATGGGCAAGGCTTGCCCGACTATCGCCAGCTGGATCATTACGAGCCGCCGGTCACTACCCGGGTTTATGCCGGCGACGGTCGCATGGTCGCCGAGTACGCGGTGGAAAAGCGCAGCTTCGTGCCGTTCAACGCCGTTCCGCCGCGGGTCATCAACGCCTTTTTGGCGGCCGAGGACAAGAATTTCTATACCCACTCGGGCATTGACCCGGTGGGCATCGCCCGGGCCATGGTCGTCAATTTGAAGAACAAGGGACTGGGCAGCGACCGCCGCCCCATGGGCGCGTCCACCATCACCCAACAGGTAGCGAAGAACTTCCTGCTGACCAACGAGCCGTCCCTTCAGCGCAAGGTGAAGGAAGCCATTCTCGCCTTCCGCATCGAGCAGACTTTCACCAAGCAGCACATCCTGGAACTCTATCTGAACGAAATTTATCTGGGACAGGGCAATTACGGCGTCGCCGCCGCCGCCTTGAACTATTTCGACAAGAGCCTGGATGAACTGTCGGTGGCGGAAGTGGCCTATCTGGGCGCGCTGCCGAAGGCTCCCAACAACTACAACCCCAATCACGCCAATACCGCTCAGGCGGGCCGTGAACGCCGCGACTGGGTGATCGGCCGCATGCTGGAAGACGGTTACATCACCTTGGACGAGGCCAAGGCGGCCTGGGCCGAGCCGTTGATCATCCGCAACCGTTCGGAATCCGCCACCGTGCACGGCAGCGAATATTTCGCCGAGGACATCCGCCGTCAGATCGCCGCCGATTTCGGCGAGCAATCGCTTTACAAGGGCGGATTGTCGGTGCGTTCGACCCTGGATCCGCAATTGCAGGACATCGCCTACCGTACCTTGCGGGTCGGACTGGTGGGGTATGATCGCCGCCATGGCTGGCGCGGCCCTCTGGCCAAGATGGAAACCAGTCCCGGCTGGGACCGCCGTCTGGCTGCGCTGCCGCCGCGCGCCGATCTGGAGCCCTGGAAGTTGGCGGTGGTGCTGGCGGTGGCGGACAAACAGGCCGAAATCGGGCTGGCCAACGGCACCAAGGGGCGGATTCCCATGTCAGAACTGCTGTGGGCGCGTCCGCCGCTGCCGCAGCAGACGGTAGGGCCGCAGCCCAAGCGCGCCTCCGACGTTCTGGCGGCCGGCGACGTGGTGGCCGTTGAGCCCGTGACCAAAAGCGACGACGGCAAGGAGCAGTACGGCCCGGAAACCTATGGTTTGCGTCAACCGCCCAAGGTCGAGGGCGCCTTGGTGGCCATCGATCCTCACACGGGCCGCGTGTTGGCTATGCAGGGCGGTTTCTCTTATCTGCGCAGCCAGTTCAACCGCGCTTCCCAGGCCGAGCGTCAGCCGGGATCGTCTTTCAAGCCCTTCGTCTACATGACGGCTCTGGACAACGGCTACACTCCGTCGTCGCTGGTGCTGGACGCCCCGATCGAGCTGGATCAGGGGCCGGGTCTGCCGAAATGGCGTCCGATGAATTATCACGGCGGCTATCTGGGGCCGACCACTCTGCGCGTCGGCATCGAAAAGTCGCGTAACCTGATGACCGTTCGTCTGGCGGCGACTATCGGCATGGAAAAGATCGCCGGTTTCGCCGAAAGCTTCGGTGTGGTGGACAAGCTGCCCCGAGAGCTTTCCATGGCTTTGGGCGCCGGTGAAACCACGCCGTTGCGCATGACTGCGGCCTACGCCCAGATCGTCAACGGCGGCAAAAAGGTCACGCCGACCTTGATCGATCGCATCCAGGACCGCAACGGCAAGACGGTCTACCGCCACGACCAACGGGCTTGCGAAGGCTGTGAAAGCACTTTCTACACCAACCAGGACATGCCCGACGTGCCGGACACCCGGCCGCAGATGGTCGATCCGATGACCGCCTATCAGATGGTGCACATGCTCGAAGGCGTGGTCGAGCGCGGCACGGGCAGGGCGGTCCTGGCCGTCGGCAAGCCGCTGGCAGGCAAGAGCGGCACCTCCAACGATTCCAAGGATACCTGGTTCGTCGGTTTCTCTCCCGATCTGGCGGTGGGCGTGTTCGTCGGCTTCGACGAGCCCTCGACCTTGGGCGAGCATGAAACCGGCGGCTCGACGGCGGCTCCGATCTTCCGCGACTTCATGAAGGAAGCCCTGAAGGACAAGCCCGCCGTGCCCTTCCGCGTTCCGCCGGGCATCCATCTGGTGCGCGTCAACGCCTCCACCGGGCGTCCCACCGATTCCAGCGACAGGAACGCCATCTACGAAGCCTTCAAGCCCGACACCGTTCCCATGGGCGGCGAGGAGCAGGTGCTGGACAACGACGCCGGGGTGATCAATCTGGGCTACGGCACCACCGCCACACTGGGCAATATGGGCACCACCGACGACCAGCCCGGCAACGAGGCGGGAGCCAAGCCTCTGGCGCCCGGCGGAGCGGCGGGGGAAAATCCTGTTCCCGCGCCTTCACCCGGTTCCGTTTCCCCCGCCGCTCCGGCCGTTCCCCAGACGGCTCCACAGGCGGGCGGCATCTACTGAGTTGCGGCGAAGGGCCGTTTCCCCTAAAACGGCCCTTCGCGATTTTTCCCTAGATCACAGGACCAGATCATGCGCGCCGAAGTCGAGGCGATAGCCCAGGAAATCAGGCAGTCCCTGGAACTGCTGCGCCGTCACATCGATTGGGACAACGCTTTGCGTCGTCTTGACGAGTTGAACGCCCGGGCCGAAGACCCCGATCTGTGGAATCAGGCCGACGAGGCTCAGAAGGTGATGCGCGAACGCACCCATCTGGAACAATCCACCGGCACGGTAAAGGCCATCGAAAGCGAGTTGGAAGATCAACTGGGCATGATCGAACTGGGCGAGGCCGAAGGCGACCAGTCGGTGGTGGCCGACGCCGAGGCGGTGCTGCAAGGACTGAAGGACCGGGCCGCCAAGATGGAGTTGGAAAGCCTGCTTTCGGGCGAGGCGGACGCCAACGACTGCTATCTGGAAGTCCATGCCGGGGCTGGCGGCACCGAGGCTCAGGATTGGGCCGAAATTCTGCTTCGCATGTACACCCGCTGGGCCGAACAGCACGGCTATAAGGTGGAATGGCTGGAAGAGAGCGGCGGCGAAGAAGCTGGTCTGAAATCGGCCACCGTGCGGGTTACCGGCCACAACGCCTATGGCTGGCTGAAGACCGAAAGCGGCGTTCATCGTCTGGTGCGCATCTCGCCGTTCGATTCGGCGGCGCGCCGCCATACCAGCTTCAGCTCGATCTGGGTTTATCCGGTGATCGACGACACCATCGACATCCAAATTAACGAATCGGATTGCCGTATCGACACCTTCCGCGCTTCGGGTGCCGGCGGTCAGCACATCAACAAGACCGACTCGGCCATCCGCATCACCCATATTCCTTCGGGCATCGTGGTGAGCTGTCAGATCGACCGGTCGCAGCACCGCAACCGCGCCATGGCTTGGGACATGCTGCGCGCCCGCATGTACGAAGCGGAATTGCAGAAGCGTGAGGCCATTTCCCAGGCCGAGGCCGATGCCAAGACCGATATCGGCTGGGGCCATCAGATCCGTTCCTACGTGCTTCAGCCCTATCAGATGGTCAAGGACCTGCGTACCGGCGTGGAAACGTCGGACACTCAGGGCGTTCTGGACGGCGATTTGGACCAGTTCATGGCCGCGTCGCTGGCGGCCCGCATCCAGGGCGGCGTCGGCGAAGGCGAGGCCTGAGGCGTGGCGGCGGGACGCTGTCTGCTGGCTCTTGCCCTGATGCTGGCGGCGATGCCCGCCAAGGCGCAGGTGGCCGATCTGTTGTCCGCCCTGGAGGGGCGGCAGACTGGCATGGGGCAGGGACCGACCTCCGGCCCGTCCCACGCCGTGGGTGGCGCCGCCAACGGCTGTCTGGCCGGAGGTAAATCCCTGGAGCAGTCCGGTCCCGGCTGGGAAGTGCTGCGCCCGGCCCGCAACCGCTATTGGGGGACGGCCGACCTTTTGGCTTTCCTCAAGGATCGGGCCCAGCGCACCCGTGATCTGGGAACCATCCTGATCGGCGACATGTCGCAGCCTCGCGGCGGGCGCATGCCTTCGGGCCACGGCAGCCACCAGACCGGCGTCGACGCCGACATCCTTTATCGTCTGGCCGACAAGCCGCTGACCGACAAGGACCGTTCCGAGCCGGCGATGGACAGCGTCGTGCTGCCCAAGGGGGGCTTGAATCCCAAGCTATGGGACAGACGCCAGACCGAGATGCTGCGCATTTTCGCCTCCGACCCGCGGGTCGAGCGCATCTTCGTCAATCCGGCGGTCAAGGTCGCTCTGTGCAGAACGGTCAAGGGCGACCGTTCCTGGTTGCGCCGGTTGCGTCCATGGTGGGGGCATGACGAGCATTTCCATGTGCGCATCAATTGTCCGGTGGGGGACATGGAGTGTCAGTCCGGCCCGCCACTGCCGGAAGGCGACGGCTGCGGGGACGAATTGCAAAGCTGGATCACCAGCGGCGCCTGGGCGGTGAAGCCGACCGGAGGCGCGCGCGCTCATCCGCCGCCGCCTTTGGCCTGTCGTGACATTTTGCCGGCTAAGTAGGCGGAATCTTAACTTTTTTAGTCTCTTATGATATCTTCGCCAGATGGGTTCTGGTGGGAAACTCGATCGGTTCTGGGGAAATGCTGACACGCAGAATGGTTCTTGGCGGCCTGCTGGGGTTGGTCGTCGCTCCGGAAAGCGCCATGGCTGCCCATCGCAAGCAGGCAAGCCAGCACGCGGACAGCCACGGGGCGAAGCATCCGGGCAAAGCGCCGGCGAAGCAGGTGTCGGGGGAAAACGCGAAACCGCGCAATACGCGGTCGCGCCTGGACGCCGTCATCGACATCAGCCACCAGACCAACGTGCGTGATTTCTCTCTGGCCCGGCAGAAAAGCAACATCATCGGCGTCATTCACAAGGCCACCGAGGGCGGTGATTGGAAAGACCCCATGTATGCCCGCCGCCGGGCCGAAGCCGAAGCGGCGGGGATGCTGTGGGGCGCCTATCATTTCGGCACCCGCCAATATTCCGGCGACGATCAGGCGGAACTGTTTCTGAAAGTGGCCAAGCCCGGCCCCAATACCCTGATCGCCCTGGACTTCGAACAGAACGACGGCAATCCTGGAAATTCCATGCGTTTGCGTCAGGCCGAGGACTTCGTCAAAGCCATCCACGCCGCCACTGGGCGTTTTCCGCTGATCTATACCAATCAGGCCTGGGCCGACGGAAAGCCGGTCGGTGACGCCGCCCGCAGCCTGGGGGCGACGGTCACGGAACGATCCGTATTGGCTTTGTGCCCCCTGTGGCTGGCCGACTACCGCTCCGAGCCCCAGGTGCCCAAGGCCTGGAAAGGCCGGGGCTGGCATTTCTGGCAATATGCCGGAGACACCGACAACGGCGGCCCCCGGGGTCATCGCGTACGCGGCGTCTGGGGCATTGAAACCTGCGACCGCAACATTTTCCGCGGCGATGCTTCCGATCTGCAGCGGTTCTGGAAAGCGGGAACGGTTTAAGCGCGGCCCTTTTTTCGGGGCGTCTTCCGGACATTGCCTTAATTCGCCGCCAGCGGTTCATAGAAATCCGCCGGTAGACCGGCTTGGCTGCGTCCCTTGGTGTTGAAGGGGCGCTTCAGTCCTTCGGGGAAATAGTCGCGGATGATGGCCTGGTAATGCAGGCGGGCATCAATGCCCTGCTGATCGCAGACATAGGTGAACCAGCGGGTGCCCGAGGCGACGTGGATGATTTCTTCATCGACGATCTTTTGCAGGGCCTGCAATTCATCCTTGCCGACGGTTCCCGATAGCTTGGTAATGGTATTGGGGGCGGTGTCCAGGGCGCGGGCCTCGAAGGTCATGGGAACCACGGCCAGACGGCGCAGCAGATCGTCCGAGGTTTTCTCCGCCGCCTGCCACAGGCCGTCATGGGCGGGCAGGTCGCCGTATTGCGACCCCATGCTGCGCAGCATGGATTCCAGGGCCGCGAAATGTTCGGCTTCCTGTTTGGCCACCAATACCCAGTCGTCATAAAATCCTTTGGGCAGAGTGGGCGAGGCGAAGCGGGCGATGATGTCCCAGCCCAGATCGATGGCGTTGAATTCGATATGAGCCAGGGCGTGGTACATGGCGATGCGGCCGCCCTGACCGGAGGTGCCGCGCCGGCGCATCTTGTTGGGTGGCAGGATTTCCGGTCTGGCGGGGCGGCCGGGACGGGCCGTGGGGCGGGTGTCGCCGATTTCGGCGATGCGGCCCTGTTCCCAGCGGCGGGCGGTTTCCAGGGTCAGGCGGATTTTGTCCTCGGGCTCGGCGGCCGCAAGGGCGGCGACGGCCGCTTCGGTCAAGGTGATCATGACGGTCCAGGAAAAATGCGTTCGGTCGGAACATCATGGGGGGATGTCCCGACCGAGGCAATATCCGCGGCTAGATTTCTGACAAAGCCTTCAGCACGTCCTTGGCGTGGCCGGTGACCTTGACTTTGCGCCAGACCTTGCGCACCACGCCTTCGGCGTCGATCAGGAAGGTCGAGCGTTCGATGCCGAAATATTTGCGGCCGTACATGCTTTTTTCCACCCAAACGCCGAAGGCCTCGCACAGTTTGCCCTCTTCGTCGGAGATCAGGGGGAAGGACAGATTGTACTTGGCCTTGAACTTGTCGTGCTTGGCGGCGCTGTCCTTCGAGACGCCGATGATCACCGCGTCGGCACCGCCGAAGTCGGGAAGGCTTTCCTGGAAGGCGCAGGCTTCCGCCGTACAGCCCGAAGTGTCGTCCTTGGGATAGAAGTAAAGCACCACCTTGCGTCCCTTCAGGGACGACAGCGACAGGTTGGCGCCGCCATCGGTGGGAAGGGTGAAATCGGGAACGGCGGCGCCGACGTCGATGCTCATGCTTCAGGACTCCTTTTCTGCGGCCAGTTTGGCCAGAATGGGTTGGGCGGGATCGTCGATCAGACGATTGAAGAGGGCGTGCACGGCCGATGCCCGGTCGGTCATCAACTGCCGCAACCCCTCGAAATGGGTGGCGTTGGCGGCTCTTACAAGCACGTCCTTCAGCCGTCCGGGGGCGTGCTCCTCGAAAAAGCTACCTTCTATGGTCTGGCGCAGCACCTGCTGAATGGCCTGCCACAGGCGCAGGGCGTCCAGCAGCAATTCGCAATCGGCTTCGGGCAGCAAATCCAGGCGGGCCGCTTCCTCCAGCACCGGCGCGGTCGATCCCTTCAGCAGCGACGGATGAGCGTCGCCCCAACGCAGCTGCAGATATTGGGCGATGAATTCGATATCCACCAATCCGCCGCGGCGGTGTTTGACCTCCCACGGATTGTCGCTTTTGTGCTCGCGGGCCATGCGTTCGCGCATGTCGGCCACATCGGCCAGCAGTTTGTCGGGGTCGCGGGGGCGCCGAAGGGTTTTTGCGATTACGTCGCGGATGGTGGCGCGCAGGGCGTTCGGGCCGGTGACGACGCGGGCGCGGGTCAAGGCCATATGCTCCCAGGTCCAGGCCAGACTGTCCTGATACTGGATGAAAGAAGCCAAGCTGGTGGCGATGGGGCCGGAATTTCCCGACGGGCGCAGCCGCATGTCGACCTCGTACAACTCGCCCTCGGCGGTTTTGGCGGTGATGGAATTGATGATGCGCTGGGTCAGGCGGGCGTAGTAGGTGCTGGGAGCCAGCGGTTTGGCTCCGTCCGACTGTTCGACGTCTTCGGGCGAGTGATAGACCAGGATCAAGTCCAGATCCGAGGCCGCGGTCATTTCCCGGCTGCCCATCTTGCCCATGGCGATGATGGCGCAGCCGCCGCCCGGCACAAGACCATGGGCGCGGGCGAACTCGGCCTCGACCTTCGGCTGCATGGACAGCAGAACGGCGTCGGCGATGTCGCTCAGATGATGGCAGGCCTGGCTCGGTTCGATCATCGAGCGCAGGGTCTGCACGCCGATGCGGAACTTCTGTTCATTGGTCCAACGCCGGGCTCGGTCCAGCATGTCCTGAAAATCGCCGCCGGATTCCGCCAGGACCAGATTCAGTTCCTCGGACAATTGCGGCGCCGGAGGCGGGGCATCGAAGAAACCGGCGCTCAGCACACCGTCCAGCAGATTGGTGTTGCGGGCCAGATTTTCGGCCAGACGCGGGGCGTCGCCCATGATTTCGGCCACCAGCTCCAGCAGAGTGGGGTTGGCGTGGAACAGCGAGAACAGCGGCACCCCGGCCGGCAACTGAGCCAGAAAGGTCTCGAAGCGGTGAAAGGCGGTTTCCGGCTCGGCGGTGGCGGCCAGGGCGGACAGCAGGGCCGGAGTCAGTTCCGTCAGCAGTTCGCGGGCGCGGGTGCTGCGGGTCGCCCGCACCCGGCCATGGTGCCAGCCGCGGATAGCGGCGCAGATACCCTCGGCGTTGGTGAAGCCCATGGCGGTGATGGTCTGCAACGTCTCGGGATCGTTCTCGCTGCCGGTGAAGACCAGATTTCCCCCCACGTTGCAGGGAGCGTTGAGTGGGGCGGCGTCTTCGAACAGGGCGGCATAATGGGTTTCCACGATCCGCAGCCGTTTGGTCAGGGCTTGGGAAAAATCCTCGATTCCGGCAAAGCCCATGAACACCGCCAGGGCGGTCAGCCGTTCCGGGCCTTCCGGCAGGGTTTGGGTCTGTTTGTCGTCGGTCATCTGGAGGCGGTGCTCCAACTGACGCAGGAAACGATACGCTTCAATCAGCTCGGCGACGGCCTGCTCCTGGGTGTGGCCGGCGGCGGCCAGGGCGGTCAAAGCCTCGCAGGTGCGGGGCACCCGCATGGGCGGTTCACGCCCGCCCCAGATCAATTGCTGGGTTTGGGCGAAGAACTCGATCTCGCGGATGCCGCCCCGGCCCAGCTTGATGTTGTGCCCGGCCACGGCGATCCTGCCGCCTCCCTTGTGGGCGTTGATCTGGCGCTTGATGGAGTGAATGTCCTGGATGGCGGCGAAATCCAGGTTCTTGCGCCAGATGAAGGGGCGGATCATTTTGGCGAACTGCTCGCCGGTGACGGGATCGCCCGCCACCTGACGGGCCTTGATCATGGCCGCGCGTTCCCAGTTCTGGCCGAAGCCTTCGTAGTACATTTCGGCGGCTGTCATGGAAATGGCGGCGGGCATCGAGCCGGGGTCGGGGCGCAAGCGCAGGTCGGTGCGGAAGACATAGCCGTCGACGGTGCGCTCTTCCATGATACGCACCAGATCGCGGGCCATGCGGATGAACATCTCTCCCAGGGTTTTGCGGCCCTGGTAGGTCAGCTTCTCCTCGTCGTAAAAGACGATGATGTCGATGTCGCTGGAATAATTCAGCTCCCGCCCGCCGTGCTTGCCCATGCCCAAGATCAGCAAGCCGGATTCCCGCTCCGGTTCGCCCGGGCAGGGCAGAACGATATCGCCGGCTTCGTGGGCTTTGCGCAAAAGATGGGCCGACGCCAGGGACAAAGAGCGGTCAGCCAG
This sequence comes from Candidatus Sulfotelmatobacter sp., assembly GCA_035538795.1. Classification (GTDB taxonomy): domain Bacteria; phylum Pseudomonadota; class Alphaproteobacteria; order Rhodospirillales; family Magnetospirillaceae; genus JAJZGK01. The sequence continues at coordinate 209,013 of DATLJS010000035.1, read as the reverse complement.
ATCGGTCAGGGCGCCGGTAATTTTTTCCAGCGGCCAGGCGCCGGTGATGTCGGCCAGTCCGATCAGCAGGGCGGCCCGGCGTTTGGCGATGCGCAAGGACCGCATCAGGGCGTTGGTGTCGTCTTCCCGAGGAATTTCCGCCAGCAGCAGGCGGAACGTCTCGTCGGCTCCCAGCGTCAGAAGGCGGCGGAAAAAAGCCGGTTCGCGGATCAGGCAGTGGCTGAGAAAGGGACTGTTGCCGAACAGACTGTCGGTCAGGGCCAAAATATCCCGGTCCTCGACGGCTTTCCGCATGAAGTCGGCGATGTCCTGATCGTCCTGCTCGGTGGCTTCTTCAAGCCAGCGCTCGCGATGCCGTTCGGCCATGGCGCTGTCGAAAGGACGGGGAAGGGCCTGGGAATTCCATTGAAAGCTCAAGGCGGGCGCATCCTGTTGTTGTGTTTTGCTCAAGACTGGGCAAAGCTCCGCCCTTGGTCAAGCACGCAGCTTTGGAGGCATTGGGAGTGGTTCACGGCACCGTCAGAAGTTTGTTCCGGCTTCTGGGCGCTTTGGGAACGACTTTGTTGGTCTTCGCGGCCTGGTTGGGTTTCCGTTTGTCGGAGGCGCCGCTAGAGCTGTCTTTTCTGCAGCCTTATATCCAAAGCGCGCTGACCCGTCCGGACGGCTCCTTGACCGTCCGCATCGATTCCACTGTTTTGGTCTGGGATCGCGAAGCCGCCAATCTGGAAATCCGCGCCCGCGGCGTGCACGCCATGGCCAACGACATCGTGGTGGCGGCGGTTCCGGAAATGTCGGTGGCGCTGTCGGTGCCGTCGTTGCTGAAGGGCGAAATGGTGCCCCGGCGCTTGCGGCTTATTCATCCCCGCGTGCGCTTGGTGCGCGACGCCCAGGGCAATATTCAGATGGGCCTGGGCGATACGGACGAGCAGCAGCCTCAGGTCGGCGGCGATTCCACCAAAGCCGCCGAGGAAGGCTTCCGCGCCCTGCTCGAGCCCCCGGGCCAGGGAGGCGTCGCCGGACAATTGCAGCGGGTCGAAGTGGTCGGCGCCGACGTCCTGGTGCAGGACGATGCCTTGGGCATTCAGTGGCACGCCCCGTCCGCCGATTTGCGCTTTCTGCGCGACGTGCAGGGCATCGTCGCCAAGGCCCGCTTCGATCTGGAACTGGCGGGCGAGCGCGCCCGTGTCGATGCCGACGGCTTGTACCGGGCCAACGAGCGCATGCTGGAGGGGACGCTGGCCTATGGCGGGCTGCGTCCGTCGCTGCTGGCCGAGCTGGCTCCGCAATTGAAGCCGCTGGCCGGTCTGCATCTGCCAACGGGCGGTACCGTCGGCTTGAAATGGCCGATCGACAAAGGGATCAGCGACATCCGCTTTGATCTGGCCGGCGGCGCCGGGGTGATCGACATGTCCGATACCCTGGGCGTCAGTTGGCCGGTGGCGTCGCTGTCGCTGCATGGAGCGGTAAGCGACAATCTGACCAAAGTCGATTTGGAGGAAGCCCGGGTCGATTTTGGCGGACCGTTGCTGACCTTGTCCGGCCATGCCGATCATATCGGCGGCCCCATGGCGGCCGAGGCCGATGCCAAGGTTGACGATTTGCCGGTGGAGCTTCTCAAAGGGCTGTGGCCGCCGGACGTGGCGCCCAATCCCCGCGGTTGGATTTTGGCCAATCTGTCCCATGGCACCGTCAAGCTGGCCACGGCTCATTTCGCCGGTCATGTGCCGGACGGCAAGAAAATCGACGATATCGCCGTGGACACTCTGGGCGGAAAAGTGATTCCCGAAGGCGTGGACGTGCAATATCTGGCGCCCATGCCGATCGTGCGCAACGCCAATGCCGAAGCCACTTTCGATCAGAATAAATTCGCCATCGACATCAAGAGCGGCGAAGTCATGGGATTGAAGGTGCAGCCCGGCGGCGCGGTGGTGCTGAGCGGTCTGATGGACCCGCTGCAATATGCCGACATCACCCTGAAGATCGCTGGTCCCATCACCGACGCCCTGAAGCTGATCGACAGCAAGCCGCTGGGCTGGGCCCATCAATTGGGCGTCGAGCCCGCGGCCGTGAAAGGCGAGGCGGTGACCGATCTGTCTTTGCGGTTTCCGTTGCTGGAAAGCCTAACTTTCGATCAGGTGAAGGTGAAGGCGGCGGCGCAGACCAGGGGCGTCGCCATTCCCCAGGTGGCCCTGGGGTTGGACCTGACCGAGGGCACCTTGGCCCTGGAGGCTGATCCGAAGGGATTGGATCTGTCCGGCAAGGCCAAGCTGGGCGGATTGCCCGCCGACATCAAATGGCACGAAAATTTTAGCCATCAGGCGGCGGTGCAAAGCCATTACGAGGTTCAGGGCGTGCTGAACAATGCCGCTCGGGCCATGGTCGGATTGGACGTGCCGCCGTTTCAGCCGCCGTTTATGAGCGGCGACGTGCCGGTACAGGTGGTGGCCAACCTGAGCAGCGGAGGGCGCGGCGAAATCGACGTCAAAGGCAGCCTGAACGGCGTGTCCATGAGTCTGCCGTCACTGAACTGGACGAAAAAAGCCATCACGCCCGGGCAGGCCTCGGCTTTGATCCGCTTGTCGGCCGGCCGGCTCGGTGAAATTCCGCGTTTCGCGGTTTCCACCGCCGACGGCCTGGATGTGCAGGGACAAGTGGGGTTCGAAGGCGGTCAGCCGCGCAAAGTCACGTTCTCCCGGGCCAAATGGGGACGTTCGGACGTCAAGGGCAGCATCGGCATCAAGCCCAATGGCGGCGGCTTGATCATCGACGTCACCGGCTCCAGCTTCGACGCCCGCGAAATGATTGGCGGCGGCCCTTCGGATTTACCCAAGGAACAGAGGCCAAAACCCGATCATGCCCATGATCATGACCCGGTGGTGCCTTTGTGGGTGACCGCCAAGCTGGATCAGGTGTGGGTCAGCGACGACGGCGTGGCCGGCGACATCACCATGGCCATGACCCGCGACAATCGGTCCGATATCCGTCTTTTGCGCCTGGACGGCACGGTGGGCGACGGCAAGCCCCTGCATATGCAGATCGAACCCAGTCTGCAAAACCGCCGTGCCTTGAGAATCACCAGCGGCGATGCCGGTTCGGTGTTCAAGGCTTTCGGCGTGTTCGACAACGTGGTGGGCGGACAATTGACCCTGGACGCCTATTACGATGACGCCAATCCCCGCGAACCGTTGATCGGCCAATGCCAGGTGACCGACTATCAGGTGATGAAAGCTCCGGCCCTGGCGCGATTGCTGACGGTGGCGGCGCTGACCGGCGTGGTGGAGCTGCTGTCGGGCGAGGGTATCAATTTCTCGACCATGCAGGTGCCTTTCGTTCTGACCGACGGCGTGCTGGAGATCAAGGACGGCCAGGCTTCTGGCACGGCCCTGGGCCTGACGGCGCGCGGCCAGGTGGATCTGGACAACGACAAGCTGGCGTTGGAAGGCACCATCGTCCCCGCCTATGTGCTGAACAGCGTGTTGGGCCGCATTCCCCTGTTGGGATCGATTTTCGCCAACGAAAAGGGCGGCGGCGTCATCGCCATGAACTATTCCATGTCCGGTCCGTCGAAAGACCCCAGCGTGATGGTCAATCCGCTGTCGGCTTTGACGCCAGGCTTCTTGCGCAAGTTGTTCAACATCTTCGACGACGGCAGCGGCCGCGAGGTGCGCCCGGACGAAAAAGCGCCGGACACTAAAACGCCGGACAACAAAACGCCCTAGCGCAGCCTGACGGTCAGACTGCCGCCGGTTTCGCCCAGGGTGGTGGCTGCTTTGGAAAAATCGCCGGAATCCGTTTCGCCTGACCAGCCATAAGGCTCATTGGGAATGCCCAGGACGTTCGTGGTGAGGGTTTGGTTGCCGTCCACGTCCTGAAAAGCGGTGGCGGCATAAGTCCCGGCGGGCAGCCCGTGTAAAGTCAAGCTTGCTCTGCCGTTCACCGGGCGGATCAGGATCTGCGCTACTGGGTTGATTCCGGCTGAAAACCCGGCTTCCGTATCGTGGACACGGAGGCGTATGTCGCCTTTCGTTCCGGCATTCGTCACCGTGACGAGCAAATCGGCGGCTTGGGCGGCGTTCCAGGCGCAAGCCAGCACCGCCAGCAGAAGACTTGTGGCTCGGTACATGTTTCACACTCCCTTGAAGACCATGACGGGAATGACGGCCACCGGCAGCAAGGTGGCCGCTGTCCCCCAAAGCAGCCAGTTGCGGGACAGAGGCCAATATTCCTCGGGGATGGTGTCGGTCCCGGCGAAGGCGCGCGCCATTGCGCCCAGCCGAATTTGCAGCGGAATCAGAAAAAGGCCCCAGATCAGAGCGGAGCTAAGGAACAGGCCGCCGCCCCAGAGAAGCCAGGGGGTGTTGAGAGGAATGTCATGGACCAGGGCGTTCACCAGCCCCGCGATTCCCACCAGCATGCTGCCGCCAAGAGTGAAGACCCAGTCGGTCAGAGTTACTTGTCGCTGGGCAAAAGCCACCACGGCGGGATTGCGGGTCCGGTCGGCCATGACTTTCCACCAGCCGGTGACGACGATATTGCCGATGAACAGGACGACGCCCAAGAGATGCAGGCTTTTGAGCAGCAAATAGCTATCCATCTTGCCGGACCTTTATTGAATAATGTAGACATTGTTCACATGGATATTCGCCTGCAGATGTGAACGCTGTCAACATGAGATTTCCGCACCCATGACCGAAGTTCGCCGTCCATACCATCATGGTAATCTGCGCCAGGAATTGCTCGACCACGGCCTGACCTTGCTGGAAGACCAGGGGATGGCGTCGCTCAGCCTGCGCGAATTGGCCAAGGGGCTAGGGGTTTCGGCGGCGGCGGTCTATCGGCATTTCGCCGACAAGGACGCCTTGCTGGCAGAGATCGCCTTGCTGGGTTTCAGGCAATTGGGGGCCGTCTTCAGCGCAGTGCTGTCCGAAAGCGGCGTGCCGCGTGAGCGGTTGCGGACTCTGGGACTGGCCTATGTCGATTTCGGCATGGCGCATCCGCACCTGTACCGGCTGATGTTCTGTTCCAAGGCCGGAGCCAGCGAAGAGGGAGGGGGCGAGGGCAACGAGGAGGGCATGGCCCCCTATCTGTTGCTTCAAGGCACGGTGGCCGCTTGCTGCGGCGCCGATGCCGCTCCGGAGAAGGTGGCGGCGGCGACCATCGCCGCCTGGGCGATGGTGCACGGCTTCGTCCTGCTGCGCCAGGAAGGCGTTCTCTCAGCTCTGCCGCCCGAGGCTTGGCCCGATACGGCGGCCGTGCTGGAGACGCTCGTTCCCGGAGCTTGAGGCTTATTCCGGCTTGACCAGCAGATGGCGCTTCTTGCCGGCGGTCAGTTTGATCTGCCCGTCCTTCAGATCGGCGGCGCCGATCGTCTGGTTTTCGTTGGTGACGGTGGCGTCGTTGACTTTGGCGCCGCCGCCCTTGATCAGGCGGCGGGCTTCGCCGTTGGAGGCGGCAAGCCCCGTGCGGGCGAACAGGGCGAAGGCGGCGATGCCGGCCTCAAGGTCGGCGGCGGGAATGGCCACGGTCGGCAAGGTATCGGCGGCGGCGCCTTCCTCAAAGGTGCGGCGCGCGGTTTCGGCGGCCTCCAACGCGGCGGCTTCGCCGTGGGCCAGGCGGGTAGCCTCGTTGGCGAGAACCTTCTTGGCCTCGTTAATGCCGGCCCCTTCCAGAGCAGCCAGACGAGCCACGTCCTCCAGCGGCAGTTCGGTGAACAGGCGCAGGAAGCGGCCGACGTCGGCGTCTTCGGTGTTGCGCCAGAACTGCCAGTAATCCCAGGCCGACAGCTTGTCGCAATTCAGCCACACCGCGCCCTGGGCGGTTTTACCCATTTTGGCGCCCGAGGCGGTGGTCATCAGCGGCGTGGTCAGGCCGAAGAGTTCCTTGCCGTCGACGCGGCGGCCCAGTTCGACGCCGTTGACAATGTTGCCCCACTGGTCCGAGCCGCCCATCTGCAGAATGCATTTTTCGCGGCGGGACAGTTCCAGGAAGTCGTAGGCTTGCAGGATCATGTAATTGAATTCGAGGAAGCTCAAAGGCTGTTCGCGCTCAAGCCGCAGCTTCACCGAATCAAAGCTCATCATACGGTTGACGGAGAAATGACGGCCGTAATCGCGCAGAAATTCGATGTAGTTCAGCTTGTCCAGCCAATCGGCGTTGTTGACCATCACGGCGTCGGTGGGGCCGTCGCCGAAGGTCAGGAATTTGGCGAAGACTTGACGGATGCCAGCCATGTTGCGGGCGATGTCTTCGTCGGTCAGCATCTTGCGGGCTTCGTCCTTGCCGGACGGGTCGCCGACGCGGGTGGTGCCGCCGCCCATCAGAACGATGGGCTTATGCCCCGATTTCTGCAGGTGGCGCAGCATCATGATCGGCAGCAGGCTACCGACATGAAGCGAGTCGGCGGTACAGTCGAAACCGATATAGGCAGTCACCGGACCCTTGGCCATCTGGGCGTCCAGCGCTTCGATGTCGGTGCATTGGTGCAGAAAGCCGCGCTCGGAAATGGTGCGGACGAAAGCGGAGCTGAGGGTCGTCATGGGTACTGCCTGACTTGAAAATTGAGACCTTGCAAGGAAGCGCGTCGTTTAGCACGATTGCCGTCGTTTCACAACGGAGAGGCCCCGGCGGGCCTTAAGGGCCACCCATGACGAAACAGCTGCTCAGCCTTGGTCTGATGTCGGGAACGTCGCTGGACGGGGTCGATGCGGCTCTGATCCGAACCGACGGCGAGACGGTGTCGGATTTGGGGGCCAGCCTGACCAGGCCTTATCCCGACGACCTGCGCGAGGCCCTGCGCTCGGTGCTGGGCGGTCAAGGCCCGGTGACGGACGTGGAACGGCGCCTGACCGATTTTCATGCCGAGACGGTATCGGACTTGCTGGCCCGGGCTGAAATTCCCGCCGGCACGGTCGATGTGCTGGGTTTTCACGGCCACACCATCTTGCACCGCCCCGGCGAAGGACGGACTTGGCAAATCGGTGACGGGCAGCGTCTCGCCGCTTTGACCGGCATTCCCGTGGTCAACGGTTTCCGTACCGCCGACGTCGACGCGGGAGGCGAGGGAGCGCCGTTGGTGCCGGTATTCCATGCCGCCTTGGCGGCGGGGCTGGAACGGCCTTTGGCCATTCTCAATCTGGGGGGCGTCGGAAATGTCACCTGGATCGGCGCCAAGGATGAACTGCTGGCTTTCGATACCGGACCGGGCAACGCCCTGATCGATGACTGGGTGCGGCGCCGGACCGGGCAGTCCATGGACTGCGACGGCGTTCTGGCGGCGGCTGGAGCGGTGGACCAGGAAGCCGTGTGTGGTTTCCTCGACCACCCCTATTTCATGGCCAAGCCGCCGAAATCGTTGGATCGCGACGATTTTGCCGCTTTGGCCGAACAGCTGGTGGCGGGGTTGTCGTCCGAAGACGGCGCGGCGACCTTGACGGCCTTCACGGTGGCGTCGGTGGTGGTGGCCGCCGGACATTTTCCCAAGCGGCCCAAGCGCTGGCTGGTGTGTGGCGGGGGCCGCCGCAATCCGCGCATCATGGCCGGTCTTGAGGCGGTGCTGGAAGCGCCGGTGCGGCCGGTGGACGGCGAGGGATGGGACGGCGACGCGCTGGAGGCCCAGGCGTTCGCCTTTCTGGCGGTACGCAGCTTACGCGGGCTGCCCTTAAGCTTTCCCGGCACGACGGGGGTGCCGACGCCTTTGGCCGGCGGAGTGCTTCACCCCGCCGGTTAGGGTCATTCCGCGGCTTGCAGCATGCCGGAACGGCCTCGGATCATGTCCAGATAGCGCAGGCACTGGCGTTCCTTGTCGTAACTCAACAAGGTGCCCAGCATGAAGTCTTCTTCGGGGGTGATCTGGTTCAGCGGCTTACGGGCGATGTGGCGGGCCGTTTCGACCAGGGCTTCCTTGCCGAAGAAGACGTTGGCTTTGGTTTGATTGACCTTTTGGACGAAATGCGCGACCTGGTCCCGGTTCAGCCGGCTCAGGACGGATGGAATTTCCGCCACGCCGACGGTCAGCAGGAAGAGATGGCGCACGCCCTTGTCGAATTCGTAAAGGGCGTTGACCAGAACCTGCATGCGGGAACCGCTTATAGAAGTTTCCCCAGCCATGATTCGATGCGCTCCTCGGTTTTGTTGGCCTGATTGTCCTGGTCGAGAACCAGCCCGACGAAATGTCCGTCGCGTATGGCCGTCGACTTGTCGAAGTCGTAGCCGCCGGTTTCGGTGTGCCCGACCACGTTGGCTCCCCGCTCTACGGCTTTTTCGTAAAGGATGCCCATGGCGTCGGCGAAGGTGTCGGGGTAGTTGAGCTGATCGCCGGTGCCGAACAACGCCACGGTTTTGCCGTTCAGATTGGCGGCCGACAGCAGGGCGATGCCCGTTATCCAATCGTCGGACAATTCTCCGAAACCGTAGGTCGGCGACCCCAGGATCAGCAGGTCGCAGGTTTCGAAGTCGTCCGGTTTGGCTTTGCTGATGTGAATGACTTCGGCTTCGGGCAGCCGCTTGGCGATTTTCTTGGCGATGGACCGCGTGTTGCCGTTGTCGGTTCCGTAAATCAGATTGACCTTCATGGCCTTCTCTCCGGTGGCAGTGTGTGACTGGGTGGTGCCGCCTCCTAGAAAGACAGGTTAGTGCAATTAATAATTAGTCTCAATAATTTTATGGGGTCTGGCCGTTTATTGTCGTGTGTGGCCGCCGGAAGGACGGCGGCGGCGGGGCTGGCGCAAAAACAAAAAGCACGGCGAAGGACCCCTTCGCCGTGCTTTTGCCGTGGTATCGGCGGCCGTTCAGCCGGCGGCGGCGACCGGAGCCAGTTGGCGTTCCAGGGAGATGCTTCCCAGGTAATCGTCCAGGACCATGGTCATCTCGTCCAGCTTGGTCGAGAAGGAGTGGTTGGCTTCCGGAATGGTCTGGTAGTTCACCGTGATGTTTTTCTGGGACGCCAGCTTGGTCGCCAGCTTGGCGACGCTGGGCTCGGGCACCAGTTCGTCGCCGGTGCCGTGCAGAATCAGCCCCGAGGAAGGGCAGGGCGCCAGGAAGGTGAAGTCATAGACGTTCGCCGGCGGAGCTACCGACACGAAGCCGTCGATTTCCGGGCGGCGCATCAGCAACTGCATGCCGATCCAGGCGCCGAACGAAAATCCGCCGACCCAACAGCTGGCGGCGTTGGCGTTGTAGGATTGCATCCAATCCAGGGCCGAAGCGGCATCGGACAATTCCCCCTGTCCGTTGTCGAATTTCCCCTGGGAGCGGCCGACGCCGCGGAAGTTGAAGCGCAGCACGGAAAAACCACGGCGCACGAACGAGTGGTACATGGCGTAGACCACTTTGTTGTTCATGGTGCCGCCGTGCTGGGGCTGGGGATGAAGCAGAAGCGCGATGGGCGCATTCGGTGCCTTGCCGTGATGGTAGCGGCCTTCGAGGCGCCCATCCGGTCCGTTGAAAATCACTTCAGGCATGGTGTTGCGCAGCACCTGTTTTGTGGCCGAACCTGCAATGTTGACAGGCTGGGTCTGGATTAAAATTCAATCTCGGCACGACTTTTAGGGAAATACTTGACCCTGGAAGTCGGGCTTCCTATATTCACGCTCAAGCAAGGGATTTCCCTGCGACCTGCGGCGGGACCCCCCTGTCGCAAGCGACGTACAATAACATATTGATGACGATGCTTTTCAAGAGACTTCGGGAAGAAATCGATTCTATTCGTCAGCGCGATCCGGCGGCACGGTCGGGGCTTGAGGTTTTGCTGTGCTATCCGGGGCTGCACGCCTTGGTTTTTTACCGCGCGGCGAACTGGTGCTGGCGGCATGGCCTGAAGCTTTTGGGGCGCGTTCTTTCCCATCTCGGCAAGATGCTGACGGGTGTGGAAATCCATCCCGGGGCGACAATCGGGGAACGCCTGTTCATCGACCACGCCACCGGCGTCGTCATCGGCGAAACGGCGCAGATCGGCGACGACGTGACGCTTTATCAGGGCGTCACCTTGGGCGGCACCTCATTGCACAAGGGCAAGCGGCATCCCACGTTGGAAGACGGGGTGATCGTCGGATCGGGCGCTCAGGTGCTGGGGCCTATCACCGTGGGAGCGGGAGCGCGCATCGGGGCCAATGCCGTGGTGCTGACCGAAGTTCCCCCCGGTGTGACCATGGTCGGCATTCCGGCGCGGATCGCCGGACGCTGTGCCAAGGGCAAGGAATTTCTCGCCTACGGGCTCGAAGGCGATCTGCCCGACCCGTTGGTGCGGACCATCGAATCCCTGCGCCAGGAAATGGCGCAGATGCAGGACCGTATCGCCGAACTTGAAGACGGCGAACGCAAGGACACAGTGACGACAATGACCAAAACGGGAGTCCGGTCGTGAAACTCAGCACTAAAGGGCGCTACGCCGTCATGGCGATGGTTGATCTTGCCAGCCACAGCAACGGAAATCCCGTTGCCCTGGCCGACATTGCCGATCGCCAGGAAATTTCGCTGTCCTACCTCGAACAGCTGTTTGGACGGCTGCGCAAGGGCGGACTTGTCAAAAGCGTGCGCGGTCCGGGCGGCGGCTATCTGCTGGCCCGCCCCACCGCGCAGATGCGGGTGTCGGACATCATCCTGGCCGTGGACGAGCCGATCCAGACCACCCGCTGCGCTCCCGGTTCGCCGGCCGGCTGTCACAACCACAAAGGCCGCTGCCTGACCCATGATCTGTGGGAAGAACTGGGCAACCAGATTTATTTGTATCTCAGCTCGGTTTCGCTGGCCGACGTGGTGGACCGCAAGCTGCTGGGTACCAGCGGCATGTTCCACGGCGGCGGTACGGCGGCGGCGGAGTAGGACGGAACGGCCATGTCCGCCTATCTTGACCATAACGCCACCTCGCCGGTACGGCCCGACGTGATCCAGGCGATTGCCGACGCCCTTGGGGTGATCGGCAACCCGTCCTCGGTTCACGGCGCGGGGCGGTCGGCGCGCAGGCTTTTGGAAGAGAGCCGGGAAGCCATTGCCGCTTTCGTCGGAGCCGAGCCGTCGGGAGTGATCTTCACTTCGGGCGGCAGCGAGGCCAACGCCCTGGCCTTGTCGGGTCTGGGGCGCAAGACGGTGATCGCCAGCGCCATCGAGCATCCCTCGGTGCTGAAGGCGGCGCAGTGCCACGTCTTGCCGGTCAACGGTGACGGTGTCGCCGAACTGCAGGCGCTTGAGAAGCTTCTGGCCAATTTGGGCGGACGCGACGCTTTGGTGTCGGTGATGCTGGCCAACAACGAGACCGGCGTCGTGCAGCCGGTGGCCGAATTGACGCGCATCGCCCACGCTCATGGGGCGTTGGTCCACTGCGACGCGGTGCAGGCTGCCGGCAAGCTGGACTTGGACATCAAGGCGCTGGGCGTGGACTGCCTGTCTCTGTCGGCTCACAAGCTTGGCGGCCCGCAAGGCGTCGGCGCTTTGGTGCTGGCCGATCCCAATATCGATGTATCGCCGCTGATCAAGGGCGGAGGACAGGAGCGCAGCCATCGCGCCGGCACCGAGAATCTGTCGGGTATCGCCGGTTTCGCCGCCGCCGTGCGGACGGTCGAGGATGGCGGCGCCGAACGCATGGCCGTATTGCGTGACGGTCTGGAATGCGCTCTGTTGAACGCCGTGCCGGGATTGACCATTTTTGGACGGAACGTGGACAGGTTGCCTAATACCTCCTGCCTGGCCGTCCCGGGTTTGACCGCGCAGACGGCGGTGATGGCCCTGGATCTGGCGGGCGTGATGGTCAGCGCCGGGTCCGCCTGCTCCTCGGGCAAGGTGGCTCCCAGCCATGTGCTGACTGCCATGGGGGCGGGGGCTCTGGCCGGTGCCGCCGTTCGCGTCAGTCTGGGGTGGAACAGCACCGCGGCCGACGTGGACGCCTTCGTCGAAGCTTTTACCGCCTTGGCCCGGCGCCATGAGATTCAAGATGCGGCCACGGCCGCCTAAAGATGCTTTTGAAGGACCATGAGATGACTGCTATGACCGCTCGTACCGGCAAGACCAATCAGGCCAAGCATCCGATCTATCTGGATTATCAGGCCACGACGCCGTGCGATCCCCGCGTGGTCGAAGCCATGCTGCCTTATTTCACCGAGAAATTCGGCAATCCTCATTCGCGCAATCACGCTTATGGCTGGGAAGCCGAGGAAGCCGTGGAACTGGCCCGCGAACAGGTGGCCGCCATCATCGGCGCCGACGCCAAGGAAATCGTCTTCACCTCGGGCGCGACGGAATCCAACAATCTGGCCATCAAGGGCGTGGCGCATTTCTACAAGGACAAAAAGGACCACATCATCACCGTGGTCACAGAGCATAAATGCGTGCTCGACACCTGCCGCCATCTGGAGACGGAAGGTTTCAAGGTCACTTATCTGCCGGTCAAGCCCAATGGCCTGATCGATCTGGCCGAGCTGGAGGCGGCGATCACCGAGCGTACCGCTCTGGTTTCGGTCATGGCCGTCAATAACGAGATCGGCGTGGTTCAGCCCATTGCCGAGATCGGCGGCATTTGCCGCAAGCACGGTGTTTTCTTCCACAGCGATTGTGCCCAGGCCGTGGGCAAGATTCCGCTGGACGTCAACGCCATGAACATCGACCTGATGAGCATCTCGGGCCATAAAATCTATGGGCCGAAGGGCATCGGGGCCTTGTTCGTGCGCCGCCGTCCCCGCGTGCGCCTGCAGGCGCTGATCAATGGCGGCGGCCAGGAGCGCGGCATGCGTTCCGGCACTTTGGCCACTCCGCTGGTGGTCGGTCTGGGCGAAGCCTGCCGCATCTCGCAGGAAGAGATGGAATCCGAGGGCAAGCGCCTGACGGCCCTGCGCGAACGGCTGCTGAAAGGCGTTGCCGCCAGACTGCCGGAAATCTACGTCAACGGCGATCTGGAACACCGGGTGCCGGGCAACATCAACATCAGCTTCGCCTTCGTGGAGGGCGAGGGGCTGATGATGGGCGTGAAGGATCTGGCGGTGTCGTCGGGGTCCGCTTGTACCTCGGCTTCGCTGGAGCCGTCCTATGTGCTACGCGCCATCGGCCTGGACGCCGAAATGGCCCACACTTCGCTGCGTCTCGGCCTCGGCCGCTTCACCACCGAGGAAGAAGTGGATTTCGCCATCGATCATATCGTCGAAGCCGTCAGCCGCCTGCGAGAATTAAGTCCGCTGTGGGAGATGCATCAGGAAGGCATCGATATCAAATCTATTCAGTGGGCCGAACACTGAGAGAGCGACGACGCGGGCCTCTCCCGCTTCGCTTCTTTCCAGCCGCCGTTGAGGCGGCGGCCAAGGAGGCGGAGCCGACGCCCGGCGAGGGACTTGCGGCGCGACCGCGCGCCGGTAACAAAACGGGCCTCTCCCGCTTCGCTTCTTTCCAGCCGCCGTTGAGGCGGCGGCCAAGGAGGCGGAGCCGAGGCCCGGCGAGGGACAGCCATCAGGCCGCATAACCTGACGGCGCATCAAAACAGGAGCACATCATGTCTTACAGCGACAAGGTCATCGACCATTACGAACACCCGCGCAACGTGGGGTCGTTCAAGAAGGACGAGGACAACGTCGGCACCGGTCTGGTGGGCGCGCCCGCTTGCGGCGACGTCATGAAGCTGCAGATCAAGGTCAGCGAAGACGGCATCATCGAAGACGCCAAGTTCAAGACTTTCGGCTGCGGTTCGGCCATCGCCTCGTCGTCCCTGGTCACTGAATGGGTCAAGGGCAAGACTTTGGACGAAGCCGGCCAGATCAAGAATACCGAGATCGCCCAGCATCTGGCTTTGCCGCCGGTCAAAATCCATTGTTCGGTTCTCGCTGAGGATGCTATCAAGGCAGCCATCGCCGACTATAAGAAGAAGCGCGAGGACGGGGCTGAATAAGCTTCCCCCGTGGTTCATACACAGTCGGATTGAAGAAAAAGGACGAGGTCGAAATGGCTGAACGCATGGCTCCGCTCACCCTGACCGACGCCGCCGTCGAGCGCGTCAAGGCTCTGTTGGACAGCCGGGGCAAGCCTTCGGTGGGCATTCGCATCGGCGTGCGCAGCAAAGGCTGCTCGGGCATGGCCTATACCCTGGAGTTCGCCGACGAAAAGGAACCCCTGGACGAAGTGGTCGAATCCGGCGGTGTGACCGTGCTGATCGATCCCAAGGCCACCATGTTCATCCTGGGCACCGAGATGGATTTCGTGGAAGAGAAGATGCAAAACGGCTTCGTTTTCCGCAATCCCAATGAAAAGGGCCGCTGCGGCTGCGGCGAATCCTTCCACGTCTGATGTCCACCCATAGCGACATGTCGGAGGCGGCGCCCGCTTTGGTGCCATGCTGGTCTTGCAAAGGGCCGGTGGCCTCGCGGGCGTTGTTCTGTTCCACCTGCGGCGCCGTCCAGCCGCCGGGACAGACCGACCATTTCATGCGGCTGGGGCTGATGCGCGGTTTCGACCTGGAACCGGACCAGCTGCAAAAGCAGTATTTCGGCTTTCAGCGCCGCCTGCATCCCGACCGTTTCGCCACCCGCTCGCCGAAAGAGCGGGCGCTGTCCCAGCAGCAGGCGACGGCCCTGAACGAAGCATACGAGGTGCTGAAGGATCCCCTGCGCCGCGCCGCCTATCTGCTGCGTTTGGCAGGGCGCGTGGTGAATGTCGAGGAGGCGGCGACGGTGAACGATCCCGTGCTGCTGATGGAAGCCATGGAAATGCGCGAAGCCCTGGAGGAAGCCGAAACGGCCGACGACGTGGCCGAGCTTTCCGCCAAGGCCGAAGCCGATGTGGCGTCTTGCGTGCGATCCTTGTCCAAAGCGTTCGCCGCCGATGACCTGGACGCCGCCGGGTCTTTGACAACCCGCCTGAAATATCTGGGCAAATTGGCTGAAGAGGCCAAGGCCCGCCGTATCCGTTTGACGAGGCAAGGCATCTGATGCTGCTGCAAATCCACGAGCCGGGCCAGACCCCCAATCCCCATGCCAACGACAAGGTGGCCGTGGGCATCGATCTTGGCACCACCAATTCGGTGGTGGCTATCGCCCGCGAGGGAGAGGCCGAGGTGCTGCGCGATGCCGAGGGCGCGGGTCTGATCCCTTCGGTTGTTTCCTATGGCGACGACGGTTCCGTGGTCGTGGGCCGCGCTGCCCGCCGCGACCTGCTGGGCAATCCCGACGGCGTGGTCAGTTCGATCAAGCGCCTGATGGGCCGAGGTCTGACCGATGTGAAGTCGCTGGCCGGCACCTTGCCCTATGAACTGGACGAAGCCGCCGAGGGCGGCATGGTGCGTCTGCGCGTCGCCGGCCGGACTCTGACGCCGGTGGAGATTTCCGCCGACATCCTGCGCGCCGTGAAGGCTCAGGCCGAAGAGACGCTGGACAAGATCGTCGACCGCGCCGTGGTCACCGTTCCCGCCTATTTCGACGATGCCGCCCGCTCGGCCACCAAGGACGCGGCCAAGCTGGCTGGCCTGGACGTGCTGCGTCTGGTCAACGAACCGACCGCCGCCGCCTTGGCCTATGGCCTGGACAATCAGGCGGAAGGGCTTTACGCCGTTTACGACCTGGGCGGCGGCACCTTCGACATCTCGTTGCTGCAGATGGAAAAGGGCGTATTCCAGGTCCGTGCCACCGGTGGCGACGCCGCCTTGGGCGGTGACGATTTCGATCATGCCATCGCCGAGCATTTTCTGGCCGAGCGCGCCGCCGTGGTTGGCCAGAAGGCCATCACCTCGGCCGAGGTGAAACAAGCCCTGGCGACCGCCCGCATGGCCAAGGAATGCCTGTCTTCCAGTCCCTACGGCGAATGGTTCATCGAGATGGACGGCGAAACCAGCAAGCACCGCCTGGAGCGCGAAGAATTCGAGACGCTGGCCGAACCTTTCGTGGCCCGCACCATCGCCATCTGTCAGGGCGTTCTGGAAGATGCCGGCGTCGTGCCGTCCGAGGTCAAAGGCGTGGTTCTGGTTGGCGGCTCGACCCGCGTGCCGTTGGTGCGCAAGCGGGTGGCCGGGCTGTTCGGCCAGGAGCCTCTGGCCGACATCAATCCCGACGAAGTGGTGGCCGTGGGCGCCGCCTTGCAGGCCGAAGCCCTGACCGTCGGTTCCGATACGCTGCTGCTGGACGTCACGCCGCTCAGTCTGGGCATCGAGACTATGGGCTCGATCGTCGAAAAGGTGATACCGCGCAATACGCCGATTCCCGTGGCCATGGCCCAGGAATTCACCACCTATCAGGACGGCCAGGACGCCATGCTGATTCATGTGGTGCAGGGCGAACGCGAAATGGTTGATCAGTGCCGGTCGCTGGCGCGTTTCGTGCTGACGGGCATTCCGTCGATGACGGCGGGCGCGGCGCGCATCCGCGTCACCTTCTCGGTGGATGCCGACGGTCTGCTGACGGTCAGCGCCCGAGAAACCGTGACCGGCGTCGAACAGGAGATTTCCGTCAAGCCGTCCTATGGCCTGACCGAAGACGAAATGGCCAATATGCTGCGCGATTCCATGGTCCACGCCCGCGAGGACATGGAGGCCCGCCTGTTGGCCGAGTCCCGCGTCGAGGCGGTCCGTTCGCTGCTGGCGGTGCAGGCGGCGTTGTCCGTCGATCAGGATCTCTTGTCGGCGGACGAATTGGGCGTTATCCATGCGGCCATGGCCGAAGTGGAGCGGACCAGCCGCGAGGGGGACCGTGCCGCCGTTCAGGCTGCCGCCGAGGCGCTGGAGACGGCCACCAAGACTTTTGCCGAACGCCGCATGGACCGGGGCATCCGCAATGCCTTGGCCGGCGTCAGCGTCGATCGCCTGAACGAGACTTTGGCCGAAGAGCCGTAATTATCCGAGGAGTATGGCAGACATGCCCAAGATGACGTTCGTCGAGCCCAACGGCACCCGCCACGAAGTGGACGCGCCCGAAGGTTTGTCGATTCTTGAAATCGCCCACCGCAACAAGATCGAGCTGGAAGGCGCCTGCGAGGGGTCGCTGGCCTGTTCGACCTGCCACATCATCGTGGCGGCGGAATGGTTCGACAAACTGCCCTCGGCCGCCGAGGACGAGGAAGACATGCTGGACCTGGCCTTCGGCCTGACCCAAACCTCGCGTCTGGGCTGCCAGTTGATCATGACCCAGGCTCTGGACGGCCTGGTGGTCAGCCTGCCGTCGGCCACCCGGAACATCGGTTAAGCTTTCATGCGCTGGACCGACGTCGTCGATATCGCCATCGCCCTGGAAGAGGCACATCCGGATACGGATAACGTGAACCTGCGGTACACGGATCTGCATGCCTGGGTCTGCGCTCTGCCGGGCTTCGACGACGATGCGTCGGCATCCAACGAAAGGCTGCTGGAGGCCATTCAGATGGCCTGGATCGACGAGCGGTCGTGATGAACGGTATATTTTCCGGCTGGACCGTCCTTGACGTCACCGCTTTGGTGTCGGTGATGGCCATGTGGTTCTGTTTCGCCTGGCTGGTGGAACGCTCCCATTGGGCCAAGCTCAGCTTGACCAGTGTGGTCAACGCCCAGCGTTTGGAATGGATGCTGCGTCTGACCAACCGTGAAGCGCGAATCTCCGATGCCAGCCTGCTGGGCAATCTGATGCGCAGCATGTCGTTCTTCGCCTCGGCCACCGTCATCATTCTGGGCGGCGTCGCGGCCATGCTGGGATCGGCCGACCGGGGGTATGACGCTTTGCGCTCCATCCCGGCGCTGTCGCTGATTTCCAAGGAGCTGTACGAGGAAAAAGTCCTGCTGCTGGGATTGATCTTCATCTACAGCTTCCTGCAATTCACCTGGGGCATGCGGCAGTTCAATTACTGTTGCATCCTGGTAGGGGCGGCGCCGCTGACCAGCGATACCCAGCAGGAAAAAATGGCCTTCGCCAAGATGGCCGCCCGTGTCACTGAATTGGGGGCGCGCAGCTTCAATCACGGACTGCGCGGCTATTATTTCGCCTTGGCCACCCTGGCATGGTTCATCCATCCCCTGGCCTATATCGCCGCTGGAGCCGCGGTGGTGCTGATCCTGTGGCGACGGGAATTCCATTCCAAGACCCGCCGCGCCTTCCGCGGCCAGTACGGAGCGTGACCCTTGCCCGCCGTCACATCGGCCAAGCGCATCGTCGTCGCCATGTCCGGCGGCGTGGATTCGTCGGCCACTGCCGCTCTGCTGAAAGAACAGGGCTGGGACGTCGTCGGCGTCACCATGCAGCTTTACGACCATGGCAAGGCGGTCGGCCGGGCCAACAGCTGCTGCGCTGGCAAGGACATCCACGACGCCCGCCGCGTGGCGGACGCTCTGGGCATTCCCCATTATGTGGTGGATTATGAAGGGAGCTTCCGCGAAGAGGTGATCGAGCCTTTTGCCGACGCTTATGTGCGCGGCGAGACACCGATTCCGTGCGTGACCTGCAACCAGACGGTCAAATTCCGCGATCTGACCCGGGTGGCCCGCGATCTGGGGGCGGAAGCCCTGGCCACCGGCCATTACGTCCGCCGCGAGGATGGGCGCCATGGTCCCGAGATGTGGCGCGGCGCCGATCTGTCGCGGGATCAGAGCTATTTTCTGTTCGCCACCACCCGCGAGCAATTGGCTTTTTTGCGTTTTCCCCTGGGTGGCATCGGCAGCAAGGACGAAACCCGGGCCATCGCCCGCAAGTACAACCTGCCTGTGGCCTCCAAGCCCGACAGCCAGGACATCTGTTTCGTGCCCGACGGCGATTATGCCGGCCTGGTGGAGCGCCTGCGGCCCGGAGCGGCCGAACCCGGCGATATCGTCCATGTGGAGGACAGCCGCGTGCTGGGGCCTCACAAGGGCGTTCTGCACTATACGGTGGGGCAGCGTCGCGGTCTGAATGTCGGCGGCGAGCCCGAGCCCCTCTATGTCCTGCGACTCGATGCTGAACGCCGTCAGGTGGTTGTCGGGCCGAAGGAGGCCTTGGGACGCTCGGCCATTCTGCTGCACGGAGTCAACTGGCTGGGCGAGGGGAATCAGCCTGGGCGGGCCCTGCCTTGCCGGGTCAAAATCCGCTCGACCCGCGAACCGGCAGCGGCGACGGTGACTCTGTTGGAACAGGGCCGCGCCCTGGTCCGTCTGGATAGCCCCGAAGACGGCGTGGCTCCCGGCCAAGCCTGCGTTTTCTATGCCGATCAGCGAGTGCTGGGCGGCGGCTGGATTTCTTCTGAAGTTCCCGCGTAAAGCCGACTTGACAAGATCATTCCGGGCCGCTAAAAACCGGCCCTCAGCTTATGGCGGAGTAGCTCAGCTGGTTAGAGCAGCGGAATCATAATCCGCGTGTCGGGGGTTCAAGTCCCTCCTCCGCTACCACCATTACCGCGCTACGCGGGATAGACCGAACCTCGCCTTGGCCAACCGCCTTGGCGAGGTTCAGTGTTTCTAGGATGCGCCATTGCAGCCTTAGTTCCGTTTGGCCGCGTTTCTGGCCTGGGTGAACCTCTATCCTGGCGATCATGGCTTGTAACAGCGTGGTCGCTTCGGCGCGTCCCTGATCGTCCTTGCTGATGGCGTCCTGTAGGTCGCCCAGCATGGCGCGGAATGCCGCCAGGGCGGACGGATGTAGGTCGATGACGTTGTCAGCCTCGCCGGCCAACTGCAATTCGGCTTCCAGACCGGCCTTTTCGGCTTCCAGGCGGCGCAGTTCCGCCTTCACCTCCGGCGTTCCAAAGCCTTCGGCGATGGCGTCCACCAGATTGCGAATGCGCTTTCTGGTCGCGGCCACACGGCTTTCCGCCTTGGCGGCGGCGGCCTTGCGCTGGCTGTCCAGGCGCTTCATTTCAGCGTGGTATTCGGCGACATAGGCGGCCATGACGTCCGGGTTGGCAAGCTGCCGGCGCAGCGCGTCGAATATCCTCTGTTCAAGCTCGGGGATGCGGATGGTGTGGCCGTTGGCGCATGTCCCTTTTTCCCGGTGGGTGGCGCAGGCCAATTGGTCGTTGTTCTTGATGGTGAACGATCCGCCGCACTTGCCGCAACGGATCAGCCCGGAAAGGGGATGCCGTGGCCGCCTGCGGCGGTTGACCGACAGGTTGGCATATCCGGCCTTGATGGCCTGCACAGCCGTCCAGACGTCATCGGAGACGATTCTAAGCTCTGGCGCGTCAACCACCTGCCATTGCTCTGTCGGGTTCGGCCTGGAAATGCGCTTTCCGGTCTTCGGGTCTTTGACCATCCTGACCTTGTTGTAGACCAGCCGGCCCACATAGGCTTCCTGCCACAGGATGCCGACGCCCCGGGCGCGGTTGCCGTTGATGGTGCTGGCCATCCATTCGCCGCCGGTCGGTGAGGGGACGCCATCGCGGTTCAGCCGGGCGGCGATGGCCCGGGGGCTGTCCCCGGCGGCATATTCGCGGAAGATGCGCTTTACGATCTCCGCCTGTTGTTGGTCCACCTCGCGCAGGCCGCGCACAAGCTCCCCGCGTCCGTCGATCTCGCGTTTGACCGCGTAACCATAGGACAGGCCGCCGGCAGACCGCCCCTTGGCGACGGTGCCGGTCTGGCCGCGGCGGATTTTGGCAGCCAGGTCTTTCAGGAACAGGGCGTTCATGGTGCCCTTCAGCCCGACATGCAATTCGCTGATTTCGCCTTCCGAGGCAGTGACCAGTTTCACCCCGGCGAAGGTCAGGCGCTTATAGACCGCTGCGGTATCCTCAAGGTCGCGGGACAGTCGGTCCAGGGCCTCGGCCATGACGCCGTCGATCTTGCCGTCTTCGGCGTCGGCCAACAGGCGCACGGCATTCGGGCGACTGGCGAGATGGGCGCCGGACAAAGCATAGTCGGCATAGACGTCGGCGATCTCGCCGCCCAGGCGGGCGACATGCTCACGGCACAAACGCACCTGATCCTCGATCGAGCGTTCGTTTTGATGTTCCGAGCTATAGCGGGCATAGATGGCCCACCGCGTCATGGTGTTTCCGCCGTTTGGTTCGTCCGTCCCTGATGATGTTCTCTGGCCGCCGCCCTTGCAAGCGCCCTGGCGAATTCAAGGATCAGGTCTTCCGGCGGGCCGTCGCCAGCACCGGACAGACCCAGCTGATCGGCTGGGCGTCCTGTCTCTGCGGTGCTGGCGGTGGAGGACATGGGCTAAAGCTTCAGGACGCGATGCGGTCCATGCGCTCGATCTCCGCGACAATCAGCGCGGCGGCACGGATCAAGTCGCGGCGCGTGTCCTTGGGCTTATAGGCAGAGATTTCCCAGGGCCACAGCGTCGTGATGGTGTCCCTGCGGATTTCGAGCGAAACGTCTTCCGAAGACCGGATGGCATAGCAGGCGGCAGCGGCGGCCATCTGGCCGGGGTGTTTGTCGTCATGACGTGCGCTGTATCCCTCGGCATCGACCTGACGACGTCGCTCGCTATAAATCTCGTCGATCACACGCGAGGTCGTATTGTTCGGCTTGGACATGGTCACTTACTCCTCAACTTCAGTTTTCAGGTGTGTTGCACTTGGGGCACGGCTGGGATTGCGATTCGGTTTTGGTCGGAAAATCGCTCCAGTCGTCGTCATGGCCGCACTTGCTGCAGACGAGATGCACGAAGAATTTCTTCATACCGGCGAAGGGAGGGTTTCCGCAGTCAATCACGGCCATCAGCACGCGGCGAGGCCGGCGCGGGGCGTCGGGAAACAGGTCTGGGGATTTCCTCACCATGGTATGGGGCACTCCTCTTTGTGCTGCCCGTCATGGCCGCCGCAATCCGCGCAGGAGTCCCCGCCGCCAATCTGGTCAAGCCGCTCCCACAGGGTGGTGGTCGGGCCGAACCACAAGACGTCGCAGTCACAGACCTCGCCGTTTCTGATCTTGTCCATGACCTCGTGGATGCCCGCTTTCATGTCGGCCACCTCGGACCGCAGTTCGTCGCGCTCCTTTTCGATGTCTCCCGCAGCCTGAGCGGCTTTCATCCAATCGGCGAGGGCACCATTGGCCGCGTTAAGTTTGGTCAGCAGTTCATCATTCGTGGTCATGTCTGGTTCCTCCGTCGCTATCGGCGCGGCATGGCAGCACCGATAGCCTGTTTCCGTCGATTTCAGGCGGCCTTGGCCGCTTGCATTTCGGCAATCACGTCGCTGACCAGCACCGCAGGGACGACCAGCACGGCGTCTTTAGGTTTGGGGATGTATCTTTCGCCGTCAGGCCATGCCTCGACCAGCCGTTCGACCGTCGAATAGGAGTTGACCAGCGCCGTCAGCCTCGCCTCGATCGACTTCATATCGTTGGCGAGTTTCTTATCTTCTGCCCTGAAGAGTTCGTATTGCTCCGCCAGCGGGTGGCTGCCGTCGAAGACGTCCAGGCATATCGTTCCGTCGTAAGTGGTGACCTTGCTGGGAAACCTTTCGTCAGAACCGAGCTTCAACTGCTCATAGTGGCCGGCCAACTGCGCCGCCAGCTTGTTGCGCGTTGGGGCGATGCCGTCCGGCAGGGCGTCAAGAAGTTCCAATGTCTTGGTGCCCAGAACCGTTCGGCGGATGGCGCCGGCAAGCTCATGCTCCATGGTGGCGATCTTCGCCTTGCGACCATCGAAGGTTTCCGCCTTGGCGGCCCTGACGATCCTTTCGCGCATGTCCTTGGTCAATCTGGTAGCCATGATCTCGTCCTTTCACTCTGCTGCGGTGGTGGCCGGTTTGATGCCTGCATATTCGGCGTCAAGGCCGATGATCCAATCCAGCACGTCGCCGACCGGAGAAGCGTTCTCGGTTTCGGTCGGGGCGTGGTCGATGTCCTTGGGGGCGATGGTGCCGGCGGGAACGCGGGCGATGGACTTGGCCAGGGCCTCGACCGGAACGCCATGCTGCAAGGCGACGGAAATCACCACGGCGACATCGGCCATGATGGTGTCCACGTTGGTCCCTTCCTTGCCCCCGGCGAAGAAAACCTCCATGACCTTGCCGGTTTCCACGTCGAATCCGGCGCTGGCGATCAGCGTCTTGCCGAAGGCGGTCAGCTTGCGGGTGACGACGGGTCGGCGGTGCGGTAGGCGATGGCGTTCTGTCTGTTCCATGGTGCGTCCTTTCCGATGGATCATTCGGCGGCCAGGGGCTGGCCGGCGGCGGTGTCGATGGTGTCGGGGGTAAACAGCCCGGTCTGATTGCCACAGGCGTCCCAACCCGGCCATTGCTGGCGGGCGAACAGTTCCAGGCGGCGGGTGCCGGGGAACATCCGGTCGATGCGGTCGTATTGATCGTCCGGCTTGCGGGAATGTTCGCGGCGTGGGGCCAGGATGAAGTCGCGGACGGATCGGTCCTGCACCCCCAGCTTGCCGCGCCGGGCCAGCAGGCAGGGCTCGACGTTCTTGCGGGTGCCGTATCCGCCGGCGAAGGCGTATTTCCCGGTCTTGGGGTTGTACTTCAGCCATTCCCAGGCCAGCCCGGAATAGCGGAAGCCCCAAGCCTCGATCACGCGCTGGGCCTGGAAGATGGTCGGCCATGTGCACCACAGAAACAGCACCGCATTCCGGTCGGTCACCTCGCGCACCGGCATGGCGCAAATCTCGTCCAGGGTCATGGTGGAATAGTGCCGCTCGGGGCTCTTACCATGGCCCTTGGCCGAATAGGTGAGGAACTTCCACGGCGGGTCGGCCAGGATAACGTCGTAAGGGCCGGGCGGCAGGGGGGCGATGGTGGTCATTCTGCGGCCTCACGAACCAGAGACATTTCCGGCACATTTGCCGCGACCAATGCTTTGGCGACGGGAGGGCATACGCTATTTCCGCACATGCGGACCTGTGCTGCCTTGGACAGCGTTTTGCCGTTGAACTCGATATCGATCTTGTAGGAGTCGGGAAATCCCTGAGCGCGGAACAGCTCGCGGGGCGTCAGCATCCGCATGCCAATATCGGTAATAGCATAAGGCTCGCCGCCAATATCGACAGTGACCAGACCAAAGCGCGGCAAGGCAGTGACGGTGTGCAACGGATCGCGGCAATCCTGTCCGGGACCGGCAGCGCCGAAATATTTGGTCAGGAACGCCGATACCAACCCGGCATGTTGCCCCTCTCCGGTGACAGTTTTGATCGGGTGTCGCAAATCGCCCTGGCCGCCATCGGAGGCAGAACTGTAGAAATGCGTCAGGTGAGCCGCGACGACACCGAATTGGCACCCCGTCGAAAGGTGGTGCTCAGAGTGACCGGCAATGACAGTTCGCAAGGGTTCGTCGATAGGATGGCCTTTGCTATTCGGACGAAACTGCGTCAGATGTGCTGCGACCAAAGAATGGTGATCGATAGTGGTCACGGTGCCCATGGCCTGCTCGACACCATGCCCGATCACGCCGCCGTAATGTTTGGCCAGGAAAGCGGACACCGCATAGATGTGAGCACCGCCAGCGGTGATCGTATGCAAAGGCTCATTGCCGGCAGAATAAGGCTTTTGGGCATTCCGCATCGTCATGAGATGAGGAATCACAACTCCATGGGCATCGTGGGCAGCCGTAACGGTGCGAAACGGATCGGCCAATCCCTGACCTCGGAAGATGTCTCCCCCATGGTTGCAAGTGACGATGAATGGTTCAGCCGCATTGACTACATAGCGCATGGTGCCGGCGGCGATCCGGCGCATGGTGGCCTCGGCCAGAGGACGGCGACGCTCGAAGATAGACGGGCAGGGCAATGACCAGTCGATGATGTTGGCAGCCGTGAAGTAAGGATGCTGGCGGCTGGGTCCGTGCGAGAATTCAGGCCAGACGATGGGGAGGCCGTCACAGCGGGCAATGAGATACAGCCGCTTACGGATAGTAGGAGTGCCGTAATCCATGGCCCTGATTTCGCGCCACTCGACGCGATAGCCCAGGCGTTGCAGTTCTCCGACCCACCGACGGAACGTCTCCCCCTTACGGTCAGGGCAGGGTTGGCCGTCATCCAGAAGCGGACCCCAGGTTTGGAACTCTTCGACGTTCTCGACCATCAGCACGCGGGGCCGTAGGTGACGTGGTAGCTTGGCATAGCCGACCACAACCCAGGCCAGATCGCGGATGTTACGGGAACGGGGCTTCCCGCCCTTGGCCTTGCTGAAGTGCTTGCAGTCAGGTGAAAACCAAGCCAACCCGACAGGCCGCCCGGCGGCGACGTCAGAAGGGATCGCTTGCCAGATGTTCTGGCACCAATGCCGGGTTCCCGGATGGTTGGCGGCATGCATGGCCACGGCTTCGGGGTCATGGTTAAGGGCTTCGTCAGGGGACCGCCCCAAGGCCTGTTTAATCCCTTCGCAGCTTCCGCCCCCACCAGCAAAGCCAACGATGATGATTTCGCGGCTGTGATCTCGCTGAAAACCGTAGGCATCTGCGATGTCTGGAAATAGATAGGTCATTCTTGAGATTCCTTTGCAAAGCAGGTCTGATTTGAGCCCATCACTCGGAATCGCGAGCGGTGATCCTGAAAGATGAAGGACAGCAGTTCGGCCATGCGGCGGCACCGGATGACCATCGTGTCGATGGTGGCCTTGTGGCGTCGGTGGACGTCGTCGATCTCGCGTTCGGATTTAGCGTCGTGGACCTCGTTGCCGATGCGGTTGACGATGTCGCCCCAGTAATCCTCTTCCGCCGAGCTTTCGGCCTGGACGTCCGCCGGCTCGGGTTCCGGCTCGATCGTGGAATGGGGCGCGATGAACAGGGGGGGCGGCGCGTTAAGCATGGCTGGCTCCTTTCTCGGCGCGGAAGACCCAGCACTTGACCGACGCCTTTTCGTGAACGCTGTTGACCGTCTTGTTGCTCTCGACGAAGGGGCGCGACAGGCTGCCTTTCAGCACCTTCTTCAGGTCCGATATGGCCGGAAGCTGCTGGTTCTGGCGGGTGGCTTCGCGGATCAGATGCGGAAAGTTGATGGCGATCAGGTGTTCGTTGGCTGAGTGGTTCAGCTTGTCCAGGCCGATGAAATCCACCATGTCCCAGAATTCCTCGACCAACGGATGGTCTGCCGAAATCGCCCGCTGGCGGTCCTTGGCGGCGTCCATCAGGCACTGCATAGTTTCCTGGCGGATGGCTGGCTTGATCTCGACCAGCATCGCCAGGGCGTCCACCAGGGCCATCAGTTGTCCATGGCATTTGGCGATGCGGAACAGCTTGACCTCGGGCAGCTTCTGCACCTGTTCCTCGTAAGCCAGGGCGCGTTCGTGGAACAGCTTCAGGATGTCGGCTTCCCGCCGGCAGGCCTGGATCAGGAAGTTCGACACTTTTTCGACCGGGATGGCGGCCAGTTCGTCGGCGGCGATCTTGGTTTGCGCGTTGTGGCGGGATCGGTCGAAAAAGGTGTGGACGATGCGGGACATGATGGCTTCCGAGGCATCAACCGGGTTGTTCTGGCTGATGATGATCGAGCCTCGGAATGGTGGTTCCTTGGTGTCGTTGCCGCCGTTCTTGACGCCCGTGGCGCGGCTGGCGCGACCGTTATAGGCCGTCTTCAACTCGTCCCAATCGAACTGGCGGACCTTCGATGTGTCGTCGCCGCCACGGTCGGATTCGATCATGCAAATTGGCAGGTTCGACACCTGCGACATGATGCGGGCGCGGGCGGCAGTGGTGGATTTGTTGGGGTCGAAACCTTCGTAATCGTTGCGGCCCACCAGCTTCCACAGGAACTCGATCAGGGTTGACTTGCCGGCGCCGGCCTGTCCGACCACCTCCAGGAAGGGGAACGACTTGTGGCGCTCGCGGATCTGCTCGGCGAACAAAGAGCCCAGGAAGAAGGCGGCGGCGATGACGCCTTTCGGCCCAAAGGCTTCATAGACATATTCGATCCATTTGGCGTCGCAGTCCGAGGCCTTGCCGATCACCAGGGGCAACGAGGTGTTCAGCGATTTGACCGACAGCTTGCCGCCGATCTCGAAGAAATCTTCGTCGTTGATCTCGTAGACCACGCCGTCCGATACCGCCTTGTCGGGGAAGATATAGGCCCGGTGCTGGCGGGAATAGCCGATGAAGTCCACGGTATCGACGATCTTGATGTCGTCGAGATAGCGCGAAATGATCCAGTTCAGTTGGAAACTGTTGCCCTGGAACAAAGCCCCCGGGGCAATCGACAGCAGGCGCTTCTTGAACTCGCTCGATGTCGAAATCTGCGGTCCGGTGAAGGTGTTCTTCAGGCCGCCGTGGCGGCCATAGGGGAAGTCGATGCGGGTGTAATACCAGCTTTCGTCCGTCTGCATGTCCCGCTGGAAATACAGGAACTTGAAGGCGCAATTGGCGATCTTGTCCACCCTGGCGACCTTCATGGCGGCGTCGAACTCATAGCCCCGGTCGCTGGCGGCGTGCCCGGCGGTTCTGAATTCCTCCATCTGTTTGTTGTACAGTTCCTGGGGCAGCGACCACCAATAGGTCTGGGCGTGATGTTCGACGGCGAAACTGGTGGCGGAGCTGCGCCGCCAGATCAGGCACCCTTTTTCGGCGGGAGTGGCGGCCATCAGCAAATCGCCGTGGAAGCGGTAACGCTCGATGTCCTTTTCTTCCAACTCGCCGGCAAGGTGGCAATCGTTCCAATCCACCTTGGCCTTGCCCTTCTGGGGAATCACGGCGGCGCGGGATTCGAAGCCCAGGGCCTTGGCCGCCTTGGCGTGCTTGTGGGTGCAGCCGTTGCCGGCGCGGTCGTTGTCGAGCGCCCAAACCAGGGTGGTCTTCCTGGGGTCAAGCTTCTTGATCTCGACATCGGGGAAGTTCACCGCCGACAGGCTGGCAACCGCCGACACTCCGGCCAGGGTCAGGGCGATGGCGTCAAGGCATCCCTCGACAATCCAGACCTCATCTTCGATCTTCAGGCCGGGCGGCGCCCACCACAGGCCCTTATGCTGACCCTCGAAATTGGCCTTCCTGACCTCGACATCACCGTCAGGCCGCTTGACCCGGACGGGGTCTATCAGCCGCTCCATGAAGATGCCGGCGGCGCGGTCGATGTCGAAGACCACGGTGGCCGTCTCGCGGTCGCCCTTCGGGTGCCGGAAATGGCCCTGGCGGAACCAGCCCTTGATCTTGCCCGGCGTGAAGCCGCGCACGAAGTCAAGGTAGGCTTCGGCGGTGGCGTTGGGGTCTTGGGTGGTCGGGGGGAACCGTTCGTTGAAGCGCCCGAAGGCGTCGGGGAACAAATCCTTGGTGCTGGCCGACCAGCCGCATTTGTTTTCCCGGCCGCATTTGACCACCCAGGGGCTGGCGGCATGGGTGAACAGTTCCTTGCCGCCGCATTGCGGGCACTTGCCTTTGCGCAGCCAGCCCTTTTCCTCGACCATGGAATAGGCCCGCTTCAGGCTGGACACCACCTCGGACCTGACGTCCGGGCGCATGGACGATTTCTCAGTCATGCCGCCCCCCCCATCTGGTTCGCATGGACGAAAAAGACTGGACGGAGGCTTCCCCTCGGGTTACGCCGGGAAGTTGTTTCGGCGTCGTGGGGGAACTTCTGATGGCCATTGTGTTCGCGTTGCTGGTGTTGCTGGCGCTGATCGCCATTCCTGTCGGGCTGGTTCGCCCCAAGCTGGTCCTGTTCAGATCGGCCAATCCGAAGCGGGGGCAGGCGGCGGCGGTCGCAACCTGCATCTTCGTGGTGCTGCTGTCCGTCTGGATCAGCCTGCTTCCGCCGCCGCCAGCAAAGCCGGTCGGTCAGCCTGTCGCGGAGGCACCCCAGGGAACCGGGAAAAGCGAGGTACAGGCGCAGATGTCCAGCCCGCCCGGGGAAACGGTCGATCCCCGAGTGATCAGCGCGGACAGCGAAGCTATTGTGCTGGCTCTGAAGAACGAAGCTCCGCGTTTGGGCAAGACCGGAGAAGACCGGCGCGGCGATCTGCTGGTCGAGCACTATCTGTCCCAGCCCAGCAAAGTGAAGCTGACCCTGGAAACCCTTCCCGGCCAGGGCATGATTCCCGGCACCGCCGCCTTGGTCCGGGCGACCATGGAACGCCCACTGGCGGATAGGCCGTCCACTTATGACGGCGGGCTGGTCAAGGCATTGACGGCCTTCGTGTCCTTCTCGGCCCCGGATTGGCCGATTGACGATCAACAATCCTTTGTCGCCGGTTGCATCCGGTCCCTGGAAATAGAGGGGTGCGACCGCACGGTGAAAGGCGTGCGGGTCAAGGCGCAGGCCGTCGACGCCTTGCGCTTTGTCATCGAGGCGGGACGCCTGTGATGACCAGTTGAAAGCTTTGGCGGCGGTCATCCCTGAGACTCCTCGGGGTTGACCGGCATGGGCTCAATCTCGACGCCGCCGATGGAGACAAAGGCTCTATAACTTTCTCGGTCCCGCCCGATCAGCCGTCCAAGCTCCCGGCGCTTTTCCTGGGCAGCCTTAAGCCAAAGATCATGACATGAGGATGCGGAATCCTGGGACAAGCCGTCCAAGCAACTGAGGCTTTCGACCATCGAGGCCATGATAAACAATGTTTGAGACGCGCCGTGTCGGACGATGACGTTCTGATCGAAGATGCGGTAGCGAAGTTCCAAGAAGCCACCATCGCCATTGATGATGGTCCCCATGACGGGATTTTTTTCGGGCCGATCATCCATGGCTTTTCTCCCCTACGCCAAAGGCGGGGTCGCCGGCCATGACCTCGCCGGTAAAAACGCCGCGGCGCTTCAACAGGCTGGCCATCTTCAGGATGTCGTCGGGAACGTCGCAGGCGTCGGCCCGTCTTTGCAGCCGGTCGGCGTCGGTGGCGAAGTTCGCCAGGGTCAGGCAGATCACGGCCAAGCCAGCCGGTTCGATGGTGATTCCGGTGTCCATGTAGCCGGACAGGCCGGCGGCCAGTTCCATGATTTCATCGCTCAACATGGCAACCTCACAATTTCTCGGGGGTGAACACCACGGCAGCGGCGATGCTGTCAGCGGGCTGCGTGTGGCCCGGCAGTCGCGCCGTGGCGCTGTGCTTGCCATTCCAGCCGGGAGAGGACGCGGCCAGCGCGTCGTTGTCCTTCCATCGGTCTGAATTTTGCTGTGACCACTTCCTGGCGCGGCGCTGCTGGATGCGCATGCTCTTGGCCTTTTTCTCTGCGCGGTCCTGATCCGTGGAAATGGCGGCAAGGCAAGCAATCCAGGACTCGAAGCCATAGCGGACGGCGATGGCATGCAAGGCGCGGTTATGTCCAATGTTCATGGCGGCATTGATCTTGCGGGCCAGTTTCTTGGCGCCATGGACCGTCAGCCTTTCCGGCCATGTGATCCCGATGACTTCGGACGTTCCCGCACCATCCTGTAAAAGCACGGTTTCCGCCGGAATGGCGGTGGCCAGGGAGATGGCGTCCAGGCGTCCTTCGACGATATGGACCCTTTTGGATTCGGTGTTCATGGTGTCCCCCGTTCTTGGTCAGGCCCAGTCCCGGCGCCGGGCGGCGCGTTTGCGGGCGGGGCGGAAAATGGCGTGGTAAAGGGCGGTGATGCGCAGCATGGGAACCGCCTTTCCTGTTAGCGGTTGGCGGCGGGGCCGGGCAGCCTGACTTCCGGGTCCGGTATGGCCGACGGCTGCAAGGATCGGGTGGCCTCGATCGAGGCGATGAAGATGTGTCCGCATTCGTCGTTGAGGCACAGATAGGTGACTTCCCGATAGGTCGGGGTCAGTTGAACGCTCTTGATGGTCCGGCAGCGGTTGCCGCACGCCGGGCAATGGGTGGTGTTGGAACGCTGGACGATGCGGGGCTTGCTCATTTCTGGTCGCCTTTCGTGGCCAGGAATTGCGCGATTGCGGTTTGCGCTTCGGTCAGTTGCTTTTCGACTTCCGGCCATTCGGTATGGTCGATCCGCTGATCGGCCCAGGCGGTCGCCAGGGTGGCCGCGCCTTCGATGATTTCCCGGAGCGTTTCGCCCGGCGGACAGACGCCGCTGATTCTGTGGACGCCGGCCAGCCCGGCGGGGCGCAGGACGATGGTGGCGAATTCCACCGACAGCAGCCCCAGCAACAAAACCGCCGTCGGCCAATCGGGCACGGTCTGGCCGCGCAGGTAGGAATGGATGGTGTCGGGAGATTTCCCGCAGGCCTTGGCGACGTCATCGACGGCGAAGGACCGTCCCACGCCGACGAAGGACGCCAGGGTGTCGCGGAAGCCGGTTCTGATGTTCTTCAGCCGTTCCGCGCTGGTGGTGCATTTCTGTCCAATCGACATGGGATAGGCTCTTTCTGTCTCAGAGCCGGTCAGAACCGGCGCGGCTGGAAACGGGGATTTCACCCTTGGCGAACAGATCGCGGGCGGCGGGGGCGTACAGACCGATCTCTTCCGGGGTGAAACCGGCGGCGGCCATGGCGGCGTCGGTGCCGGTGCCGAGAAAGGCCATCAAGCTGGCCATGGTGACTTCGCGGCAGGGCGTCTCGGGTTGGGCATGGCGGAAATTGGAAAGGAGCAGGCTGATGATTTTCGCCTTCACGAAGTCCTTAAGCTCGGCGTCGTCGCGGCGGCGATTGTCGATGCGCACGGCGGGTCCGCCGGTTTCCTCGGGCTGGCGCCAGCGGTCGGGCCACAGTTCCCACAGCGGCACGGCGATCAGTTGGGCGATGGCTTTTTCGCCGGGGGTGTTGCGGGCGACCACGGCCCGGCGGCAGGCCATGGGGTGGATGCCCTGCTTAAGGGCGAGACTGGAAAGGGTTTCGCCTTTCTTCTCGACGGCGGCCCTGATATCCGCCTTGTGCCATCCTTGGTCAGACATGCCTTCTCCTGTGCGGCGTGGCCGCTTACGGGTATAATTGGTTCCGGTGGACCAGATAGTGAGACAGAAAGTGCGCACAAACAAGGATAAAAAGCGTCTTTTAAGACCGAATGTGCGTCTAATTTTTTACAAAGAGGGTGTTTATTGTCTTTTTTCAATGACTTGCTGATCGGTGGGGCTGATCGTCATGGCTGAAGGATTTCCCGAAAGGCTGCGCCGGGTGCGCGATTATCTCGACCTCTCGGCAACCCAAATGGCAGAGCGTGTTGGACTCTCTGTTCGGAAGACCTGGGAGCGTTACGAGAAGGGGGACACCCGCCCAAACTCGGACGTGATGTCCGCTTTGCTTGGGATGGGCATCGACATTCATTGGCTGCTGACGGGCGATGGGGCGATGCTGAGGAGCGCCGCCTCGGACGGTCAGGCCGCTGCCGCCCTGGATGACCGGCTGTACGAAATCGCCATCGCCGCGACCTTGGGATGGTACGAGACCGCCAAGCTGGAAGCTCCGGTCGAGAGCATGGCCGGCATGATCTCGCGGGCCGTGCGCATGCTGCGGAGCCGCCCCAACATCGCCGAATGGACGGAAGCGGACATCAGGGCCGAAGTGGGGAACATTCTCGACGTGGCCCGCGAGATGTTATCCCAATCGGGATGGTCCCCAGGTCGAGGTTGATTTCTCTGTAGGTTGCATTATTTTTCAGGCCTCACCCCCTCAGGCGGGGTGAGAGCCATTGCGAGTGGCTCTTTCCAAGGGTAACGCCGTACCCCAACCGTGTTTATTCACGGCTCCGCCTTCCTACCCGGGTAGGCAGAGCAAAGTTTGGGGGTATTGATGGATTTGCAAGGGGAAATCCGCGACCTGATGTCGGAATCTCGGGTGCGTGCCTACGTGCCGGTGTCTGTCGTCAAGCGGATTCTGGGCGTGGTAATGGCCGCCGGTTTGCTGGCCGCTGTTTCAGTGTCGGTGATGGCGTCCGATGATTTCTGTGATCGGAACTGCAACCTTGGGGATTCTGGGGGGCTTCCCTCCGCGATCTTGTCGCCGGACCCATGATCTATGGCGTTGGTCTAGTCGTCTTCACCGCTCCGCTCACTCGCCTGTATCTCTGTGGTCAATCCGCTGCCGTCCAGGGTGTGGGCGACGTCGTCGCTGATCCATGACAGGGCGGTGATCTCGCTCCGCCAGCCGGACAGGGTCAGCGGGCTACAGGCGGCGATCTCGGGGCGGCCTATGGCCAGGGTGACGTTGAAGCTGTGGCTTTGGCTTTTCTGCCGTTCCCATGCCGAATCGGCGGCGGCCTGGGCGGCGGCCTGATCGGGATAGGTCCGCTTCAGCGTCTTGACCGATCCTTCCTTGCCGGCAAGGGCAAAACAGGTGCTGCCGCTTTTCAGGTCGTGCCATTTGGCTTGGATGCCGGTCTGGCTTCCGTCGCGGTCGGTGGCCCGGAAGGAATGGCGGTCGCCCTCCTTGCGGACGATGCTGGCCGCCGGCAAGGTCTGGCCGCTGGCGGTCAGGCCGGAGCCCGCCGGCACGAAGATCAGCTTCCCGGACTTGATGGTGGCCACGGCGCCGTAATCGTCGCCCAGGCGCGTCACCAGATTGGCGTCGGACTCGTTGGTTTGGTCCAGATGGATAACCTCGATGTCGCCCAGGGTCGGGCTGATGGCGGGCGTCAGGCCGTTGCGGCTGGCGATGGTGGTCAGGATCGCGCCCAGGGTGGTGGAATTATAGCTGGCCTCGCGGCTGTCCTTCAGCGATGTGCGGAAATCGGCGGATCGGGCCAGGATGGTGATGCAGTCGAGCGGACCATCTTCGCCCACTTCATCGACGGTGAAGGTGCCTTTTTCCACCAACTGGCGGTCTTTCCAGCCGATGGCGACGGACAGGGTGACGCCCCGCTTCGGCAGGGCGATGGAGCCGGTCTTGTCGGCGATGACGATTTCGACCTGATCGGCTTCCATGCCTGTCTTGTCCGTCAGGCGCAGGGAAACAAGGTTCTTGCGGATGTGCCCGGTGACGTCGGCGGTCCCGGCCTTGATGCGGAAATCGGGAATCACGTCTTGCTGTCCATCAGCTTGCCCAGCAGGGCGTCGTCGTCGTCTGGGTAGAACTTCAGCGAAAGGGTGAAGGCGATTTTCCTGGCCGCGCTGTTGACCAGCATGTGGGACTTGGTTTCCTCAATCTGGGTGATGAACCATTTCCCCATGACCTCGCCGGTTCCGGCGGTCAGAATCCAGACTTTGCCGCTGGCCATCATCTCGCGCAGCTTGTCCAGGTTCTTCGGGCCGCCGGTCAGTTCCGGGGCAAGGGTTCCCTCGATCGTCAGGCTGTCCTCGCCCGGTCCCACCGATTGATAGGCCGGGGCGCGGCCCACCCGGTCCTTGCTGGCCCAGCGGTATTGGGTTGACCGCTTTAACGTCTCGAAGGGGGCCGTCTTGATGGAAAAGGCGAACAGGCCAAGGCTCATCAGGGGCATGGTCATTTTTCTCCATCATAGAGGCGGGCGCGGGTGTCGGCGGCTTTGCGCCGTTCCGCTTTTTCCAGTTCCAGCCTGACCTGTTTCCCGATCTCTTCGGGGCTCTGTCCAGGCGCTCCATGGACGGTAATGGCAACGCCCCCCATGTTGACGTTGTTACCCTTACCGGCGACGCTGGCCGCCGCCGGGCTGACGGCGGCGGCGATCTTGACCGGGGGCGCTTTTCCGGCCGGCGTGGCCGCCGCCTGGGTGGCGCCGAAAGCGATGCCGATGGCGGCCAGAATCGGCTTCAGGACGTCGAAGCCGGACTGGATGAATTGCAAGGCGGCGCTGAATCCCGAGGTGATGCCCGTCCACAAGTCGGCGAAGAAACCCTTGATCGGTTCCCAATAGGCGATGACCAGCCCCGCCGCCACGGCGATGCCGGTCAAGATCAAGCCGATGGGGTTGGAGGCGAAGGCGACGCCGACGGCGCGAATGCCGCCGATCAGAACCGGGAACAGGGTCGAGGCGGCAAAGCGCACCATGGCGAACGGCCCAAGCAAGCTGGCCAGGGCGACGGTCAGGGTGCCGCCGATGAACACCAGCCCGGCCAGAGCGCCGGCCAGCATGCCGATGGTGGCGGTCAGGCGGGGGTTGTCGTTGGCGAAGCTGCCGATAGCCTGGACGATGCCGCGCAGGCCGTTGGCCAGGGGCGTCAGAACGGGCAACATGGCCGTGCCGATGGCTTCCATGGTGTTCTTGAAGTCGTTGCCCAAGCCCTTCGTCGATTCGTTGAAGGTGGCCATCATGGTGGTGAATTTGTTATCGACCGTGCCGTCGCTGTTCATGGCTTCGTCGCGGATGCGGTGAAATTCCTTCATGTTGGCCATCATGGGGGCCAGGAAGTTCTGTACCTGCACGTCGCCGAACAGTTCGCCCAGATTGAACTTGGCGGCCAAGCTTTCGGCGGCCTGTTTGGCGTCGCCGCCGTTGGCCACGGCGTCGGCGATTTCCTTTTCGAAATCGACGCCGGTCGCCTTGCCGATCTGTTTCATCATGACGTCAATCGGGTCTTCGCCGGTCATCAGGCCCTTTTGCAGGGCGGCCTTGATGTCGATGCCCTTTTTCTCGAAGTTCTTGACCGTGTCCGGGGCCGTTGCTTTTTGCAGGAAGTTGGCGAAATTGTTGGCCGCCTCGGACGGGTCCGCCGCGCCCTTGGTGGCGATCTGCAAGGCCGCCGACAAGGTGCCGATGGCTTTGGCCCCGCTCATGCCCAGCATATGCGCCGATGCGGTCAACTGCGGGAAGGTGTTGGCCATGTCCTTCAACTCGAAACCGCCCAGGTCGCCGGCTTTGGCCATGATGTTCATGGCCTGAGCCAGTTCCTGTTGCGGAACCTTTAGGTTGTCCATGACGGAAAAGGCCAGGTTTGACATATCGGCCATTTCGGCGCCGGTCGCGGTGACGGCCCGTCCGATGGTGCCGATGGCTCCCAGGGCGGCGTCGGGGTCCAGGCCCTTGCCCACCAGAATGCTTTGCCCGGCCAGCAGGTCCATGGAGGACTGGTTGACCTCGACCGACAGCGACCGCAGCTTGTCGCGGACCTGCTGAAGCTGCTGGCTGGTCTGGCCGGCGGTCAGGCCATAGGCCGCCAGTTCGTGCTGAAAGTCTCCGGCGGTGGTGACGACGGGGACGCCGGCCATCAATCCGGCGCCGCCCGCCGCCATGGCCCCGGCACCGCTGCCGGCCATCTTGCCGGCGCGTTCCTGAGTGGCCGACATCTTGGCGCGGGCCGTGGCGATGGCGTCCATTTTGGCCTTCACTGTATCAAGGGCGGTGGCTTCCTTGACCGCCGCCGCTTTGGCCGCATCGATGTCCCGTTTCAGTTGGGCTTGCGCCGTGCCCAGGTTCTTGGTGCTGATGCCCGCTTCCGCCAGCTTGTTGCGCAGAATCTGCGTTTCGCGGGTAATCGAGGTTTCCGCCGCTTCCAGCCGCTCGACCTCGCGCCGCGCCGCACTGAACGCCGCCTGGGCCTTGCGGCTTCCGCCGCCGGCTTCCGCCAGTTCCCGCCCCAATGCTTGGGCTTTTTTCTGGGCTTCGGCCAGGGCGGTCGCATTGGCTTGGGCGTCGCGCTTCAGGCGGGCGAAAGCGTCCACCTGGGCGGACGCCTTTTCCAGGCTGCGCACGGTTTCCGTCGCCCCTTTCAGGGCGGCCTTCATGGCGTCGGTGGATTGGGTCGCTTTCTTGAAGGGTTCGCTGATCCTTTCGAACGCCTCGATCAGAATTTTCAGCTTCAGATCGGCCATTACTCCCGCGCCTCCTTCATGGCTTCCGCCTCGGCTTCGATAAACTCGACCGCCAGGGCGTAAGCCTGGGCATAGTCTTCAAGCGACAGATTGACGAACTCGCTCCCCGGGAAAGACCCGGGGAACGTCTTCATCAAAATTCCCCAGGCGTTCAGTGCGTCGTCGGGGAGGGGGTGCGGGCAGGCACGAAAAAACCGGAAATCACCTCGCAGGCCTGGACGATATCGACCGGGTCCATGGTGGTGAGCGTGTCGGGGGCCAGGGGCACCGTGGACAGCCGCTGGACCAACGACAGGATGGTGGTGACGTCCAATTCCTGAATGGCCGCCAGCTTGATGCCGCGCAGATCGCCGGCCATGGGACGGCGCAAGGGCAATTCGGCGATGATGTCTTCGCCGAATTTCAGGGGCTTGATCAGTGTAATGGTGGGGTTCATATCCCAATCTCCATCAGGTGTTGATGCCCAGCGCCGTCAAGACGGCGTCGGTCAGGCTGGTGCCGTTGACGTTCATCTTGCCGTTGATGAAATCCACCTCGATCAGGGTGGTGCTGTTGCGGTTGTAGCGGTAATAGGTCAGGGGCATTTCCACCTTCATCTTGGCCAAGTCCTTGCCCTTGACGCTGCCCGGGTCCAGGGTTTTCCAGCGGCCCCGAACCGAGATTTCGACGGCGTCGGTGCCGGTGCCGTCGGCGGCCACGGCGGCGCCCAGGAAACGCGCATTGATGCCGCTGACGTCGGCGATACCCCAGGACGCCAGGATGTCGGGATTGAATTCGGCCAGGGTGAATTCCAGCTTCATGCCGTCCATGCCCATATCAAGATCGATCGGTCCGAGCATGCCGGCGGCCTGATATTCTTCGGTTTTCAGGGAAAGCTTGGGCAGGGTCAGTTCCTCGATCAGACCGGCATAAGACCGCCCGTCGATATAGAGGGTGTAGTTTTTGAGAACGCGGGGGAGAGCCATCGTCGAATCCTTTGATCGTCGGGCGGTTAGGCGGTCATCTGGGCGGCGAAATCGACCAGATAGTCGTCGGTGATTTTCTGTTCGAACAGCAGGTTTTCCAGCGGCGGAACAGGGGTGTAGTCGTAGCTGATCAACAGCTTGCCGGCCTTCAGGGTGTCCTTGTCGTTCTTGGTGGGGTCGTACCAAGCCGATCCGCCGATCAGGTAGTTGTTGCGGGTAAGTTCGCGGAACTTGGCGTTGACCCCATCGACGATGTCGCGGGCCATGGTCGGATGCAGCGGCTTGTCCATGGCCCAAAAATGCGCCTCGGCCATGGTGTCGGCCAGAACCTGGGCGGTGCGGGTGTAGTTCTCAAAGCAGAACAGCGGATCGGACGAGCAGGTCCGCGAGCCCCAGAAGCGGAAGCCTTCCTTGCGAATCAGGGTGGTGACGTCCTTGCCGTTCAGATAGCCGGCGTCGGTGCTGGGGTTTTGCAGATCCCAGAAAACGTCCTTGCTGATGCCGGTGACGCCCTCGACCTCGACATTGGACAGGGTCTTGTGCCAGCCGGTGTCTTCGTCGATGGCGGCCCGCAGGCCCAGGGCGCGGGCCACGGCCCATTCGGTGTGGTCGGCGCTGTTGATGGTGTCGTAGGAAACGAAGTCCGGCCAGATCAGCATCAGTTCGCGGGCGCCGAAATTGTCGCGGTAAAGGGCGGCGGCTTCCTTCGTCTCGCAGCCGTGAGCGTTGGCGTAGACGAAGGCGCGGGTCAGCTTGGCGATGGACACCATTTCAGCGGTCACGGCCTGATTGTCCAGGCCGGGAACGCCCAGAATGCGGGGCGTAACGCCCAGATTGGCCTTGGCGGCGGTCAGAGCCTGCAAGCCGGTCTTCTGGCCGTTGACGGTGGTGCCGATGACGTTGCTGGTGGTTTCGGCGTCCGTCTCGCCTTCCTCGACGCGCACCACCACGACGGCGGGCGATCCATGGTCCTTGATGGCGTCGAGGACGTAAGGGATGGTGCCGCTGTCGCCGGCCTTGCCGACGGCGGTGGCGATGTCCGTCACCAGGGCCGGGCGATTCAAGGGGAAGGTAGTGGCGTCGGCGTCGCTGCCGGTGACGACAACGCCGATGACAGCGGTGCTGATGGTGCGGATGGGGCGGGTGCCGTCGCTGACTTCGACGACGCGCACGCCATGATGATAATCGGTGGCCATTGATGGGACTCCTAAACGGGGTGGTCAGGTGTTGGCGGGATAGCCGGGATGCTGGGGCAATTCGGTGGATGTCGCGTCGTCGCCGGACACGATGGCGCGAAGGGCGGCGCGGTATGCCAGGAAGGTCTGCACGTCGTCAGCCCCCCAGGCGGTTTTGCCCAGGGCGACGGCTTCGGTAATGCGTTCCATGGTGGTGCTGGTGGCTGCCAGAGCAGTTTTTGAGGCCGCAACGAAATTGGCCCGGATTTCTTCGGCTGTCGGCGCCCTCAGCGCCGCCGCCTCATCATCCGTAATCAGCGTCATCCCTTGCGGCCAGGACGGCAGGCCGATAGCGGCGCCATCCATATCGTCGTGTAGGAGTCCGTCGGCGTCTTTCCAAATGCTCATGATCTTTCTCCCTCTAGCGCAGTTCAGACCATGTGTTGAGCACCACCCCAGTCGTAGCGACATACGACTGACCGGGAGGAACGATTGCTGTGTAAACAAGATCAGCCCCGCCGTTGACGTAGCCTGATAGCCCTGTGCTCACGCCATTGACCTGAATGGATGTTCCGACGCCGCTATTTCCCGAGCATGTGATCGAGATAAAGATTGGTCGGCCCGTGGTGTTGTAATAAGTCGTACCCAGCGCGCGGCTGGCAGTCAGATTTTGCCAAGTCTGGCCGAAGCCAAGACTCTGCATGGCCGCCATGGCCATTCCGCCCGCGCCTTGAACTCCGGTAGGAGCCGTCGCCCAAGTTCCGGCGACAGCTTCGGTGAGCGTGATCAACCCAACGACACGATAAGGAGATGAGACAACGGCGACTGAAGCGTAGACCGTGCTGGCGCTGGTCGCTCCGGCGCTGATCGCCGTGGCCGACAGCAGATTGGTTTCGGACAAATCGACGCCACCGGCCAAATTCACGACGCCGAGGACTGGATTGCCGCCGTTATAGAGGCAAATCAGCGCCAGCAGAGACTGCTGGCCGCTGACAGTGCCGAGGGTCGCCCCAGAGGGCACACTCACCGACAGAGCCCCCGGAATGCTGACCGTAATCGGGGCGCCATTGGTTAGCGTCGGATTGCGAAACATCAAAGGTTCCGGCTGAAGGGTGGCGGTCAATGCATTGGCCGCAACGGCTGCCGTGATGGAATGGATTTGCGACAGGTTGGCGAGGCTGGCGGCGAGAAGGCCGGCAGGCGTGACGGCCTTGTCAGTGCTGGTTCCTGCCTTGGTTTCGGCGATGGAGGCCAGTTTGTCGGTGAAAGCGGCCAGCCATCCGGCGGGGGTGACGGCTTTGCCGGTGTCTGTTCCTGCCTTGGCCTCGGCGGTGGTCGCCAGCTTGAGAAGACCGAACACCGTTTCGCTGGCCGCCGCCAGCTTGTCGGAAATGGCGGCAAGAAGGCCGGAAGGGGTAACGGCCTTAGCGGTGTCGGTGCCCGTCTTGGCTTCGGCGTCGGTGGACAGTTGGACGATGCCGGCGGCGTCGGTGGTGGCCGCCGCGACGGTCTTCTGGCTCAGAGCCGCCGCCAATCCGGCGGGGGTAACGGCCTTGGCTGTGTCGGTGCCCGTCTTGGCTTCGGCGGTGGTCGCCAACTGGACGATGCCGGCCACGGTGGTCTTGGCGGCGACGATCTTGTCGGACAGAGCGGCCAGGGCCGTCTTCAGCCACAGCGTGCGGTTGGCCAGTTGCTTGGACGGCTTGTTGGAAATGCCGTCGGCGCCGCCGATCACCGGATCGTCGGTTTCCAACTGATAGATGGCTTCGGTCCATTCATTGGATTCGGGAAGCGTGTTGTCAGCCATGATCAGGCGGTTCCGTGGTTATAGGCGCCGTCATAGGACGAGCGACCGTCATAGAGATTCGGGGCCGTCTGGTATTCGAGGGACGCCAGATGGCTGCGGGCGGGGGCGGTGGTGGCCAGGATGGCCAGAACGGTGGCCACCTGATCGTTGCGGATGGGGCGTTGCAGGATGACTCGATAAAGCGCCCAGGCTTTTTCCCATCCGTGGAAAAAATGGCCGTTGTAGGTGATCTCGCCGTTGTAGGTGCGGCGGTGCAGGCGCTCGACGATGGTGGAGGGGAAACCGGCGGCGGTCAGGGCTCGTTTGACCGAACCCACCGTTCCCTTTAGCCGGTGGACGTTGTAGGCGGCGGCGATGACGTTGCGCTTGGTGCGTTCCGACCAGTTGCTGTCCCAGGTATCGACCGAATAGGCCCAGGCCAGCCAGGGCAGCAAGGCCGCCGGGCAGGTTTCCGGGGTCCACAGGGCGGCGATGGGAACCGGCAAATCGGCCATGGCGGCGTTGACGTCGGCAATCGTCACTTCAAGGGTGCTGGCGGACGGGGGGAGCAGCCGGTCAGCCATTGGACACCGTTACGTCGATGCCGGTGCAATAGGCCGCCTGAAGCTTGGTCGGCATGATGTCTTCCGGCGGATCGGTCAGGATGACGCGGGTGACGCCGGCCTGATGCAAGGCGCCGTCGATGCCGGAGCGGGCGACCGTCGCTTCCAAGGCGTGGCATTTATCGGCATAGGTCTTCACCGCCTTTTGGGCGGCGGCCAGGACGGTGTCATTGTCCGGGCCTTCGGGCATCACCAGCACGGCGGAAATGTGGTAATGCAGGACGTCGGCGGCGCCGGCCAGAACGGTATCGTTCAGCGGGCGCTTGTCGTCATCGTCGAGCCCAGCCAGGACTGTATCCAGCAGGGCGGCATCCGGCGTGCCGTCGCCTTCGGTGGACAGGACGGTCAGCAGAACATCGCCCGGCGTCGGGCTGGTGACGGAACAATCCTTGACCTTGGCCGAAGTCGAAAGGGCGTGGAAGGTATAAGCGCCGACAGGCCCGGCGGTGCTGAAGCCTTCGAACGCCATCTGGATACGGGAGCGGAAGCGGTCATCTGTTTCCATGACGGCGGCGGTCGGCGGGACCGTCGTGGCGTCGGCGGGAGTGACAACCAGGCGCTTGACGTTGTAGCGGGCGCCGATCTGGTCGAGGTCTTCGCCAACGGCATAGGCCAGCATGGTGGCCAGGGCAGCGTCGTTGACGCGCTGGCGCAAGATCGTTTCTCGGTAGGCCGATTCTTCCAGCAGCTTGACGATGCTGTCGCTTTCCAGATCGGGATTCCAATCGGGCAGGACATCGGCCAGGGCCGTCTTCATTTCGGCCTTGCGGGCGGCCAGGATGGTTTCGTAGTCGATCGCCTCGATGACGTTGGGAGCCGGCAGGCTGGACAGGTCGATGACGCTCATGCCGCCCCCGCGATCTTGGTGTCGGCGGTGATCGTCAGGCCGGACGCCTTAACCTTGCAGGTGGTGCGTAAAACGGCCTCGCCGCTGTAGGACACAGTCAGATTGGCCGATTGCATGACGACACGCTTTTCAAAGCGGGCGATGGCGTCGGCGGCGGCGGCGACAACCTGCAAAGCTCCCTCGGGGGAGCCGGGGGAATCGACAAGGTCGAACAGGTGGCTGCCGTAGGCGCGACGCATGACGCGGGTGCCGACCGGAGTCCCGACAATGTCGGAAATCGACTGACGGATATCGGCCAGTTCGTCCAGGGTTTTGCCGGATACGGCATCCATGCCCGCCATATCGGCCTCTAGTGCGAATGGTGGTTGGAGTTGCCGCCGCCATCCATGATGGAGCCGGTGGCGGCGATGTCGCCGTTGACCGCGATGCCTCCCTCGACGGAGAAATCGCCCTTCAGGCTGAAGCTTCCTTCCATCTGGGCGGCGTTGCCCGCGCCGTTGGTGGCGACGATCTGGACATTGGGGGCTTTGATGCTGGCGGTGCCGGCGGCCACGATGGACACGGCCCCGCCGGCCTCGATCGAGCAGTCTCCGGCGGTGACGACGGTCAGCTTGCCGGCGGACTTCAGGGTCATGACCTTGGCGGCGCTGTCGTAGCTGGCCAGGGTGCCGTCGTCGAACTGGATCAAATCCAGGGTGCCGACGTCTGCCGGCGGGGCGATGGAATCGGTATAGAGAATTTTTCCGATCACGGCCTGGGCAGGATCGCCCGACGGGCACAGGGCGACAACTTGGGTGCCGAGCCGCAAAGGCCGCCAGCGGCGATAATTCGCGCCGATGTCGGCAGGGTAGGGGAGCCAGTTGGTTTTCCGGCCCGACAGGGACAGTTTGACCCGAGCGCCGGCATGATCGACCTCGGCGATGGTGCCGAGGACGATCATGTTTTCAAGGCGGCGGGACAGGTCGGACAGGGTCTGGCTCATGGCGACCATGATGGCCGCCAGAGCATTCAGAGCGTCAACGACGCCAGGGTTAGGAGCGGGTTTCCTAACTTTATGAGGTGACGTTATCGCTCTGCATCAGTTACACAAAACTGCTACCGTGGGGGGGCATTTCTTATGTCGGACATTTTTACCGAAATTGCTATTAACCCTGAGACATTTGCAAATAGCATTGTGAATAGTGCTCCTAGGCACCACTCCAATATACTTAGGTAGTTTTCTATTTTTTTGTCTATATTTCGTGACGTCTCCTCTATTAATGAGAGTCTTATTTCAACTGATGAATTTTTTATATCTTTTGTTGCCCACCTTAATTCACCGATTTTTTTCTCTATTGTTTCTTTTTTTATCAATGCGTTATCTCTTGTGTAAGAGGCTGCAAACTCCGCGTTTAGTTCCGGTTGTTTTTCGGTTGATAGTATTTGCTGAAGAGAGCTTTTTGATAAAATATCCTCCTTTGATTTTGATTTGTTTTTTTCTAATCCAATAGCACTGGCTATAAGTTCATCGTTGAATAATTTTGTTATGTCTTGGTTTGATAATGTTATTTTTGGTTTTTCTATTGTTAATACATCATTAATTACGGATGTGGCGGAAATTACTATAAGCAAAAATGATAAAAATAGACACACAAGTGATGATGTTATCCATAAGCTGTATTTGTGTTTCATTTTGATATTCCTCAAGTATTGTGGATACATGGTTCATTAGAAAAATATGGTGATAATTTTTTTATTCTATTCCATGATAACCTACTAGATGCTCGTGTTGTGTAGCTAGTCTATGGGCCGCATCTAGTAGGTGCTCATGTTGAGAGAATAGTGTGCAGTATTTATCGGCAGGAACTATTCCCGCCATCTTTAACCCATTCTCCATTCACACATTTATAATTGTTGTTATCGATGCAAGCGATAGCACCGGAGGAATACACAAACGGCGTTGACTGTTTAGGAGGGGTGAAAACACAGAGCTTCATTGCTGCGGCATCAAGAATGACCTGTGGTTGCGCAGGGGAAATTGGGGGCTGGGTTGATTGAGCATCAGCCGAAGTGGCCAATACGATGATGGATATGGCGGCGGCGGCAAACACGGAGCGAACCATTTTGTTCCCTTTCATGGATTTTTTTTGGCACCGTTAATCTTATAGATTGTGTCTGGTGGCGCATCAATATGCGGGGTGATTTTTGCGTGAGGGAAAGAATGTTTGGGGCCTATTTCGGTCCCACCGCCTGCATCAACCTTTCCCGGACATAAGCGATATCGTCCACCGCCCAGCCCAGCAATTCGCGGGCTGGGTATTTGACGCGGGGGCCGTCTTTGGCGACGGCGTCAACCTCGCCCAGGTGGTGGACTTCGGCAAGGCGTCCCGTCCGGCCTGAATAGCCGATCTCGACGTCGCCGGGGGTGGCGGCCAGAGCGAGGCGGCGGATTTCACGCATCCCCTGGAGCATCTTGACTCTTTTTCTGATCTTGCCGGCGGCGGTGCGCTTGCGGGGCTCCCAGGGGGTGCCATCAGGGGCGATCTGGCGGGCGATGCGGCGCTGATTGCGCTTGCGCAGTTCGCGGCCAATGTCGCGCAAAAGCCTTTTCCGTTCCGACGCTTCCAGGCTGGCGACGGCCTTTTTCAGCCAGTCTTCCAGAGGGGCCAGAGCGGTTTCGGTCATCGGTCAGTTTGTCCCGCCGGCCAGCCTGTCCATGTCGAAATCCTCCGGGTCGAGGTCGCTAACAGGTTCCAGCTTGATGCCCTTCGGCCCGGATACGGCGCCGATGATTTCGGTGATTTCCAAGGACAGGCTGACGTCGGCGCTTTTGTGGTCGATCACATCGACATGAAATTTCAAGGCGTCGGTTTCGATGCCGGGGCAATCGGCCCGCATCCATTGCAGGGTGACATACAGCAGATCCTGAAGG
Source organism: Candidatus Sulfotelmatobacter sp. (assembly GCA_035538795.1). Lineage (GTDB taxonomy): Bacteria > Pseudomonadota > Alphaproteobacteria > Rhodospirillales > Magnetospirillaceae > JAJZGK01. Next base: position 164,367 of record DATLJS010000035.1, on the reverse strand, counting down.
GCTCCGGCAAAGTCGGTGACGATCAGGTGAATGGTGTATGTCACCTGAAAGGCGTCGTTGCCACCACCGCCCCAGCTTTGCACGGTGCCTTTTTCCGCGAAGGTCAGAAGCTTGTCGGCCTTGATCCGCAGGGGCGATTTCAGAATGGCGTCGCGGGCTGCCGCCAGCTTCTTCACGGCTGGCCGCCTATCGCCGTGACCTCGTCCAGCAACTGCTGGCAGGCGGACAGTTTGCGGTGCTGGCGGATCAGTCCTTCGCGGAGGGCGAAATAATCCGATCGAGCGTTGGAATCAAGCTCGGCTCCGGCTCCATGATCCAGGCCGGCGGCGTCGCCGGTCTGGCGCAGGTCGGAGGCGGGGCACTTTGCTGCAATGCGCAGGCGGACAGAGCCATCATCGACAGCAGCGCGAAGACGGGCGATTTCTTCATGGTCTGACCTCATCTGGTCGGTGAAAGCTTTGTCGATGGCCGCATAGCGGTTGGTCCATTCAATCTCGCGCATGCGGACTTTCTCGGTGAAGGCGGTGTTGGCGTCGGCGGTGGCGGTTTTCATGTCGGCGATGTCGCGCTGATAGCGCCAGCCGTTGACGGTCCAGCCGGCCCCGAACAGCATGACGGCGGCCAGGGCGATGCCGATGGCCTTCCAGGGCAAATCCTTGATGACGGAAATCAGGGTCAGCGGCGGCATAGTTCGGCCTCCTGTTGCCGCCGTTCGACGATGCCGCGGCAATTGTTGTCCGGGTCGCGGCAGTCCTTGCCGCCGACATAGACCCACTTGGGGATTTCGGCGCAGGCGCCGGCATAGTCTCGGGCGTTCAGCTTGCGGATGAAGGTGGAGCGGGCGCATTTGTCCAGCCCCAGGTTATAGGCGCAGAAAGACACAACGGCGGCCCGTTGGGGTTCGGACATGGGCACCGTCACCAGCCGGTCGATTTCGTCGAACGACTGGCCCAAATCGGATGCGGTCAGGCGGTCGCATTGGTCTTTCGTTGCCGTCATGCCGGGACGCACCCCCGCCGTGTGGCCACGGCAGATGGTCCAGACGGCGGCGCCGTCCTGATAGGCGGTGAGGGCGAGGCCTTCCTTTTCGCCGACGAATTGGGTCGCGATGGCGGTGGCTCCGGCCCCAGACAGCACCAGGGCGACCACGGCTTTTGACAGGCGCGAGGGGGCGTTGTTCATTTCACCCCCCTGGCCATCCACTGGCGGAACAGGCGGACGTATTTCGGCACTAGCAGGCCGACCTGCAACAGCACGTAAATGATGGTGATGATCGCCACCCACTCGTTGAGCGAGAAGGCGGCGCCGCCGATAGCGGGACTGACGCGCAGGCCGATGTTGTATTCCTCGGACATGGGGTTAATCCCACAGGCTGACAGTGGCGGAAACCGTCGAGGTCTGACGGTCGGGAAGGGTGACGATGGTGCCGTGGGGGATAAAGATGCCCAGGGCGGCCAGACCGTGATTGGCGGCCAGGATCGCCGTGGCCATGGAGGTGTCGCCGTCGTAGCAACGGGCGGCGATGATGTCGGCGGTATCGCCCTGGCGGGCCAGGATGACGCTGGCCATCAGATCAACTCCACCACCATGCGCGGCCTGCCGGTCAGGCGGGCCAGAGCCTCGGAAGACTGGCGCAGAAAATCGTCGGCGACGCTTTCCAGCTTGTCGGCGCGGTTGTGCCCATCCTTGGTGCTGTCGTAATCGCGGGTGTTGCGCAGCAAGGCGCTCCGCGCCCGATTGAAAACGGCGTCGGTATAGAGGATGACTTTTTCGGAAACGTCGCCGTAGAGGGGAGCCGGGACGCCGGCAAGGCTGTCGGCGGTCTGTGTCAGCCGCCAGGGCATGATGCTGGCGTTGACCTCGATCATCGCCGACTGAAGGACGGCGCCGATGCGCTCCGAGGCGAAAACGTCGCCCTGTCCGGTCTGAAGCTTGAAAGCGGCGGCGTCCAGATCGGGATACCAGCCGTCGTTCCTGATCATGGTGTCGTCGTCGTCGCCGGTCGGGGTGGAGGGGATCAGGGTCATCATGGATTGCCTCGGCGGCGTTTGACGAATGGAGGGATGCGAGAAAAGTGGCGGCGACGGCGGATTGGGGCTTTCAGCCTTGCGGCTTGTTCCCTTTCCCGCGCCGTCGCCGCGCCGGGGGGCCTGTTACGACCCGGCGGGCGTGGAAGCCTTCCGCGCCCGGGTCAACTGAGTCTTGACCCCGCATTTGGGGTCGAGGGAAAGAGCGGCCTCGAAATGGACCACGGCCTGGGCCGGGTCGTTTTCCATGGCCAGCAAACCAAGGGCTTTGTGGCCTTTGGCGCGCACTTCGTCCGGCATGTCGCTGTCGGTGGTCAGCAGCAGCGCCGAATTGATATGTTCGGCTAGGGCCGAGTCGGGGGTGGGCGAGGCCAGGGCCGCGTCGGAGATTTCCTCCAGCAAAGTGGTGGGAAGATCGCGGGACAGCGGCGCCGGCATGGCCAGATCGAAGCGGACGCCATAAGCGCCGATTTCCAGAGCGCCGTTCCAGTCACCCACGTCCAGGCGCCACAGCATGACGAAGGCCAGGACGTCATCCTGTGCGCCGCTGCCCCCGGCGATCACGCCTTCGCAATAGGCGTCGAAGTCGGGAAGCATGCCGCGCTTGGCTTCGATCTTGGCCGCTCTCGACTGAATGGTTTTCAGGTGGGCCTGATGGATGCGCAACTGCCCCAGCATCTTTTCGTACATGCTTCCTGGGGCCGGAGCCTCCCCGGTGGCGGCTTCCTGGATTTCCAGGGAAGCCGCCACCCGCATGAAGTGGGCGCGGGCGATGGACATGGGCCTTACTCCCACCCGCCGCCGGTCTTCGGCTTCAGGATGTCTTCCACGAAGGCGACGGCGCCGAAATCCTCGATAACGAAAGCCTCGTTGTCCGACAGGTAGTCCACAACGCGGTCGCGCTTCGGTTCATCGACGATCTGGCGGCGGTGCGATCCGCTCTGAAAGTAGATCGACAGATTGGTGGGCTTGGTCAGAAGCAGAGCGTTGGACGGGAAGTAGGGAACAATCAGCACCTTCTTGCTGCCGATGGTTTTGTTGGCCAGCAAGGTGGCCAGGGCGTCCTTTTCGGTCGGGGCGTCAGTGGCGGCCGAATTCATCAGCCCCAGATACTTGTCTGTGACCAACCCGGAACCGCACAGAACCACGATATCGGAATCTTCGCGATACCAGGGTTCGAGCAGTTCGTTGTTCATATCGAACACCAGGGAGTCGAGGCTGCGGTAATCAGCACCATCAGCCGCACCGACCTTGATGTTGTTCATCGACCGGGACGGAGCGTTCTCACGGATGTGCTGAAGCCATCCCTTGTTGACGTCTTGCAACAGCGGATAGGTGGCGAGGTTGGTTGTCTTCTCGATCTTGACGCCGTTCCAGCCGACCATGAGACGGTCGCGAGCAACCTGTTTGACGACATGGTTGCGCATGCGGGCCTGGAAGTCCTTGAACTTAGCCCAGGCGTCCAACTGCGGATATTTGACGTAGGTGTCGTAGTTGGTCTGGACGCACTGGTAAATGAAATCGGTCATGTCGACCAAATTGCGGGGGCTGCGGTCGGTGGTGTCGGTGTCGGTGCGGCCAGCCGCCGGACCGCCGGAACCCAGGCCCAGGCGCTGCCCAGACTGTTCATCAACCGGAACAATGTTGATCTGTTGCAGGAACGCAGCGCTTTCCTGAATACGATCTTCCAAGGTCTGGGCGACGGACGGGGAAACGGCGAATTTGTTGGCCGCCGAGGTGACGCTGTTCAGCGTGGCGATGTGGCTGGAATAGGCGTCGAAGGCAATGCGGGTGTCGTTGCGCATGGGATCAGCAATCCGTCTGGATGGTGGTGGCGCCGCCGCTGTGTTTGCCACGGGGCGGGGTGGTTTCGGTCTGGCCCAGGGTTTCGGTCAGGGTTTTCAGGCCCTGGCTGACGCCGGCCAGATCGTCGGACAGCTTCTGGACGGTGGCGGCGTCGGCGAAGTTCCTGCCGCCGGTCGCCAGATCCTGAAGGGACCGGGCGATTTCGACCATGCCGGCTTCCATCTGGGACAGGCGGGCATCGTCCTTGCTGGCGGTGGTCTTGCTGGCCGACAGAAGGTCGGTAATTTTCTTCAGCAGACCGCTGTCTTCCTTGGCGGGGTCGGCGGCGGTGGCAGCCAGGGACTCGCCTTCGATGTACTGGCTGAACAGGTGGGTTTTCAGAGCGTCGGGGGCCTTTTCCGACTTGACGGCGAACTGCAAGATTTCCGTGCCCAGCGACGCCGGGCTGTCGGTGCAGGCGAGGCCAGCCAGATAGGCCTGTTTGGTGCCGGCGAAGTCGGGGGCGATCTCGATGGACCAAAAGACCTTCTGGCGGTCGGCGTTCAGCTTGAGCAGGTCGGGCGAAGGGTCGATCTGAGCCAGCAGCACGCGCTGGCCGCTTTCGTCGCCGTCGGCGACCTTGACGGCCACAACGTCGCCGTAGGCCTTGAACGGGCTATCGGGTAAGTAGCCGCGCATATGCTCCAACCAGATGCGGGCGCCATACTTCTTGGGGTCATAGCTGGCGGCCATCTGATTGATTTGCTCGGGAGTGATGTCGCGTCCGTCGATGGTCGGGCCGGATTGGGCAACGCGGATGAACTTAGTCAAGGCCATGGTTTTGTCGGGTCCCAGGGGTTGGACTGTTACCCGGTCAGGCTGAAACGCGGGCGGCGGACCCTGCAAACAGAGAAAGGTTAGGAAAACCGCTCCTAACCTTTAGGCGCGTGCGGTGCCGGCCTGTGCCGCCACAGGCTTGCCCCATGTATTGCGCCGACGAAGACCAGCGGATCAAAGCCCGCAACCTGTATTGGCAAGGCTATAGCCCTGCCGAGATTTCCCGTTCCCTGACGGTTCCCTATGGGACCGTGGACGCATGGAAGCGCCGCGACAAATGGGACGATGCGCCGGTCATCGTGCGGATCGAAGCGCATGTCGAGGCCCGCTTGATGCGGCTGATTGCCAAGGATGAAAAAACCGGCGGCGATCTGAACGAAATCGACCAGTTGGGCCGCATCCTGGAACGGACGGCCAGGATTCAGAATTATGGCCAGAGCGGCAAGGAAGCCGACCTGAATCCGAAGGTCGAACAGCGGGCAAAGAACCGGCGCAAGAAGGACGAAAAGAACCTTCTGAGCGAGGAACAGGTTGCGGCCCTGATCGAGGCCTTTCACAACGACCTGTTCGCCTATCAGGAAAAATGGCTGGACGCCAAGCAATACCGCGTTCGCAACGTCCTGAAATCACGCCAGATCGGCGCAACATGGTATTTCGCCCGCGAAGCCCTGATCGACGCCATCACGACAGGCGACAACCAGATTTTCCTGTCGGCGTCGAAAGCCCAGGCCCATGTTTTCCGCGAATATATCGTTCAGTTCGTCAAGGACGTGACGGGGGTGGTGCTGAAGGGCGATCCGATCACCCTTTGGAACGGTGCGACCCTCTATTTCCTGGGCACCAACAGCAAGACGGCGCAGTCGTACCATGGCCACGTCTATTTGGACGAATATGCCTGGATCGGCAAATTCCTTGAATTCCGCAAGGTTGCCAGCGCCATGGCGACCCACAAGAAATGGCGGATTACCTATTTCTCGACCCCGTCCACCATCGGCCATGAATCCCACGCCTTTTGGTCCGGGGCCACCTACAACAAGGGCAAGGCCAAGGCCGACCGGGTCGAGTTCGATATCTCCCACGCCGCCCTGAAGGATGGCGTTCTGGGACCGGACGGACAATGGCGCCAGATCGTCACGATCGAGGACGCCGAGGCCGGCGGCTGCAACCTGTTCGACATCGAGGCGTTGCGCCGCGAATACAACGATCAGGATTTCGCCAACCTGTTCATGGCCCAGTGGGTCGATGACGACGCGGCCTTCTTTACCTTCGAAGAGATGCGCCGCTGCATGGTGGATAGCTGGGACGTTTGGGACGATGTCAATTTCGCCCTGGCCCGTCCGTTCGGCGACCGCCCGGTGTGGATCGGGTACGACCCGGCCAAATCCGGCGACAACGCCAGCATTGTGGTGGTGGCGCCGCCGATGGTGGACGGGGGCCGCTTCCGCATTTTGGAAAAAGTCTTCGTCAATGGCGTCGATTTCCAGGCCCAGGCCAACAAGATCAAGGAACTGTGCGCCCGCTACAACGTGGTCCATATCGGCATCGACAGCACCACGATTGGGCAAGGCGTATTCCAGATGGTGCGCCAGTTCTTCCCGGCGGCCAGGGAAATCACCTATTCGGTCGAGGTGAAGACGCGGCTGGTGTTGAAGGCCAAGCAACTGGTGTCCAAGCGCCGCCTGGAATTCGATGCCGGCTGGACCGACGTGGCCATGGCCTTCATGGCCATCAAGAAGACCTCCACCCCCTCCGGCCAGCAAGCCACCTTCAAGGCCGGGCGATCCAAGGAAACCGGCCATGCGGATGTCGCCTGGGCGGTCATGCATGCCTTGGACAGGCTGGAATTCACCGACTTCGACAAGGCCCCTGGATCGTCCAGCGGCGGCTTCATCGAGATTTGCTAAAGGAAACGCGTTGATGTCTGAAACCAAGTTCGAGACGTTCACCTTTGAAACCCCGGTCCCGGTGCTGGATCAGCGGGATTTCTGGGGCTATCTCCAGTCGGTCTGGAATGGCCGCTGGTACGAGCCGCCCATGTCGTTCGACAGCTTGGCCAAGGCTTTGACCTCCAACCCGCACCACCAGAGCGCCATCAACTACAAGGCCAACCTGCTGGCCGGTCACTTCAAGCCGCACAAGCTGCTGTCGCGCCCTGACTTCAAGCGGCTGGCCCTGGATTTTCTGGTGTTCGGCAACGCCTATGTGGAGCGCCGCACGTCGATGCTGAAGACCACCACGGCGCTGAAGCCGACCCTGGCCCGGTGGACGCGGGTGGCCAAGGATGACCAGATCATGATGCTGATCGACGGCGAAGAGCATTTCTTCGACCCCGGGAGCGTGTTCCAGATGGTCGAGCCCGATATCAGCCAGGAACTTTACGGCCTGCCGGGATACCTGGGGGCCATGCAATCGGCCCTGTTGAACGAGGCCGCCACCTTGTTCCGCCGGAAATATTACATCAACGGCAGTCACGCCGGCTTCATCCTCTATCTCACCGATCAGGGCGCCAACCAAGAGGACATTGACGGCCTGCGCAAGGCTCTGAAGGAAGCCAAGGGGCCGGGCAATTTCCGCAATCTGTTCATGTATGCACCCGGTGGGAAGAAGGACGGCCTGCAACTGATCCCCATCAGCGAGGTGACGGCCAAGGACGAGTTCTATTACATGAAGAACGTCACCCGCGACGACGTTCTGTCAGCCCACCGGGTGCCGCCTCAACTGCTGGGGATCATCCCCGGTAATGCCGGCGGGTTCGGCTCTGTCGAACAGGCGGCCCAGGTCTTTTTCCGCAACGAGATTGTCCCGCTCGAAGCCTCCTTCACGGCGATCAATGACTGGCTGGACGAAGAGGTGGTCGCCTTCAACCCCTATGAGCCTATCGCCGCCGCCTGATCATCCCGCCTGCCAGCCTGGGCCGCTCCCTGAGAGGGGAAGCGGCCTTTTTTTGCCCGCCTGCACCCCTCACGGCCACCCTGATCGACCGTCCGAAAACCGCCCGACAATCGCAGTCTCCCCCCGCCACGCCTGCGCCTCAAATGGCCCTCTTTTTTTGCACTGCCGAGACGGCCAAAAACAGGCAGGCAGGCTGGCTTTTGTGAGGATTTTGGGGCTGTTTCAATCTCTGCATTTATGGCCTCCGGCTCTGCAATCAAAGTGTCGGGCAATAGGTGGTGCCGGCGGCCAACCTATTGAAGCGGCGGGTAGGCGTCGGAAAACGGTAATTAAGGTGATGCTTTCCGATATGCATCTATAACCCGCTGATTTGTCACGATAAAAAAATTACCTCCAATAAGTAACCATAGGTAATTTTTTAAATTCAAAAAGGTAATCGCATTGATTTCATTGATTATTTAATTTTTTAAAATGACCGCCTAAAATAGTAATCTAATTACTTAAATATTTCCTAATTATTACCTTTAACTGTTCTGCGAAGTGCATTCTATTTCAATGGCATACGGCTGTTTTCTGTTGATGGTTACCGATATTACCGTTTCCCGATGGTCAAATTTTTTGGGAAATAGCATCGTACGTGCGTTTGACGTGGATGTGCGCAATTGCCCGGAACTGTTTGGATTTCCGTGGCTTTCTCTCGGGGATGATGAATGGTGTAGTGGTTAGGCCGCTATCTCGACGGTAACGCTGTAATGGTGGTAACGCTCCTCCGCTACCAAATGAAATCAAGGCGTTAGCTCCAATGAGCTAACGCCTTGATTGCTTTTCGGCTATTTTTTGCCTTTTCCGCGCCCGGCCAGGCTTTCAAAGCCCAGATAGATCACCGGGGTGGTGAACAGGGTCAGCGCCTGGCTGACGAGCAGCCCGCCGACCATGGCGACGCCCAGGGGTTGGCGCAGTTCGGCGCCGGTGCCGGTTCCCAGCATCAGGGGCAGTCCGCCCAGCATGGCGGCGACGGTGGTCATCATGATGGGGCGAAAGCGCAGCAGGCAGGCCTGGCGGATGGCTTCGACCGGGGGCAGCCCCCGGTCGCGTTGGGCGGCCAGGGCGAAGTCCACCATCATGATTCCGTTCTTCTTGACGATGCCGATCAGCAGCAGGATGCCGATCAGGGCGATCACCGACATGTCGTGTCCGAACAGCATCAGGAAAATCAGGGCGCCAGCGCCCGCCGAGGGCAAGGTCGACAGAATGGTCAGCGGGTGGATGAAGCTTTCATAGAGCATGCCCAGGATGAGATAGACCGTCACCAGCGCCGCCAGGATCAGATAGGGCTGGCTGGCCAGGGATTTCTGAAAAGCTTGGGCCGCGCCCTGGAAGGTGCCGACCAGGGTGTCGGGTTTGCCGATATCGGCTTCCGCCAAGTTGATGGCCTGGACGGCGTCGCCCAGGGCGACACCGGGACGCAGGTTGAAGGACAGGGTGACCGCCGGAAACTGCCCCTGATGGCTGACCGACAGCAGTCCGACCGGCTGGGTGTCGTAATGGGCGATGGCCGACAGGGGAACCTGCTGGCCGGTTAAAGGCGAGGTGATGTAAATCTTCGACAGGGCGTCGGGCGAATCCTGGACGGACGGCAGCACTTCCATCACCACGTGGTAGCTGTTCAACTGGGTGAAATACTGCGTGACCTGCCGCTGGCCGAAAGCGTCGTACAAGGTGTCGTCGATCAATTGCGGCTGAATGCCGAAGCGCGAGGCTTGATCGCGGTCGATGGTGATGGTCGCGGTGGCGCCGCTGATTTGCTGATCGGTGGCGACATCCTGCAATTGCGGCAGGCTGCGCAGCTTTTCTAGCATGCGCGGCGCCCACTGGTTCAACTCGTCCAGATTGGCGTCCTGTAAAGTGTACTGGTACTGGGTGCGGCTCAGGCGCCCGCCGACGTTCAGATCCTGGGGCACCTGCATGTACAGCATGACGCCGGGAACTTGGGCGGTCTTTTCGCGCAGCCGGGCGATGATCTGTTCGGCCGACGATGTACGCTGGTCGCGGGGCTTCAGTCCAATGAAGAAGCGGCCGTTGTTCATGGTCTGGCTGCCGCCGGCGCCGACGGCGGCGGTCCAATTGGCGACATCGGGGTCGGCGGTGATGATGTCGGCCAAAGCCAGTTGCCGCTGGCTCATTTCGGCAAAGGAAATGTCTTGCGAGGCGTCGGAGACGGCAAACAGGGTGCCGGTGTCCTGTTGGGGAAAAAAGCCTTTGGGAACGACGACGAAAAGGCCGGCGGTCGCCGCCACCGTGGCGACAAAGCTCAGCAAAGTGGTTCGCCGGTGCGCCAGCACCCAGTCGAGTCCGCGGCGGTACCCGGACAGCATGGCGTCGAAGCCGCGTTCGAACATCATGTAAAGCTTGCCGTGCGAGGTGGTGTGTTCGTCCCTCAACACCCGCGAGCACATCATCGGCGTCAGCGTCAGTGAGACGATGATCGAGGCGACGATGGTCAGCGACACCGTGACGGCGAATTCCCGCAACAGGCGGCCGACGATGCCGCCCATCAGCAGGATGGGGATGAACACGGCGATCAGCGAGAGGCTGATCGAGATGATTGTGAAGCCGATCTCGCTGGCGCCTTTGATGGCCGCCTCCATGGGCGGCACGCCTTCCTCGATGTGACGGTAGATGTTTTCCAGCATGACGATGGCGTCGTCGACGACGAAGCCGACGGAAATCGTCAGCGCCATCAAAGACAAGTTGTCGAGGCTGTAGTGCAGCACATACATCAGTCCGGCGGTGGCCGTCAGGGCCAGGGGTACGGTGATGCCGGGAATGATGGTGGCCCACAGATTCCGCAGGAACAGAAAAATCACCAGAACCACCAGGCAGATAGTCAGCACCAGGGTGAATTCCACGTCGACGACCGATGCGCGGATGGTGATCGTGCGGTCGATCAGGGTCTGAACCTTGACCGACGGCGGAATCGACGCCTGCAACAGCGGCAGGGCGGCTTTGACCTTGTCCACGGTTTCGATGACATTGGCGCCGGGCAGCTTGTAGACCAGCAGATAGATGCCGCGCTTGCCGTTCTGCCATGCCGCCAGCCGGGTGTTCTCTGGTCCTTCGACGGCGGTGCCGATGTCGCGGACGCGGACGGGAGCGCCGCTTTTATAAGCCACGATGGCATTGTTCCAGGGTTCGGCCGTCGTCAGCTGATCGTTGGCGTAGAGGGTGAAATTGGTGTGCGAGGTATCGATGCTGCCCTTGGGCGAGTCCGATGTCAGGTCGGCGATGGATGAGCGCAGGTCTTCCAGGCTGAGGCCCAGGGACGCCACTTTGGCCGGATCAATCTGGATGCGGATCGACGGTTTCTGCTCGCCGCCGATGCTGACCTGGCCGACGCCGCTGATGCGGCTGATCTGCTGGGCCAGAACGGTGTCGGCGTAATCGTCCACCGTGGTGATGGGCAGGCTGTCGGACTGGACGCTCAGGATCAGGATGGGGCTGTCGGCGGGATTGACCTTGCGGTAGGTCGGGGGCGACGGCAAGGTCTTGGGCAATTGCCCGCCGGCGGCGTTGATGGCCGCCTGGACGTCTTGGGCGGCGGCGTCGATATCCCGCTCCAGATCGAACTGCAAGGTGATGACCGAACTGCCCAGCAGGCTGCTGGAGGTCATTTGGGACACGCCGGGAATCTGCGAGAACTGGCGTTCCAGCGGAGTGGTCACCGAAGAGGCCATGGTTTGGGGATCGGTGCCGGGCAGGGTGGCCGAAACCTGGATGGTGGGAAAATCCACCTGCGGCAGCGGCGCCACCGGCAGCAGGGGGAATGCCACCAGACCGGCCAGGAAAATGGCGGTCATCAACAAGGTGGTCGCTACGGGCCGCTGGATGAAGGGCGTTGAGATGCTCATGAATGTGCTTTCTCGAAGTTCTGGCCGCCGACGAAGGCTTTTGCCTGGGCCGGTCTTGCCGGAAAGACGGAGGGAGGAAAAATTCTGACGTTCTGCATCGTCGTCGCGGCCTCTAGCCGCGTGTCTGGGCGGTGATCAACTGGTGCATCTCCGGGCGCAGACGGGGCAACAGGATCATGAAACCGATCCCCCCCGCGAGACAGGCGACGGCTCCGGTGATTACGGTCGAGGGAGCGCCGATGGCGCCGGCCAGAAAGCCCGAGGCCAGCGCGCCGAACGGCGCCATGCCCATGAACATCATGGAATACAGGGCCATGACGCGGCCGCGGTAGGCGTCGGGGACCATGGATTGGATCAGGGTGTTGGACGCCGCCATGTGGGTCATCTGCCCAAAACCCACCAGCACCAGGATCGCCAGGGACAAGGGGAAATGATCGGATAGGGCGAACAAGATCAGGCACAGCCCGAAGCCCAGAACGGCCTGGGCGATCCGGCTTTCGATGCCTTTCAGATCCGCGCGGCTGGCCAGGACCAGAGCCGCCGCCAAGGCGCCGAAACCGGCGGCGCTCATCAATGCTCCCAAATGCTGCGGCCCGCCCTGAAGAATGCGATTGGCGAAAATCGGCATCAGGACCACGTAAGGCATGCCCAGCAGGCTCATCACCCCGACCAGCAGCAGCACGTACCGGATCGGCCGGGTGTTCAGGGCGTAGCTCAACCCCTGGCGGACTTCGGCCAGCAGGTTCTCCTTGCCCGAAGGGGCGGAAAATGCCGGCCGGCGCATGGCCAGCAGGCTGCCGATAACCATCAGGAAGCTCAGGCCGTTGATGAGAAAGCACCAGCCTTCACCCACTGAGGCGACGATCAGACCGGCGGCCGCCGGGCCGACCAGACGGGCGAGGTTGAACATCGAGGAATTCAAGGCGATGGCGTTTTGCAGGTCGGCCCGGCCGACCATCTCGATGATGAAGGCCTGCCGCGTGGGAATGTCGAAGGCGTTGGCCAGCCCGGTCAGGGCGGCGAGGGCAAACACATGCCACAGCTCGACCGTACCGCTTAAGGTCAGGGCGGCCAGGATGAAAGCCAGGGCCATCGAAGCGGCCTGGGTCATCAGCAGAATTTTCCGGCGGTCGTGGCGGTCGGCCATGGCGCCGCCGATCTGGGCGAACAGAAGGACCGGCCCCTGGGAGGCAAAGCCGGCCAATCCCAGATATTCCGCAGACCCGCTCAGGCGATAGACCAGCCATGATTGGGCGGTCATCTGTATCCAGGTACCGACCAGAGACAGCAGCTGTCCGGTAAAAAAAAGCCGGTAATCCCGGTGTTTGAAGGCCCGGCCGAGATCTGCGAGGGAACGGGAAAGGGGCATGGGGACTCGTTGCTGTGTCGCGTCTGGACCGTATGGCGGGACTGGCCTTGATCTTATTACGCGCCAGACGCGGATTCATGAGGGGGACGAGCAAAAAAATTATCACGGGCGGTTTGAAACAGGCAAAAGAAGGCTTCGGTATCCTGAATGGTTGACAAACGGGTCATTCGCTGTTCGAACAGTGATCCCAGATGACCTTTCACCTTCCGGGCCTTTTGCGTATGTCCAATCTGAAGACCGACCGCCTCCTTGCCAAAGCTGCGCCTGAGCCCGACGGGACCGGAGGGGACGGCTCCGAGACGGGAGGGCTGCTGCATGACGCGGTCTATGCCGAGCTGCGGTGGCGCCTGATCACCGGCAAGATCGTTCCCGGTATCGGCCTGTCCACCCGCGGGCTGGCTCAGGAGCTGGGGGTCAGCCCGATGCCGGTGCGCGAGGCCCTGGGTCGGTTGGCGGCGGAAGGAGCCGTGGAAATCCGTTCGAAGCGGCGCATCACAGTTCCCGGCATGACGGAGGCTCGCTTCGACGATTTGCTGCGCTGCCGCCTGCTGCTGGAGCCCGAGGCAGCCAAGCTGGCGCTGCCCTCCATCGACACCGAAATCCTCCGCAAGTTGCGGGGCATCGACGACCGGCTGGATCTGACCTTGAGCAACGGCGACGTCACGGGATACATGGAAGCCAATTTTCGTTTCCATTTCATGATCTATCAGGCTTCAGGACCGTCGATCCTCAATCAGCTGATCGAAACCTTGTGGTTGCAGTTCGGTCCTTATATGCGCGTGGTTTACGGTCGTTTCGGCACCCGCAATCTGGTGGATCAGCACGAAGTCGCCCTGGACGCCATCCAGGTCGGCGATGCCGACGCCCTGGTACGGGCGATCTCGGCTGATATCGCAGATGGCATGGGGCTGATCGGCCGTCACGGCCTGGTGTGATTTTTCCGCGGATTTCTCAATCGCGTCAACGTTTTCACGTTGTTTTCGGCATGGCCTGAAAAGCCGTGTCGCGGCCGATGCTGTGCGGATTTATGCTCAAGGTGGCTTGACGGCACACCTGCGGATGAGCAATTGTAACTGTGATCTTAGTTGATGCCGCGCTTTGACTGCCCACGATTTTGGGCGGAAGGCCGCAGTGTGGGGATGTTAAATGTGTGATCACATTTGGCCGCCGCAAGCGTCGATCACAGTCATATTACCGACTGAAGATTCATGACGTAGAAATTAGACCGAGGAAAAAATGTCAGCCGACTTTGAACAATGGATCCGAGAACGCAATATCGGCGAGGTGGAATGCCTTGTGTCCGATATGAACGGGATCATCCGGGGCAAGGTGCTGCCGGCCCAGAAATTTATCCAGACGGTTCAGGAAAATACCCTTCGCATTCCCAGCAGCGTCTACTTGATCACCGTCACCGGCGGCTATTTCGAGGACGATGACAATCTGACCACCGTCCTCGACCCGGACGTGATCCTGCGGCCCGATTACAATACACTGTGCGTTGCCCCGGGCTACAAGATGCCGACGGCCTTCGTCATCGCCGACGCCTTTCAGAGCAACGGCAAGTCCTTCGACATTTCGCCGCGCCATGTGCTGCAAAAGGTGATGACGCTTTACGCCGAGCGCGGCTGGAAGCCGGTGGTGGCGCCCGAGCTGGAGTTCTATCTGACCCAGAAGAACACCGACCCCGATCTGCCCTTGCTGCCGCCTGCCGGCCGTTCGGGCCGCGCCGAAACCTCGCCGCAGCCCTATGGCCTTGAAGCCATCACCGAGTACGAAGACCTGATCGAGACGGTCTACGATTATGCCGAGATCGCCAAGCTTCAGATCGATACCCTGATCCATGAGGCCGGTGCCGCCCAGTTAGAGATCAACTTCCTGCATGGCGACCCGGTGAAGTTGTCCGATCAGGTTTTGGTGTTCAAGCGCCTGATCCGCCAGGTGGCTTTGCAGCACGGCGTCTATGCCACGTTCATGGCCAAGCCGATGATCAATCAGCCCGGCAGCGCCATGCATATCCACCAGTCCGTGGTGGACATCGAGACCGGCCGCAATCTGTTCTCGGAAGAAGACGGCGGCGACAGCCTGCTGTTCCGGCACTATATCGGCGGTTTGCAGAAGGTGCTGCCGCGTTTGACGCCTCTGTTCGCGCCGAACGTCAATTCGTTCCGCCGCATGCGCCCCAGCTACAGCGCGCCGATCAATGTGCAATGGGGTTATGACAACCGTTCGTGCGGTCTGCGCGTGCCGATTTGCGATCCCCAGAGCCGCCGTGTCGAGAACCGTCTGCCGGGCGCGGACGCGAACCCCTATTTGGCGATGGCCGCCTCGCTGATCGCCGGCTATATCGGCATGGTCGAAAAGCTGGAGCCGTCGGCGGTGATGGAAGCCAGCGCCTACAACAAGAAGCGGACCCTGCCCAAGACTCTTGAAGAAGCCTTGGACATGTTCGACAACTGTACTGCCGCGCGCAACCTGCTGGGATCGAACTTCTTCGACGCCTTCAGCCTGATCAAAAAGGCCGAGCTGGACGCCTATCAGGAAGTCATCAGTTCGTGGGAGCGCGACCATCTCTTGCTGAAGGTCTGATCCCGTGCTGGCCAATGCCACGCTGAATATGCAGAACTCCTATTACGTCGCTTCGGCCGTTCCCCATGGGGAGCGGCCGTTGCTGCAGGGGGCCCATGCCGCCGATCTGGTGGTCATCGGCGGCGGCTGCACCGGGCTTTCCGCGGCTTTGCACGCCGCCGAAGCCGGGTTGTCGGTGATCTTGCTGGAGGCGGGGCGTATCGGCTGGGGGGCGTCGGGCCGCAACGGCGGCCAAATGATCACCGGCCTGCGGCAATCGCCGGGCCAATTGTTGGCCACTTATGGCCGCGATATGGCCAAGGCGTTGTTTCAACTGACGGCCGAAGGGCGGCGGTTGATGGAGCAACTGATCGTCCGTCACGACATCGCATGCGACTTCAAGGCTACGGGCCATCTGACGGCGGCGGTGCGCCAGCGAGATCTGGAGTGGATGAGCGAGGAAGCCGAATTGCTGGCCGAGGTCATGGATTATCCGCACGTGCGGGTGCTCCAGCCCTCAGGCATCCGTTCGGAAGTGGATTCGCCGTTATATTGTGGCGGTTATCTCGATGAGAAAGGCGCGCATCTGCACCCCTTGAACTTTACGCTGGGTCTGGCCGACGCGGCGGAGAAAGCCGGGGTAAGGCTGTTCGAGGGGTCGGCGGCGGTCAAGATCGGCGACGGAACCCGAGTCACCGTCGATACCGCCTCGGGCAAGGTGACGGCCCGCCATGCGGTCATCGCCTGTGATGCCTTGGTGGACGGACTGGAGCCCTTTCTGGCGGCGCGCATCATGCCGGTGGGCAGCTATATCGCCGCCACCGAGCCTTTGGGAGACCGGGCCGAGGCTTTGATTCCCCACGACAGAGCCGTGGCCGACACCCTGTTCTCACTGCACTATTTCCGCCTCAGCGCCGACAGACGGCTGCTGTTCAGCGGCGGCGAACGCTATACGCCCTCGCACCCCCAAGACATCGCGGCGTCGGTGATGAGGCACTTGCCCCGCGTTTTTCCGCAATTGAAAGGCGTGCGCGCGGATTACGCCTGGGGCGGTCTGGTGTCGGTGACCAAGACCCGGCTGCCGCATTTCGGGCGCATGGGAAACCGCTTCTTCGCCCACGGCTATTCGGGCGAAGGCGTGATCATGTCCACCCTGGCCGGAAAACTGCTGGCCGAGGCCATGACCGGCACTGTGGAGCGGTTTGACCTTTTCCAGAAAATCGCCCCTCCGCCCTTTCCAGGGGGAACCCGTTTCCGGTACCCTCTTTATATCCTGGCGATGCTGTGGTTCGCCCTGCGCGACAGGATCTGAGGCTGCTGGGGGCAGCAGTCCGGAACACCTTTTTCGTGTTGCCGCAAAGGGGAGCCCATATGTCGAAACGATGCTTAGGACTCTGTGCTGCCGCCGCGCTGCTGGCTTTGGCCGCCGCGCCCGTTACCGTTCAAGCCCAGGATAAGGCTCTGAACATCTATAACTGGAACGATTATATCGGTCCCAACGTCATTCCCGGCTTTGAAAAGGAAACCGGGATACATGTCACCTACGACATGTACGACGCCAACGAAACGCTGGAGGCCAAGCTGTCCGCCGGCGCCTCGGGCTACGACATCGCCGTGCCGACCCTGATCCCGTTCCTGGCCCGCGACATCAAGGCCGGTCTTTACCAGAAAATCGACAAAAGCAAGCTGAAGAACTGGGGCAACCTGGATCCGTCGATCCTCAACATTATGGGCAAGTTCGACAAGGGCAACGAATATGCCGTGCCCTGGATCATCGGCACCGACGGCATCGCCATCAACGTGCAGAAGGTCAAGGCCATCGCTCCGGACGCGCCGCTCAACAGTTACGATCTGCTGTTCAAGCCGGAATGGGCGTCGAAGTTCAAGGATTGCGGCATCGAAATCATCGATTCGCCGCAAGATGTCTTCAGCGTGGCTCTGAACTATCTGGGCTTCAATCCGACCACGGAAAATTCGGACGAACTGAACAAGGCCTACGAACTGCTCTACAAGCTGCGGGCCAATGTGCGCAAGTTTGATTCCTCGGGCTACATCAACGATCTGGCCAATGGCGATGCCTGTATTGCCTTCGGTTATTCCAGCGATATCAAGATTGCCGCCAAGCGTGCCCGCGAAGCCGGCAAGGACTTCACGGTGGATTACGTGATCCCCAAGGAAGGCACGCTGATCTATATCGACGCCCTGACCATTCCCGCCGGCGCGCCGCATTATGACGCCGCCTTGCAGTGGATCGATTACAACCTGCGTCCGGAAGTGATTGCCGAAACGACCAACACCATCGGCGGTCGCAACGGCAATTTGGCGGCTCTGAAATTCGTCAATCCGGAAATCGCCAACGACCCCACCATCTATCCGCCGCCTGAAGTGATGAAGACCCTGTTCGAGGGCGACGTCGGTTCGCCGGCCATGGACCGCCTGCGTTCGCGCTTGTGGACCCGCATCAAGACGGGCCGTTAGTCCTTAAGGCAAAGACCGCCGCCCGCGTCTGACGATTTCAGGCGCGGGGGCGGGATTTGGCGGGGGCCTGCCCGTGCCAGCGGGTGAAGGCGCGGGTGAAGGCGCTGAGTTCTGAATAGCCCAGGGCCAGGGCGATCTCGGACAACGGCAGATGCGGTTGACCGACATAAAGCCCTGCCAGATCGCGCCGCACTTTTTCCACCACATCGGAAAACGACAGACCGGCTTCGGCCAACCGGCGCTGCAAGGTCCAGCGGGGCAGGCGCAAAGCTTCGGCCACCGCCTCGATATGGGGCGGGCCGTCCTGAAGGCAGGCCCGTACCTCCGACATCACCTGTTCGACAAAGCTGGGGGCGCCGCAACGGGCGTCTCCGGCCACGTCCAGCATATGTCGCCGTGCCGCCTGAAAACGGTCAAGATCGGTGCCGGGCATGCGTTTGTCCATACCTTCGTCGCGGAAAATCAAGGCGTTGGTGCGGTGCCCGAAACTGACTTCGGCGCCGAAAGCACGTTCATGGGCTTGCCAGCCTTCGGGGCGGAGATGTTCGAACTCCACCCTTTCGGGAACCCAGTGCGAACCCAGGCCGCGGCGGCAGACGTTCAGCACCATGCCCAGGGTCAATTCGGCATCCTGGCGGCGATGCAGCACGCTGGGATCGAGAATGCGGTATTCCATGCGCAGCAGGCCGTTTTCCTTGGCGAAGCGGCAATCGGTGGCATGCTGGTGATAGGGAAACATCTCGGCCATGTTGGCCAAGGCCGATCCGACGGTGGGGGCGGCCAGCACCACGTCGCCCAGCACGCCCTGCATTTCCGGCTGAAACTGGTGGCCGTACCACAGGCCGAAATTGTCGTTGCGGGTTTGCCGGGAGGATTCCTCCATCATGGCGACGAAGGACGAAAGAGCCAGCGGAGCCACCGGATCGTCAAGGCAGGCGGCATCGACACCGCTGGCGGCGAAGATTTTCTCGGCATCGCCGCCCTGGGCGCCGATGAAGTCGACGACGCCATTGGCGGCGGCGGCCAGAATGCGCCGCTGCCCATCGTTTGGGCGGGGCTGGGGGGCATTCTGCTCGTTCCTTGGGCGTCTGTTGCCCATTCAACTCTCCGTCCGGAGTGGTCTGTTCAGCTTATCAAAAACTGTGCCATCCGGAAGCCTGTTCGTTTGGCCGCTTCGCTGGGAATACCTAGGAAAAATGCGGCTTTTCCCCATGTCCCAGGCGTTGACGCCGACAGCCGGGCGGCGGATCATTGGTGATTATGGACCGCTCTTCGCCGCCAATCCGCATCGCTCATATGAGCGATCTGCATCTTGAATTCGAGCCGCCCAAACTGGTGACGCCGGAATGGAAGCGATTGGTCGCCGAGCGGAAGGCGTTGCCGGGGCATCCCGAAGCCGGACCTTTGCTGAAGGACGTTGCCGGTGTGCAATTGATGGTGCTGGCCGGAGACGTTGCCACCGGCCTGGAAGGCATCGCCTATGCCGACAGCGTGTCGGCTTATCTCGGCTGTCCCGTCGTCTATGTGGCGGGGAACCATGAATATTACGGCCACGATTTCGACGAACTGCGGACCGCCCTGAAAGAAGCCGCCTGGGCGACCGACGGCCGGGTGATTTTTCTGGACCGGGACTGGGTTCGCTTGTGGCTGGGCGACAGCCAGTTACTTGTGTTCGGCTGCACCTTGTGGAGCGACTACGCCTTGCTGGGCGACCAGGACGGGGCGATGGCGCGGTCGGCCTCGATCATGACCGACCACCGCAGCATCAGCCGGAAAGACAGATGGTTTTCACCTCAGGACGCGTTGGACGAGCATCGCCGCAGCCTGTCCTGGCTGGCGGAGCTTCTGCCCAGGCTGAAGGCGCAGGAGGCGCGAGCTTCCGTTCTGGTGGTTACGCACCATGCTCCCTGCCGAGAGGGATTGGGCGAACGCCCGGAAGCGCAAAAGCCGGCTTACGCCAGCGATCTCGAAGCCCGGATCCGGCAATGGTCTCCCGATTGGTGGCTGCATGGCCATACCCATCACCGGCATGAAAGCATGGTTGGGACAACCTTGGTGGCCTCGGCTCCCCGGGGCTATCTGAAGCCGGGAGGCATGGTCGAGGCTTTTCAGCATGCCGAAATCAGATCTGCCGCCAATTCCGGCAACGGCTGATTGCGTCGGAGAATTTTCGTTTCCAGGCATCGGCTTCGTCCCGGCCGATGCGCGGATCATAGAAAACCTTGTCGCTTTTCGGCCGGGGCAGGTCGCACCCCAGGGCGGTGGCGGCCATTTGGGCGCAGCCGAAGGCCGTCAGTTCGTCGAAGCTGCTGGTGCGGATCGTGCGTCCCAGCACGTCCGCCAGGAACTGCATCAGATAGGGTGAGCGGGACAGGCCGCCATCCACCGACAGGCTTTCGACAATGGGGACTCTGTCGTCCATGGCCTGGATGACTTCGGCGGTGCGCAGGGCCACGCCTTCGAGAAGCGCCTGACAAAGATCGGCCTTGCTGGTGTCCAGGCTCATGCCGATCCAGGCCGCCGCTCCCCGGCGATCCCAATGGGGGCAGGCCAGGCCGGACAAAGCGGGGACGAAGGCCAGATCGCGGGTGATGGCCGGCGCGGCGGCAAACGAGGCGAGTTCCCGGACGTCGGAGAAAAGGCCCATCCGTCCGGCCCAATCGACGGCCGAGGCGGCATTGTAAACGCCGCCGTCGACAGCATGCAGGACTTTGCCGCCCACTTGCCAGGCGATGGTGGGCAAAAGTCCGTCGGGACCGGCCGGGATGCGGCTTTCGGTGACGGCCAAGGCGAACGCGCCGGTGCCGAAGGTGATCTTGGCGTCTCCGGGGGTACGGCAGCCGTGGCCGTAAAGCGCCGCCTGCTGATCCACCAACGAAGCGGTGAGGGGAATGCCGCCGATCATGCCCAGTTCACCGGCGGTTGGCCGGATGACCGGCAGGCATTCCACGGGGACGCCGAAAAGACGGCATAAATCCTCGTCCCAGGTTCCCGTTTCCAGATTCATCAGAGACGTCCGGGAGGCCGTCGCCAGATCGGTGGCGAAGCATCCAGTCAGCCGGTCGAGGAAAAAGGCGTCGGTCGTCCCCAGGCGCAGCCGCCCCTGGCGCAAAGCGTCGGCGGCTTCGGGACGGTTGCCGATGATCCAAGCCAGTTTCGACGCCGAAAAATAGGCGTCGAGCGGCAGTCCCGCCCGCTCCAGGGTCAGGGATTCGGCACCGTCGGCGCGCAAGGCGGCGATTTCCGCCGCGGTGCGGTTGTCCTGCCAGACGATGACCGGGGACAGAGGGGCGCCGGTCACGGCGTCCCAGGCCAGGCAGCTTTCCCCCTGGTTGGTCAGGCCGACGGCATCGACCGCCGGCAGCGCGGCCAGGCAGGTCTGGATATTGGCCAGCAGTTCCAGGGGATCGTGTTCCACCCATTCGGATTGAGGATGAGATTGCCGGTGCGGTAGGGAACAAAGAATCTCGACGTCACCGGCCTGATTGCACAGCATGGCCCGGGTCGAAGTGGTTCCCTGATCGATGGCGCCAATCCGCATGGTCATTCCCCGGAAAGCAGATGAACGGCAAGGCTGCCGGCGGACGCGGGAATTCTGAGTGCGGAAAGCGGGATCAGACAGCGCCGTTCGGGCAACAACGAGACTTTGCGGCTCCAGATGCGCCGACCGTCGGCTTCGACGATCAACTCGCCCTGCTGAGGGCGTTCGACACGCAATTGCAGATACTGAAAACCGTCCGCAAGGGGCAGGCTCAGGCGTTGAGGCGTGACATATTTCAGGTTGGCGCCGCATGTCACGTCGACAGCTCGGCCTGCGGGAAGTCCTTTTTGCAGGTCTTTGGCGACAAGCCGTCCGACGGTGCGTCCTTCGCGCCATGCCCAGCCGCCGGTTTCGACAGGCCGCAACAAGTTGCCGGCGGCGAAATAGGCTGGATCGCGGCAGCGGCCCAATTGGTCGATTTGCGGACCGCCGCTCAAGCCGTCCAGCGGCACGCAAGAGCCTCTGAGCAAGGCGGCGTCTGGCTGGAACTGTCCGGTGAGCAAAATGCCGTCGCAGGCGATCTCGCTCATGCTTTCTCCGCTGCGCAGCCTGGCGCCCTCGACCTTGTCCAGTCCCAGGATTTCCTCAAGGACGGTATTGCGCAGCAACGGAACTCCAAAGAGCTTGGGGAGGATCGCGCAAATTTCCGGGGCGGTGCAGCGAGAGGCGCTTTCGACCATGGCGGTTGGGCGAATACCGTGCCGCAGACACGTGGACAGAGCCGAAAAAGACACCAATTCGGTGCCGACGATCAAAGGACGGCGAAAGGGAAACAGGCCCTTCAGGTAAATCATCGCCTGAAGGGCGCCGGTGTTCATCACGCCGATCGGACGCAAGCCGGAGAGCATCCGGGCCGAGCGCGGCGTTTCCCGCGTGCCGGTGGCAAGGATGACTCGTTTGGCCTGTAAAACGGCCGGTCCGCCGGGCGTGGCCAAGTCCATTTCGCCGCCGGGACTCAGCCGTGTGACGGTGTGGCCCAGCAGGATATCCACTCCCGCTTCGCCTGCCATGGCGGCAATGCGGCGGGCAAAGGCCGGTCCGAAGTCGACGCGATGGAAATCGCGCATGCCGAAAGGGGAGGAGCCGCAATGCCGGACCGCGCCGCCCGGCTGCTGTTCCCGCTCCAGCACGACGACATGGGAAATTCCGGCCTTGCGCAGGGCGATGGCGGCGCTCAATCCGGCTGGACCGCTGCCGACGACGGCGACGTCGCATTGAATGTGGCGGCTCATGACCGGGGCTCCTCGGCCAGGGGAATGTCGAGACGTCCCTGCGCCAGTTCGGCAACGCGGGCCGTGCAATAGAACCCTTGGCAGCGCCCCATGCAGGCCCGGGTTCGGCGTTTCAGCCCGCCCAGGTTTCCGGCGGCCAGCGGACCGGCCAGAGCGGCCTCGATCTCGTTGCGCGTGACGCGCTCGCAATGGCAGACGATTTCGCCGCAGCTTTCCCCTTGCCAGGGGCGGGGTAGATGCTCGGCCAGATTAGGCATGGGGAAACAGATGGGTTCCGACAGGGGCGTAAGCGGAGCGCGCTCGCTCCAGCCAAGCTTGAATACGTGCTGGGCGATGCCGAGAGCCGCCGTCAGGCCGGTCGAGCGAATGCCGCCGACGGTCACCATGTTGCGGTCGGCATGGTGGTGGATACGGTATTCCTTTTTCTCGGTGGCCGGACGCAGCCCGGCATAGGTGGCGGTAACGGGCATTCCGGCCAAGGCCGGGACCATCTCGACCAGCCTTGCCGCCAGCAGGTGCAGGGTGTCGCCATCGACGGCGGCATGCAGGCGGTCGTCTTGTTCTTCCGCCGTGGGGCCGACGAGAACGTTGCCGAAAACGGTGCGGGTGACGACGATGCCCTTGGTATGCGCCGACGGCACGGGCAGCAGAATCGGGCCGACATATTCGGCCGCGGCCTTGTCGAAGACCACGAACTGGCCTTTGCGGGGGCGGATATGAAAATCGCTGGCGCCGAGCAAGGCTTCCTCGATCCGGTCGCCGAACAATCCGGCGCAATTGACCACCATGGCGGCATGGATCGGTCCGCACGAGGTATCTAGGGTCCAGGTGTCGCCGTTGAAATGGCCGCCTGAAACTTCCGCACGGAACAGCGCCTGCGCCCCGTTGTCCACGGCTTGGCGCAGATAGCCCAGGGGAGCCGACCAAGGGTCGATCAGATGTTCTTCCGGCACTTCGACGGCGCCCAGGGCGTGATGAGCCAGATGGGGCGCGCGCCGCCGCAATTCGTGCATGTCGAGGCGGCGAGTTTCGGAGACGCCGTTGAGATGCGCCTGGGCCAGGATGGCGTCCAAGGCCTGTTCCTCCTGCTCCGTCCAGGCGACCACCAGGGCGCCGGTTCGCAGCAGGGGCAGATTCATCGGCTCCATCAGCGTCAGGTATTCGGCGTAACCCGCCTGCATGCAGGCCAGTTCGACGCTGCCCGGAGGGGCGTCGAAGCCTGTGTGAAGGATGGCGCTATTGGCTTTGCTGGCTCCGGCGAGAATATCCGGGGCGCGTTCGAGAAGGATGACGCGCAGCCCTTCCAGGGTAAGCCTGCGGGCCATGGCGCAACCGACCACGCCGCCGCCGATGATGCAGGCGTCAAAAACTCCATCTATGGCCTGCCGGGAAAAAGCTGCCATGCCGCGATATCCATCACATCAGAAACATGAAAAGGGGTGGGAGGCCCCTGGATTCAGGGACCTCCCATGCTTGGATGCTTACTGAACAAGTTCGCCGACGGCGGCTTCCTGGCTCAGAAGATCTTTCTGGCGGGCCTTGATGGCCTCGCCGGTCGGGGGGCCGGCGAAACGCTTGCGTTCGAAGCCGAACCAACCGGCCAGCAACAGCACCAGCAGACCCAGGGCATAGTTGACGACGATGTCGCTGGGAGGCTGGATGCCGATGTAGGTCAAGGCGATGACGCCCAGAATAGTGATGATGGCGAACGGCTTGGACAGGGCGCCCAGACGGAACGGACCGAAATTGGTCCAGGTCTTGCCTTCCGCCAGCATGCCGGCCGCGATCGGCATGGCGTAGGAGATGTAAAGGAACACGGCGCAGCCGGCGGCCAAGGCGGCGAAGGCAGGCGAGTACAGGGTGGCGCAGATGGAGGTGATGACGGTCAGCCAGATGGCCGCGGTCGGGGTGCGATAGGTGGGGCTGACCTTGCGGAAGGGCTTCGGCAGACCGCCGTCGCGGGCAAAAGCGAAGACCATGCGCGAGGTCGAGGTGACGCCGGCCAGCGCGCACAAATAGTTGGCCAGCACGATCAGGATGTAGAGGGCGTCCTTCAGCGCGGCGGGAACGGACATTCCGCCCAGCAGGTTGAAGAAGACGTCAGGACCGGCCTTGGCGGCTTCGGCGGGGTTGTCCATGGCCAGCACGAACGAGCAGACCATGACATAGCCGAACAGCAGCGACCACAGGACGGCATGGATCATGCCCTTGGGAACGCTGTGGCGGGCGTTGACGGTTTCTTCCGAGGTGTGGGCCGAAGCGTCGAAGCCGGTGATGGTGTAAAGAGGCAGCAGCAGGCCCAGGGCAAAAGCCATCAGGGGATTGTCGACCTGCGGGAAAACGCCGCCGCCGGCGTCGCCGGTATAGTTGACGAAGGTGAACAGGCGGCTGAAATCGAAATGCTGGATCGAGAACAGCATCACCAGCGTCAGGACGGTGGCGACGGCCAGGATCAGGTAGCCGGAGAAATCGGTCAGCTTGGTGGTGACACGGATGCCGAAATGGTTGAACAGCCCCTGGCTGACGGAAATGATCACCACGCCGATGATCTGCTGGGGGACGTCCCAGTCGGCGGTGTCAATTCCCAGCACGTTGCCGAGCACCAGGCTCTTGAACAGCAGATAAACGCCGACGTTGACCGAGGCGACCACGAAAATCAGGCCGATCAGGTTGACCCATGCGGTGGCCCAGCCCCATCCCCGTCCTCCCAGGGTCGAGGACCAGTGATACAGGCCGCCAGCCGTGGGATAGGCCGAAGCGATCTGCGCCATGGAACAGGCGACGATCAGGGCGAACAGGCCGCCGACCAGCCAACCGACACCGATGCCGAAGCCGCCGGTGGAGGAAAAGCCGATCTGGAAGGAGGTGATGCCGCCCGCCAGAATGCAAATAATCGAGAACGAGATGGCGAAGTTGGAGAAAGCGTGCATCCGCCGGGACAATTCTTGCGAATAGCCCATGCTGTGAAGAGTGTCCACGTCGTCTTCGACGTGTGTCTTGCTGTCGCCTGGATTGCTCATATCCGGTCTGCTCCTTCAAACCAACGTCAGAAATGGATGAGCGGTAGCCCCGTTGGTGTGGGCGTCGCTGCAGGTTGCCTGATACAAAACTTCCCCATGGGTCCGGCATGCCGGTTCTTGGGAATTTTTGCCAAAACAGTCAAATTTCGGTCAAAATTTGTTGAAAGCAGCCAACATTCCAAACACGATATCGGCCTGTGTTTAAAAAGTCATCATTATTTTCATGTGATGAAAAATTGTTCAATGAAGCGAGGGGTGTCATGAGACCCGAAGAGCGTCGAAGGAAAATCGTGGCCCTGGTGCGGGAGCACCGTCGGGTCAGCGTCGAGTTTTTGTCGGATTTCCTGGATCTTTCCCGTGAAACGATCCGTCGCGATCTGACGGATTTGGCGGCCAGGGGGGAGTTGGTCAAATACCATGGCGGCGCCGGCATGTCCGACCGTGGCGGCGAGGGCACTTTCGAAGCCCGGCTGCGGGAGAATTTTGCTGAAAAGCAGGCGATCGCCCGGCGGGCGGCGGTGCTGTTCTCGCCGGGAGACAGTTTGTTCATCGATACCGGCACGACGACGTTGTATTTGGCCGAGGCGTTGAGCCGGGTTTCCGGCCTGACGGTGGTGACCAATTCGTCGGAGATCGCCCGGACCGTCGCCGCCGGAGAGGACAACGAGGTTTTCCTGATCGGTGGCCGGTTCGTGGCGGGAGCGTCCGAATGCCTGGGGGCGTTGGCGGTCGAGCAGGCCGATCGTTTCAGGCCCATGCACGCCGTCATCACCGTGGGAGCCATGGATTGCGGCGGCATAAGCGACTTTTCGCTGGAGGAGGCGGAGATGGCCCGGGCCATGATCGCCCGCGCCCGCAGCCTGACCGTCGTTGCCGATTTATCGAAACTGGGACGAACGGCCTTGTATCCCATCTGTCCTTTGGCGTCGGTGCACCGGCTGGTCACGGGGCGGCTTCCGGCGGGCGACTTTGCCTCGGCCGTCCGTGCGGCGGGAATCCAGCTGATCGAGGTGGGGGGCGATGATGGCGTCATCTAGGCGGCCTTCGCTTCTTTCAACAGGCTTTCCAAGCGGTTGCCGGCGGCATGCAAGGTCAGGATCTCGACCGCCTTTTCGGCGATGATGCTGCCGGCTTCGACGGCGGGAACGCCGCCCGAATAGATGTTGGAAAGTAGCGAATATTCGAAGTGGATGTCGGGATGGCCGCTGAAAGCTGCGGCTTTGGCCTGGCTGTCGGCGTCGTCGAGGCGCAGGGCCATGTAGGCGGACAGGCTGCGCGACGCCAGGGCGTCGCCGCCGGGGCGTTCGCCGATCAGGTTGATGACCAGCCGGGCGCCCAGGGATTCGGCCAGCGGTTCGGCCAATTTAACGCGGCCGTGGGGAACCAGGATCGGCATGCCGACGCTGACGCCGCGGGCCTTCAGGCCGTCCATCAGAACCGGCAAAAGATCGGGAATGTTGTGGTGAACCGCCTCGGCGCTCAGGCCGTCGGTGACCAGGATCTGCACGCTGTATTCTTCGCGCGTCAATACCGACAGGCTGGCTTCGGACAATCGGGTCCCCAATTCTGGGTGGCTCAGATGTTCGGCTTTTTCCTCAGCTTCGGAGAACAGGCGGCGAAGCGGCAGGCCGTTCAGCAGGTCCGGGCGCAGGGCCGCATAAGTGGCTTCGCGGGCGATGGCCTGATTGGCCCGCGACAGGCGGGCGACTCCGTCGGCGGGGCGGGGGCCGGCGGTGTCGAAACCGTAAGCTGCCGGCACGGATTCCAAAAGCCGCTGAAAGTCGGCCTCGTTCGGGCAGAACTGACGAGGATCGCCCCAGCGGGGGCCGCGCCGGACCGTGCCGTCCTCGTCCTCGGCGAAGATACCCCGGTCTACCGCCCAGCGCAGATAATCCGGGGCGGGTTTCAATCCGTGAATTTCCCGCAGGGTTTGATCGTCGTGACCACTGGTGTCGAAATAGGCCAGCATGCGGTCGGTGGACAGGTGCACGTCCATGAAGAAATTGGCCCCGGCGGCGGCCAGCAATTCGGTGGCCATCTGCTGGCCTTCCTGGGTCACCTGGGAATGCAGGGTGTAGCAGGGGGCCATGCCCATGGGCAGGCCCATCAATTTGCCCATGAACAGGTCTTGAAGGCAGGACAGAACCATCTCGGAATTGTCGAGATGGGTTTCGGGACCGATGAAGCCGGTGACGTTGTTGACCATGAAGGGGTCGTACCGGCGGGCCAGGCCGTAGCAAAGCGCCTCGGCGGTGGCCATGTCGATGCCTTCGTGCTTGCCGTAGCTGCACTCGCTGCCCTGGCCGGTTTCGAAGTACATCCAGTTTTTGCCTTCGGCCCGCAACGGGCCTTGCCGGGCCATCAGGCCGTGGGCCTCGTCGAGAAGCTGGACAGTGACGTCGAATTCCTCGGTCAGAGTGCGGCTGGTGCCGGCAAGGCTCTGGAACATGATTTCCACAGGCGCCCCTTGGGTCAGGCAGGCCATCTGCGTCTTGATGTGGGACAGAACGCAGATTTGGCTGGGGACTCCGGTTTCGCGGCGGAGCTTGTCGAGGTGGCGCAGCAGCCCCGAGACGTTCTCGATGGTGTCGATGGCGGGATTGATGCCCAGCAGCGCGTCGCCGGATCCCAGGCTCAGGCCGGCATAGACCAGCATGGTGACGCCGGACAGGTTGTCGGTGGGGTGGTTGGGTTGCAGGCGAGAGGATAAGGTGCCGGGCGTTCCCAGCAAGGTTCGGGCCTTTTTGGCTCCGCCGCTCTTCAGTTTTTTCGCCACGAACATCAGTTCGTGGACGTCCATCAGTTTGGCGATGGCGGCGGCCATCACTCCGGTCAATCCTTGTCCGATGCGGCGGATCGATGGGCCGTCGCCGTTCAGCAGCCGGTTCTTTACGGCTCCGACGCTGAGTTCGGCGATTTCCGCGAAGACGTCATGGTCTATGTCGTAATTGACCCGCATTACCTCGTCGATGCGGCCGTCGCCGGCGCAAAGCGGATGGTCGTACAGATAGCGCATGGGCAGGGCGGACAAAATGCTGCGTGCGGCCTCGCGGGTGGCTTCGTCGCCGGCGGCCAGTCCGGCGTTACGGTCGCCCGCTTTGCTGATGTCAGCGGCGCCTAGCAGGGCTTTCAGGCTGTTGAAGCTGAAATCGCGGTCCAGCAGACGGATGTGGTGCGGCTCTTCCGGGCGGGGCCGCGGAACCTTGATTGCATCCAGCGGCGTCAAAAGCTTCATGTCACGCTCCATTTTGCAGAAGGCCGTAATAGGTGACGGGGGCCATGCCTTCGTGCAGGTGGCCCAGATTGACGAATTGGGCGCGGCGGATCGGAATTTCGTCGATCACCACCAGGGAGATGTCCCGCCGTCCCCAGTCGCCGACATAGCTTCCCAGGGTCTTGCCCAGATTGCCCTCCAGCAGAACCGCCAGAGGCCGGCCTGGTGGCAATCCCACGACGTCGATGGCTTTGCCCAGCCGTATCGCCAGATTCTTGACGGATGCCGCCGTGGGCGGGCAGCCGATGATTTGCAGGCAGCCGCCGCGATTGCTGCGGGCGATCAGTGCGACGCTTCTCTCAAGTTCGTCGTCAGGGGATTCGGGGCTTAAAGCCGCCAGCACGGGAAGGTCTGTCAGGGGCAGCGGC
The DNA here is from genome assembly GCA_035538795.1 of Candidatus Sulfotelmatobacter sp. Taxonomy (GTDB): domain Bacteria; phylum Pseudomonadota; class Alphaproteobacteria; order Rhodospirillales; family Magnetospirillaceae; genus JAJZGK01. The sequence continues at coordinate 135,071 of DATLJS010000035.1, read as the reverse complement.
GAATCGTCGGGCAGGTAAAGGCTGCTTCCGGAAATTTCCGTGCCGTGCAGGGTCATGCCGGTGACGGTGGCGCGGCCGCGATGTTCGGGAATCAGCCGTTCCAGGCTTTTGGACAATCGCGACGACGCGACGATGGCGCGGGCGAGGTCGATGCCGAGATCGCCGAAGGCGGTGGTTCCGGGGACGTCCTGGCCGGCGGCCAGGCGATAGACCAGTTCTCCGACGCCGCCGGAAAAGGTGATGTCGGCGTCTGCGACGTCCAGAGGACAAAAGGCGACCTGACGATGGAGGCCCCCGACCGGGCTGTCGAAATGGCTGTTGTCGCCCCGGCACAGGGCTTCCAGACCGGCGACGTACCAGCCGACCAGGGCGTCCACGCATGGCGGCGGCAAGACGTCGCCGATGCCGTGGGGGATTTGCAGCTCGGCGGCTAAGGCGCTGCCCATGTCGGAAAGGCCGGTCAGGCGGTAGGTTCCGGGGGCGAAGGTGAAATGGCGGGCGCCGATGAAAACGCAGCCGGTGGCCAGCACGACGCCGTCGCGGCCCAGGGCCGGATTGGTGGTTCCGCCGCCGATATCGAGGTTGATGATCGCTTTGTCGGCATGATAGCGGCTGAGCGTGCCGCAGCCGCCCATGAAGGCCAGCCAGGATTCCAGGCAGGGATCGTCGGCGGTGGCGACCATCGCCTCGCCGATGCTGCGGCGAATCATGTCCCTTAAGGCGTCTGCGTTGTTGCGGCGGGCGGCCAGTCCTGTGACGATGGCGCCGCCGGCCACGATTTTTCCGGTCGCGGGTGGCGCGGCGGCAAGCCAGCTCTGCAACAGGTTTTCGACGGCGTCCAGGTCAATGTCGTTTCCATGGAAGGGCGTGAAAACGGGAGCGGGACGGCACAAGGTGCGGGGCGTACCGAATTGGCGCCGCCCGGTAACGCAATTGCGTTCCAGGGCGGCTTCGGCCAGCAGGAAGCTGCTGGTGGTCGAGCCAAAATCGAAACCCGCGAGGAGATTCATTGTTTCTCCGGTTATTGTGAAATTTTATTTCCTGTTGTGAAACTTTTGCGTAGGCTATGGCGCAATTTTAGGCGAGTCAAGCAAGTGCTTAATTATTATCCTTATGTTGATTTGGCCGAGGTGGAGAGGACATGAACGCCGATTCCTTGCTGTCCAGCGCCGGGTGGGGGCTTGAGGTCGCAACGTTTTCCAAGCCCGCCGCCGAAGGGGGCGGGGCGGACTTCCATGCGGTCTATCGCGGCGAATCCTTCGGCAATCCCAGCCGAGGCGTGGCCGCCGTGGTGGCCAGGGCCAATGGCCAGGGGCGAGCCGCCGTCGAGGCGGTTCAGGTCGCGGTGCATCAGTTCGCCGAAGGTTTGTTCTCCCTGCCGGCGACGCTCGGCAGCGGACGCGCCGCCGAACGCTCCTTGTCGGCGGTCAACGACTGGCTGTTCTCCCAAGCCAGGGGCGCCGATTTGTCGCTGTCCCTGTCGGCGGTGCTGTTTTCCAACCGCCGCGTGGGCATCGTTCATGTCGGCAATTGCCTGGTCTACCGGGCTCGCCGGGGAGAGGTTGTCCGGCTGACGTCGTCGCATCTGCGCCGTTTCGGTGACGGTCATGAGTTCGCCGCGCGGGCCGTCGGCGCCGAGCGCGACCTGAGGGTCGATTACATTGATCTGGCGGTGGAGGCCGGGGATCGTTTCCTGCTTCTGAGCGCCGCGCCGGTCAAGAATTTGGAGAATTTGGCGGGGCCGCTGGAAAGCTTGGCCGCCGGTCTTTTCGAAGGGCAGGAGGCTCCCGCCAGTCTTGTGCTGATCGAGGTGGGAGAGCTTCCCGAAGCCAGTTATGACGACCTGGCCGCCGAATTTTCCGCTCTGCCTTTGCGGCCGCCACCCAAGGACGGCGACATTTGGGACGGCTTCGTCATTTCCCATACCCTTTACCGCAGCCGCTGGACGGTCTTGAAAGTGGCCCGCGATACGGTCGACGGCGGCGAAGTGGTCTTGAAGATTCCCTTGCCGGCCATGCTGCACGACAAGATGTTCAAGGCTGGTTTCCTGAGAGAGGCCTGGGTCGGCCGGCTGACCAGCAGTCCGTGGGTGTCCCGTCCCATTGAGCTGCCGCCCGAGCGACGCACCAGCCTTTATCTGGTCATGCCCTATTATCGCGGCGAAGGCCTGGCCAAGCGCATTGTGCGCAAGCCCAAGCTGACGGTGATCGAAAGCGTCGACATTATTTTGAAGCTGTGCGCCGCCGTTCAGGGGCTGCTCAATCAGCAGATCGTCCATCGCGACATCAAGCCCGAGAACGTGCTGATTTCGGCGAACGGCGGCGTGACCCTGCTGGATCTGGGGATGGCTTACCTGCCGGCCATCGACGGTCCGCTGGACGAGGGAATCGGCGGCTCCACCCACTATATGGCGCCTGAATTGTTCAATGGCGCGGCGGCGGGCGCGCGCACCGAGGTATTTGCCTTGGCGGCCACGCTCTATCGCATGGTTTGCGGCGATTATCCCTTCACCGGACGCGACGCGACGCCGCCCCCGGCCATCCCGGGGCATCTGCCCCGTTGGCTCGGTAAGGCGCTGCTCCAGGCGTTGAGTCCCCAACCCGAGGCTCGTCCGGCCAGTCCCGCCGATTTCGCCCGTCTGCTGGAGGAGGGGCTGGTGCGCGGCGATCCCGCTCCGCTTCGGGGGCGCAGATTGTGGCGCAAGCCGTCTCAGCTCGATCTTTGGCGTGGCGCGGCGCTGATTTTTGCGGCTGCTTTTGCCGTTCTGCTGGCGCGTGATCTGGTTCTGCCGCGCTGACTGCCGGTATTCCTTTCGAGGGGGCGTGGCCGTTCCGGGGGCCATCTGCGGTGCGGACTTCATGTCAGCCGCCCGGCAGCAAGGGGGTGTCGGCGTCTTCTTTCAGGTCGACGCCGGTCAATTGACGGTTTTTGGCTTCACCGGCCAGCCAGGCCAGCTTGGCGGCGGCCTGATCGGGACTGAGGCCGGCGGCGTGAATGTTGGAAATGCAGTTGCGGGCCGAATCCTTGCAGCCGATTTTGGGATTCCAAGTCAGATAGATTCCCAGCGAATCCGCCACCGATAAGCCGGGGCGTTCACCGACCAGAACCGCCACCATGTCGGCTTTCATGATTCCTCCGGCTTCGTCGCCCAGGGCGATGCGCGATTGCGCGGCCAGTACGACCGGAGCGATGCGCCAGCCGGGCAGACGCGCCATGCAGGCTTTCAGGGTGGTGGCGGCATGGGCCGTCACCGCTTGGGCCGACAGGCCGTCGGCGACGACGAACAGAATGTCCCACGGTCCCGTTCTGGGAAGGGCGGCGGCGCTGCTCTCGGACAGGCGGCGGCCCAGGTCGGGGCGGCGCAGGTATGTCGAGCGGTCGCCGGCCCGGCTCTGCACGGCGATGCTGGGATGCGGGGCGACGGCGTCCGCCAGCGCGGCGAAATCCACGGCGCCATGAACGGCGTCGCGGGCGCGGGCGTGATCAGCCTGGAACTGTAGCAGGGCCGGTGTCGGCAGGGCGTCGCCGCTGCGTCCCAGATTGATGCGGGCCTGTGTGGCGGCGCGGAAGCGGCTCCAGGGATCGTTGCGCAGCGGGATGGGCTTGTTGTCGCTCATGCCGCGTCTCCCTGGGACAGAAGGCGGTGGGCCAGGACGCTGTCGTTGCCGATGGGAGGCAGGCGGCCCGAAGAATCGATCATGCCCATGCGCCGCAGCCAGGTTTCGAATTCCGGAGCCGGCGGGCGGTTGAACAGGTGGCGCAGGGTCAGGATGTCGTGGAACGACGTGCTTTGGTAATTCAGCATGATGTCGTCGCCGCCGGGGACGCCCATGATGAAATTGACCCCGGCGGTGGTCAGCAGGGTCATCAGGGTGTCCATGTCGTCCTGATCGGCTTCGGCGTGGTTGGTGTAGCAGACGTCCACCCCCATCGGCAGGCCGAGCAACTTGCCGCAGAAGTGATCCTCCAGTCCGGCGCGGATGATCTGCTTGGAGTCGTACAGATATTCCGGGCCGATGAAGCCGACGACGGTGTTCACCAGCAAAGGCTTGAAGCGCCGGGCCACGGCATAGGCGCGGGCTTCGACGGTCTGCTGGTCGACGCCGTGATGGGCGTCCGCCGACAGGGCGCTTCCCTGGCCGGTCTCGAAATACATGCAGTCGCTGCCGACGGTGCCGCGTTGCAGGGACAGGGCGGCCTGATGGGCTTCGTCCAGCAGGTTCAGGCTGATGCCGAAACCGGCGTTGGCGGCCTCGGTCCCGGCGATGGATTGGAACACCAGATCGACTGGCGCGTTTCTTTCCATGGCGGCGATGGCCGTGGTGACGTGGGCCAGCACACAGGACTGGGTGGGGATGTCCAATTTGAGCCGCAGATCCTCGATCAACTGGATCAGGGTGATATAGGCGGCCAGATTGTCGGTGGCCGGATTGATGCCGATCACCGCGTCGCCGACGCCGCACAGCAGGCCGTCCAGGATCGAGCCGGCAATGCCGGTGGGGTCGTCGGTGGGGTGGTTCGGCTGCAACCGGCTGCCCAGTCGGCCGGCCAGTCCCATGGTGGTGCGGAAACGGCTGACGGCCCGGCACTTGGCGCCAACGGCGATCAGATCCTGATTGCGCATGATCTTTGAAACGGCGGCGGCCATTTCCGGCGTGATGCCGGGGGCGGCGGCGATCAGCGCCGCCTCGTCGGCGTCATAGGACAGCAGCCAGTCGCGGAAGCCGCCCACCGTCAGATGCGAAATGGGGGCAAGGGCCGCTTTGTCGTGGGTGTCGATGATCAGACGGGTGATTTCGTCCTGATCATAGGGAACGAGTTCTTCGCTCAGGAAGACCGACAGCGGCAGGTCGGCGAGAACCATGCGGGCAGCGACGCGTCTGGCGTCGCTGTCGGCGGCCAGGCCCGCCAGTTCGTCGCCCGAGCGCCGGGGCGATGCGCAGGCCATGACGGCGCGCAAATCGTCGAAAACATGGCGCTCTCCGCCCAGGATGGTGCTGCGTGTCGGCATCGCGAAATTCACCGGCTGAATGACGATGCCACGATCCTAGCGGGCATGCTCATGGCTGCGCTTGACATTTGAGCACAAAAAATAGGCTTGAAATTTTTGTGCCTAAAAATTGCACTTCATTTTGTAGGGCGTTATAACGATGCTGTGCCGGTCGGTTGCGCCGGTTTGCTGATCGAGGTTTCCATGGGTAGGTTCAAGGCTGTCGTCGCCGCCGCTTTCGTCTTGACCGCCGCCGCCTCGGCGCGGGCCGAGGTGGTGGTGTGTGGTCCCGGTTCGATGAACGACGCCTTGGCCGAGGTGGCGGAGAAAGCCGCCCTGGCCGGCTTGCCCTTCAAGGCGGTGATCGGCCACAGCCCTGCCCAGGCGCGGCAGATCGCCGAGGGGGCTCCCTGCGACATCTTCATTTCCGCTGACGCTCAATGGATGGATTTCCTGCAGGCCAAGGATTTTCTGGCGGCAGGCGGAGCGAAAGCCCTGGCATCGACCCATCTGGTGCTGGTGGTGCCGGTGGGGAGTCCGCTGCTGTTCACCGGCCGGCCCGGCGAAAGTCTGGCCTTGTCCATGGGCGAGGGGCGTCTGGCCATGGCCGATCCGGACATGGTGCCGGCGGGGCGGATGGCGGTGTCGGCTTTGCAGGTCCAGGGATCTTGGCCGGGGGTGAGCGGGCGGTTGGCCTTGACGCAGAACGTGCGCGCCGTGGCTGCTCTGGTGGAGCGGGGAGAGGCTCCGGCGGGCATCGCTTTTTCCAGCGACGTGGCCGGTGACGCCAAGCTGCGCACGGCCTTCGATTTCTCTGACGGAGGCGCGCCGCCGGTGCGTTTTCCCATGGCGGTGATCAAGGGGCGGGATAGTCCCGAGGTGCGGCGCCTTTACGCCTATTTGTCCGGAGCGGAAGCTCTGGCGTCTTTGAAAGTCCACGGTTTTTCTGAACCGTAACGCAAGGGAGCAAAACCATGTGTGGTGGCAGCGGCAGCGGGCAATGCGAATCGTTCGAGGATTCCATCCCCCAGGACGGCCGGCATTGGGCGGGCTATGCCTTCGAGGACGGGGTGGTGCCGGATGATGCCGCCGGCGTTTACGTGCTGGCCGAGGCGGCCGATGGCCGGATGCAGGCTTTGCAGATTGCCGAGGCTCTCAATCTAGCCGCCGCCGTGGCCTTGATTCCGGCCGACCTGACGGCTCGTTCCGGCAAGCTGTTCTGGATGCGCCAGGACAATCCCCGCTTGCGGTCCCATATTGAAAAAATTCTGGTCGAACGCTATATGGCCGCGCCGGAGCCCCGGATGGATGGTCGCCAGCTTTGGAATATCGGCCAATGACCGATGCCGTGCCCGAGGCCGAGGTGAAGCCGACCGAGGAACAGATCGCCCGTCTGGTGCGTCTGTTCTACGAACGGGCGCGTCAAGAGGAGCGGCTGGGGCCGCTGTTCGCCCGAATGGTTTCCGACTGGGAGGGGCATTTCGTCATCGTCCAGGATTTTTGGTCGCATATTCTGCTGGGGACCGGACGCTATAAAGGCAGTCCGTTCGCGCCGCACATGCAGATGCCGATCGAACTGGAGCATTTCGACCGCTGGCTGGGGCTGTTCCGTCAGACGGCGGTCGAGGTGTTGCCGCCCGATGCCGCCAAACTGGCAATCGCCCGGGCCGAGCATATGACCAAAAGTTTCCGCATGGGCCTGTTTCCCTGGATCGGGCCCAATGGGCAGCCGTTACGGCACAAGCCCAAAGTGTAAAGGCGGCGAACGCTCGCCGCCGGCTTAAGGAGGTCGTCATGAAGCTCAGTGCCCGCAACGCCCTGCCCGGCAAGGTCGAAGGTTTGCAGAAAGGCGCGGTGACCACTACTGTCAAGATTGCGGTGGGCAGTCATCACATCACCTCGTCCATCACCAACGAGGCCGCGGAAGAATTGGGTCTGGCCATCGGCGACAGCGTCACCGCCATCATCAAATCGTCGGACGTGATTATCGGAAAATAAGCCGGACGGTCCTGTTCCGGTCCAGGAAAGGTCGTGGTTTCTCAAGCCTTTTTCTTATGCAATTCGGCCAATTGCCCTCTTGGCAGCCAGCTTCGCCGCTGTATAGTAATTCTACATAGCGGGAAGCGAGGCGATGAAGGACAGCCAGGTCGAAGCATTGTTGGCTCTGCGGGGCAAAGGGCAGGGACCCATCGGGCGGGACCGTATCGCCATGCTGGAGGCGGTGGCCGAACACGGCAGCATCACCCAGGCCGCCAAAGTTCTTGGTTTCAGCTACAAGGCCGTTTGGGACGGCGTGAACGCCATCAACAATCTTCTGCCGCGTCCGGCGCTGCTGGCCCAGGCCGGCGGTCGCGGCGGCGGCGGCGCCGCCCTGACCGAAGAGGGGCGGCGGCTGATTTCCGCTTTTCGCCGCCTTGAAGAGAAACTGACCCGCATCTCCCGCGCCATCGTCGAGGACGAGGAGGCCGGAGGTGCCGAGAACCTGTTCTGGAGTCTTGCCATGAAGACCAGCGCCCGCAACGCCTTCCGCTGCGAGGTCGTCGACGTTCGCCGTGCGCCGGTGAATGTCGAGGTGTCCCTGCGCGTGTCGGAACAGAATACCATGGTGGCGGTCGTCACCAACGACAGCGCCGAGGAATTGGGATTGGTGCCCGGCCGCGAGGTGGTGGCGCTGGTGAAGTCGTCTTTCGTCATGCTGGCCCGTGGCGACGTTCTGCCGCGGGTGTCGGCCCGCAATCTGATCTGGGGTCAGGTGGTCGAACGCATCGACGGCGGCGTCAACAGCGAGATCATCCTGGATATCGGCGACGGCAAGACGCTGACGGCAGTGATCACCCGGGAAAGCGCCGAGGAATTGCCGCTGACCGTGGGGGATCGGGCCTGCGCCTTGTTCAAGGCCTCGCACGTTATTCTGGCGGTGGACTGACAGTCCTCGGGTATGTCGTACGGATATGTCGCTTTTGCGACGAAGCCTGTCGGGAACGTCCCGGCAGGCTTTTGTCGTTTATGGGCAATACATTGATTGTGAATATATTTTTATGATGGTCCGGCCCTTGCATGGGCGGGCATCATGAAAACGCATCTGGATTGGACGGCTTACGACACCTATGGAATCGGCGATGCCTATTCGGGCATTCCGATGACCGGGGGCAATTACGCCAAGGCCGTGGCCGTCTGCATGCACAATCGTCAATGCCAGCGCGACGGCCGGGGGGTGATGTGCCCCAGCTTCCGCATTACCGGCGATGCCCGTCATTCCACGGAATCGCGGGTGGCGGCTTTCAAGGCGGCGCTGAATGGCGAATTGGGCGGCAGTCCCTTCACCAGCCCGGCTTTGGCCGAGGTCATGGATTTGTGCGTGTCCTGCAAGGGCTGCAAGAAAGAATGCCCCAGCGCCGTCGACATGACGCTGATCAAAACCGAATATCTGGCGCAAAAGAACGACGTCGCTGGTCCGTCGCGCCGGGCTCGGCTGTTCGGCGGTCTGCCGGTCTGGGTGGGACGCCATCGGCATCTGGTGCGTGGGGCCGTGGTTTTGCGCAACCGCTCGGCCGCGCTGTCGTGGCTGTCGGAAAAGGCTTTGGGGCTCTCTGCCCGGCGGCGCATTCCTCCGCCGGCCCGGCGCACCTTTTGCAAGCCTGCGGACAAGGGAGCCGGGGACCGTGGTCCGGTGGTGCTGTTCGTCGACACCTTCGCCCACCATTTCGAGCCCGAGGTCGCCGAGGCGGCTTACCAAGTCCTGAGCGCGGCGGGTTACCGGGTATCCATTGCCCAACCGGCCGCCGACGATGCCGAGCCGGAACGTCCCTTGTGCTGCGGACGCACCTATCTGTCCACCGGCATGGTGCCGCAGGCCCGGCGGGAAGCCGAGCGGGTGCTGGCGGCTTTGCGTCCGGCTTTGAAGGCGGGCACTCCGGTGGTGGGGCTGGAGCCGTCGTGCCTGCTGGCCTTGCGCGACGAATTCTACAGCCTGGGGCTGGGGGCCGAGATCGGGCAGTTGGGCAAGCAGGCCTTTCTGTTCGAGGAGTTCATCGCCCGCGAGGCCGTGCGCGGCCGTACCTTGCCGCTGAAGGCTTTGAATCTGCCTAAGGCGCTGGTGCACGGCCACTGTCATCAGAAAGCTTTCGGCACCATGAAGTCGATGCGTAAAACCCTGGCCATGATCCCCGGCTTCGAGTTCGAGGTGATTGAATCCAGCTGTTGCGGCATGGCGGGCAGCTTTGGTCTGGAAGCCGAGCATTACGAGGCTTCGCAGGCCATGGCCGAAGTCTCTTTGCTGCCGGTTATTCGCGCCTCTGCGCCTGATACGCCGATTGTCGCCGACGGTTTTTCGTGCCGTCACCAGATTCGCGACGGCAGCGGCCGTCATGCCCGGCACATCGCCCTGCTCCTGCGGGATGCCCTGGATGCGGATTCCAGCGGCGTCTCCGTAAAAGCCTTAAGGGAGATGTGACTTTGTTATTGGGACGGAATGCTCATCCATACTACTGTGTCGCCCCTGGGTCGCATTTAGCGTGCGGCACCGATGGTCTTCCGTTTTTGTGGCGAGTTCCCGGGATGTCTTCTGTGCTGCGCCTGTTCCGTGGCGATCTTCTGCTGGGTATGACCTTTGGTGTGGTTTTGCTGGTCACCATGCTGATTCTTCTGCTGTTGCTGGCGGGCGTCGGTGGGGATGGGGACAGCATTCCCATTCAAAGCTTCCGTGACGTTCAGGTGGGGACGGTGGTCAGTCTGGGGCTGCTGGTGGCGATCTTCATGCTGCTGGTGCGTCAGCGTGAACTGCACTTGGCGGTCAGCAAGGACAGCGAGTTGCTGAAATACGCCATGGAAGCGGCCAGCGACGGTTTCTGGGATTGGGGAGCCGGGCGGGCGTCCGTCTTCAGTGCGCGCTGGCTGGCCTTGCACAATCTGGAGAACGGCGGCGCCGCGCCGGCCTGTGTCCAGGACTGGCTGGCTTTGGTGCTGCCTGCCGACCGGGACCATGCTCAAGCCGAGTGGGAAAGTTTTCTGGCCAGCGGTCAAGAGCTTTACCGCTGCGACTACCGCGTTTCCATGGGGGAGGGCTCGGTTCGCTGGCTGCGAGACGAAGGGGCCGTGGTGAGCCGCGATGCCGCCGGGCGTCCGATCCGCATTCTCGGCACGACCAAGGACATTACCGAGCATCATGCCGCCGAGGCTCAGAAGCTGCTGGCCACCAGCGTATTCCAGAATACCGCCGAAGCCATCGTCGTGACCGATCCCGACGCGGTGGTGATTTCGGTCAACCCGGCTTTCAGCGCCATTACCGGCTATGCTCCGGAGGAGGCCGTCGGCAAGACGCCGCGCATCCTGAAGTCGGATCACAACAGCCCGGAATTCTATACCGCTTTGTGGCAAACCTTGCTGACCAGCGGTCAGTGGCAGGGCGAACTGTGGAACCGCCGCAAAGACGGCGAGGCTTTCTTGGCGTGGCAGACTATTTCGGCCGTGCGCGATCCCGCCGGCACGCTGGTGCGTTTCGTGTCGGTGTTCAACGACATCACCGAACTGCATCACAAGGATCAGCATATCCGCCATCAGGCCTTTCACGACGCCCTGACGGGTTTGCCCAACCGCCTGCTGCTGCAGGATCGCCTGGAACACGCCATCGACATCGCCTATCGGGAAAGCCGCCCGCTGGCCGTGATGTTCATCGACCTGGACCGCTTCAAGGTAATCAACGACAGCCTGGGACACGATGTCGGCGACAGTCTGCTGGTGGAGGTCACGGGGCGTTTGAAGAGCTGCATGCGGCGCAGCGACACCATCGCGCGCCTGGGCGGCGACGAGTTCGTGGTGATCCTGACTGATTTCGCCGGTTCGTCCGAGGTGGCGGACGTGGCGGAAAAGATCGTCGCCAGCGTTTTGGAGCCCCTGGATCTGAAGGGGCATGAAATCCATGTGGGCGCCAGTATCGGCATCGCCATGTATCCCCAGGACGGCGCCGACGTCACCACCCTGATGAAGGGCGCCGATACGGCCATGTACCGGGCCAAGGATGCCGGCCGCAACACCTTCCGTTTTTTTGACGCTAAATTGGATGGCGAGACGGTCGAGCGGCTGAAGCTGGAAGCCGCCTTGCGTCATGCCCTGGATAAGGGCGAATTCCAGCTTTATTACCAGCCGAAGATCGATCTGGCGACGAACGCCGTTTCCGGAGCCGAGGCGCTGATCCGCTGGAACAGCCCCGAGCGTGGCCTCGTCATGCCGGACCGTTTCATTCCTTTGGCCGAGGAGACGGGGCTCATTCTGCCTATCGGCGATTGGGTTCTGGGCGAGGCTTGCCGCCAAATAGCCGAATGGCGGGATCGCGGCCTGCCGCTGATCCGGGTGGCGGTCAATGTTTCCGCCCGGCAGTTCACGAATGAGCTTCTTTGCGAAAGAGTGGGCAAGCTGCTGGAGCAGTATCGCCTGTCTGCGGAAATGCTGGAAATCGAGCTGACGGAAAGCACCGTCATGGCCGACCCGGAGAGAGCGGTCGGTCAATTGCAGAAATTGCGCGATATCGGCGTGGCGGTTTCGGTGGACGATTTCGGGACCGGCTATTCTTCCTTGAGCTACCTCAAGAAGTTGCCGCTCAGCACCATTAAGATTGACCGGACTTTCGTCCGGCATCTGGATCAGGAAAACGAAAATGCCGCCATCGTCCGGGCCATCCTGGGTTTGGGTGAAGCCTTGGGTATGACGGCCATCGCCGAAGGCGTCGAGACGGAAGGCGAGGCGCGTCATTTGCAAGAGGCTGGTTGCCATGTTGCGCAAGGATTTAAATATTCAAGGCCAGTTCCTGCGGATGATTTTCAGAATTGGTTGACTGAATGGAAGGATGATTCGCTGTAATTTTTAGTGTCTTATCTGTTTAAACGAGAAAGACTCAGCGCTGTACGCGGGTATTTATTGATCACATAGTTTATTGAATGTGAAAAATATGCGGCGGCGCAGCGGAGATCGGTTGTAAGTATTGTGAGGTTTTTGCTATCTTGGTCGGGATTGCTCTGAAGCAGGGCGTTCCTTAGTCAGACGAAGGGAGAACGGCCGCCATGGCCCTTTCGATTAGCCGCCGCCGCGCCATTACGGTGCTTGCCGCCGCCGCCGGGTTGCCCCTGCTGTTCAGGGCCGGTTCCGCCAATGCCCGCCTAGTTTCCTGGGAAGGCACCACGCTGGGGGCGCCGTCGAGCATTCAGCTTTATCATCATGACGAGGCTCAGGCCCGGGCCGCCATTGACGCCGCTTTGGCTGAACTGGCCCGGCTGGAGCAGGTGTTCAGTCTGTATCGCGCCGACTCCGCCATCTCGACTCTGAACCGGGACGGGCGGCTGGACGATGCGCCGGTCGAATTCGTCGAGTTGCTGAGCCATTCGCTGAAAATGTCCGAAGTGACCGAAGGTATTCACGATCCGACCATTCAGCCGGTGTGGAAGCTCTATTTCGATCATTTCACCGCCGCCTCGGTCGATCCCAACGGTCCGACCCGATCCGAGCTTGATGATGCCCTGGCCCTGGTGGACTGGAAAGCCGTCGAGGTCGACCCGGTCAGCCGCAGCGTCGCCTTCAAGCGCCCCGGCATGTCGGTGTCGCTGAACAGCGGCGCTCAGGGGTACATCACCGACAAGGTGGGGGCGATTCTGCGGGCGCACGGTTTCGATAAGATGCTGGTGGATATGGGCGAGCAGCGGGCCTATTCCGCCAAGCCCGACGGCTCCGCCTGGCGTCTGGGGCTGGCCAATCCCGCCGACAATTCAAAGGCGGTGGCCGAGCTTGACGTGGTGGACAAGGCCGTTGCCACATCGGGCGGCTACGGCACCCTGTTCGACGAGGCCGGCCGCTTTACCCACATCATCCATCCCCGCACCGGCGAAACCGCACCGCGCCTGCTGGGTGTTTCAGTGGTGGCTCCGACCGCCACCGTCGCCGATACCCTGGCGGCCAGCATGATCCTGGTGCCGGAGGAAAAGCGTCTGGCCGTGCTGCGTGCCGCCGGCGCCGAAACCGCCATCTTCGTCACGCCCGAAGGCGTGGCCGAGAAGTTGGAGGCGTAACGCCGATGGTCCAAGCCGCCGAACATCATCGCGATCCGTCGGGCCGCACCCTGGTCGAAGGCATTGCCCGCGTGGTCAGCCTGAGCGAAGGGTTCGCCCTGTTGGAGCCCGAGGTGTCGAGCGGCTGCAAAGGCTGCGTTTCGGCGGGCCTGTGCGGCGCCATGAGCGGCGGCAAGGGATCGTTGGCGGCGCGCCGCTTCACCATCGTCAACGACCAGGGATTGCTGGTCGGCGAGCGGGTGGTGGTGGGCGTATCCGAAACCACGCTGGTGCGGGCGTCGTGGGTGGCTTACGCCATTCCGCTGTTCGGCATGCTGTCGGCGTCGGTGACAGCCGATCTGTGGGGCAAGAACGATGGGCTGACGGCGCTGGCCGCCGTGGCCGGGCTTGGTGTGGGCTTGTTGGTGGCGCGGTCTCGCGCCGGGCGCATGGCGGAGAAGGGGGAACTGATGCCCCGTTACATCCGTCACGCCGCGCCGGCCGAACAGTGCCATACCGAGTAAGATTGGGGAACGCGAGATGCAACAATACATGCTGCTCATGGTGGGCGCCGCGCTGGTCAACAACGTTGTGCTGGTGCGCTTTCTAGGCCTTTGCTCGTTCATGGGCGTGACCACCAAGGTGGACACGGCGGTGGGCATGGGCATGGCCACCACCTTCGTGCTGACGGTGTCTTCGGTGCTGACCTGGGCTCTGGAGACCTTTTTGCTGGTGCCGACGGGACTTGGCTATCTGCGCACGGTGACCTTCATCCTGGTCATTGCCGCGGTGGTGCAGTTCACGGAAATGGCGGTGAAAAAAATCTCGCCCTCGCTGTTCCAGACCTTGGGCATCTATCTGCCGCTGATCACCACCAACTGTTCGGTGCTGGGCATTCCGCTGCTGAACGTTGAACATCATCACAATTTCATGCAGAGCATGCTTTACGGCTTCGCCTCGGCGGCGGGCTTCAGCCTGATCCTGGTGGTGTTCGCCGGCCTGCGCGAACGTATCGCCCTGGCCGACGTTCCCCGGCTGTTCGCCGGTCCGCCCATCGGTTTCATCACCGCCAGCCTGCTGGCCCTGGCCTTCATGGGCTTCTCCGGCATCAGCGCGAATTAAGGAGGCGACGTCATGATCATGATCACCGCCGTGGGTAGTCTTGCGGTCATGGGAGCCACTCTGGGCACCCTGCTGGGCGTGGCCTCCCGCTATCTGCACGTCGAGGACGATCCGTTGGAGCAAGAGCTGCTGTCTCTGCTTCCCGGCGCCAACTGCGCGCAATGCGGCTTCGTCGGCTGCGGCCAGGCGGCCGCGGCTTTGGCTAAGGGCGAGGCCGGGGTGACCCTGTGCCCGCCTGGCGGCAAGGCCGTGGCCGAGAAGCTGGCCAAGAAGCTGGGCGTTTCCGCCGACTTGTCCGAGCACGAGGACAAGGGGCCGGAATACGCCGTGGTCGAAGAGGATTTGTGCATCGGTTGCACCCGCTGTATCCGCGAATGCACCGCCGACGCCATTTTCGGCGCGCCCAAGCAGATGCATACGATCCTTAGGGATAACTGCCATGGCTGCGCCAAGTGCTTCAAGGTTTGCCCGACCGAGGCGATCAAGATGTGCAAGGTGCCGGTGACCTTGGGCGAATGGCATTGGGCCAAGCCCGAAGACGCCGCCGCCAGTCACGCCCATTAAGGAGGTTCCGCGATGAAGCTGTTTTCCGTCCGCGGTGGCGTCCACCCGGAATACCGCAAGGAAAGGACTGCCGAGAGCGCCATCGTCGCTCTGCCGCTGCCCGACGCCTTGTATCTGCCGTTGCAACAACATATCGGCGCGCCTGCCGAACCGGTGGTCGAGCCCGGCGATCTGGTCAAGAAGGGCCAGCTTCTGGCCCGCGCCTCGGGTCCGGTGTCGGCGCCGGTGCATGCCCCCACTTCGGGCCGTGTCGCCGCCATCAGCGATATGACCGCGCCCCATCCCTCGGGCCTGCCCCAGCCCACCATCATTCTGGAACCCGATGGCAAGGACGAATGGGCCGAACTGCCGGCGGGCATTCCCGATCCGTTGACGGCGCCCGCCGACGTCATCCGCCAGCGCGTGGCCGAAGCCGGTATCGTCGGCATGGGCGGCGCCACTTTTCCTTCGGCGGTCAAGCTGAACCTGGGAACCGAGCGCAAGCTGGAAATCCTGCTGCTGAACGGGGCCGAGTGCGAACCTTATCTGACCTGCGACGACCGGGTGATGCGGGAATATGCCGACGAGATGATCGACGGTGCCCGCATCATGGCCCATGCCTTGGGGGCGCCGCGCACGGTCATCGCCATCGAGGAAAACAAACCCCAGGCTTTGGCGATCGTGACCAAAGCCGCCGCGGGTTTGCTGGACGTCGAAGTGGTGTCGGTTCCGGCCCAGTATCCCATGGGATCGGAACGTCATCTGGTGCAGGCCATCACCGGCGAGGAAACGCCGGCCCGCAAGCTGACCGCCGATCTGGGGATCGTCGTGCATAACGTGGCGACGGCACGGGCCGTGCATCACGCCGTGCGTTTCGGCCGTCCTTTGGTGGCCCGCGTGGTCACGGTCAGCGGCGGCGCCGTCGGCAAGCCTCAGAACGTGGAAGCCCCGTTGGGCGCTCTGGTCTCGGATTTGATCGAGTTCTGCGGCGGTCTGTCGGTGCCTCCCAAGCGGGTGGTCAACGGCGGTCCGATGATGGGCCAGCCGCTTCCCAGTCTGGCTGTGCCGGTGGTCAAGGGAACCTCGGGCATCCTGGCGTTGACCGCCGAGGAAGCCAACGAACAGCCGGCCCAACCCTGCATCCGCTGCGGCACCTGCGTCACCATCTGCCCCTGCGGGCTGGTGCCTGTGGAAATGGCCGCCTTCATCCGCAAGGAAAACCTGGACGCCGCGGCCCGGCTGGGCGTGCGTGACTGCGTGTCGTGCGGCAGTTGCTCCTATATCTGCCCGGCACATATTCCGCTGGTGCATTTCTTCAACTACGCCAAAGGCCGTCTGAACGCCCAGGACCGCGAGGTCCGCAAGACCGACCATATCCGCCAGTTGGTGGAAGGTCACAACGAACGCCTGGAAAAGGCCGCCGCCGCCAAAGCGGCCGCCGCGGCGGCTGCGGCCGCTGCCGCTGCTCAATCCGCTTCCACCACCGAGAACAGGGGCGAAGCATGACTGCTTACAACGACAAGAGCGGGCCGTTCACCCACGCCCCCACCAGCGTCAGCCTGACCATGGCGACGGTGCTGGCGGCGCTGGTGCCGGCCACTTTGTTCGACGCCTGGCTGTTTGGTTGGCCGGCGATTTTCATGTTCCTGATCACCGTCGGTTCCTGCGTTCTGATGGAAGCCGGTTGTCTGATCCTGTCCAACAAGCCGCTGAAGCCGTCCTTGACCGACGGTTCCGTGGTGCTGACCGGCTGGCTGCTGGCCATGAGCCTGCCGCCGTGGTCGCCGTGGTGGATCGGTCTGTTGGGTTCGGTGTTCGCCGTGGTTCTGGCCAAGCATCTGTTCGGCGGTCTGGGGCAGAACGTCTTCAATCCGGCCATGGTCGGCCGTGTCGCCTTGCTGGTGTCGTTCCCGTTGCAGATGACGTCTTGGGTTAAATCCGCGCCGCTGGGCTCGGACGGAGCCCCCGGCTTCGTCGAAGCGTTGGGCATCACCTTCGGCCACGCTTCGGGTTTTGATCACGTCAGCGCCGCCTCGGCTCTCGGCTATGTGAAGACGGAACTGTCGCGCGGCGTGCCGGTGGATGCTTCCACTCAGCATCTTCCCGGCCTGAGCGACATGCTGCTGGGCATGCATCCCGGCAGTTTCGGCGAGACCTCGGCGGTGCTGATTCTGGCCGGCGGGCTGCTGCTGCTGGCCCGACGGATCATTTCCTGGCACATCCCGGTGTCGCTGATGGGCACCCTGTTCGTGCTGGGCACCCTGTTCCACGCCGTGGATCCGGCCCGCTATACCGACGGCCTGTTCCATCTGGTGTCGGGCGCCACCTTCCTGGGCGCCTTCTTCATCGCCACCGACTATGTGACTTCGCCCGTTTCCAAACGGGGGCAGTTGGTCTACGGCTTTGGCGTCGGGCTTCTGACCTGGATCATTCGTACCTTCGCCGGGTATCCCGAGGGCATGGCTTTCGCCGTTCTTCTGATGAACGCCCTGACGCCCATCATCGACCACCATATCCGTCCGCGTGTCTTCGGCCGCACCTACAAGGGTGAACCGCTGCCGCTGAAGGGGGAAAAATGAGCGAGCAGCGCCCGATCACCCATGCCGTGGTGCTGGGAGCCTTCTGCCTCGGTTTCGGGGTGCTTCTGGCGGCCACCGATCTGGTGACCCACGACAAGATCGACCTGCGCAAGGTCGAGGATTTGCAGAACTCGCTGGTGCAGGTCATTCCGCCGACGATTCATGACAACAACCCCGTCAAGGACGCGGTGCAGGTCAAGAACGACGAGGGCAAGGACGTCACCGTCTATCGCGCCATCAAGGCCGGCAAGGTGACCGGCGTCGCCTATGCCATCGAAGGTACCGGCTACGGCGGTCCCATCAGCCTGATCCTGGGCGTCGACGCCGACGGCAAGATCCTGGGCGTGCGGGCCACCGCTTTCAAGGAAACCCCCGGCCTGGGCGACAAGATCGATCCGGCCAAGTCCGACTGGATCACCCGTTTCACCGGCTTGTCCCTGGGCAACCCGGTGGCCGACAAGTGGAAGGTCAAGAAGGATGGCGGCCAGTTCGATCAGTTCGCCGGAGCCACCATCACCCCGCGCGGCGTCGTTGCCGCCATCAAGAGCGGTCTCGACTTCTTTGCCGCTCATAAAGCCGAATTCCTGGAGGTGCGCTGATGTCTGCTGACTACGGAAGAATCTTCAAGGACGGCCTGTGGGAAAACAACGGCGTCCTCTGCCAGATGCTGGGCATGTGCCCGACCATGGCCATGACCACCAGCGCCACCAACGGCCTGGGCATGGGACTGGCGACCCTGGTGGTGATGGCGACGTCCAACCTGCTGATTGCGGCGTTGCGCGGCTATATCACCCAGCAGGTGCGCATTCCGGTGTTCATCCTGATCATTGCCGCCATGGTGACCTTGGTGGACCTGACCATGAACGCCTATATGCACGAGCTTTACAAAGTGCTGGGCCTGTTCATTCCGCTGATCGTTTCCAACTGCCTGCCGCTCGGCCGCGCCGAAGTGTTCGCCGCCCGCGAGCCCGTTCTGCCGTCCTTCTGCGACGGGTTGGCCATGGGCTTGGGCTTTACCGCCGCCCTGACGGTGATCGGCGCCATGCGTGAGATCGTCGGCTCCGGCACCTTGTTCGCCGACGCCTCGCTGCTGTTGGGTCCGGCCTTCAAGTTCATGGAAATGCGCCTGCTGCCGCAGGATACCGGTATTCTGGTGGCCGTGCTGCCGCCGGGCGGCTTCCTGGCGACCGGCTTGCTGCTGGTGGTCAAGCGCATGCTGGATATCCGCGCTGGCAAGCCCATCGCCATGGCCGGCGCCCACAGCGTCTGAGCACGGAAAGGCAGAGCTTTTTCGCATATACGGAACCAAGGGGCTGGTTCGATCCGATCAGGCCGGCCTCTGAGGAGAGACGAAGATGAAAGTTGGAGTCGTCTACGCTACGCCGCAGCGCCAGATGAACCTGAGTGTCAGCCTGGACGACGGCGCCACGGTGCGTCAGGCCATCGACCGTTCGGGCCTGCTGACGCGATGCCCGGAAATCGATCTGGCCGCTGTCAAGATCGGGGTTTGGGGCAAGATGGTGGACATCGACAGCGTCGTCGAGGACGGTGCCCGCATCGAGGTCTATCGTCCCATCACTGCCGATCCCCGCACGGTAAAAAGACGGAACCAGCCCGCCCAGGAAGGTTGATTCCGGCGTTCGCCAAATTGAAATCGCAGGCAGGGGAGTTTTCGTGTGAAACGGAGACTCCCCTGTTCGTACTTTTAATGTTAGTTTCCATAAGATTCGGCGGCTAAGACTGGGGAGTACGCCGAAGACATGGGGGCGTTTTGGAAAAGGCAGAAGAGAATATCGCCGTTTCCGCCAAAAGCAGTTGGAACCGTATGGTTCTGGCGCCGGTGGCAATCGTGCTGGTTCTGTGGATATTTGCCTTTCTGTGGATTCTGAACGCCTTTGTCGGAACCCGCGTTACCGCTTTACGGGCGGAAACCGCGTCCATCGGCGCGTCGTATGGCAGCGCTTTGGCCAGCGCCCTGAACCAGCGTCTGGCTTTGGTGGAAGGGTTGGCGGCTTTCATCACGGTCAAGGTTCATGAGCCGCCGAACGTCTTCGCCGACGATATGCGCGACGAGTTTCCTCAATTCGCCGCCGCCATGTTCCGTGTCGGCGACGGTGTGCGCAATATCTCGGTGTCTCCTGATTTCGTCGTGCGCTGGATCTTTCCGGACGAGTTGGGAAACCGCAAAGTCGTCGGCAACAATATTCTGGAAGACAAGCGTCCGGGGTTCGCCGCCGCCGTTCGCCGGGCGATCGATAGCCGCGGCGTTTCCATCCACGAGCCGGTGGAGCTGATCCAAGGCGGCTTGGGGCTGATCGCCCGCAAAGCCATCTACGCCGATGAACGGCCCTGGGGAGCCGTGGGCATGGCGTTCATGGTCGAGCCGCTGATCAAGCAAGCCGGACTACAGCAGATCGGCCGCCATCTGGTCTGGGGCGTTCGCACGGCGGCGGGAACGGCGGTGGCCGGCAACGGTTCGGTGTTCAGCATGGACCCGGTCATCACCCGCATCAGTCTGCCCGACGGTTTCTGGGAACTGGCGGTGGCGCCAGAGGTCAGTTGGGATGAAACGGTTCGCTCCAGTGTCGAATACCATATGCTTCAGGCGGCCATGGTGGCGCTGGGCATTCTGATTCTGCTGTTGCTGTTAAATCAGACTTCCAACCGTCAGAACCTGCGCGAAGAGGTTTCCGCCAGGACCGCAGACCTGTGGGAAGCCAAGAAAGTCCTGGAACGCCACAGTCTCGAATTGGCGCGGGCGCATGAGGAACTGGAGCGTTTCGCCTATGTGGCGGCGCATGACCTTCAGGAACCGCTGCGCAGCATCACCAGTTTCAGTCAGTTGATACAGCGGACTTACAAGGACAAGCTTGACGACGAAGGCCAGGAATGGCTGACCCAGGTCGCCGATGGCGGACAACGCATGCGGCTGTTGCTGCGCGACATCCAGCTTTATCTGGCGGAAGCGTCCCTGCCGATGCCCACCGCGCCTTATTCGGCGGTTGCGGCTTTGGAGGACGCCAAAGCCAAGCTGGCCGTGGCCATCAAAGCCTCGGACGCCGTCATTGAAAGCGATCCCTTGCCCGAAGTGATGGCGGATCGCCGCCGCCTGACCGAAGTGATGACGGTGCTGCTGTCCAACGCCATCGAGTACCGCAGTCCCGGCCGGCCAGCGCATGTTCGCATCACCAGCCGCCGGGAAGGCAACATGCGGATTATTTCCGTGGAGGATAACGGCATCGGTATCGCCCCGGAATATCACAAGCGGATTTTCGAGGTGTTTCAGCGCCTGCACGGCCGGCAGGAGCATCCCGGAACGGGCATGGGCCTGGCGATCGCCCATAAAATGGTTCTGCGCCTGGGCGGCTATATTACCCTCAGTTCTGTTCCCGGACAGGGTAGCGTTTTCTCCCTTCATCTTCCTGGGTTGTAAATCCTAATTTCCACCGCCATCTTGTTAAAAAAGATGGGGAGGAACGCGTGTCTCACGGTGATGCCCGCCGCCTGCAATTGGGCGGCTTGGTGGTGCTGGCCATGCTGGCGTTCGCGGCGAATTCGGTGCTGTGCCGTAAGGCGTTGACTCTGACGGCCATGGATCCGGCCAGCTTTTCCTTGATCCGTGTCGCCTCCGGGGCGCTGATGCTGGGGCTTTTGGCGAGAGTGCGGGGCGTGGCTCGGCCCGAACGCTGCGGCTCTTGGCCGGCAGGTTTGGCCCTGCTTCTCTATGTCGCCTGTTTTTCCTTCGCGTACGTTACTTTGACGGCGGGCAGCGGCGCTTTGCTGCTGTTCGGGGCCGTGCAGGCAACCATGATTATTCGAGGTTTGCTGAGCGGTGAGCGTTTACGGCTTGCCCAATGGCTGGGGCTGGCGGCGGCGTTGGCCGGGTTGGCCGTATTGCTGGCGCCGGGGGTGACGGCTCCCGATCCGGCCGGGGCTGGCCTGATGGTGGTGGGCGGCGTCGCCTGGGGAGCTTATTCGTTGCTGGGACGCAGCTCCCGCGAGCAGCCTTTGGCGGCCACCGCTGGCAATTTCCTGCGGGCGACGCCCATGGCGGCGTTGCTTCTGCTGGCGGCGGCAATCGGAGGAACGGCAAAAGTGGACGGTGCCGGCCTGGCTTATGCGTCGGCGTCGGGGGCGCTGGCTTCGGGGCTGGGATATGCGCTGTGGTACGCGGTGCTGCCGTCGCTGCGGGCGGCCAGTGCCGCCTCGATCCAACTGAGCGTTCCGGTGATTACCGCGATGGGCGGGACGCTGATGCTGGGCGAAGAGGTATCGTTACGCCTGATGCTGGCGTCTTTGGCGGTTCTGGGGGGAATAGCCCTGGTGGTCAGGGGAAAGCATTAGATGAGAGGCGTCGGAAATCCTCCGGAGGGCTTTCGCGCAGGTTCTCAAAACCCGTCTTCAGCCGCTCCGGGGAATACGTCCTTAGGCCTGTTGTTTGTCGCCGCCCAGAGTGAAGCGGGCGGCACAGGGCAGCATGCGTGTCAGCACGTTGTCCTTGACCAGGAAATGGTGCCGCAGAGCGCCGGCCACATGCAGGATCAGCAGAACCACCAGGACCGAGCCGATCGTTTCGTGGCATTCCTTGAAAAAGTGGGCGATGTCCTTGTCGGGGGACAGCAGCGGCGGCACCTGGAACAGGCCGAAGAACAGGATCGGCTTGTCGGCGGCCGAGCTCATCAGCCAACCCGACAGGGGCATGGCGATGCCGATCGCGGCCAAAGCCCACTTGACCAGCCGGGCCAGGTACTTTTCCGGCCCCATGTTCTCGTCGCCGGGACGCGGGCCGTCCAGCAGCCACCACAGCAGGCGGGCGAGGCCCAGGAACAGCACCAGGATGCCGACGGCCTTGTGGGTGGGGATGACGGTCAGAATACCCTTGAGATCGTCGGCCAGATAGCCGCTGGCGATCAGGCAGAGGATGATTAGGGCGATGCTCCAATGCAGGGCGCGGGTGCCCTTGCCATAGGTGACGCCATCGCTTTTCACAGACATGTCGAACTCCATTTGCTCAATGCCGCGATACCATAGTCGCGTGAACCTGAATGGAAGCTGAAGGGGGAGCTTATTTCACCCCCAGCAGCGCCAACATGATGCCGCCTGAGATGGCGGTGCCGAACACGCCGGCCAGATTCGGTCCCATGGCGTGATAGATCAGGTAATTTTCCTTGTTCTCTTCCAGGGCCACGAGATGCGCCACGCGGGCGGCGATCGGCACCGAGGCGATGCCGGCCGAGCCCAGCAGGGGGTTGATTTTTTCCTTGAGGAACAGATTCATGACCTTGGCGCCCAGCACGCCCGAGCCGGTGCCGAACAGGAAGGCGATCAGGCCCAGGACGACGATCTCGACGGTCTTGACGGTCAGGAATTTGTCGGCGGCCATGGTCGAGCCGATGGCCACGGTCAGAATGATGATGATGACGTTCATCAGTCCGTTGGCGGCGGTTTTGGCCAGCCGGTCGACCACCAGTACTTCCTTGAACAGGTTGCCCAGCATCAGCATGGTGATCAGCGGGGCGACGGGGGGGAAAAACAGATTGACCAGCACGCCGATGACGATGGGAAAGGCGATACGCTCCAGGCGGCTAACCTGGCGGTTCTGCTTCATGACGATCAGGCGCTCCTTGCGCGAGGTCAGAAGCTTCATTACCGGCGGCTGGATGAGCGGCATCAGCGCCATGTAGGAATAGGCGGCCACCGAGATTTGCGGCAGCAGATGCGGCGCCAGCTTCATGGTGACGAAGATGGCCATGGGGCCGTCGGCGCCGCCGATGATGCCGATGGCGCCGGCTTCGCTGATGGTGAAGCCCAACGCCTTGGCACCGATCAGGGCGACGAAGATGCCAAGATGCGCGGCCGCGCCCAGCACCACCAGCTTGGGATTGGCGATCATCGGACCGAAATCGGTCATGGCGCCGACGCCGAAGAAGATCAGCGGCGGAATGATCAGCAGGGCGACGCCCTGATAGGCGTAATTGAACAGCCCGCCCGGCAGGATCAGATCGGACCCCGGCACGTTCGAGATGATGCAGGAAAAGCCGATGCCGACCAGCAGCAGGGGCTCGTAACGTTTGGCCACCGCCAGATAGATCATGGTGGCGCCGATGGCGATCATGACCAGATTTCCCCACCAGAAATGGGACAGGCCGGTCTGTTCCTCAAGCGCTCCGAGGAAGGAGATGAATTGCTCGAACACGTTGTCTCTCCTTCCGCTCAGTGATGACCCTGGCGAAGCTTGTCTTCATCGATCTTTCCCAGCTTGTTCAGCAGCGGGAACAGGGCCAGCACGAAGCCGATGCCCGAGATCATGACGATGCTCAGGAAAAAGTCGATGAAGCTGAGGGCCAGCGCGCCGTTCAGGCTGTCGGGAATGATCATGGTAAGGAGCCTTTCTTCAGCTCAAAGACAGCAGGACCTGACCGCCGTCCACGCTTTGCCCGGCCTTGACGGCGATGTTGGAGACGGTGCCGGCATTCTTGGCGAATACCTCGGTCTTCATCTTCATGGCTTCGATGACGGCGATCTTGTCGCCCACGGCCACGGTTTGCCCGACCTTGACGGCGACGCTGTCGACCACACCGGCCAGAGGCGCGACCTCGTCACCTGCCTGGGCTGTCGCCGGAGCCGCCGGCGGAACTGCCGCTGGTGCGGGGTCGGACGGGGCAACGGCCGGAGCGATCTGGGGAGCGCTTCCGGCCTCGTGGTTCAAAACCGGGGCGTGAGGATGGGTAACGTCGCCGACGATCTCTTCCACTTCCACGTTGTAGACGCGGCCTTCGACCGTGATCTTGAACTTCTTGTGCATGATATGGATTCCTCGGAATGAATGCGGCCCGCGGAAGGCTTAATGGGTGCGATGGGAGGTTTGGTGCATCCAGCGTCCCTCGGCCGACCAGCTTTGGCCGCTGTGGGCGTCCTGGATATGCAGCACGTGATGATTGCCCATCATCGCCTGCACGGCGGCGGCGATGACGGCGATGTCGTGTTCGGCAACATCCTCGTGCTCCTGAGAAACGGAGGACGGAGTGACGGGCGCCGGCACCTTGGCCGTCGAAGCTTTGGCTGCGGCCCGTTCGGACTCGATGGCGTCGCGCTGCACCCACTGGGCGATGCCGGCCAGAATGCGGAAGGCGATATACAGCACCGACAGAGCGCCGATGGCGGCCAACCCGTTGATCAGGCTTTCCTGGTCCATGGAATTTGCTCCTTACAGCGGGATGTTGCCGTGCTTTTTCGGCGGACGCAGTTCCCGCTTGCTCAACGACTTCAGCAGCGACAGGGCGATGGTCGAACGGGTTTGGGACGGCTCGATGACATCGGTGATGTAGCCGTGGCCGGCCGACAGATAGGGCGAGGCGAATTCGGCCCGATAGGCGGCGGCCAGTTCCGAGGCCCGCGCCCGGCGGTCGTCGGCCTCTTTGAGTTCCTTGCTGTAGAGGACGTTGATGGCGCCCTCGGCTCCCATCACGGCGATCTCGGCGGTCGGCCAAGCATAGACGAAATCAGCCCCCATTTCCTGGCTGCACATGGCGAGATAGGAACCGCCGTAAGCCTTGCGCAGAATGATGGTGATCTTCGGCACCGTGCACGAGGCATAGGCGAACAGCATCTTGGCGCCGTGGCGAATGATGCCGCCGCGTTCCTGTTCGACGCCGGGCAAGAAGCCGGGTACGTCCACCAGGGTGACCAGAGGCACGTTGAAGGCGTTGCAGAAGCGGATGAAACGGGCGGCCTTGTCGGCGGCGTCCATGTCCAAGGCTCCAGCCTTGACCATCGGCTGATTGGCGACCAGCCCGACCACCATGCCTTCGATGCGGGCGAAGCCGACGATGATGTTGCCGGCGAAATTGGCGTGAACCTCGAGGAAGTCGCCGTTGTCCACCAGCCGGGCGATGATGGTCCGAACGTCCATGGGTTTGGAGGAATCGTCGGGGATCAGGTCGTTGATCAGATCGTCATCCGACAGGGAGATGTCGGGCGACGGACGGTGGGGCGGGTCTTCTGAATTGTTCTGCGGCAGATAGCTGAGAAGCTGGCGCACCAGCAAAGCGGCATGCTGATCGTTGTCGGCCAGGAAGTGCACGTTGCCGCTGACGGAGGCATGCATGGCGGCGCTGCCGACCTCGTCCATGGTCACGGCCTTGCCAGTCACCGCCTTGATGACTTCGGGGCCGGTGATGAACATGTGGGCGTTGGACCTGGTCATGATGATGAAGTCCATCAGCGCCGGGGAATAGGCGGCGCCGCCGGCACAGGGGCCGCAGACCACCGCGATCTGAGGCACCACGCCCGACAGCAGGACATTCTGATAGAACACATGGCCATAGCCCGACAATGCGTCGACGCCTTCCTGGATGCGGGCTCCGCCGGAATCTTTGAAGGCGACCACGGGAATGCCCATGCGGGCCGCGGTCTGCATGGCGGTCACGATCTTCTGAGCGTGCATTTTGCCCAGGGAACCGGCGGCCACGGTGAAATCCTGGCTGACGGCGGCGACGGTGCGGCCGTCCACGAAGCCGGTGCCCACGACGACGCCGTCTCCGGGCAAATCTTTGCCGTCCATGCCGAAGTGGCGGGCGGAGTGGCGGATGTGGGTGCCGATCTCTTGGAAGGTGCCTTCCTGAAACAGGGCGGCCAGACGTTCGCGGGCGGTCAGAAGGCCTTTGTCCCGGCGGGCCTGCTGTTTTTCCTCGCCGCCGCCGGCGAAAATCTTTTCGCGGCGAGCCTGCATGTCCTCGAGCAGCTTGGATGAGATCGTCATGTCTCGAATGATCCTTTGCTCTCGGCGGGATCGGCTGCGGTCATGAAACCGCAACGAAATCAAGCTGCTGTCCGCCAGAGATGATGGTTCGAAGCAGCCTAGGAAGGCTAACCCATGAACGGCGTGGGGGCAACTGGTGTTCCTGCCGGGGCTGAGTTGCCGCAGATGGAGGCGTTTCGGCGCTGATTACTTTCCCGGACCGGGGGCATCCGTGGGAAAAACGATATGGCCGATATCGTATTTAATGGGCATCGTCTTCCATTTATCCTGTTGATAAATAATGGAAGAAACTTCATTGACCGAAATCTTAATTTCGTGCCGATCCGAGATGGATATGGTCGGGCGCCTGTTGTTCCAGCTGGGATCGTATTTAAAAATAAGATCTTCCTCGTCTTCGTCATTGATCAGAATGCTGACTGACGAATCCTTGGCGAAGGCCGAGCAATTGGTTTCCCGGATCGTGAAGCCCAGGCCGGAACTGGTGGTGATCTTGTCTTTCGTTTCGGTGATGCAGCTATCCAGACCGGGAGCTTTTCCACTCAGGGCCAGGGCAATATAGGCGATGCCGACAAGGGTTCCGGCCAGGCACAGGGTAACGGTCGGCGGTTTCAGGTGTTTTCCGAGCACTTTTATCCCACCAAAATTCCGAACAGGAGGCGATCCGCGCAAGAGCGCGGGGACGTGAATGAAACGGTTAAGCCTGACCTCTCATATCACCAAATCCCAATAAGGCCGCGGCCCGAAGCGTTCGGCCAGGAAGTCGACGAAGGCCCGGACCTTGGGGGACAAATGGCGGGCATGGGGATAGACGGCGTGGATGCCGGTGTTCTGGGCGACGAAGTCCTGAAGCACCTGCACCAGGGTTCCGGCCTGAAGGTCGGCGCCAACGATGAAGGTCGGCAGCAGGGTCAGGCCCAGGCCGCCCAGCGCGGCCTGGCGCAGCACGTCGCCGTTATTGACCCGCAAGCGCCCTTTGACCTCGACGGGCCAGCGTTTGCCTTCCGGCGTCACGAACGACCATTCGTCGGCGGCGGACAGGTTGGAATAGGTCAGGCAGCAATGGTTGGAAAGATCGTCGGGCGTCTGCGGCGTGCCGCGGGCGGCCAGATACTCGGGGCTGCCCACGACCACCCGGCGGGCCGGCGCCAGATAGCGGGCGATCAGGCTGGAATCGTCCAGCTTGCCGATGCGGATGGCCAGATCGAAGCCTTCCTCGACCAGATTGACGAAGCGGTCGTTCAGGGCCAGATCAATTTCCATTTCAGGATAGCGCGACAGAAAATCGGGAAGAGCCGGAGCCAGATGCTGAAGGGCGAACGGCACCGGAGCGCTGACCCGCAACTTGCCGCGGGGAGCGGCTTGCAGATTGCTGACCGACAGATTGGCTTCCTCGATATCGGTCAGGATGCGCTGGCAACGCTCCAGATAGGCGGCGCCGACTTCGGTCAAGGTCAGGCTGCGGGTGGTACGGTGGAACAGGCGCGCCCCCAAGTCGGCCTCCAGGCCCGAGACTTGCCGGCTGACCACCGATTTGGACAGATTCAGCCGCCGCGCCGCCTCGGAAAAGCTGTGGCTTTCAGCCACGCGGACGAAGGCGACCATGCTGTCGAGGCGATCCATCGACGTTGCTCCTGTTGCAACAGTGTTGTTCGGTGATGCTGGATTGTTTCCTAAGGGGCCGCAAGCCATTTTCTCATCATCACGCCGCACCCAAATATTCGAGGCCCGACATGCCGATCTATATCCGTCCTTCTGCCGCCCGAGGCCATGCCAATCACGGTTGGCTCGATACCTGGCACAGTTTCTCGTTCGCCAATTACTACGATCCCCGTTTCATGGGCTATCGTTCCCTGCGGGTGATCAACGAGGACGTGGTCGCCGCCGACAGCGGTTTTCCCACCCATGGCCATCAGGACATGGAGATCATCACCTACATCATCCGGGGCGAACTGGAGCACCGCGACAGCACAGGCGGCCATTCGGTCATCCGCCGGGGCGAGGTGCAGCGCATGAGCGCCGGCACCGGCATCCGCCACAGCGAAATGAATCCGTCGCCCACCGACGACGTGAAGCTTTTGCAGATTTGGCTGCTGCCGGAAGAAGACGGCATCAGGCCCGGCTATGAGCAAAGCCTGTTTTCCGACGAGGCGAAAACCAATCGTCTGTGTCCCGTGGCGTCTCCCGGCGGCAGGGACGGCGCTTTGACCATCCGTCAGGACGTCACCGTTTACGCCTCGATCCTTGAGGCCGGAAAGACCTTGGACTATCCGCTGGCCGCCGGGCGCGGCGCCTGGGTTCAGATGGTGGAAGGCAAACTGGAGGTGAACGGCCAAACGCTTTCGGCTGGGGACGCCGCCGCCGTCGAGGGCGATCCCGCGATCGCGCTGAAAGCCCTGGAACAGAGCGAATTTTTGCTTTTCGATCTGGGGTGAACGTGAATGCGAATGGCAGCAATGCCTTTTGGCTAGGTGTGATCCAGGGGGCGAGTGGTCATAGACTGTGCCGCACGGGGATGCCTTTTCCATCTTGTGAGGGAACCGGAAATGAGCAACGAGGTACGGCTGTTCCAGCCTTTGACCATTCGCGATCAGACTTTCGCCAACCGCGTGACGGTGGCGCCCATGTGCCAGTATTCCGCCATCGACGGCGTGGCGCAGGACTGGCACCTGCAGCATTACGGCAGTCTGGTGGCTTCCGGGCCGGGACTGGTGATGATCGAGGCCACCGGCGTCTCTCCCGACGGGCGTATCTCGCCCGGTTGCCTGGGGCTTTACTCCGAAGCCTGCGAGACCGGGTTCGCCCGGCTCATTTCGGCGGTGAAATCCTTCGGCACGTCCAAGATCGGCGTGCAGTTGGGGCATGCCGGACGCAAAGGATCGTCCAATCTGCCCTGGATCGGCAACGGTGCCGTGGCCCCCGGGCAGGGCGGCTGGCAGACCGTGGCGCCGTCGCCGTTGGCGTTCTCCGAGGCCTGGCCGGTTCCGACCGAGATCGGCGCCTATGATTTCGACCGCCTGCGTCTGGCTTTCGCCAATGCCGCCGAGCGGGCCGACCGTGCCGGTCTGGATGTGGTGGAAATCCATTCCGCCCATGGTTATCTGCTGCATCAGTTCCTGTCGCCGCTGACCAACAAGCGCAAGGACGCCTATGGCGGCAAACTGGATGGACGCATGCGTTTCCCGCTGGAGATCGTGCGCGCCGTGCGCCGCGCCTGGCCCACCGGCAAAACGCTGGGCATCCGGGTTTCCGCCACCGATTGGGTGGACGGCGGCTTTACTCCCGACGAAGCGGTGACTTACCTGCAAGCCTGCCGGGCCGAGGGCGTGGATTATGTCTGCGTTTCCTCGGGCGGTCTGGTGCCCGACGCCAAGATCCCCGTGGGACCGGGCTATCAGGTGGCCCTGGCGGCCAAGATCAAGGCGGAGACCGGCTTGATCACCCGTGCCGTGGGCATGATCGCCGATCCCCATCAGGCCGAGGAAATCCTGGCCAAGGGGCAAGCCGACGTCGTGGCCCTGGGCCGCGCCTTCTTGGATGATCCCCGCTGGTGCTGGCGTGCCGCCGAAGTGCTGGGCGCCGATCATCCGTTGCCGCCGCAATATCTGCGGGCGGGACCAAAATTGTGGCCGGGCGCCACTCTCAAGAAGCCGTCGGTGGCGATGGTCTGATTTCGCGAAGAGCCGGCCTTCAGGCCGGCTCTTTCTTTTCGTCCGGCTTTTCCTGCCGCGGCGGGCGGTTCTTGTCCTCGTTGGCGAAGCGAAAGCGGCCGTGCAGCAGGCAGCCGCGCATGCCGGGGTCGCACTGGCGGCCGCCCAGCCGCGTGCATAGGCCTTTGTCCTCATGGGGACATCCCCATCCGCTCATGTTCCGAACCTCCTGTTTGCGCTGTCTGTTTTAACATATTTCCTCCCGCCGGGTTGACGCCTGTCGCGCACGGTGCCCTGATAGAGGGAAGAACAAGTGCAAAGAGGTGAGATGATGTCCGAGACCGCCGCCGACATCCTGCTGCGCAGCGACGAGAACGGCGTGGCGACCTTGACCTTGAACCGGGTCGAAGCGCGCAACGCCTTGTCCATGGGCCTGATGGCCGCTTTGATCGAAGAACTGAAGGAACTGGCTCGCGATCCTTCGGTGAAGGTCGTGGTGCTGGCCGCCAATGGTCCCGCTTTTTGCGCCGGGCACGATCTGCGCGAACTGCAATCGGATCCCACCGTGGAAGCTTATGAAGCGGTGTTTCAGCGTTGCGCGCAATTGATGCTGACCATCACCCGGCTGTCCAAGCCGGTGATCGCCAAGGTGCATGCCATGGCCACCGCCGCCGGCTGCCAACTGGTGGCCTCGTGCGATCTGGCGGTCGCCGCCGATTGCGCCAAATTCGCGACTCCCGGCGTCAATATCGGCCTGTTCTGCTCGACCCCCATGGTGGCCTTGACCCGGGCCATCGGGCGCAAGGCGGCCATGGAGATGCTGCTGACCGGCCTGCCCATCCACGCCGTCGAGGCCGAGCGTATCGGCCTGGTCAACCGGGTGGTCAATCCCATCCAGCTGGATCGGGCAGTCGAGGAACTGGCGTCGACCATCGCCGCGAAATCGCCCTATACCCTGTCGGTGGGCAAGGAAGCCTTCTATCGCCAGGCCGAGATGGGCGTGGACGAAGCCTATGCCTATACCTCGGCGGTGATGGTCAAGAACATGCTGGCCCAGGATGCCGCCGAAGGGATCGACGCTTTCATCAACAAACGTTCGCCCGTCTGGCGGGGCTGCTGATGAGCGACCTTTGGGTCTTCGGGTACGGTTCGCTGATGTGGCGGCCGGGATTTCGTTATCTGGAAATGGTTCCGGCTTTGCTGGAAGGGTTTCATCGCAGCTTCTGCGTCTATTCCCGTTATTGGCGGGGCACCCCGGAACGGCCGGGGTTGGTTTTGGGGCTGACCCCCGGCGGCGATTGCCGGGGGACGGCTTTCCGCGTCGCCGCCGCCGACCGTGAAGAGGTGGTGGAATATCTGAACGAGCGTGAATTGGGCGGCTATGCCTATCTGGCCCATTATCTGCCGGTGCTGCTGGACGGCGGGCGGGTGGCCGAGGCTTATTGCTTCATCGCCGACCGCGACCACCGTCACTATGCGGGGGAATTGGCGGTGGACGAGGCCGCCGAAATCATCATGGACGCCGAAGGCAAGGCGGGGCTGAACCGGGACTATCTGATTAATACCGTACGCGAACTGGAGCAATACGGGTTCGGCGATCCTGCGCTGCGGGAGCTTTTGCGCACGGTCGAGCGCCTGACGGGCGAGATCGAGAGCGGCAGCGGCATCTGAGGCCTCATTGAGCCGCAGGCAATAACCGTTCGGCTATGCTGGCGCTTCGCGCCTGATCCAACATCTCCTGTCCGAAGGCTAAGGTGCCGTCGTCGGGCGCCATGGCGGCCTTGATGGCGCCGAAGATCAGGTCAATCTGCTGCCATGCATGATCCTGATCGCGAAGGCCGCGCCGGGGGCGCTGAACCCGCATCTCGGGATCGTCCAGTTGAACGGGCAGTCGGGATAATTCCGACAATCTGCCTTCCAGGGATCGGCGATAGGCCGGGTCGCCGGCGGTCAGCCGATTGACGTCCACCAGAATGTCGGCGGATTTCTGCGCGTGCATGGTCAGATAGACATGCAAGGCGACAAACGCGATGTACAGGGAATCGTGGTGTTCCGGTTTGATCCAGTCGGCGGTGCGGGTGCCGCAATGGCTGACCAGATACAGAAACAGCAGACGCAGAATCGGATCGCAGCCATGGTTTTCGAGCAAGACCCGGCTGGTCAATGTCCAGCCGACGCTTTTCAGAAAGTACTCGTTTCCCAATTCCTGCTGATGAACATAAGACAGCCATTGGTGATGCAGGTTCCGCCACATCACCACGTGAACGCCGCCCAATACTTTCTTGATCGCCGCGGCGCGTCCCAGGCTACGGGTGCAGCTCATGATCGGTTGGCGTCCGGCGGTTCGGGCCAGAATGTCCAGGCGCATCAGGTAAAGCCGTTCGGCTTCCGACAGTTCACCGTTCAGGCCGCCTTCGGGGATCAGCAACTGATAGGCCATGTCTTCGTGATAGCCCTCGACGCCGCCCGAGGGGCGGAGAAGGGGGATGAATTCCAGAAGATAGGGAAGCAGGCCGGCGGGGTGACCGGACGGCCAGCTGTCGGAGGATACCAGAAAGCAGCCCTCCAAAGTGCAGTCGCTCAGACGTTCCTGAAAGACTTCATAAAGGCACAGCCGTCTGGGGTCGTCGCGGAACTTGCTCCAGAGCCAAGTGCTGGACGTGCGGAAACTGGAATGCAGGAAAACGGTGGGAAGGGGGGCTTCCCTTGCTGTGGACGGCACGCCGTTCCTCCAGATCGTCAAAGCTCTTGAGGCTGATCAATCTGGAGGCGCTTTGTTTCAGGACGATTGGCCGTCTTGTTACACTTGGTAACGCTCAGCCGGCATCGAAGTCGATCATCCGCTTCAGCACGTAGCCCAGGATGATGGTCAGGAAGGGGATGACGAACATCAGCATCACCACCACATGCACCAGGGCGCTGTTGCGGGGCGGGATGTCGGCGGCGGTCAAAGGGCTGATTGCCAGGGGTTTACGCAGGCGGGCGGCGACGAGCCCCAGGATCACGGTGATCACCAGCCCAAGAATCGAGCCGATCACCACAGGCGTGCCGCCTTGGATGGCCTGAATGGGGTTGTCGCCGGCGACGATCAGCCAGATGGGCGACGTCAAGCCGGCGCCAAACACCAGGATGCCAAAGGCCAGGGCCGCGATGGTGGTGCTGGGCTTGTCCAAGACGCTCATGTCCAGAAAGCTCATGGCGTGTTTTCTCCGTTGATGGATCTGCCGTTCGGCAGTTTCCAGAATTCCACGATATGGTGCCAGGCTTCTTCGGCCGTTTCGACGAACTGGAAAATATCCTTGTCCTCGGGGGCGATCATGCCTTCGCTGACCATGGTCTCGAAGTTAATGACCCGCTCCCAATATTCCTTGCCGAACAGCAGGAAGGGAATGCGTTCGATCTTGCCGGTCTGCACCAGGGTGGCGGCCTCGAACAGTTCGTCCAGGGTGCCGTAGCCGCCGGGGAAAACCACCAACGCCTTGGCGCGATGCAGAAAGTGCATCTTGCGCATGGCGAAGTAATGGAAGCGGAACGACAGCTCGGGCGTGACGTAGGGGTTGGGTGCCTGCTCCATGGGTAGAACGATATTCAGGCCGATGGATTTGGCGCTGACGTCGTGGGCGCCCCGGTTGGCGGCCTCCATGACTCCGGGCCCGCCGCCGGTCAGGATGACGAAGTCGCATTCGTCGGGATGGGCGCAGGTGCCGGAAACGATCTGGGCCAGCCGCCGAGCTTCGTCGTAATAGCGGGAATTGGCCAGCATGCGGCGGGCGATGCCGACCTTGCGGGCCATGACGGCGTTTTCGGGGTGAGCGCGGGCGGCGGCTTCGGCCTCGGCCAGCCGCTCCTCGGCCTCGGCGCGTTCGGGAATGCGGGCCGACCCGAACACCGCCACGGTGGAGCGGATGCCCTGTTCCTTCAACAGAAGCTCGGGTTTCATCTGCTCCAGTTGCAGGCGCACGGCCCGCAAATCGTCGCGCAGGAGGAAATCCTCGTCCTTGTAGGCAAGGCGATAGGATGGATGCGTGGGGACCGGAAGCTCGTCAACCCGGCGAGCGAATTCTGCGTCGTCGCGGGCGGAGGGAAAGGGGCCGTCTATCTTGGGGCTCATGGCTGACGCCTTTTTGACAAGGACTTGTTTCCCCTAGAGATGGGGCCGCCCGCGAACGGCGTCCACCCCCAAGGGATCACAGGCTGATCAAAGGCTCAGCGCCCGCAGCACTGCTTGTACTTTTTGCCGCTGCCGCAGGGGCAGGGCTCGTTGCGGCCGACCTTCGGCTGGCTGCGCACCAGCGGTTTGTTGTGGACCTTGCCGTCGACATAAACCCAGGTCGCCCCTTCACGGCGGAAATTGCCGGTCTCATGATGGGTCTGGTCCATGCCGCCCTGGCGGAATTTGGCCTGGAATTCGACGCTGCCGGTGTCCTGGCCTTCGCCGCCGCCCTGGGTGGACACCACGCTCAGTCCCTGCCATTCCACGGATTTGGCCCACTGCTCGGCAGCATCTCGATCGTGGTCCGAGCGGGATTCCGCGGCGATGCTGCGTTCCAGATGGTCGATATTGCAGACCACATAGGCCGAATAGCGCGAGCGCATCAGGGCTTCCGGGGTGGCGGCGGGGCCGCCGGCAATGATGGGGCCGCAACAATCTTCCAGCGACTTGCCGCTGCCGCAGGGGCATTGGGACATGATGGCTCCTCAAAAGAAAAAGGACCGATAACGGATTTGGATGGGCTTGTACCCCCAAACCCGTCATCGGTCCAGAGCGTTGCGTCCGGGGCTTCTTTACTCGGCGGCGATGCCCGAGAAGCCGGGCGAGTCGTCGAAGGCGTGGACCTCGTCTTCGGGGTAGGCGCCGATATGGTGAATCGACAGATCGGCTCCGCGGAATTCCTGCTCGGGATCCAGGCGCAGGCCCATCGCGGCCTTCAGCAAGCCGTAGGCGCCGAAGCCGGACGCCAAGGCCAGGGCGACGCCCAGGCTGGTGCCGACAAGTTGCGACAGCAGAGACACGCCGCCCAGGCCGCCCAAGGCTTCCTGGCCGAAGATGCCGCAGGCGATGCCGCCGAACGCGCCGCAGAAGCCGTGCAGCGGCCATACGCCGAGCACGTCGTCGATGCGCCAGTCGTTCTGGCATTTGTTGAATGCCCAGACGAACAAGGCTCCGGCAAGGCCGCCGGTCGCCAGGGCGCCGATGGGGTGCATCAGATCCGAGCCGGCGCACACGGCCACCAAGCCGGCCAACGCGCCGTTATGGATGAAGCCGGGATCGTTGCGGCTGACCACCAAAGACGTGAGGATGCCGCCGACCATGGCCATCAGCGAATTGATGGCGACCAGCCCGGAAATGCCGTCCATCTTTTGGGCGCTCATGACGTTGAAGCCGAACCAGCCCACCGACAGAATCCAGGCGCCCAGAGCCAGGAAGGGGATGTTGGACGGCGGAATGCCGACAACCTGGCCGTTCTTGCGGTAGCGGCCTTGGCGCGGTCCCAGCAGAACGACCGCGCCCAGCGCCGTCCAGCCGCCGAAGGCATGGACGACCACCGAGCCGGCGAAATCGTGGATGGGCTGGCCGAAGGTCGCTTGCATCCAATCCTGAAAGCCCAGGCGGCTGCCCCAGATCAGTCCTTCGAAGCCGGGGTAACAGAACGACACCAGCAGCGTGGTGGCGCAGATCTGCGGCCAGAACTTTGCCCGCTCGGCGATGCCGCCGGAAATAATGGCGGGAATGGCGGCGGCAAACGTGGCCAGAAAGAAGAACTTGACCAGATCATAGCCCTTGGGGGCGAAGGCGGCGGCGTCGCCAAAACCGGCGATGGTCTTGGCCGACGACAGAAAATTGACGCCATAGGCCACGGTATAGCCGATAAAGAAATACGCGCAGGTCGAAACGGCGAAATCGGTCAGGATCTTAACCAGGGCGTTCACCTGATTCTTGCGGCGCACGGTGCCGACTTCCAGAAAGGCGAAGCCGGCATGCATGGCCAGAACCATGACAGCGCCCAGCAGGATGAACAGAACGTCCATCGCCGTACCCAAGGTTTCCATCAAGCCCCCTTGATCAATAAATAGACACGCCAAAACGGCACAGCCCCCTTATCAAAGGGCATGCCAGTTCGGTGCCGGAGCAAAGAGTCTTTGAGGATCAAGGGGATATAAATTTTCCGCAAATATCCATGGGAAAAATATGGAAATATAATGGGCAAATGCTTGAGATTTTGCCTATTCCGCGATCAGATTCATCTTCTCTTTGCTTGTGGCTTTATAATGGGCATTTGTTGCCGGCATGTCAAGTCTGCTTAAAAAATGCGCTTATCGGTTGGGCTTGATCGATGTGAACCTGCGGCAACAGGTTCTGTACAGACCATGGGTAATTTTCGTATAGTGCCCGGCTCCATTGTCGGGACAAGGCGATTTCCCGTGGTCAAGCATTCTCTCTCGAAAGACAAGATCAAGATTCTGCTGCTGGAAGGCGTGCATGAAAACGCCATCAAGGAGCTCAAGGATCTTGGCTATACCAATATCGAAGCTCTCAAGATCGGTCTGGACGAAGATCAGCTGATCGAGAAGATTCAGGGCGTTCACATCCTGGGCATTCGTTCGCGCACCCGCGTCACCGAAAAGGTGTTGGCTGCCGCGAACCGCCTGATGTGCATCGGCTGCTTCTGCATCGGTACCAATCAGGTGGCTTTGGAAGCGGCGCACAAGGCTGGCATTCCGGTGTTCAACGCCCCTTATTCCAACACCCGCTCGGTGGCTGAACTGGTGATCGGCGAGATCGTCATGCTGATGCGCCGCATCCCCGACAAGTCGCGGGGCTGCCATGCCGGTCAATGGGACAAGTCGGCCACCAACTCGTTCGAACTGCGCGGCAAGACTCTGGGCATTATCGGTTACGGCCATATCGGCTCGCAGTTGTCGGTGCTGGCCGAGGCCATGGGCATGCAGGTCCGCTATTTCGATATCGAGAAGAAGCTGGCCATCGGCAACGCCCGTCCGGTCTCGACTCTGAAAGAGCTGCTGTCGAGCTCGGACGTGGTCAGCCTGCACGTTCCTTCGACGCCGCAGACCAAGAACATGATCGGCAAGGCCGAAATCCGCGCCATGCAAAAGGGGGCCTATCTCATCAACGCCTCGCGCGGGAACGTGGTCGAAATCGAGCCGCTGGCCGACGCCTTGAAGGACGGTCATCTGCTAGGGGCCGCCGTCGACGTCTTCCCCAAGGAGCCGGCGTCCAACGGCGAAGAGTTCCAGAGCCCGCTGCGCAATCTGCCCAACGTCATCCTGACGCCGCATATCGGCGGTTCGACGCTGGAAGCTCAGGCCAATATCGGTCTGGAAGTGGCCGAAAAGCTGATCAAGTACTCGGACAACGGTTCGACCGTCGGCGCCGTGAACTTCGTCGAAGTGTCGCTGCCGGTGAAGGCCGGCGGCACCCGCTTCCTGCATATTCACAAGAATGTGCCGGGCATGATGCGCCGCCTGAACGAAATCTTCTCGGCCAAGGATCTGAACATTTCGGCTCAGTACCTGCAGACCGACGCCGAGATGGGCTATGTGGTGGTTGATGTGGACGGCGACGTGGACGAAGCCACGCTGATGTCCGAATTGACCGCCCTGGACGGTACCATCCGCGCCCGTTTCCTTTACTAAGCGCTTGTCTCGCATACCCCTGATCGCCGGATAAGGTTCTTGTCCTTACATGGCGATTAGGGGTATTTCTTAAACATTAAACGCCATAATACATCTGGCCGGCATATAATGGGGGGGCTGGCGGGTGGCTAAAGAAGCAAGGGGCGCATCATGAACTGCGAGCTGTCGAGCGAAGATACCCGTCTGGTGGTTTCCCTGTCCGGGCGCTTCACGGCCGTCGATACCCCCGCGTTCCGCCGGGTCATCGAAGATTTGCCGCTGGATGGCAAATCCGATGTGGTGTTCGATTTGAGCGATCTGCTGTTTGTCGATTCCGCCGCTCTCGGTCTGTTGGTGCTTGCCCGCGATGCCGTCAGCGACCGCGGTCTGCCCATGAGCATCCGCAACCTGCAAGGTCAGGTTAAAAAGACCTTCGAGCTGTTTCACTTCGACCAGTTGTTCGCCATTCAGGCCTAGCTTCTCCTTCTGTTTATCGCGTCAAAAGGTTGTGCTGCGGCATTTCGGCCCATTGCGCGCGGACGCGTCTTCCTGCACTCTTCCTCTCCTTCGGGATCCAGCCGGCTTGCCGGCAGCCGGATTCCTCTGGGAGTGCCCATGATGTTGCGAACCCTCACCGTCGCTTTGCTGCTTGGCCTGTTGGCCCTGGCGCCGGCTACGCGGGCCGTGGCGGCGCCGGATCATCCGGCGGGCTCCGCTCCCACGGTCGAGGACGCCAAAGCCTTGGTCCTGAAGGCTTCCGACGAATTGAGCAAGGCCGGATTCGACGCCGCTTGCGCTGAGTTCATGCAGAAAGCGGGGGCTTTCTGGCAGGATGATCTTTATGTCTTCGTGATGGATTTCGACGGCGTCTGGCGCTGTTATCCGCCGAAACCTGACGCCGCCGGCATGCAGCTGATCCTGCTGCAAGACGTCGAGGGGAAGTTCTTCATCCAGGAAATGATCGACTTGGCGAAATCTGCGGGTGAGGGCTGGGTCGACTATAAGTGGAAAAACCCGCGTAACGGTTTGATACAATTGAAGACCAGCTTCATCAAACGCGTCGGTGGTTATGTGGTGGCCGCGGGTATCTTCCGCTGATTTTCTCGGCCTCCTGCCTTTGGATGATAACCATAGGTCTTATGGCTAGGTGCAGTGCAATAAGTTGCCCTAGTGAATCCCCCTTATAAAATCATGACATATGAAACAGGCAAACCTGTTCGCCTCCCGCAATGCCTGAGGGGTCACAGTGTCTAAAGCGCGCGATTTTTCAAAAGTTCAGGCCATGTTGGCTGTCGACAATCCCGGTGTTCGCCAAGGGCTGCGCGAGGCGTTGAAGCGTTGCGGTGTCGGCAGCATTGTCGAAGTGTCCACGGTGGTTCAGGCCCATAAGGGGGTCAAGGAAACCAACCCGGATCTGCTGGTGGTTTCCAGCGAGATCGAAGGCGTATTCCTGGGCTCGATGATCAAGGACATCCGCCACAGCCGTTTCGGCACCCATCCCTTTCCACTGGTGGTGATGCTGGCCATGGCGGCGGAATTCGAGTATGTGCGCCGTATCGTCGACAGCGGCCCGGACGATATTTTGCTGGTGCCGGTGTCGCCCGATCACATGCTGAACCGTTTCCTCAATCTGGCCCGCCACCGCAAGCCGTTCGTGGTCACGCACGATTATGTCGGCCCCGACCGCCGCAAAAGCCAGCGGCCGGGCCTGGGCAAGGAGGTGGTGCCGATGGTCGAGGTGCCCAATCCGGTTTCAGCCAAGGCGACGATGGTCGATCCGTTGGTTTTCCAGCGGGACGTCGATGTGGTGGCTCAGCGGCTGAACACCTTGAAGGTGGAACGCTATGGCGTGCAGATCCGCTGGCTGGAAAAGACGCTGCGCGATCTGCTGGCCAAGCCGGATCCCGACGAACACCAGATATCTTTGCACAGCCTGCGTCTGGCAGATATCGCCGAGGATTTGAAGGCTCGCACCACGAATTGGCACGATGCGCGGGTGGGAAAGGCTGCGGACGTGATGATGGAAGCGGCTAAACTGGTCAGCAATGCCGGACCACGGGCCTCGGGCAAGCCGCTGAACGATCTCAGCGAGGCCTGCCTGCAGGCGGCGCAGGAGATTTCGCGTTGTCTGCCGCATACCGACAAGGCGGAAGTGCCTTCGGGCGACTCTGGTATTTAAGGCTTCAGGCGGCGCCGTCGCCCAGAGGCTCCACGTCCACGGCGACTTTCAAGGAGTGATCGCCGCCGCCGAGCACGACGCCGCGCAGCGGGCTGACGTCGCCGTAATCGCGGCCCCAGGCGGTGGTGACGTGCTCGACGCCGGGGATGCAGCCGTTGGTAGGGTCGAGGTCGATCCAGCCCGCCCCCGGCACCCAGGCCGACAGCCAGGCGTGGGATGCATCGCTGCCCTTGAGTTTTTCCTTGCCCGGCGGCGGGCGGGTCAGCAGATAGCCCGAGACGTAACGCGCCGGAAGCCCCAGCGAACGCAGGCAGGCGATGCCCAGATGGGCGAAGTCCTGGCAGACGCCGCGCCGTTCCGACAGCACGCGGGCGATCGGGGTCGCCAAGGTGGTGGCGGCCGGGTCGTAGGTGAAATCCTTGTGAATGCGGTGCAAAAGGTCCAGCAGCCCGGCAAGAACCGGCTGTTCGGGCGGGAAGCTTTCGCGCGCATACGCGACCACGTCCGGGTCGCCGCAGGGGACGAACGGACTTTCAAACGTGTATTCGGCGGCTTCCAGAACCATAGGGCCGGCGCCGCGGCGCAGCATGCCGACCACGGATTCCCAATCCGGCGTTTCGCCGGGGGCGGGCAGGTCGCGGGGGCGCACCTCGACGCGGCTGACCGCCTCCACCGTCAGGGTCTTATGCGGATCCTGCAAGGTGAAGAAAGCCAGGTTGTTGCCGAAATAATCGACCGCATCCATGGTCAGCGAGGCCGGTTCAGGCGTTATCCGCAGCAATGTGCGCCGGCATGTCTGGTACTGAAAAGTGCGTGGGGCCAGATGGGCCTGATGGTGGGCCACCAGTACCGGTTCGACGTAGGTATAGGTGGTGACGTGGCGGACGCGGAAAATCATGGCTGCGCCCCCGACGCCGGTTCCGTGCGGGACGCCGGCTGCGATTCGGGGCGAGGATCGTACAGGGGCATCGGCATGGTGGCCGGGGCCGAACTGCGGCTGACGGCGTGGGTGAAATATTCCCGGGTCAGCGTTTCCGACAATTCCCACATTTTTGACCGCAGCACTTCCAGGAAACCGTCGAGATTGCGCCGTTCGCCGTCTTCGTCGGGGCGGCACAGGGCCTCGATGTCGGCGGTGCGCACGGCACCCGTCAGCCAGATGGTCTGGCGTTGCAGGGGGCCGTAGAAAGTCGCCCGGCGATTGGCCGCCAGATGCTCCATATGGGTTCCGAGAGCCGCCAGCTGGAAGGCCAGCGACCGGGGATTGCTTTCGTCGGCCAGCAGCAGATCCAACACCGGGGCGAATTGCGGCGACGACAGATAGCGCGAACGATAAGTGATCGAGCTGTCGGAGATTTCCAGCAGCACGTCCAGTTCCGGCCCGCCGACGCCGTCTTCATGAGCCAGGACTCCGGACAACAGGTCCACCACATGGACGGCCCGCTCCAGCCGGCGGCCGATGTCGACGAAGCGCCAGGACAAGCCGCGGGTCATGTTTTCCATGGCCAGGCCGCTCAAAGCCTCGCCGGCCAGGATGACGTCGTTCAAGGCCGCCAGTTTGTCTTGGATATTGGGACGCAGCTTGTTGCCGCCCACGGCCTTGACCGCTTCCGACAGGCGGCTGACGGCCCGCCAGGTATCGGCGGACAGGCGGTCGCGGACCAGCGAGGCCATGCGTCCCACCCGTTCGACGGTGGCATGTAGTCCGACGCCGTGTTCGGGGTCGAAAGCCATGCGGGCGATGGCTGCGACCTCATTGGCCTGTTCCTGCGGCGGTTTGAAGACGCGGCGCAAAAGCTCCAGGGCGACCGGCAATTCTTCGGCGGCGCCGAAACCCGCCGAGCTGCCGGCGCGGGACAGCGCGGCGCGCAGCAGGCGGGTGGTGTCTTCGGCGCGTTCGACATAGCGGCCGAACCAGAACAGGTTATCGGCGACGCGGCTGGGAAGGTCCAGCGATCCGCGTACCAGCTTGACCCGCACCGGCAGGCTTTTATGAGCGATGATCGGGCGGTCGTGGCGTTCGGCCTGCACCCAGGTATCCTTGCTGCCGCCGCCTTGCTGCATGGAAACCATGGCGCCGCCGCTTTCGGCGGCAACCCGGGGCAGGCCGCCGGGCATGGCCACGTAGCCGCCGTCATGGGCCGCCAGAAAAACCCGCAGCATGGTCGGGCGGGGCTCCATTTCGCCGCCCTTGCTCCACACCGGAGCCGAAGACAGCTTGGGGCGCTCCTGGCCGATGAAGTCCTTGGGGCGGCGGCGGATGGCGGCGATCAATTCCGCTTTTTTGTCTTTGGTCAGCCGTTCGCCGAACTGCGGAATCATGCGTAGACCGCCGGGCAGCGCCGCCTTGATCACCAGTTTGTCCATGCGCGACAGCACATGCTCGCATTCCGCCTCGCCGCCGCACCACCAGGTGGGAACGGTGGGCATGCTCAAATCCTCGCCCAGCAGGCGACGACAGAGGCCCGGCAGGAAAGGAGCCAGGGCGCCGCCTTCCAAGACGCCCGAACCCAGGGAGTTGGCGACGACCACGGTACCGCGGCGTACGGCCTGGACCAGTCCGGCGATGCCAAGGGCGGAATCGCCGCGCAGTTCGACGGGATCGCAGAAAGCGCCGTCGGTCCGGCGCAGAATGATGTCCACAGGCTGCAAACCGTCGAGGGTTTTCAGAAATACCCGGCTGTCGCGAACAGTCAGGTCTTCGCTTTCCACCAAGGTAAAGCCCAATTGGCGGGCCAGATAGGCGTGTTCGAAATAGGTCTCGTTATAAGGGCCGGGTGTCAGCAGCACCGAGCGCGGCGTCTCGCGGTTGCGCGGCGTCAGGCCGTTCAGGGCGTCACTCAGTTTCTGCACGAAGGGAGCCAGCGGCTCGACCGGCAGGGTGCGCATGATGTCCGACAGGGTGCGCGAAACGATGGCGCGGTTTTCCAGGGCGTAGCCGACGCCCGACGGAGCCTCGCAACGATCGGCCATCACCCACCATTGCCCGTTTTCGTCGCGGGCGATGTCGACGGCGTAAAGATGCAGATGCACCCCGCCGGGAACGGCGGCGTGGCGCAGGGGGCGCAGATAGGCCGGATTGGCGTAGACCAGGGCCGGGGGAATCATGCCTTCCAAAAGCATGTCCTGATTGCCGTAAAGATCGGCAAGGATATGGTTCATCAGGGAGGCGCGCTGGACCAGCGCCGCCTCGATGCTTTTCCATTCCTCGGGGGCGATCAGCAGCGGCACGGGGTCCAACTGCCATGGGCGGTCCAGGCCGCGGGGGTCGCCATAGACGTTGTAGGTGACGCCGTTCTCGCGGATCAGCCGCTGGGCGCCTTCCCAGCGGCTTTGCATTTCCTGATCGGGCAGGGCGGACAAGGCTTCGATAAAGGGTTCCCAGTGGGGGCGCAAGGCCCCGTGCCCGGTCACCATTTCGTCCCAGCGTCCCCGCAAAAGGGGATAGCCGAGACGGAAGGCCCCCGGCAGGGCTTCCTGTCCCGAACCCGGCTGATCGGCCGTGGTTCGCCTACGCTCGTCCATTTCCCGTCCCTGGCTGACGCTGCTCAATCCTTATGCTTAACGTACTGTTCGTCTCAGGTCGAGAGTTAGCGGAAAGTCGGGGTTGGCCTCCAGGGGCGGAGGGGACATTTGTCCCGGATTGTGCCCCATGGGCTGAAAGCGCGATAACCGGCGGCTTTCCGCTTCGTTGCCGTTGACGGGCAGGGTGTCGTAATTGCGCCCGCCGGGATGGGCGACATGATAGGTACAGCCGCCCAGCGATCGGCCGGTCCAATTGTCG
This sequence comes from Candidatus Sulfotelmatobacter sp., assembly GCA_035538795.1. GTDB lineage: Bacteria > Pseudomonadota > Alphaproteobacteria > Rhodospirillales > Magnetospirillaceae > JAJZGK01. Next base: position 91,798 of record DATLJS010000035.1, on the reverse strand, counting down.
AACAGGTCGAAAGTCAGGGGGGAGTGCACGGGAATCCGGGGATGCAGGCAGGATGGCGGCTGCCAGGCGCGGAAGCGCACCCCGGCCACATGCTCGCCCGGCGTCCCCGTGGGAGACAACGGCAAGCGGCGGCCGTTGCAGGTGACCGCGTAGCGTTCACCGGCCAGATTGTCGACCTTGATCTGCAGACGTTCCACCGAACTGTCGACATAGCGCACGGTGCCGCCGGCGCCGGGCTCCTCGCCCATGACGTGCCATGGTTCCAGGGCATGGCGAATTTCCACGCCAACGCCGCCGTGGCGCACGGCTCCGAAGCGGGGGAAGCGGAACTCGAAGTGGGGGTGGAACCATGCGTCCTTGAAGTCGTAGCCGTAGCCGCGCATGTCGGCCAGCACCTCGGCAAAATCCTGCCAGACGAAATGCGGCAGCATGAAGCGGTCGCGCAGGGCATGCCCCCACCGGACCAGCGGCTGGGTATAGGGCTCGTACCAGAAGCGGGCGATCAGGCCGCGCAACAGCAATTGCTGGGCGCAGCTCATACGGGCATGGGGCGGCATCTCGAAGGCTCGGAATTCCACCAACCCCAGCCGTCCGGTCGGGCCATCCGGCGAATAGAGCTTGTCAATGCAGATTTCCGTGCGGTGGGTGTTGCCGGTGACGTCCACCAGCACATTGCGCAGGATGCGGTCGATCAGCCAGGTGGGAACCTCGGTGCCGGGCCGCGGGATTTGCTGAAGAGCGATTTCCAGCTCGTAAAGGCTGTCGTCGCGGGCTTCATCGATGCGCGGCGCCTGGCTGGTCGGGCCGATGAACAGGCCCGAGAACAGATAGCTCAAACTGGGGTGGTTCTGCCAATAGCGCACCAGGCTGGCCAGCAGGTCGGGACGGCGCAGGAACGGGCTGTCGGCAGGTTTCATGCCGCCCACGACGATGTGATTGCCGCCGCCGGTGCCGACATGCAGCCCGTCGATCATGAATTTCTCGGTGCCCAGCCGGGCTTCCCGGGCGGTCTCGTAGACGGCTTGGGTGGTGTCGCGCAACTGGTCCCACGACGCCGCCGGATGGATGTTCACCTCGATGACGCCGGGGTCGGGCGTGACCTTGATGACGTTCAGGCGGTAATCCTGGGGCGGCGAATATCCCTCGATATGCAGGGGCACTCCGATTTCGGCGGCGACGTCTTCGATGGCCGCCACCAACTCGACGTAGTCATCGGCTCTTTCCAGGGGCGGCATGAACAGGCACAGCTTGCCGTCGCGCGGCTGTAGTCCCATGGCCGTGCGGATATGATCCGACACCAGCCCTTTGTCCGTTTGCCGCGGTTTTGCCGCCGGGGCGGCGATCTGTTCGTTGACGGTGCCCCTGGCCGGGCCGCTGATCGGGGCGCCCGCCGTGGTGGCCTGAGGCGGCATATGGCGCTGCGGATCGGGCAAGGGGCGGCGCGGCGCGAAGGGATCGTCTTCGGAATGCCAGGGGAAATCGGCGGCGGACAGCCAGGGAAGGCTTTCCAGCGGTAGGCGGAAGCCCAGGGGCGAATCGCCGGGGGCCAGGAACAGGCGGTCCCGGCGCAAGGGCCACGGGCCGGTGACCCAGCCGGCACCGCTCTTTGAATTCCAGCGCTGGATCGGCAAGGCGAAGCCGACGGGGCGTTCCAGGCCGTGATTGAAGACGCGGACCAGGCGGGCCCGCTCCTCGGGATCGTCCAGCTTGGAATTCAACGGATCGACATTGATCGGTAGCCGCTGTTCCCGGTCGATGTAATGCAGGGGGTCTTCGAACGCCGGGATCAGATAATCGGCGTTCAATCCCAGGCGCTCACACAGCTTTTCGCCAAACAGCCGGGCGGTTTCCTCGTCGGCGGGGATGCCGTCGCGTTCGGGGGCGATCAGCGCCGCATCGGTCCATAGCGGCTTGCCGTCGCCGCGCCAGTAAAGGGCGAAAGCCCAGCGGGGAAGCGATTCGCCGGGATACCATTTTCCTTGGCCGAAGGTCAGCAGGCCGCCCGGCGCGAAACGGTCGCGCAGCCGCATGATCAGATCGAAGGCGCGTTCGCGCTTGGTGGGACCGACGGCCGCCGTGTTCCATTCGTCGGCGTCCATGTCATCGACGGACACGAAGGTCGGTTCGCCGCCCATGGTCAAGCGCACGTCGCCGCCCTTGAGCAGATCGTCGATGCGCTGCCCCAGGGCATCGATGTCGCTCCACTGTTCCTCGGTATAGGGCTTGGTGACACGGGGCGTTTCGAAGATGCGGGTGACGCCCATGTGGTAATCGAAGGCGACGCCGCAAGGTTCCACCAGCCCGGTGATGGGGGCGGCCGAGACGGGATCGGGCGTGCAGGCCAGCGGGATGTGGCCCTCGCCGGCCATCAGGCCAGAGGTCGGGTCGAGACCGATCCAGCCGGCGCCCGGCAAGTAGACCTCGGTCCAGGCATGCAGGTCGGTGAAGTCTTCGGTGGGGCCGGCGGGGCCGTCCAGCGGTTTCTGGTCGGGCACCAACTGGATCAGATAGCCGGAAGCGAACCGGGCGGCAAAGCCCAGATGGCGCAAAACCTGCACCAGCAGCCAGGCGCTGTCGCGGCACGAGCCGGTGCGTTTGGACAGAGTTTCCTCGCAGGTTTGGACGCCGGGCTCCATGCGGATGACATAACCCACATGCTGCTGAAGCTTTTGGTTCAGTCCGACCAGGAAATCGATGGTGCGCTGCCCATCTTGCGTGATGCCGGTGATGAAGGCGGCCAGTTCCGGTCCGGCGTCCTCGGTTTTGCGGAAAGGCGCCAGTTCGCCGCCCAAGATCGGGTCATAGGCGAAGGGCACGTTCTCGGCTTCGGGTTCGAGGAAGAAATCGAAAGGGTTATAGACCGCCATCTCGGCCACCAGATCGACCTCGATGGACAGTTCCGTGACCTTTTCCGGGAACACCAGCCGGGCCAGCCAGTTGCCCTGAGGATCTTGCTGCCAGTTGACGAAATGGTTTTCCGGCTTGACCTTAAGGGAGTAAGACAGAACCGTTGTTCGCGAATGGGGCGCAGGGCGCAGCCTGACGACTTGAGGAGATACCGTGATGGGTCGGTCGTAGCGATAGGCCGTCTTGTGGTTCAGGGCGACGTGAATGCTCATCCGTTAGGCTTCCCCGCTAGTGCGCGTCTTTTTTGATCAATGGCGCAAACCATCAGTCGGGGCAAGGGGGCAAAGTGGAATTTCTTCTTCGATGATTCTGTCGCATTCTGACGTGGTGAAATTGTGGGTAATTTGGGTATTCGAAAAACCACGCCTGTCGGTCAGGAACTAAGCGGATGTCATATTCGCGAGGTTGCGTGGGTGTCTCTTCAATGCCATAGTATTCGTGAAATAATATATTCGGGGTGGTGGATCGCCTCCGGCGGCAGCCTGAGGTGGTTATGGTGAAAAGGTTGGGCACAATGGGTCGAGACTACCATATCCTGGTGCTGGAGGATGAGCCGGCAACCCAGGCCATGATTGCCTCCTTGATGGAAGCCGAGGGTTTCAGGGTCACCACCGCCGCCAGCGGTGCCGAAGCCCAGGATGCGATTTCCCAATGCCGTTTCGATTTGATTCTGCTGGACTTGAACCTGCCTGACGACGACGGCCTGTATATTGCCCGTGAGCTGCGCGCCAAATCCGACGTCGGCATCATCATGCTGACGTCGCGCAAGGAAGATATTGACCGAGTGATCGGCCTGGAAATGGGTGCGGATCATTATGTGACGAAGCCTTTCTTTCCCCGCGAGCTGGTGGCTTTGGTCAAGAACCTGCTACGCCGCTTGAACCAGCCCCGCTCGACCCGGCGCGTGGACGGCCCGCCCGGCTCCGAAGTCCGCCGCTTCGACGGTTGGGAAATGGATATGGCCAAGCGAACCCTGGTGAACCCGAAAGGGGAAGAGGTCAACCTGACCCGCGCCGAGTTCGATCTGTTGACGGCCCTGATCAACAGCGCCGGACGGGTTCTGTCGCGGGATCAGTTGCTGGACGCCATCGGCAGCCAGTTCTGGACGCCGGTCGACCGCACCATCGACGTTCTGGTCAGCCGTCTGCGCCGCAAGATGGAAGCCGACCCCAAGTCGCCGACCATGATTCTGACGTCCCACGGCTACGGCTATAAATTCGCTCCGTCGATTTCCGCCGGCTGATTTCCGACCCGCGAAAGGCGCAATAACCGGACACGCGGAGCGGTCCGGCTATTTTTATCGCCGTTACATTCGGTTTACACTTTTAGTCATAATTTTTTGACAACCCGCATGGATAGTGTGGGTATTCCCTACGGGGATGGGCGGGGACGCCGGTCGTGCTGCGCATAAGTCCAGGGGGGATGTTGCGCCGCGACCGGCTAGCCTCGGCAGCCTTCTCCGCCTTATGAAATCTCTTACCTACACACCAAAGATATAGGTCGACCGGTTGAATTGTGGCTCCCTCGGGGCCACACTCTGTTTGGCTGTCACGTGGCTGGCTAAGGGAGCTTTCGTTCTGACCTTCGACTGGAAAAAACTGCGCATCCTGTTGGTGGACGGCGACGACCAGTTTCGTTTCTGGGCCCGGGGGCTGTTCAAGCAGCAGCGTGCCGCCGAGGTCATCAGTCTGCCTCTGGTCGAAGACGCGCGCGAGGCCTTGTGTCAGTACGGGGCCGACGTGGCGCTGATAGAGCTGGGCCGCAACGACATTGCCCTGGTGGAGTTGATGCGCTGGTTGCGCCAATCGAAATCCAGCCCCTGTGCCGATCTTCCTCTGCTTTTGATGGTCAAGGACATGGCCGGCGACGCCCTGCGCGAGGTTTGCGGGTTGGGCGTGCACGGCGTGCTGAAAAAGCCCGTGACCGGCGAATTGATGCTGAAGGCGGTGCAGTCGGTTTGCCGCAATCCCCGCCGGGTCGCGGTTGCGCCTGCTCCTGTGTCGCGGCCGCATCCGGCGCCGACTTTGGCGGAAACACCGCCGGAATTGTCCCATCACCGTCGCGAGGCCCCGGCGTCGGCCGGTCCCAAACCCGTTCCCCTGCGTCGCTTGTCGTCCTCGCTTCCACCACCCGACGGTGTGGCCGCCCGGCCGCCATCGCCGGTTGGCACCGGCGTCTTGCCGATCGCTCACGGCGGCGCTGGGCTTGACGTTGCCGATGCCGCCTCCAAGCGGGGCGGCACTTATGGCGACGAGGCGCTTGAGCCGTTCCCCGCCAAGCCCAAGGAATTTTTCGAGGCGGCGGAGGCGGCTCCGCCGAAACCGAAGGCCGAAGATGACGGCTGGAGCGATGCTTCATCCACCAAAAGCAAGACGAAGCCGGGGGGCGACGCATTCGAACCTCCAGCGGAACCCAAGCCCAACGACGGTCAGCCGGTGGCTGGGCGGGACTTGGACGCCATCCTTGAGGAACATGCCTTGTGGGTGAAGTCGGGAGGCACCCAGGGCAAACGGGCCAACCTGGAGGGCGAGGATTTGTCGGGACGGACGTTGGCAGAGGCCCCGCTGACCAACGCTTCCTTGCGCCGCTGCGATTTGTCGGGCAGCGATTTCACCAAGGCGGAACTGCACGGCGCCGATCTGCGGCACGCCGAAATCATCGGCGGCCAGATGAAAGAGGCCAATCTGGCCGTCGCCCGCCTGCGTCACGCCCATCTGCGCGGCTGCCGGATGGAGGGGGTCAATCTGAAAGGGGCCGATCTGGCCGGCGCCGACCTGTCGGGCTCCGTTTTCGACGGCGCCGATTTGAAGGGAGCCAATTTGTTGGGAGTCTTGCTGGCCGGAGCCGATCTGTCCGGAGCCAAGGGCATGACCCAGGCTCAATTGGAATCGGCCACTGGCGACGCCAAGACCAAGCTGCCGCCGGGATTGCGTTTGCTGCCGGCCCCGTCGCAGGCTTGATGCGGATCAAAGCAGGTCGCCGCCACTTTGAGGCAGAGTGCGGCCATCATGCCCGAGACCGAAAGCTTTCTTTCTCTTTACGCCGCTTTGGGGGCTTTTTTCGCCACCCATAGTCTGCCGTCGCTGCCGGGAGTGCGCGGGCGGCTGGTGGCCCTTCTCGGCGAGAAGGGCTATCTGATCGTCCATTCGCTTTTGGCGACGCTGACCCTGGTTTGGCTGGTGGCGGCCACGCTGGCGGCGCCGCGGCTGGTTTTGTGGGGATTTCACGATTGGGCGCGGTGGGTGCCGCTGCTGACCATGCCCTTCGCCTGCATGCTGCTGGTGGCCGGGCTGACTTCGGCCAACCCTTTTTCTCTGGGGGCGGGACGGCAAGGCTTCAACCCGGCTCGGCCCGGCATCGTTGCCTTGACCCGGCATCCGGTTCTGTGGGCGGCGGCTTTATGGTCGGGCAGCCATCTTTTTCCCAACGGAGAATTGCGCGCCGTCCTGCTGTTCGGCGCTTTGTGCGGCTTCAGCCTGATGGGGATGGCGCTGTTCGACCGCCGCCGCCGTGAGTTGCAGTCCCTGCGGGTGCGAATCCGCTTTTCGCCGTCCGACCTGCCGGGCCTGTTGCTGAGGGCTTTGGGCGGACTGCTGCTTTATGGCGCATTGCTGCATCTGCACGAGCCGGTCTTCGGGTTCAATCCCTTAACGATCTTAGGTTCTTGACGGAAGAGGGGCGCGGGTGCTTTGTTCTGCCTTTCGTTTCGGCTTCATAGCTGGGAGTTGATCAGGTCATGGTGATTCATCGCGCGGACCAGCCTTCGCGTCCCGTCGATCCGCCGTTTTCGCCGGTTCTGTTGGCCGGCCTGGCCCTGGCCCCGGTGCCGCCGCGCCTGCTTCAGCCGTTGTTCGACGCCATTTTAAAAGTGGTGCGCAGCCGGCATCCGGACATTCTGGAGCGTCTGGCCGCTTATCCCGACGCCGTGGTGGGGATCGATCCGGTGGATTTGCCCTTCACTCTGGTGTTGGAGCCGATTCCCGAACAGCCGCGCCTGACCGTCTGCCGTGATTTCGACGACATCCGCCCCAGCGCCGTCATCCGAGGGCCGCTGGAGATGCTGTTCGCCCTGGCCGAAGGCCGCATCGACGGCGATGCCGCCTTCTTCTCGCGCCAACTGGTGATCGAGGGGGATACCGAAGTGGTTCTGGCCCTGCGCAACGCCATGGACGGCGCCGGTATCGATCTCGAAGCCGATTTCGCCGCCACGATCGGGCCGCTGGCCAAGCCGTTGCGCCATTTCACCACCATCGGCGGCTGGCTATACGGCCGCTTGTCCCGCGATATGTCGATGGTGCGGCAATCCCTGGTCGGCGCCGAGCAGCGCCGGGCCGAAGGCCTGAGCAACCGCATCGCCGAACTTGAGGGCGAGTTGGCCCAAATCCGCCGTACCCTCCGTCACCGCGAGCATCGTTCATGACCGCAGAAAATCTCGAACTGGCCAAGAAGGTCGAGCTGGTTTGCCCGGCCGGCACGCCCGCCGCCCTGAAAGCCGCCGTCGACGCCGGGGCCGATTGCGTTTATGTCGGTTTCCGCGACGAAACCAACGCCCGCAATTTTCCCGGCCTGAACTTCAGCCGCCCGGAATTGGCCGACGGCATCGCTTACGCCCACGAACGCGGCACCAAGGTGCTGGTGGCCATCAACACTTTCCCCCGCGCCGGCAAACCCGAGATCTGGCATCAGGCGGTGGACGACGCCGCCAGACTGAAGGCCGATGCGGTGATCGTCGCCGATGTCGGTCTGTGCGATTACGCCTCGCGCCGGCATCCCGAATTGCGGCTGCATCTGTCGGTGCAGGCTTCGGCCTCCAGCGCCGAGGCCATCCGTTTTTATCATGAGGCTTTCGGTATTCAGCGGGCGGTGCTGCCGCGCGTGCTGACCGTGCCGGAAATCGCCGCTCTGTGCTCCCAGGTTCCCATCGAGATGGAGGTGTTCGTCTTTGGCGGGCTGTGCGTCATGGCCGAGGGGCGTTGCTCCCTGTCGTCCTATGCCACCGGCCTGTCGCCCAACATGAACGGCGTCTGTTCGCCGGCCAGCCATGTGCGCTATGTGGAAAAAGGCGACAAGGTGGTCAGCCAGCTGGGCGGCTTCACCATCAACACCTTCGGCTCCGGCGAGCCCGCCGGCTATCCCACCCTGTGCAAGGGGCGCTTCGAGGCCAACGGCAAGCTCAGCTATTTGTTCGAGGAGCCGACTTCGCTGAACACCCTGTCGCTGCTGCCGGAATTGATCGCCGCCGGCGTCACCGCCTTTAAAATCGAGGGCCGTCAGCGGGGCCGCGCCTATGTGGGCAACGTCGTGACGGCTTTCCGCCGCGCCGTCGACGCCATCCGCCGCGGCGAGACGCCGCCCGAGATCGATCTGGACGGCATCACCGAAGGCAACCGGCAGACCGCCGGCGCCTATGAGAGGAGCTGGCGATGAGCGCCGACGCAAAGCTGTCCATCGGTCCCTGCCTGTTCAACTGGAAGGCCGAGGTCTGGCGTGATTTCTATTTCCGCATCGCCGACGAAGCCCCGGTGGACACGGTGCATCTGGGGGAAGTGGTGTGCTCGAAGCGCGCGCCTTTCTTCGAGAAATATATTCCTGACGTGGCCGAGCGCCTGAGCGCCGCCGGCAAGGATGTGGTTTTGTCCTCGCTGGCCCTGGTGATGACCGAGCGCGAACGCGACGGCATTCGTTCGCTGGCGGCGGGAGCAGGGGATTTCCTGGTCGAGGCCAACGATTACTCCGCCGCCGCCGCCCTGGCCGGCAAACCTCATGTCATCGGTCCGCTGGTCAACGTCTATAACGAGGGCACCCTGGCCTATGTCGCCCGCAAGGGCGCGGTGCGGGTCTGCCTGCCTCCGGAATTGCCGGCCGCGACCATCGCCGTGATGGCGGCCGAAAAGCAGGCCGAGATCGAGGTCATGGCCTTCGGCCGCCTGCCCTTGGCTATTTCCGCCCGTTGCTATCACGCCCGATCGCGCAATCTGCACAAGGATGGCTGCCAGTATGTCTGCGGTGACGACGCCGACGGCATGGTGGTCGACACCATGGAGGGGAAACCGTTCCTGACGGTCAACGGCACCCAGACCATGTCCTATCATTACCTGAACCTGTTGTCGGAACTGCAATCGCTTACCACATTGGGGGTCGGGCGTTTCCGCTTGTCGCCCCATAGCTGCGACATGGTGGCCGTGGCCCGGTTGTTCCGGGATGTTCTAGACGGAAAACTGGCGGCCGCGGAGGCCGAGGAATTGCTTGAAAAGCTTAATCCCGACGCGGAGTTTTCCAACGGTTATATCCATGGTCAGCCTGGTCATATGATGGTCGTGGGCGAAACATTGGCAGGCTGACGAATTTTACTATATTTATAAATGGCCTCCTGGCTGGAGGCATATGGGGGCCCGGAGAGTAGGAGGATCCACTGGCCAGCGGAAGCGACATGCGCCGCGGTACGGGACAGGAAATCGGTCATCGGCTGAGCCGGTGGCTGCGCCTGCGTTTTTTCCTGATTCTCGTCATGCTGGGCGTGGTGTCGCTGGGGGCTTTCAGCGTGTTCTCCTCTCTGGTCAGCGGCCAGGACGAAGGGGCGTCGCTGCTCACCGTTTCGGCTCATCAGCGGGTGCTGGTGGAGCGCATCGCCACGGATTCCCTGCGCATCATCGATACGCCGGCCGGCCCCAAGCGCGAGGCGATTCGGGAAAATCTGCGCAATACCGCCCAGCAATTGGTGGCGGTGCAGAACTCTCTGGACTATTCCGTGGCCGGACCTGAGGCCCAGAAGAAAGCCCAGGCCATTCTTTACGAAGACCCCTACAAACTGTCGCGGCGTATTCTCGAATTGGATAACGCCGTGGCCGCCCTGGTGCAGCAGCCCGACGACATGGTGGTGCACGGCGACGAGCAAGTGCGCCGCATCGACCAGTTGAGCCGCGACGGGCTGTCCGAGGGACTGGATTCCCTTGTGGCGACTCTGGCGGAGGGACTGCGCCACCGGGTGGTCGATCTGAACCGCTTCGCCCTGATCGGCGAACCGCTGTTCCTGGCGCTGCTGATCCTGATGGCCTGGAAGGTGTTCCGCCCGCTGCTGCGCCAGACCGGGGAATCGGTGGCGCAGTTGGCGGCTTTGGAGGGTTATCACCGTTCGGTGGTGGATTCTCTGGCCGACGGCATTCTGGTGGTGGACCCCAATCAGCGCCGGGTCGAAGCCTTGAACCCGGCGGCTTTGGGCATCTTCCATCTGACCGAAGCCGGCGGCGTCGGCTTGCCGCTCGATGAACTGATCCCCGCCACCGCCAGCAACAGCGTGCCGCAATTACGCCGCTGGAACCGCCAAGAGGTGGAAGGGCGCAATTCCGCCGACCAGACCTTCCATTTGGAAGTGACGGTGCGGGAAACCTCGGTGGACGGCTTCGACCGGCTGATCGTGGTGGTGCGTGACGTCACCAAGCAGGTCGAGGCCGAAGAACGGGTTCACACCCTGAATTACGCCCTGGAGCAGAGCGCCGCTTCGGTGATCATCACCAACACCGACGGGGTGATCGTTTACGCCAATCCCCGGGCTTGCATCATTTCCGGCTACAGTCGCGAGGAGCTGGTGGGCAACACGCCCCGGCTTCTGCAATCGGGGCTGACGCCGCAAACCGTCTACGGCGAGTTGTGGAGCACCTTGCGGGCGGGCAAGGAGTGGCACGGCGAGATGCTGAACCGCCGTAAGAGTGGCGAGCTTTACTGGGAATCCCTGGTGATTTCGCCCTTGCGCAGTAGCCGGGGGGAAATCACCCAGTTCATGGCGGTGATGGAGGACATCTCCAACCGCAAGCTGATGGAAGACGCCCTGGTGGTGGCCAAGCAGCAGGCCGAACGGGCCAGCCGAGCCAAATCCGATTTCCTGGCCAGCATGAGCCACGAACTGCGCACGCCGCTGAACGCCATCATCGGTTATTCGGAATTCATCGACACCGAGCCCTTCGGCGGGCTGGGGCACGACAAGTACCGAGAATATCTGGGGCATATTCAGGAATCCGGGCGGCATCTTCTGGAACTGATCAACGACATGCTGGATCTCAGCAAAGTCGAAGCCGGGAAACTTGTGCTGGAAGAGGAGGAGGTCGATCTCGCCCACAGCATTCAAGGCGCCATCCATTTGGTGATGGAGCGCGCAAGCCGTTCCGACGTGTTGCTGACCGCCGATTTGGCCCCCGATCTGCCCCATATCTGGGCCGACAATCTGCGCCTGAAGCAGATCATGCTGAATCTTCTCACCAACGCCATCAAGTTCACGCCCGAAGGCGGCACCGTTACCTTGGGTGCCGGCCGCGAGCGGGACGGTTCTCTGTCGCTGCGCGTGTCGGATACCGGCGTCGGTATCTCGCCCCGCGATATCCCGCGGGTTCTGGAGCCGTTTGGTCAGGTGAACAACCCGCTGGTCCGGCGCGAGGAAGGCACGGGGCTGGGATTGCCGATCACCAAGCGGTTGGTCGAGCTGCATGGCGGCAGCCTGGAAATCGCCAGCCAGGTGGGTGAAGGGACGACGGTCACCGTGCGCCTGCCCGCCGCCCGTCTGCGCGGCGTATCGCCGGCTGCTCAGGTTCCGCGGGCCGAAGGCCTGGCCTGATGGCGAAAATCACGGTCGATGATTTCCAGGCGCTGATCGAGGAACATCTGCCTTTGGTCGGGCTGTTCGGTATTCGCACGGTCGAGATCGGCGACGACGGCTCGGCCTTGCTGCGGATGCATTTCAATCCCGGCCTGATGCGTCCCGGCGGCACGGTCGCCGGACCGGCCCTGATGGCTCTGGCCGACGTGACGCTTTATGCGGTGGTGCTGGGGTTGATCGGCAAGGTGGAACTGGCGGTGACCACCAATCTCAACATCAATTTCATGCGCAAGCCCGGCCCGGCCGATGTCATGTGCGCAGGTCGCATCCTGAAAATCGGCAAACGGCTGGCGGTGGCGGAATGCGGTCTGTATTCGGTGGACGATCCCGAGGATCTGGTCGCCCACGTCACCGGCACGTACTCCATTCCGCCGCGCTGACTGACGTCCGCGCTATTTGCGGACACTGCCCAGGAAGCCGTCGACGGCGCGCCGCAGCTCGCCTGAATGGCCGTTCAGCCCATCGGAATTGCGCGACACTGTTTCGGCGTCGTCCTCGACCCGGCCCGTAACGTCAACCATGCGCGACAGGAAGTCGGCCAGCTGGGTTACACCGGCGGCGGCATCGCCGACGTTGCGGCTGATCAGGTTGGTGGCGGCGCTTTGCTCTTCCACGGCGTGAGCGATGGAGGCGGTGGTGCCGTTCATGTCCTCGATGATGCCGGTGATCTCGCGGATGGCTTCGACGGCGCTGGCGGTGGCCGATTTGACGGCGTCGATCTGGCTGGTGATGTCGCCGGTGGCCTTGGCCGTCTGATTGGCCAGGTGTTTGACCTCGGAAGCGACGACGGCAAAACCTTTGCCTGCTTCTCCGGCCCGCGCCGCCTCGATGGTGGCGTTCAAGGCCAGCAGATTGGTTTGGCCGGCGATGTTGTTGATCAACTGCACGACTTCGTTGATACGTTCGACGGCGTCGGTCAGCCCTTGAACCAGACGGTCGGTGTCTCCGGCTTTGGCCACGGCCTGTTCCGCCACCTGGGCCGAACGGCGGACCTGATCGGAAATGGCGTGGATCGATTGCGACAGTTCCTGGGTGGACGAAGCCACCTGTTGAACGTTGGTGGTCACCTGATGAGCGGCGCTGGCACCGCTGCTGGCGTCCCTGCGAGCTTCCTGGACGACGCTTTTCATGGTCGAGACGGCACCGCTGGTTTGATGCGCGGCATCGACAATGGCTTCCGCCACCGAGCGGACGCTGCCTTCGAACTGATCGGCCATGGATAGCAGGGCGGTGCGGCGCTCCTGTTCGCTGAGCAATTTGCTCTGCTCCTGGCTTTGGCGGAAGCGTTCGGCTTCGCGGGCTTCATCGCGCAGGCGGGCGATGGATTGTGCCAAATGCCCGATTTCGTCGGCCCGCTCGTTGGCGGGAACGACGATGTCGTATTGACCGACGCTGATCTGGCGGGTCGCCTCGGCCAGGGAACGCACGGGGGCGGACACCGAGCGCGCCACCAGCAGCGAGGCCCCGACCATGCTGATCAGCGCCAATCCTCCAACCGCCGTCAGTTTCCAAATGAAATTCATGAAGTCGCGGTCGATGTCGGTCAAATAGGTGCCGGTGCCGATCATCCAGCCCCAGGGCTGATATCCCACCACCGAGGACACCTTGCGCTCGTCTTCCTTGGTACGGGGATTGGTGAAGTAATAATAGACGTAGCCGCCGCCCGACTGGGCCGCTTTGATCAGGTCGCCCAGATAGGCGTAGCCGCGGGTGTCCTTGCTGGCGATGAAATTCTTGCCTTCACGATCGGGCATGGTGCCGTGAACCAGATTGGTGCCGTCGAAGCTGTAGACGAACATGTAATCGCCGTCGCCGTAATGCATGCCGCGGATGGCGTTTTTGGCCATCGTCTTGGCCGTGTCCTGATCGAACTCGCCCTTCTTGGAGCGTTCGTCGAAGCTTTTGGCGATGTCTCTGGCGGCTTCGGATATGTTGCGGGTCTTTTCGATCTTATCCTGCGTCATGCTGTCGTGCAGCAGATAGGCGCTGAGCCCGGCAAACGTCACCAACGCCAGGGCCGCCACAGCCACCAGAATGAGAATTCGCGTCGAAAGCCGAGTGATACGCATGGCAACCCCACGTTCCAGAATTTTCCGTCTGGAACTGATTCATAAGCCATGCCATGCCGCGCATAAAGGATAAGTGATTGTTTTTACACGAAAGATAAGACGTTTCACACTTTCGAGAGAGGCTGATTTTCGCATTATCGTTCGCGAAATGCCTCGTGGCGCAATTTCAGCACCGGAGTGATCAGATAACGCAGCACCGAACGGCTTCCGGTATGGATGTCCACTTGGGCCTGCATGCCGGGCGTAATGGGAAAATCGCCGTTCTCTCCCAAGGCGGATTTTTCGGTTTCGATGATGACGCGGTAATAAGGCTGGGCGTCGGGGCCGGTGCCGGTTCCCGTGGTGGTGTCGGGGGCGACCATCACCACCTTGCCTTCCAGACCGCCGTAACGGGTGTAGTCGTAGGCGGAAATCTTCACCGTCGACGTTTGCCCCACCGCCACATAGCCGCGGTCGGCGGGCGAGACTTTGGCTTCAATGTTCAGGCGGTCGTTGATGGGAACCACTTCCATGATCGGCTCGCCGGGACGAACCACGCCGCCGATGGTATTCTGACGCAGGCTTTTGATGATGCCGTCGGTCGGCGAGGTGACGGTCGAACGCCGGGCCTGATCTGACGCCTGGTTCATCATCTGGCGGTTGCGGGCCAGGTTGAGTTCCGTTTCCGTCAGCTCGCCCTGGGCGGTGCGGCGGAACTTGACCCGTTCTTCCTCCATGCGGCCGCGGGCCTCTTCAAGGGCGGACTGGGCCTTGGGCACGGAGCTGCGCAGGGTGTTGGCTTGCCCCTCCAGCGCTTCGACATCGTTCTGCGCCTGGACGTGGTCCATTTTCGAGGTCAGGCCGTCTTTCAGCAGGTTGTTCGACATGGTCAGCTTTTCGCGGGCCAAGCCCAGGCTGGAGTTGACCGAATGCTGCTTGGCCTCAAGCTCCTGTATTTCCAGCACCCGCTGTCGTTCCTGTTGTTGCAGCACCGACAGGGTGGCCTGCAGATTTTGTTCACGGGCTTCGTGGGAATGCCGCTCGGCCTCGACCAGGGCAGGCTGGCGCTTGGCCTCTTCCTCGGGGAAGCTTAAGGGCTTGTCGTCGATCTCGGCCATCAGGCGGGCGCGGGCCAGGATCAGGCCGTCGATGCGCACCTGAAGCTCGTCCTTGTTCACCGCCGACACAGGGAGGTCCAATTGCACCAAGGTTTGCCCGGCTTTGACGATGCTGCCTTCGTGCACGAAGATTTCGCGAACGATACCGCCTTCCAGGTGCTGGATTACCTTGACCTTACCCTCGGGCACCACTTCGCCGGTGGCGGTGGCGACCTCGTCCAGCGTGGCAAAGCACGACCAGACGAACAGCAGGGTCAGCATGCCCATCACCACCCGTCCGGCGGGACGCCAGTCGGGTAGGGGGTAATGCTCGGCAAGATCGCGCAGCTTGCTCATGACGCGCTCTCCGGCTGAAGAGCGGGGGACGCGATGGGCTGGGCGCGATAGCCGGGGAACAGCTTGGGCAGCAGATCCTGGGCCGGACCGGCGGCCACGACCTTGGTGTTGTCCAGCACGACGATGCTGCGGCAGGCTGGCAGCAGCACGGTGCTGTGGGTGACCATGATGACCGAATGATCGCGGGCCAGTTCAATCAGCACGTCGCGCAGCGATTCCTCGGCCTGGCGGTCCAGGCTGGCCGAGGGCTCGTCCAGCAGCAGCACCGGCGGATCGCCGATCAGGGCGCGGGCCAGGGCGATGCGCTGCCGCTGGCCGGCCGACAGACGCGACCCGGCTTCGCCGATCTCGGTGGCGTAGCCGTTGGGCAGGTCGATGATGTACTGGTGCACCCCGGCCATCTTGGCGGCGCGCAGCACGTCCTCATCGCCGGCCTTGTTCATGCCTTGGCTGATATTGTCGCGGATGGTGCCGGTGAACAGCACGCATTCCTGAGGCACGTAGCCCATCCAGCCGGCCAGTTCGCGCCGGGTGAACTGGGCGATGTCGGCGCCGTCCAGCAGTACGCGTCCCTTGGCCGGATGATAAAGCCCCTGCAGCAGCTTCAGGAAGGTGGTCTTGCCGGCGCCGTTCTTGCCGACGATGGCGGTCAGGCCGCCGGAGGGAATGGTCAGGCCGATGCCGTTAAGGATCGGGGCAAGGCGGGGATCGTAGCTGAAAGTCAGATCCTCGACCGCCAGAAGCCCCTTGGGACGGTCCATGTGCAGGGCCGAGGTGCGGCGTTCCTCTTCTTCCGCCAGGACTGTTCCCAGGCGGGTGGTGGACTGGCGGAAGGCGGCGAAGCCTCTCCAGGCGCCCACCAGTTGGTTCATGGGGGCCAGCAGCCGTCCGGCCAGCATGTTGCCGGCCACCAGCGCGCCCATGGTCAGTTTATGGTCGATGATGAACAGGGCGCCCACCGAGGTCATGGCGACGTTGGCGGCCAGGGTGAGGAAGGCACCGATATTGACGAAGCCGTCCGAGCGGGCGCCGCGCAGCATGGATTGCTCGATGGTGGCGGCCTGGCGTTCTTCCCACAGGGGGCGCATGCAATGTTCCAGGGCCAGGGCCTTGACGGTGGCGCGGCCGGCGATCAGTTCGGCCAGCAGGGTGTCGCGGCTTCCCTGGCGAATCCGCTCGCTGCCGGTGGCCGACTTCAGAGCCGTGCCCGAACGCCAGGCCAGGGTCAGGAACAGCGGAAAGACCACGGCGAAGACCATGGCGATGGGTTCTGCCACCACGATCATCACCACCAGGAACAGCAGGATGAACGGCAGATCCAGCAGCAAAAGGGCGATGGAGCCCGACAGGGAATTGCGGATGACGTCCACGTCCTGGAACAATTGCTGCCAATAGGCGGCTGGCCGGCTTTCCAGGGTGCGTAGGGGCAGGGCGAGAATCTTGCTGAACAGCATCTCGCCCACTTCGATGTCGATGCGCAGGGCCACGCGCTGCATGATGCGCGACCGGGTCTGGCGCAGCACAAAATCGAACAGCAAAATCACCGCCATGCCGATCAGCAATCCGTATAGCGTGCTGATGCCCTGATGGGCGACGACGCGGTCGTAAACCTGCTGGATGAAGATGGGCAGGGCCAGGGCCAGGGCATTGACGAAAAGCGAAACCAGCACCACCTCGCGAAACACCGGTTTCAGCGGGGCGACGATGGGCAGAAGCCATTCTGGTATATGCTTTTCCATATAATGGTTGTGCGTGAACCATTGTTTATCTGCAAACAAAAAGTTCGGCCTGGACCGGGGCTTGCTGTAGTCTTTCGGCATATTGCGCGCGTTTCGCTCGAAGGGGACAGCAGAATGGCGGCTTGGGGTGTCTTCAAACGGTCGTGGTGGGCTGGTCTCCTCAACGGCGGGCGTCTGGTGGCTTTGGCGGTTCTGGTGGTTCTGGTGGGGCTGCGGGTCAGCGATCCGGCGGCGTTGGAAACCGCCCGTGCCAAGACTTTCGACCTTTACCAGAAATGGCATCCCCGCCCGACGCCGGAAACGCCGCCGGTGGTGATCATCGATCTGGACGACGCCAGTCTGGCCGAGTTCGGTCAATGGCCCTGGCCGCGCACCCTGCTGGCGAAGATGGTCGACAACCTGACCGCCGCCGGTACCGCCGCCGTGGGCTTCGACGTCGTCTTTGCCGAGGAAGACCGCCTGTCTCCGGACAAGGTGGCGGCCTCGGTGCCGGGCATCGACGGCGAGACTTCAAAACGTCTGGCCAGTCTGCCGAGCAACGATCAGGTTTTTGCCAAATCCATCAGCAACAGCCGTGTGGTGCTGGGCATGGGGGGATTGGAGGCGCCGCGGGCCACCAAGGGAACGCTTCCGCCCGACGTCCCCGGCTGGGGGCGATTCGGAACCGAGGACCCCGTGCCGTGGGTGGGCATCCATGGTTCCTATTATCCTGCGGTGCTGCGCAACATTCCGGTGATCGACAACGCCGCCAGCGGTTGGGGCGTCTTCACCGTGACCCCGGAAACCGACGGCGTGGTCCGCCGGGTGCCGGCCGTGGTGACCGACGGCACCGAGCTTTATCCGGCTTTGTCCACCGAGCTTTTACGCCTGGGAACGGCCAGCGAAAGCTTCGGCATCAGCACCGGCGATGATGGCGTACAGTTCATCAAGCTGGGGCGCAGCAAGGTTCTGACCGATGGCCACGGCCGCATCTGGGTCTATGCCCGTGCCCATGATCCCAGTCTTTACCTGCCGGCCAAGGACGTTCTGAAAGGCACTTTCGATCCGGCGCGGGTGGCCGGCAAGCTGGCGATCGTCGGCACCTCGGCAGTGGGGCTGGGCGATATCCGCGCCATCGCCACCGAGCGGCAGATTTCCGGTGTCGAGGTGCATGCCCAGATCATCGAAAGCATCCTGTTCGCCCAGCAGTTGATCTATCCGTCGGGGGCTCAGTTGACGGAAATGCTGGCGGCGGGCGTTGCCGGTCTGCTGATGATCGTGCTGGTGCCGCTGATCGGCGCCCGCTGGACCATGCTGTTGTTCCTGGCGGTGGCGGCCAGCATTGCCGGGGGATCGTGGTACGAGTTCTCGCAGAAGCTGACCTTGTTCGATCCGGTGTTGCCCACGGTGACGGCGTTGCTTTGCTATATCATCACCACCTATACCAGCTTCGCCCGCGAAGAAGCGCAGAAGCGTTACGTGCGTGGCGCCATGGGGCGTTACATGTCGCCGGCATTGGTGGAGAAGGTGGCGGGAAATCCCGGTCTTCTGAAGCTGGGCGGCGAAACCAAGGACATGACGCTGCTGTTCTGCGACATCCGTGGTTTCACCACCATCTCGGAAACCTTTGGGGCAGACGCGCAGGGACTGACCAAGCTGATCAACCGTTTCCTGACGCCGATGACCGACATCATCCTGGAGCGCAAGGGAACCATCGACAAGTACATGGGCGACTGCATCATGGCGTTCTGGAACGCGCCGCTGGACGATCCCGAGCATGCCGCCAACGCCTGTGCCGCCGCCTTGAAGATGAAGCAGGATCTTGAGCCTCTGAACGCGCGGCTGGAGGAACAGGCCAGAACCGAAAACCGCCGCCATGTTCCCATCAATATCGGCATCGGCCTGAATTCCGGCGATGTGGTGGTGGGCAATATGGGGTCCGACCAGCGCTTCGATTATTCGGTGCTGGGCGACAACGTCAATCTGGCCTCTCGCCTGGAAGGGCAGTCCAAGCCCTACGGCGTGACGGTGGTGATCGGTGAAAACACCTATCAGCGCGCCCCCGGCTTCGCCTGTCTGGAACTGGATCTGATCAAGGTGAAGGGCAAAACCGAAGCGGTCCGCATCTTCACTCTGTTGGGCGACGAAGCCTTGGCCAAATCGTCCGAATTCCAGACCTTGAAAGCCGAGCACGATAAGATTCTAGCGGCTTATCGCGCCCAGGATTGGACGGCGGCCCGCGCCGGCATCGTCCGGGCTTTGGAACTGGACCCCGGCTTCCATCTGGAGAAGCTTTATCATCTGTATGAAGAGCGCATGCAGGAATACGAGGCCAATCCGCCCGGAGCCGATTGGGACGGCGTCTTTACCGCCACCAGCAAATAGGCGCGGAACCAAAGGAAAACCCGCCGGGAAGACCGGCGGGTTTTTCGATACTGCAACCAGGAACGCTTACTGGGCTTTCGGAGCGGCGGCGTTCGCCTGCGGACGGCGGTCCAGGTCGGCGACTTCCAGCCGGCCAACATCGTGAACCAACTGATAGGCGGCTGTGCGCAGGTCGTAATCGGCCATGGCGAAGGTGATGTCGGCGTTGGTGATGGCGCTTTCGGCGTCCAGCACGTTGATCAGGGTTTCCTTGCCTGCTTCGCGCATCTTTTTGCGAGCCTCGTAGACTTCGTGGGCAAGGTTGACAGCGTTTTCCAACAGCTTCAGGCGTTCCTTGGCGGTCGCCAACTGGGTCCAGGCCAGACGCACGGCTTCGGCGGCTTTACGGCCGGCCTGATTGGCGGAGTCCTTGCTGGCGCCGTAATCATAGGACGCCTGGGCCACCTGGGCCTGCGTCTTGAAGCCCGAGAACAGGCTCCAGTTCATTTGTAGCAGAACCGCCCAATCGCGGCGCATGCCGTCGGTGGCGCTGGTAAAGCTGGCATAGTCGGCGTGGCCGACCAAATCGAAGGTGGGATAATAGCCGGCTTCGGCGCTACGGGTCCGCTCGGCCGACACGGTGACGTTCTTTTTGGCAACGTCGACCGAAGGATTTTCGTCCAGGGCGGCTTTGACGGCATCGTCCAGAGTGGAGGGAATCAGATCGACCGGAGGCAGGGGAGACTTCGAAAAGTCCGTCGAAACATCCGGGGCGTGGCCGAACACCTGCTGATAGCGGTCCAAAGCCTGCTGCAAGGTGCCTTCATAGGCGATGCGGCGTTCCTTGGCCACCTGTAGGCGCTGCTTGGCCGACAGGACGTCGACGGCCATGCCCGAGCCGCGCTGCACGCGCTCGTCTTCCAGGTTCAGCTGGGTTTGCACGCGTTTTTCGTTTTCGCGGGCCAGTTTGACCAGGGTGCCCTGACGGTTGACGTCAAGATAAGCGGTGACGCCTTCCAGAATGGTGTTCTGGCGGGTCATGCGCAATTGCGCGTCAGAGACCTTTTGGCTGCCGATGGCGGTGTCGACGGCGGCATTGGTGGCGTCGCCGTCATAGATATGCTGGGTGACGGTCAAGCCGGCGGTTTCGCCGTTGCGCATGAAAGGTTTGCCGGGCGAGGCCTGGCGGTCGGCGGAACTGGTGAAGCTGGGGCCGGTATAACCGTCCAACCGGACGTCGGGCAGGTATCCGGAGCGGGCGGCGGTGATGCCCTCATCCGACGACTGGACAGTCTTGCGCGCGGCCTGGATCAGGGGGTGGCTCTCCAGCAATCCATTGATTTCGCTCTCGATGCTGGCTGCCCAAGACGCCTGTGCGGCGCCAAGCAGGGTGGTGCCGGTCAGCAGAAGAATTTTCATGCTGGCGAATTTGGGCTGAATTCTCACGTGCGACCCCCTTCGACGTTTCGTCAGGAACGGCTCCCCAAGCCGATATTATCTTTCGATTGCTACCTGAGACGGTTTGGAAAATCAATCGGCAAGCTGATTTGAGGCGAATGCCTGGAAATATTGGGTGAAGTTTTCGGCGAAATGAATCGGATCCTCCTCATACGGACGGCGCAGAGGTGAGTGGTGTCATTTTGTCAGTGCGGCGGTTGCGGCTTGCCGCGCCTGCTGACGAAATGGCACGGCGAAGAATTTCTCGCATTCGGAGAATCTCTTTTGCCTCAACAGGTTGTGTCAATCGACCCCGCTGGCCTGAATGTTGCTTGGGCTTAACGTGTGACCCCACTGATCACCTTTTAAGCAAGGGCTCCGCAAGAGGGCCGATAAGAACAAGCGCGACAGGGAGAGGACTCGAGGACGCGATGCGAAAACATGCGGCAGGTCTGAGGGACATATGGACGTCGACGGGATGGGTATGCCCGCGCGTCCGAGGACCGAAGCGGCGGAGGCATCGCGTCCCGAATTATAGATTTTTCTCCCATGGCGGGGGGAATGGCGCATGACTTGCCTTGATTATCCGATGGATTCCTCCGGTTTCGTTTTGGCGGACGATCCGTTCGCCAGTGTCCGGGCCAGCCGCGTGACGTTAAGGGATTTGGCAATTCTTTCAAGACTGCATGACCGTGAGATGGATGTTCTCGCGGTCAGGGCTCTTTTGCGCGAAGGTTTTCCGGATGGACTGGCGCTGTCCTTTCATGCCGCCGATGCCGCCGCGGCTCAGGAGAGATTGCGCCGGCAGATCGTCGCCTTGAAGGAGGACGCGTCCAGTCTGCGCGAACTGGCCCGGGATTATCAGGCCATCTATCTGGTGCCCCACCATCTGGACGGAGCCGGACGTATGACCCGGCGCGGCGACCGGTTTGTTTCCTGCCTGCATGTGGTGCGGCAACTGGCCGACGATGCCGCCCGGCGTAATGACGGCAAATCCCTGGCCGACTATCTGGACGCGGTGTTCCTGCCGCAATTGGCCTCTTTCCGCCTGTGGACCGAGTTGCGGGGGCAGGGCGGACGTGGGGTTGGATATGGGGCCGGGGGGCGCGGCTTCTATGGGCACCTGACGGTGTTCAGTGACGCTTATTTCCGCGAACTGCGCCGCCGCCTTGGAAATGAAGCTATCGAAACACTGTCGACGCTTAAGGGACATCGCGGGAGCCGGGTGGGCCGACCTTGAGTGAAAGTCAGTTCGGTTGTATAGCATCGGGCATGCGCAATTGGATCGCTGCCCGCCTAGGCCGTAAGTTCACTTTTTTTCTCGCCGTCGAGCTTTTGACCGCGTCGGTGGTGTTTCTTGCTCTTTTCCTCTGGCTTTACAGCCTGCAGCTTGAAAAGGAGCGGGGACAGGCATCGGCCCAGGTCAACTCGCTTTTGCAAATGGCGCTGGAAAACGCCATGCTCAAGCGCGACTTGGACGGCTTGCGCGACATCATCTATTACCTGGGCCACCAGGAAAACATCCGTCGCGTCACCATCATCAATCCTCAGGGCGAGGTCCGTTTCTCGTCGCTGCCGGAGACAGTCAACGACCAGATGCCGGTTGCGCCTCAGGATCTTGCCTCGGTGCGGACCCGCTTTCTGGTGGATGAATTCGGCAGCGAGGTCTTGCGCAGCACCAATCCGGTGCATAACCGCGAACCCTGCAACCGCTGCCACGGCCCGGTGGAGGAGCATCCCGTCAATGGCATCCTGATCGTCGATTACGATGCCGCCAACATCCGTAAAGCCGCCGAGCAGGGGGCTTTGCTGTTGATCGGTTCGGGCGGATTGGTCGTGGTGCTGGTGATGCTTGGCGTCTGGTGGATGCTGAAACATCATGTCTTGCGGCCGGTTTGGCTGCTGCGCGACGCGGCCCTGAGTTTCGGCCGCGGCGACCTGGACCGCCGGGCGGCCCTGCCGGGGCAGGACGAATTGTCGGAATTGGGGCGTTCCTTCGACGCCATGGCGGCCAATCTGAAGGACAGCATGGAAACGGTGCGCCGCCAGGAAGCCTTTTTGCAGACGGTCATCGATACGGTTCCCGACGGCATTCGCGTGATCGACGAGGAATTTCGCATCGTCAAGGCCAACCGGGTTTATTGTGAACAGGTTGGCGCGCCTCGCGAACAGGTGGTGGGGGCTTTGTGCTATGCCTCGTCCCACCAGCGAAGCGAGCGCTGCCCCGCCACCTATGTGACTTGCCCGTTGGTCGAAGTGTTTTGCGACCGCAAGCCTTTGAAATGCATGCATCGCCATAAGACCGTCGATGGTCTGGAATTCCCCGTCGAGGTTCATGCCGCACCGCTGGAACTGGCCGATGGCCGGGTTCTGGTGATCGAGGCCATCAGAAACCTGTCCGCCGACATCCGTTTCTCCCACGAACAGAAGCTGTCGGCCCTGGGGCAGCTGGCCGCCGGCGTGGCTCATGAAATCCGCAATCCCCTGGCTTCCGTGCGGCTGGCTCTTCAAGGCTCGTTGCGCCTGGCCGAGCAGGGCGAGGTGGATGCCGGTGAAATGTCGAACTATCTGCGGCTGGTGGACGGCCAGATCGACAAATGCATCGACGTCACCGACCGCCTGCTGCGGCTGTCGGCGAACACGGCGGCCGAGCGTCAGCTCGTGTCGGTCAACACGGTGATGACGGAAACCCTGTCGCTTCTGGCCTGGGAGGCCAACAGCGACCATGTGGAGATTCTGACGGAGCTGGACCCGGCGGAACCCCGAGTTTTGGCTAATGACGGCGAATTGCGGATGGTGGTGCTCAATCTGGTGCAGAACGCCTTCCACGCCATGCCCAAGGGGGGCAAGCTGGTGGTGGGGTGTCGAGAGGTGCAAGGCGAAAACAAGGGAGAGGTCCATATGACCTTCCGCGATGACGGCGTCGGCATCAGTCTGGAAAACCTGCCGAAAATCTTTGATCCGTTCTTCTCGCAACGGGCCAACGGCATTCAGGGCACCGGCTTGGGGTTGACCATTTGCCGTTCCATCATCGAGGGCATGGGGGGCGAGATTGCTGTTCGCAGCACCCTGGGCGCCGGGACGCGGTTCACCGTGGTCCTGCCGGCCGCCGACGGAGGTTTGTCTTGAAGCTGAACATCCTGGTGATCGAAGACGACGCCCTGCTGAACCAGCTTCTGGTCAGCCAGCTTCAGCGGGCCGGCTATTCGGTTCAGGGAACCTCGCGCTGGGCGCAGGCCAAGGAAATCATCGAGGAGATGGAGCCGGAACTGCTGCTGCTGGACGGTCGTCTGCCCGATGCCGACGGCCTGGAGCTTTTGCCGCAAATTGCTCCGCAGCAGCCGGTGATCCTGTTGACCGCCTATGCCTCGGTGCAGAACGCCGTTCGGGCCATGAAGCTGGGGGCGGCGGAATATCTGGTCAAGCCGGTCAACCTGGAAGAATTGGAATTGGTGGTTAAAAGGGCGCTGGACAACGCCGCCCTGCGCCGGGAAAACCTGTTTTTGAAAAGCCGGATGGCCCATGCCCCGGAATGGGCCGTCGCCATGATCGGTTCGTCTCCCGCTCTGGACGAGGTCAACCGCCTGATCGACGCCGTGGCGCCGTCGGATATGACGGTGCTGATCCAGGGAGAAAGCGGCGTGGGCAAGGAACTGGTGGCCAACGCCATTCACGCCCGTTCCCATCGTTCCGGCCGGACCTTCGTGCCGGTGGACATCTGCACTCTGCCCAAGCATCTTTTTGAATCCGAGCTGTTCGGCCACGAACGCGGCGCCTTTACCGGGGCCGAAAAGATGAAGAAGGGCCTGATCGAAGGCGCTGAGGGCGGCACCCTGTTCCTCGACGAAATCGGCGAAATCGACCCGGCGGTGCAGGCCAAGCTTTTGCGCGTGCTGGAAACCGGCCGTTTCCGTCGGGTCGGCGGCACCAAGGACTACGACGCCAACGTGCGGATCGTGGCCGCCACCAACCGCGATCTGGCGACGATGTGCCGGGAAGGCAGCTTCCGCTCCGATCTGTTCTACCGGCTTTCGGGCTTTCTGATTTCCGTGCCGCCTCTACGGGAGCGCCGCCAGGACATTCCGGCTCTGACGCATCACTTCATTCGCAACCACGATTTCTCTCGGCGTATCGAGAAACAGCTTTCTCCTGATGCGATGTCCCAGATGATGGCTTACGACTGGCCGGGGAATATCCGTGAAATGAAAAATGTCGTCGAGCGTGCGCTGATCCTGTCGGGAGAGGCCGAGGTGATCGAGCCCCGGCACCTAGCCATTAGTCCTGCGCCTCCCTTCGTGAACGAGGTTTTGGGGCTTACCGAGATGCCTGTCGACCTAGCTTCCGAGCCCAGTCTTGAGGATATAAAAAGCAGCTATCTCAAAGTGTTGCTGGATCGATACGATGGCCATAGAGGCAAAGTTGCGCGAATACTCGGTATCAGTGAGCGCAATACTTATCGTCTCATCCGAAAGTTCGGTTATGGCGAAGGTAATGAGTAAACAGGTTTACACACTGAAGGTTGTGTTTCACGGAAGCTTCTCTTAGACTGCGCCCTTCTCAAACGAGCGGGGCCCTACATGGTGGGGGGGATCGTTACCAGTACGGACGGTCAAGAGAGACGGCGGCGAGGGCCCCGTTTCAACGGTGACCTTATGGGTGTGCTGGAAGCGGCGCGCGACATGTTTTGCGTGACCATCAACGGCACCATCACCGCCATGAATTCGGCCGGGCTGACCCTGCTGGGATCGGTTGACGGCCTTGAGGTGGAGGGGCAGCGTTTCCTCGACTTCCTGGTCGCCGCCGACGACAATCCCTATGACGACGGTTGGTTGGACCGCAACGCCTATCGTCCCGATCCGCTGCTGGTGCGCATGCACCGCTTCGACGGCGGCGTGCGCGACGTCGAACTCTATATATATCGTGCCCGCGAGCTGACCAACGGCGCCATCGTCGTGCTGGGTCGGGACGTCACCGCGCAAAGCCAGATGGTCAACACCATCCAGCGGACCGAAATCCGCTTCCGCATGCTGGTGGAAAACTCGGGCCATCTGGTGGCGCATTGCCGTGGCCAGATGATTGATTATGTCAACCGCGCCGGCGTGCGAATGCTGGGTGCTGCGGAAGCGGCGCAGCTGGTCGGGCGGCCGATATGGGATCTGTTCGAGGAGGAGGATCGCCGCCTGCTGGCCGGAGACGTGGGGCATCTGCTGGCCTGGTCGGGCTCGCGGTCCGTGCGCCTGCAGCGTCAGGACGGCCGGGCCTTCGACGTCCAATTGTCGGTGACGGTGTTCCCGTCTGCCGACGGCATGGATTACATGATCGAGGCCTTTGATGTTTCCGAGCATCTGCGCTCCTTGGATCAGCTGCGGCTGTTCAACGAACAATTGGAGCAGCGGGTGCGCGAGCGCACCTCCGAACTGGAAACCCAGCGCCAAGAAGCGGTGGAGGCCCGGCGCTTTATCGAAAGCTTGCTGGACGCCATGCCCAGCCCGGTCTGGTTCAAGGACGAGCAGTTGCGTTTCCGCAGCTATAACCGGGCTTTCCGCGAGGTCAACCGGGTCGAAGGTGACGGCTGGATCGGTCGCACCCTGTCCGAGGTGTGGAAATCCGATCTGGCTTTGGAGCACGAGGAACTGGACCGCCGGCTGCTGCACGGCGAGAACAACCGCCCGTGCGAGGTGGTGTCGCGCTTCGGCGACGGGTCGGAACGCGACGTGCTGATGTGCAAGACGGCCTTCAACGACGCCGACGGCCGCCCCGCCGGCATCATCGGCATGATGGTCGATATTTCCGAGCGCAAGGCCATGGAACGCGAACTGCGCCGTCTGGCTACCATCGACCCCCTGACCGGGGCTTTCAACCGCCGTCATTTCCTGAATTCGGCGGCTCATGAGCTGGAGCGCGCCCTGCGCCACAGCCGTCCGCTGACGGTTCTGATGCTGGACATCGACCATTTCAAGGCCATCAACGACGGCCATGGCCACGCCGTTGGCGACGAAGCCATTCAGACCTTCGTGCGCGTTTGCGGCATGACCCTGCGCGAACATGATCTGATCGGCCGTTTGGGTGGCGAGGAGTTCGCCATCCTGCTGCCGGAAACCCTGTTGGAAGGGGCCGTCGACGTGGCCGAACGCCTTCGTTCCCGCGTGGCCGCCGTTGTCATCCCGTCATCATGCGGTCCGGTTCGTTTCACCACCAGCATCGGCGTCTGTCAGGCGGTGCTGGGAGACTCCGTCAGCAGTCTTCTGCAACGGGCGGATCAGGCGCTTTACGCCGCCAAGAACGCCGGTCGTGACCAGGTTCGCGTGCGCAGCTGATTCCACCCGGTCCAATTAGGCCCTTTTGGGGAGTTCGCCCAAGCACGGAAGTCGTGCTAGTCTGCCTGACCGTGGCCTGGCGAAGGATGGGGGCCGGGCTGAGGGGTGGACCGCCGATGAGTTTCCGGGTAGAGCGAAAGGGGCCGACGCGCCGCTTGGATGGGAGCATCCGGCAGTGACCTATCTTGCTCATTTCGGTTTGGCGATTCCGCCTTTCGCATCCACGCCTGATCCCAGCTTCTTTTTTCCATCCCACGATTATTCCAACATCGTTGCGTCGCTGGAGTTCGCCATCCGCCGCGATTTTGGCATCGTCAAGCTGGTGGGGCCGGACGGCACGGGCAAGACCACGCTTTCCCGTCTTTTGCAGGGCAATCTGGCTGGCGACCACGGTAGCGTCGCCATGCTTGACGCCCGCGCTGCCGGACGGGTTCTACCGGCTTTGTGCGAAAGCTTCGGCGTTCAGCCCGGCAACGACGCCTTCGAGGCGCTGCGCCGCCATCTTTTGTCGCAAAATCATTTCGGTCGGCTGACCGTTGCCATCATCGACGAGGCCCACCGTCTGGATTCCGAGGATTTCAAGGCGCTGGTGCGGCTTGAACGGCTGGAGGCCGAGAAAAAGAAGCTTTTGCAGATCGTGTTGATGGGGCATCTCCAATTGGACGAACGCCTCAAGGAGCCCGATACCGACGAGCTGTCGCGCCATATCGTTTTCTCTTTATATACCAAGCCGTTGGCCGACACCGAGGCCAAGCGCTACGTTTTACACCGTTTGCGGTTGGCGCATCCGCCCGAGAACCAGGACGAGGAGTCCGTGGTGTTCACCGACCCCGCCCTGGAGCAGTTGGCGCGTTGGAGCGGCGGGGTGCCCCATGTGTTGAACCTGCTGGCCGAGAGGGCTTTGCAAAAAGCTTTCGAGGACGGCGCCAAGCTGGTGCAGCCAAGCCATGTGCTGGCGGCGGCGCGGGCCTATCCGGGATTGGTGGTGGGACGGCCCAGCCGCCTGTCGCTGCTGCGTCCGGGAGCCGGGCGGGTGAAATTCCTGACGCTGCTGCTGATTTTGGCTTTGTGCGGGTTGGCTGGAATCTTGTGGTTCCGTCAGCCTGTGTCATCTGTTCCTGAGGCGCCCGTTCCCGTTGAAACGGTAAAGCCGCCAGAGGTTTCCAAGCCGCCCGAGGTTTCCAAGCCGCCAGAGATCTCTAAACCGCCTGAGGCTCCAAAAGCGGTCGATCTGCCCAAATCCGTTGAACCGCCCAAGGAGCCGCCGAAAGCGGCGGTTCCGGCGAAGCCCGCGGATTTGCTCAAGCCAGCGCCGGCTCTTCCGTCCGCGATGCCTCAGCCGGTCCTTCCGGTTCCGCCTTCGCCAGCCGTCCCGGTGTCTCCGCCGGTTGCCCCCGCGCCTTCGCCGGCCGCTCCGGCGCCTGCGGCCCCCGCTGCCGTTCCGGCGTCGCAGGGAGAGGCGCCGCCCGCCGAGATTCGGCAATCCGAACCGGCGAAACCGGAGGCCAAACCCGAGGCCAAATCGAAACCGGCGCGCAAGCCTGCCGTGGCGAAATCCGCCGTCAAGCCGGTTCCTGCCGAACCGGCCGAGCCGGCGCCCCAGCCGTCGCATCCGGATCGGATCTCCCCCGACGATGCCGCGCCTCCGCCGTCCGTTCCGCCACCGGCTCCGGCCGCCAAGGCGTCCGAGGATATTGACGTGAAGGACGCCATTCAGGCCGGGTCCGGGGTTTATCCCGGTCACAAGCGCTGATGATTGCCGGGACCGACTGGCAGGCGGTGTCCGTCATGCTGGTGCTGGGCCTGATATTTGGCAGCTTTGCCGGTGCGGCTTCTTGGCGCTTGCCGCGGCGGATAACGCTGTTCGGCCGTTCGGCTTGTCCTCATTGCCATGCTGTTTTGTCTGTTCTCGATCTGGTTCCGCTGATCTCATGGCTGGCCCGGAAAGGGCGGTGCCGCCATTGCGGGGCCGTCGTCAGTCCGCGCTACGCCATCATCGAAACGGCAACGGCGCTGCTGTTTGCCGTTTCCTGGCTGGCCGCCGATGGCGATCCGGCCGTGGCGGCGTTGCTGGCGGGGGTCTGCACCTTGTCCGTGGTGATCATCGCCGCCGATCTGGAGGCGCGCATCATTCCCGACGCCGCTTTGCTGCCGCTGCTGGCCTTGGCCGTGGTTTGGCACTATTTGCAGGGAGACGGCTATGTCGACGGCCTGGCGGCCGGGGCGTTGGCGCTGGCGGCGGCGGCGGCGCTGCAATGGGGCTATCGCGCCTTGCGCGGGTTCGACGGACTGGGAACCGGAGATGTGAAGTTCCTGGGAGTCGCCGGTTGTTATCTCGGGATGTTCGGCACGGCGGGTTTCCTCATCGAGGCGGGGCTGCTGGGGCTGCTGTTCGGCCTGGGCTGGCGGCTGGCGGGAAAGGGGGCGGCGTTTCCTTTCGCTCCCGCCTTGGTGGTGGCCTTGCTGGCTGGGCTGATTTGGCCGCCGCTGTTGGCTTTGCCGCTGGAGCTGATGCGATGACCGCCATTTTGCGCACCATTCTGCTGACCAATGCCCGCGACCGTATGTTGCCGGCCGTCTGGGCCTTGGCTCTGGCCGCCTTGCTGGCGTCCCGTGCTTTGGGTGGAGCCATGCTGGTCGAAGGACGGGAAACCGCTTTGGCTTACGCTTCCTTGTCCCTGCGGCTGGTGGTGGTGGCTGGATTGGTGATGTGCGTCTGTTTCCAGATGCGGCGTTTGCAGGAAACGCGCGAGATCGAAGCCATGTTGGCCCGGCCGCTGTCTCGCACTGCCCTGGTGCTGGCCCTGGCCGGCGGTTACGGCCTGCTGGCGGCGGCGGCGGTGCTGCCGTCGGTGGCGGTGTTGGGGCTGGCGCTGAATCCTGATGCTGCCGGTTTGGTTTTGTGGGGGGCGAGCCTGTTGCTGGAGGCTTGGATCACCGTCGCTTTCGCCCTGTTCCTGGCCTGCTCGCTGACCAGTGCCGCCGCTTCGGCCCTGACGGCCCTGGCGCTTTACGCCCTGTCGCGCATGGCCGCCGGTTTTCACGATATCGCCCAGGCCGGATTGGGCGATGCCTTGGCCTCGCCCGTCACCGGCCTGCCTTTGCGTCTGGCCGCCGAGGCCATGTCCCTGGTTCTGCCCCGGCTGGATCTGTTCGGCCAGTCGTCATGGCTGGTCTATGGCGCGGGAGGCGAATGGGGGCTGGGGATATTGGCGGCGCAGGCGGGCATTTATCTGCCGTTGCTGCTGGCGGCGACCGTTTATGATCTCAAGGGGCGGCAATTCTGATGGAGACGGCGCGGCGTTCCCTGGCCCTGTTGGCGATGTTGACGGCCCTGGGGGCGCAGGTTCTGCTCGCCTCTCATGTCGCCCCCTTGCGCGGGGACGACGATCTGCTGCCGCCTCCACCCCCCAAAGCCCTGCTGCGGCTGGAGGCCTTTGGCGACGATCAGGCCTTGTTCCGCCTGCTGGGTCTGGAGGTGCAGAACTTCGGCGACGGTGAAGGGCATTTTTCGTCTCTGTCTTCCTACGATTATCAGCGCTTGCGCGATTGGCTGGAGCTTCTGGACGGACTGGACGGGCGTTCCAGCCTGACCTTGGCCCTGGCGGGGGCGCTCTATGGTCAGACCGGAGACCAGGCGCGGGCGCGGATGATGGCCGACTATTTGTACCGGCGGGGTATGAAGGATCCGGTCCGTCATTGGCATTGGCTGGCGACCGCGGTGTGGCTGGCCCGGCACCGCGGTCATGATCCGGCCCTGGCCATGCGCATCGCCGTCGACGCCGCGGCCTTGCGCGATCCCGGCATCCCGGAATGGGTTCGTTCCTTGCCGTCGTTCGTGGTGGCCCGCATGGCCGATCAGGACGCCGCCCGCCAGATGGTCGAGGCCATTCTGTCTTCGCGTCCCGATCTGGCGGCGGAAGACCGCAAGGCGCTGGAACGGCTTGCCCGCTGAAAGCCCCTACGCCGCTTGAGGCAAGCTTGCTGAACCCTTGCAACTCAAGTATAAATTGAACATGGGAGAAAGCGGCGCCATGCCGCCATAACGCACCATGACAAGGGGCAAGCCGTCATGAAACTTCGCGCAGCAACCCCCGACGCCCATCGCCGTCAGCAGGGTTTCACCCTGGTGGAACTGTCCATCGTTCTGGCCATCATCGGCCTGTTGGTGGGCGGCGTCCTGAAGGGGCAGGAAATGATTGCCAGCGCCCGGCTGAAGACCACGGTGGCTCAGGCCGACAGCGTGCGCGCCGCCTATAATTTCTTCCTCGACAAATACGGCGCTCAGCCCGGCGACTATTCCCGTTGTTCGTCGATCATCTCGGGCTGCCCGGCGGCGGCCGACGGCGACGGCAACGGCATCATCAGCGCGCCGGCGCCCTGGAGCGACGGCAACAACTTCAACCGTCCGGACTTCGGCAATAACGAAGGCGTGAAGTTCTGGCAGCAGTTGGCAGCGGCTCAGATGCTGGCCGGTATCGCGGTGGAAAGCTCGTTGTCGGCCCCGGTGGCGGGAAAGAACACCCTGAAGGCCAACTATTCCGGCGCCGCCTGGGAATTGTGGAACGCCTCCGGCGATTTTACCGGCTACTACATCGCTTTGGCATCGTCCGGCCCCAATCCCGGCCCCGTCGTGTCGGGTAAAGACGCCTATGCCATCGACGCCAAATATGACGACGGCACTCCGGGCGGCGGCGCCATCGTCACCCGTAGCGGCGGGGGCTGCACCGCGACCCAGCCCAGTTTCAGCAACGGCGCGGTGGCCAACGGCGGCAGCTACAAGACGTCGGACAACAGTTCATCCTGCACGCTTCTGTTCGCCCTGCAATAAGCTCGGTGCCTGGGCTTGAGCGGAATGGTGTTTTCTTGGGCGTGTGAGGGCTGCTGGGATGGAATTGGAATTTTCCGACCGCGTGGGAGGCAAGGCGGCTGAGCCTTCGGACACCGCTGCCGCGCCGCCGTCAGTCCTTCCGTCCTCGGCTTCGAGCGACGGCGCGCCGGTCGCCGTCTCTCCGGCAGCTTCGTTCGGCGAAACCTCCAAGCCTGTTCAGTCTGTGCCGGCGCTTCCATCGCCGGTGCCGGTTCCCGTTTCCATCCCCGTTTCCTCTCCTGTTTCCGTCCACGCCGCCGGCATGGCCCGCATCGGCGACAAGCTGGTGGAGATGGGACTGATCTCCAAAGATCAGCTTCAGGTGGCGCTGTACGAAAAAAAACGTTCCAACAAGCTGATGGGCAATCTGCTGGTGGACCTTGGGTTCATTACCGAATCGGCGCTGTCGGCGGTACTGGCGGAAAGCTCGGGCTTCGAGCGATTCGACCCCAAAAGCACGGTGGTCGACCCCGAACTGATCAAGCGTCTGCCGAAGGAAATGGCCCAACGCTGCCATGTTCTGCCGGTATCGCTGGACGGCGAGTCTTTGCGTCTGGCCATGGCCGACATTTACGACGTTCTCGCTATCGATCAGGCCCGGCGCTATTTGCCGCAAGGGGTGGAGATCATCCCGCTGGTCTGTTCCGAATCCGAACTGGCTTCGGCTATCGACCAATATTACGGCTATGAATTCTCCATCGACGGTATTCTGCGCGAACTGGAGACGGGCAATCACGATCTGTCAGCTTCGGCCTTATCGGGAGACGGTTATGTCCATCCGCTGGTGCGGCTGGTCAACGCCATTCTGTTCGACGCGGTGAAAACCGGAGCGTCGGATATCCATTTCGAGCCCGAAGGCAGCTTTCTGCGCCTGCGTTACCGTATCGACGGCGTGCTAACCCAGATCAGAACGGTGCACAAAGACCACTGGGCAGCTATCTCGCACCGGCTGAAGATTATCTCCGGCATGAATATCGCCGACAAGCTAAACCCACAGGACGGCCGCTTCAGCCTGACCGTGGGGCAGCGGCATGTGGATTTCCGCGTCGCCGCCTTGCCCACCGTGCATGGTGAAAATCTGGTGGTGCGCATCCTGGACCGTTCAGGGTCGTTGCTGTCCATTGACCAACTGGGCTTCAGCGAGAACAATCATACCCTGCTGGAACGCCTGCTGAAGCGGCCGGAAGGCATTATTTTGGCCACCGGCCCCACCGGCTCGGGCAAGACCACCACGCTCTATGCCGTTCTGAGCCACATCAATTCTCTTGAGCGCAACATCATGACGCTCGAAGACCCGGTGGAATACGCCCTGCCGCTGATCCGTCAGGCCCAGGTACGCGAAGGCACGTCGCTGACCTTTTCCGAAGGCGTCCGCGCCTTGCTGCGCCAAGACCCCGACGTCATCTTCATCGGCGAGGTCCGCGATCAGGCCACCGCCAGCATGGCTTTGCGCGCCGCCATGACCGGCCATCAGGTCTATTCCACCCTGCATGCCAACGATGCGGCGGGGGCGTTGCCGCGCCTGCATGATCTGGGGCTGCACCACGGATTGCTGGCCGGCAACGTCATCGGCATCATCGCCCAGCGTCTGGTCCGCCGCCTGTGCACCGCCTGCGCCACCCAGCGCAGGGCGACCGCCGAGGAATGCCGCATCTTCGGCATCGACCCCGGCCGTCCGCCGCTGATCGGCCATGCGGTGGGGTGCCCGCTCTGCCGCCATACCGGCTACAAGGGGCGTATCGCCGTGCAGGAAGTGCTGCCCATGAATCCCGAGCTGGACGAGATGGTGATCAAGGGCGCATCGCTGACCCATTTGCGCAAGGCGGCTAGGGATTACGGCTTCGTTCCCATGGCCGAGGACGGCATCGCCAAGGTGCTGTCCGGCATCATCAGCCTGGAAAGTCTGATGCGGTCGGTGGACGTGACGGAACGGCTCTGATGCAGAGCTACGATTATACCGCCATCTCCATGGCCGGGGCCAAGACGCGGGGGCAATTGGCCGCCAACAATGAATTCGACCTTTATCAGCGCCTGCGGGAAAACGGTTTGGAGCTGTTGTCGGCCAAGCCGTCGCGAGCCGATCACTTTGCCGGATTGATCACCGCGCCGGTGCGCAACCGCGATTTGCTGCAATTGTTCCTGCATCTTCAGCATCTGACCGGGGCCGGGGTGCCGCTGGTGGAAAGCCTGACCGACGTGCGCGACGCCATCGAACAGCGGCGTTTGCGCGATGTCGTCACCGATGTTCTACGCGACGTCACCGAAGGACGGTCGTTGTCCGAAGCCTTCGATTCCCACCCCGAAACGTTTGGCCCGGTGTTCCATGCCCTGCTGGCGGCGGGCGAGGCCAGCGGCAATCTGACCGATGCTTTCGCTCAATTGGTCCGTCATTTGAAATGGACCGAACTGGTCACGGCCCGCATCCGCAAGGCTGTGCGCTATCCGACGGTGATTCTGTCGGTGATGGTGGCTTTGTTCTTTTTCATGATGCTGATGGTCGTGCCGCAGGTGGTGGATTTTCTGCTGGGCAGCGGCCAGGAACTGCCGCTGATCACCCAATCCCTGATCGCCACCTCGGATTTCGTGCAGGGCTATTGGTGGCTGTTGATCCTGGTGCCGCTGCTGCTAGCCGTGCTGCGCAAGACGGTGCATCGTCTGTCCGAGGATTTGGCGCAGCGGTTGGACCGGCTGTCCCTGCATCTGCCTTTGGTCGGACCGTTGGTCCGCAAGATCGCCCTATCGCGGTTTTCCCATTTCTTCGCCACCATGTTCCGCAGCGGCGTCCCCATTCTGGAATGCCTGGAGACGGCCCGCACGGTAGTTTCCAACCGCAGCCTGTCGCAGTCTTTGGGCGTGGTGCTTGACGATGTGCAGCAAGGCATTCCGTTGTCCCGAGCCTTGCGCAATACCGGCGAATTCCCTTCGCTGGTGGTGCGCATGGTGGTGATCGGCGAGGAAAGCGGCCGTCTGGGCGAGACGTTGGAGAACGTCACCGAATTCTATGACCAGGACGTGAGCGAAAGCGTCGATCGCATGATCGCGATGATCGAACCGGCGCTGACTCTGTTCGCGGGCGTCATGATGTTGTGGATCGTTCTGGGGGTGTTCGGCCCGATCTACGACAGCTTCAGCAAACTGGGATAAGTCATGAGCGACATTCTGCCGAGTGGGCTGGACGATCTGGAGGAGCGCATGGGCTCTCTTGTGGGCAAAGCCGGACGCTTCCTGTTGCTGATCGGCGACGAGGGGGCCATTTTCGGGCGGCTTTCCGGCGCCGGGCTGGCCGAGGCCTGGTTCTGCCCCAATGAAAAGCTGGACGAGGGACGAGCCCTGTTCGCCCGTATGCTGGCCTCCCGCCGCCGTACGTCTTTGCTGGTGCTGGCCGACGTGCTGGAGCAGATGTACCGCGAGGACAACCTGCCCAAGGTCGGGCCGTTGGATCGGGCCAAGCTGGTGCGCCGCCGCCTGGACATGGCCTATCCCGGCGACCCTTTGAAAGCCGCGTTGCCGCTGGAAGCGGGCGTCGGCGGAAACGGGCTTCGGATCTTGATGGCGGTGTTGGCCGAATCTCCGGCTTTGGCCGGTTGGTCGGCATTCTTGGAAGGTCTGGACAATCCGGTCACCGGCTATTGCCTGCAACCGCTGGAGGCGGTGGGTCTGCTGGATCGTCTGATGCCCGACGGCGATGCGCCCGCGCGACATTGGCGCGCCCTTGTCGGTTTGCAGGCCACCGGCGGCTTGCGCCAAATCGTCACCCTGGACGGGCGGCTGGTGATCACCCGCCTGACCCAGGCTCCGCTCCAGCCTTCCGGCGACGCCGCCGGTTTGGCCCAGATCATCGAGCGCGAGTTGAAATCCTCGATCAGCTATCTGAAACGTCTGGGTTACAGCGATGCCGAGCGGCTGGATTTGATGGTTCTGGGCGACGAAGCCCTGTGCGCCGAGATTGGAAACTCCGAATTGGCGGTCACCAATCTGTTCGTCATGACGCCCGCCCAAGCGGCCCAGCATCTGGGGCTGCGCGGCGCGGCCCGCAGCCGCGATGGATTCAGCGACCTGTTGCTGGCCGAATGGGCGGCGCGAAAAAAAACGCCGGCATTGGCGTTGCCGACGCCGCGGTTGCTCGAACGCGGCCGCCTGCGCCGCCTGATCGGGGTCGGGCAAGTGGCGGCGTTGGCGGCGACCGTCGGCGTGGCCTTGTTCATCGGTGCCATGTTGTCGACTTCGGTGCAAACCTCGATGGAAGAGGACGAGCTGTCCGACCAGCTTCAGACCGCTTCCCAGCGCCGGGCGGAAACGCAGGGAGAGGTTTTGCCGCTGCCGGTCGCCGATATGCGCCGCGCCGCCGACGTGGCCGACGGCTGGATCAAGGAGCGCATCGACTTGGCCGGGCTGCTGGCGGCGCTGCCCGCCGACGCCGCCCAGCGCAAGGTGACGTTTTCCACCAATCCCGACAGGGCCAGGGCCGACCAGGGGACAACGTCTTTGGGCAAGCTGGCGCCTGCCCGCTGGGAGATGGCCGTATCTTATGAGCTGGGAGCCAAAACGCCGCTGGAGGAACAAGTCGGCCGTATCCGCGATCTGAAGGCTAGGCTGACTGCCGCCTTTCCCAATTGCCGGGTGCTGGTGTCGCGCCTGCCCATGGGCTTGCAGGCGTCGCAGGTGCTGGAGGGCAATCTGGGGCAGGTCGGCCCGCCGCCTGACCGCGACGCCCTGCTGACCCTGCTGGTGCGCAAGGAGAATGGGTGATGGCGGTAGCCCGGAAGCGTCCATCTCCCCGTCTTGTCCTGCTGGGGATCATTCTGATGACCGATCTGGTGGTGGCCGCCGGAGCCGGCCTGTTCCTGATCGACGACATTCTGGAACGGCGTGAGCATGTGGAGCAGTTGCAGGCGCAATTAGCCAACCTGCAACGCAGCCAGTCGGAAGGGCTGGCGGCTTTCGCCTCGGCCCGGCAATTGCGCGATCAGGTCGCGCCGCTGGTGCAGAGCGGCCAGAACGGATTGCCGCCGCGTCTACAGTTGCTGAAAGCCGTCGACGCCCAGCGGCTGCTGCATGAAATGCCGCCCCTGCATTACCGTCTGGCGGCGGAAAGCGCCGAACCGTTGGCCGGATCCGGGCTGGAACAGGTCAACCGTCCGGTGGAACTGGATCAGCAAGCCGACAGTCAAGCCGAATTGGCGGTTTTCTGGCAGGATCTACTCGACAAGCTGCCCGGTAGGACCCGGCTGGACAGTGCCGAGATCGAGAAAACCGCCCAGGGCGTCAGGGGCCAGATGGTCTTTCGCCAATTGTCTCTGCGTCCGGTTGGAACCGCCGCCGATGTCCCCTGATCCGTCGCCCATCCGCGTCGAGGGATTGCAGGCGTCCTATGGGGCCCACACGGTGTTCGACGGCCTGAGCCTGGATGTGCGGGGCGGTGAAATCTTCGGGCTGATCGGTCTGAACGGCGCGGGGAAAACCACCTTGATCCGTTCCATGCTGGGGCTGCACAGGGCGGGGGGCGCGGTATCGCTGTTCGGCCTGCCGTCTTCCCAAGTGGCGGCGCGGCGCAATCTGGTCTATCTGCCGGAGCATTATCTGCCCTCGCCCTTGCTGAAGGGATGGGAGGTGCTGTCTCTGACCCTGTCGCCCTACGGTCTTGCCCTGGACCGCGCCAAGGCGGCCGCCCTGTGCCAAGGGCTGGATTTCGACCCGGCCCTGCTGGACCGGCTGGGCCGGGGCTATTCCAAGGGCATGGGCCAGAAGCTGGGATTGGCCGCCGCCTTGTTGACCGAACGGCCTTTGCTGATCCTGGACGAACCCATGAGCGGGCTGGATCCAAGGGCGAGAATCCATCTGAAGGACAGATTGAACGACAACCGCGCCGCCGGCCGTACGGTGTTCTTCTCCTCGCATATTTTGGCCGATGTCGAGGAACTGTGCGACCGCATCGGCGTGCTTCATGACGGCCGTTTGGTTTATGAGGGCTCGCCGGGGGAACTGATCGCCCGAACGGGCACTGGCAATCTAGAGCGGGCCTTTCTGGCGGTGATCGGGGGCTGAAGCCTTTTTGCTCGCGCGGAAAGGCGCCCTCGGATCAGCTATGCAGTCCGGGGGCTTCGTGCCCGGTGCGGGCGACATATTCCGTATAGCCGCCGTTGTATTGGTGGACCCCTTCGGGCGTCAGTTCCAACACCCGGTTGGAAAGCGCGGCCAGAAAATGCCGGTCGTGCGAGACGAACAGCATGGTGCCGTCATAGGCGGCCAGCGCCTTGATCAGCATTTCCTTGGTGTCGAGATCGAGGTGGTTGGTGGGTTCGTCGAGCACCAGGAAATTGGGCGGGTTGAACAGCATCAGCGCCATTACCAGCCGGGCCTTTTCGCCGCCCGACAGGAAACGGCATTTCTTTTCCACGTCATCGCCCGAAAAGCCGAAACAGCCGGCCAGTGCCCGCAGCGATCCCTGATTGGCCTGGGGAAAAGCGCCTTCCAGGTTTTCAAATACCGTGTTGTCGCCGTCGAGCTGTTCCATGGCGTGCTGCGAGAAATAGCCTGTCTTGACGCTGCCGCCGACGGCGACGGTGCCGGAATCCGGTTCGGCCGCGCCGGTCACCAGTTTCAGCAGTGTGGACTTGCCGGCGCCGTTGATGCCCATGACGCACCAGCGTTCCTTGCGGCGGACCATGAAGTCCAGCCCCTGATAAATGCTGCGGCTGCCATAGCTTTTATGGACGTTCTTCATGACCACGACGTCTTCGCCCGAGCGTGGCGCCGGCGGAAAGTCGAACGATACGGTCTGGCGGCGCTTCGGCGGTTCGAAGCGTTCGATCTTGTCCAGCTTCTTCACCCGGCTTTGCACCTGGGCGGCGTGCGAGGCGCGGGCCTTGAAGCGTTCGATGAATTTGATTTCCTTGGCCAGCATGGCCTGCTGCCGTTCGAACTGAGCCTGCTGCTGCTTTTCGTTCAACGCCCGCTGCTGCTCATAGAATTCATAGTCGCCGGAATAGCTGTTCAGCGATCCGCCGTCGATTTCGATGATCTTGGTGACGATCCGGTTCATGAATTCGCGATCGTGCGAGGTCATCAGTAGAGCGCCTTCGTAACCCTTCAGAAATTCCTCCAGCCAGATCAGGCTTTCAAGATCCAGATGGTTGCTGGGTTCGTCCAGGAGCATGGCGTCGGGCCGCATCAGCAGAATTTTGCCAAGCGCCACGCGCATTTTCCAGCCGCCCGACAAGGCTCCCACGTCGGTTTCCATCATTTCCTGGCTGAAGCTGAGGCCGGCAAGAACTTCCCGCGCCCGGCCTTCCAGTTCGTAGCCGCCCAGTTCGTCGAAACGCGCCTGCACCTCGCCATAACGTTCGACGATCGTATCCATGTCGTCGGCGCGGTCGGGGTCGCACATGGCAGCTTCCAGATCCTTCAATTCCGCCGCCACGGCGCTGATCGGTCCGGCTCCGTCCATCACTTCCGCGACGGCGCTGCGGCCCGACATCTCACCGACGTCCTGATTGAAATAGCCGATCGAGACCAACTTCTCGATCGACACCTGACCGTCGTCGGGCTGCTCTTCGCCCGTGATCATTCGGAACAGCGTCGTCTTGCCAGCACCGTTGGGACCGACCAGGCCGATTTTTTCACCCCGGTTGAGCGCGGCCGAGGCCTCGAAATAAAGGATGCGGTGGCTGTTCTGCTTGGTGATGTTTTCGAAACGGATCATCTGCGGCTGGGTTCCCGTGGCGTGGAGGGCCTTCTTATGCCACAGGATTGGCGGCGCGACAGAGTCCTTATCGATAAAGTTCCGGTGAAAACGAGGCGGGGCCGGGTCGAAGCCTTACATCGCTCGGGATCAGGCCTTGTCCGTTCCTGTCTGCCGGAAGCGTTCCAGTTCCACGGCCTCCACCACGCCCTGGTTGACCAGATCCTTGACGGAATCCTCCAGCGTCTTCATGCCGAAGCGTTGACCCATCTGCATCATCGAGGTGATTTGCGGCACCTTGTTCTCGCGGATCAGATTGCGCACCGCCGGGGTGCCGATCAGGATGTCGTAGGCGGCGACGCGGCCGCCGCCGGTTTTTCCCAGCAGTTCCTGGCCGACCACGGCTTGCAGCGATCCGGCCAGCATGGCACGGACAAGGTCTTTGTCGCTGCCGGGAAAAACGTCGATGATGCGGTCCACGGCTTTGGCGGCGCCGTTGGTGTGCAGCGTGCCCAGCACCAGATGGCCGGTCTCGGCGGCGGTCAGGGCCAGACTGATGGTTTCGTGGTCGCGCATCTCGCCCACCAGGATGACGTCGGGATCTTCGCGCAGGGCGCTTTTCAGGGCGCGGCCAAAGGATTGCGTGTGGGCTCCCACCTCGCGGTGGCTGATCAGCGAGTGGTCGGGTCGGTGGACGAACTCCACCGGATCTTCGATGGTCAGGATATGCTTGGCCTGATGGCGGTTGATGTGGTCGACCATGGCGGCCAGGGTGGTGCTTTTGCCCGAGCCGGTGGGGCCGGTGACAAGAACCAGGCCGCTTTTCAGGTCGGCCAATTCGGCCAGAATGGCGGGAGCGTCGAGGCTTTTCAGGTTGGGCACCGACGCCGGAATAGCGCGGAACACGGCCGCCGGGCCGCGGTCGATGGCGAAGGCGTTGACGCGGAAACGCCCCGTGCTGCCCAGCGTGATGGCGAAGTCCAGATCGTGCTCGCGGTTCCAGATGATGCGCTGTTCCTCGGTCATCACGGAATGGAGCATGCCGCGCACCTGTTCGGGCGTCAGGGGCGAAGCCTTGATGGGGCGCAGTCCGCCGTGAACCCGGAGCACGGGCGGCGCGCCGCTGGACAGATGCAGGTCCGAGGCTTCGGTCTGGCGGGTGAAAGTCAGAAGATCGCTGATGTCCATGGCACTTCCCTTCAGGGATTGCCGCAGGCGGCGGGGCCGCAGCTTTGGATGACGAAGGCGGCCGTGCGCCAGCGGACCACGTCGTCGAAATGGCTGGGGCCGTTGGTTTCGTTCAGCGGACCCTGGAAAAAGGCGGGGCCGCCCTGGCCGTTGGCTTCCTCGAACGGATGACGGCTGCCGGATGGAGCCATCCGCCCGCCGCCGCGCATCCAGCCGAAGGTGCCGTCGTGGCCGTGGCTGATCAGCACATAGGCGGCGCCTTCGCCATCGGGAGTGATTTCCACCGGCGGACTGGCCGGAGTGGATACCTTCAGTCTCCCCGCCGGATAGGTGATGCCCTGCCGCCGCAAAGGATGGTCTGCGCCGGTCAGGGGAAAGGCCGGCAGATAGCTGAAGCGCCGCCCCCAGCCGTCGGCGGACAGGCCGTCGTGCAGTCCCAGCGTGACCCAGGGGACAACGGCGCGGCCGTCGGCGACGGCGCAGGCGCCAGGCCGGGAATCCGGCTGTTCGCGGCCATAAAGCGGCTGGTTGGGCAAAAGCGCGCCGTCGGCGGGGCAGGGCAGGCGCTCGTTGCGGATGGCGAACAGGGTGATGGCGCTTTCGATCTGGTCCATCGCCTGTTGGGTCTGCTGAATATGGGCGCGTTCGAACAGCGGACCGGAAGCCATCAGACCGCCGCCCACCAGCAGGCCGACGATGGCCAGCACCACCGACAATTCGATCAGGGTAAAGCCCTGCTGCCCCTTCATCCCCCGCTCCCCTGCTGGATGGACCGGCATTATCCGCCCGCCTTGGGGGCTTGGCAACCGTCGGGCGACGGGAAGCGCCAGCTTTGCCCGCCGAAGGCCAGGGACCAGCCCGCACATCCGCCGTCCAAGCTGAAGCCCGTCACGTCCTGGGGGGCGAGGCCTAAGTCCCTCCATGGCACCGGGCCGGGGGCGGGAACGGCGCCGTGACGGACGGCGTACAGCTCGACCGCCGTGCGGATGCGCTGGGCCTGAAGTCCGGCCTGACGGTTGTGGTCCAATTGCCAGGACTGCCCTTCCAGCCGCAGCAACGCCACGGCGGCCAATCCCACGGCCAGCAGAGCCATGGTGCCGATGATCAGGGCGGAACCGGATTGGGACGCGCGCATGGACAGCCTTTTCGTAAAGCCTTCCATGAGTTTAGTGCAGATGGGGAAACGCGCCTAGCCGTCGATCTCGGGCGGGACGATGCCTTGAAAGACTTTGCGCAGACCTTCGCCCCATTGGCGGCGGATGCCGGTCATGTAGGGATCGCCTTCGTTCAGCCGCTTGTGATGGCTGATCTGCAAGGACTCGGTCTCGTAGCAGAACAGATCGACCGGCATGCCCACCGACAGATTCGAGCGGATGGTGGAGTCGAACGAAATCAGCACCAGCTTGGCGGCTTCGGCCAAGGGCATGTCGTGAGCCAGCAGGCGATCGAACACCGGCTTGCCATATTTGGTCTCGCCGATTTGGAAGAAAGGCGTTTCGGCGGTGGCCTCGATGAAGTTGCCGGCGCCGTAGACCAGGAACAGGCGCGGCTTTTCCCCCTTGATCTGACCGCCCACCAGAAAGGTGGCGTTGAATTCGGTGTTATGTTTGCGCAAGGATTCGGCATCCTGCTTGTGAACCTCGCGCAGGGCGTTACCGACGATGCGGGCGACCCGGAACATGGACTTGGCCTTGTCGATGTTCACTTCACCGCTTTTGCTGGCGCGGCCTTCGCCGATGACCGAGATGGCGGCTTGTGTCAGACTGAGATTGCCTGCGGACAGCAGGCAGATGGTATGCCTGCCGTCTTTTTGGAAAAAGGTCATCTTGCGGAAGGTGGAGACATTGTCCACCCCCGCGTTGGTTCTGGAGTCCGAAGCCATCACCAGCCCGGCGTCCAGCATCACCCCCACCCCATAGGTCATCGCGAGACCTGTCCCCTTTTATTGCTGCTGCTGCGCGGCTTTCTGTTTCTTTTGCGCCTGCAACACCTTGCGGGCGTCGCCGACGGTGACCTCGACATCCAATTCCTCGTTGCCGCCGCCCTTGCGCACGCCGCGCACCGGGGCGGCGTCCAGATAGTCGAGGCCGATGGCGACGCGGACGTGGGCCTTGGCGTTCGACATGCGGTTGGCCACGTCGTAGGACAGCCAGCCGGCTCCTTCGACCCATGTTTCGGCCCAGGCGTGGCTGGCCATGCGTTCGTCGCCGACGGCGTCGGTGCAAAGGTAACCGGAAACATAGCGGGACGGCAGGCCGAGGCTGCGGCAGCAGGTGACGAACAGATGGGCGTGGTCCTGGCAGACGCCGGCCCGCGCGTCCAAAGCCTGGCGGGCGGACGTGGCGGCGTGAGTGATGCCGGGACGATAGGCCACGGTGTCGCGGATGCCGGCCATCAGATTGTCCAAGCCCTTGCGGGCGTTGGCGATGACGCCGGGGCGGAAGCCGTCGGAAAAGGCGCGGATCCGCTCGTCCGGTTCGGTCAGACGGGTCGAGCGCAGGAAAATGTCGGGCGGCAGGGGATCGTGTTCCGACAGCAGCGGGCTGCCGCTGTCTGCCAACTCGACCTCGCCCATGGCGGTGATGCGGATTTCATCGTGGGGATTGTCCACCACCAGAACGTGAGCCTGGTTGCCGAAGCCGTCGGTCCACGAGCGCAGGTTGCCGGTGGTCGACAGCTTCCAGGACAGAACCCGCTGGTTGGGACCGGAAAGGGGGGTCAGGCGCAGATACTGTACCGAATAATTGGCCGGCGAATGGTAGCGGTAGACGGTCTCGTGGTTGATGGCGACTCGCATGTCCGTCCCCCTCTTACACAATCATCAGGAAATCGCGGGAAATCTGCACACTGACTTCGGCGGTTCGGTCCAGAACCTCCTTGAGGAATTCGTGCAGACCGTCGCCCAGGATGCGCTCCATCCGGCCGTAACGCAGGCGGGCGCCGAATTCGCCCGACAGGCGTTCGCACTCCAGGCTGCGGCCTTCGGCCAGCAGGGCCAGATTTTCCGTCACCTTGTCGAAGCAGAAACGCAGGGA
Organism: Candidatus Sulfotelmatobacter sp.; assembly: GCA_035538795.1. GTDB lineage: Bacteria > Pseudomonadota > Alphaproteobacteria > Rhodospirillales > Magnetospirillaceae > JAJZGK01. The sequence continues at coordinate 48,132 of DATLJS010000035.1, read as the reverse complement.
GCGCGGCATTTCAGGGCGCAGCACCAGAAGCTCGGCCACACGCTCGGGCGTGATGACGTCGTGATACATCTGGTGATAGGCGCGGAAGGCGCCAACAGAGCGAAGGACCGAACCCCATTCGTAATAGGTGGCGCCCGTGTCGCTTTCGCCGCCATAGGCCAGCATCTGATACTTGGTGTCCAGCAGGCGGGCGGTGTTGTCGGCGCGCTCCAGGAAAGTTCCCAGCCGGGTGAAGGCGAAGGAATCGTCGTGCAGCATGGTGCCGTGGGCGACGCCGCGGAACAGGTGGGACCGTTCCTTCACCCATTCGCAGAATTCCCGCAGGCTTTTGGCGTGCAGGTCCGCCTCGGTCATGTCGCGGATGGCCAGCCAGGTGGTGTTCAGACTTTCCCACATTTCCACCGAGATGGTGGCGCGCAGGGCGCGGGCATTCTCACGCGCCGCCCGGATGCACGACCAGATGGACGAAGGGTTGCTTTGATCCAGGGTCAGGAATTCGGTGACGCCGTCCTCGGTCACTTCGCCGTGGGTGTCGGTGTAAAGCTGTTCGGCGTAGAGAATGGCCAGCACGGCGCTCCATTCCGCCTGGGCGGTGGAACGGCCCTGTACGGCCAGACGCTGGCTGACGTCCAGGATGCGGGCCATGTTTTCGGCGCGCTCGACGTAACGTCCCATCCAGTAAAGATTTTCTGCGGTCCGGCTGAGCATCGGTCAGTCCTCCAACACCCAGGTGTCTTTGGTGCCGCCGCCTTGCGACGAGTTCACCACCAATGAGCCCTTGGTCAGGGCGACGCGGGTCAGGCCGCCTGGCACCAGGGCCATGCCGTCGCGGCCCGTCAGCACGAACGGGCGCAAGTCCACATGGCGCGGCGCCACGCCTTCCTCGACGAAAGTCGGGCAGGTGGACAGAGCCAGCGTCGGCTGGGCGATATAGCCGTCGGGGTCGCTCAGGATCAGTTGGCGGAACTTCTCGTGCTCCTCCTTGGTCGCCTTGGGGCCGACCAGCATGCCGTAGCCGCCGGACCCTTGTGTTTCCTTCACCACCAGTTCGTGGATATGCTCGAGAACGTAGGCGCGGTCGTCGGAGCGGGAACAGCGATAGGTCGGTACGTTGCCGATGATCGGTTCCTCGCCCAGATAGAATTTGATGATGTCGGGAACATAGGGATAGGTCGATTTATCGTCGGCCACGCCGGTGCCCACCGCGTTGGCCAGACTGACGCCGCCGTTGCGATAGACCGACAGCAGTCCGGGAACCCCCAGCAGACAATCGGGGTTGAATGCCAAGGGATCCAGGCAGTCGTCGTCCAGGCGGCGGTAGATCACGTCGACCCGGCGCGGGCCTTGGGTGGTGCGCATCCAGACGGCGTCGTCGCGGACGAACAGATCCTGCCCTTCCACCAGTTCGACACCCATTTCCTCGGCCAGGAAGGCGTGTTCGAAATAAGCGCTGTTGTAAGGACCGGGGGTCAGCACCGCCACGGTGGGGCTGCCGGCGGCCCGTTCCGGCGCCACCGAGCGCAGCTGACGCAGCAGTTCGGCCGGATAATGGTCCACCGGAGCGACCCTGTTCTCCTGGAACAGCTTGGGGAACAGCCGCATCATCACGGCGCGGTCCTCCAGCATGTAGGAGACGCCGGACGGCGTGCGCAGATTGTCCTCCAGCACGTAGAATTCGCCTTCGGAGACGCGCACCACGTCGATGCCGGCGATCTGCACGTAAATGCTGCCGGGCAGGTCCAGATCCCTCATCTCGGGGCGGTACATCTCGTTGCGCAGGATGTGGCTGGCCGGGATGATGCCGGCCTTGATGATGTCCTGGTTGTGGTAGATGTCATGCAGAAACATCTGCAAAGCGCGAACGCGCTGGAACAGACCCGCCTGAAGCTTTTGCCATTCGCTGGCCGACAGAATGCGGGGGACGATATCGAAGGGAATGAGGCGTTCTGTGCCGGCGGTGCTGCCGTAGACGTTGAAGGTGATGCCGATTTTTTGAAAAAGCAGTTCGGCTTGCTCCAGTTTGCTGGCGAAGAGTTCCGGAGGTGTGTTCTTCAGCCATTCGGCGATTTTGGCATAGGGCGCTTGAACCTGATCGTTCCACCCGTACATTTCGTCGAAGATGCCGTCGGCCGCCATCGGCTTCCCCTTTGTCGTTATCGTCTCTTCGATACAAAGCAACCGTCATGCCAAAGAAGGATGGGCCGCTTTTCGCCGGTTTTCATCCGTCTATGGACTTCGTCTGCCTGCTCATTGAGCAATACACCCTTTCGTATGACCAAGAAAGCACATTGGCTGTGCAGAGCTGCGCGGAAAGGATGCGGCCGTGGGGAAAAGAAAAAGGCGGCCTTGCATCAAGGCCGCCTTGCTGTCGGAAACGGAGAGGCGTTTCACATCGTCGCCGGCAGGACCCAGCCGGAAGACAGGGCGATGCGTACAGCCTGGGCGCGATTGACGGCGCCGATCTTGCGGTAAACGTTGCGCAGGTGAATCTTGATGGTGATTTCCTGCAAATCCAGACGGCGGGCGATTTCCTTGTTGGTCTGGCCTTCGATCAGATAGCCCAGGATTTCGCGCTCGCGGGCCGACAGGGTCGAGAGCGGAGAGGCCGGAGCCTTGCGCTCGGAATTGTTGCTGTCCAGAAGGATGCTGGGCGGCAGATAGGATTCGCCGGCCAGAACCAGACGCAGGGCGTTGATCAGGGCGGTGCCGCTGATCGTCTTGGGGATGTATCCGCCGGCGCCGGCGCGGACCGCGGCCAGAACCTCTTCGCGTTCGACATGGCCCGACAGAATCACCACCGGCACGCCGGGGCGCGTCTTGCGCATGACCTCTACGCCCTGAAGGCCGTTCATGCCCGGCATCCGCAGGTCCAGCAGAACCAAGCCCAAACTTTCGTTGGACTTCGCCACGGCCAAAGCTTCGTCGAAATTGGCTGCGTCATGGATCACAGCGTCGGGATCTAGCTCGAAAAGGAACGGCTTCAGGCCGTCCCGAACGAGGTTATGGTCGTCTGCGACCAGAATATGCATCCAAAGAACTCCCCAAGACCCCGATAGCCCACAGGATGACTATACCAAGGAAGTATACGGCCCGATACCCTAAAAATTGCTACTGATTTTGCAGAAGCTGTTCAAGTGTTTCTGCCATAACCGCAAGACTGATGGGCTTTTTCAACATGGCGAAAGAATGGTGTTGGGCCTCGTCTTCAATGCTTTCGGTGGCGCCGATATGCCCGGTTACCACCACGATGGGCAGATTTGGGTCCAGCTTGCGCAACGACTTGATCAGTTGCTCACCGTCGCCGTCGGGCATGCGGATGTCGGTCACGACAATGTCGCTGGGGTCGTCCTCGAAGGCGCGCATGGCAGAATTTCCGCTGTTGGCCTTGCTGATCCGGTAGCCCAGTTCCGACAGGTAATCGCCCATGGCCTCCAGGGCCTGAAGCTCGTCGTCCACCAACAGGATGTGGCGGCCGGGCAGACGGCCGTCGTCCTCGTCTTCCTCCATGGCCGGGTGGGCCTGGGGCGCGGCGGTGGCGGACAGAGAGGCGTTGCTGGCCATCGGCAGAGTGATGGCGAACTGGGCGCCGTACGGCTTGATGTTGCGGGCGATCAGGCGTCCGCCCATGGAAGAGATGATGCCGAAGCTGACCGACAGGCCCAATCCGGTGCCGCTGCCCACTTCCTTGGTGGTGAAGAAGGGTTCGAAGATGCGGTCAAGATCAGGCTGGCTGATGCCGGTGCCGTTGTCGGTGACGGTGATGAGCATTTCGCCGTCGCGGTTCAGGCTGGCGTCCAGTCTGATCTGTCCGGGGCGCTGGGTTTGGGTGCGGGCCGATTTCACGGCGTCGGCGGCATTGGACAGCAGGTTGATGATCACCTGCTCCAACTGGACGGGGCGTCCGCGCAAGGGACAGGGCTGGGTGGGCAGGGCCGTGGAGATTTCGATCCCGGCGGACTGCAGCTGGGGTTCCATCAGCTCGACCGCCAAAGCCAGCGACGAGCGGGCGTCGAAGACGGCGACCTCGCCGGTATCCTTGCGGCTGAAAATGCGGATATGGTCGATGATCTCGGCCATGCGGGCGGCCTGCGAGGCCACCAGCCCGAACTGCTTGTTCAGGTAAGCCGGCTCGGCCTTGTTACGGCCGATCAACAGCAAGGCGCCTTCGGCGGCCATGCGGATGATGTTGATGGGTTGGCTCAATTCGTGGGCCATGCCGGCCGCCATCTCGCCCAGCGTCGCCAGCTTGGCGGTTTGAACCAGCTGAGCATGGACCTGCTTGCGTTCGGTGATGTCGCGGATCACCACCTGGCGCGCATGGACGCCGTGGAAGATGATCGGGGCCGAGGTGACTTCGGCGACGAAATAACCGCCGTCCAGTCGGGCCAGCCGCTCTTCGACCGCACCTAGATGCTCGCCGGAATCCAGATATATCTGGGCCTGCTCGGCATCGTCGGGATGGACCAGGTCGACGATGCGGCGTCCGACCAGCGGCTGTAGCGGGGTGACCCGAAACAGGGCGTCGGCTGCGGAGTTGGAAAAGATGATGATACCCTGGGTATGCACCACGATGGCGTCCGGGGACAATTCCACCAGCGAACGGTAACGGCCTTCGGATTCTTTCAGTTCGCGCTCGGCGCGGCGGCGTTCGAACTGCATGCGCTGCATGCCGATGCCATAGGCCACGTTGCGGGCCAGGTTTTCCATCAGGTGCAGTTCGTCCTGATCATAGGCGTCGCTGTCGCCGGTATAGAGGTGCAAAACGCCGATGACCCGGTTCTCAACATAAAGCGGCAGGGACAGCGAGGCTTTGAAGCCGCTGGTCTGCGCGGCTTCCCGCCAGGGGGCGAAACAGGCGGTTTCGTCGGTATAGGCGACCTGAACCTTGCCGGAACGGATGGCGGTGCCGGTGGGGCCGCGGCCGCGGGGTGAATTCTCGTCCCAACTGATACGGGCCTTGGCGATATAGCCGCCGTCGTTGCCGTAGCGGGCCACCGGCCAGACGGAGCGCTCGTCGTCGTGCTGAACATAGCCGACCCAGGCGAACATATAGCTGCCGACCTCGACCATGATCCGACAGATGTCGTTCAGCAGTTGCTGTTCGTCGGTGGCGTGGATCAGGGCTTCCGTGGCGCGGGTGAAAGTGGATAGGGCGCGGTTGACCCTGACCAGCTCGCGCTCGTGTTCCCGGTGTGGGGAGTTCGCAACGACCTGCTCGGTTCCGCCCTGGTCCCTGTACGCCATTTCCATCCGAAAGCCTGCTCCCCGTCGTGGCCGGTGATGAGCTCGGCCTGCACTTCTTCAGTTGTGAAGGGTGAAACTACTCCCTCCCAGGAAGCAAGCCTATCATCCTGATAGGTGGGGAAAGGTTTAAACCTGCGGTTCAGGTCTGGTCAGGGTATGAAGAAAGGCTACGTCGTCGGCATCGCGCAAGGCCCGAGTGGGGCGGCCTTCGTCGTCGATCAGGCCATGGCGGCGCAGTTGGTGTAACACCTTCAGGTAGTGGCTGCGGTTTTGGGGGCTGTCGACGCCTTCCAGCCAATTCTGTTCGAGGAAGGCCAGAATGGCGGGATGTCCCAGCTCGGCCTCCCACAGAATGCCTTGCAGCGAGGCCAGAGCCTCCTCCATTTCGCGCTCCAGCCCGATCACCGTCATGGCGGCGTCGGCCTCTTCGCGGCGCATGGTTTCCGGGCCGGCGCCCAGGCCGAAATCTACGATGTTGCGGCGTTCGGCGGCGCAGGTCTGTATATGCCCCACTTCGTGAACGATCACCGAAGGCTCCATGTCTCCGCGCACGTTCCGGCCGTCGTAGGTGAAGGTCAGGCTGTCCGCCGGCGGGGTTCCCAGCGGGCCTTCCCAGATGCCCATGCCGAAGGACCGGCACAGCGCCCAGGCTTCCCGGCGTTCCTCGTCGTCCTGAGAAAGCTCCAGATTGTCGTCATCCACCAAGTCCAGGGTGGCGGCGATGCGGCGGAACGCGGCCAGACCCAGGGCGTCGTCTTCGACGCAGCGCTCAAAACGGGCCAGGCGGTCGGGAAGGTCAGGTAGGGAAATGGGGCTTAAGATCATCATGCACGTCATGCTGCTTCCGAATTTTGCCACTTTTGCCGCATAGTCCTATCTCTTGCCAAGGATTCAATGTGGCTCCAGCGGAGGAAAGTATCTTGTCGCGTCGTTTCACCAGGGGCATCGCCCTTTGCCTGTCGGTTCTCGCCATCTGTGGGGGCGTGCCGCAAAGGGCTCGGGCCGCCGTGGTTTCTGCTGCCGAACTTCTTGATTCGCGCCAGGAATACAGTGCCGACTTTTCCCTGCGCACCAGCGCCCAGGGCGGCTTTCGCGGGCGGGTGATCCATGCCCAGGGGCGCGAGCGCCGCGAGTTCGCCGCCATGGGGGGGCCGCAGGTGCTGCTGCTGCGCCGCGATCTGGACGAAGCGGTGATGATGTGGCCCGAGCGGCATTTTTACCTGTCCACCAGCTTTTCCCAGGCGTCGTCCCTGATCGGCGGTTTCGAGTCCGTCATGCTGGACCGGCGCAAGGAAGGAGCCGAGACCGTCGATGGCGAGGCCTGCACCCGTTACGCCGTGACCGGCTCGTCCATGCAGGGCGGCAGTTTTCGCGGCAAGATGTGGTTCACCGGCGACGGCATCCTGATGAAAGCCATGGGCACCGTGCAGTTTCAAGGCAAGGAAACCAGCCTGGAGACGTCTCTCAGCCATTTGCAGCGAACCAAGGCCGACCCGTCCGTGTTCGTTCGTCCCAGCGACTACAAGGGTATGCCGTTGGATCTGTCGTCCTTTGGGTTGGGTGGGAAATAAGATCCCGAAAATGAAAAACCGGGGTCAGTGCCCCGGTTTTTTTCTTTGCCTGTTTTCGCGGGCCGTCACCAGTACCGGACGCGGCCCACGTCCACATGCACGAAATTGGACGACGGATACATGCCGACGCCGCCGGCGTGCAGGCTTTTCGCCAGCTTGCCCAACTTGCGGACGTTGACGCCGTCGACGCGAATGTCCACGGCCTTGCCCTCCATGTGCAGAGAGTGCTGGGCGACGCCGTCGGTCAGCGAGGCCAGCATGGCGTTGGTCTGTGGCGACCGATAGCCCGAGACGATGTGCAGCGGCTTCGGCCCCAGACGGTGCTGCAAGGCCGACAGCACGTCGATGACGTGCGGATCCATGGTGTGGATGGTGCCGGAATAATGGTCGCGCAGGATGTGGTTCAACTGCTTCAGCGCCGCCGGCTGGTACTTGCCGTCATGCCAATAGACGGTGCGCACGGATTCGCCGGTATGGATATTGTGTAGATGGATCGAGCGTTCCATATGCGCGTTCGGGGCGGCATGAGCCTTGGGCGACAGAAGCACCGAGGTCGTGGCGGCCGCGCCGAAGGCGAGGAAATGGCGGCGACTGATCATCGGTTGTCCCGTCCCTGGGTCTGCTTATCCATGGATGCCCCCTTGGCTAGCGTCAGGTAGGGGTCTGTCATAGCAGACCATTAGGGGATGCGGCAACCTTCACATATGGTTTTTTGCGGCTGGGCGGGAGTCGTAGATACGATTTCCAGCTTGGCGCTGGGTGCGTGGTTCAAGGCTTCGTTCAGCCGCTGGTCGCGCCCATAAATGTCGTCGCGCACCTGTAGGACGCCGTCGCCGTCGACCCACATGGTCCAATAGAACAGCCACACGGGAATGCTCTTGCTGACGGAAACCGTATGGGTTTCTCCGGTATCGATCTGCTGGTTCAGCTTGTCGGCGTTCCAGCTTTTATCCCGCAGCAGATACAGCGCCAACTCGTCGGGGTGCTCCAGCCGGACGCAGCCGTGGGACAAGGCGCGGCTGGCGCGGGCGAACGGCTTGTGGTTCGGCGTGTCGTGCAGATAGATGTCTTCGGAATTGGGCATGTTGAACTTGATGCGGCCTAGGGCGTTGTCGGAACCGGGCATCTGGCGCAGCGACCAGGGGAAGGTGCTGCGGGACTTCCAGTCGATGCCCAGGCCCTGGCTCTCCGGACTGCCGGGAGCGATGCCTTCGCCGACGATCTCAAGCTCGTTGTCCAGCAGATAGCCGGGGTCTTTTTTCAGCTTGGGCAGGACTTCCTTGGTGGCGATGGAGCTGGGCACATGCCAGGCCGGGTTCAGCACCAGGGAACTCAGGGTGGCGTGCAGAGCCGGGGTCGGATGTTCCGGCGAACCGACGATGGTGCGCATGGACAGGACCGCCCGGCCGCTTTCCACCACTTCCATCCAGGCGCCGGGAACATTCACGACGATGTGGTTTTCCTCCAGCTTCTGGGGCAGCCAGCGCCAGCGTTCCATGTTGATGCGTGCCTGACGCGCCCGGTCCGAGGCTGAGACGTTCATGGCCTGGATGGTCTGGCGTCCCAGCTGGCCGTCGTCGGTCAGGCCGTGGCGGTGCTGGAACAGTTTGACGGCGGTGACCAGTTCGTCGTCGTAAACGTTGGTCATGGGCTGGCCTGCGGCCAGTTCGCCCGTCGCTTCCAGGCGGCGGCGAACAAAGGGAATGCGTTCGTCGGACGTGCCGGGCTTGAGACTTTGAACGACCGGAGCCGGGGGCTGGGCCGTTGCGGTGCCGGGAGCGGCGGCGGCCGCCGGGCTGATGGCCGGAACCGGCGGCGGCAACGGCAGTTGCGGAACCTTGGGCCAGTCGCCGGCGGCGGCGACGGCGCGCAGGCGGGCCAACTGGTGGCGCAGCAATTGATAGCCGGCATAGGGAGGCTGCAAAGCCTGCAGGGCGGGGACGATGTCCTTGATATGGTCGCGGACGTAAGGCGTGGCGTCGAAGCTGGCGGGCACCAGCAGCCAGTCGTCCTCGATGTCGCGGGGATCGACCCTTTGGCCGCGCATGGCCGAGGCATAGCGCAGCACGCCGTCGGTCATCAGCATGTCGGCTTCGGCCTGGGCCGCCGGGGTCTTCTGTGCGCGTTTGGCGGTGATGGCCTTGACGTGGAAGCGTTCGGGCGGCAGTCCCTCCAAATCCGACGCCGACAGTACTGCCATCAGCTGATCGGCCTGATCGCTCCAGATCGGGCGCCATTGGCGGGGTTGGTACAGGCTGCGCAGGGCTCCGCCGTCCAGAAGTTCGCGGTCGATCCCCAGGTCGTCTCCAGCAATGCCCAGACGATGCTGGATTTCCACGGCGACCGGGTCGGCGGCGGCGGTGGCGGCGAAACTGTGATGACCGGCCAGAAGCGATGCGGCGATCAGCGCGGAGCGGATCAACTGAGCGGGGACGGTGGCGGTGGAACGCAGGAAACGCAAAGGAAAATCCTCGATCACGGAGGACCTCCCAGACCAGACGCCCACGGGGCTTTCCAGAGAGGCCAACTCAGAAATACCCGGCAAGCGGGTCGAATTCCACTTCTTTTCCATACTTGCTGTCGGCGGATTTCAAGGCTTAACTGTGCCGGCTTTTGGGTTTGGGAATGAAGTCATGGTTTTACGGCCGTCACCGATGCTCATATTTTTGCTGCAGGCGCTGATCGTCGTGGCGCTTCCCTATGGCTTGTGGCGGCTGCGGCTTTTGCGTTCGGTCCTGCCGTTGGTGGTGGTGCAGATCGCGGTGGGTCTGGCTTTCGGTCCGACCGTGTTGGGGCGTCTGTCTCCGGACATGTTCGCCAGCCTGTTCCCGACGGCGTCGCTGGACCGCCTTCAGGGGCTGGTGTGGCTGTCGCTGCTGTTTTTCGCTTTTTTGACCGGCCTGCATTTCGACCTGGCCGAGATGAAGGACCGTTCCTGCGGTTTTATCGTTTCCAGTCTCGGCAGCTTGATCCTACCGGTGGCGGCGGGCGCCGTGGCCGGCGGCTGGCTGTTGCCGGGTCTGCCGGACGCGGCGGGCGCCCGGGCGACGCCGACGACTTTCGCCGTCGGCATGGGAGTGGCGGCCGGGGTGACGGCTCTGCCGGTGCTGGGGGCCATCCTGCGCGAAATGGGCATGACCCGAAGCCGGGTCGGAGTGCTGGCTCTGGGCTGCGCCGCGGTCAACGACGCCTTGTTGTGGGTGCTGGCCGCCGCTTTGCTGGCTTTCGCCGGGGGCGGCAGTTTCAGCCACGGCCTCGTCACTTTGGGCTGGCTGTTGCTGTTTATCGCCCTGTTGCTGTTGGTGGTGCGGCCCCTGTGCCGGGGATTGCTGGCCAGCGCCGTCGAAGCCGGACAGGTCAGTCCCCGCGAGTTGGTGGCCTTGTGCGCTTTGATGCTGTTGTCGGCTCTGGCGACCGAGGCGCTGGGCGTCCATGCCATGGTGGGGGCTTTTGCCTTCGGCACCATTTTGCCGCGCGAAGTGGCCGAGGATCTGACCGGGCGTTTTGAAAGCTTCGTCAGCTTTGTGCTGATGCCGTTCTTTTTCATGTCCACCGGCCTGGCCACCTTCGTCGATTGGAGCGCCGGCGGCGGCGAAGGCATGCTGGAGCTGTTCGCGGTGATGACCGCCGTCGGCTTCTTCGGCAAGATGGTGGCGACCACGCTGCCTTTGCGCTATTGCGGCGGCTTGCCTTGGTCGGAAGCCCTGACGGCGGGCGCTTTCATGCAGTGCAAGGGGCTGATGGAAATCGTCGTGCTGACCATGCTGCGCGATGGCGGAATCATCTCGTCCGGCTGTTTCTCGGCGATGATTTGCGGCACCTTGCTGACCACGGCCTTGACCAAGCCGTTGGTGATGCTGTTTACGCGGCGCTCCGCTTTAGCTTGACGGCGATGGCCAGCCCGGCGGCGGCGACCACGGTCATTCCCAGGAACGATAATCCGCCGAAGCCCTGATAAAGCCGTCCCGCCGCCAGCATGGCGGCGCCCGGTACCACGCCGTTGGCCACCGAAGCGTAGATGCCCTGGGCCCGTCCCGACAGCCCGGGGGGAGCGGTGCGGTTGATGAAATGCATGGCCCCCAGATGAGTGGCGCCGAACGTGAAGGCGTGCAGGAATTGCACCGAAGCCAGCAGCAGGGGGGCGGTGGTGGTGGCAAGGACGCTCCAGCGGACGACGCCGGCCAGGGCTCCGGCGGCGATCAGCGTTACCGGTCCGAAACGGGCCACCGCCTTGTTGCCGAAAGCGAACAGGATTACCTCGGCGATCACGCCTTCGGCCCATAATCCGCCGATGACCCAGCCCGGCAGTCCGGCCGCCTGCCAATACAGGGTGGCGAAGCCGTAATAGATCATGTGGCTGACCTGGGTCAGGCTGGTGGCGGCCAGGAACAGAAGAAAGCGTTTGTCCTTCAATAGCGGCAGGATGGACGGATGACCGCCTTCCTTGGGACGGGACGGCCGGGTGTCGGGCAGGCGGTAGACGGTCCACAGGGTGACGGCCTGACCGGCGATCACCGCCCATAAAATGGCCGGGCGCGGCGCATCCACCAGCACCCAGCCGCCCAAGGTGGCGGTGGCGATGAAGGACAGGCTGCCCCACAGGCGGATGCGTCCGTAATCCAGGTGATGCGCCACGGCGCTTTGCATGGTCAGGCTGTCGCCCAGCGGCATCAGGGCGGTGAAGGTGGCGGCGGTCAGCATGGTGACCGCCAACAGGGGGACGAAGCCCTGGGCTGCGAAAAACAGGGCCGACACCACCAGGGCGGCGCAGGCCAAAGCCAATTGGGTATGGCGGCGTTCGCCCCGGCTGTCGACCACATGGCCGATCAGCGGGTTGGTGACGATCTTGACGAAGAAGGCGGCCGCCATCAATTGGCCGATCTCGGCGGGCGACAGTCCCTTGCCGTTCAGATAAAGCGGCCAGAACGGCAGTTGCACGCCAATCACCGAGAACATGGCTGCGTACAGGCAGGACAGGCGGATGGCCAGTGACCGGCGCTGCTGCATCAGGCGCGGTCGGCGGCCAAGGCGGCGATCCAGGCTTGCCCCAGGCTGACGCCGGGGTCTCCGGGCGATGCCTGACGGGGCAGCAGAGGCTCAAGCCCCAATGCGTCCAGCGACGCGCTCAATCCCTCGCGCAGGACCTTGTTGAAGAAACAGCCGCCGCCAAGGGCGATGCGTTGCAGACCGTGAGCTTCGGCAGCTTGGGCGGCCCAGTCGGTCAGAGCGGCGATCAGGGTGCCGTGAAACAGGTCGGCGCCGTCGGCGGCGTCGCGGCCGATCAGATTTTCCATCAGGGGCAAGCAGTCCAACACGCCGCTCTCCAGGCTCCAGCCGCCGGTCAGAATGCGCGGGGCCGTGACCATGGCTTCCAAGGCCATGGGAGCCTGGCCTTCGAACTCGGCCACGGGATGAACGCCCAACAGGCCGCAGGCGGCGTCAAACAGCCGTCCGGCGCTGGAGGTCGGTGGGCTGTTCAAGCCCTTGCTTAAGATGGTCGGTAGCATGGCCGAGGCGGCATGAGCGGAAAAATGCGCGGGGATTTCGGCGGCGCGGCCCAGGCGGTGCAGAATCGCCGAAGCCATGCGCCAGGGCTCGCGGGCGGCGACGTCGCCGCCGGGTTGCCGTATTTCCGCCAGATGGCCGATGCGGCGAAAATCGGGGCCGTCCACCAGCAGCAGTTCGCCGCCCCAGCTCTGGTTGCCGGGGCCGAGGCCGAAACCGTCCAGGGCCAGCCCGATGATGGGACCGTCGTGCCCATGCTCGGCGGCGACGGCGGCGATGTGGGCGTGATGGTGCTGCACCGCCAGGGCAGGCGCGTTTTGTGCCTGGGACCAGCGGCTGGAATAAAAATCGGGATGCAGGTCGTGGGCGAACAACTGGGGAGGGGCGGCCATTTCCGCCAGCAGTTCGGCGGCGGCGGCTTCGAAGCCGGCGATGGCCTCGGCGCTGTCCAAATTGCCGATGGGCGGCGACAGGACCGCTTGACAGCCTTCGATGGAACAGATGGTGTTCTTAAGGAAAGCCCCTGCCGCCAGAACCGGCGGCAGGGGACGATGCAGGGATATCAATGTGGACTGGGACGCTCTCATTATGATGCGGCGCCCGTCATTCCGCAGGGCTGGGGGCCATGGGCGGCTGGCCTTTGTTCTTGTTCAGGCGCTTCATGACGTCCTCGGTCGGCAGGGCCGAGATCATGGCGGTGGCCAGAGCGGCGGCATAAGGGATCGACTGCACCGACAGCACCAGCGCCCACATGCGGGCGTCGATGTCGTTCCAGCCCTTGATCCACAGGATGACGACGGCGCAAATCCATTGCGACAGCATCAGGACGGTTTCTTCCGAGGCCATCATGAAGCCGGCGGTCCAGGCGGCCTTGTCCTCGCATTTCGGGGTGCGCAGGAAGGGGATGGTCTTGGTGAAGACGCCCTGCCACATGGCTTTGCCGATGTAATAGGTCAGGCCCATGCCGGCGATGGCCGAGCCGATGCGCTGACGCCAGTTGCACTTGACGCGGGTTGAATAGAGGAAAAGGTGATGCACCAGCTTGGCGACGAACACGCCTACGGTGGGCATCACGAAGATGGCCAGCGGGAAGTCGAAGATGCGCGGAGCGACCACCAGGCCGATGGTCCAGAACACCGACAGGATGGTGAACAGCACATAGAAGGCGTCGGCGAACCACGGCAGCCAGCCGGTGACGAAATGGTATTTTTGGCTGGCGGTCAGGCCGGTCTTTTTGAAGGGAATCAGGGCGCGCCAGTGTCCCTTGAGAATCTGCACCGCGCCGTAGGCCCAGCGGAAACGCTGCTTCTTGTAGGCGGTGAAATTGTCCGGAGTCAGACCGTGGCCGAAACGGTGGGACAGATAGACCGATTCATAGCCGTGCTCCAGCAGGCGCAGGCCCAGTTCGGCGTCCTCGGTGATGGTCCATTCCGACCATTTGCCGGTGTCTTCCAGGGCGGCGCGGCGGATCAGGGTCATGGTGCCGTGCTGGATGATGGCGTTGTCTTCGTTGCGCGCCACCATGCCGATATCGAAGAACCCGGCATATTCCCAGTTGATGCATTCCTTGAACAGGTCGTGATCCCATTCACGGTGGTCCTGCGGCGCCTGGACCCAGCCCACCTTGGGGTTTTCGAAATAGGGAACCAGGGTCGACAGCCAGTCCGGCGTGACCTGATAGTCGGAATCGATGACGCCGATGACCTCGGCATCCGGATCGGTCTGGGTCAGGGCGAAGTTCAGCGCGCCCGACTTGGCGCCCGGCCACTTGCCCAGATGATAGAATTTGAAGCGGTCGCCCAGCTTGGCGCAGTACTGCTGCACCGGCTTCCACACTTCGGGATCGCGGGTGTTGTTGTCCAGCACCAGCACTTCGAAATTGGGATAATCGAGCTTGGTCAGGCTGTCCAGGGTCTGGATCATCATGTCCGGCGGCTCGTTATAGCAGGGCAGATGCAGCGAGACCTTGGGGAAGCGGGTCGGCTTCGGCGACGTTTCCGGGGTGAAGCCGCGGCGCGGCTGGCGGGCCCAGGTCAGCTCGGTCATTTCGTAGCCGGCGATCAACACCACCACCAGCAGAATGAACTGGGCGGGCATCATCACCGAATACATCAGCTCGGTCGACGGTGCGAAATCGCGGATCATCGGCACCGATCCGGTCCAGACCATCAGCGACACCGAGAACTGCACCAGGACGGCATAGAACACTTTGCCCCGGGTGCGCAGATGCTTCCAGTTGAACAGCAGCCAGGACAGAGGCAGCAGGGCGATCAGGCTGGCGGTCAGGGCCTGCATGGGCCATTGCTTGATCTCCAGCACCGGCTCGACCATCGAGAATTTCAGATGGCGGTCGGCGTCCCAGACGCCCCAATGGGTGCCCACCGTCCATTCGAAAGCCTTTTTCCACGGCTGGTCGAAGGCTTCGATGACGTTGTAGTCCAGCCCGGTTTCCTCGGCCTGGTTCAGGAAGCGCCGCAGGAAGCGGGCCTGATTGATCACCGACGGTTCGGATTGTTGGCGGCCTTTGCCGGCCGACGGCCAGCCGACTTCGGCCAGCATGATCGGTTTGTCGGGATAGATGTTCTTGACGGCCTGAACTTCGCCCATGACGTAATCGACGGCGTCTTCGACCGGAATGCCTTCCCAGTACGGCAGAACGTGCAGGGCGATGAAATCGGCCTCGCGCACCAGTTCGGGATGGGACAGCCAGACATAGGCCGGTTCGGCGGTGGAAACCGGCTGCCGGACCTTGGCCTTGACCCGGTTGATGTAGCGGATCAGCTGAGCCACCGTGGCTTCGCCGCGATAGATCGTTTCGTTGCCGATGATGATGCGGCTGACGTTGGGGTTGGCGCGGGCCATTTCGATGGCGGCGTCGATCTCCTGCTCGTTCGAGGTCAGGGCCGCCATTTGCAACTGATAGGCCTTCAGCTCGTCCGGATTCATCTGGCCGGGCTGTTTGTCGAGACGCAGGTTCGGTTCGGCCAGCGCGCCCCTGATCCAGGCGCCGGCGGTCACGGTCAGGCCGTGCTTGGCCGCCAATGCCGGAATGTCCTGGTCGTGACCCTCGGACGAATTGTAAAGGCGGATGGCCTTCACCTTCGTGGCGACCAGGGCCAGATCCTGATCGATGGAGTCCAGTGGGGGGTACTTGTTCAGGAAGGGATCGTCGTCCTTGCGAAAGGCGCTGAACGAGATCGAACTGATCTGCCCGTCCCAGGCCACGTCGGTGGCCGGTCGGTTCATCAGCCACCATACACCCAGGTTGCCCAGCACGATCACGAACAGAACGGCAAGACCCGAAAAGCGGCGCAGCATGTTTGTCTTCTTAATCTTTCAAAGCCCCCCAAGACCGTCCTGGAGAGGTTCTGGGCCAAAAGGGGAAAGCGGAGCCCGGATTTCCCTTCCAGCTTGATCGCCTGGGAAAAAGGCGAATTCAAGGCGGAAACGTCTTCAAAGATAACGGATTTCCTTGTTTGCGTCGAGTGGCCTCGAAGGAGGGGCGACAGGCGTCTGACGCAGGGCTCTGACGAAGGTGATAGGCGGCTAAATAGTGGCCGAAAGGTCTAGACAAGCTCTTCTCTTTATGGCGAATTTGCTGGGGCTGGGGGATGAATTTCGCGCAATGGTTTTATCGTTGCGCGAAGCCTTTCCCCTTTTTGGATTCGCGGGATGAGGCGCCGCCGGTTCGGCGGCCGTTGGGGGACGTACATGTTCAAGGCTTTCGGGCTGAAGTTGGAAGGCAAAATCATTGCCAGCGCCACTTTGGCGGTGGTTCTTTGCGCGGCGGCCATCACCGGCGTGACGGTTTATCTGTCGCGTCAGGCGGCCGAGGATTCGGCCATCGCCTTGGTCGACGAGGTGGCGCAGAATCAGGGCGGCCGCATCCGTCTGGAACTGGCCGAAGCCATCGAGCGGGCGCGCGCGATCGCCAATCTGGTACAAAGCGAAATGAAGGCTGGCGATCCCCGTCGGGCCGTCGTCAATCATATGATCCGCCATATCGCCGAACAGAATCCTGGTTACGCCGGCACCTGGCTGGACATGGCGCCCAACGCCTTCGACGGCCGCGACGCCGACTTCTCGATCCGCGACGAGCGGGCTGTGGAAATTCTGGGCCTGCCCAACACGGGCCGCATGAGCCTGCTGTGGCTGCCCGATGACAAGGGTGTGATCCATGCCGATGACGGCGAGGGGCTGCCGTTCGAGCAGGTGGCGGAAAAGGAATATTACAAATCCGCCGCCACGGCCCGGAAGGAAGTGGTGACCGAGCCTTATCTTGACGACATGACCAAGCTGCTGATGGCCAGCGCCGTGGTGCCGGTGATGGCGGACGGCAGAGTCGTGGGCGTGGCCGGCATCGATTTCGCCCTGTCCAGCCTGACGCAGATGGTTAATTCCCAGCATCCTTTGGGAACCGGCTATCTGGCGGTGATTTCTTCGGGCGGGCTTTACGCCGCCCACCCCGACAACGCCCGCCGGACCAAAGCGCCAGACGATCTGCCCGACGAGGCGCGCAAGGCCATCGCCCAGGGCAAGGGCTTCGAGGGACATGCCGTCCTCAACGCCCGGGATTATTATCTGCATGTTCAGCCGCTGCGCTTCGGCAAGTCGGATGCGTCCTGGTCCCTGCTGGTGGCCGTGCCCACGGAAACGGTGATGGCCGAGGCCAGCCGTCTGAGTACGGTTTCGTTGCTGGTGGGGCTGGTGGGCATCGTGCTGGTTTCCCTGGTGGCCTGGGCCGTCGGGCGCGGCATCGCCCGCCCGGTGAAGGGCATGACCTCGGCCATGGCCGTGCTGGCCGGCGGTGATCTGTCGGTGGGCATTCCCGCCATGGAACAGGATGACGAGGTCGGTGAGATGGCCCGCGCGGTCGACGTCTTCAAGCGCAACATGCTGCGTGCCCGGGAATTGGACGCGCAGCAGCGCCGCGAATGGGCCGAACGCGAAGCCCGCGCCGAACGTCTGGCGGCTTTGCAGCTTGAGTTCGAGAGCAGGGGCGGTTCGTTGATCGAATCCCTGGCAGGGGCCGCCGCCGAGTTGGAAACCACCGCTCGCAATCTGACGGCGATCGCCGAGCAGACGACCCGCCAGTCGGTCTCGGTCGCGGCCTGCGCCGAGCAATCCACCACCAACGTACAGACGGTGGCGGCGGCAACCGAAGAATTGACGGCGTCCATCGGCGAAATTCGCCAGCAGGTGGCCGAATCCGCCCGTATCGCCGAGGTGGCGGTGGCCGACGCCAACCGCACCGACGCCACGGTGGAGGCCCTGGCCGTCAGCGCCGACCGCATCGGCGACGTGGTCAACCTGATCCAGGACATCGCCAGCCAGACCAATCTTCTGGCCCTGAACGCCACCATCGAGGCGGCACGGGCCGGCGAGGCCGGGAAAGGCTTTTCGGTGGTGGCCAACGAGGTCAAGCATCTGGCCAACCAGACCGCCAGAGCCACCGAGGAAATCGTCGGGCAAATCGATGAAATCCGGGGAATTGCCGGGCAGTCGGTGGAATCCATCCAGGCCATCGGCCATACCATCGAGCATCTGAGCGAGATCGCCGCGGTTATCGCCTCGGCGGTGGTGCAGCAGGGCGGGGCCACCAGCGAGATCGCCGCCAACATCCATCAGGCCGCCAGCGGCACCCGCGAAACCGCGGACCGCATGGCCGAGATTCAGCAAGGCGCCGGCCACGCCGGTTCGGCCGCCGGCGACGTTCTTTCGGCGGCGGCCCGGGTGGCCCGGCAGTCGGAGGAATTGAACCGCCAGATGCGGGCGTTCCTCGACGGGGTCAAAGCCGCTTAAAGGGTGGCGAAGCGCATGCGGATGGGGTAAGCCTGTGCGCTTATCCCATCCGCTTCACACCCGGAGATCATGATCAGCATTTCCCGCCGCATCGCTTCCGAGCTTTCCGTCGCCGACGGTCAGGTCGAGGCCGCCATCCGCCTGTTGGACGAGGGCAACACCGTTCCCTTCATCTCCCGTTACCGCAAGGAGGCCACAGGGGGCCTGGACGATACCCAGTTGCGTCTGCTGGAAGAACGCTTGGGTTATCTGCGCGAGTTGGAAGACCGCCGCGCCGCCATCCTGAAATCCATCGACGAGCAGGGCAAGCTGACCGACGCCTTGGCCGCCGAAATCGCCGGAGCCGACAGCAAGGCCCGCCTGGAAGATCTTTATCTGCCCTATAAGCAGAAGCGCCGGACGAAGGCCCAGATCGCCAAGGAAGCCGGGCTGGAACCGCTGGCCGACGCCTTGTTGGCCGACTCCACTCTGACGCCCGACGCCGAGGCCGCCAAGTATGTGGACGAGTCCAAGGGCGTGGCCGACGTCAAGGCCGCCCTCGACGGCGCCCGCCAGATTTTGGTGGAGCGCATGGCCGAAGACGCCGACCTTCTGGGCGGTTTGCGCGAGCATTTGTGGGAAACCGGCGTCGTCGTCTCGCGTATGGCCGAGGGCATGGCGGAAACCGGCGCCAAGTTCTCGGATTATTTCGAATACCGCGAACCGATCAAAGCCATTCCCTCGCATCGCGCCCTGGCCTTGTTCCGTGGCCGCAACGAAAATGTACTTCTTCTGAAGTTGCAGCCAGCCGACGAGGAAGAGGGATCGCGTCTGGCCGGGGAATGCGAACGCCGCATTGCCGCCCGTTTCCGCATTCAGGACCGCAGCCGTCCGGCCGACGTCTGGCTGTCGGAGACGGTACGCTGGGCGTGGCGGGTGAAGATTCATCTGCATCTGGAAATCGAGCTGACGAACCGTCTGCGCGAAGCCGCCGAGACGGAGGCGATTCATGTGTTCGCCCGCAATCTGCAAAGCTTGCTGCTGGCCGCTCCGGCGGGCATGCGCACCACCATCGGCCTTGATCCCGGCATCCGCACCGGCGTCAAGCTGGCGGTTATCGACGGCACCGGCAAGGTGGTTCATACCGGCGTGATCTATCCCCATGCTCCGCGCAACGACTGGGACGGATCTTTGCGTGAGCTGGCCTCGCTGGCCCGGCGCTTCAAAGCCGAACTGATCGCCATCGGCAACGGCACCGCCTCCCGCGAAACCGACAAGCTGGCCGCCGATCTGATGAAGGCGCACCCGGAATTGGGCCTGTCCAAGGTGGTGGTGTCGGAGGCCGGGGCCTCGGTTTATTCCGCCTCCGAAATCGCCGCCCAGGAATTCCCGACTTTGGACGTCACCGTGCGCGGCGCCATCTCCATCGCCCGGCGCCTGCAAGATCCGCTGGCCGAATTGGTGAAGATCGACCCCAAGGCCATCGGTGTCGGCCAATATCAGCATGACGTCGACCAGTCGCAGCTGGGCCGCAGCCTGGATGCCGTGGTGGAGGACTGCGTGAACGGCGTCGGCGTCGACGTCAACACCGCTTCCGCCGCTTTGCTGGCCCGCGTCGCCGGTCTGGGGCCGGTGCTGGCGCGCAACATCGTGGCTTTCCGCGACGCTAACGGTCCGTTCCCCTCGCGCCTCGATCTACGCAATGTCGAACGTCTCGGCCCCAAGGCCTTCGAACAGGCGGCGGGCTTCCTGCGGGTGGTCGGCGGCAGTAATCCGCTGGACGGCTCGGCCGTGCATCCTGAAGCCTATCCGGTGGTCGAGCGCATCGCCGCCCGAACCGGGCGTCCGCTGAAGGAGTTGATCGGTGAAGGCTCGTTCCTGCGCTCCCTCGATCCCAAGGACTACACCGACGAGCGCTTCGGCGTGCCGACCGTCACCGATATCATTGCCGAACTGGAAAAACCCGGCCGCGACCCGCGTGGCGAGTTCAAGACGGCGGTGTTCAAGGAAGGCGTTGAGGAACTGAAAGACCTCAAGCCGGGCATGATCCTCGAAGGCTCGGTCACCAACGTCACCAATTTCGGCGCCTTCGTCGATATCGGCGTCCATCAGGACGGTCTGGTGCACATCTCGGTTCTGAGCGACAAATTCGTCAAGGACCCGCACACGGTGGTCAAGGCTGGCGACGTGGTCAAGGTCAAGGTCATCGAAGTGGATCTGCCGCGTAAGCGCATCGCCTTGTCCATGCGCATGGACGAGCCTGCCGGCAAGGTGGTTTCCCGAGGAGAGGCCCGAGGAGAGGCCCGAGGAGACGCTCGGGGCGATCGCCGCAATGACCGCGCTTCAGTGAACGGGCCGGGGCAGAATCGTCCGCAGCAGCGGTCGGTGTCTGGGCAATCCCAGCCGCAGTCCTCGGGGAATGCTTTCGGCGGCGCGCTGGCCGACGCTTTCGCCCGCGCCAAGAAAAAGTAGGGAGCCAGGGCCATGCGGCGGGAATGGTGGAGGAACACGGCGGCGGCGGCGATGCTGGCCGCCGGACTGGCTCTTTCCGCATCCGCCGCGGAAGCCTCGGGCAGCCCTGATCTGAACGTCGCTTTCATCGGCAGTCTGAGCGGTCCCGACGCTATCAAGGCTCAGGACGCCCTGGACGGCTTTAAATTGGGCGTCAAACATCTGGGCGGACGGCTTGGCGGGGTCGAATTCGATCTGGTCTCGTTCGACGACCGCCACAGCGTCGACACCGCCCGCAATCTGATGGAAAAGGTGCAACGGGACTTGCGCCCGCAGTTTACTTTGGTGTCCAGCGACGCCAAGACGCTGTCGGTGCTGGGCGGGATGGCGGATGCTTCGCATACCTTCATGATCGCGTTGGACGCCCCGGCGACCGCCATGGCGGGAAAAGAGTGCCGTCCCTACGTCTTTTCCCTGGCGGCTCTGAGCGATACGGTGCACGAGCAGGCTGGGCTGTATATGGCCGGCCAGGGATATCGCCGGGTGTTGCTGGCCATGCCGTCGACGCCGACGGCCCAGGCCGCCGCTGATGCGTTCCGGCGCGGATTCAAGGCGGAGGTGCTGACGATGCAAAGCCGCCGGGGCGAAATGAACTTCGCTCAGGAACTGCGCCGCATCGCCGATGCCAAGCCGGATGCGGTTTATCTGCTGGAAACCGGCGGCATGGGAGTTAATTTCGTCCGCCAGTTCGACGAAGAGGGACTGAAAGGGGAGGTTCCCTTGTTCGGTCCGATCGTGAGCTTCGATCAGGCGGCGCTGGCGGCGGCGGCGCCAGCGTCCCTGGACCTGTTCAGCGTCGGCCCATGGAGCGAAGATTCCGACAGTCCGGCCAACCGCCGCATGATGAGCGATTTCGAGGGCGAATACGGCCGTCCGGCGTCGTATCACGCCGCCATGGGCTACGACGCCGCCATGCTGATCGACGCCGCCATGCGCGGGGCTGATAAAAAATTCAACAACGACGAGATGGTTCGCACGGCCATCCGCCGATCGGATTTCGCCAGCACCCGGCCTGGGTTTCGCTTCGACACCAACCAGTTTCCCATCCAAAGCTATCTGCTGCGTTCGGCGCAGCGTGATGCCCGCGGGCATGTGGTGAACGAGCAGCGTGGCACCTTGCAGCGCGACGTCCGTGACGGCCATGCCTCGGAATGCCCCATGCGCTGGGTGGCCGAGCAGCCGCCGGCTGCTCCGGCCAAGCCTTAAGGGCCTCACTCCATATGGGCGGCGCCGCCCAGGGATTTGTAGAACGCGCCGTTGGCCCGCACGGCGTCGGGCGGCAGGTCCTGACGGTTCAGCCGTTCGGCCCCGGCCATGTCGCCGGTCAGGGCGCGGACCAGGGCCAGATTCTGGCGAACCTGGGCGTTGGCCTTGGGCTGGTCGGCGGCCCGCTCAAGAGTCGAGCGGGCTTGCAGCAACAGACCGGATTGCGCCTGGGATAGCCCCAGATTGTTCAGGATCACCGGATTGTCAGGCGACAGTTCCAGGGCTTTGCTATAGGCCTGCTGGGCCTCGGCGTAGCGGCCCTGATAGTCTTGGGCCACCCCCAGGGCGGACAGCACCTGCCAATCGCGGGGGGCCAGGGTGGCGGCCTCGGTCAAAGTGCGCACGGCCAGCCCCAGCCGATCGCCGGCCAGATAACATTTGCCCAGTTCGGTCAGCAGCACCGGATCGCGTCCCTTCTTATCCAGCAAACGGTTCAAAAGGTCGGTGGCCGGTTGGATCTGTCCCGAATAACGTAGGCTGCGGGCCAGATGCAAGGCCGTGTCGGCGTCTTCGGGATGGCGCTCTTGCAAGGCTTTCCAATTGACGGCGGCGGTTTGATAGTCGCCGCTGGCTTCCGAGGCTTCGGCGGCGGCGCGGCTGGAGGCGTCCACCGCCTGGGCCGTGGGCGAGACGCCGCCGCTTCCGTTGTTGCCCGAAGGCGACGCGCAGGCGCCCAGGGTCAGAAACAGGATCGGCAGAAACTGGCGGCAGGGACGCATGTGGGAACTTTCTTGGCGAAGCCGTTGTGAGGGCTGGTCAGCATAAGGTAGATTCCATTCCGATGCCATAAAGGCAGGGAGGTTTTATGATGCGCTTTTCATCGGTTCTGTTGGCGGCTCTGGTCCTGGCGGCGCCGCCCGTTTGGGCCGGAGACCAGGGGGCATTGACCCTGACGGTGGACAAGGCGCAAATTCTGCATCTGGCGGCTCCGGCCCAGCGGGTGATCGTGGCCAATCCGGCCATCGCCGACGTCACGGTGGAAAAGCCCACCTTGATCACCCTGTTCGGCAAGGCGTCGGGTGAAACCAGCCTGACCGTGCTGGGGGCCGACGATCAGGAAATCCTCAGCCGTTCCATCGTCGTCACGGGGGCGGGCGATCATACGGTGACGGTGCACGCTCCCAGCGGGCAGGGGCAGGTCAGCCGAGAATATGTTTGCGTCGGCGAACGTTGCAGCAAGGTGGGCGGCGACTCTTCGCCTAGCGGCGCCTCTTCGTCCGGTGGGGCTTCGGCGGCCGGCGGCGGGTCTACTCCGCCCCGTTGAATTCAGCCACCGGCGTGAGCGGGCGGTTTTCCAGCAGTTCGCGGGGATGGGCGTCGGTGACCGGGAAATCACACATGGACAGGGCGAGTCGCGGCGCCAACGGCTCTTCTCCCGTGCTTTCGGCGTAGGGAAGATCCAGGCCGTGAAGGGCGCCGGCCACCCGCATGGCCACGGTGTGGGCCTGCAGCGAGGTGGTGTTGGTCAACAGCATGCAGAACCGGCCCTCGGCCAGACGCGCCACGAAGTCGCTGCTGCGGTGCAGGGTGACCAGACGGCGGGCGATTTCCAATTCGGTGCCGTAGGCGGCTTGAAAGCCGTAACGGTGATAGATGTCGCCCCGGTTCATCCATTCGGTGAACAGTAGCACTCCGGCCCCGCCGGCCCGCTGGAACTGGGCATAGAGAATGCCGTAAAAGCGGTCGAAGGCCTCGCGGCTGACCATGCCGGGCGGCAGATCCTGGCCGGTTCCCTGAAAAAGCGCCTCGTCCTGAATCAGCAGGCGCGCGGCCTGTTCGACCCGGGCCTGCAATTCGCCAGGGTGCAGCGGTTTGACGGCATAGCTGTCGGCCTCGGCTTCCAGCGCCGCCAGGGTGCCGCGCCGTCCTTCCGTTGAACCGTAAGCCAGCACATAGACGGGATGTGCCTTGGCTAGGCTGCGGGCCAAAAGGCACAGCCGGGCTCCGGCGCCGTCGGACATGTCCATATCGACGACCGCCAGCCGCGGCGGATCGTTCTCCAGCAGATCCGAGGCGGCCGTTTCGTCGTCGGCGGTCAGAACGCGATGTCCCCAGCCTTCCAGCTTGACCTTGGCGGCGGCCTGGAACAGGCGATCGGACGAAACCAGCAGGACGGTCAGGCTGTTTACGCTCTGATGAGACATGCCGAAATATTCCTAAGCATACTATGGTCTTAATGCCGCTAAGGAAAACTTGCAATCAGGAAGTGCTATTTCTGGTGGCGCCAATGATGATGGTGGTGCTCCAGCGGACCGGGGAACGCCTGTTCGGCCTTGTCCTCGAAAGCTCTTTGGTGGTGGGCGATGTAGCGGAAGGAAATCACCAGCCCGGCCAATCCGGCCAGTAATCCGGCAATGCCGACGGGGCCGGTGATGCGGGTGATCTGCTGGCCCAGCAAATAGGCGCCGCCGCCGTAAATTCCCGCCCACAGGATGCCGCCGGCGACGTTGCAGGCCAGGAAATGGGGCCACGCCATGCGGTTGATGCCGGCCAGCAGGGCGGCCAGCACGCGCAGCACCGCCACCATGCGGCCGAAAAAGACCACCTTGCCGCCATGGCGCATGAACAGGTATTGCCCCATCTTCAACTGGCGTTCGCGGATGCCGATCTTGGCGCCGTGGCGCAGCAGCAGGTGAAAGCCGAATTCCCGTCCGACCCAATAGCCCAGATTGTCGCCCAGCACCGCTCCGGCGGCGGCGGCGGCCAGCACCAGACTGATGTCGAGCTGATGGGTGGCCGCGGCCAGCAGGGCGGCGGTGATCAGGGTGATTTCGCCGGGAAGAGGGAGGCCCGAGCTTTCCAGCCCCACCACCAGGAAGACGGCCCAATAACCGTAATCGGCAATGATCCGCGCAATCAATTCTCGTGGAAGGAAGTCAGGCAGAAATTCCAATTAAGTCAGACCCCAGAGCTGCAGTTGTGCTAGATTTCGTCCGTCGGCTCCCAAGGTCAAGCACCAATCCCCAACGTCTGTTGGCGTATTGGAAAAAGTTAACGCTGGGGGATTGCGTCACGGCGATATTGCTCATATCATCACCATTGTGAGCGAGCCATATTTTAACATAGTCCGCTTGGTAGAGCGTCTACACCGTCATTTTCTTGACGTGCTCCGCACCGAGCTTCGCCGCATGGATGTTGAGGATATCAACGCCGTGCAAGCCCTTCTATTGTACAACATCGGTGAAGCCGAAGTGGTGATACGCGATCTTAAGGACCGCGGCTATTATCACGGCTCGAACGTGTCGTACAACATCAAGAAGCTGACCGAGTTCGAATACCTGATGCAGGAGCGTTGCGCTCATGATCGGCGTTCGATCCGGCTGAAGCTGACCGACAAGGGTATGCGCCTGTGCAATGGTATCCGTTCGCTGCAAAATAATCTGGCCGCCAAGGTCGGCGTTTCCCCGGACGTCTTGAAGTCGCTGGATGCCGCCAGCCAGGCTCTGTTGCAGGTCGAACGCACTTGGACGGATTTTATCCGTTACGGGCACGAGTAAGCGCTTCCAGGGTTTATTGAGGTGGTAAGGCTCCGAATTTTATTCGGGGCCTTATTTTTTGACCCAATGTAAAAGAAATTAAATGATTTCTTGAAAAATAAGGATGATTGATTGTCATCCTTTTTATGTTGCGGTGCCGCATCCGTGGGCATGTACTGATTTTGCATATAAATTATACGCCGGTATTCTTGCGGGGAAGGCCGGGACGTGGAATAGTTTTTTCCAGTGGCGGCTGTCCTGCCGTTTGCACGGTGCGAGTCTCAGGCTGCCGCTTCACCCGTTTCTGGGAGGCATTCCATCCATGCTCCGTAAAACTCTGATCGCCTGTGCCGCCTTGGTCGGCATGGCTCTTTCCGCGTCTCCGTCCGTGGCTGCGGACAAGGAGCTGTTGATCGGCACCGATACGTCGTTCATGCCTTTCGAATTTCAAAAGGACGGCGTCTATGTCGGCTTCGATGTCGATTTGTGGGACGCTGCCGCCAAAATCATGGGTGTGAAGTACAAGCTCCAGCCCATGGATTTCAACGGCCTGATTCCGGCGTTGCAGACGCATAATCTCGATGGCGCCTTTGCCGGCATCACCATCAAGGACGAACGCAAGAAGGTCGTGGATTTCTCGGCCCCCTATTACGAAAGCGGCCTGGCGGTTCTGGTGAAGAGCGACAGCAAGCTGGCCTCTTCCAAGGATATTGACGGCAAGAAGATCGCCACCAAGCAGGCCACCAGCTCGGTCGATTATCTGAAGGCCAACGTCAAGGGCGCCGAAGTCAGCAGTTTTCCCAACATCGACAACGCCTTCCTGGAGCTGCAGGCCGGGCGCGTCGACGCCGTGGTGTTCGACACTCCGGTGGTTGCCTACTATGCCGCCTCGGCCGGAAAGGGCAGCACCAAGGTTCTGGCTCCGCCCTTGATCTCGGGCGAGTTCTACGGCTTCGCCTTCCCCAAGGGCAGCGATCTGACCGCCAAGTTCGACGCCGCCCTGAAGACCATGAAGGACAACGGCCAATACAAGGCCATTTACGAAAAGTGGTTCGGCAAGGCTCCGTAATCAGTCCTGCGCAGCGCCGCTCCGAAGTGATTTTCGGGGCGGCGTTTCCATCTTGAGGGAGATGCTGACGTGGATTTCGAATGGTCCGTCATCTGGGAGTCGCTGCCCAACCTGCTGCTGGGCGCCAAGCTGACCATCGTTATCGCCGCAGTCGGTCTTGCCGGCGGACTGGCGCTGGGTGGCCTCACCGGCATGGCGCGAACCTATGGTCCCTGGTTTCTTGACGGGATCGCCCGCGGCTACATTCTGCTGATCCGCGGCACGCCGCTGGTGGTGCAGGTGATGTTCATCTACTTCGCCCTACCGATCCTGGCGGGGGTGCGCATCGACGGCCTGACGGCGGCGATTTTGAGCATCGTCATCAATTCCGGCGCCTACGTGGCGGAAATCGTGCGCGGCGCCTTGCTGTCGATTCCCAAGGGGCTCAAGGAAGCCGGCTTGGCCATGGGGCTGCCGTTCCGCAAGGTGCTGTTTTATATCATCGGCCCGCTGGCCTTCCGCCGCATGATCCCGGCTTTGGGCAATCAGTGCATCACCAGTCTGAAGGATACCTCGCTGTTCATCGTCATCGGCGTCGGCGAGCTGACCCGCCAGGGACAGGAGGTCATGGCCTCCAACTACCGCGCGGTGGAAATCTGGACGGCGGTGGCCGTGATTTATCTGATCATCCTGAGCGCCATGGCGTTCGGTCTGAAACTCATCGAAAAGCGGATGCCCATCCTATGAGCATGGTCGAATTCAGACAGGTGGTGAAAAGCTTCGGGCCGCTGACCGTCCTCGACAAGGTGGACCTGAGCATCGACAAGGGCGAGGTGGTGGTGATCATCGGGCCTTCGGGGTCGGGAAAATCCACCTTGCTTCGCTGCATCAACGCCTTGGAGAATATTCAGGACGGCGACATCGTCGTCGACGGTCGCAGCGTGCGCGGCGGCAAAGCGGAAATCCACCAGATCCGCCTGGAAGCCGGCATGGTGTTCCAGCAATTCAATCTGTTTCCCCAGATGACGGCGCTGGAAAACGTCATGTTCGGGCCGATTCATTCGCGCGGCCTGGGCAAGGCCGAGGCCCGGGATCTGGCGCAAAGCCTGTTGGCCAAGGTGGGGCTGAAGGACAAGGGCGGGCATGCCCCGTCCGAGCTTTCCGGCGGACAGCAGCAGCGCGTGGCCATCGCCAGAGCTTTGGCCATCAAGCCGGCTCTGATGCTGTTCGACGAGCCGACGTCGGCCTTGGACCCGGAACTGCGCCACGAGGTGTTGAAGGTCATGCAGGATCTGGCCGCCGAAAACATGACCATGGTCGTCGTCACCCATGAAATCGAGTTCGCCCGCAAAGTCGGGTCGCGGCTGATCTTCATGGAGGGGGGTAAAATCGTGCACGACGGCAATCCCGTCGAATTGCTGGGCAATCCCCCCAGCAGCCGCTTACGGGATTTTCTTCAGCACGTTCACTGAAGGCGGAAAGCGCAAGGACAAAGGGAGGCGTTCAGCCTCCCTTTTCATGTCACGGCGAAGCGGTCGCGTTCAGAACAGACCGGCCAGGGGGCAGCCGCAGACCGGGCAGGTTAGTTGGGCGATGACGGCCTTCTTGTCGGCTTCGGAGACGTTGGCGCCCAAGGTTTTTTCCACCTCCTGCACCAACTGCTCGTGGCTGGCGGTGGCGCCGCAGGCGTTGGCGTGCAGGGCCAATACCCGTGCGGTGGGGGATTCCTCTGAAAAAGCCAGGGCGCGGCTGGACGTCGCTCCCAGGATCAGGCCGCTTCCGGCCAGAGATGTCATCAGACGACGGCGCGACAGACTGTTCATTCAGAAATATCCTCAGTTCTCGGCCGGAATCCAAGGGATCGGCACCACGTCGATTCCCTCGTCCCGCAAGGACTCCCGCTCGTCGGCGGAAGCTTGGCCGTAAATGGGCTTTTCCTCGGTTTCGCCATAATGCATGCGGCGGGCTTCCTCGGGGAAACGTTCGCCCACATCGGTGGCGCTGCTTTCGATTTGCTGGCGCAGGCTGATCAGGGCCTGACGCAGATCGGCCATTTCCTGGGACGGGCGTTCGCCGGCCCGCTTGCTGGACACGACGCTGGGGGCCATGGGCGCCTTGCGCACTTCCGCCATGCCGCAGGACGGACAGGATATTTCTCCCGCCTCACTTTGGGCATCGTAGGTGGCGCCATCGCGGAACCAACCTTCGAATTCATGGTCCCGGGCGCAGATCAGATTGTATTTGATCATCGTCGGCGTTTTTCTGCTAAATCCGGCTTCATTATGCCCCGCGTCATTATGCCGCAAGGCCGGTTTTCTTTCCACTAAAGCCCGTCAGCCTCTTCATAGGCGCGGTCATGGACCAGCGACGGCACCTTGCGCCGGGCATCGTCCACTTCATCGGTGTCGATCTCGGCGATGATGAAGCCGGGCTGTTCGCCGCCGTCGGCCAGCACCTGCCCCCAGGGCGAGATGATCAGGGCGTGGCCGAAAGTCTCGCGGCCGCCCACATGAGTGCCGCACTGAGCAGGGGCGAAGACGAAACAGCCGGTCTCGATGGCCCGGGCCCGCAGCAGCACATGCCAATGGGCTTTGCCGGTGGTGCGGGTAAAAGCGGCGGGCACGGCCAGGAAATCCGCCCCGGCCTTGGCCAGCCCGCGGAACAGGTGCGGAAAGCGCAAATCGTAGCAGATGGACAGGCCCAGTTTGCCCCAGGGCAGCCCGACGGTCACGGCCTGGGTGCCGGGCTCGAAGGTGGCGGATTCGCGATAGGCTTCGCCGCCGCCCAAATCCACGTCGAACATGTGAATCTTGTCGTAACGGCCGACGATGTCGCCGCGCGGATCCAGCATGATGGTGCGATTGGCGACACGGCCGTTTTCCAGCAGAACCGCCAGGGAACCACAATGCAGCCACAGGCCGGTTTCGCGAGCCAGCTCCTGGAACGCGGCAAGGGCTTTGTGTTCGCTTTCCGGCTGGGCCTTGGCGACGATGTTCCTAGTGCCCCATTCCATCATGCTGACGTTTTCAGGCATCAGCACCAGACGGGCGCCGGCGGCGCGGGCGTCGCAGGCCAGGGCGGCGGCGGCCTGGATGTTGACATCCATGTCGTTGCCAGCGTTGACCTGGATGCAGGCGGTCTTGAACTTGTTGAACGCCAAGGGATTCGCGGCGGCGCTCACGGTCAGGCGCTCAACAGGGGATCCAGACCCCCGGCCTTGTCCAGGGCGTAAAGATCGTCGCAGCCGCCGACATGCTTGCCGTCGATGAAAATCTGGGGAACCGTGCGCTTGCCGCCGGCCCGCTGCACCATGCCGTCGCGCACGACGTCGTCGGCCGCCACATCGATCTCGGTCCAGCTCACGCCCTTTTTCTTGAAGAGGGCCTTGGCCTTGACGCAATAGGGGCAGACGGGGGTGGTGTAGATTTCGATCTGGGCCATTGTAACGGCGACTCCGAGAAAATGTTCGCAACAAGATATAGGTGCCGGGCCGCTTTTGGCTAGTCCCTGCTATTGGGCCAACACCACGCGGGCCAGGGTCAGGACGTCGATCCGCACGGCTCCGGCGGCACTCAGAACCTTGCCGCATTCCGACAAGGTGGCGCCGCTGGTCAGGACGTCGTCGATCAGCAGCACGTTCTTTCCCGCCACGGCGTTTGCTTTCTTGACGGCGAAGGCGCCGCGTAGGTTCCGGCTGCGGCTGCGCCGTCCCATCGTACCCTGAGGCTTGGTGTTGCGGATGCGCGCCAAGGCGTCGATCCGGCAGGGCTTTCCCGACAGCTTCGCCAATTCCTGTCCCAGCAGGGCGGCCTGATTGTAGCGGCGCTTCAGCAGGCGCAGGGGGTGCAGCGGCACCGGCAGAATGACGTCGGCTTCGGCCAGCAACTCGGCTCCGGCGCGGGCCATCCAGCGGGCGAAGGTCTTGGCTCCGCCGGTGCGGTCGGCATGCTTGAAGCGCAGGATCAAGGCCCGGCTGGCGTCGTCGTAACGGAACACGGAGCGGGCGCGGTGAAAGCGGGGATGCTTTTCGATGCAGGCCACGCACAGGGTGTCTGGCCCCAGGTCGATATCGAAGGGCGTGCCGCAGCAGGCGCAGAGCGGCGCGGTGATGAAATTGACGGCTTCCCAGCAGGATGGGCACAAAGCGCCCGGCGTATCGACGATGCCGCCGCATTTCAGACAGCGCGGGGGGATCAGCACGTCCAGCAGACGCCGTCCGGCATAGACGATGATTTTCGATAGCGCTGCCATGATTCGAGGCTAGGCCGAAGCGTTCTTCATCACAAGATGGCTTGCACATCCGGGTGGCCTCTGTCTATCCTCCGGCCTCATTTTCACGTTATGAGGTTTCAAGGCCATGGCCGACGGTTCCAGCGAAGCCATTGGCGGCATTGCCGCCGAAGCCCTGCAGCAGTATGTGGACCGCATCGAGAAGCTCGAAGAGGAAAAGAAAGCCCTCGCCGAGGATATCAAGCAGGTCTATTCGGAAGCCAAATCCACCGGCTTCGACACCAAGATCCTGCGCAAGATCATTTCTTTGCGCAAGGTCGAGGATCATGAGCGCAAGGAGCAGGAAGAACTGCTCGATCTTTATAAGCGCGCCATCGGAATGGAATAAGGCGGAACCGGCGGGGCCGTTCCTGGGAGAGTGACATGACCTATCTGGTGACGGGCGCCGCCGGTTTCATCGGCTTTCATACCAGCCTGCGGCTGCTGGCCAGGGGCGAGAAAGTCGTCGGGTTGGATAACCTGAACGATTATTACGATCCCAAAATCAAGCTGGCCCGCCTAGAGGTTCTGAAAACCCATGCGGGTTTCACCTTCGTTCAAATCGACATCGCCGACCGCGCGGCGATGGAAGACATGATCAAGGGGCACCAGGACGTCACCCGCATCATTCATCTGGCCGCTCAGGCCGGGGTGCGCTATTCGCTGGTCAATCCCTACGCCTATACCCACGCCAACGTGGAAGGCCATCTGGTCATGCTGGAACTGGCGCGGCATCTGCCGAAGCTGGAGCATATAGCCTATGCCAGTTCGTCGTCGGTTTACGGCGGCAACGAAAAACTGCCCTTCTCGGTGGACGACCGGGTGGACAATCCCATCTCGCTCTACGCCGCCACCAAGAAGGCCAACGAGCTGATGAGCCACTGCTACAGCCATCTGTATCAGATTCCTACCACGGGCCTGCGCTTCTTCACCGTCTACGGTCCCTGGGGCCGCCCGGACATGTCGGCGTTTCTGTTCACCAAGGCGATTTTGGACGGCAAGCCGATCCACGTCTTCAACAACGGCGACATGCGCCGCGACTTCACTTTTGTCGACGACATCGTGTCCGGCATCGTCGCCGTCACCGATTCGCCGCCGTCGGGTGTCAAGCCTTACCGCGTCTACAACATCGGCAACAACCGCTCGGAAAAGCTGACCCATTTCATCGATCTGATCGAGCAGGCCTGCGGCAAGAAGGCCGAAGTCATCCTGGAGCCGATGCAGCCGGGCGACGTGAAGGAAACCTACGCCGACATCGAGGCCATCCAGCGCGATCACGGCTACCGGCCCACCACCAGCATCGACGTCGGCATCCCGAAGTTCGTCGAGTGGTACCGCGGCTTCTTTAAGGTTTAAGGTTCTCCTTTCTCTCCCATAAGGGTTTGGTCATACTGTGACCAAATGACGAGCGGCGCGGCCATGTACCGCGCCGTCCCCTGAACGCAGGGGCACTGGGAGAGTTTCCGGAGATGAACCGACGGCTGGCACCGTTCCTGCTGCTATGCCTGGCTTTTGCCGCCTATGCGGGGGCACTGGCCGGAGCGGCCTTTCTGTTGCCCCTGGACGCTCAGGGAAACTCCCGCGCTCCGTTGCTGACCTTCGCCGTTCTGGCGGTCGGGCTGGCCGGCGGGCTGGGGCTGGTGTCCTGGAAAATCGTCGATCTGATCGTGCTGCGGGCGGCCCGCAAGCTGGCGGTGGAGCTGCGCGCCATTTCCCACGGCGAGGTTCGGGATTCCTTCGACCTGTCGCGTTATTCGGTGCTGCCCGTATTGCCCGAGGCGGCCAATGAGATGGCTCGGAAGCTGGGCGTCGCCCGCCGCCAGGTCAACGAGGCGGTCGCCGCGGCCACCGCCAACGCCGAAGCTCAGAAAGCCCGTCTGGCGGCCATTCTGAACGACCTTCACGAGGGCGTCGTGGTCTGCAACATGAAGCATCAGGTGGTGCTGTACAATCAGGTCGCCCTGCATCTGCTGCATGTGTCTGGCGAGATGGGGCTGGGGCGCAATCTGTTCGGGCTGGTGGCCAAGGAGCCGGTGCTGCACATCCTGGACATTCTGCTGCACCGGCCGGAAGGCGAGCTGTCGAATGCTCCCTTCGTCTCGGGCACCATTGACGGCCGTTCGCTGTTGCAGGGCCGTATGAGCCTGGTGCGGACGCAAGGAGAAATCACCGGCTATGTCATCACCTTCAACGACGTCACCGACCAGGTGGCGGCGCTGGCCAAGCGCGACACCCTGCTGCGCGAGGTTTTGGACGGCATGCGCAATCGCCTGGACCGTCTGAGCAAAAGCGCCAGCAACACTGAAACCGTGATCGCCGACTTATCCGACGCCTTGGGTAAAGCCAGCAAAAGCTATCGTTCGCTGGTTACCGGCTGGTGGCCCATGTCGGATATCCATTCCGCAGATCTGTTCGATTTCGTCATCCGGCGTTTGGAGAATTCAGGGCTGAAGGTGACCATGACCGGCTTGCCGATTTGGCTGCATGGCGATTCCCATTCGCTGGTGCTGGCGCTGGAGGCCTTGATCCGGGCCATTGCCAAGGCAGGCCCGCAGGACTTCGATCTGGCGGCCGAGCCCGAGGATGGGCACGCCTGGGTCAACATCGCCTGGGACGGCGGGCGGGTGGACGACGAAACCCTGATCGCCTGGCAGAAGGCGCCGGTGTCGGCGGCGCTGGGCGGCATGACCGTGCGCGACGTCATGGCCCATCATACCCGCGAGGATCTGGTGGAGGAGGCGCACGACGGCCGCGTCACCCTGCGCATTCCCCTGTCGTTGGGACATGAGGGGCAGGACAAAGTGACGCAGGCGGAAAAACTGCCGCCGCGTCCGGAATTTTTCGACTTCAATCTGCTGGCTCAGGGCGGCGGATTGGGCGGCGATCTGGGCGGCGTCAAATTGCGCGATCTGACCTATGTGGTGTTCGACACGGAAACCACCGGCCTCAATCCGGGGCAGGGAGATCAGATCGTCTCGATCGCCGGAGTGCGCATCGTCGGCGGGCGCATCCTGACCGGGGAAAGCTTCAACCGCATCGTCAATCCGGGGCGGGCCATTCCGCCGGAAAGCACCAAGTTCCACGGCCTGACCGACGAAATGGTGGCCGACAAGCCCCCTATTGCCGTTGTTTTGCCACAGTTCAAGGCCTATGCGGCGGATGCCGTGCTGATCGCCCATAACGCCGCCTTCGATCTGAAGTTCATTCGTCTGCGCGAGCGGGAGTGCGGCGTCAGCTTCGACAATCCCGTCTTGGACACCATGCTGTTGTCGTCTTATGTCGACGGTAGCGCCGAAGGCCAGTCGCTGGATGATATCGCCGAACGCTACGGCGTCACCGTCACCGATCGCCATACGGCCTTGGGCGATTCCCTGGTGACGGCGGCGGTGCTGCTGCGGCTGATCGAGGCGTTGGAGGCTCGCGGCATTCATACCCTGGATGAGGCCCTGACCACGCTGAACATGACCATGGAACTGCACAATCGCTCCCTGGCCTTCGGATAACGCTCTTTTCCCGGGCGCCGCGGCGTGCCATATAACCGGCATGAACGATCTCACCGTCTTCGACCGCGCCCAGGTGCGGCGTCAGCGCGACCGGGCGTCGGCCCGGCTCGCCGAGCATGATTTCCTGCTGCGGGAAGTGGCTGAACGGGTGTCGGACCGCCTTCTCGACATGGCCCGAACCTTTCCCGTCGCCCTGGATCTGGGATGCCATCACGGCGAATTGTCCGAGCTTCTGGAAAGCCGGGGCGGTATCGAAACCCTGGTGCGTTGCGATCTGTCGCTGGCCATGGCGGCGCAGGCCGGCGGTCTCAGTCTTGCCGCTGACGAGGAAGCGCTGCCTTTCGCGCCCGAAAGCTTCGATCTGATCATCAGCAATCTGTCGCTGCATTGGGTCAACGATTTGCCTGGGGCGCTGCTGCAAATCCGTCATGCGCTGAAGGAAGACGGCCTGTTCGTCGGGGCCATGCTGGGCGGGGAAACCCTGTGGGAGCTGCGCCAGTGCCTGATGGAGGCCGAGCTGGCGGAAGAAGGCGGGACCGGCCCGCGCGTTTCGCCTTTCGCCGACCTGCGCGACCTGGGCGGCTTGCTGCAGCGGGCGGGATTCTCCCTGCCGGTCGTGGATCTGGACAGCATCACCGTCACCTATGGCGACGTCATGCGCCTGTTCGCGGATCTGCGCGGCATGGGCGAGGGTAACGCCGTCAACGCCCGTCGCCGCCATCCCACGCGCCGTTCGACCCTGTTCCGGGCCATGGCACTGTACGAGGAACGTTTCCGCGACGGGGACGGACGGTTGCCCGCCACTTTCCAGATCATGACCATGACCGCCTGGCGGCCGCATGCGTCCCAGCAGAAACCGCTGACGCCGGGCACGGGCCGGGTCAATCTGGCCGAAGCGCTGAATGGCGGCGAAGTGCCGGAACCGGGTCTTGATCCATGAAACTTCCCGGTCCTTTGACCCATGCCCGTCTGATCAAGCGCTACAAGCGGTTCCTGGCCGACGTGGTATTGGACGACGGGACGGAAACCACCGCCCATGTGGCGAATTCCGGAGCCATGCTGGGGCTGTCCGATCCCGGTATCGACGTCTGGCTGTCTTATTCCGACAAACCGACCCGCAAGCTGGCCTGGAGCTGGGAGTTGGCTCACGTGGACGGCGGGTTGGTGGGCATCAATACCGGCCATCCCAATGCCATCGCCGCCGAGGCCATCCGCCTGGGGCAGATCCCCGAACTGATCGGTTACGCCGGTTTGCGCCGTGAAGTGGCCTATGGCAAGAATTCCCGCATCGACATCCTTTTAGAGGACGAAAGCCGTCCCAAATGCTATGTCGAGATCAAGAACGTGCATCTGAAGCGCGGCGACGCCGCCGCTTTTCCCGATGCGGTGACGGCGCGGGGCGCCAAGCATCTGGCGGAACTGTCCGACATGGTGGCCCAAGGTCATCGGGCGGTGATGCTGTTCCTGGTGCAACGCTCCGATTGCCGTTACTTTATTCCCGCCGCCGATATCGACCCCGCCTATGCCCAGGCATTGCACCGGGCGGTGGCCGCGGGGGTGGAAGTGTTGTGTTACGCCTGCCGTCTGAGCCTTGAGGAGATCACGGTCGCCGACCCGCTCCCCTTACGGCTGGGCGCCGATGACTGGACTGGATGAGAGTACGATGAGCAATCACGAAGGCAACCGCATCACCCTGCACGGCCCCGAGGAATTCGCGGCTATGCGTAAGGCTGGGCGCATGGCGGCCGAGTGCCTGGATTTCATCACCCCTTACGTCCAGCCGGGCGTGACCACGGGCGAGTTGGATCGGCTGTGCGCCGAATTCGTCGCCGAGCGGGGCGCCATTTCGGCGCCACTGAACTATCGGGGTTACCCCAAATCCATTTGCACGTCGGTGAACCATGTCGTCTGCCACGGCATTCCCGGCGACAAGACGCTGGAAGAGGGCGATATCGTCAATATCGACGTCACGCCCATCGTTGAGGGCTGGTATGGCGACAGCAGCCGCATGTTCTATGTCGGCAAGGTCGGGGTGAAGGCGCGCAAGCTGTGCGAAGTGACCTACGAATCCTTGATGCGCGGCATCAAGGTGGTCAAACCCGGGGCGACGCTGGGCGATATCGGTCACGCCATCCAATCCTATGTCGAATCGCATCGATTTTCGGTGGTGCGCGATTTCTGCGGTCACGGCGTCGGCCGCGTATTCCACGAAGCTCCGAACGTCATGCATTACGGCAAGCCCGGCCAGGGGCTGGCGCTGAGGGAAGGTATGATTTTCACCATCGAGCCGATGGTCAATGCCGGGCGTTATGAAACCAAGATCCTGTCGGACGGCTGGACGGCGGTCACCAAGGACAAGAGCTTGTCGGCTCAGTTCGAGCATACGATCGGCGTTACCGCCGACGGCTGCGAAATTTTCACCCTGTCTCCCGCCGGCCTGGATTTCCCGAACCGCGAGGCGTAATGAGCGACGCCGGGGATCAGGCCGAGCCGCATTACAAGGATCACCGCAAGCGGCTGCGCCAGCGTTTTCTGTCGGGCGGCGCAGACGCCTTGCCCGATTACGAGTTGCTGGAGCTTTTGCTCACCCTGGCGATTCCGCAAAAGGACGTGAAGCCGCTGGCCAAGGTCTTGCTAGCCCGCTTCGGCGGTTTTGCCGGCGTGCTGACGGCATCGCCCGAGGCATTGCAAGACGTGGACGGTATCAAGGAGGTCGCCGCCACCGCTCTGAAAGTGGTTCAGGCTGCGGCCCAGCGGCTGGCCCGGCAGGAAGTGATCGACCGTCCGATTCTGGCATCGTGGGAGAAGTTGCTGGACTATTGCCATATCACCATGGCGCATCGGGACGTCGAGCAATTTCACCTGCTGTTTCTGGACCGCAAGAACGTATTGATCGCCGACGAAGCGCAGCAGAAGGGAACGGTGGACCATACGCCGGTCTATCCGCGCGAGGTGATCAAACGGGCGCTGGAGCTTAACGCCACCGCCATCATCATGGTGCACAACCATCCTTCGGGCGACCCCACCCCAAGCCGCCCGGATATCGAAATGACCAAACTGGTCAGGGACGCTGCCAGGGCGGTGGGTATTACCCTGCACGATCATCTGGTGATCGGCAAAAAAGGGCATGTCAGTTTCAAGTCGATGGGGCTTTTGTAGATCGAAGGTGGTGCTTTTGTTTATGCATTGCGCATAGATTGTTAATGGTTTCTATCGAAAACTAACGAAGTTGAGTATCGTTTAATCACCTCTTCCGTGTGCTCGCTCCGAGCCGGACGGAAAAAGGAGGGTGCGATGTTCGGCTTTAAAAGCAAAGACGACTCGGAAGAAGCCAAGCAGGCGGCGATTGCGGCTGCTAAGAAGCCTGTGCGCGAAACCTTGAGCGCTATGGCGATGGCGCAGCCGGACGAAGCCGAACGCTTGTCACAACGGCTCAAGGACTATCTGTCCGCCGATAAGACGCTGCCCATGGAATACAAGCAGAAAGCCCGCGAACGCGCCCGCCTGCTGGAGTGCAACGCCAATATGCGGGCCGCCGACAAGGTGCTGCATCGGGCGGTGCAACTGGCGGCGGAAGAGCATATGGGCGAACGCAGCAAGGCGCTGGGCGAGGCGAGACGCTATTTTTCCAAGGCCAGCACGTTGGGGGCCGATCAGGAGTGGCGTAAAGCCTTCGTCCGCCTCAGTGATACGGTGCTGATGACCGGCGGCGTCCACCATGCCGGCCCCAGCCGCGCCAAGCCCGCGCCCATCGCCCCGCCGACGCCGAACCGGGCGAAGCTCTGAGCGGCTCGATCCTCTAGACAACGGGCAAGACAGCGGGAATGGATGTTTTCCATCTCCCGCCTTTCGTCGTCTGCCTGTCTTAACCGCTTGCTCGACTGCCGCGCCAAAGGCGCCGCAGCGTAAAAGGGCGCTCAGAGCCCAGAAGAACGCCTGGCCGGGCCAGGATGGACCGTGCAGGGGGGGGGCGGACGGTTTTCCCATTGCCGCCCCGCCGATATTCCGCTGATCTTCGCCGCTTATCCGTTGCGCACCGAGCGCAGGAAACGGTCCACCTGTTCTCGCAGTTGGTCCGATTGATGCGTCAGACTGCCCGAGGCCTGCAACACGTCGTCGGCGGCGCGGCCGGTCTTCTCGGCGGTGGCGGTGACGCCCGATATGTTCCCGGACACGTCGCGGGTGCCCGAGGCGGCAAGTTGAACGCTGCGGGCGATTTCCGTGGTGGTGGCGCCTTGTTCTTCGACGGCGGCGGCGATGGCGGCGGCGATCTGATCGATCTGGCCGATGGTGTGGGCGATGCCTTCGATGGCCTGAACGGCGCTATGGGTCGCCGATTGCACGGCTGACACCTGATTCGAAATGTCTTCCGTGGCCCGCGCCGTCTGGTTGGCCAGATTCTTGACCTCGCCGGCGACGACGGCGAAGCCCTTGCCGGCCTCGCCGGCCCGGGCCGCTTCGATTGTGGCGTTCAGGGCCAGCAGATTGGTCTGGCTGGCGATGTCGTTGATCAGGCCGATGACTTCGCCGATTTTGGCGGCGGCGTGAGCCAGTCCCTGGACCATGTCGGTGGTGCGCTGGGCTTCGCCGACGGCGGCTCCGGCGATTTCGGCCGAGCGCGAAACCTGACGGGAAATCTCGTGGATCGAGGCCGACAGTTCCTCGGCGGCGGTGGCCACGGCCTGCACGTTGCCGGATGCGGCGTTGGCGGCTTGGGCCGCGGCTTCCGATTGCCGGCTGGTGGCGTCGGCGGCCTGGGTCATGGCTTCGGCGGTGCTTTTCATGCCGCCGGCGGCCTGGGACACGCCGTTGACCACGGTGCGGATCTGGCTTTCGAAGTCGTCGGCAAGCCGGGTCAGCGCCTGACGGCGTTCCGTTTCGGACCGGCGTTTCATTTCCTCCTGCTCGCGGGACATGCGGTCCATGTTGCGGGCGTTGTCCTTGAAGACCTGAACGGCCTGGGCCATCTCGCCGATTTCGTCGCTGTGGTCCAGGGCGGGAATGGCGACGGCCAGATCGCCCGACGCCAGCGCGCCCATGGCCTGGGTCATGGAGCCGATGGGGCGGGTGACCGCGCGCGAAGCCGCCAAGCCGATGCCGATCACCACCAGCATGGCCAGCGATCCCACCAGCAGCATCAGGTTGCGCATGGCATGGACCGGGGCCATGACCTCGCTGACCTCCTGCTCGCCGATCACGCTCCATTTGCTGCCCAGAAAGCTTAGCGGGGCATAGGCGGCGATCACGTCCTGGCCGCGGGCGCCGACCACCGGAATGGTGCCGCTTTGTCCGGCCAGCGCCTGGTCGACGGCGGCATTGTCCACCTTCAGCGACAACGGTATCGGCTGGGGCGGCAGGCGGGACTGACTCCGCAGAAGCTTGTCGGTGCCGACCAGATAGGTTTCACCGCTGTCGCCCATGCCGGCGGCCATCTGCATGATCTGATTGATGCGGCCCAAAGGCATCTGGAACACCAGCGCGCCCAGGAACGAGCCGTCCTCGCCATAAACCGGCGCGCCGATGAAGGCGGCTGGCGGCGATCCGGCGGCGGGGTAGGGATGCAGGTCGGTGAACACCGCCTGACCCTTGGGGGCGGCTTTCACAGCCTCGTAGAGCCGGCCTAATTCATTGTCGCGGGCGGGCGGCGCGGTCAGGTCCGAGGCGAAGTCGGCATATTTGCCGACCGAATAGACGACGTGGCCTTCGGCGTCGATCAGGAAGATGTCGGGCATGCCCTTGGTCTGCATGAAGTTGCGGAACCAGGGATGGTAGCGGGAATGGACGTCGGAATAATCCGAGCGGTCGCCGGCGGTATCCATGGCGACGCGCTTGGCGGCGTCGGGCTCCTTGGCGTACAACTCGGGCAGCTTGCTTTCTGCCCCGTCCAAGGCGCGGAAGCCGTATTCGAATTCGGTCAGGCCGTCGCTCACCGTCTTGATGCCGGACAGGATGACCAAGTCCTGGCGGACCCCCTCCAGGTAACGGTCCATCTCCACTTTCCGGCCTTCCACCGTGGCTTTCAACTTGCCTTCGGTGGCTTCGGTCAGGTTGGACGCGGCAATGCCGTAAGCCAGGGTGCCGATGACGATGGCCGTCACGGTGGCAAGGGCGGCAAAAAGAAGCGGCAGCTTCTTGGCGAGGCGCATCTGCGAGAACTTGATCGGCATAAAGACGCTTCCTGTTTTTATTCTCATTTTCCGAGAAGGGTATAGAAGCTCTTGCTTTGGCAAAAGGGTATCAGAGGAATGAAATACCCTGTGGACATTATCTCATTCTTTAGAATGTTTTTGATTGGATCTAAAGATATATGCCCAATCGCATGGGATGCGGCGAGAAGCCTCGTCTGTGGTGCGGTCTTGCGTGTTTTTTTTAGGGGAAAGGCTTTGCCTGGGCGGACAAAATTGCCATAGTGCGGGCCGAACATGCCTGGAGCGTCAGCTTCGCATTGGACGACTCCACCATATATGGTATAGGCACGGGTTTACCGACAATAGGGCTTCGGCAGCAAATGGCTGGTCATTCTCAGTTTAAGAACATCATGCATCGCAAGGGCGCGCAGGATGCCAAGCGCGCCAAGGTTTTCACCAAGCTGATCCGCGAATTGACCGTGGCGGCCAAGACGGGTCTGCCTGACCCGGCGGCCAATCCGCGCCTTCGTGCGGCGATCCTGGCGGCGCGTGAGCAGAACATGCCCAAGGACACCATCGACCGCGCCATCAAGCGCGGCGCCGGCGGCGAAGATGGCGCCAATTACGAAGAGGTCCGCTATGAAGGTTACGGCCCCGGCAAGGTGGCGGTGATCGTCGAGGCCTTGACCGACAACCGTAACCGCACGGCTTCGGAAGTCCGCACCGCGTTCAACAAAAGCGGCGGCAATCTGGGCGAAACCAATTCGGTCAGCTTCATGTTCGACCGCATCGGCGCCATTCATTATCCGCTGGCCGCCGGCAGCGCCGACGATTTGTTCGAGGCCGCTTTGGAGGCGGGCGCCAGCAATGTCGAGTCGGACGAGGATGGTCACGACATCACCTGCGCTCCCGACGATCTGAACGCCGTGCGCGAGGGGTTGGAAGGCAAGTTCGGCCCGCCCGCCAGCGCCCGTCTGGACTGGCAGCCGCAGATGGTGGTTCCCGTGACCGACGAGCAGACGGCTCAGTCGCTGATGAAGTTCCTGGAAGTGCTGGAGGACAATGACGACGTCCAGCGCGTTCAGGCCAATTTCGACATTGCTCCTGATCTGATGGAGAAGCTCGCTTAAACGGGCGGGTTGCGAAGGGTTGGCATGCGACTACTGGGTCTCGATCCCGGATTGCGCGTCACTGGGTGGGGCGTGATCGACGCTGAGGACAACCGGCTGCGCTGGGTTGCCGATGGAGTCGTGCGTTCGGACGAGACTTTGTCGCTGGGTGAGCGGCTGGCCCAGCTTCATCGCGGCGTTCAGGCGGTGATCGCCGAATGGGCGCCGGAAGAGGCGGCTGTCGAACAGACCTTCGTCAACATGAATCCGGCGTCGACCCTCAAACTTGGGCAGGCCAGGGGGGCGGTGCTGGTCGCAGCGTCTCTGACCGGCATGATGGTGGCCGAATACGCGCCGACTCAGGTCAAGCAGGCTTTGGTGGGAACCGGCCGCGCAGCCAAGGATCAGGTGGAAATGATGGTTCGCCGCCTGCTGCCCAATTGCCAGGCCAAGACGGCCGACGCCGCCGACGCCTTGGCCATCGCCGTCTGC
Organism: Candidatus Sulfotelmatobacter sp.; assembly: GCA_035538795.1. Classification (GTDB taxonomy): domain Bacteria; phylum Pseudomonadota; class Alphaproteobacteria; order Rhodospirillales; family Magnetospirillaceae; genus JAJZGK01. The sequence continues at coordinate 6,229 of DATLJS010000035.1, read as the reverse complement.
CACGCCCATAACCGGGGAACCGCCGCGAAAGTCGCCTTGGCGCTGAAGGGAGCCCGCGCATGATCGCCAAGCTGCGCGGCCTCGTCGACGGTCAGGGGGACGATTGGGTGGTGATCGACGTGGGCGGCGTCGGCTATCTGGTGTTCTGCTCGGCCAAGACGCTGTCCCGGCTGCCGTCGGCCGGCGAAGCGGCGGCGATGTTCATCGAGACCCATGTGCGGGAAGACCATATCCACCTTTACGGCTTTTCGGATGCGGTGGAACGGGAATGGTTCCGTCTGCTGCTGACGGTCCAGGGCGTGGGCAGCAAGGTGGCCTTGGCCATTCTATCGGTGCTGTCGCCGGAAGATTTGTCCCGCGCCATCGCCGCCGGCGACAAGGCCATGGTCAGCCGGGCCAACGGCGTCGGGCCAAAACTGGCGGTGCGTCTGTTGACGGAACTGAAGGACAAGGCAGCGGGTATCGCTCTGTCGCCGTTCCCGGCTTCGGCTCCCACCGCCGGTGCGGCTCCGCTGGAAGCAGGTTCGCTGGAAGACGCCATCTCCGCTCTGGTCAATCTCGGTTATCGCCGGGTCGAAGCCCATGCCGCCGTGCTGAAGGTTGCCGAGGGCTTGGGTGAAGGTGCTACTGCCACCCAGTTGATTTCGGCCGGGCTGAAGCAATTGGGCAAGGATCTGCCCCGATGACCCCGCGCGTCGTTCAGCCCGAGGCGACACCAGGAGACTTCGAGGCTTCGTTCCGGCCTCAGGTGCTGGGGGACTTCATCGGCCAAAAGGATGTGCGCGAGAATTTGAGCGTGTTCATCGCCGCCGCCCGTTCACGCGGCGAGGCTTTGGACCATACCCTGTTCTTCGGCCCTCCCGGCCTGGGCAAGACCACTTTGGCGCAGATCGTCGCCCGCGAGCTGGGGGTGGGCTTTCGCGCCACGTCCGGCCCGGTGATCGCCAAAGCCGGCGATCTGGCGGCTCTGCTGACCAATCTGGAGCCCCGCGACGTTTTGTTCATCGACGAGATTCACCGCCTTAATCCTGCCATAGAGGAAGTGCTCTATCCGGCCATGGAGGATTTTCAGCTGGACCTCATCATCGGGGAGGGGCCTTCGGCTCGCTCTGTCCGCATCGATCTTGCGCCGTTCACTCTGGTCGGCGCCACTACCCGCTCGGGGCTCTTGACCACCCCCTTGCGGGAACGTTTCGGCATTCCCTTGCGGATGAATTTCTACGATCCCGAGGAACTTGAACTGATCGTCAGCCGTGGCGCCCGCGTGCTGGGCTGCCCCATGACCAAGGACGGAGCCATGGAGATCGCCCGGCGCGCCCGTGGAACGCCGCGTGTCGCCGGACGCCTGCTGCGCCGGGTGCGCGACTTCGCCGTGGTGGCGGAAACCCTGCCGGTGAACGCCGAGATCGCCGATGCCGGTCTGACGCGGCTGGGGGTCGACCAGATGGGCCTGGACGGCATGGACCGCCGCTATCTGGGCTGTATCGCCGGAAATTACGGCGGTGGGCCGGTGGGCGTGGAAACGCTGGCCGCCGCGTTGTCCGAACAGCGCGACACCATCGAGGAAGTGATCGAGCCCTATCTGCTACAGCAGGGGCTCCTTCAGCGCACGCCGCGCGGACGCATGCTGACCGCCGCCGGCTTTCGCCATTTGGGGCTGACCCCGCTACGCCGTTCCGAACAGTTCGATCTGTTGGCCGACAACGAGGGAGATGAGCTGGATGACTGAGGTTTCCTCCATGACCGGCGCCTGGGTCGGCCAGGAACATGTGCTGCCCATGCGGGTCTATTACGCCGAAACCGATGCCGGCGGCGTCGTTTACCATGCCAGCTACCTGAATTTCGCCGAACGCGCCCGTACCGAGATGACCCGCCTGATCGGCCTGGATCAGGTGCGGCTGCGCGCCGACGCCGATCTGTTGTTCGCCGTGCGCAGCTGCGAGATGGAGTTTCTGCGCCCGGCGCGGCTGGACGATCTTTTGACCGTCCGTTCGAAACTTATTCATCTGGGCGGCGCCAGCCTGCATGTCGCCCAGTCCATTTTGCGCGGAACCGAAGAATTGGTGACCTTGATGGTTCGTCTGGTCTGCATGACCGGTGAGGCCAAGGCCGCCCGCATTCCCAACGATCTGCGCGATCGTCTTCAATCTTATCTCGTGACTCAAGAAACGGAATAGACCCATGGATCCGGTTCAAACCACTGCCCTGGCGGGGGCCGCCGCAACCACCGATTTGTCGATGTGGGGCCTGTTCCTTCAGGCCGATCCCATCGTCAAGACGGTGATGATGGCTCTTGTCGGCGCCTCGTTCTGGTGCTGGGCGATCATCTTCGACAAATGGTTCCGTCTGCGCGGGCTGTTCCAGCGCGCCGATCATTTCGAGGAAAGCTTCTGGTCCGGCGGTTCGCTGGAGGAGCTGTACGACCGCATCGGCGCCCGTCCCATGGATCCCATGTCGTCGATCTTCGTGGCCGCCATGCGCGAATGGCGCCGCTCCGCCGCCAAGGGACTGGCCGACCGCGAATCGGTGCGGGCCAGCCTGCCGCAGCGTATCGACCGCGTCATGCAGGTGACCATGGGCCGCGAGATGGAGCAGTTGGAGGCCCGCATGGGCTTCCTGGCCTCGGTGGGCTCGACCTCGCCATTCATCGGTCTGTTCGGCACGGTGTGGGGCATCATGAACAGCTTCCACCATATCGGCGAGACCAAGAACACCAGTCTGGCCGTAGTGGCCCCCGGCATCGCCGAAGCGCTGTTCGCCACTGCCCTGGGTCTGGTCGCCGCCATTCCCGCCGTGCTGGCTTACAACAAGCTGTCGAGCGACATCGACCGCTATTCCAAGCGTCTGGAGGCTTTCGCCGGCGAGTTCGGCGCCATCCTGTCGCGTCAGTTGGAAGAAAAGGCCTAATCCATGGGCGCGTCCCTGGGAGGCGGCCGCGGAGGCCGCGGACATCGCCGGGCCTTTCGGCCCATGGCCGACATCAACGTCACGCCGATGGTGGACGTCATGCTGGTGCTGCTGGTCATCTTCATGGTGACCGCGCCCTTGCTGACCGCCGGCGTGCCGCTGGAATTGCCGAAGACCAACGCCGGTCAGCTGAAGGGCGACGATCAGCCCATCAGCGTGTCCATCAAGACCGACGGTACCGTCTGGCTGCAGGAAACCAAGGTCGAAATCGAGGAGCTGGCGCCACGTCTGAAGGCGATCACCGCCCAAAAGCCCGACACCACGATCTTCGTGCGCGGCGATTCCGGGGTGAATTACGGCCGTATGGCCGAGGTTCTGTCGACTTTGTCGTCGTCCGGCTTCACCAAGCTGTCGCTGGTCACTCAGCCCGGTTCCGGCGGAGACGCCGCCAAAAAGGGAGCCCGGTAGGCCATCATGCCTCCTAAGCGCTTCGGCCGTTTCAATCTTTCCGGCAACGAGCACGAGATGCGCACGGGCATGTATTGCTCGGCGGGTCTGCATGTGCTGGTGGCGCTGTTCGCCATTTTCGGCCTGCCGCATCTGACGCCGGAACCGCCGCAGATCGAAGACGCGGTGGTGGTCGAACTGGCTCCGGTATCGGACAAGACCAACGCGCCGCCGAAGCAAAAGGAGCAACCGAAAGCCGAGGAAAAGCCCGCCGAGCCGGAAAAGCAGGAAGCTCCGCCGGTGCCCGAGCCGAAGCCCGAGCCGAAGCCGGAACCCAAGCCGGAACCGCCGCCTCCGCCCAAGCCGCCGGAACCCACGCCGCCGCCGCCCACTCCGACTCCGCCGCCGCCGAAGCCGCCCGAGCCGAAGCCCGAACCCGCGCCCGTGCCGACACCCAAGCCGCCGCCGCCGAAGCCCGAGCCGCCGAAACCTGAACCGCCCAAGGATCAGAAGCCGGTAAAGAAAAAGGATGACTTCGACGATCTGGTTTCGGCCGTGAACAATCTTCAGAAGTCGACGCCGAAAAACTCCCCGGCACCGGCGCCGCAGCCGCAGAACACGCCGTCGGCGTCGAAGATCACGTCCAATTCCAGCACCTGGGATCCGTCCCAGCCGGTCAGCATGACGGAAAAGGACTTCATCGCCGCCCAGTTCCGCAAATGCTGGAATTTCGATGCCGGCGCGAAGGATGCCGCCAGTCTGATCGTGCGCATCCATGTGCTGTTGAATGCCGACGGCAGCGTGGTCAAAGGCGATATCGTCGATGATCCGCGCTACTATTCGGATACCTATTACCGGGCGGCCGCCGACAGCGCGCGCCGCGCCGTCTATGCTTGTTCGCCCATCAAGATTCCGCCAGGCAAGTACGACGCCTTGAAGGACCTCGTGTTGAATTTCGATCCCAGGGATGCTGCCCGATGAAACTGCTCTTCGTCAAAGCTGTCGGCTTCACCATGTTGATGGTGGGGCTGGCGTCTGCACCGGCTTCCGCTCAGGTGCAGATCGACATCAATCACCCCAACCGCGAACCGCTGCCCATCGCGGTCACCAATCTGGCCGGCGCATCCGGCCAGGAATCGCAGATCGGGCGGGATATCGCTTCGGTGGTGTCGGCTGACCTGGAACGTTCCGGCCTGTTCCGGCCCATCGACCAGAAGGCCTTCATTCAGACGGTGGAATCGCTGCAGGTGCAGCCGCGGTTTGCCGACTGGAAGGCCATCAACGCCCAGGCGCTGGTCAGCGGCAAGGTCGAGGTCGGTCAGGACGGCCGTATGCGCGTCGAGGCGCGTTTGTGGGACGTCGCCGGTGAACAGGGGCTTTTCGGTCAGGCTCTGAACGCCTCGCCGCAAAGCTGGCGCCGGGTGGCCCACAAGATTTCCGATCTGATCTATACCCGCCTGACGGGCGAAGACGGTTATTTCGACACTCAGATCGTCTATGTGGCGGAAAGCGGTCCGCAGCAGCGCCGCGTCAAGCGTCTGGCCATCATGGACCAGGACAGCGAGAACCATCAGTTCCTGACGGAAGGCTCCGATCTGGTGCTGACGCCGCGTTTTTCGCCGGTTCGTCGCGAGATTACCTATATGTCCTATTACCGGGATACGCCGCGGGTCTATATCTATGACCTGGACACCGGCCGCCGCGAAGTGCTGGGCGATTTCCCCGGCATGACCTTCGCTCCGCGTTTCTCGCCGGACGGTAACAGGGTGATCATGAGCTTGGCGCAGAACGGCAGCACCAACATCTACGAGATGGACCTGCGCACCCGCCGCACCACCCGCATCACCAACACGCCTTACATCGATACGTCGCCCTGCTATGCCCCGGACGGAACACAGATCACCTTCAATTCCGATCGTAGTGGCAATCAGCAGCTTTACGTGATGAACGCCGACGGTTCCAACGCCCACCGCATCAGTTTCGGCGACGGCCGTTATGCCACTCCGGTGTGGTCGCCCCGTGGAGATCTCATTGCTTTCACCAAATGGAAGGGTGGCGAATTCTACATAGGTGTCATGCGACCCGACGGTTCTGGTGAACGTTTATTGACTCAAGGCTTCCTGGTGGAGGCTCCGACCTGGGCTCCGAATGGCCGCGTTTTGGCCTTTTGGAAGCAGGAACGCACGGAATCCAGCGGTCGCGGCGGTATGACCAAGCTTTATACCATTGACCTAACAGGCTTCAACGAACGGCAGATGGTTACACCGCTTGATGGTTCCGACCCTGCTTGGTCCCCCTTGATTCCCTAGAACTTCGTAAGTATATTGCGTCGCCGAAAGGGAATTCACACGGCTACAGCGATCGAAAGTCGTTGTATGATAAAAGGGGCGTCACCGAGCAGCGGGGGACGCCCTTTCCGCCAAGTTCCGTTCCACGTGATTTTTTGATCCCGATTGAAGGGGGAGAGTAATAAATGAAGACCCGTATCCTGACCATGGTTGCCGCCGTCGCTCTGCTGGCCGCGTGCTCCTCGACCGACGAGAACGCCACCAAGGCCGGTGGCGCCACCGCCGCCGCTCCTGCCAAGGCCGGCACCTCGATCGTCCCCGGTTCGCAGGCTGACTTCGTTGCCAACGTTGGCGACCGTGTGTTCTTCGGCTTCGACAAGTCCGACCTGAGCCCCGAAGCTCGCCAGCAGCTGACCGCTTGGGTTGCCTTCCTGAAGAAGTACCCGCAGGACAACCTGACCGTCGAAGGTCATGCTGACGAGCGCGGCACCCGCGAGTACAACATCGCCCTGGGCGAGAAGCGTGCTAACTCCGTCAAGGAGTTCCTGGTTGCTCAGGGCGTGCAGGCTTCGCGTCTGAAGACCGTC
>DATLJS010000034.1:0-25939 GCA_035538795.1 Candidatus Sulfotelmatobacter sp. | reverse complement strand
GGCGATCTGACCCGACACGAACGAAAAGGTTCCCTGCACTACCGACATCGAGGAATGCCCGGTGTGGCTTTGCGGGTCATAGACCAGCTCGTCCATCACCATTCGGCCGTTCTTGCCCAGGCTGAAGGTCGAGCGGTCGGCAAAGACGATACCCACCGCGCCATCGCCTGCCGTCTCCAGCACGTCGCCCTGATAGACCGTGGCGCCTTGCTGCAGGGTTTCCACCCGGCCGTCGATATGGTGGACCTTGACCGTGCCCGCCAGCTTCTGAAGCTCGCCGATGGCGTGAAGCTGCGGCGCCGCTCCGCCCTCTTGCGCCCATTGGCCCGGCGCGATGGCACCGGCCAGGCGCGACGCCAGGTCGGGATGGATGATCCCGCCCGTGCCCGATTGCAGGTCGGGGGGCGTGTGGCTGTCGAAATAGCCTTGGACCAAAACCTCGTGCCCGTCCTTGCCAACCAACAGAAGATCGCCCCCGACCCGGTGGAAATCCGCCGTCAGCAGAAAATTCCCGCCAGGAACATGCAGCGTCTCACCCGCCGTCGCCGTCAAAACCGTCGGCGCCGCAGACACACCATGGGTACTGGCATTGGCCAGCACCACCGAAGATGGCTGGTTGATCGACACGCGCGCCCCCGTTTGACAACATCCCCACGGCTACAATCAGCCGGATTATCGAACAGTAAATGAAGCCGGCCCAGCAGACAACGTCTTAGGATCAACTCGCGTCGAGACAACCTTCAGAGCAGATAGGATTATAACCTTAGCATGAAAGGATTTTATAACGACTCTAAAGTGTAACAAATTTGTTGCAGTCTGCCCCGTGTTCGTCCAGAAGCATTGCTGTCAAGATGAGCCGCCAAGATCCCCCTCCGGAAAAACGGCTTCGCCTTTAACAAGGTTCACACAGCAAAATGCCGAAGAAAAAGACAGCGCTGCAATTCGCCGCCCTGCCCTACCGGGTGCGGGATGGGGAATTGTCTGTCCTGCTGATCACGTCTCGCGAGACCCACCGTTGGGTCATTCCCAAGGGCTGGCCCGAAAAGGACATGCTCCCGCACGAGGTCGCCGCCCATGAAGCCTACGAGGAAGCCGGCTTGAAAGGCCGGGTCGCCACCCTGCCCTTCGCCACCTTCGAATACCTGAAGCGGCTTGAGAACAAGAAGCGTAAACGCTGCACCGTGCTGGTCTTTCCGCTGGAAGTACAGGAAGAACTGGACAATTGGCCGGAAATGGATCAACGGAAGCGCCAGTGGATGACGCCCGGCGAAGCCGCAGGCCATGTGGCCGAGACCGGACTGATCGAAATGCTGAACCTGCTGACCGGAGAGGCGGGCCATAAGCCGCCCTTCACCATCGCTTGAGAGAAAAAACCATGCTGTCCCGCCTGCTGCGCTCCCTGATGCCCAAGGAAGAGCGTTTTCTCGACCAGTTCCAGGCCCATGCCGGCTGCATCCTGACCGCCGCCGAAGCCTTGCAGACGCTGATGTCCGCCCCCGCCGCCGATCGTCCGGCCCGCGTCGCCGACCTGAAACGCATCGAGAAGGAAGCCGATCAGATCGGCCGTCAGACGGTGATCGGACTGCATCGCGCCTTCATCACGCCTTTCGACCGCTCGGACATCCTGGCTCTTTCCAACGCCCTGGACGACGCCGTCGACCTGATCGAGGAAGTCGCCATTCTGGCCGAACTTTACCAACTGGCCGAGTTCGACGGCTTCATGACCCAGTTGTCCGGGCACATCCTGCGCTGCGCCCAGAAGGTTTGTCAGTTGATCCCGCTGCTGGAAGACATCAGCCGCAACGCCGGCCAGATCAACGGTCTGTGCGAATCCATTTCCTCCGTCGAAGGCGAAGCCGACGACGCTCTGCGCGCCGCCCTGCAGCAACTGGTGGCCGACCGCCCCGAAACCATCGCCTTTTTCGCCCGCAAGGAAGTGTATGAACTGCTGGAAGCCGTGACCGACCGCTGCGACGACGTCGCCGACGTCATCGAAGGCATCATGCTCGATCACGTCTGAGGTCCGTCATGGACGCCATTCATCTGGGCCTGCCGGCCCTGGCCGTGATCATCGCCATCGCTTTGGCGTTCGATTTCATCAACGGCCTTCACGACGCCGCCAATTCCATCGCCACGGTGGTCTCGACCCGCGTTTTGCCGCCAAAAGCCGCCGTCGCCTGGGCCGCCGGATTCAATTTCATCGCCTTTCTGTTCTTCGGCCTGCATGTGGCCAAGACCATCGGCACCGGCATCGTCAGCCCCTCGGTCATGGACCCGGCCGTCATCCTGGCCGCCCTGATGGGCGCCATTCTCTGGAGCCTGCTGACCTGGTGGCTGGGCCTGCCGTCGTCATCGTCCCATGCCCTGATCGGCGGCATCGCCGGGGCCGGCATCGCCAAGGCCGGCGTTTCGGCCATCGTCGCCGACGGCTTCATCAAGACCGCCGCCGCCATCGTGCTGTCGCCCCTGGCCGGCTTCGTCCTGGCGCTGATCATCATCATCATCGCCAGCTGGCTGCTGCGCCGGGCCGTGCCGTTCACCGTCGACCGCAGCTTCCGCAAGCTGCAATTCGTCTCGGCCTCGCTCTATTCGCTGGGCCACGGCGGCAACGACGCCCAGAAGACCATGGGCATCATCGCCGTGTTGCTGTTTTCGCAGGGACTGCTGGGGCCGGACTTCCATGTGCCGCTATGGGTGGTCCTGGCCTCGCAGACGGCGATGGGTCTGGGCACCCTGTTCGGCGGCTGGCGCATCGTCCGCACCATGGGTTCGAAGATCACCGAACTGAAGCCGTTCCAAGGCTTTTGCGCCGAAACGGCGGGCGCCATCACGCTGTTCACCGCTACTTGGCTGGGCATCCCGGTGTCGACCACCCACACCATCACCGGCGCCATCGTCGGCGTCGGCACGGCCAAGCGCATGTCGGCGGTGCGCTGGGGGCTGGCGGGAACCATCGTCTGGGCCTGGATCTTCACCATTCCGGCCGCCGCCCTGATCGGCTACGGCGTCTATTTCCTGGCAGCGGCGTTCCTGTAACGAAGCCCTTTCGCCAAGGCCCCGGACACGGTCGCCCCGCCGATCCCCAGGATCAGGCCGGGCACCGTTCCTCCGGCTCCCAGCGCCGCTGCCGACACCAGCGCCGAAGCCACCATGAACAGGGCGTTCAAGATATTGTTGGCTCCCACCACCCGGGAGCGGCTGGCTGAATCGGAATGGCGCTGCAGGCGGATGTAAAGCGGCAGAACGAAGACGCCGCCGCAGACGGCAATGCCCAAAAGCTCGCCCAACACCCGCCAGCTTGAAGGTCGGGCAAGGAAAGCCAAGAAATCCGCCGCCGGGGCCTGCGCCTCCACCAGCCCGAGATGGCAGCACAGCAGCCCCATCGCCAAAGCAGCGCCATGGCCCAGCCGAGGGGCGGCAATCCGCTTCAGCAACAGTCCGCCCAGCGCCGCGCCGCCGCCGACGCCAAGGGCGAACATGGTCAGCATCAGGGTCACGGCCCGCTCGTCCGCTCCCAGAACCAGTTTCGCCAAAGCCGGAAACTGAGCCAGAAAAGTCGCCCCCAGGAACCAGAACCAACTGATCCCCAAGGAAGCCCCCAGCAAACCGTCGCCGTGGCGCAGAAAGCCGAAAGCCTGCCATCCCAGCCGAGGCAGGTTGAAGGACAGCCTGCCGCCGGTTTCGGCCCGGCCCGCCGACGGCACGAGAAAAGCCGCGACCACGCCCAACGCCGCCAGGACCAGCATCAGCCCACCGACCTCGGCCGTTCCGTTCGGGCGCAGCACCAGCAGCCCCCCGGTTATGGTGCCGACGAGAATCGCCAGAAAGGTCGCGCTTTCCACCAAGGCGTTGCCGCGCACCAGATCGCTGGGCTTCAGCAATTCCGGCAGGACGGCATATTTCACCGGCCCGAAACAGGCCGACTTGCAGCCCATCAGGAACAAAGCCGTCATCATGCCGGACAGGGAGGCCTGCGTCAGACTCCAGGCCGCCAACATGGCGACGGCCGCTTCGCCGCTTTTGGTCCAGCGGATGATAAGCCGTTTCGGAAAATGATCGGCCAGCAATCCGCCCCACGCCGACAGCAAGAAGAAGGGCAGGATGAACAGCCCCGCCCCCAGGCTGACCGCCACCTGCGGCGAAAATCCGGCCGCACCGTCCAGGCGATAGATGACCAGCAAGGCCACCGCGTTCTTGAAAAGATTATCGTTGGCCGCGCTGAGGAACTGCACCAGGAAGAACGGCAGAAAGCACCTGGGCTCAGGGAACAGAGACACCCGCCCCTACCGTTTCAGGCTTTGCAGCAGCAGGGCGATCTCGTTCATCAGGCGTTCGGCGGTGAACGGCTTGCTGATATAGCCGTTCATACCGGCCTGCAGGCACAGTTCGGCGTCCTTGGGCATGGCCTGGGCGGTCAACGCCATGATCGGCGTGTCGTGCCCTTGCTCGCGTAGGGTGCGGGCGGCCCAAAGGCCGTCGCGGCCCGGCATCTGGACGTCCATCAAGATCAGATCGAAGTGAGCCTTTTCCATGGCCTTCACCGCTTCGACCCCGTCGCCGACGGTGGTCACCACATGGCCGCGGCGGCTCAAAATGGCCTCGGTGACCTTCTGATTGATGTAATTGTCCTCGGCCAGCAAAATGCGCAGCGACGGCAGCCCACCCGACAGGTCCTCCTGCGCGCCGACGGCAACCGACGGCGAGGAAACCGGCGCCGGCGTCTCGCCGCCCGAGCGCCCTTCGCTGAACATCATCAGTTCGTCGAGAATGGCCATCAAATCGGCGTTGCATTGTCCGATATTGTCCAGCCATTCCCGCTGCTCGGGCGCCAGGGGGCTTTCCGTCAAAAGGCGCGTGGTGCCGAGAATGCCGTTCAGCGGCGTACGCAGCTCCTGGCTCATGCGGGCGATGAACGCCAGTTCAGCGCGGGCCGACGCCTCGGCCTGCAAACGCGCATCGTTCAGCGCCCGCTCGGCGTGCAGCCGTTCGGTCACGTCGATGATGATGGAATGCAGGAAAGTTCTGCCCCGCACGCGGATGGGGCTGCTATGGACTTCGACATCGCGAATTTGCCCCGAGGCCAAGCGATGACGGGCTTGGAAATTGGTGGTCTGCCCCTGGCGCACCAGACTCATTTCATGGCTGGTCCGGTCCGGGCCCCATAGATTGAGATCGCTGACCCGCATTTGTCGCAGGCGTTCGCGCGACCAGCCGTAGAACTCCGCCGCCGCCTTGTTGGCGTCCATGATGGCGCCGGTATCGGGATCGGTGCGCAGCTTGACGATGGCCGTGTTCTCGAACATGGCCCGATAGATTTCCTCGCGCTCCTGCAACTCCATTTCGGTCTTGTGCTGTACCGTGACGTCGCGGGAGAAAACGGCCACCTTTTCGACGCGGCCATCCAGGCCGCGCACCGGGTAGATGCTGTTGTCGTAATAACGGCCGTTGCGGATGTCCCGCGACTGGATGGGCAGCCCCGTGGCGATCACCTCTTCCACGCTATGCCTGCGGCTGTCCGCCACCTCGGGAGGAAACAGATCGTAGACGCTGACGTGGTCGAGCGCCTTCAGGTCCAAACCGAAGCGTTGCGCCATCACCTCGTTGGCCGCCAGCAGACAGCCGTGAAGATCGAGCAGCATGGTGGCGTCGGGAGACGTGTTGAGCAGCCCCTCGATCAGGTTGGCCGTTTCCTGTTGCAGAACTTCCGCCTGCTTGCGCTCGTCGATCATGCGGACCATGCCCTCGATGCCCGTCACATCGCCGCCCGCCGCCCGCAGATAGCGGGAGCTGATGGAAACCCAGACCAGAGAAGAATCCTTGCGGCGCAACTGCGCCTCGAAATCCATGACACGCCCGCCGTTGCGCTCCATCTGCGCCAGCAATTGCAGGCGGCGGACCGGATCGACGTAAAGACTGGACAGTTCCCGTCCCTGCAGTTCGGCGCAGGAATAGCCGAGAACCGTTTCGACCTGCGGCGAAATGGACAGCAGCCGCCCCTGAAGATCGGCCCGGTAATAGACGTCGGACATGCCGTCCAGGATGGCCCGCAACTCGCCTTCCGTACGGTCCCGGCGGCGTTCGGAGCGGCGCAACAGCACATACAACAAAGGCGTCGTCAGCAGAACGAAGACCACGCCCTTGAAAGGAAAGAAACTCGCGAAGACATCGGGAGCGAAGGCGATGAACAGCACATTGCTGCCCACCACCCAGATCAGGGCGGCCAGCAGATAGATCAATGAGATCTTCACATAACCGGGCATAAAGCGACCCTGCCCCAGACACCGAGACGCGGAGAAAAGAGTGTACCGGCTTGATCGCCGTTTGTCGCGCTCCGCGGAATGCGGCTCCGGAGCTTGGCGCCTCCTCATCCCGCCTTCGGCAAGGTAAACAGGAACGCAGCCCCTTTGCCGGGCTCGGATTCGATCCAGATGCGTCCGCCGTGGCGTTCGACGATCTTTTTGCACACGGCCAGGCCGATGCCGGTGCCCTCGTAACGATCGCCCGCCACCAGGCGCTGAAACACTCCGAAGGCCCGGTCGAAATCTTTCGGGTCGATGCCGATGCCGTTGTCCCTGACCCACAGAACCCATTCCCGCCCTTGAGGACGGAAACCCACCTCGACCTTACTGGGGCGGTCCGCGAATCTGTACTTCACGGCGTTGCCCACCAGGTTCTGGAACAGGCGCACCAGCTCCGAGCGATGGCCCTTAACACAGGGAAAATGCTCCGCCACATGCACCGTCGCATTGGCTTCGGTAATGGCGACGGTCAGATTCTGCACGCCGTCAGCGACGATTTCGTTCAAGTCCAAAGGCGTCAGACCGCTTTTCTGGCGGCCGACGCGGGAATATTCCAACAGATCGACAATCAGCCTGTCCATGCGGCGGGCCCCGCCGGTGGCGAACTCGAAGAAGGTTTTGGTTTCGGCATCGATCGTCGACGCCAACTGCCGCTCGATCAGCCCCAGGTAGCTGGAGATCATGCGCAGCGGCTGGCGCAGGTCGTGGGAAACCACATAGGCGAATTGCTCAAGCTCGGCATTCGAGCGGATCAATTCGCTTTCCATGGCCTTGCGTTCGGAAATGTCGTGGAAGGCCACCACCACGCCGACGGCGATGCTTTCGACCAGCAAAGGCGCCGCCACATATTCGACCGGCCGGAGAATGCCGTTGGGACCGCAGAAGACTTCGTCGGAAACGCGGCGGGTCTGGCCGTCCGCCAAAGTGTTCCGGATCGCGCACCCCGCCTCGATGCAAGAACGGCCGTCGGCCACCCGGTGCCCCAAAATCTCGCTGCTGGGACGAATGAGCATGGCATCCGGCGAATCCCAGCCCAGCATTTCGGCGGCGGCGCGGTTGGCGAAAATGATACGGCTTTCGTCGTCCATGCCGACGATGCCTTCGGCCGAAGTGTCCAGCACCAGCCGCATACGGGCGCTGGTGGCGCGCAGGTCCAATTCGGCCCGTTCGCGAGCGGCGTCGGCCTGCTTGCGCCCGCTGACGTCGCGGGACGAGGCGTAAAGATAGCGCCGCCCTTCCAGCATCAGCTTGCGGGCATGGATCTCCACATCGAACACCGTGCCGTCGCGGCGGCGGTGCCGGGTCTCGAAGACCGAGGAAACCTCGCTCATATGCTTACGCAAAGCCTCTTGAACCTGAGCGCCGGCCGCCCCCACATCCCAATCACGGATGTTCAGTTTCTGCCCATCCTGCGGCTGATATCCCAGCATGCGGAAGAAGCTGTCGCTGGCCTCGACCAGATTGCCCTCCTCGTCGACGACATGAATGCCGTCGCTGGCTGTGCGCAAAAGTCCTTCATAGCGCATGGCCTCGCTGGTCAGACGCTCCTCCATGGATTTGCGCAGGGTGACGTCCTCGATCACCGTGATGAAATGCAGGGGATAGCCTTCGACCGAACGCTGCAGCGACGACGTCAGACGCACCCAGATCACCTCGCCGGATTTGCGCACATAACGCTTTTCCCAGGTAACGCTGGCTTTCTCGCCCCGTAGCAGCGGCGCCACCGCCTCGTCGCTCAGTCCGACGTCCTCGGCATGGGTGAAGCGCAGATAGCTCTGCCCGACCATTTCGTCGGGGTCATAACCGAGAATTTCGCAGAAACGCCGGTTGAAGCGCAGCAGGCTGCGGTCGAAACCATTGTGAATGATGCCCACCGCCGCCTGCTCGAAGGTCATGCGGAAGCGTTCCTCGCTTTCGGTCAACAAGGTTTCGCTGAAGCGCAGGGCTTCGTTGGCGTCATGCAGAATCTTTTGCGAGGACCGCTGGCGCAGAAAGAGCGTGATCAGCGCCCCCACCACCGCCAGCACCAGCAGGAAAACCAGCCCCGCCTCGTGGAGCCATTCCTCCAGCAAATCGCTGGAAGCCTCGGAAACGCCGACGACGACAGGATAACCGGACAAGCAGCGGAAAGCGTACATGCGCTCTTCGCCGTCCACAACGTAACGTCCCATGCCGGTCTGGTCGCCGGCGATGGCCCGGCTTTCCAGCTCTGTCAGGTTGATCTGGTTGATGGCCGCGGGCTGTTCGGGATTGCTCAACAGCAGGCGGCCGGTATCCGCACGCTCCAGAGTGATGCGGCCGTGCTCCAGCATGGAAATGCGGTCGATGGAGCGCTGAAAATGCTCCAGATTGATCCAAGCCGCCGCGACCCCCAGCCACTTGCCGCCCCGCGTCCGCACCGCACGGGCCATCACCATCGAAGCTTGCCCGGTCGTCCGGTTGGTCTCGACGTCCGACAGGATCAAATCCTGTTGCGGGTCGTCGTGCAGGCGCTGGAACCAACGGGTTCCCCCGACATCGAACTGCGTCGAGGCGACGCCGGCCCTGAACAGAGTCCCACCCTGTCCGTCAAAGACGTAAAGATTGCTGACCTCGGGAAACTGGCGCAGTTGCTCGGCCAGAACGGTGTTGAAATCGTCGCGGCGGACCGAGCCGGGATCACCGGCGAAATCGGACGGCAACAACAGGCTGGATACCGCCCCCAGCGTCCCGTCGGCACGGCGCAAGGCGTCTTCCACATTGGTGGCGATGACGTCGGAAAGATTGCGCAGATCCCGCCTGCCGTCTTCCGTCACGTCGGCATACCCCATCGTCAGTAGACTGACGAAGACGGACAGCACCAAGAGAATGACGAACGCGAACGCGAACATCTGGCGATCGGGACCAGACCGCCCCGCCGGAGCCGCCCGCAGCGAGCCCACCACTTTGGCGGCGCATTCCCCCGCATCCTCTGTTTTCAGGGAATCGAACATTCCTGGTCTTCCCCATTTCCCCCGAGATTCGCCCGATTCTGCGTCGGGCCGAACCGGCATCAGCCGTTATGCCGGATGCCGGCGCCCGATAGGTACGCACCGCCGGTATCCTTAATCACGAAAGAAGGCGCAGCCATCGGCTCAGACGGCAGATGCCGGACAAACGCCAACGATCGGAGGTCGCACTGGGAAGCTTTCTCGCAAGCCGTCCCGCATGGGCCATTCTTTTAGAGAGTTTACAAACTTACGTTTAATACCGCAATAACAGACCATGCATTTCGGATAGGATCCGACCCAAGCCGAAAGTTAGGCCGACAGCATTTCCGGACGATCGCGCCGGGCTTCGGCCACGACCCTGCTGATGCGGTCCAGCAGGCTGGGAGTGGTAAAAGGCTTGACGATGAAATCGTCCGCCCCGGCGGCCTTGGCCTCGTTCAGACGCCACAGCTCGGAATAGCCGGTGATGATGATGATGGGAAGGCGATCACCCGGCCGGTCGTATTCTTCACGGATGCGGCGGGTCAACTGCACTCCGTCCAACCCATCCATGACGTAGTCCACCAGCATCACGTCGGGTCGCCAGCCTTCCGGGCTCCGCAATATTTCCAAAGCCTCGTTCGCGCTGGAAACGTCGCGGACTTCGTCCGCCCCCACGCCGCGTAGAATGGTGGTCATCAGCCGACGCATGTTGTCATTGTCGTCGACCACCAAAATCTTCAGCTCGCTGAACGCCATACCGACCTCGAGTCCTGGGAGCCCCTCTCCCGGTGCGAAGCTATTTAGCACAAATTGTTACGAGCGTCACGAAAAGCGCGCACATTTCCGGCAACGAATTACAATCCCAGGAATAAAGACGCCGGCCCCTGACAGAAAATGCCGCTCCGTTCCCACCAGCCGATCAGCTTACCCATAATAAAATTATGGTGACCCGGGCATTATCCGCCTGTAAAACAAACGCAACTACTGGAATACAGAGACCCTTTCATGCCGTCGCAACAGCAACTTCTGGATGTCATCAATATTCAAGCGGAGATTGCGAAGCTTGGTTTGGATCTTGGCGGCGTGATGGCGATGATCGTCGAGCGCATCCCCGCCCTCATCGGCGCCGACGGCGCGGCCTTGGAATTGGCCGAAGGCACGGAAATGATCTATCAGGCCGCGGCCGGCATGGCCACGCATCAGGTCGGACTGCGCCTGAACCGCGACACCAGCCTGTCCGGCCTGTGCGTCGAAACCGGCGAAACGCTTGTCTGCAACGATTCAGAGACAGACCCAAGGGTGGATCTGGAAGCCTGTCGGCGGGTCAATCTGCGCTCGATGATCGTCATGCCCCTGACGCATCAGTCCAAGGTGGTGGGGGTGCTCAAGGCCATGTCCCGGCAGGTGGGAAAGTTCAGCCAAGACGACATGAATCTTTTGGGCCTGCTGTCCGAACTGATCGCCGCGGCCATGTATTTCGCCACGACTTACGACAACAAAGACCTGTTTCATCGCGCCACGCATGATGCTCTGACCAATCTGCCCAACCGGGCCTTGTTCATGGACCGCCTGCGCACCGCCATCGCCCACAACGAACGGGACCGCCGCGGCACCGCCGTGCTGATGATCGACATGGACGGGCTGAAGCAGATCAACGATACCTTCGGTCATCGCACCGGCGACGCCGTGCTGTGCGAATTCGCCAGCCGCGTCAGCCGGATCGCCCGCCATTCGGACACCGTCGCCCGTTTGGGCGGAGATGAGTTCGCGGCCATTCTGACCCCGATCATGCCCAACGGCATCGACGCCGCAATTCAGCGGCTGATGCAGGAAATCGAAGCGCCGTTTCTTTTCGACTCCAGGGTTTACAAATTACGCGCCAGCATCGGCGCCGCGTTCTATCCCGACGATTCCAACGACATCATCCACCTGATCGACATGGCCGACCAGCGGATGTACGCGATGAAACGGGAACATCACGCCATGGCCGCCCACTAAGGGACGACGCTCCCGGCGCGCTGCCCTTGTCCAAAGACGGCGGGAGGTCTAGAACGATTCCTCCATCCTATTGGCGTCATCCCGACAGGCGGAGCGATCATGGCCGACGACGTGCAGATTTTTGAAAAGACCACGCCTTTCAAAGGCTATTTCCGCATCGACCGCTATGTGCTGCGCCATCGCACGCACGACGGCGGCATGACCGAGCCCATGTCCCGCGAGATCTTCGAGCGCGGCCATGCCGTGTCGGTTCTACTTTACGATCCGAAGCAGGATGCCGTGGGGCTGATCGAACAGTTCCGGCCCGGCGCCTATGCTGCCGGTTGGGAGCCCTGGCTGACAGAAATCGTTGCCGGCATCATCGACCCCGACGAAACTCCCGCACAGGTGGCCGTCCGCGAAGCCAGGGAAGAAGCCGGCGTCGCCGTCAGCCAGTTGGAGCCCGTCTGCCGCTATCTGGTCAGCCCCGGCGGCACCACGGAAAGCATGGAAATCTTCTGCGCCCGCGTCGATTCCACCCAACTGTCCGGCGTCCATGGATTGGCTCACGAGGGCGAGGACATCCGCGTCTTCTCGGTTCCCGCCGACGAGGCCATCGGCTGGATCGCCAGCGGCAGGATCGCCAATTCCATGACCATCATCGCCCTGCAATGGCTGGCGCTGAACCGCCCCCGCCTGCGAGAAAAATGGCGCGATTAAACCTGTTTTAGCCGTTGAACTAAGACCACGCTGTTATTATCTTCAAATTCCACCTTTCAAGCGGGGTTTATATGTCCGGATTTAACAGTGGATTTGTGGAAACCGTGGGAAATACCCCCCTGGTCAAGTTGCGGAAAGCATCCGAGCTGACGGGCTGCACCATTTTGGGCAAGGCGGAGTTCCTCAATCCCGGCGGTTCCATCAAGGACCGCGCCGCCCTGGCCATCGTCGAGGACGCCGAGAAGAAGGGCCTGCTGAAGCCCGGCGGCGTCATCGTCGAAGGCACGGCGGGCAATACCGGCATCGGTCTGGCCCTGGTGGGCAACGCCAAGGGCTATCGCACGGTCATCGTCATGCCCGAGACCCAGAGCCAGGAAAAGAAAGATATGCTGCGCCTGTGCGGCGCCGACCTTCGCCTGGTCCCCGCCCTGCCTTACGCCAATCCCGGCAATTACGTGCGGTACTCCGAGACCCTGGCCGACGAATTGGCCAAGACCGAGCCCAACGGCGTGCTGTGGGCCAATCAGTTCGACAATCTGGCCAACCGCGAAGGCCACGCCCGCACCACCGCCCCGGAAATCTGGGACCAGACCGCCGGCAAGGTGGACGCCTTCACCTGCGCCGTCGGCACCGGCGGCACCCTGGCCGGCGTCGCCATCGGCTTGAAGGAGCGCAACAAGACCATTGAGATCGTGCTGGCCGACCCCATGGGCTCGGCCCTTTACAACTACTATGCCCATGGCGAACTGAAGGCCGAGGGCACATCCATCACCGAAGGCATCGGCCAGGGGCGCATCACCCGCAACCTCGACGGCGCGCCCATCGACGATCAGGTGCAGATCACCGACGAGGAAGCCCTCCCGGTCGTCTTCGACCTTTTGAAGGACGAAGGGCTGTGCGTCGGCGGCTCGTCCGGCATCAACGTGATGGCCGCTATCAAGGTGGCGCAACGGCTTGGACCGGGGCATACTGTGGTGACGGTCCTGTGCGATTGGGGCCACCGTTACCAGAGCAAGCTGTTCAACCCTTCATTCCTGCAAGAAAGGGGGCTGCCGGTTCCGGGCTGGCTGGCATAGGACGCGGACCAATTATAGGGGAGCGTTCCAATGAGCTATGCCAGTTCCGATGCCGTCGTCAGTACCGAATGGTTGGCCGAGCACCTGTCCGCGCCCGACATCCGGGTGGTGGACGCCAGTTGGAACCACCCCAGCCTGGGGCGGAACGCCCGCGCCGAATACGATTCCGAGCATGTTCCCGGGGCGGTGTTCTTCGACATCGACGACGTCTCCGACAAAAGCACCTCTCTGCCCCACATGCTGCCCGACGCCGCCAAGTTCGCCAGCAAGGTCCGCAAACTGGGCCTGGGCAACGGCAATCGCGTCATCGTCTATGACCGTTCCTCCGGCGGTGCCGCCGCCGCCCGCGTCTGGTGGATGTTCCGCCTGTTCGGCCACACCGAGGTTTCGGTGCTGGACGGCGGGTTGGAGAAATGGCTGAAGGAGGGCCGCCCCACCGAAGACTTGCCGCCCATGCCGCGGGAGCGCCACTTCATGCCGCGGGTCAACCAATTGCTGGCCCGCGACCTGGAGCAAATGAAAACCATCGTGGCGCAAGCACGAGAACAGATCGTCGACGCCCGTCCGCCGGGCCGCTTCGCCGGAACCGACGCCGACCCCTGGCCCAGCAAGAAGTCCGGGCATATGCCGGGAGCCAAGAATCTGCCCTGGACCGCCCTGCTCGATCCCGAAAGCAAAACCCTGCTGCCCGCCGAGCAGCTGGCCGAACGCTTCCGCGCCGCCGGCATCGACGTCAGGCAGCCGGTGGTGGCGTCGTGCGGATCGGGCGTCACCGCCTGCATGCTGGCCCTGGGGCTTTATGTTGTGGGCAACGACGAAGCCGCCGTCTATGACGGCTCCTGGGCCGAGTGGGGACTTGCCGAGGATACTCCGGTGGCCGCCGAATGAGCGGCGAACTCCTGATCCGGCTGTACGAGCCGAAGGACGAAACCGCCGTCGTCACCTTGTGGGACGCCTGCAATCTCAGGGTACCCTACAACGACGTCGCCTGGGATATCGCCTTCTGCCGGTCGTCGGAATCGAATTCGCGCCTTTTCGTCGGCGAGATCGGCGGAGACGTGGTGGCTTCGGTGATGGTCGGTCACGACGGTCATCGCGGCTGGCTTTATTATGTCGCCGTCGACCCCGAATTGCGTAGCCAAGGCATCGGCCGCCGGATGGTCCAGCATGCCGAGGAATGGCTGGCCAGCCTGGGCGTCTGGAAAACCCATCTGCTGATCCGCCAAACCAACAGCGGCATGCGCGCTTTCTATCAGGCGCTGGGATACACCGTCGCCCCCAGAATCATGATGGCCAAGGCCATCGCCCCCAGCCCCGCATTCCTGGATCCGCTGGCGGAGCCGGAAGGCATAGACGACGGATCATAACCGCATTTTCTTTGCTATTACTTTTAGGGCGATTGGTTACACGCTGTAACCAATCTCCTTTGTTCCCGCCATCTTCCAGACACATTTACTGGACATACTGGCAATCCTTGAGCAAGGGCGCCGACATCCTGACGAAGGAAATCCGGTCATGAGTCCTGACGATGAAGCTCTGTTGAGCGAGCTATCGGGCCCCACCGACGACGTGGACCTTGAACTTCTGCTGCTGCTGGCCCGCTTCGAAGCATCGGTGCGCTGGAACGATTTCCCTTTGGCGCCGCTTGATGGTTCCGGCGCCGCGCCGAGAAACATCGGCCCGGTTTGAGGCCCCAGTTTGAGGCTTTGCGTGCGTCGGCGCCTTGGGGCATGATGCTTGCCCCAAAGTAAAGCCGAGGCGAATTCCGCAATGAAACGGGCAACCTCTCTTGTCCATGCCGGCCGTCATCCTGAGGATCATCAGGGCGCCGTCAACCCGCCGGTCTATCACGTTTCCACCGTCACCTATCCGACGGTGGGGCAGATGCGCACCGCCGAGAAGAAACCTTTCGACGGCATGCGCTACGGCCGCTTCGGCACCCCCACCAGCTTCGCCCTGGAAGAGGCTGTCTGCGCCTTGGAGGGCGGCTTCCGCACCATTTCCACGGCCTCGGGCCTGGCCGCCATCACCGGCACCTTGTCGTCGCTGCTGTCGGCCGGCGACCACCTGCTGATGGTGGACAGCACCTATTTTCCCACCCGACGCTTCTGCGACGAACATCTGAAGCGCTGGGGCGTCGAGACGACCTATTACGACCCCACCGTCGGCGCGGACATCAAGGCGCTGATCCGCCCGGAAACCAGGGTGATCTATGTCGAGGCTCCCGGCTCCCTGACCTTCGAGATGCAGGACATTCCGGCCATCGCCGCCGCCGCCCACACCCATGGCGCGCTGGTGGTGATGGACAACACCTGGTCCGCCGGCGTTTATTTCCAGCCCTTCGAAAAGGGTGTCGACGTCTCGATCCAGGCGGGTACCAAATTCATCGTCGGCCATTCCGACGCCATGCTGGGGCTGATCACCTGCGCCGCCGAGCCGGTGTGGAAAAAGATCAAGTCGAGCATCGCTGCCCAAGGCGTCTGCGCCGGGGCGGAGGAGGTCTATCTGGGACTGCGCGGCCTGCGGACCCTGGAAGTCCGCCTGCGCCAGCACCAGGATTCCGGGCTTAAACTGGCCCGCTGGCTGCAGCGGCGCGATGACGTGGTCAGGGTGCTGCACCCCGCTTTGCCGGAAGATCCCGGCCATGCCATCTGGAAGCGCGACTTCACCGGAGCCTGCGGCCTGTTCAGCTTCGAGCTGAAACCTTGTTCCGCCGCCGCCGTCGACGCCTTTCTGGACGGACTGGACTATTTCGGCCTGGGCTACAGCTGGGGCGGCTTCGAAAGCCTGATCATCCCGACCGGCGGCGACATCCGTCGCACCGCCGTGCCGTGGAAGGCCGGGCCAACCTTGCGCATCCATACCGGCCTGGAAGACCCCGACGACCTGATCGCCGATCTGGCCAAGGGGTTCGAGAGACTGCACGCCAGCCCCTAAAAATCATCCTGCCACAATCTTGGCGAAATTCCGGATTATGAGACCCGTCGCTCCGGAAAATCCCGCCCCTTGCCAGAGGTTCCCCAATGTCTCCTTCCACCAAGCTGATGGCCGCAACGGCTGTTTTTTGCACCTTTTCCGGTGTCGCCCTGGCCAGCGACTCGTCCGACGTCGCCCGCGTCGCCAAGTTGCCGGTGCCGGTGGTGGACAGCGTTCTGACCAACGTCGACGCCTATTTCGCCTCGCCCAGTGCCCCCACCGACCAGATGATGAGCGGCGTGGTCAAAAGTCTGGCCCTGAAGGTGGTCAAAAGCCACCTGAGCAGCCTGGACGACACCACTCCGGGCAAAAGCACCGACGCCACCGACGAGGAAAAGAACGCCACCTACAAGGTGGTCGTGCGCGTATCCCGCCGCGACACCTCGGAAGCCAGCGACTGCGTTGAAAACAAGGTCGCCCTCAGCGCCAGCGAGGGCGTGCCGGCCATCAAGGACGGCGCCTTTATCTTCGACATGGTCCATCCCCGCGTCACCGGCTGGGAATGGAAGCTGACTTTCTGCCGCACCCCCACCAGCGGCGGCGATTTCTCCGAATGGCAGTTCGCCCCCTCGAAGTAAAATCCACCATCGCCGCGGCCTTGCCGAATCCTTCGGATTTCGGCCGCGGCGATGACGTTCGTCACAGCCCCGTTCAACTCAGCGGCGCATGATTACCCTTAACAAGGCGAGTCATGCCCGTGCTATATTGATGGGACATATGACGAAATGTTTTTGAGTCCGATGCAACAGCATATCACCTCCCGCAGCCGGCTATCCGCAGCGGAGAAAATCCGTAGCGACGCCCGCCGGTTCATCGACGGCCTTGCCGATCGGCTGGTGGAATTGGACCGCATGTCGCAGAAGGCCAAGCGCTACAACGTCTTCAGCCCCAAAGAATACGCGGAATTCAAAAGCCTGTTCGTCAGCTTCACGGACCGGACGGAAGAATTCCAGATGCTGTCCTATCTGGCCGAGGAGTCCCTGTCGAACTACGAGCGCGGCGGCGCCGACCAGTGGCGCGAACATCAGCAGCTGGACGAATATTTCCGCAAATTGCAGATTCCCATGCTGCGCCAGGTCATCAGCACCAATCTCAGGCTGTTGAAGATTTGGGACGACCGCCTGCAGCGCGGCGAAGGCCTTCCCTACGGCGCCCGGGAACTGTTCCTGGAAACCATCCGCGTCATCTACAACGCCAAAACCCAGCTTTTGCGCCCCCGTTATGTCGCGCTGCTGGACAATTCCGCCCTGCACGACGCCGACCGCGCCGAACGCCTGCTGCGCACCCTGATCCGCAAGGCTCCCAAGCTGTTCGACTTCGCCGAGGACGATCCCGGCCTGCGCATCGCCGATGCCGTGCCGGAAGACGAGGACGACGACGATATCTTCGCCGATGATCCGCCTCAGCCCGAAGACCCCGATCCGCTGATCGGCGACGACGCGGACGAAGACGAGGACGCGCCGGCGAAACCGTCCGCCTCCTAAAGCGGCAGTCGCGTCGTGCCCGGCACGGCCGCTTGACGCAAAGCTAGATCGTCATGCCGACGCTGGCCGGAGTCGAGGCCAGCAGATCGCCGACCACCTTCAGTCCGACCCGCAAATCCTCCCGGTTGACGGGAGCGGAGACGGACAGCCGCACCGCTTCCGGCACCCGCCGCGTGGTGGCGAACGATCCCGCCGGCGCAACCACGACCCCTCGGCGATAAGCCTCCGCGGCAAAGGCGTCGGCCCGCCACTGCGGCGGCAGCGGCAGCCACAGATTGAAGCTGGGACCGGGCGGCGCGTAAACCGCCCCCAAAGCCTCGACCGCCAGCCGCACCCGTTCACGGGCTTCGCGCCGCTGGGCCTCGGCGGCCTGCGCGGCCCCCCCATCTTCGATCAGCATCGTCGCCACCTCGGCCAACAGCGGCGACACCATCATGGTGCTGGCGCTGACATTGGCGTTGATGCGGTTCAGCAGGGTTTCCGGCGCGACCGCGAAGCCGATCCGAAGGGCCGGCGCCACCGCTTTCGACAAGGACGACAGATAGACCACGCGATCCGGCGCCATGGTCCACAGCGGCACCGGCGGATCGTCGGCCAGGAAGGCGTAGATGCCGTCCTCGACCAAATAAGCGTCGTAACGGCGCAAAACCTCGATGATGGCCTGGCGTCGCTCAAGCGGCATGACGATGACCGTCGGGTTCTGGTTGGTCGGCATGCAATAGACCACCCGCCCCCGCCCGCTCTGAAACGCCTGTTCCAACGCCTCGGGGATCAATCCGTGACGGTCCATGGCCACGCCCTCCACCTCGCGGTCCAGCAAGCTGGCTGCTACTTTCAGGCCGGGATAGGTCAGTTCTTCGGCAAAGATCGTGTCGCCCGGACGCGACAGCGCCGCCAGCACCACCAGAATGGCCTGCTGTCCGCCGGTGGTCAGGATGACCCGTTCGGGATCGGCTTCGACGCCCTCTCCGCGCAACCAGCGGGCCACGGCCTGACGATAGCGCGGCGCGATGCCGTCAAACTGGTATCCCAGCAGATACGGCAGACTGTTGAGGTCGGCCAGGCGACGCAAGGCCACCGACACATGCGCGGCGCAATTGTCGCCCATGGGCCGGTTGATGGCCATGTCGATGGCGCTTTCGTTCTCCAACTGGCGGGCCGCCACGTAATCGTGGATATGCCGCGCCCCGCCGCCTTCCTCCAGGACATAGGTTCCGCGCCCCACTTGGCCGGACACCAAGCCCTGGCGGGCGGCCTCGGCGTAGGCGCGGGCGATAGTGCCCACCGTGCATTTCAGTCGCCACGCCAGATCGCGATGGGGCGGCAAGCGGCTACCGGGCGCAAGTCGGCCTGCGGCGATGTCGTCGGCCAAAGCCTCAACGATCATCCGATAGACGGGGCCGGAACGGCCCTTGAGCTGGGGAATCCATAATGACATGGTGTCAATGTTGGCATTGACTCGCCAATGAGGTCAATACGATAAGTGAATATAGCATCAATTGACGCATCATTGATGGAATTGAATGGGTGCAATCATAGTGACAAAGGAGTCATTCCCCCGCCCGTCCTCCTCGCCGCCGTCGACACGCGGCTTGCTGGCAATCATCGGCCAATGGCCTGTGGCAGCTAATCCGCCCATGCTGCGCAGCGCCAAAGCGGTGGAGAGCGTGATGCTGTGCCGGGCTGAAAGCGAGGACGGCGGCGTCACCTTGTCCGTCCATACGGCCGCACGCCAGGCAACGGCATCACCCCCGGCGCAGCCCGGCCTGTTTTTGCGCCTGTGCCTGCGGCTGGAACAGTGGGTTCAACGCGTCAACGACCGACGGTTGTTGGCACAAATGGACGACCGCATGCTGAAGGATATAGGCATCAGCTCAGCCGATGCCTTAAAGGAATCCGCCAAACCATTCTGGTTAAAGTAAAATTAACCATTTGATCATTGACGCAACGGGCGGCTGTACCATATTGTTTTAAACGATCGTTCGGGACAATTCCGGTCGGAGATACAACCGACCGAGACATCCCGGGGGATGGGGACAAAGGGACGCCGCCCGGTCTCCGGAGCGGACACGACAACAAACCCCACCGACAATAAGGCATGGAAACCAATGCCTTGATAAAAATGGTCGGGGTGCCTGCTCTGGGGATTACGATCATGCCTGCTCCGCTGCTGACCCGAGAAGAGTTACTGAACCGGCTCCACGACGTCTTCCGCCGCTATGGTTACGAAGGCGCCAGCATGAGCCGCATAGCCGCCGCCACCGGGTTGGGCAAGGCCAGCCTTTACCACCACTTCCCCGGCGGCAAGGAACAGATGGCCGCCTGCGTGATCGACGCCCGCCGCAGCTGGTACGAGGAAAATCTGTTCCGTCCGATGGAATCGGTGCATCCGCCCCGCCAGCGCCTGACCAACATGCTGTCCACCCTGGACCAGGCATATGAAGGCGGCGAAAAAGCCAGCCTGCCGGGCCTGCTGGCCCTGACAGTGGAGCGCGACATGTTCGCCGAGGCTATTTCCGAATTCTTCCAGCGCTGGCTGGATTGCATGACCCAACTGCTGATCGACGCCGGTCTGGCCCGAGACATCGCCACGCGCCGCGCCCAGGACGGCGTTCAGCGCATTCAGGGTGCCCTGATGCTGTCGCGCGCCTACGGCGACCGCAAACCCTTCTCCTCCCTGCTCAGCGAATTGCCGGACCAGATGCTGGCCGGCGCCGACCGCGGTAACATCTGGAGCAGCCGCAGCCCGCGCCTTCCCACGGCTCCAGCCGGCTTTTCGACCCACGCCCACGCCTTAAGGCAGTGAGCCCAAAACCAGAATCAGCCTAAGATTTCACCAAAGTCAGGCGGTGGCGATTTTTTGATCGCCGCCGCTTGTCTTTTTGGGCGCCCCTCTTAAATTTGGATTTACCTCTATTGTTTAAAAATATACATACTTTCGCTGTATCATAAAATCTCCAGCCATCTCGAAACGCATATGCAATTCGACCTGAGGTTTCGGGAGGGAGGATAGACAGGTGCCAGATCAAGTTTTCCTGACCGGGAAAGAGCGGACCTTCCCGGATTCCGAAATCATCGTCAGCAAGACAGATCCCCAGGGCCGCATCACTTACGTCAACGACGTCTTCCTCGGCGTTTCCGGTTATCTGGAATCGGAAGTGATGGGCAAAGCCCACAACGTCATCCGCCACCCGGACATGCCTCGTTGCGTTTTCAAGCTGCTGTGGGACAAAATCCAGGCCAGCCAGGAGATTTTCGCTTACGTCAACAATCGGGCGAAAAGCGGCGACTATTACTGGGTTCTGGCGCACATCACGCCCAGCTTCAACGCCAACCGGCAGATCATCGGCTATCACTCGAACCGCCGTTCGCCGACCCGCGCCGCCATCGCCAAAATCGCCCCCCTTTACGCCCAACTGTTGCAGGAAGAGCAAAAGCACTCCGACCGCAAACTGGGAATCGAGGCCGGAACGCGGCTGCTCATGAACACGCTCGCCAATCAGGGAATCGGCTATGAAGAATTTGTCTTCAGTCTCTAAGGCCAAGAACGCCGCCATCGCCGCCGCCGCCCTGGCGGCGCTGTCCGCTCTGGTCGCCCTGATTGCCGGAAGCTGGTACGACGCCCTGCCCTGTCTGCTGATCCTGGCCCCCTGCTTCGTGGGCTGGAGCAATCTGAACCGGGCCAGCGACAGCATCCGCAAAGCCGCCGAAGCCACCACCGCCGCCGCCCAAGGCGATCTGAACGTGCGCATTCTGGCGATCCGCGGCCATGGCGACGTCGGCAACATGCTGCGCAACATCAACCGGGTTCTCGACCTGACCGAAGCGTTCTGCAAGGAAGCCGAGGCCGCCATGCTGCACGCCATGGAACGCAAATATTACCGCAAGATCGTGACCACCGGTCTGCGCGGCGAATTCGTGCGCTTCGCTGAGACCATCAACCGCTGCCTGGACACCATGTCCAAGCGCGACGCCGCCGCCCTGAGCTTCGCCGAAAACAACGTCCGCCCGCTGGTGGCCGAAGTGTCCGCCGCCTCGACCCAGTTGCGCAGCAGCGCCTCGAGCATGAACGGCAACGCCACCGGCACCCTGCAGGAGGCCCTGACATCGGCGTCGGCGGCGGACCAGGCTTCGGCCAACGTCGCCGCCGTCGCCGCCGCCACCGAAGAACTGGCCGCCTCCTTCGGCGAAATCAACCGTCAAGCCACCCTGGCTACCACCATCGCCCACGACGCCATGGAAAAAGCCCGCTCCACCGACGAGACGGTGCAGCGGCTGGGCGAAGCCGCCGGCCGCATCGGCGACGTGCTGTCCCTGATCCAGGATATCGCCGCCAAGACCAATCTGCTGGCGCTGAACGCCACCATCGAGGCGGCGCGGGCGGGGGAGGCCGGCAAGGGCTTCGCCGTCGTCGCCAACGAAGTCAAGCATCTGGCCAACCAGACGGCCCAGGCGACCGGAGAAATCGGCCAACATGTCAGCGCCATCCGGGAAGCCTCGGACGGAGCCGCCGCCGCCATTCGGGAAATCGGCCAGACCGTGGGCAACATCCAGGAAAGCTCGACGACCGTCGCCGCCGCCGTCGAGGAACAGAACGCCGTCAGCCTGGAAATTTCGCGCAACGTCTCGGAAGCGGCGGTCGGCACCGATTCCGTCAGCGCATCCGTCGGCAAAATGCAATCCATGGCCGACGGCACCAGCCGCGAATCCACGCATGTCTCGGAAGCCGCCGAAAGCCTGCTGTCGAAAGCCGAACTGCTTCAGCAGCAGGTGGACAGCTTCATCAGCCAGATCCGGGGCGCCGCCTGACGGCGAACCCATCGCAGCACATGAAAAACGGGAGCCGGCATCCGGCTCCCGTTTCTTGATCGGCACGGGCTCCATGGCTCCTTAGCGTTGCGCCAGGAAGTCCGCAAAGGGTTTATCCAACTGCATGATATGCAGGCGCAGCCAGTCCGCCACATATTCGAACATCTCAGCCGGGGCGGTCTGATCGCCACCTTGGACGCGGTCCCGCAACTGATCGAAGCGGGCAAAGAACTGCTGATGAGCCGAACGGTGGGCCGGTAGGCCGGGATAAGCCCGCCGCTCCATGGCCTGTTCTTCCTCGGCGAAATGCGGGCGCATGGCCGTATCCATCATGCCAATGGCCTGCTGCGCCGCTTCCATGCCTTCGTCGTGCACCATGCGGGCGAAGAAGCTGTTCATCTGCTCGAACATTTCGCGGTGATGCTTGTCGACGGTTCCGAAGCCCGTGTTCAGGGCATCGTCCCAGGTGAACAGCCGCATGTCCTTCTTGTCGGCCCGCACCTGATCCAGGAAGCGCCGCACCTCGGTCTTCAGCAAATCCGCCTGATGCGACAGCTCACTGGCGGATTCGTTGATCTGGCTGGCGGCATGGCCGGTTTCCCGGGCGGCCTGTTCCACCTGTCCAATATTGCGCGAAACTTCCTGGGTGCCGATCGAGGCCTGGTCGACATTGCGGGCAATCTCGCCGGTGGCCGCCGTCTGCTCCTGCACCGCCGAAGCAACCGAGGAACTGATCTCGCTGACTTCGGTAATGACCTTGGAAATGGAGGAGATGGCTCCCACCGCGTCGCTGGTGCCGGTCTGCACGGCGGCGATCTTGGCGGCGATCTCGTCGGTGGCCTTGCCGGTCTGGTTGGCCAGGTTCTTCACCTCCGACGCCACCACGGCGAACCCCTTGCCGGCGTCTCCGGCCCGCGCCGCCTCGATGGTGGCGTTCAAAGCCAGAAGATTGGTCTGGCTGGCGATGTCGTTGATCAGCGCCACGATCTCGCCAATGCTGCCGACGTTTTCCGACAGACGCTGGATCAGATCGGTGGTGTGGGTCGCCTCTTCGTTGGCGCGCACGGCGACCGACTGGGAGCGTTCGACCTGCCCGGCGATCTCGTTGATCGACGCCGACAATTCCTCGGTGGCCACGGCCACGGTTTCCACATTGCTCGACGCCTCTTCCGCCGCCGCCGAAACGGTGGTGGCCTGGGCGCTGGTTTCCTGAGCCGTCGCCGCCATCTGCTTCGACGACGCCTGAAGCTGCACGGCCGCCGCCGTCACGGCATCGACCACGCCGCCCACCTGCGCCTCGAAATTGTCGGCCATCTTGCGCAAGGCGGCCTGACGGTCGCGCTCGGCCCGGCGTTTCTGCTCTTCCTGCTCGTGGCGCATGGCCTCCATTCGGACGGCATTTTCCTTGAAGATTTGAACCGCGCCGGCCATTTCGCCGATCTCGTCCCGACGTTCGCGGGCGGGAACGTCGGTGCCGTTGTCGCCATCGGCCAGTTGACGCATGGCCGCCGTCATGCGGATCAGCGGACGGGTGATGGCGCCTCCCAGCAGAAGAGCCAGGGCAACGCCGGCCAAAAGCCCGACAACGGCCGCCCCCAGAACGACATTGCTGGTCGAGACCAGATTTTCCAGCGTCTCGTCCTGGATGCGGCTGGCCTCACCGGCGGCGGAATCGACTACGGCCTTGGTATTGTCGGACAAGAGCTTCATCTGCTCGACCATGGCTTTGTTCATCAGGATCTCGATGTCCGAGGCCAGCGACACATAACGTCCGAACCCCTCCTCGTAAACGCCGACGGCGCTTTTCAGCTCCTGAACCAGGGCGGCGCTTTCACCGGAATCCGACATTTGCCCCAGCATGGCGTCCAACTGGGCATATTCGTTACGAGCCTTGTCGCCGAAGGAATTGTCGTGCCGGGAAATCATCAAATTCACGTAGACCCGCCCCATAAGGGCGTGATCCATCACGACGGAGATCTGATGCAAGGCATCGGCGCGGCCGCTTTTATAAGCCTGCGCCTCCAGCTTCAGCAACGTCTCGTGGATTTTGCCGCCCGTCGGGGTCATCACATCGGTCAGCAGCTTTTCCTGAGCGGATTTGCTCTCGACCAGCTTGTCGAGATTGGCGGCATAACCGTCGAAAGCGGACTGAACCGCCAACATGCCGGCATGGCGCTCGGGGTTCTTGATCTTGTCCAGGGCTTCGGCCAGATGGCCGCGCAGCGTCGCCACCGCATCCCGGGCCGACGCGGCGTCCTGGGGATTGCCCAGGTTGCCGTACTCGCGCACCAACCGCCGAAGAGCCAGGGCGTCGCGGTCCACTTGACGCGCGATCGAGCGGACATCCATCCGCTGAACATAGGTTACGACGTTATCGCGCGTTGCCCGGAAGGCAATGATAGAAGTCAGCGACAGTGCCAGAAAAAGCAGAAGAAGCACCGCGAATCCAAGGATGATACGGGCACGAATCTTCAGGCCGGACAACAGCGCCATGGGGCGTTTCCCTCTAAAATCACCACATATCTTGAGTCATGCGCAATCCCTAGGTGATATAAAGGGATCCCGATGAATATACTCTTTTAGTATGACGCCTTTACTTTATGCAATCGCCAATCATACTCACTTTTTCCAACCAGCCGTATGCAGCTTGGGACAATAAACTTTTGTATTAATGTTTCCGCCGAAGGAATATCCCTTAGCCTCACCGCTTTCCATTGCCCGCCAACGCAGGAGCTTCCGCCAATGATCGGACAAGACGGACACCCCATGACCCGCGACATGATCCGCGCCGCCGTGAAGGTCTACACAGAAGAATCCCGAGGCTCGAAGGCCTTTGCCGGATTGCCCCGCGCCCTTGTGACGGTGCTCGACAATCTGGCCGTCGGCAAGACCACCTACGTCAAAGCCAAGGACGGTCAACTGCAACTGACCCGACAGAAGGACAAAAGCCTGTCGGTTAGCTGAAACGCACGGGAATCCTTGACGCCGGCAAAGCCGCTTCGTCACAATAAGGCTCTGTATTTCCTGTTTCGTCGCAGTTTGGGAGAGACGTCCCATGTTCGAGCCGGCCAAGGCGCCTTGGATCCGCCCCGGCGTGGTGGTGCATGAAGCCACCATGCCCGTGGACGATCTGTTGGCGCGCTTTGCCCTGGAGGTGCGGGGCCGCGGCTTCTCCGTGGCCGGCTACGTCCAGCGCGGCCAAGCCGAACAGGATGCAGCCGAACTGGTCGATCTCGCCACCGGTGAAACCATGCCTTTGCCGCCGTCGGGCGAAACCGTCGCCGCCGCCAAGCGCATGCGCGCCGCCATGCGCGACGACGCCGATCTGGTGGTGATCAGCGACTTCCCCGCCATGGAGCAGGCCGCCAAGGGATTGGGCGCGACCGTCGAAGGGGTTTCGCCCGGCATGCCGGTATTGACCTCGATCACCGGCGGCGCCATCCAGACCTGGCTGGACTTCGCCGGACAGGACGGCGGCACCATCATGCCGCCCAGCATGAAAGCCCTGTGGCGCTGGTGGGGGCCGGAGCGGCTGTACCGCGACCTTGCCCTGGGCGTCGCCGCCGACGAGGTGCGCCAGATCGCCTGCGGCCAGCGCTGGATCATGGTCGAGGGGCCGCACGGCTGCGGCCTGGCCTATCTGCCCC
>DATLJS010000033.1:0-87956 GCA_035538795.1 Candidatus Sulfotelmatobacter sp. | reverse complement strand
ATACGCCACATCGCCCGAGGACCTGCTGCATTTTCAGCATTACCTGTCGGCCAACTGCTTCGGCGACACCCTGACCAGAACCGGCCTCGATCTGCCCATGCGCGAGCTGCTGACCTTCAGCATGCTGGTCGCCCTGGGCGGTTGCGAGCCCCAGGTCAAGGCGCATGTCCTGGCCAATCTGCATGTCGGCAACGACCGCAAGAGGCTGATCGATGTGCTGACCCAACTGCTGCCGTTCATAGGTTATCCGCGCACGCTCAATGGCCTGCGGGTGGTGGTCGAGGCTACCAAGACCTGACAGGCGTTTTTTCCCTATCATGTTCCCCGAGAAGCCTACCGCCCCAGCGGTAGGCTTTTTTGATTCAGGGATCGCCAATTGATGATTCTTGCTCATAAGCCCTTTCGGATTAGCCCATCTAATCGCTGACGGCAATTCTTGGTAAACCATTCCCACGAGCGATCATCCCACATGAATGATCGCCGCAACTCCTGACACATCGGGCCGGAGTACGGGAATTGGTTGGAATTGTCCGAATCGCATTGTCGCGGCCGCTGACGTTCATCGTCATGGCGATCCTGATCCTGATCCTGGGCGTGCTGTCGGTGCTGCGTATGCCGGTGGATATTTTTCCCGATATCCGGCTGCCGGTCATCGCCATCGCCTGGACCTATAACGGCCTGTCGCCGGAAGACATGGCCGGTCGCGTCATCACCCCCTATGAGCGGGCGCTCAACAGCACGGTCAACGATATCGAACATATCGAAAGCCAGTCGCTGCCGGGCATGGGGATCGTGAAAATCTTTTTCCATCCCAGCGCCGACATTCCGACCGCCACCTCCCAGGTCGTGTCGGTGTCCCAGACCATGCTGCGCATGTTGCCGCCCGGCATCACCCCGCCGTTCGTCGTCAATTACAATGCCGCGACGGTGCCGATTCTTCAGCTCGCCTTGTCCGGCAAGGGGCTGTCGGAAGGGCAGATGTTCGATCTGGGCGTCAACCAGATCCGCCCGCCGCTGGTCACCATTCCCGGCGCGGCTTTGCCCTATCCCTATGGCGGCAGCCTTCGTCAAATTCAGGTCGATATGGACCCTCGCGCCTTGCAGGCCAAAGGGCTGTCGGCCCAGGACGTGAGCGACGCCATTTCCGCTCAGACCCAGATCACTCCGGCTGGTTTCGCCAAGGTTGGCGATTATCAGTATGCCATCCGCCTCAACAACGCGCCGGGTTCGCCCGAAGAGTTGAACGCCCTGCCGATCAAGGTCGTCAACGGGGCCACCATCTATATGCGCGATATCGCCAATGTCCGGGATGGATCGACGCCGCAGACCAATGTGGTGCATGTGGACGGCAGCCGCTCGGTGCTGATGTCGATCCTGAAGATCGGCGCGACCTCGACCCTGTCGATTGTGCAGGGGGTCAAGGATGCGTTGCCGGGCATCCAGCAGCTTCTTCCCGAAACCATGAAAGTGGTGCCGGTCGGGGATCAGTCGCTGTTCGTCAAAGCCGCCGTACAGGGCGTCATCCATGAAGGCGCCATCGCCGCCGTACTGACCTCGCTGATGATCCTGCTGTTCCTGGGATCGTGGCGGTCCACCGTTATCGTCTCGATCTCGATCCCGCTGTCGGTTCTCGCCGCCATCGCCGCGCTTTGGGCCACCGGCAATACCCTGAACATCATGACCCTGGGCGGTCTCAGTCTGGCCGTCGGCATTCTGGTGGACGAGGCGACGGTCACCATCGAGAACATCAACTGGCATCTGGAACAGGGCAAGCCGGTGCTTGAGGCCATTTTCGACGGCGCGCAGCAGATCGTTACTCCGGCTTTCGTCTCGTTGCTGTCCATCTGCATCGTGTTCGTGCCGATGTTCTTTCTGCCTGGCGTTTCCGGCTTCCTGTTCGTGCCGCTGGCGCTGTCGGTGGTGTTCGCCATGATCGCTTCGTTCCTGCTATCGCGGACCCTGGTGCCGACCCTGGCCATGTATATGCTTAAGCCGCACAGCCCCGGACATATTCACGAATCTGGAAGCGGTGCTTCCCGCAATCCCCTGATCCTCTTCCAGCGCGGCTTCGAGGCGAAGTTCAAGAGCTTCCGTACAGGCTATGTCCAGTTGCTGGAAAAGGCCCTGTCCCACCCGAGAACGGTGGTGACGATCTTTCTGACGACGGTCGCGCTGTCGTCGCTGCTGCTGCCGTTCCTGGGACGGAACTTCTTTCCGGCGGTGGATGCCGGAGCGATGGCATTGCATATCCGGGCTCCCATCGGCACGCGCATCGAGGATACCTCGGCCCAGTTCGACCTGATCGAGAAGCGCATCCGCCAGATCATTCCCGCCAATGAACTGGTCTCGGTAGTGGACAATATCGGCCAGCCCTACAGCATCATCAATTCGATCTACAACAACTCCGGCACCACGGGGCCACAGGACGGCGACATTCTGATCCAGCTGGGTTCGGGCCATGGGCCGACGGCGTCTTACATGCGCCAATTGCGTGAAGAATTGCCCAAGGCCTTTCCGGGAACCCAGTTCGCCTTCCTGCCCGCCGACATCACGGCGCAGATCCTGAATTTCGGCGCTCCGGCCCCCATCGACGTGCAAATCCAGGGGCCCAACGCCAGGGCCAGCGAAGCCTATGCCCGCAAGCTTTTGCATCGGATCGCAGCGATTCCCGGCGTGGTGGATGCCCGTATCCAGCAATCGACCAGCTATCCCCAGCTCAACGTCAATGTGGACCGCAGCCGCGTGGCCCAGCTTGGTCTGTCGGAACGGGATGTCACCAACAGCCTGGCCACGGCGCTGGCCGGCACCTCGCAGACGGCGCCTGTCTATTTCCTCAATCCGCAGAACGGCGTGACCTATCCGGTGGTCGCCCAGACGCCAGAACGGATGGTCGCCTCCATGGAGGATTTGGCCAATATCCCGGTCTCGGGCGCGGGGAGCAACGCCAGCCAGATTCTGGGCGGTCTCGGCAGCATCTCACGCAGCAGCACTGCCGCCGTGGTCAACCACTACAACATCACGCCAAGCCTCGATATTTTTACCGGCATTGCCGGGCGCGACCTTGGCGCCGTCGCGGCGGACATCAACAAGGTACTCGCCGAATTGCAGCCTGAAGCGCCCAAGGCGACCAAGGCGGTCCTGCGCGGCCAATACGTCACCATGACCACCGCCTTCTCGGGTCTTGGCTTCGGCCTGCTGGGTGCCGTGGTGCTGATCTATCTGCTGATCGTGGTCAATTTCCAAAGCTGGCTGGACCCGTTCGTGATCATCACCGCCTTGCCGGGAGCCCTGGCCGGGATCGTCTGGATGCTGTTCATTTCCGGCACCAGCCTGTCAGTGCCGGCCCTGATCGGCGCGATCATGTGCATGGGTGTGGCCACCGCCAACGCCATCCTGGTGGTCAGCTTCGCGCGGGAACGGCTGGAGGAGTTGGGCGATTCAGTGAAAGCCGCCCTGGAGGCCGGTCAGGTGCGTTTCCGCCCGGTGCTGATGACCGCCCTGGCGATGATTATCGGCATGATGCCGATGGCCTTGGGTCTCGGTGACGGCGGCGAGCAGAACGCCCCCCTGGGCCGCGCCGTGATCGGCGGATTGTTGGTCGCCACCTTCGCCACCCTGCTGTTCGTTCCGGTGGTCTTCAGTCTGGTCCACCGGAGCAAAGCCAAATCTTCCGACATTTCGGAACCCGTCGATCTGGAGCACGCACATGTCTGAACGCGCAATCAGCCGGATGAAACTGGGCGGCGGCATCGTTGTCCTGGTCGCTCTGGCCGTGGCGGCGAATGGAATCGCCACCAGGATTCACGGCGAGCAGCAGCTCACCGAATGGACCGCGAAGCAGGCGGTGCCGACGGTCGCCATCATCCACCCGGCACCCGCCGCTGCTGCCGGCGCACTGACGCTGCCGGCGACGCTCGAACCGCTGAACGGCGCCCCCATCTACGCCCGCACCAGCGGATATGTCCGCCAATGGCTGGTGGATATCGGCGATACGGTGAAGAAGGGGCAATTGCTGGCGGTCCTCGATGCTCCCGAAGTCGAGCAGCAACTGGCGGCGGCCACCGCGCAGTTCGAGACCGCCCGCGCCAATCAGGAACTGGCGAAATCGACGGCGGCCCGTTGGAGCAGCATGCTCGCCAAAGACGCCGTCTCGAAACAGGAGACGGACGAGAAGCTAGGGGATCTGGCGGCCAAGACCGCCACCACCAATGCGGCCCGCGCCGAAGTTGAGCGTCTGAAGGCCTTGGTCGATTACACCCGCATCGAAGCCCCCTTCGACGGTCAGGTGACCAGCCGTTCGACGCAGATCGGCGCGCTGGTGACCGCCGGCACGGCTTCCGCCACGCCGCTGTTCACCATCGACGATGTCAGCCGCATCCGAGCCTTTGTGCGGGTGCCCCAGCTCTATTCGGGGCAAATCCGCCAGGGCATGGATGCCGGCCTGACGCTTCCCGAATATCCAGGGCGCAGCTTCAAGGCGACGCTGGTCCGCTCTGCTGGCGCCGTCGATCCCGCCTCGGGCACCTTGCTGGTGGAATTGCAGGCGGACAACCAGGACCAGGCCTTGAAACCCGGAGCCTATGCCCAGGCGGGCTTTCCCATCGAACGGTCGGAGCACACGGTCACATTGCCGCCCAGCGCCCTGATCATCAATGACAAGGGAACCCAGGTGGCGCTGTTCGATGGCGCAGGCAAGGCCGTTCTCCATCCCGTCACCCTGGGACGCGATCTCGGCAAAATCGTCGAAATCGCCGCCGGATTATCGGCGGAAGACAAGGTGATCAACAATCCGCCGGACTCGCTTCAGGACGGCGATGCGGTTCAGCCGGCAGCCACGGAGGGCCAATCCAATGCGCCGAAATGATCTGGCCCTGGTCTTGACCGGACTGCTCGCTTTGACCGGACTGCTCGCTTTGACCGGATGCTCGCTGGCGCCGGAGTACAATCCTCCCGCCATCGATGCCGGAGAGCAATACAAGGAACTCAGGGATTGGAAGCCCGCAGGCGCGGATGTTCCCGCCACCGGAAAATGGTGGGAGATGTTCGGCGACACCCGGCTGAATGCACTTGAAGAGCGATTGCAGGCCGATAATCCCAGCTTGGCAGCGGCCACGGCGCGCTATGCTCAGGCTTTGGCGCAGGCAGGTGTTTCCAGCGCCGCCGAACTGCCCAGCCTGGGTCTGTCGGCACAGGCCAGCAGCAACCGTGTCTCGGCGGAACGCCCGCTGACCACCGGCAAGGAAGCGACCTATCGGAATTTCTCGGTCGGCCCCTCTCTCAGTTACGAGCTGGATCTGTTCGGTCGGGTGAGCAACAGCGTGAAAGCCGACGAAGCCGGCGCCGAGGCGTCCGGCGATGATCGGAAGACCTTGCTGCTGGGGCTTCAGGTTCGCCTAGCCAGCAGCTATTTCAGCCTCCGAGCGTTGGATGAACGGCTTGCATTGCTGCATGAGACCGTTTCGGCTTATGGGCGGGCGCGTGATCTGATCGCAGCGCGCCGAGACGACGGCTATGCCTCGGGCATGGATATGAACCGCGCCGACACCCAGCTGGCCAGCGCCAAGGTCGAACTGGATATGGTCAAGGGCCAGCGAGAGCGGACCGAGCACGCCATTGCCGCCTTGCTGGGCGTGGTGCCTTCCCGTTTCTCCCTTGAAGCGGCTGGCCGCACCCTGGAACCACCGAAACT
Source organism: Candidatus Sulfotelmatobacter sp. (assembly GCA_035538795.1). Taxonomy (GTDB): domain Bacteria; phylum Pseudomonadota; class Alphaproteobacteria; order Rhodospirillales; family Magnetospirillaceae; genus JAJZGK01. The sequence continues at coordinate 82,267 of DATLJS010000033.1, read as the reverse complement.
ATCTGCCGGGATTCCCTCGGCACTTCTGGAACGCCGTCCCGACATCTCGGCTGCCGAACGCCGCATGGCGGCGGCGAATGCCCGCATCGGCGTCGCCAAGGCCGCCCTGTATCCCCAGATTACCCTAGGCGGAGCCATCGGTTTCCAATCGACTTACGGCGATCTGTTCCAGGCCTCCAACAGCTTCTGGGCCCTGGGGCCGCTGGCTGGGGCCTTGTCGCTGTTCGATGGCGGGGCCAGACAGGCGAATGTCGACATCTCCAAGGCGCAGTACGACGAAGCGGCGGCCACTTATCGTCAAACCGTGATAACGGCCTTCCAGGAGGTGGAAGACGATCTGGCGTTCGCCCGCCAGTACGAAGGTCAGGAGGCTCATCAGCGCCAAGCCGCCAATGCCGCCAGGAACACCTTGGACCTGGCGTTAAGCCGCTATCAGAACGGAGCTTCCAGCTATCTGGAGGTGGTGACGGCGCAGACCGCATCGCTGGACGCGGAACGGGCCTTGATCGATTTGCGCAGCCAACAGCTTGCCCTGGCCGCCGACATGGTCCGTGCGACCGGAGGCGGCCAAAGCGGGGCAATGCAATGAGCCCCCCTTGTTCAGGACGACGAGCTATCGCCAGGGGCGCAACTCATTTCCCGCCAGTCCAGCTCGTTCTCGATCTGGCGATAAGCGTCGTCGCCGATAACTCCGGTGTGCCGAAGAGCGTCCAGGGCTTTCCGCGCGGCGGTTATCGCGGTTAGACGCAAGGCATTGTCAGCCGTATCGCGAGGGTCCAAACCTTCGCGGGTCCGGCTCAAGGCCTCGGTATATTCGCGTTTGAGACATTCCGCCTGGGGCTTGGTCTGTTCGATCACGGCAAGAGCAGCCTGCAAGGCCTGCTGCCTTCCGGCCTGCAGCTCAGCCGCAAGAATGCTGTCATGCGGAAGCCGGAACCAGCCGAGCAAGGGGCGCAAGGTCATTCCCTGAACGACGAGACTGCCCAGCACGACAATGAATGCGGTCAGCTCTATGAAGTCCCGATAGGGAAACTGCGGTGGCAAGGCCATGGCGGCGGCAAGCGTGACGATACCCCGCATTCCCGCCCATCCGACCAACAACGCATGTTTTGCAGTTGGGCGATTGGCGTCATGGTTCTCGGGCTGGGCCAGACGATTCCTTGTGGTGACGAACAGATGATGTGCGAACACCCAGGCGATCCTGACGATTACGACGCACAGGAAGATCACCAGACCGGCGACGAGATAACGATTACGGGTGGCGGCGTCCAACGGCCCCAGAATGGGGCGAAGCTGGAGACCAATCAGGGTAAAGGCCAAGACGTTCAGAACCAGCGTGACGGTTTCCCAAATGGCGAAAGAGGGGATGCGCTGACGGGCCGGCATTCTGTGGCTGTGGCGCCGCGCCATGGTCAAGGCGAAGACCACCAGCGTCATTACCCCCGACACACCCAAATGCTCGGCCAGCAACCAGAGCGCGAAGGTGAGAACGAACTGAAAGATCACCAGACTGGGAGCGTCGTCGCACCGGCCGGTGATCCAAGCGGCAGGCCATGACGCCAGCCAGCCAAGAGCCATCCCGCCCAGCACGACGAAACCGAGAGACGGAACGATGGAGGTGATGCTGAGGCTGCCGAGCGCAGTGGCTCCCAACGCCAATTTGTATATGAGCAAAGCCGAGGCGTCGTTGAGAAGACTTTCGCCTTCCAGGATGACTCTGATGCGATGCGGCGGGTTCAATTGCCCCAAGACCGCCAAGGCGGCCACCGCGTCCGGAGGGGCCAGAAGGGCTCCCAGAACGATCGCCGCAGGCCAGGGAAAATCAGGAAACAGCATGCGGGCAGCCACCGCAACGGCGACCGTGGTCAAGGCCACCGCTCCCAGGACCAAGGATAAGATCGGCGTCCAGTTATGACGCAAATCCCGCAAGGAGGCATCGTGCGCCGCATCGACCAATACCGGCGCGACGAAGAGACACATGATGAGTGTCGGCGGCACCTCCAGGGAGGGAGCGCCGGGCAAAAGGGTGATCAAGGCGCCACCGATGGCCAGAAGAGTCGGGTAAGGAATGCAAATCCGCTTGGCGACGGCGGAAAGCAAGGTGGCGCCCATGAGAAGGGCCAGAACCGTCTCGAACGCCTCCATGTGCCCTCCGCTATCTATTTTTGGCTAACGCCAAGGCTGCAACGGGAATGCAGCCCAGGAGTGGTCACGAGTTTCGTGATCAAGTCCGACAGACTGTCCAGGGAAACGTCGTGGCCTTTGAATGGCTCGCCTTTCTGAGTGATCTGGTAATTGATTTCGTGGTCACGATTAAACCAGCCGGGCCGCAGAATGGTGTAATCCAGATCCGACGCCTCGATGGCCGCCGCTGAATCGCGGTAAGGGTCCAGGACGCGGCTGTAGCGTTCACCCGGAACCTCGCCATAGATCCCCATCGAGCTGATGAACACCAGCCGCTTTAGACTGACGGCGTGCATGGCTTCGATGATCGAGTGAGCTTGCTGTTCCATATCGCCGGTCAGATTGGCATAGACCACATCCTGTCCAGCCATGGCGGCACGCAAGACGGTTTGATCGAGAACATCTCCATCGACGATTTCGACACGTGTCGGATCGGGATTGCTCAGACGATGGGCCCGACGCAGATAAAGACGCAGGCGAACATCGGTATGCCCCAAAAGGACTCTGGTCGTATTGCGGGCCAATTGGCCGTTGGCGCCAAGAATGAGAATATTGGTCACTTGCCTCTCCTCGCCTTAACGATCAATCGCGGCTGCTTCGTCGATTGTACGAAGGCCTTCGGTCGATAGAGCCACTGCAGCGGCACGCAGATTGTCGTCGAGTTTATGTTTGTTCATCGGTGAATGCCTTTCCTCTACGGAGGAGTTGAAAGCCGACCAAAGGTCGACTGTCATGATGCCAAGGCATCACGGTATGGCATTTCCCACTTAGCGATTAGGGGGCGTTTTTTGCATGAACTTATGAGCGGCAGATATAAATGCTGCGTGATCGACAAGGTGCTCTTCGCAATATGGTCAGGGGTGTTTGAAAGCCATGGCTTTGCTGTTTAAAGCCTGTCAGTTGTGCCCAGAGAATCGTCCATATTACCCTAAACCAAATCGTTCCCTTTCGGCCCCAAAGCGACGTCATTCAACTGCACCAAAAACAGCAGCCAAATTCCCGCCTGAAGCCGGTCCGCAGCCCTCCTCTACACCTGCGGCAGGTTTTGGCGTCGCAAACGGCACATTAGGGGTGACGCCTCGAAACTTTATCTTGCGAATTCAGTACCTTGAAATTCCACGTGCGGCAAACTTTCCTGCCTTTCACAGTATGTTGAGTAGCGACACATAGTTTGGCCAAAGCGACGCATAGTTTGGCCCAAACGACACGAAAGCCCGCCGCCCCCAATCGGGAGCAGCGGGTTTAGTGTTTCCTGGATACGCGTTTCGGACTTGTTCCCGCGTCAATTCCTGCCGACAATGTGGCCTCGTTCGCAAAAGGCGGGAGGTTGCAGCATGGGCGGTCTATACGATTTGATCGCTGGCAACGAAGACTGGCTTTTGGCGCGCACAATCCAGCTTGCCAAGGAACGCGGCTACACGCCCTATACGTCGACCCTGGAACAGGCGTGGCGAACGGCGATTCACGGCCTGTCCGAGCCACTGCTGGAGGCGTTGGCCGAAGGCCGCACCCTGTCGACGCCGCATGCCGAACTGGATTATTCCCGCGATCCCATCGCCGCTTTCGGCGTACAGCAGGCGCAGCGCCATCGTTCGCGGGGCATCACCATGGGGTTGTTCCTGGGGCTGATGAAAAGCTATCGCCACGCCTACCGGGAATTGGTCGAAACCTTCACGCCCGCTGGCGGCGACCTGACCGGGCGGCGGCGGATCGTCGACAATTTCTTCGACCGGGTCGAACTGGGCTTTTGCTGCGAATGGACGGCGCAACGAGAAAGCGACCGAATTCATGAATTGCAGGAAAAAAACCGCCGCCTGACCAACGAAAAGAATAAATATCTAACGCTGTTCGAGAGCCTGACCCTGCCAGTCCTGCTGATGGACGACCAGGGAGGAATCGAGAACATCAACGCCGCCGCCGCCGCCCTGTTCGCCGGCGAACAGTCTCCCGGTTCCACGTATTATACCCCGACCCCGGAACGGCCCGTCCCCTGCCTGTTGGCCGGAGTCGTCGCTCTGTTGCGCCGCCTTCCGGCCATCTCGCCCGACCGCCCTTTGGAAAACACCCTGGAAACCGTGCGCGGTCCCCGCCATTTCCTGATCCAGGTTCAGCATATGCTGGATATCAGCGAAAAATTCGGCGGCACCGTGGTCATCTTCAACGACGTCACCGAATCGCGGCAGGCCCGCGAACAGGCGGAACAGGCAAGCCGGGCGAAATCGGCTTTTCTGGCAACCATCAGCCACGACATCCGTACGCCAATCAACGGCATCCTGGGCATGGCCGAGCTGCTGCGGGAAGGTGTTCCCGCCGAACGGCAGACGGCTTATGTCGATGCTATCGGCCGTTCGGGGGAACTGCTGCTGTCGGTGGTCAACGACGTTCTTGATTATTCCAAGATCGAAGCCGGCGCCCTGGATCTTGAAAGCATCGATTTCTCGCCGGAAGAAGTGGTGCGCGACGCCGTGATGCTGATCGAGCCGCTGGCGGCGGCGAAGGCCCTGGCCTTCCGGGTCGAAGGCATCGGAGAACTGCCCGAAGCGATGAAGGGAGATCCGGCCAAATTGCGGCAGATCCTTTTGAATCTGCTGGGCAATGCCGTGAAGTTCACCGAAAGCGGCGACGTCGTGTTGCGGGCGCGCTGCCACACCCGCACCCGGCGACACGCCGTCCTGCGTTTCGAGGTCGAGGACAGCGGCGTCGGCATCGCCCCGGCCGCCCACGATCTTCTGTTCGAACCGTTCATGCAGGCCGACGGCTCCATTACCCGGCGCTTCGGCGGCAGCGGATTGGGGCTGGCCATCTGCAAACGGCTGGCCGAGGCCATGGATGGCGAAATCGACTTTTCCAGCACGCCGGGCCAGGGCAGCCTGTTCTGGTTTCACGTCCGCCTGCGGCTCGGCGTGCCCGGACGCGTCGCCGCCCCGGCTCACAATGCGCGGCAACGCACGGCCGCGCCTTTGACCGTGCTGTTGATCGAGGACAACGAGGTCAACGCCCAGGTCGCCCAGGGTTTCCTGGAGCGCGACGGCCATCAGGTTCATCTCGCAGCCACGGGAACCGACGCCCTGGCGGCGATCGCCGCCCGCGACTTCGACGTTCTGCTGCTGGATCTGCGCTTGACCGACATGAGCGGCATCGAGGTCGCCCAGCGCATCCGCGCCCTGCCCGATCCCCTGAAAAATCAGGTGCCGATCATCGCCCTGTCGGCGGAACCGGCGAAAGACGGCATGGAGGCCGCGCGGAACGCCGGAATGAACGACTTCATCGCCAAGCCCTTCCGCCCCGAACGGCTGGAACAGGCGCTGCGTCATGCCGTGTTGGGCCAAGGGCTGCCGCCGGCGCCGGCCTCCCGGTCATCGTCCGCCCGCGATTCCTTAATCGACGAAAGCGTGCTGGCCGGCCATCTCCAGGCACTGGGTGCCGAGGCCGCCGGCCGCATCGCCGCCGCGTTTCGTCAAAGCGCCGCTCCGGTCCTGGCCCAGCTGGAATGCGCCGACGCGCCCCTTGCCTCTTTGCGCGACGGTGGACACCGGCTGAAATCGGCCGCCGCCAATCTCGGCCTAATGCCTTTGTCCCGCGCCGCCGAAGCCTTGGAGACCGCCGCCAAAGACGACGACGAGGAAAGCGCCCGACTCGCCGCCCAAAAGACGCAGGCCCTTTACGAAGCGTCGCAGACGGCTCTGGACGCCTGTTGGCAGCGGCTCAGCCGGTAAAGACGTAGCCGACACCATGGATGGTGACGAGCAATCGGGGAGCACTGGGATCGCTTTCCAACTTGCGGCGCAAGCGGCCCACCAGCACGTCGATGGTCCGGTCGTTGGGCGCCCAGTCGCGATGGCTGACATAGTCCAGCAAGGTGTCGCGGGTCAGCACCCGCCCTGAACGGGTGGCAAAAGCCACCAGCAGCTCGAATTCGCCGCGCGTCAGCCGAACCTCGCGGCCCGCGGGGTCGGTCAGCGACCAATGGGGCACATCCAGCGTCCAGCCTTGGAAGCGGCGAACCGGCTGATCCGGCGATTCCGAACGGGCGGCCAGGGTGCGGCGGATCAAATTCTTGGCCCTGGCCTGCAATTCACGGACGTTGAACGGCTTGGTCACGTAATCGTCGGCCCCCATTTCCAGGGCGACGATACGGTCCACCTCGTCGTCGTGGCCGCTGACGATGATCACTCCGACCTCGGACTGACGCCGCAATTCGCGCAGCAGGAACAATCCGTCCTCGCCGGGCAAACTGAGATCGAGCATCACCAGATCGACATCGTTGCGCGACAAAGCCTGGCGCATGCCGTCGCCGTTCTCCGCCTCGGCCACCTCGTATCCCGCCTTGCGCAGATAAGCCGCCAGCGTCTCGCGGCTGACCGGATCGTCCTCGACGACCAGGATTTTATGCAAGGTCGGCATCGCGCCTCCGCTTCGCCCCGCTTTGTCGGCAAGGGATAGCCTGTTCATATCCATTTACAATTTTCTACACGACGTTCATGGCCGCCGGCAACGCAGTTTACGCACAGAGCCTACCCTTACGGAAATGCCTCGTGAACGAAACGGACGTGCGTCATGAACAGACGATTTTTCAAATGGCTTACTCCGGAATCCCCGCGCGCCAGATACGGCCTTGCCGCCCTGGCGACGGTGGGAGTGGTCGGCACGGTTGTCGGCGTCGTTTTCGTCGCCGGTTTCAACACCGTCATGACCTATACCAACAGCCTGGAATTCTGCGTTTCGTGCCACGAGATGCGCGATACGGTCTATGCCGAATACCAACAGACGGTCCATTTCAAGAATGCCTCGGGCGTACGGGCGATCTGTTCGGATTGCCATGTTCCCCACGCGCTTCTGCCCAAGCTGGTGGCCAAAGTCAAAGCCTCCAACGATCTTTTGCAGACCGCTCTGGGCACCATCGACACCCCCGAGAAATTCAACGATCAGCGCCCCCGCATGGCCCGCATCGTCTGGAACTATATGGCCGCATCCGATTCCCGCGAATGCCGGACCTGCCATTCCTTCGACGCTATGGATTTCCACAAACAGCGCGAAGCGGCGGTCAAGCAGATGGAGCCGGCGGCCCTGAAGAACGAGACCTGCATCTCGTGCCACCGGGGCATCGCCCATAAGCTGCCCGACATGAGCGCCGGTTATAAGAAGGTCTTCTCGGACCTGATGGCTCAAAGCGCCCAGGAAGACGCCAGCGCCGACACCCTCTATACCCTGACCACCAAGCCTTTGTTCCTGGACAGGCCCGCCGACGCGGCCAATGCCGGCGCGGGCGACGGCAAGATTCTTGCCGCCAGCAAGCTGAAGGTTCTGGCCCGCGACGGCGACTGGCTGAAGGTTCAAATCGACGGCTGGCAGCAAGAAGGTGCCGAACGCGTGCTCTATGCCCTGCGCGGCCAGCGGATTTTCACCGCCGCCCTGGCTCCCGCCGCGGTGGACAAGGTGGAACGCCAGCCCGCCACCGTCGATGAGGATACCGGCTTGTCCTGGAACGCCGCATCGCTGGTGGCCTGGGTCTCCAAGGATGCACTGCTGTCCGACAGCGGCAAGCTCTGGTCCTATGCCCAGGAAATGTACAACGGCGCCTGCGGCACCTGTCATTCCCTGCGCGAGCCCGGCTACTTCCTGGCCAACCAATGGGCCGGCACCATGAACTCCATGCGCGGACGCACCTCGCTGGACGACGAACAAGTGCGCTTCCTGCAGAAGTACCTGCAGTTCAACGCCAAGGATACCGGAGGCCACCATGGCTGAAACCCTGTCCTTCCCGATGACCGACGAACAGCGGGCGCAGCTCTATCACTGGCTGGGCGGACTGTTCCTCCAGCCCCTGAACAAGGAACGGATCGCCGCGCATCTGTCCGGTCCCGGCGCGGCGTTCCTGGCGGATCTGGAACACAGCCCGGCTTTCCGTCCCGCCCTGACCGTCATGACCCAGGCGTTGCGGGTCGAAACCTGCGAACGCAACCTCAGCCAGGCGTTCTCTCTGCTGTTCCTGGGCGTCGGAGGGCCGGCCACGGTGCCGCCTTACGAGTCCGCCTTCACCGACGATAACGGGCGGCTGTTCCAGCGTGCCACCAGACGGATGGAGGACGAGTTGCGGCGGCTGGACCTGTCCGTCGATGCAAGCTGCGCCGAACCGCCCGACCATCTGGCCGTCGAACTGATGACCATGGCCCAACTGATCGCCCGGGACGACCGCGCCGAACAGGCGCGTTTCCTGGACCGGCATTTGTCCTGGATTTCCGACTTCACCGAACTGTGCGGCCGACGCGACCGCAGTGGTTTTTATGCCGCCGCGGCGCAGCTGCTGACGGCCTTTATCGAAACAGAGCGCCTTGTCCTGAACAAGGCCGGCTCCGCAATCCTCGAACGGGAGATCGCATGATGTCCATGACCTCGACAGGCGGCCTGACCCGCCGAAATCTTCTTCAATCCGGCGTCGCCATGGCGGCGATCGGTCTGGTTGGCCCCAGTCTGCTGGCGCGCGGAGCCCAGGCGGCATCCCCCGCCTCGGGCGAGGTGCTGACCGCATCCCATTGGGGCGCTTTCCGCGCCAAGGTCGACCAGGGCCGCTTCACCGCGATCCGGCCCTGGGAAAAAGACCCGCATCCCAGCCACCAGTTGGACGGCATCATGGATTCCGTCTATTCGCCCAGCCGCATCAAATACCCTATGGTGCGCCGCGCCTTCCTGGAAAAAGGCCCTGGCGCCTCGCCCGAGACCCGCGGTGACGGCGATTTCGTCCGGGTGTCCTGGGATCAGGCCCTGGATCTGGTCGCCAAGGAACTGAAACGGGTTCAGGCCGAGCATGGACCGGCGGGCATCTTCGCCGGCTCCTATGGCTGGATGAGCCCCGGCAAACTGCACAACGCCCGCAACCTGTTGCGGCGGATGATGAACCTGAACGGCGGCTTCGTCACCCACTCGGGCGACTATTCCACCGGCGCCTCGCAAGTCATCATGCCCCATGTGGTGGGCAGCCTGGAGGTTTATGAACAGCAGACCACATGGCCGGTGGTAGTCGACAACACCAGCCTGATGGTGTTCTGGGGCGCCGACCCCATGCTGACCAACCAGATCAGCTGGAGCGTCGCCGACCATGGCGCCTATGAAGGTCTGAAAGCCTTCAAGGCCAGCGGCAAAAAAGTCATTTGCATCGACCCGATCCGCACCGAAACCTGCAAATATCTCAACGCCGAATGGATCGCGCCGCGCCCGCAGACCGACGTCGCCCTGATGCTGGGCATCGCCCACACCCTGGTCGTCGAGAAGCTGCACGACGAAAAGTTCCTCAAGGACTACGCTTTCGGCTTCGACAAATTCCTGCCCTATCTGATGGGACAGGAAGACGGCACGGCGAAAAGCGCCGAATGGGCGTCGAAGATTTGCGACATCCCGGCCGACCTCATCAAGGATCTGGCCCGCCGTTTCGCCAAGAACCGCACCATGCTGGCCAGCGGCTGGTCGCTGCAACGGCAGCATCACGGCGAACAGGCCCATTGGATGCTGGTCACGCTGGCCTGCATGCTGGGCCAGATCGGTCTGCCCGGCGGCGGTTTCGGCCTGAGCTACCACTATGCCAGCGGCGGCACCCCCATGTCCGACGCTCCGGCTTTGGCCGGCATCACCGACGGCGGCAAGGCGGCGGCGGGCGGCGCGGCCTGGCTAAGCGGCAGCGGCGCCGCCTCGATCCCGCTGGCGCGTATCACCGACATGCTGCTGAATCCCGGAAAGGAGTTCGACTTCAACGGCAGCAAGGGCAAATATCCCGACGTCAAGCTGATCTATTGGGCGGGCGGCAACCCCTTCGTCCATCATCAGGACCGCAACCGCATGGTCAAGGCTTGGCGCAAGGTGGAAACCTTCATCGTCCACGACAGCCAATGGACCCCGACGGCCCGCCACGCCGACATCGTGCTGCCGGCCACCACGTCCTATGAACGCAACGACCTTGAGCAAGTCGGCGATTATTCCCTGCGTTATCTGATCGCCATGAAGAAGGTCATCGACCCGATCTTCGAGGCGAAGTCCGACTTCGACATCTTCACCGCTTTGGCCGACCGCCTGGGCAAGAAGCAGCAGTTCACCGAAGGCAAGACCGAGATGGATTGGCTCCGCTCGTTCTACGACGCCGCCATTCCGCAATCCAAGGGGCACATGCCGCCCTTCGACGCCTTCTGGAACGGCGACGGCGTCATCGAGTTCCCGGTTTCCGACGCCGAAAAGAACTTCATCCGCTTCAAAAAATTCCGCGACGATCCGCTGCTGGAACCGTTGGGCACCCCCACCGGCAAGATCCAGATCTATTCCACCAACATCGCCAAGATGAGTTACGACGATTGCCCGCCGCACCCCACCTGGATGGAGCCGGTCGAACGCCTGGGCGGACCGACCACCAAATACCCGCTGCATATCGACGCCAAGCATCCGAACAGCCGGCTTCACTCGCAGCTTTGCGGCACCAAGCTGCGCGACACCTACGCCGTGGCGGGTCGCGAGCCGTGCATGATCAACCGCCAGGACGCCGCCAAACGCGGCATCAAGGACGGCGACGTGGTCCGCGTCTTCAACGACCGCGGCCAGATTCTGGCCGGCGCCCAGGTCACCGACGACATTCGTCCGGGCGTCATCCGCATCAGCGAAGGCGGCTGGTACGATCCGGTCGATCCGGCCAAGGACGGCAGCCTGTGCAAATACGGCGACGTTAACGTCCTGACCGTCGACATCGGCACGTCGAAGCTGGCCCAGGGCAATTGCGGCCACACCGCCGTCGGCGACGTTGAAAAATACAAGGGCGCGGTACCGGCGCTTTCCGCTTTCACGGCGCCGAAAGCGGCCTCCTGACCATCCAAATCCGCCGCCCGATCCTTCCTGCCGGGGGGATCGGGCGAGGATGGTCACAACAATAACAATCGGGGCAACCGCCATGATCGACTCCTTCGGCCGCCCAATCACCTATCTGCGGGTTTCCGTCACCGACCGCTGCAATCTGCGCTGCTTTTATTGCATGGCCGACGATCCCGACTTCCTGCCGCGTTCCGACATTCTCGGCATCGAGGAATTGGAGCGGCTCTGTCAGGTCTTCATTCGCCTGGGCGTGCGGAAGATTCGTCTGACCGGCGGCGAGCCGCTGGTGCGGCGGGGCATCATGGACTTGTTGCGGCCGTTGGGAAAAGAGATCGCTGCCGGACGGCTGCGCGAGCTTTGCCTGACCACCAACGGCACCCAACTGGCCCGTTTCGCCCCCGAGCTGGCCGAGGCCGGAGTCAAGCGGGTCAACGTCTCGCTCGACAGCCTGGACGCCGACATTTTCCGCCGCATCACCCGCGGCGGCGACCTGACCCAGGTTCTGAACGGACTGGCCGTCGCCCGCGAAGCCGGGCTGACGGTGAAAATCAATACGGTCGCTTTGAAAGGCGTCAACGACCAGGGATTCGACGACCTGATTTCCTGGTGCGGCGATCGGGGCTTCGACATGGCTTTGATCGAAGCCATGCCGTTGGGCGGGCTGGCCGAAAGACGGGCGTCTCAGTACCTGCCCCTCGACGAGGTTCGCCAGCGGCTCGCCCGGCGCTGGACGCTGGTGCCGTCCGATTACCGCAGCGACGGCCCGGCACGCTATTGGGACATTGCCGAGACCGGCCGGCGCCTTGCCTGCATCGAGGCCATGAGCCATTGCTTCTGCGCGTCGTGCAACCGGGTCCGACTGACGGCGGCGGGAATGCTCAATCTATGCCTTGGGCAGCCCGACAGCGTCAGCCTGCGCCCCTTGCTGCGCAACCATGAAAGCGACGAAGCCCTGAAGAACGCCATCCTCGCCGCCATCGAGCGCAAGCCGAAGAGTCACGATTTCATTGCCGCCGGCGCCATGCCGATCTCGTTCCGGCAAATGTATCAAACCGGCGGATAAGCAGCCAGACCGCTCCACCCGGAAGAAAGGCCGCGTCACGCCCCGTCATCGGCAGCAGTATTGTTCTTTTGATAGCTGGATGCTTTCGCATAAAATTGCAATGATAGGTTGACAGAACACGTAGCGTTCACGCACCACAAAATAAAAGATCCGGCCATGAAAAATAATCAGAACGATATGGCAATGGAAAAATATACAAAAATCATTCAATCGGAATGTATAAGCGATTTTGAAAAACCATTTCTCGAATTCGATGGAAAATCCGCATCCATCATACTGGCATATGTATCGCCATATGTAGACTTTACGGACACCGTCGCGCGCCTTTCGGCTCAGGCCGGAGAAATACCTGTCATTGCCGTTTCCACAGCGGGAGAGCTTTGCGAGGCTTCGTCGGCTCCGGGAAACCTGTACCGCGAAGCGCAAGAACAACGGCAATCGGTGGTCGCCCAAAGCTTCAGCCGGCAATTGATCTCCGCCGTCAGCGTGCATGCCGTTCCTCTTCACAACGATGATATTCGGGGCAAAGCGCCTCCCATCAGCCGGGGAGAGCGGCTGAAACGAATCCGTTCGGAGCTTGCCGAACTGACGGTTCCCTTCATCATCGACAGCGCCGACACCATCGCCCTGACGTTCATCGACGGCGTTTCCGCCTGCGAGAGCTATTTCATGGAGGCGGTATACCAATCCGGCCGTTTTCCCTGTCTGTTCATCGGCGGATCGGCCGGCGGAAAATTCGATTTCCGCTCGACGTTGATTTACGACGGAAAAACCGTTCTGGAAAACCATGCCGTGGTCGTCTTTCTGAAACTGGCGACAGACAAGCGGTTTTCCGTTTTGAAGAGTCAAAACTTCCGGCGCACGGAAAAGTCCTTCGTCGTGCTGAAGGCGGACCCCGACCGCCGCACCATTTCCACCGTCGTCGACCCCGACACCCTGGCCGTCCTTTCGGCGCCGGCCGCCATGGCCCAGGTGCTGGGATGTGATTTGGAGGAACTGCACCAACGCCTGGAAAATCACACCTTCGGCATCGATCTGGACGGTGAAATCTACATCCGCTCGGTCGCCGGAATCGATCTGGGCAAGAGCGTCGTTTCCTTCTATTGCGACGTCAATGCCGGCGACCGTCTCTATCTTCTTGATAAAATCGATTTCATCACCCAGACACGCACCGACTATCAAGAATTTCTCAAAGGCAAACCCCACCCTGTCGCCGGGATTCTCAACGACTGCATCCTGCGCCGCCTGAACAACGGCGGCCAGTTGGGACAGATCAACGGCCTGTGGGGCTGTCCGGTCGCCGGTTTCTCCACTTTTGGCGAGCTGTTCGGCATTAATATCAATCAGACGCTATCGGGGTTGTTCTTCTTTGACGTTCCGGACGGCACGAAATTCCATGACTCGTTCATGGAAAAATTCCCCGTTCATTACGGACGCTTCGTAAACTACTTCACCTCGTGCCGCCTGAGCCGGGTCGATCTTCTGAACCGTCTGCGAACCAGGACGTCGCACCATCTGGTCGATCAATTCGCCGAAATGGACAACGGATCCGAGGAAATCGATTCTCTGGCCGTACAGGCCCGCATGGAAAAGGCGCTGCGCTTCAGCCAGCGGCGGTTAGAAGCCATCACCTCCAGCCTGTTCGACGGCGTCCTGCTGATCGACAGCCATGGCCTTGTCACCTTCGCCAATCCGGCCGCCCGGCAATTTCTCGGCATCGAAGAGCAGTCCACCCCTCGCCTTGACGATCTGGTCCGGTTGTTCATCGACGGACAGGCCGCCTCGTTCGAGACGGCTGTGGTGGAACGGGCCATCGCCCTGCATCAGCCTCTTTCCGATGACGACGCCATCGTTCAAACCACCGGCGGGGAAAAAATCAGCGTCCGTTATGCCGTCGCCCCTATCCGCCAGGATCAAGAATTGGAGGGCGTGGTGATTTCCTTCCGCAGTATCGAAGCGCTGAAAAGCGCGCAGAAAGAGGCGGAACAGGCCTCACGCCTGGCCAGCGTCGGCCAATTGGCCGCCGGCATCGCCCATGAAATCAACACCCCCATCCAGTATGTCGGAGACAATCTCCGCTTCATCCTGAAGTCTTTGGATCAGGTTTCCGCCCTTTTCGAGCATATCCGCGACCTGATCGCCAGCAAGCGTCTATCGCCCGAGGACGAGCGCGAAGCCCGCGAAATTTTCACCCGCCACGACCTCGAATATTTGCTGGGAGAACTGCCCATCGCCACCTCCCAGTCGCTGGAAGGCACCGAACATGTCGCCGGGATCATCCGCTCGATGAGAGAGTTCTCGCACCCCGGCACCACCACGAAAACCGTTACCGACATCAACCGCGCCCTGCAAAGCACCGTCACCATTTCGCGCAACGAATGGAAACAGGTGGCAAACCTTGAACTGGATCTGGCCGCGGATCTGCCGCCGGTCGAGTGTTTCGCCTCGGACATCAATCAGGTTTTTCTCAATCTGATCGTCAACGCCGCCCAGGCCTTGTCGGAAATCCACGCCCCGCTGAACACCCAAGGCCTCATCCGCATCAGCAGTTCGTTAAACGACAATGCCGTCGAAGTGCGCATCAGCGACAACGGGCCGGGCGTCCCGGACGAACTCCGCCAGCGGATTTTCGACCCGTTCTTCACGACCAAGGCGGTCGGCAAAGGAACCGGCCAAGGATTGGCGCTATGCCTGAACACCGTTGTCAACAAACACGGCGGCAGGCTGTTTCTCGAGGAAACCAAAGGCGGCGGCGCAACCTTCGTCGTTTGCCTGCCGATTAATGGCTCTCTTTTCTCGGCTGGAGGCGGTATCTGAGACTGTCCCCCCCCCCTGGCAAAACCGCACCGCCCGCCAATATGGAAAAGGGCGGCCAGAGGTGGTCGACAGAGGCGGATGGAATGCAGGAAAAAGCCGATCCCCGGCCCGTAACGATCTGGCTTCTCGCTTGCTGCGCCATGGTCTTTTTCATGGCGCTGCTGGGAGCGATCACCCGCCTGACGGAATCCGGCCTTTCCATCACCCGCTGGGACCCGGTCATGGGTGCCCTTCCGCCCTTGAACGACGAAGCCTGGCGACATGTTTTCGCTGCTTATCAGGCCACGCCTCAATACCAACTTCTGCACCGCACCGGCATGGAACTGGCCGATTTCAAAACGATTTTCTTCTGGGAATGGCTGCATCGCCTGTGGGGGCGGCTGATCGGCGCCGTCTTCGCCTTGCCCCTGTTGGTCTTTTGGTTGCGCGGGCAGATCAGCCGCCGCGACGGCATCCGCTTCTCGCTGATTTTTCTCCTGGGCGGCTTGCAGGGCTTCATCGGCTGGTTCATGGTGCAAAGCGGACTGGAGGATCGCACCAGCGTCAGCCCGATCCGCCTCGCCCTGCACCTGGCCTTCGCCCTAGCCCTTTACGCGCTGCTGCTGTGGCTGGCCCTGGCCGGCAAAAAGCGTGAACGGATCGTCGTTCCTCCATCCCTTCTCCGTCACGGCTGGACCGCCTTGGCCTGTCTGGCCCTGACCATAACTTGGGGCGCCTTGGTCGCCGGATTGCAAGCGGGACAGATCTACAATACCTGGCCGCTGATGGACGGCGACATGCTTCCCGCCTTGGCGACCGAACTGGCCCCCTGGTGGCGAAACCTGTTTGAAAACCCGGTTCTGGCCCAGTTCGTCCACCGCTGGCTGGGGCCGCTGACCTTGGCGATGGCGCTCAGTTGGGTCTGGCGCTGCCGCCGCATTGCGCCGACATCCGCGCTGACGGCGCTGGGGGGGATGGCCGCGCTTCAGGTCGGCCTGGGTTTGGCGACCTTGCTGTCCCACACCGAAATCGTCATCGCCCTGCTTCATCAAGCCGGGGCGATAAGCCTTCTGACGCTGTTTCTTTACAATCTGCAACGTCTTTCCGCGACATCGACAGGGCATGAACGATCAGCAGCGCCAGCGCCAAACCGTACCATGTCAGGGCATAGCCGAGATGGTCGTTAGGCAGGCTGACACGGCTCTGACCACCGACGGGATACCCCCCGACATTGGGCGCGGCATCGGCCTCCAGCACATAGGGCAGCAAAACCGGAAGCCCGGACAACCTGGCCATCAGCGGCAAATCGGAACCGTACCAGATGTCGCGCCCGGGATCGTTGGCCGGTTGGCTCCAATGACGCTCCGGCATGCGCAGAACGCCGTGAACGGTCAGCCGCCCCGATGGCGTGCCTTCTTTTCCGCGCAGGCCATAGGGCTCCCAACCGCGATCCACCAGCAGAAAGCGTCCATCTTCCAGCTGCATGGGACGAAGCACGCGATAGCCCCCTTCTCCGCTTCCCGTCGCAATGGCCAATTGATAGAAGGCGCGTCCCTCCAGGAATCGGCCGGCGGCCGCAGCCGAGCGGTAATTCATATCTTCGTCCCCCGAGACGTCTCCGACATCCACGGGCGCCTGGTGCATACGCCGGTCCATGGTGGCGATCAACTCGGTTTTCCAGATCAGCCGCTGCACCTGCCACGTCCCCAGGCCGATGAGAACAGACAGCAGAACGGCGACCAGAAAATGGCGGACGGCCATCAGTGGGACCCGTACCAATAGACGGACACGAACAGGAACAGCCAGACCACATCGACGAAATGCCAATACCAGGCCGCCGCCGTCAGACCGAAATGACCGTCGGGCCGAAAATGCCCCTCGGCCGCCCGCCATAGGCAGACGGCCAGAAAGATCGTGCCGATCATCACATGCAGGCCGTGAAAGCCGGTGGCCATGTAAAAAGTCGATCCGAACATGCCGCTGCTCAAGCTGAAATCGGCGTGGGCGTATTCGTAAGCCTGGCAAACGCTGAAGCTGACGCCCAGCAGCACGGTAACCAGCAGCCCTGTCACCGCCCCTTTGCGGTCGTCGCGCAGCACGGCATGGTGCGCCCATGTCACCGCCACGCCCGAAGACAGCAGAATGACGGTCATCAGCAGCGGCATTTCAAAGGGATTGGCGGTGGGAATGTCGGCCGGCGGCCAGACGCCGCCGAGAACGGCCGGCGGAAACAAGGCGGCGCTGTAATAGGCCCAGAAGAAGGCGACGAAGAACATCACCTCGGAACTGATGAACAGGGCCATGCCGTAATGCAGCCCCAGCTTCACCGGCGGGGTGTAGGCTTTTTCGATGAAGGCTTCATGGATGACGCTGCGCCACCAGCCGATCATCACCGCCAGCACGGCGGCCAAACCGACCAGCACGCCGTTCAATCCCGGCGCGACCGACAGGCCGCCAAGGGTGATTTTATCCTGATGCAGGTACATCACCGTCGCCCCGGTGATCAGACCGGCCGCCATGGCCCCGAGAAACGGCCACGGAGATGGGCGCACCAGATGCCAGGGCTGAGGAATGCCGCTGTCCTCGAAGGTAGGGCTGTCGTGATGGTCGCTGCTCATGATCCATCCTCCGCTCTAAGGCGCCGCACTTTGATCCTTGGCCTGAAAAAAGGTGTAGGACAGGGTGATGTTCCGCACGTCGTCGGTCTGCCGGTCATCGGCCAGAGCCGGATCGACGAAGAATTGCACCGGCAACTCCACCGTCTCGCCCGCTTTCAAGGTCTGTCTGGTGAAACAGAAACACTGCACCTTGTCGAAATAGCTGCCGGCTTTGTCCGGCTGGACGTTGAAGGTCGATGTGCCGACCAGGGTTTTGCCGCCGCGGTTCCTGGCGTGGAAGGCCACTATCACCACGTCTCCCAGCCGGACCCGCATGTTTTTGAGGTCGGGGGCGAAGTCCCACGGCAAACCGGGCTCGACATTGCCGTCGAAGCTGACCGTCACCCAGCGATCCCGGGCCTGTGGCATGGCCTGCGCCGATAAATCGACGCGCTGGGTCGTGCCGCCGAAGCCGGTGACCCGGCAGAACGCCCGATAGAGCGGCACGCTGGCGTAAGCCGCCCCCACCATCGCCACGGCACAGACCGTCAGCAGCAGCGGCAGTAAAGCCATGCGCGATGGGCGTTTCATCCGGCCGCTCCCTGGTGCATTTTCACGATGGTGACGGCATAGGTCAAAAGGACGAAAACCGTCAGGATCAGAAAAACGGCCCAATTGCGCCGCTTTTGCCGTGACCGCCCTTCGTCTGGATGAGACGCCGTCATGACAGGCCCCGCATCGCCGCTTCGACCAGCAAAAGGCTGAACAGCAGCGTCAGATAGAGAATGGAATAGCCGAACATCTGCCGGGCCGAGCGGTACGTGCGGTCGAACAGCACCCGCACGGCGCAAACGACGAACAGGCTGCTCAAGATCAGCATTCCGCACAGATAGACCGGCCCGGCAATGCCGGCGAAAGCCGGGCTCAGGCTCAAGGGAAACAGCAGCAGGGTATAGACCAGCATCTCGATCTTGGTGCGCTGCGGTCCCGCCGTCACCGGCAGCATGGGAACTCCCGCCAGCCGGTAATCGTCGTTGCGGTACAGCGCCAAAGCCCAGAAATGGGGCGGTGTCCAAAAGAAAATGATCAGGAACAGCAGCACCGCCGGCAGATCGATCCGCCCCGTCACCGACACCCAGCCGATCAGCGGCGGAAAAGCCCCGGCGGCTCCGCCGATGACGATGTTCCAGGAAGTCCGGCGCTTGAGCCAGATGGTGTAGACGAAGATATAGAACGCCGCCGCCACCGCCAGCAGCCCGGCCGCCAGCCAGTTCACCGCCAGCGCCATCAGCACCACCGCGGCGAAGATCAGCACGGAACCGAACTCCAGGGCCGCCTGGGGTTCGATTCGCCCTTGCGGCAGGGGGCGGCGGCGGGTCCGCGTCATCACGGCGTCGATATCGCGGTCGTACCACATATTGACGGCGGCGCTGCCGCCGGCGGCGATGGCGATGCACAGAATCGCCGTCGCCCCCAGCAAGGGGTGCATCCCGCCCGGCGCCACCATCAATCCGACCAAACCGCTGAACACCACCAGCGACATCACTCTGGGCTTCAGCAGTTCCACATAATCGCGCAGCCGACCTGCCGATACGGAAACATCGAGGGATGCATAAACGGTTTTTTCCATCGCCCGATCCTTTCTTGAAGCCTTATTCGGATCACGCCCCGTTCTGTTCAGCGAAGACGCGGCAGGGTCTTGTAGGTGTGCAGCGGCGGCGGCGATGTCTGGCTCCATTCCAGGGTCGACGTGCCCTCGCCCCAGTAATTGGCCCCAACCTTACGGCCCCAGACCAGCGTATAGACGGCGATGACCACGAACAGAACCGCTCCGGCATAGGAAATCATCGCTCCGTAAGAGGCCACCATGTTCCAACCCTGGAAGGCGTCGGGATAATCGGGAATGCGCCGCGGCATGCCTTGCAGTCCCAGGAAATGCATGGGGAAGAAGGTCAGGTTGACGCCGACGAAGGTCAGCCAGAAATGCAGCTTTCCCGCCCATTCCGGATAGGTTCGCCCGGACATCTTGCCGACCCAGTAGTAGAAGCCTGCGAAAATGCCGAACAAAGCCCCCAGCGACAGCACGTAATGAAAATGCGCCACCACGTAGTAAGTGTCGTGCAAAGGGGTATCGATCGACGGATTGGCCAGCACCACGCCGGTCACGCCGCCGATGGTGAACAGAAAAATGAAGCCGACGGCGAACAGCATGGGCGTCTTGAAGTCGATGGAGCCGCCCCACATGGTGGCGATCCACGAGAACACCTTGATGCCGGTCGGTACAGCGATGATCATCGTCGCCGCCGCGAAATAGGCCCGCGTATTGACGCTGAGGCCGACGGTGAACATGTGGTGCGCCCAGACGATGAAGCCCAGCGCGCCGATCGACACCATGGCGTAGACCATGCCCATATAGCCGAAAATCGGCTTGCGGCTGAAGGTCGAGATGACCTGGCTGACGATGCCGAAGGCCGGCAAGATCATGATGTAGACTTCCGGATGGCCGAAAAACCAGAACAGATGCTGGAACAGCAGCGGATCGCCGCCGCCCGCCGGATCGAAGAAGCTGGTGCCGAAATTACGGTCGGTCAGCAACATGGTGATGGCGCCGCCCAGCACCGGAATGGACAGCAGCAGCATGAAGGCCGTCACCAGCATGGCCCAAATGAACAGCGGCATCTTGTGCAGCGTCATGCCCGGCGCGCGCATGTTGAAGATGGTGGTGATGAAATTGATCGCCCCCAGGATCGATGAGATGCCCGCCAGATGCAGGGCGAATATGGCCATGTCCATGGATTCGCCGGGTTGCCCCTGGCTGCTCAGGGGCGGATAGATGGTCCAGCCGGTGCCTGCGCCGTCGCCGACGAAAGCCGATCCCATCAACAGAGCGAAGGACGGCACCAACAGCCAGAAACTGATGTTGTTGAGGCGCGGGAACGCCATGTCGGGCGCCCCGATCATCAGCGGAATGAACCAATTCCCGAAACCGCCGATCAAAGCCGGCATGACGGTGAAAAACACCATCAGCAGACCGTGGGCGGTGACGATGACGTTCCATTGCTGGCCGCTGACGACGTACTGCATGCCGGGATGCAGCAATTCAAGCCGCATCAGCACCGACAAGGCTCCGCCGGTCAATCCGGCGACCACCGAGAAGATCAGATAAAGGGTGCCGATGTCCTTGTGGTTGGTCGAGCAGAACCAACGGACGAAAAACCCCTGCTTGTGCCCGGGAGACTGACCGTGCTCCTGAAACTCGTCCGCCTTGGCTTCGTACTGCATGGACGTCATGGCCTGTCACCCCAGAGCAGAGAAGAAGAGATCAAGACGCCGCCGGATGGGCGTTTTCCTGGTTGTTCGCCGCCTTCTGCGCCGCCGCCCAGCTTTCGAACTGGTCGGCAGGCACGCCTTCGATGACGATCGGCATGAAGCCGTGGCCGTTGCCGCAGATCATCGAGCATTCGCCGTAATAGACCCCGGGCCGTTCGATCTTCAGCCAGATCTCGTTCAGCCGCCCGACCACCGCCATGCGGTTGATGCTCAGCGATGAGACGTACCAGGAATGCAAGACGTCGCCGCCGGTGATCTGGACCCGCACCACTTTGCCGACCGGCAGCACCACGCGATGGTCCACTTCCAACAGGCGCATCGGTTGGCTCTTGATCAGCCAGTGGGCCGAAGCGTCCTTGATGGCGGCGGATGTTTGCTCCTCGCTGGGGCCGAAGGCGTCCCAGATGGCCATGCTGTCGAAAGCGACGCCAGCGCGCTCGGGATATTCATAGGACCAGTACCACTGATGCCCGGTGACCTTCAGGGTCAGATCGGGCAGCGGCATGCGGTCCATGTCGTACAGCAGGGGAAAGGAAATCCAGGCAATTCCCAAAACGATCAGGCAGGGAATCAGTGTCCAGATCACTTCCAGCTTCAGATTATGGGTGCGGCGGCTGGGAACCGGGTTTCGGGTCCGGTTGTAACGGATAACCACATAGACGAGCAGCGCCAGAACCAGCAACACCACGGCGAAGATGATGGCCAGCAGCAGATCGTGGAAAGATTGGATGCGGTCGCCGATCACGGTCCCCGGCGCTTGAAGCGTCAGCCCCCATGGAAGCGGCATCCCATCCGCCAAAGTCTGGGCCGGCCAGAGCCATGCCAGACAAAATCCGGCGGTCGTTCCGCCAATCTTCAGAAACGCGCTTGGCTTGCCAGAAAGTGTCCGCATGTAACACCCGTTCAGCTTCTCCGTAATGTCTCGGAGTCCAGATGGATCGCAATGAGTTGGGCGACAAAAGCACTTCACATCGAGCTGGGGATAGGCAGGAAAGAATCCAAGATGCAATTTCAGAAATATGCCGACAGAAATATATTTCCATCCATTAGACAAAACTGAATGATAAGCCTGAATATTCCCATTTTTTATTTACGGAATTCCCGCGCCGCAACATAACAGCGGCACGCATCACGCCTCTATTGCCTGCGGCACCGGCAGGCATTCATCAGTCCGGCGCGAGACTCAATCGCGCATCAGGGACCACCATACACATGGCAAAAACGGCAACCGAATACCGGAAAGATCCGTCGTGGTGGACGCGGCCGGATTCCAAGAACCATGGCTTCGCACAGAGCCGTGTCGTCTGCCAAAAATTAAAATTTTCACAAAATATGCGCCAGACAGAAACTCTCAACACCACATCTTGATGTTTCACGGATTATCTGTATGCTCTTTTCTGTGGCTGCGGCCCTGATGTCCGGTGCCTCTTTCGAGCGACGCCGACATCGCGGACAGCGCCGCGAAGACTTTCTTCATCTCCTGACATCGGCGGCAACGCCTGTCACCTTAAGCGGGAGCCGGTCCACCGGCTCCCGTCTTTTTTCGTGCACCGGGAATTGCCCATAGGGGAAACAGGGGTTAGGCTGGCGTAATGAGCCCCTCTCCCGCTCCGGCCATAGACGACGACACGTTCGACCGTTTCATCGACGGGCTTTTGCCGTCGCCGGAAGAAATCTCCGCCGCCCGTCACGCCGCCGGCCTGGTGGTTCATGCCCTGCGCGACACTTTCCGTCCGAACCAAAGCGGCTTGGGCCGCAGCGATTTCCTGGTGGCCGGCAGCATCGGCAAACGCACGGCCATCCGGCCTTTGCCGTCGGTGGACCTGTTGTATCTGCTGCCCCCACCGCTTCCCATTCACGCAGAACTGCCCCGCCTGGTCGAAAGCATCGACCTTGCCCTGAGGCAGGGCTTCCCTCAAGCCCTGGTCGCGCCGGACGCGACATCCGTCATGGTCGCCGCCGATGGGCTGGCGGTACGCGTCTATCCTTCGGCGGAAGGACGCAAGGGCTTCGCCTTTCCTCTGGAAGACCGTTGGAACACTATCAATCCCGTGGCGGAAATGGCGGCGCTGCGGCTGTCCGACGCCGTCAGCGGCGGAGCGTCCACACGGCTGCTGGCGTTGCTGAAAGCCTGGAGAACGGCCAACGCCGTTCCCCTGTCTTCTTTCACCCTGGAATTGCTGGTTCACGACTTTTTGGGCCAAACGGCGTTCGCCGACTGGCCCAGCTGCCTTTCGGACTTTCTCGCCTGGGCCCGAAAGCACGCCCCAAAAAAAATCGAGCTGCCGGGCAGCGAAGCCGTCTTGAACATTGATGACACATGGCACTCCGCCGCCGAAGCCGCCTATTGGCGGTGCGTACTGGCCGGACGCCATGCCGCCAGCGGCGACCACCATCTTGCCCGCGACGAATGGCGCAAACTGTTCGGCTCCTATTTCGCCGCTCCGGTCCCTTTCAATATCTGGAACCTGCCCCGCGATCTTGGGGCTTGAGGCTGGCGGAAAAATCCCCATCTTCAAGGGCATGCCCGACGGAACCCCCAGCCTTGCCATCCGCGTCATCGACAGCCTGAAGGCCGTGCGGCCGGAAGATTGGAATTCCTGCGCCGGCTCCGACAACCCTTTTCTCAGCCACGCCTTTCTTTCCTCCATGGAACAGTCCGGTTCGGCCTGCCCCGACAGCGGCTGGTCGCCTCATCACCTGCTGGCCGAAGACGAGGAAGGCCGGCTGCTGGCTTGCGCCCCCCTGTATCTGAAAACCCATTCCTATGGCGAGTACGTTTTCGACTGGTCTTGGGCCGAAGCCTGGCAGCGCAGCGGGCGGGCCTATTATCCCAAGCTGCAATGTGCCGTTCCCTTCACGCCGGCAACCGGCCCGCGCCTGCTGATCCGCCCCGAGTCCCAAGCCAATGCTCCGGCACTGATGCTGTCGCTGGGAGGAGCCATGTCGGCTCTGTGCGAGCGCGCAGGGTTGTCGTCGGCCCATGTCACCTTCCTGCCCGAGGATCAGGCTGTGGCGCTGGCCGGCCAAGGCTGGCTGCTGCGCACCGGCATGCAGTATCACTGGCACAATGACGGTTATGACAGCTTCGACGGCTTTCTGGCCGCCCTGTCGTCGCGCAAGCGCAAGTCCATCCGCAAGGAGCGGGAACAGGCCCAGCGCCTGGGCCTGACTATCCGCACCTTAAGCGGCGACGACATCAAGCCGCATCACTGGGATGCCTTTTACCGCTTCTATCTCGACACCGTCGAAAAAAAGTGGGCGCATGCCTATCTGAACCGCGAATTTTTCCATCATCTGGGGCAAAGCATGAGCGACAAGGTCGTGCTGGTCATGGCCGAGATGGACGGCACTCCGGTGGCCGGGGCTTTGAACCTGCGGGGCGGCGACACCCTTTACGGCCGCAACTGGGGATCGGAGGGAGACTTCCGTTTCCTGCATTTTGAAATGTGTTATTACCGCGCCATCGATTACGCCATCGCCCACGGCCTGAAACGCGTCGAGGCCGGAGCCCAGGGGGAACACAAGATCAGCCGCGGCTATCTTCCCTCAACCACATACAGCGTCCACTGGATCAGGGAGGAATCCCTGCGCCGCAGCGTTTCGTTCTTTCTGGAGAAGGAGCGTCTGGCGGTCAGCCGGAGCATGGCCGAACTGGCCGAGCTGTCGCCTTTCCGCCAAGAAGATCACGGAGCCGAGGGCGCGGACAGCAAACCGTAATAACGGCTGTCTTCTTCGATTTCGTGTTCGTAGAGAATACGCTCCAGCGTGTCCACCAGCGCGAACCAGCGGTTGCGGCCGCTATGGTGACGGGTTTCCGTCAATTGGGTGTCGATCTCGTCAATCAGATCGCGGTGCGCCCGGCAATGCCGGTCCGTGGCGGCCCCGGCCTCTGTCAGCAATTGGATTTCTTCCTCGAAGTGGCGCATGGCCGCCGTCCGGAACGCCTGGACGAGGGTTTCCATTACGCCGTCTTCACTCCCCAGCTTCCAGTGGCGCACAATGTCCTCGATATGGAGGCACAAGGCATGATGCCCCTCGTCGATAACCGCTACCCCGCTTGCCGGAATCAGCTTTCCAGACATCGCGCACCCCGCACTATCCCTTTTGAAAAATAGTACGCGCGACAACGTCAAACAAGAACAAACGCGATTACCGCAAGATGTGAAAAGTCAGGCATCAGAAACCATTACGGCGCACGGCGGGAAATGCTCTCGATTCCGACGAACTTGGCCTTCTGCGCGGCTTCGGCTTGCTTGAAGACCTTGAACAATTTTTCGGTCTTGCCGTCTGTGACGGTAAAGTCGAGATAAGCCTGTTGCAGCATCTCGGCATAAGCCGGTCCCAGCGCCGCGTCGTCCAGATCGCCGGGCATGCCCGATTGACCGATATAATCGTGGAAACGCTTCAGGATATGCAGGCGGTTGACCCGCACCACTTGGGGATCATAGGGCACCTTGAGATAGTCAAGGAACTCCTCGGCCGACGAGAGCTTTTCCATCTTCGACAAGAACTCACTCATTGATGACCTCCAACACGTGGACGGTGTCTTGCGCGCCCGAACCGCAGGGGTCCGAACAGTGGGTGCATTCCACATCCGCCGGCTTGTGCTCAAGCTCGGCCAGACGGGCCTCCAGATGGGCGATGCGCTCGGCCATGCAATGCAGGGCTTTCCCCACCGGGTCGGGCATCAGGTGGTGATCCAGATCGATGCCGTGCTTGGTGACGCGGCGGGCTTCCGGCGGCAGCACGACACGGCCGGGAATGCCGACCACGGTCATTTCGGGCGGAACATCCGAAATGACCACCGAATTGGCGCCGACATTGGCTCCGGCGCCGACCCGCACCGGTCCCAGAATCTTGGCGCCGGCGCCCACCAGCACCCGGTCTTCCAGGGTGGGATGGCGCTTGCCCTTGGACAGCGAGGTCCCGCCCAGGGTGACGCCGTGATACAAGGTGACGTCGTCGCCGATTTCAGCCGTTTCGCCGATCACCACCCCGGCGCCGTGATCAATGAACAGACGCCGGCCGATGGTCGCCCCCGGATGAATGTCGACATTGGTCATCATACGGGACAAAAAGGCGAGGAAGCGGGCGGAAAACAGCCAGCCCTTGCGCCACAGGCGATTGCTGACGCGGTGGAACAGCACGGCATGCAGGCCGGGATAGGTGATCAGCACCTCGACGCGGGTGCGTGCCGCCGGATCGCGCTCGAACACGCAATCAATGTCTTCCTTGATATGCGCCAGCAGGCCCATGGCCTTTTCGCTCAAATGACTCACGTCGAGACTCTCCACTGCGACGGTCATCAGCGCCTCCTCTTGCTCAACTGGGCAAACCGGGCGCGCCGTCGAAAGCGGCATTCTCGCGCACGGCTTCGACGACCGCCAGTGTTTCCCGATAGAAGCGCCGCAACTCATCGCTGCCGGGAGAGCGTTTGAATTGCGCCGAGAAATTCCGCAGGCGGGCCAGGACGGCGCGAGCCTGCACGTCGGTGACGGCGATGCCCATCTCGCGATAGGCCCAGATCACCCCCGCCACGCCAGAATGCTTTCCCAGCACCAGACGATGCTGGCGCCCCAATTCCTGGGGATCCAGAGACTGGTAATTGGCGGGGTCACGCAACAGGCCGCTGACGTGAATGCCGGATTCGTGGGTGAAGATGGCGTCACCGACGATGGATTTGTTGACGGGGACGGGGCGACCCGATGCTCCGGCCACCAGGGCCGAGATGTCCGGCAGCAGTCGGGGAGCAACTCCCGTCGGACGGCCATGGATGTGAAGCAATGCGACCACCACTTCTTCGAGCGGGGCATTGCCTGCCCGCTCTCCGAGCCCATTGACCGTGGTGTTCACATGGGTCGCCCCGCCGCGCACCGCGGCCAGCGAGTTGGCGGTCGCCAGGCCGAGGTCGTCGTGAGCGTGAATTTCCAACTCCAGCGACGTGCTGGCCCGGATCCGGGCGAAGACGTCATGGGTGGCGAAAGGATCGAGAATGCCTAGGGTGTCGGCGAAGCGGAAGCGCCGGGCACCAGCTTTTTCCGCCACTTCGATCAGCCGCAGCAGGAAGTCCGGGTCGGCGCGCGAACTGTCTTCACCGCCGACGGCCACTTCCATTCCGGCGTCGCGGGCCATGGCCACCATCCAGGCCGTCTGTTCCAGCACCCAGGCGCGGCTGCGCTGAAGCTTATGTTTGATCTGCTGATCGGATACCGACACCGACATGTTGACCATCGACACGCCCGAAGCCTGGGCGGCCATCAGGTCGTCCTCCAGCATCCGGCACCAGGCGATGGGCGTGGCTTGCAGGCCGAGACCGACGATGGCGCGGATTTCCTCTTGCTCCTGGCGTCCCATGGCGGGAATACCCACCTCCAGTTCGGCCACGCCGGCCGCGTCCAGGGCCTTGGCGATGGCCAGCCGCTCGTCAGGAGTGAAGGCCACCCCCGCCGTCTGTTCGCCATCGCGCAGGGTGGTGTCGTTGATAATGACCGCCGCAGGATTGGAGCAACTCATGGCTCCCCCCTTTCCGTCAGGAATAGGCCGGTTGGAACTGGGCCGGAGCGTTGTTCTTGGTATTCCAATAAGGCGACATGGCGCGCAGCTTGGAGATGATGCCGGGCATCACCTCGATCACGCGGTCGACGTCCGCCTCGGTGCTGTCGCGGGACAGCGAGAAGCGGGTCGCCCCGTGGGCCGCCGTGAAGGGAATGCCCATGGCCCGCATGACATGCGACGGCTCCAGCGAACCCGAGGTGCAGGCCGACCCCGACGAGGCGGCGATGCCGGCGCGGGACAGCAGCAGCAGAATGGCCTCGCCTTCCACATATTCGAAGGCGATGGTGGTGGTGTTGGGCAGCCGCTGGCCGACGTCGCCGGTCACGATCGAATTGGGAATACGCGCCGAAATCTCGCGTTCCAGCCGGTCGCGCAGAGCCCGCACGCGGGTGTTCTCGTCGGCCATGGCGGCCAGCGCCAGTTCGGCGGCCTTGCCCAAGCCGACGATGCCCGGCGTGTTCTCGGTGCCGGCCCGGCGGCCGCGCTCCTGATGACCGCCGCGCAGCAGCGGACGGAACTTGATGCCGCGCTTCAGATACAGGGCGCCGACGCCCTTCGGACCGTGCAGCTTGTGGCCCGACAGCGACAGCATGTCCACCGCCGAGTTGGACAGGCGCATAGGCACCTTGCCGACGGCCTGCACGCCGTCAGTATGGAACAGAATGCCGAAGGGCTTGGCCATCTGAGCCAGGGTTTCGATGGGGAAGATGGTTCCCGTCTCGTTGTTGGCCCACATGAAGGTGGCCAGCGCCACCTTTTCAGACAAGGCGTTTTCGTAGGCCTCCATGTCCAGACGGCCCTGGCCGTCGACGCCGATAACGTGGACCTTGTAGCCTTCGTGCTTCTCCAGATGCTCGCAGACCGTCAGGACGGCGTGGTGCTCCACCGCCGAGGTGATGATCTCCTTGCGGTCGGGCAGCGCGCGGATCGCCGAGTAGATGGCTGTGGTGTCGCTTTCCGTGCCGCCGGACGTAAAGACGATCTCGGTGTCATGGGCGGCGCCCAGCAACGCCTGCACTTGCGCGCGGGCTTTCTGGATCGAGGGGCCGACCCCGGCGCCGATTGAATGGATCGACGAGGGATTGCCGAATTGCTCGGTGAAGAACGGCAACATCTCGGCGACGACCTGCGGATCGCAAGGCGTCGTCGCGTTGTTGTCGAAATAGACCGCGCGAGAAGAAGACAGGGATGCAGCAGTCATGAGACGTCCTCCCCTCACGCGGCCTTGGCGGGAATAACCCGCACCGGCTTGCCCAGGGCTGTCATCAGCCGTTCCTGTACACCCGACAGGGTGATGGACGACATCTGACAGCCGACGCAGCTTCCATGCAGATTGACCATGACGGTGTCGCCGTCGATGTCCACCAGCTCGATGTCGCCGCCATCGCGCTGCAGGGTCGGACGCAGTTCCTCGATGGTGGTGGTGATCAACTGGATCTTCTGCAAGTTGGTCATGGGCTTATGGACTGGGGCCGAGGGCGCCACCGGACAGGAGGGGGCAGGTTTCGTGTCAATGACACCCTCGGCCACCATGGCCTTCAGCACCGTATCAAGAACTTCCTCGATTGCTTCGTGGCAGGTCTTGCAGGAGCCTCCGGCTTTTGTGTAGTTGGTGACCTCTTCGATCGTGGTCAGTTTGTTGACCCGGACAGCGCGCTCGATCATGCCGGCATCGATGCCGAAGCATTTGCAGATCAGAGCGCCTTCCTCATGGTCGTCGTCTTCCCACGCCTCGCCCCGGAAGTTGGCGATGGCGGCGCGCAGCGCCTCGGCGCCCATCACCGAGCAATGCATCTTCTCGGGAGGCAGGCCGTCAAGGAAGTCGGCGATATCTTGATTGGTGATGGTCAAAGCGTCGGTGATGCTCTTGCCGATGATCATCTCGGTCAGGGCCGAGGACGAGGCGATGGCGGAACCGCAGCCGAAAGTCTGAAACTTGGCGTCCGAGATGATTTCGGTGGCCGGATCGACCTTCAGGAACAGCTTCAGCGCGTCACCGCACGAAATCGAACCCACTTCGCCCACGCCGTTGGCGTCATCGAGACTGCCGGCGTTCACGGGTTCAAAGAAATATTTCTTGGTCTTTTCGGAATAGTTCCACATCGGTTTGCCCCCTCAGCAGAATGACTTGCCGCAGCCGCACTTGTCCGCGGCGTTGGGGTTGTCGAACACGAAGCCAGAGCCCTCGACGCTCTCGACGAAATCCACCTCGACGCCCGCAAGCAGGGTCTGGCTGGAGGAGCCGATGAACAGTTTGAACCCGGTGAAGTCGAGAACCTCGTCCCCGTCCTGGGCGTCCACCTCAAGCTCCAGCTTGTAGCGCAGACCGGAACAGCCTCCGGTTTCAACGCCGATGCGCAGTCCGGAGATATCGTCGTCCGCTTCTTGCATCACGCGGCGGACGGCTTCGATGGCGGTATCCGTAAGAACGAGCATTTCGGTCCTCCTTGCAGGCTTGGCCCACGCAAAGGATAAAAGCAAAGCCCGTGCCAACTGTTATCTCATTGAAAAACAACGATTTAACAATTGTCGCAGTTCCGACAAACAAAGAGATTGTCGGGGTTGCGACAGCTACACTGTCGCATTGCCCGGAACCGCCCGACAAAAATGAAAACGGCCAGCCCCTCGTGCGAAGGACTGGCCGTTTCAGTAAGCGGCGGATTATTCGCCGGCGACGCCCCCCGGCCCCACCGGATGGGGTTTGGGCCGGCGGTCGTGACCCGGCTTGTGACGGTTGAGCCAGGCGACGAAGCCTCGCACCACCACATAGAAGACCGGGGTGAAGATCAGACCGAAGCCGGTCACGCCCAACATGCCGAAGAACACGGCCGAGCCCAGCGACTGACGCATCTCGGACCCCGCGCCGGTCGCCCAAACCAGCGGCACAACGCCCAGGATGAAGGCCAGCGAGGTCATCAGGATCGGACGCAGACGGGTCCGCGCGGCGCGGATCGCCGCTTCTCGCCGGGTCAGACCTTCGTTTTCGGCCTGCCTTGCGAACTCGACGATCAGAATGGCGTTCTTGGCCGCCAGACCGATCAGCACCACGAAGCCCACCTGGGCCAGGATGTTGACCGAAATGCCGCGAAGATTCAGGCCCGTCACCGAGGCTAGCAGGCACATGGGCACGATCAGCACCACCGACACCGGCAGCGACCAGCTTTCATACTGGGCCGCCAGCACCAGGAAGACGAACACCACCGAGGCGATGAACACCAGAATGCCGTTGTTGCCCGCCAGCACTTCCTGCAAGGCCAGTTCGGTCCACTCGAACGAGAAACCGTCGGGCAGCCTTTCGGCGGCCAAACCCGCCATCTGTTCCAGGGCATAGCCGGAGGAATAGCCCGGCAGGGTGGCACCCTGAACCTCGCCCGCGAAATACAGGTTATAGCGCGGCACGCGATAGGCTCCGGTGATGGAGCGGAACGTGGCCACCGAGCCGATGGGAACCATCTCGCCCTGATTATTGCGGGTCATCAGGTTGGAAACGGCGTGCAGATCGGTGCGGAAATCGCCATCGCCCTGGGCCATCACGCGGTACGTGCGGCCCAGATAGTTGAAGTCGTTGACGTAGACGCCGCCCATATAGGTCTTCAGGACATCGAAGACGTTGCTGGCCGGAACGCCCAGGATCTGGGCCTTCACCCGGTCGATGTCGGCATAAACCGACGGCGTGCGGGTGTTGTAGGTGGAGAAGACGTTGGCCAGGCCGGGAATCTGGTTGCCCGCCGCCACCAGGCTGGACACAGCCCCTTCAAGCGCCGCCAGACCGCGGCCCTTGGTATCCTGGACCATCATCTTCCAACCGCCGGCCGAACCGATGCCGCGCACCGGAGGCGGCATGATCGGAATCAGCATGGCGTCCTGAATGGCGCCCAGGCGCATGCGCAAGGTTCCCACCAGGGCGGTAGCCGACTGGTTGTCCTCCCTGGCGCGTTCCTCCCAGGGCTTCAAAATCACGAACACCGTCGCCGCCGAGGGCGAGTTGGTGAAGGTGGCGGCGTCCAGACCGGCGATCGGCACCACATGGGCGACGCCGGGGGTATTCATGATGATGTCGACGGACTGGCGCATGATGGCGTCCGTACGCGCCAGCGAAGCGCCCGGCGGCATCTGGATCAGAGTGATCAGATAGCCCTGGTCCTGATCGGGAATGAAGCCCTTGGGCGCACGGTAGAACTCGGTTCCGGCCAGGCCCATCAGACCGGCGTAGATCGCCAGCAGGATGGCCGTCATGCGCACCAGCCTGCGGGTCAACTGGCCGTAACCATTAGCCAGCTTGTCGAAAGCGCGGTTGAAGGCCTGGAAGAACAGCACCACCGGCTTGAACAGGATATGCACCTTTTCGTGGTCATGCTCCTGGTGCGGTTTGAACAGAAGCGCGCACAAAGCCGGGCTGAGCGTCAGAGAGACGATCAGCGAAATGATGGTCGACGAAGCGATGGTCGCCGCGAACTGGCGGAAGAACTGGCCGGAAATGCCGGGAATGAAGGCGGCGGGAATGAACACCGCCGACAACACCAGGGCGATGGCCACCAGCGCGCCACCCACCTCGTCCATGGTTTCATGGGCGGCGTTGCGGGGCGTCATGCCTTCGCGGATGTTCCGTTCGACGTTCTCCACCACGACGATGGCGTCGTCCACCACGATGCCCACCGCCAGCACCAGGCCGAACAGGGACAGGTTGTTCAGCGAATAGCCCAACCCGGCCAGAATGGCGAAGGTGCCCACCAACGACACCGGAATGGCGACAATGGGAATGATCGATGCCCGCCAGGTTTGCAGGAACAGGATCACCACCACCACCACCAGAAGCACGGCTTCCCAGATGGTGTTAAAAACCTCGACCACCGACTGCTTGATGAACAAAGTGGGATTGTAGACCACCTTATAGGCCACGCCGGTAGGGAAGGATTTCGACATCTTGTCGACGGTGTCCAACACCCGTTGGGCGGTGTCCAGCGCGTTGGAGCCCGGCAACTGGAAGATGCCCATGGGCACCGCCTGCTGGGTGTCCAGATAGCCGTTGGCGCCATAGTCCTGGGCGCCCAGCGCGATGCGGGCCACGTCCCTGATGCGGGTGACGCGCCCGGAATCGTCGGACTTCAGCAGGATGTCGCCGAATTCCTCGGGCGTCTTCAGACGGCCCTGGGTTTGCAGATTGATCTGGAAGGCGCCGGGATTGTCGATCGGCGGCTGGTTCAGCACGCCGGCCGACACCTGAATATTCTGGGCCTGGATGGCCGCCACCACCTCACCGGCGGTCAGGTTGCGGGCCGCCACCTTTTCCGGGTCCAGCCAGATGCGCATGGAATAGTCGCGGGCGCCGAACACGGTGACGCTGCCCACGCCCTGCAGGCGGGCCATCACATCCTTCATCTGCAAGGTGGCGTAGTTGGACAGATAAAGCTGATCGCGGGAACCGTCCGGCGAATAGACGTGCACCACCATCAGAAGGTCTGGTGAATTCTTCAGAACGTTGACGCCCTGGCGTTGCACCTCGGTCGGCAACTGCTGCATGGCTTGCGAGACGCGGTTCTGCACCAGCACCTGGGCCGTATCCAGATTTGTGCCCAGACGGAAGGTGATGGTCAGACGCAGATTGCCGTCGCCCGTCGAGTTGCTGCTCATGTAAAGCATGTTCTCGACGCCGTTGATCTGCTGTTCCAGCGGCGTCGCCACGGTTTCAGACACGGTCTGGCCCGAAGCGCCCGGATAGCTGGCCGTCACCACGATGGTCGGCGGGGCGATCTCGGGGTACTGCGCCAGCGGCAGGGTGAAGAAGGCGATGCCGCCGATCAAGGTGATGAACAGCGACACCACCGTGGCGAAGATCGGCCGGTCGATAAAGAAGTGTGTCAGGCGCATGGCCCTTTTCCCCCGGCTTTCTTACTTGGCGGCGGGAGCGCCGATGGCCCCGTCCTGAGGAGTGACCTTCGATCCCGGGCGTGCGCGCAGCAAACCGTTGACCACCACCTTGTCGTCGGCGTTGAGGCCCGAACGCACCACCATCAGCCCGTCGGTGACCGGACCGGGCTTGATGACCTTGGGCACCACCGTACCGTCAGGCACCACCGTCATCACCAGCTTGTCCGACTGGTCGGTCAGCACCGCCGCCTCGGGAATCACCAGAGCTTCGTAGCCGCCCGAGGCAGGCATGCGCACGCGGCCGAACAATCCCGGAGCGACGAACAGATCCGGATTGGCGATCTGGGCGCGGATGCGGATGGTGCCGGAACTGCGGTCGACCTGATTGTCGACGAAATTCAGCACACCTTCGCGCGGCCAGCCTTTTTCATCCGACAGGCGCAACTGCACGGCCAGCTTGCCTTCGCGAACCGGGGCCACCTGCCCCGATGCCACGGCGCGCTGGAAGGTCAGGAAGTCGCCTTCGCTGACGTCGAAATTGAAATAGATGGGATCGAGCGAGACCAGCGTGCTCAACAAGGTGCCCGTGGTGCCGCTGCCGCCGGCATTGACCAGATTGCCGATGCTGACCTGATGCGCGCCGATGCGGCCAGACACCGGAGCGGTAATGTGCGTGTAATCCAAGTCCAGCTCGGCGTTGCGCACACTGGCGCGGGCAATGTCGAGGCTGGCTTCGGCGGCTTTCACCTGCTGGACGCGGCTGTCGTAATCGCTGGCGGCCAGAAAATCCTTTTGCCG
Source organism: Candidatus Sulfotelmatobacter sp. (assembly GCA_035538795.1). GTDB lineage: Bacteria > Pseudomonadota > Alphaproteobacteria > Rhodospirillales > Magnetospirillaceae > JAJZGK01. Next base: position 48,229 of record DATLJS010000033.1, on the reverse strand, counting down.
CAGTTCGGCGCCGCGGGCCAGTTGGCGCTTGGTCAATTCCAAGGTCGCTTCGGCCTGCTGCACCGAAGCCTTGGCCGAAGCCAAGGCCACTTCATAAGGGCGCGGGTCGATGACGAACAAAAGATCGCCCTTGCGGACCATCTGACCGTCGGTGAAATGAATTTCCGTCAGATAGCCACTGACGCGGGCGCGCAGCTCCACCGATTCCACCGCCGAGAATTGGCCGGTATATTCCAGATAATCGACCACCTGCTTCTTCAGAGGGGCGCTGACCGTCACCGGCGGCGGGCTGCCCTGCTGCTGGGCCGATGCTGGAGAAACCAGGATGGGAGCCGTCAGGGCGGTGGCCGCCAGCGACAAAGAAATAATGGCATGGCGGAGGGAATGAAGACGCGTCATGTCCGGATCCTGAATGGCGGCCCAAATGCCGCAGAGGGAGAAATGCCCACGCCCGGTAGTGGCTTCAAGTCCCGGGGCGGCGAAAAACTGAACTGTTCGGTTCAAACACCATCCCGAGAGACTGTCAATCGGGCCAATCGGTTAAAACGCATTTTTTCCCAGCCGCAATGTCGGGATCGATACTTACTCATCATTCGATAAAGTGTTTTCCACCCAAAAGACATGACTCGAAACACCAGAGACTGAGCTATAGTTATAGGCGTGAGGGGATATTCATGGAGGCCGCATCATGTCCCGGCCTGTCTTCGTCATCTATGCGCCCGACGACCGCGATACCGCCGAAATCGTAGCTGCCGCTTTGGTGGCGGTCGGCGTCCAACCCGACATGGACTGGGAGCTGGATACCGGCGGCCAGTGGTCGGAAGCGATGGACAAAGCCCTGGACGCCTCCGACGGCTGCGTTCTCGTGCTCGGTCCCGATGGACTGGGAGCGGCAGGAAGCCTGGACATGCGCCTCAGCCTGGCCCGGCTGGCCGGGCGCGGAGCGCCGGTCGCGGCGATCTTGCTGCCGGGCGCGTCGACAGAAGATGCGCCTTTGTTCCTGCAGAACCATCCCTTGCTGGATTTGCGGCAGGACCCCGATTTCGACGGCCTGCCGCGTATGCTGCGCGACTATTTCGACGTCCGGCGTCCCGCCCTTACGGCTAAAGCTTGACGACGCCACAGGGTTTCACGGACTCTGATACCCGCATCCGAGATTAGAGTCCTAAAACCGTGAGCTATCTGACCGCCGCCTTCCTGTCCGTGATCATCGGCCTGTTTCCCATCGTCAATCCGCTGGGCATGGCGCCCATTTTCTTGCAAGTGACGGCGGACGTTTCGACCCAGGCCCGCAACGCCTTGGCGGGACGAGTGGCGTTCGGCGGCTTTCTGCTGATGGTCGGATCCTTTTTCATCGGTTCGCACGTTCTCGCCTTTTTCGGCCTGACCATGCCCGCCGTCCAAGTGGCGGGCGGATTGATCGTGCTGTCCGCCGGCTGGCGCATGCTGCAACAGGGTGACGACGCCCCCAGCCGCGGCAGCCAGTCGAAATTGCCGGACAACGTGGCCCTGACCCGCGCCTTCTTTCCCCTGACCATGCCTTTGACGGTGGGACCGGGCACCATTTCGGTGGCCATCACCCTGGGCTCCAAGGCCACCCAAGGCGACGAGGCTGTCTATTACGTCATCGGCGGCCTGTTCGGCTGTCTGGCCATCGCCCTGCTGATCTTCGTCAGTTACCGTTTCGCCGAGAAGGTTCTTGGCCTGCTGGGACAGGCCGGCACCGACGTGGTGCTCAGACTATCGGCCTTCATCATGCTGTGCCTGGGAGTGCAGATCGTCTGGCGCGGACTGGCCAGCATGCTCGGCCACGCTTGATCGGACAAGGACAAAAGAAAACGCCGCTCTTTCCAGAGCGGCGTTTTTTTATTGGGCATGCATGCCCCGAAACCTCAAAGATCCAGTAGGATTTCGGCACCGTCGGCCACGGCGATCTGCGACGCGTCGTCGGCGACGCCGGCGAAGATCTTGCGGGCCGGCACTCCCAGGCGAACCAGTTCCGACGCCACGGCATCGGCGCGGGTCCGGGCCAGGGCGCGGTTGGCTTCTCGATTGGCCGCGGGGTCAACATCCAGACGCGGGCTGGAAGACGCCGCGATGATGCGCAGGGAACCGCCCTTCTGGCGATAGAGAGCGGCAACGTCGCGCAGGTGGGCGCGCTCGGCATCCGACAGGGCCGAGGTACCCTCCCCGAAATTCAAGCTGGCCAGATCGAAAGAAGCGGCGCTGCGGCTTTCATTGAAATCAGACAGCGGACGCGCGCCCGAGGCGTTGCGGGCGGCCGTCTGGGACGCGGCCTTGGCATGGCCCGGCCGCACCAGATGAATGACCTGCCCCTGGCTGGACGCCAAGTCCATCGACGCATAGGCCGACTGGCTGTAAGCCGGCGCCGCCACCGTCGGAGCGGCGCTCAGCAAAGGCGCCCGGCCCGACGAAGGCTGGAAACTGGCGGCAGGCTGGACCGGCGGCGCTGAAAACTCGGTCAGGCGGCGCTTGTAAGCATCTTCGACGGATTCTGGACCGGCGGGCGGCGCCCGCAGGGTCGGCGCGGGCGCGGCGGCAGCCTGGGCCGCCGGCGGAGGCGGAGCGGCATCGGAGGTCTGCACCACCGGCGGCGGCGGCACGACGGCGCCGGTCTGAACGGCGGGGGCCGACGCGGAAGCCGCCGCAACCTCGGGTGAACCTTGGCCCGGAGCCACCTTCGGAGCAGCCGCCTTGGCCACTTCCGGATTCAGCGGACGGGTGGGCGTGCCTTCGCGGTTCAACGCGTCCTGGGTGTATTTGGCGTTGGAGCGGTCCGCCGAAAGTCCCTTGGCCACCGGGCGTTCGACTTTTTTATCCCCGGCCGTTTCAGGCGGCGCCGGCGTATCGTCCTCGGACGAAAAGACGCTGTCGTACCAGTGCACGGGATTGATGGCGTTGGGAACCGAAGAACAACCAGACAGCAAAACGGCGGCCATCAGCGCGCTGCCGGCGGCCAGTCCGACCCGGGAATAGGATCGGAAACGGTTCGTGTTGGCGGTATGCATCGGTTTCCCCACGCTCCTTGGCTGCTAATGAAACTCACGGTTCAGACGCCCGGGCGGTAAACTGCGGTTTCGTTCAATTAAGAATGGCAGTATATATGAAGGGCGGGGTGCCTGCACAGAGCCCTGATGATCCGGTTTGTGCTTTCGACTTTAAATTGTCTCTGGCGCCCCACACGCCGCCGTGCAATGTGAACGTCGGTTAACGACGCTCAGCTATACAGGGGAACCTTACCAATGGGCGAACAGAACGGGGCCGATATCAAGTTCGTGGATCCTGCCGAACTGTCCAAGGCGATGACCAACATCGCCGAGCGCAGCCAGCGAATCGTCACCGAATTCCTGACCCGCCAAGCCGGCGACAGCGCGCTCGGCACGGCCGATCCCCTGAACATCGGCGAAGCTTTCCTGCAAATGACCGCCAAATTGATGTCCGATCCGGCCAAGCTGGTCGAGGCGCAGATCAACCTGTGGCAGGACTATCTCAGCTTGTGGCAAAGCACCGCTCGCCGACTGATGGGAGAGGACTCCAAGCCGGTGGTGGAGGCCGACAAGGGCGACCGCCGTTTCAAGGATGAGTTGTGGGAACAGAATGAAGTCTTCGATTTCATCAAGCAGTCCTATCTGCTGACCTCGCGCTGGATGCAGGGCGTCGTCAACAACGTGGAAGGACTGGACAACCAGACCGCCAAGAAGGTCGATTTCTATACCCGTCAGTTCATCGACGCCATGTCGCCGTCGAACTTCGTCGCCACCAATCCGGAAGTGCTGCGCGCCACGGTCGAAAGCGGCGGCGAGAACCTGCTGAAGGGCCTGAACCACCTGCTGGAAGACCTGGAGCGCGGCAAGGGCAAGCTGTCGATCCGCATGACCGACCTGGACGCCTTCAAGGTGGGCGAGAACATCGCCACCACCCCCGGCAAGGTGGTCTATCGCAACGACCTGATGGAGCTGATCCAGTACACCCCGACCACCGAAACGGTGCACAAGCAGCCCCTGCTGATCCTGCCGCCCTGGATCAACAAGTTCTATATCCTGGACCTGCGCCCGAAGAATTCGTTCATCCGCTGGGCCGTATCCCAGGGGCACACGGTGTTCGTCTGCTCGTGGGTCAACCCCGACGAAAAGCTGGCCCAGAAGTCCTTCGAAGACTACATGAAGGAAGGCCCGCTGGAAGCTCTGACCCAGATCGAGAAGGCCACCGGCGAACGCCAGATCAACGCCATCGGCTATTGCCTGGGCGGCACCCTGCTGTCGGCGACCCTGGCCTACATGGCCGCCAAAAACGACGATCGCATCCTGTCGGCGACCTTCTTCACCACCATGGTGGACTTCACCGACGTCGGCGAAATGTCGGTCTTCATCGACGAAGCCCAGCTTCAGTCGCTGGAAGAGCGCATGAACAGCCAGGGCTATCTGGACGGCTCAGAAATGGCCGGCACCTTCAACATGCTGCGGGCCAACGACCTGATCTGGTCGTTCGTGGTCAACAACTACCTGCTGGGCAAAGAGCCGTTCCCCTTCGATCTGCTTTATTGGAACAGCGATTCCACCCGCATGCCGGCGGCCATGCACAGCTTCTATCTGCGCAACATGTACCAGCACAACAAGCTCTCTCAACCGGGCGGCATTTCGCTGGACGGCGTCGACATCGACCTGCGCAAGATCAAGATTCCGACCTATCTGATCAGCACCCGCGAGGATCATATCGCGCCGTGGAAAACGACTTTCGCCGCCACCCAGCTCTATTCCGGGCCGGTGAAGTTCGTGCTGTCGGCATCGGGACATATCGCCGGCGTCGTCAACCCGCCGGAAGCTGGAAAATACTGCTTCTGGACCAACGCCAAGAAGATCAAGGATCCGGAAACCTGGCTGAAGGGCGCCACTCAGAACGAAGGATCCTGGTGGCCCGATTGGCAGAAATGGATCGCCAAGACAGCCGGAGCCCAGGTTCCCGCCCGCCAACCCGGCAGCGGCAAGCTGAAGGCCCTGGAGGACGCTCCCGGTTCCTATGTCAAGGTTCGGGTGGTCTAACAGTCCGCCTCTGGGCAAAAAGCAAACCCCGGTCGGAATGATCCCGGCCGGGGTTTTCTTGTATCGCCCTCAGCTTCAGGCCGAAACGGAGGTCGTAGCGGTCGAACTGGCCGTCGCCGTCGAGGCCGTCGAATCGGATGCAGAGGAATCCGACGACGACGTCCCGCCCATACCGGGCGGCGGCCCTCCGGGGAAACCGCTCATTCCGTTCGCACCGCCCGGTCCGCCGGACGGCGGCCCCTTGGAACTGCTGTCCGTTCCAATATGCATGCGGGCGTCATAGGTCGCCTGCTCTTCGGCGGTAACGGTGCCGTCCTGGTTCAAATCCGCCGGATCGATGGTGGTTGTCGTGGAACTGCCGCCCGACGCCGAAGAGGTGCTGCTGGAGGTTCCGTCGGAACTCGTGCTGCTGACCGCCGACGACACCGCGTCCACCGCCGCCGCAAGCTGACTGGGATCAATGCTGAACGTCTCCAGCGTGATTCCGCTGCTGGCCGTAGAGGAACTGGTCGCACTGGAGGAGGCGCTCCCCGTGGCGTCGGTGCTGGTGGTCGATACCGACTGATTGGCCAGCAAGGTATTTTGCATCATGGCGGCCATCAGTTCCTGATCCGCCGTCAGGCTGGAAGACGAACTGCTGGAAGATGATGCCGTGCTGGATGTGCTGACGCTGGCTGTAGTGGCGCTGGACGCCCCCGCCGAAGCGGTTTCGGTTGCCGCCGTCAGTTTGGTGTAATAGGCGTTCGACACCCCAGACGAAACGCCATCAACGGACATAGACATGGTCTGTCTCCCCAACGGGAAGACGCCCCTGGGGGAAAAGTGCTCTTAATCGCCACGGTCCTCAAGAGGCAAATACTCGTCCTTACAATTCTTGATAGATACAATCTGTCGGGCATATTCTTGCGTCATGTCTCAGGAAACATTCCTTCAAGCATGCGACGTCGTCGACTGGCGGCATCCGTCGATCCAGACCCAGGCGTCGGCCCTGCAAGCGGCGGCGCAACGGAATCCAATCTTGGTGACAGAAGCCTGCTTTTTGTTCGTCCGGGATGAAATCGCCCATACCGTCGATGCTCAAGGCGGTCCCGTGACCTGCGCCGCATCCGAAGCATTGCGCCACCGTACCGGCTATTGCTACGCCAAGAGCCATTTGCTGGCCGCCCTGCTGCGGGCCTGCGGCATTCCCGCCGCCCTGTGCTATCAGCGCCTGCGGCTGGATGGACCGGCGACGCCGTTCTGCCTGCACGGACTGAACGCCGTCTGGCTGGAACCCTTCGGCTGGCTGCGCATCGACGCCCGCGGCAACAAACCTGGAGTGGATGCCCGCTTCGCGCCGCCTCATGAACATTTGGCATTTCCGCTGCTTCATCCCGGAGAAAGCGATCTGCCGGGTTTTTACCCCCGACCTTTGCCGGCAGTGACGCATGCCTTGCGCACGGCTAAAGGCTGGGACCGCCTGTTGACGAATCTGCCGGATATCGGCCCTTCATAATTCGTCATTTCGCCAAATAACGAATTAATGATAGCCTGTCGGCATGATCGATACCTTCGAAACCGCCGCCAAGGCTTTGGCCGACCGCAACCGCATCCGCATCCTCAAGCTGCTGGAAGACGGCGAGGTCTGCGTTTGCCACCTTACCGACGTGCTGGAACTGGCTCCCGCCACCGTCTCGAAACATCTCTCGCTGCTGAAAGCCGCCGGGCTGGTCAAGGCGCGGCGCGACGGGCGCTGGATCCATTATCGCCTGGCCGGGAAAGACGATCCTGCCGGCGCCTTCCTGGCCCTACTCTCCCGATTGGAGGGAGACGCCACCGTGGCCGACGACCGCCGCCGGCTGATTCTCGCCACGGCCTCCTGCTGTTCATAGGAAACCGTCATGCGCAAAAATGTTCTGGTGCTGTGCACCGGAAATTCCGCCCGCAGCGTGCTGGCCGAATGCCTGATCAATGATTTGGCCGGCGGCACTTGGCGCGCCTTCAGCGCCGGCAGTCATCCCACCGGACGCATCAACCCCCTGACACTGGCCGTTCTGGAGGAGAAAGGCCATTCCACCGAGGGCTGCCGCTCCAAGTCGTGGGACGAGTTTGCCCAGCCCGATGCTCCGAAGATGGATATGGTCATCACCGTCTGCGACAACGCCGCCGGGGAAATCTGCCCCATCTGGCCGGGTCACCCCAGCAAACTGCACATCGGCTTTCCCGACCCCGCAGCCGTCCAGGGGACCGAGGTGGAACGCCTGCAGGCTTTCCGAGACGTCTACGACCAGATCGAACTCAAAGTCCGCCAATTGCTTGCCGGAGAAGTCCAGTGAATCGGTTCGAGCGTTATCTGACCCTGTGGGTCGCCCTTTGCATTGTCGCCGGCGTCGCATTGGGGCATTTCATTCCCGCCCCGTTCCACGCCATCGGCGGCTTCGAGGTCGCTCAGGTCAATCTGCCGGTCGCCGTGCTGATCTGGCTGATGATCGTCCCCATGCTGCTGAAGGTCGATTTCACCGCCCTGCATCAAGTGAAGGAACATTGGCGCGGCATTGCCTCTACCCTGTTCGTCAATTGGGCGGTCAAACCCTTCAGCATGGCTTTGTTGGGATATCTCTTCATCAACACCCTGTTCCGTCCCTATCTGCCCGCGCAACAGATCGACGGCTACATCGCCGGTCTGATTCTGCTGGCTGCCGCGCCTTGCACCGCCATGGTGTTCGTCTGGTCTAATCTGTGCGACGGCGAACCGCATTTCACCCTGTCGCAGGTGGCTCTGAATGATCTGGTCATGGTTTTCGCCTTCGCCCCCATCGTCGGATTATTGTTGGGGCTGTCGGCCATCACCGTGCCGTGGGATACGCTGCTGCTGTCGGTTTTGCTCTACATCTTGATCCCCGTCGCGATTTCCCAATTGTGGCGCAGGGCATTGCTCGCCAAAAACTCCGCGTCTCTGGCCACCGTCATGAAACGCCTGGGCCCGCTGTCACTGACCGCCTTGCTCGTCACCCTGGTTCTGCTGTTCGGTTTCCAGGGGGATCAGATCATTCGTCAGCCGCTGGTCATCCTGCTGCTGGCCGTACCCATCACCATTCAGGTTTATTTGAACAGCGGCATCGCCTATCTGCTGAACCGAAGGCTGGGAGTGGCCCACTGCGTAGCCGGACCGTCGGCCTTGATCGGCGCCAGCAATTTCTTCGAACTGGCCGTGGCCGCGGCCATCAGCCTGTTCGGCTTCGAATCCGGAGCCGCCCTGGCCACCGTGGTCGGGGTGCTGATCGAAGTACCCGTCATGCTGTCGGTGGTTCGGATCGTCAACCGGTCCAAGGGGTGGTACGAAAAAACGATTTAGCAGGAAGCGAAGCCTTCCCCTCAAACCTTGCCGCTTTCCACTGCCGCCTCTTCACCGCGCTCTCATGCCGGCGCGGCGGAACCTGTGGCGCAGCGCGGGCATCCCCCCCTCCCCTGGCGGATACCCGCGCTGCGGGCTACGACGTCAACTCGCCGCGAAGCTGTTCCAGCAGCGCCAGCAGACCGATCTCCCGATCTTTGGGCGTGCAGTAGGCGTTCACCAGCGAGGAATAGATCTGAGCCGCTTTGCGTCCCAGATGAGCCGGCTCTATTTTCATCCCCTCCTGGCGATAGACCGCAGCAATGCCGTCAACGATCAGAGCACTCAGATCGCCATCCATCGTTACTTTATCCGACGACCTGGGAACGCAGCTTTCCTCTCCGGTTCCCGTCGCCAGCCAATTTATCGACACACCCGCCGCTTGAGCGATGGCAACCAGCCGCGAAATTTTAGGCTCGGCCTTCCCTGTCAGATAGGTTTCCAGGGTGCTGCGAGGTATACCAGTTTTCTGTGACATGGAATGCCCATTTCCAACGATCTCGACACAGCGCCGTATGCGGGCCTCCAACCCCCGGCTCATCTGCCGCAACCCATGTAATTGAAATGGCTTTCTGGATAAAAAGCCAGGATATCCGCAGTCCTTTTCCCGACTGGAAAACGGCATATACCTAGGCTTGACGGAGGGCACATAACAAAAAACCGTTTGACGATGTAGCAGGAAGCTGACATGGTCAGAATGCTCCAACTGATTGAGCGCCGGAGCCTCCAGCCCACCACGCGACGTAAACACGGCGAGGCAGAGGCCAAACACCCCCTTTGCGCGAGTCGCACAGAAGGGCGGCGCTCGGTCTACGGGCAACCAAAACACCTCTACACTTGGCATGCCCGGAGGCAGCCGAAGCGCGTAGGCATTTAGTCATTTCGCCATTTATACCACGGAACGCCTATTGGCCCCCTCTGTTTGCTGTCGAGAGGTTGCAAATAGGACGGGGGAGCAGCATGCGGTTCGAAAGTTTATTTGCCCGACTCTTCGCAATCGTTGCAGTTGGAGCGACTGGTTTTCTCCTGGTTTCCGGCATTGGCCTGTGGGAATTGCGCACATCGCTGATGTCGGACCGCATCGCCGAGACCCGGGATTTCTCTGCCGCCGCCCAAACCATTCTCAACGCCTATCGGCAAAAGGCGCTCCAAGGCGAGATGACCGAGGAGGAGGCCAAGGCCGCCGCCTACAAGATCATCGACGGCATCCGCTACGGCGAAGACAATTACATCTTCGCCTACGACTACGACGGCAAGGCCGTCATCTCGCCGGGCAGCCCGGACCGTCTCGGCAAATTCTTTCTCGACGCCCAGGCGTCCGATGGCACGCGTTACGTCCGCGATCTGGTTTCCGCCGCCCGCAACGGCGGCGGCGTGGTCGCCTATGACTACATCAAGCCCAACGACGCGACGCCGACACCGAAACGCTCCTATGCCCTAAGTTTCGAACCGTGGCGCATCATCGTCGGCACCGGCGTCTATGTGGATGACGTCGAAACCGTCTTTCGCAAGAAAGCCCTGCAATTCGGCCTGATCGTTCTGGCTTTGCTGGCGGTCAGCATCGCCGTGACCCGGGTCATCACACGCGGACTGACCCTGCCCCTGAACGCCCTGACGGCGGCGACAGCCCAACTGAGCAGCGGCGATTACAGCGTGATCGTGCCCGGCACCGAGCGCCGAGACGAAATCGGTTCGCTGGCCCAATCGGTCGCCGTCCTGCGCGACGAGGCCATGAGCGCCGAACGCCTGCGCGAAGAACAGCAGATTCTGCAAAAACAGGCCCAGGAAGAACAGCGCAAGACGATGCTAACACTGGCCAGCGGCTTCGAAGGCAGCGTCAAGACGGTGGTCGACGTCATGGGGCGCTCCATCGGCGATATGCAGCAGGCCGCCGACACCATGATCCACGCCATCGACGAGGCCGGAGAAGTCTCCACCGCTGTTTCCAGCGCCTCGTCCCAGGTGTCGTCCAACACCACCGCCGTAGCCAGCGCCACCGAGGAGCTGACCGCCTCCATCGCCGAGATCGTGCGTCAGGTGCAGCAATCCACCGCCGTTTCCGATAAAGCCGTGGAGGAAGCCAGCCAGACTTCGGCGACCATGGACGGCCTGGCGTCTTCGGTCGGGCGCATCGGCGAGGTGGTGAATCTCATCAACGACATTGCCGCCCAGACCAATCTTTTAGCCCTGAACGCCACCATCGAGGCAGCCCGCGCCGGCGAGGCCGGCAAGGGTTTCGCCGTGGTCGCCACCGAGGTCAAGCATCTGGCCAACCAGACGGCCAAAGCCACCGAGGAAATCGCCACCCAGATCCGCGACATTCAATCGGCGACTCAAGGGGCGGTGACGGCGATTTCCGGCATCGCCTCGACCATCAGCACCATCAGCCACACCTCATCGGCCGTGGCCGCCGCCGTCGAGGAGCAGCTGGCCGCCACCCAGGAGATCACCCGCAACGTCCAACAGGCCGCCAGCGGCACCCAGGAGGTCACGGGAATGATCGAACGGCTGCACAGCCTGACCGACAATATCGGCAGGGTGGCCGGCAACGTGCAGAAGGTTTCCGGTGATCTGACCCTGGAATCGAACCGCCTCGACAGCGAAGTCGGTAAATTCCTGCGCACAGTGCGGAACACCGAGGCGATCGCCTAGCCCCTTGTAGCCCCTGCGCAGAGGATGATGGTGAAAAAGCTCAAAATATTGCTGATCGACGACAACCCCAACATGCGCAGCCTGATCGAGACCATTCTGCTCAACGGCGGGGTTTCGGAAGTGCGTCAGGCGGAAAGCTGCGTCGAAGCCTTGGCCATGCTGCGTGAGCCGAACGGCTGGGAACCCAATTTCCTGCTGGTGGACTATGTGATGGACAGCCTGAACGGCATCCAGTTCACCCGCCGCATCCGCCAGGAAATCGACAAGCCCGGTTCGCGGATTCCCATCATCCTCGTCACAGGCTATTTCGATCAGGCCCGGCTGATCGAAGCGATGGCGGCCGGGGCGGACGATCTGGTCGCCAAGCCCTTCGCCACCAAAACCCTGATGCGCCGCATCCAGCAGACCCTGGACCTGCACCGCCAGAAATATCTGCCGGCGCCGCTCCATTCACCAGAACGAGGGGACTGCCGGCCCTAAAGGGTCCCGGCCTCCTCGCGGTATTCCTGTCCCAGCTGGTAATAATTTTCCGCGGAAACCGGGAAATGGGCCAGTTCGGCCTCGGTCAAGGCACGCAGGAAACGGGCCGGGCTGCCGCCCCAAAGCTCGCCCGACTTCACCACCTTACCCGGCGTGACCAAAGCGCCGGCGGCGACCATGGCGCCGTTTTCCACCACGGCGCCATCCATCACCGTGGCCCCCATGCCGACGAAGCAATTGTCGCCCAGGGTGCAGGCGTGCAGGATGGCGCTGTGCCCGACCGTAACGCCCGAGCCGATATAACAGCCGAACTTGCCGCGGGTGACATGGACCACCGTGTTGTCCTGGATGTTGGTGCGCTCGCCGATGCGAATCTCGTGAACGTCGCCGCGCATCACGCAGCCGTACCAGATGGAACTGCCCCGGCCGATCACCACGTCGCCGGTGACCACCGCCGTCTGAGCGATGAAGGCGTCATCGGCGATTTTCGGCAGCGTACCCTTGTACGGCAGAATAAGACCGGTCATGCGAACTCCTTACGGAAAGACGGGGCGCAGATTCAAAGCGGTGGTTTCCGGCAGACCGAACATCAGGTTCATGTTCTGCAAAGCCTGGCCCGAGGCGCCCTTCACCAGATTGTCGATGACCGAGCAAATGATGGCCCGGCCCAGGCGGCGGTCGGCGTGCACCGAGATATGGCACAGGTTGGAGCCGCGCACGAAGCGGGTCTGGGGCACTTGGCCGGCGGGCAGAATCTGGACGAAAGGCTCGTCGGCGTATCTCGCCTCCAGGGCGGCGCGCAGATCGTCGGCGGTGGCGTTTCCGACCAGCTTCACATAGATGGTCTCTTCCATGCCGCGGCTCATGGGCATCAGATGCGGCGTGAAGCTGACCACCACCGGCTTGCCGGCGGCGATGCTCAGCTCTTGGTCGATCTCGGGACCATGGCGATGGCTGGCGACGCCGTAGGCGTGGATGCCCTCGGTCACCTCGGTATAGAGATTCGCTTCCTTGGCGGCGCGTCCCGCGCCGCTGACGCCGGACTTGGCGTCGATGACGATATCGTCGGCGTCGATCAACCCGGCGGCCAGCAGCGGCACCAGGGGAAGCTGGGCGCAGGTGGGATAACAGCCGGGATTGGCCACCAGACGAGCCTTGCGGATCGCCTCGCGCGACAGTTCGGTCACGCCGTAGACGGCGGTCTTCTGCAATTCGGGCGCCTGATGGTGATGGCCATACCATTTGGCGTAATCGGCAACGTTGGTCAGACGGAAATCGGCGGACAGGTCCACCACTTTCACATGCTGCGGCAGACCGGCGATGACGTCCTGGGTGGTGCCGTGAGGCAGCGCGCAGAACACGGCGTCAATGCCGTCCCATTTGACTTCGGCAATGGTGGTCAGCACCGGCAGATCCTCGCCCACGAACTGGGGGAACACGTCGGCCATGCGCAGCCCGGCCTTGCGGTCCGCCGTCAGGGCGGCAATGCGGAACGAGGGATGCCCGCCCAGCAAGCGCACCAGTTCGGCGCCCGTATAACCGCTGGCCCCCAGAATGGCGACGTTGATCTGTTTCATGACCGTGTTGTCCTCAACTCTCGGCGACAAGGCGGCAAGAATGCCGCGAGCCGTTCTCGGGGTCTAGAGATTCGAATATGTCAGCAAGGAAAATCAGAGCTGCGCCGCAGGGTGGCCAGGAGCTTCATCGCGCCGGGGTGCTTTTTCAGGAAATCGCGCAGCACCGCCTGCGAGGCCAGGATTTCGACGCGCAGCGATTTGTCGCTGCGCTGAACCGTGCCCAGCATTTGCCCCTGCTCCACTTCCTTGGCAAAAACCTCGTCGTCGGTTCCCCAGACATCGAACTGATTTTCATCTTTCCACTCATAGGCGCCCAGAATCTCGTCCTTGTCGCCGTCGCGGCGCAGATCGACGTAGCGCCGCTCGGCCACCGTCACCAGACGGGCCGAAAAACTGGCGACCTGATCGCAGCGTCCCTTATTGACCGCCCGCACCCGCAAAAGCGTCGGCGTCTCCATGGTGATATCCAGAAAAGTCGCCTTTTTGCCTTCGCCGGTTTGCCAGACGCCGACAAGATGGCGGTCCGCCGCCTCCGGCGGAGCGGCCGGATCAATCAGACCGGGATCGAAGCGGGTGCAGCCACCCAGCAGCAAAGTCGCGGTCAGAAACAAGGCAGGTCGGAACAAGGCTCACCGCAGGGCGTTGTGGATCAGATAGCTGGCGATGTCAGCGGGCTTGATCTTCAAGTCCTTGGCCTCGAAACCGTCCAGAGCCTTCTTGATCAGAATGTGATTCTCGACGTTCTCGGGCTTCACCTTGAAGATGCCGAGGCAGCCCTTGATCTTCGGGTACAGACCGGGGTCGACCATCTTTTCCTTTTTGCCCAGACGCTCCATCACCTCTTCTTCAGAGATGGTGCAGGGTTCGCGTTTGACAACGGTCCAATCGGTCTCGCCGGCCATGCCGGCCTTCAACACCGCCAAGGCCCCATCGGCCTCCTCGGCCAGTCCGACCTTGAACAGGAACTTGCCCAACCCTACGTCCGCGCCCCATTTTCCCAGGGCCGCGCTGCGGGCCACATAGATCACAGCCATCCGACTGAACTCCGAAAAATCGCAAGCCCTGGCATAGCATAGCCGGCCCCGCCCACCAAGCCTTGAGGGAGCGAATTCGGAAGGTGGCGGATTTTTCCCATTCACACATTCAATTTTCCTATCGCCAAGTTCGGAAAAACCGATTAGGCTCCTGCCCACGATGATGAACCGAACCGCCATCCTTCGTAAGACCACCCTGAGCCGCCCGTTGCTGGCCGCTCTTGTGGCCGCCGGCCTCTTCGGCGCTGCTCCGGCCCACGCCAAGCAGACGACCCATCATCAGAACCTAAACACCGCCGCCGTGAAGCATGTCCTGGTCCATAAGCAGGACAAGAAGCCCGACGTCCAGACGGCTTCCGCGCATGCCGCCGCCCGCGTCGCCGCGAAGGCCGACCATCATGGCAAAGGCAAGCACGTCAACGTCGCCTCGGCCAAGCATGCTCCGACCCCGCGCTTCAACTGCGTGCAGTATGTCCAGCATGCCACCAACGTCGGGCTGCACGGCAATGCCTGGGAATGGTGGGATAATGCCGACGGCCTGTTTCCGCGCGGCGAAGCTCCCAAGCCGGGCGCCATCATGGTCTTCTCGAAGACCGGCAATCTGCCCTACGGCCATGTCGCTGTGGTGCGTCAGGTGCAAAACCAGCGCAGCATTCTGATCGACCATGCCAACTGGTCCCCCATCCGCGGCCGCCGCGGCCAAGTGGAAAAGGCCGTGCGCGTCATCGACGTTTCCGACGCCAATGACTGGAGCGAGGTTCGCGTCTGGTACGGACCGACCCAAGATATCGGTTCAACCGTCTATCCCTTGAACGGCTTCATTTACGCCCACAAGGACGTTCAGCACCACGTGCGCTGAAAGACGCTGGCCGCTTAAGCAGCAAAGCCGCCCCCTGGGCGGCTTTTTTGTTGCGCCCCGACACGCATGCGCATGCCTCAACCGAGAGAAAGTCGCCGCCGCGCCGGGGAAAAAAGCCTGCGGCCAAACAGTCCCTCCTCCTTGCCGCAAGGCAAAGAAAAGGGGCCGGAGGTTTCCCTCCGGCCCTTGATCCGATCGGCTCTGCGAACGCTTAGCGCTTCGAGAACTGGAAGCTGCGGCGGGCCTTGGCCTTACCGTACTTCTTACGTTCGACGACGCGGCTGTCGCGGGTCAGGAAGCCGCTGGCCTTGAGCGGGCTACGCAGACCCGGCTCGTAGTAGGACAGAGCCTTCGAGATGCCATGACGCACGGCGCCGGCCTGGCCGGACAGACCGCCGCCAGCCACGGTCACAACGACATCGAACTGGCCGACGCGGTTGGCGACCTGGAACGGCTGGTTGATGACCATGCGCAGCACCGGACGGGCGAAGTAAACTTCGATCGTGCGGCCGTTGACGGTGATCTTACCGGTGCCGGGCTTCACCCACACGCGGGCGACGGCGTTCTTGCGCTTGCCGGTGGCATAGGAACGGCCCTGCGCGTCGATCTTCGGCTCACGGACCGGGGCGGCAGCCTGCGGGGCTGCGGCCTTCAGGTCGGCAAGGGCGCTGAAGTCTTCGGCCATGGATTAGGCGCTCCTCTTGTTCTTCGGGTTCATCGACGCAACGTCGAGAACCTCGGGCTGCTGACCGACATGCGGATGCTCGGCACCGGCATAGACGCGCAGGTTCTTCATCTGCTGACGGCCCAGGGGACCGCGGGTGATCATGCGCTCGACGGCCTTGATGACCACGCGCTCGGGGAAACGCCCGCCCAGCAGCTGACCCATGGTCCGGCCCTTGATGCCGCCGGCATAGCCGGTGTGCCAGTAGAACACCTTGTCGGTGAGCTTGCGGCCCGTCAGCTTCACCTTTTCGGCGTTGATGACGATGACGTTGTCGCCCATGTCAATGTGCGGGGTATAGGTGGGGAGGTGCTTGCCGCGCAGGCGCATCGAGATGATGCTCGCGAGACGGCCGAGAACGACGCCGTCCGCGTCGATCACCACCCACTTCTTGTTCACTTCGGACGGTTTGGCGGAATAGGTAGTCATGTCACCCACTGCTAAACCTGCAACGAAAGGGGCCCATGCCCCTCTCTGACGAGGGGCGGAGTATGCCAGAACAGAAGAAACAGTCAACGGCAAATATATTCATATAAATCAATGTATTATAGGCACGGTATTATTTTACCCCGCCAGAGACCCGCAGAATCGGCCTTTTCCGGGCAGTTGCTGCTCCTGGACAGAGGATGGATTGACCGCCCGGGGGATGCTTCTCCATACTCCGCCGCTTTCAAGCACCTTGTTCAAGGCTTTTCCGTCTTATGCCCACCTCCTCTTCCGCCGGTTCGCTGTCCGCCCGGCTTCTGGCTTTACTTTGCCTGATCCTTGCCATGATCTCGGTGCAAGTGGGCGCCGCCTATGCCACGCATCTGTTCGGACGGATCGGCCCTGAAGGCACCACCGGCCTGCGCTGCGGCTTTTCCGCCTTGGTGCTGGTGCTGTTCTGGCGCCCTTGGCGCGGCGGCCTGTCGGGCAAGGCGGCGTTGGCCGCGCTGCTTTACGGTCTGTCCCTGGGCTGTATGAACATGTGCTTCTACCTGTCGCTGGAGCATTTGCCCCTGGGCGTGGCCGTGGCGGTGGAGTTCAGCGGCCCCCTGGTCCTGGCCCTGATCAGTTCCCGCCGTCCGATGGATTTCCTGTGGATCGCCTTGGCCCTGGCCGGACTGGCCGGTCTCAGCCCCTTGTCGGCGGCCAGCCGTCATCTGTCCACCACCGGCCTGCTGCTGGCCTTGGCGGCCGGTGCCTGCTGGGCCGCCTACATCATTTTTGGCAAGCGCGTGGTGCGCACCATGCCCGGCAACAGGGCCAGCGCCCTGGGCATGCTGGTGGCCGCCCTGCTGAGCGCCCCCTTTGCCGTCGTCCACGCCGGAACCGATCTGCTGGCCCCCAGCGTTCTGACCGCCGCCTTCGTGGTGTCGCTGCTGTCCAGCACCATCCCTTATTCCCTGGAGATGGTGTCGCTGAAACGGCTGAGCGCCAAAACCTTCAGCATCGTCGTCAGCCTGGAACCGGCGGTGGCCGCCGCCTCCGGCTGGGCCGTCAACGGCGAGCATTTGAGCCCGCTTCAGATGACCTGCATGGCGGCCCTGACGGTGGCCTCGCTGGGTTGCACCGCCAGCAGCCGATCCTGATTTCTTGCCGAACCGCCTGTTCCCGGCCACAATCGGCGGACAGGCCGGAGCGAAGGCAGGAGAGGAAGCGGTCATGCGTTGGGATTATCGGCTGGTCCGGCGGATTGTCGACGGCAAGGAACGCCTGGGCATCCATCGCGCCTTCTACGCCAACGACACGCCTGAAGCCGGGACGCCCCAAGCCGTATCCCTGGCTCCCAGCACCGTCGAAGGCGACCATCCCGCCGAGATATTGGCGCAGATGGCTCTGGCCCTGAGCAAGCCCGAGGTGCGTTTCGAGGATCTGGAGAATCAAAGCATGCTGGCCGGCTTCCTGGCTTCGGAAGACCGGCGGCTGTTTGTCGGATTGCTGCGCAAGGCCGACGGCATGGACCACTATCTTTCGCAATTGAAGGAAGAGGCGCCATACCCCGACGAATGGCCATGCGAGGAACCGCCGGACATGGACGAAGGCAGCTTCATCGCCTTCGCCCGCAAGTTCCCTCATGAAGATTTTCTGCTCGAATTCCCGGATCTTCCCGGCTGTTCCGCCCGCGGCCACAGCCTGGAACAGGCTCAAACCCTGGCGCGTCAGGCCATGACGGCTCATCTAGACGAATTAAAGCGGCAAGGCCGTCCCATCCCCACCCCGCGCGGCTGGCAGGAATTGTCGGTATCCCCCTTGCGCCGCGCGGCCGCGCTTATCGTTTTAAGCCCTTACACCGGCAGCGGAACTCCTTGACGGAGAACCGGCCTTTTGCCAGCCTCAATCCAGGGCTGGCAACAGTGACGGGAGGAAAAAAATGAAATCGGGAAAAACCGTGGCATCCGTCTCTTTTCTCAGTGACCGTACCATCAGCATGGATGTGGAGCAGGTTACGGCCATCGAGATCGGCGAGCCCATGGAAGTGGAACCGGGCAGTTGGTTCGCGGAACTGATCATTCGCTCGGGCAACGGCACCCTTTCGGTCCAGATGCTGGCCGACGACCCTGCGCACTTCAAGATTCTCAGCCCCAACGAAAATCCCGACGACGAATTCTGACCGCCGCCGGGATTTTCGCTATGAACCAGGAACGGCCCCCAGGCGGGGCCGTTTTCTTTTGCCGTCAGACGTTCAGCAAAAGATATTCCCGTTCCCAGGACGACACCACGCGCTGATAAGCTTCCCATTCCGCCTCTTTGACGGCGGCGAAGGTTTCAACGAAAGCCTCCCCCAGCACTTCGCGCAAAGCCTTGTTGCCTTCCAGCTTGGGGAGCGCGTCGAACAGCTGACGCGGCAACGAATGCGCGCGGGTATAGCCTGATCCGTCGATGGGGTCGCCGGGGTCGATCTCACCCACCATTCCCAAATAGCCGCACGCCAGAGAGGCGGCGATGGCCAGATAGGGATTGGCGTCGGCCCCGGCCAGACGGTTTTCCACCCGGCGTCCCGACGGTCCCGAATTCGGCACCCGCAGCCCCACCGTTCGGTTGTCGCGTCCCCAATGCACATTGATCGGAGCGTCGAAGTCCGGCACCAAACGGCGATAGGAGTTCACATTGGGGGCGAACAGCGGCATGGCCGACGGCAGATATTTGCGCAGCCCGCCGATGAAATGGCGGAACAGGTCGGTGTCTTCGCCATCCATCGTGGCGAACAGATTCCGCCCCGAAGTTTCTTCCAGCACGTTCAGGTGAATGTGCATGGCGCTGCCCGGTTCGTTCTGCATCGGCTTGGCCATGAACGTGGCGTAGACGTTCTTGCGCAGGCCGACCTGACGCACCGTGCGCTTGAACAGAAACACCTGGTCCGCCAGTTCCAAAGCATCGCCGTGATTGAAGTTGATCTCCATCTGGGCGGCGCCGGCTTCATGACTCAGCGTGTCGATGTCCAGACACTGGGCTTCGCAATATTTATAGACTTCCTCGAACAGCGGATCGAACTCGTTGACCGCGTCGATGCCATAGGATTGGCGGCCCGTTTCCGGGCGGCCCGACCGGCCGACCGGCGGCTCCAGCGGGTAATCGGGATCGGTGTTGACCTTGACCAGGAAAAATTCCAGCTCGGGCGCTACGATGGGCTTCCAGCCCTTTTCCTCGTACAGCTTCAAGACATTGCGCAACACCTGGCGCGGCGAGATATCCACCGGCCGGCCGTCGGCGTAAACGCAGTCGTTGATCACCTGGGCGGTAGCGTCGGGATACCACGGCACCACCCGCAAGGTGTCGGGATCTGGCTTCAGATAGACGTCGCCGTCGGTTTCGCTGGTGACGTCTTTTTCCGGATAATCGCCGGTCACGGTCTGGGCGAAAATGCTTTCCGGCAGCCGCAGGCCGCCGTCGAAGCTGGACAGAAATTTCGGAGCCGGGAGAATCTTGCCGCGCGGAATGCCCGACATGTCCGGCACCAGACATTCCACTTCGGTGATACCACGGTCTCGCAGCCAGTTTTCCACGTTTTTCATGAAGGCCTCTGCTGAAGTCGGCTTCTATTCCACCCCTTGATATGGAGCGGCCGTAAAGGAAGAGTACCCCATGGCGGCGCTCCCTTCCACCACCCGGCGATGTCGTTTCGGTATCAAAATGTATTGTAACTGCGAATGCGGCTATCGCCGTGAATTCATTTGCAACATCGAAACGATTGCAGGACAGTGAGCAGGCGGCGTCGTCTACAACCCTGCGGACTCTTCAATGAATTTCTGGACCGTCACCATGGTTAGCCTTGTGATCGGCCTGCTGCTGGTTATCGGCGGCGCGCTGGTCCTCTACATGGGGTCCCTGGTCAAGAACGCCTATCAACTGAAGGTCGAAATCCAAAACGATCTGGAAGCCGGCCTGAAGCGCGTCGAAGAGGAATCCGAAAAGAAGACCCGCTGGATCAAACGCGATCTTGTCGAGGAAATCGACAAGATGAAAACCGCCCTGTCCACCGACAATCAGCGCAAACTCGGCGAATTGACCGACAGCCTGGCGAAGCGGGTCGAAGAGATCGAGCAGTCCCAAAAGCGGGACCGCCAGGATCTGACCAGGATCGTCGAAGCCATGCGCCAGGACATCATGACCTTGGATCAGCGTATCAAGTCTCTGCGCCATCAACCGGCGGCCAAAGCCGAAGTGTCGGCTTCGGCGGAAAACGCCGAGGCGACTCCCGCTTTGCCCGCCCCTTCCGAAACCCCGATGGCGGCTCCCCCCGTCCCGGACACGGTCCAGACCCAACCCCAGGACAAGTCCCAGGACAAGGCGGCGGCCGCCTCTTCTCCCGAAAAAGCCTGAAGGACCGACCATGCCCCAGCCTCAATCCGCCATCTGCGCCGAAGGCGGCGACCACGGACTGTTCATCACCGCTCTGGTCTCGGCCGGTCAGGAAGAAACCGTGCGCCGCACGGCGGCCGCCCTGCCGGCCCTGACCCGCGCAGTAGCCAAGGAGTTCGAGGAACCGGCTCTGGTCAGCAGCATCGCTTTCGGCGCCGAAGTCTGGCCTCGCCTGTTTTCGCAAGGCAAGCCCGAGGGACTGGTCGCCTTCGCTCCGCTGGAAGCCAACGGCAAGGCGGCGCCCGCCACGCCCGCCGACCTGTTCATCCACATCCACTCCAACCGCAGCGACGCCAATTTTCAGCTGGGCCGCCGCGTCGTCGCCATGCTGGGCGGCGCCGTGACCCTGGTCGAGGACATCGCCGGTTTCCGCACTCTGGGTGGACGAGATCTGACCGGCTTCGTCGACGGCACGGAAAATCCCGAAGGCGAGGAACGGGCCGAGGTGGCTCTGGACGAAACCGGCGGCAGTTTCGTCAGCCTGCAACGCTGGGAGCACGATCTGGCCCGCTGGGAAGCCCTGGCGGTCAAGATGCAGGAGGCCGCCATCGGCCGCACCAAGGCCGACGATCGTGAGATGGATGACGACGAAAAGCCCGCCGACGCCCATATCGCCCGCGTAGTAATTGAAGAGAACGGCGAGGAACTGGCAATTCTGCGCCACAGCCTGCCCTATGGCGACATGCGGCGAAACGGCCTTTATTTCGTCGCCTACGGCCGCAGCCCCAAGCCGTTCCGCCGCATGCTGTCAAGCATGGTGCTGGGAGACGGAGCGTCAAAAGGCTATCACAACGCCGACCGCATCATGGAGTACACCCGCCCGGTAACAGGCTGCGCCTTTTATGCACCGTCGGTAGAAACCCTGGAAAATTTAGTGAAATCTCGCTAAACAGTCCGCTCTTCGCTTCAATTTTAAGCAAATTCCACATAACATGCGGCCCAGGCTTATTAAAGGAGCAACAGGCTGATGATTCGCCGTCTCGTCACCCCCCTGCTGATGGCAGCCGCCCTTCTGTCCCTGTCGCGCCCGGCCTCGGCCGAGCACTTCATCATCGGCGTCGAAGCCATCGACTACATGCCCCATTACGGGGTCAAGCCGAACGGTGAATATCAAGGGTTTGCCCGCGCGTTGTTCGACGCTTACGCCGCCGACCGCGGGCATCAGATCGAATACCGGCCCTTGCCGGTGAACCGCCTGTTCCATGAACTTCTGGAAGGCCGTCTGGATTTCAAATATCCCGACAACGCCTTCTGGCAGACCGAATTGAAGACCGGCAAGACCGTGGCCTACAGCGACCCCGTGGTGAACTATATCGACGGCGTGCTGGTCTTGCCCGAGAACAAGGGAAAGCCGGTCGACACCATCCGCACGCTGGGCACGGTGCGCGGTTTCACCGCCTTTGACTGGCTGGACCGGCTCAAGAGCGGCGCGACGGCCCTGGAGGAAAATCCCAGCTTCTCCGGTCTGATGTTCCAAGCCATGAACAAGCGCATCGACGGCGCCTACGCCAACGTCGCCGTGGCCAACAACACTCTGGACGGCATGCAGAAGCCGGGCGCCCTGATCTTCGACCCCGGTCTGCCCCATACCCGCAGCAGCTATAAGCTGTCGACCCTCAAGCATCCGGAAATCATCGCCGACTTCAATGCCTGGATGAAGTCCAAGCCCGAATTGGTCGCCAAGCTGAAAGCCGATTGGGCGGTCGAAAAAGGCGTGGAATAGCTCCATCCCCCGTCTGGGAATGACGAAAAGGCCGGAGGGTTTCCCCTCCGGCCTTTTCCTTGTCAACCTGCCCCCAGGTTGAATGATGCTTATTCCACCAGTTCCGGTTCCTTGGCGGCCGGACGGTGATGCTCTTCGAAGGCGAAGGTCAGGCCGCCGTCACCGACATCCACCTTGACCACGCCGCCCTTGGACAGCTTGCCGAACAGCAGTTCCTCGGCCAGCGGCTTCTTGATGTGCTCTTGAATGACGCGGGCCAGCGGGCGGGCGCCGTTGAGCTTGTCGTACCCTTTTTCGGCCAGCCATTTGCGGGCCGCCTCGGTCAGCTCGAACGACACGTCGCGGTCGCCCAACTGGGTTTCCAGTTGGATGATGAATTTGTCCACCACCCGCGAAACCACTTCCGGCTGCAAGGCGCCGAAGGGGATCACCGCATCCAGGCGGTTGCGGAATTCCGGCGTAAACAGCCGCTGGATGGCCTCCTGATCGTCGCCGATCCGCGCTTCGCGGCCAAAACCGATGGCGGGCTTGGCCATGTCGGCGGCTCCGGCGTTGGTGGTCATGATCAGGATCACGTTGCGGAAATCGACATTCTTACCGTTGTGATCAGTCAGCTTGCCGTGGTCCATCACCTGCAACAGGATGTTGAACAGGTCGGGATGCGCCTTCTCGATCTCGTCCAGCAGCAGCACCGAATGGGGATGCTGATCCACCGAATCGGTCAGAAGACCGCCCTGGTCGAAGCCGACATATCCCGGCGGCGCGCCGATCAGGCGAGACACCGAATGGCGCTCCATATATTCCGACATGTCGAAGCGGATCAGTTCGATGCCGAGAATCTTGGCCAACTGGCGGGCCACTTCGGTCTTGCCGACGCCGGTGGGGCCGGAGAACAGGTAATTGCCGATTGGCTTTTCCGGTTCGCGCAGACCGGCGCGGGCCAGCTTGATGGCCGAAGCCAAAGCCTCGATGGCCTTTTCCTGACCGAAGACCATGGTCTTCAGATCCCGTTCCAGCGAACGCAGCATTTCCATGTCGTTGGTTGACACGCTCTTGGGCGGGATGCGGGCGATCTTGGCGATGATCTCCTCGATGTCCTTCACCGTCACCGTCTTGCGACGCTTGGATTCCGGCAGCAGCATGCGCGAGGCGCCGACTTCGTCGATCACGTCGATGGCCTTGTCGGGCAGCTTGCGGTCGCCGATATAGCGGGCCGACAGTTCCACCGCCGAACGAATGGCGTCGTTGGTGTAGCGCACCTTATGGAAGGATTCGTAGTAAGGCTTCAGACCGTGGAGGATTTTCACCGCATCTTCGACCGACGGTTCGTTGACGTCGATTTTCTGGAAACGGCGGACCAGCGCCCGATCCTTCTCGAAGTGATTGCGGAATTCCTTATAGGTGGTCGAGCCGATGCAGCGCAACGCGCCCGAAGCCAGGGCCGGCTTTAGCAGATTCGAGGCGTCCATGGACCCGCCGGACGTGGCCCCGGCGCCGATCACCGTATGGATTTCGTCGATGAACAGGATGGCCCCGTCCAAAGCTTCCAGTTCCGAAACCACCGCCTTCAGCCGTTCCTCGAAATCGCCGCGATAGCGGGTGCCGGCCAGCAGCGATCCCATATCCAGGGAATAGATCACGGCGTTGCGCAGAACTTCCGGCACCTCGCCCTTGATGATGCGCAGAGCCAGCCCCTCGGCAATGGCCGTCTTGCCGACGCCCGGATCGCCGACATACAGGGGATTGTTCTTCGAACGGCGGCAGAGAATCTGAATGGTGCGTTCGATCTCGTGCTCACGGCCGATCAGCGGATCGATCTTGCCGATTTCGGCCTTCTGGTTGAGATCGACGCAATAGGCGGTCAGGGCTTCCTTGCCCTTCTTCACCACGTTCTCGGCCTTGGCCTCGTCGTCGGCGCCGAACACCGTGCGCTGCTGGCTCTTGCCGGCGGCTTTGGCGATGCCGTGAGAAATGTAGTTCACCGCGTCCAGACGGGTCATGTCCTGAAGTTGCAGGAAATAGACGGCATGGGATTCCCGTTCCGAGAACAGGGCGACCACCACGTTGGCGCCGGTCACTTCCTCGCGCCCCGAGGACTGGACATGAATGGCGGCCCGCTGCACGACTCGCTGAAAACCGGCGGTGGGCTTGGGTTCTCCCGATTTCGCCGTAACCAGATCGGCCAGAGCGGAATCGACGAATTCCGTCAGGTCGCGGCGCAGCCGCTCGATGTCGACGTTGCACGCCCTCAAGACCGCGACGGCGTCCTGGTCCTCTGTCATCGAGAGCAGAAGATGCTCCAGGGTCGCGTATTCGTGATGGCGTTCAGTGGCCAGGGTCAGGGCTCGGTGAAGGCTTTGTTCGAGATTCCGCGACAGCATCGGCATCTAATCCTTCTCTATGGTACACTGAAGCGGATGCTGGTTCTGCCGGGCCAAGTCCATGACCTGCGTCACCTTCGTCTCCGCCACCTCATATGTGTACACGCCACAGACACCGACCCCGCGCTGATGCACATGCATCATGATTTGCGTGGCCTCTTCATGGCCCTTGCCGAAATAGCGCTCCAGAACGTGAATGACGAACTCCATGGGAGTGTAGTCGTCGTTCAGCATCAGAACCTTGTACATCGAAGGCCGCTTCGTCTTGGGACGGGTCTTTATGACCACGCCGTTCTGGGGGCCGCCATCGTTATCGTTGGTTTGATCGTCGTCTGCGCTCATTCGGAACTCAAGGCTCACCACTGTCTCAGCCGGAACACAACTATAATATTGGTTCGTTTCGGCGGATGAAAAGCCCCCATTGCGCAAGAAGCTGTGCGACATCGTCATTATCCACGTCTTGATCTGAAAACGGCTTCGGCCCGGCGGAGATGCTCCACCGGGCCGAGAGGCTTTATAGAGGCGGGACCGGAAAAAGTCCCGCCCTATCCTGCGCGCTTGAATTAAGCGGCGTTCTTCGTCACGCGGGCCACGGTGGCCTCGACGCGGCTGGCGATGGGAGCGGCGGCTTCCTCGGCCAGCTTGGCGGTCAGTTGCTGCAGCTTGGTGCCTTCGGCGACCAGCTTGTCGAAGTTGGTCTTGGTCAGCGACGACGACAGGTCGATCACTTCGCGCAGGGTCTTGGCCGAAGCCAAGGCCTTGCTGGCGGCGACGGATTCGTCGATCTGGGCCTGGGTCAGCGTGACCAGGGACTTCGACAGATCCTGCAGGCCGCGGGCCAGGATGCTGGAGGACTTGACCAGCGCGTCGATGTTGTCCTTCGAGAAGCTCAGGATGTCTTCATAACCCTGGAAAGCGGCGGAGTGAGCCTTGGCGGCGGCGTCCACATGCTCCTTGGTCAGGCTGACGGCCTTGTCCACGCCCTTGCTGGCGACATCGGCGCCGGCCTTGACCACGCTCTCGATGGTCTCCTTGTGGACGGCAACAACCTCTTCGATCTGCTTGACGGCGTCGGCGGCGGGGGTCGGAGTGGGCTTGGCGGTCTTGGCGGTGGTCATGGTCGTCAGCTCCTGGCCTGATGATGATTTCAGCGGCGCAAATGCCCGGTCTTTTCTCTCAACCTTAACGCATTTTGCGCTGCAACAATTTGCATATGCAGCACCGCACAAACCACTGTCAACAGTTTTTTGTGCGGCGCAACACAATCATCATAATTAGTCAGACTTCCGGCTATCAGAAACCGATACCACCCCCTACCCGATCGGCATAAATCCGCAGATACCAACGTTCTTTGTCGGCTTTCGGCTTGTTCGACAGATCGAAGCTGTCGGGATCGTGAGCGGGGTTGACGGCGACGCCCGTGCGGTCGGCGGCCAACAACTGGGAAGGGAAACCCAATTCCGCATAGCCGGGCTTGCCGTATTGCCAGGCGCCGAATGTGAACTTGCCGCCGCGGCAGGCCGAAGCCACCCAATAGAAGCTGTCGCTGGCCATCATTTCATCGACCTTGGGCGGATGCGCGGCGATGGCGGCGTCCAAGGAGGCGGCCACCGTCTGATATTGGGCGGCCGTCAGTTCCGACAGGGCGGTCTTGCCCGTCAGCGGCTCGATGGCGGTATCCAGATTGAAGTGGCTGAGATCCGCCGGACCGATCACCCGCTGGTCTAGCAAATAGGGAGCACGGCCCGAGACCTCGTAAACACGAACCTGCTCCATCCAGCGGCCGTTATAGACGACCCGCATGCGGTCGGGCGCGCCCGGCTTGCAGTTTTCGCGGATATCGTCGCCCGACAGGAACGAAAACCATACCACCTTGCGGCCGATGGGATTGTCCATGCCGCTGCCATGGTATTCACAGCCTGCAACTCCCAAGCTTGAAAGAGTAACCAAAAGAGCTGCCGACAATTTGTTACGCATCTTGCCTATTCCTTTTTCAATCCAATTCCGAACCGAATCAGTCAAGGATGGGACTCGACTCCTGCTGGTTACTGAAACCTTAACAAGCCGCTCCTAGACCGCCCAGACTCAGGCACGGGAATCACCTTGAAAAAAACTTACCCTCAAAGCGCCCAAACAGTGGACATCCGAATCAGGATTTCTTATGGTGAAAATATGACTTTTTCGCCCGTTTTCGGTCGGCCACCCGCAAGCAATAGGACGAGAAATTGCCCGCCCGCAAGACTTTCTTCACCGCCTTCTTTCACAAGGGTATCGCGGCTTTGGCCGTTTGCGGCTTTTTCGCCGTCGCCAGCGCCCAACCGGCGCAAGCGAAATACGCATCGATGGTGGTCGACGCCGACACCGGCGAAGTGCTGCATTCCGTCAATGCCGACAACCGGAACTATCCGGCTTCGTTGACCAAGCTGATGACTTTGTACCTGCTGTTCGACCAGATCGAAGCCGGCAAGATCAAGCTGACCGACCGCATGCCGGTTTCGGCGCATGCCGCCGGCCAGTCGCCGTCCAAGCTGGGGCTTCGCCCCGGCCAGACCATCGAGGTCGAGGACGCCATTCTGGGTCTGTGCACCAAGTCGGCCAACGACGCCGCCGTCACCGTCGGCGAATATATCGGCGGCTCGGAGCCGGCCTTCGCCGAAATGATGACCCGCAAGGCTCATGAACTGGGCATGCGCCAGACCACGTTCCGCAATGCCTCCGGCCTGCCGAATCTGGGCCAGTTCAGCTCGGCCCGCGACATGATCACCCTGGCCCGCGCCATGATGCGCAACCACCCCAGGGAATATCGCTATTTCTCGACGCGCACCTTCACCTACAACGGCGAAACCATGCGCAACCACAACCACATGATGGAGTGGTATCAGGGGATGGACGGTCTGAAGACCGGCTATATCGCCGCCTCGGGCTTCAATCTGGTGGCCTCGGCCAAACGCAACGACCGTCGCCTGATCGGCGTGGTGTTCGGCGGCACTTCGGCCCCCGCCCGCGACAAGCACATGGCCAAGCTGCTGGACGCCGCCTTCGCCCGCACCCCCGGCTCGGCCGGCGTCGAATTGGCGGAGATGCCCGAACAGACCGGCACCGCCGGCATCGACGGCGAGGAGGAAGCCGCGCCGAAGCATGCCGGCCGCAAGGCTGTCGCCGCAGCCGACGACGAGGACGAGGACGCCCCCACCCAGCACGTCATGAAAGCCATGGCCGCGTCCAAGACGGCCCAGGCCAAGCTGGCAGCCGCCAAACCACGCCGCGCCGCGCCGGTGGAAGCCGGCGACGCCGAGGACGACGACAATTGGGGCATCCAGGTGGGCGCTTACGCCCAGCAGGCCAAGGCCAGGCAGGCCGCCACCGCCGCCATGCACAAGTTGGGCAAGCTGGTGGCCGACGGCGACCTTTCCGTGGCCAAGGCCAAGCAAGGAGCGCACCAAATGTACCGCGCCCGCGTGATCGGCCTGGCCGAGGACGACGCCCGCGCCGCCTGCAAGCGCCTGACCAAGGCGCACACCAGTTGCTCGGTGATCAAAAGCGGGGTCAGCGTCGCCTCTCGCTGACTTTTTAATCTTATCCATGACCACGAAACAGGCGCCGCCCGCAAGGATCCGGCGCCTGTTTTGCTAAGGGCCTCCACATGCCTTCGTCCCGCATCCGTGCCGCCGCCGAAGTTCTCAGCGTCTTCACCCGGCTGGGCCTGACCAGCTTTGGCGGCCCGGTGGCGCATCTGGGTTACTTCCGCAGCGAACTGGTCGAACGGCGGCGCTGGTTGAACGAGAACGACTTCGCCGACATGGTCGCCCTTTGCCAGTTCATGCCCGGCCCCACCAGCAGTCAGGTTGGCCTGGCGCTGGGGCAGCACCGCGCCGGTCTTTGGGGAGCCGTAGCCGCCTGGGTCGGGTTCACCCTGCCTTCGGCCCTGGCTTTGATGACCTTTGCCTATGGCGTCGGTCTGCTGGGCGATCTGACCCGCCAACCCTGGCTGCACGGATTGAAGCTGGTGGCCGTCGCCGTCGTGGCCCAGGCCGTCTGGGGCATGGCGCGCAGCCTGTGCCCCGATCGTCCGCGCATCACCATGGCCGCCGTCGCCACCATGCTGGCCCTGTTCGTTCCCACATCCCTGGGACAGGTCGCCGCCATCGTGCTGGGCGGCACCGTCGGTCTGGCCGCTTACCGCTCCGGCGATGGCAGCGGCCGCCGGCCTGCCGCCGGCAACGGCAACACCAGCCGCCGCGGCAAAGGTCTCGCCGTGGCCGCATTGCTGGCCTTCACCTTGCTGCTGACCGGCCTGCCGTCCCTGGCGGCTTTGACCGGCAGTCACGACCTTGCCCTTTTCAGCGGCTTTTTCCGCTCTGGCGCCTTGGTGTTCGGCGGCGGCCACGTAGTGTTGCCGCTGCTACAGGAAACCGTGGTGCCGTCAGGCTGGGTCAGCAACGACGCGTTTCTGGTCGGATATGGCGCCGCCCAGGCGATGCCCGGCCCTCTGTTCACCTTCGCCGCCTATCTCGGGGTGCTGGACGGCGGATGGCGCGGCGGCTTGATGGGATTGCTGGCCATCTATCTTCCGTCCTTCCTGCTGCTGGCCGGACTGATGCCGTTCTGGGACGATCTGCGGCAACGCCCGCCGCTCCAGGCCGCCCTGAGCGGCGTCAACGCCGCCGTGGTCGGGCTGCTGCTAGCCGCCCTTTACCACCCGGTCTGGACCAGCGCCGTCGCCGCGCCCAAAGACTTTTCGCTGACGCTGGCCGCATTCATCCTTCTGCAAATCTGGAAAACTCCGCCTTGGCTGGTGGTGCTGCTGGGAGCCGCCTGCGCCCAGGCCCTGGCCCGGATTTAGCGCCAGCACAACCTTTGGCCTATACACAGGATAAAAACTAAGGTTGATACTTAAAGTATAAGATAAACAATCAGGAACCCCAAAATTCCCCAACATCGGAAAGGAAAACCTCTAAGACGATAGGTATTTTTTCGCTGAAACCGGGAGACAACAAAAAAATGTCCAATGGAAAGGTGATACCCATAGATGAAGCCCTTTCGCATGTGCGAAGCGGCATCCGTCTGATGCTTGGGGAGTTTGTCGGAGCCGGTCAACCGGCGAAATCCATTGAGTGGATTGTTGATCGCGCCATCGACCAGCTCACGCTCATTGTCTGCACCCCGGGCTACCGGGACAATTTCCTGATGGGCCGCCTGTTTGAAACCGGCCTGGTCAAGGAACTCATCTCCTCCCACACCGCCACGTCGTCTGGCTGTTCCGACGCCTATCTCGCGGGCACGATGCTGGTGCGCCAGCTGTTTCCCATGGGCACCTGGGCGGAGAAAGTCCGTGCCGGCGGCATGGGGCTGGGCGGAATTCTGGTGCCAGTGGGCGTCGGCATTCTGGATCAGCCAGGCATTTTCCCCGAATTGAAAGAGCCGAAGCAGAAAATCAGCCTGAACGGCCAGGAATATTTCGTCGAGGAAGCCCTGCGCGCCGACGTTTCCATCATCCGCGGCTGGCGGGCCGATCCGCTGGGCAACGTCGAGTTTCGCCATACCGGCGTCTTGAACCAATGCGACATCGCCATGGCCGGCGCCTACACCATCGCCGAAGTCAACGAGATCGTGCCCGTAGGCGCCATCCCGCCCGACCGCGTCGGCTGCGCCGGCATCTTCGTCGATGCCGTGGTCCAAGGCTACAGCTTGGCCGAACAGGACCGGCTGTACCGCAAGAACTGGACCCGCCTGGGCATTCTCCAGCCGGAAGAAGGAGCGGCGGAATGAGCGACAAACTGGATTCCCGCGTCATCATCGCCAAACGCTGCGCCCTGGAAATGAAGGATGGCGACGTCATCAATCTCGGCTTCGGCATTCCCACCACGGCGGCCGACTATCTGCCGCCCGGCGTCAACGTTTTCCTGCATTCGGAAAACGGCTGTATCGGCGCGGCGGCGAAACCTCCGGCGTCCCAGGCCGACAGCGACCGCACCAACGCCAGCGGCGCCCCGATGACGGTTCGTCCCGGCGCCGCCTACATGTCGCTGACCACCTCGTTCGGCGCCATGCGCAACGGCTATATCAAAACGTCGATCCTGGGCGGGCTGGAAGTGGACGAGGAAGGCAATCTGGCCAATTGGGCCATTCTGCGCAACGGCCACTGGTGGCCCGGCATCGGCGGAGCCATGGATCTGTGCTACGGCGTGCCGCGCATCATCGCCGCCCTGCAGCACATCGACAAGGCGGGCAGCAGCAAGGTCAAACGCCGGACCGAACTGCCGTTGACGGGCCGCAAATGCGTCAAGACCATCATCACCGATAAGGCGGTGTTCGACGTCGGCAGCGACGGGCTGATTTTGCGGGAGGCTCTGCCCGGCCTGACGGTGGACGACATCCGCGCCATTACCGAAGCCCGCTTCGTGGTGGCGTCCGATTTCAAACCCATGCCTATCTGAAACAGCGCCCATCCGAAGACACGCCCGGCCATCCGCGACGATGGCCGGGTTTCGGGTCAGTCGTCGATCTTCTTGCCGTCGAGACCTTCGGCCAGCTTGTCCGCCGCGCTTCGATCCTTGGCTTTTTCTACCTTGGTCCGGCCGAAGCGGACGCGGTTCTCCTCCGCCTTGCGGGCGTCGTCCTGGCGCTGTTTCGCCTTGCGGAACCGATTCAGATTCACCACCTCGGCCATCTTCATTCCCCTTGTTCAACCGCTCCATATTAATCCCCCGGGGCAAATTCCGGGCAATCGTAACTTTTTTAAAAAAGGCGCTTGCGTGCCCGTCGGAGCCTTGCTATATGTCCGCTCCCCGATGCGAGGGGGTGTAGCTCAGTTGGTTAGAGCGCCGGCCTGTCACGCCGGAGGTCGCGGGTTCGAGCCCCGTCACTCCCGCCACTCTCCCAGAACAATTCGACAATTGACCCCGGTGTCCTAAAGGATACCATTCCTGCCTGCGCCTCTTGCGCATGGGAGGAACGGTTCATGAAAGTAGGCATCGTCGGAACGGGCATGGTCGGCAGCAGCGCCGCCTTCGCCATGGTCCTGAGAGGAGCCGCCTCCGAGGTGGTTCTGGTGGACCACAATCCCGCCCTGGCCGTCGCCCAGGCCCAGGACATCCTGCATGCCACGCCGTTTTCTTATCCCGTCCATATCTTCGCCGGAGACTACGCCGACCTGAGCGGCGCCGGCGTCGTCGTGCTGGCCGCCGGCGTAGCCCAGAAGCCGGGTGAGACCCGGCTGCAATTGCTGGAGCGCAATGCCGCCGTCTTCTCTGCCGTCATCCCCCAGGTGCTGAAAGCCGCCCCCGACGCTATTTTGTTGGTCGCCACCAATCCGGTGGACGTCATGACCGACGTCGCGGCCCGCATCGTATCTGGCCTCACCGGCCGGCCCGCCACCCGGGTGATGGGGTCGGGCACCATCCTTGACAGCGCCCGTTTCCGCGCTTTGCTGGGCGAACATCTGGGAATCAGCCCCAAATCGGTGCACGCCTACGTGCTGGGCGAACACGGCGATTCCGAAGTGCTGTGGTGGTCCGGCGCCACCGCCGGCTCGGTATCGGTCGCGGCCATGGCCGACCAGTTGAAGCGCCCCTTGACCGAGGAGATACGCGCCGGCATCGACGACGGCGTCCGCCGGGCGGCTTATCACATCATCTCCGGCAAAGGCGCCACATGGTTCGGCATCGGCGGCGGTCTGGCCCGCATCGTTCAGGCCATCGCCACCAACGAAAACGTGCTGCTGAGCGTCTCGGCGCCCACGGCCAAGGTCGAAGGCATCGAGAACGTCACGTTGTCGCTGCCGCGCATCGTCGGCGCCAAGGGCTGCCAGGCGCTGCTGGAACCGGAACTGAACGAGGACGAGCGTAAAGCCTTGCGCCACAGTGCCGAAATTCTGAAAGAGGCGGCGGAAAGCGTCCGCCTTTAAGCCGCGCATAACGCCGGGTGGCAACAATGTCTCAATCTTTTCAACGTCCGGGACATTTCGGCCACAGCGCTTTTGTGGTTAAATCACCACTCCCCCCTGGTGGTCTGAGAGGCCAGCGATCATGTCGAAAAAACAGATGATAACCGTTGATGGCAACGAGGCCTGCGCCTCGGTGGCCTACCGCTGCAGCGAGCTGGCGGTGATCTACCCCATCACCCCCTCCTCCACCATGGGCGAACTGGCCGACCAGTGGGCTTCCGAAGGCAAGAAGAACATTTGGAACGTCATTCCCGAAGTTACCGAGATGCAGTCCGAGGGCGGCGCCGCCGGCGCCGTGCATGGCGCCATCCAGGCCGGCGCCCTGGGCACCACCTTCACCGCCTCGCAGGGGCTGCTGCTGATGCTGCCCAACATGTACAAGATCGCCGGCGAATTGACGCCGTTCGTCATGCATGTCTCGGCGCGCACCCTGGCGACCCACGCCCTGTCCATCTTCGGCGATCATTCCGACGTGATGAGCGCCCGCCAGACCGGCTTCGCCATGCTGTCCTCGGCCTCGGTGCAGGAAGCCCACGACATGGCCGCCGTCTCTCACGCCGCCACCTTGCGTTCGCGCGTGCCGTTCCTGCATTTCTTCGACGGTTTCCGCACCAGCCATGAAGTGGCCAAGATCGAGGCTCTTTCGGACGCCGATCTGCACAAGATGATCGACGAGGCCGACGTCCATTCCTTCCGCCGCCATTCCCTGAGCCCCGACCATCCGGTGGTGCGCGGCACGGCCCAGAACCCAGACACCTTCTTCCAGGCCCAGGAATCGCGGAACCCCTATTACGACGTCCTACCCGGTATCGTGCAGGCGGAAATGGACCGGCTGGCCGGGCTGACCGGCCGTCACTATTCCTTGTGCGACTATGTCGGCCATCCCGAGGCCGAGGAAATTGTGGTCATCATGGGGTCCGGCGGCGAGACGGTCGAGAAGACCAGCGCCAAACTGAACGAGATGGGACGCAAGACCGGCGTTTTGAAGGTTCGCCTGTACCGCCCCTTCCCCCTCGACGCCTTCATCGCCGCCTTGCCGACCTCGGCGCGCTCCATCGCCGTGCTGGACCGCTGCAAGGAACCGGGCGCCATCGCCGAGCCCTTGTATCTGGACGTGGTCGCCGCCCTGGCCGAAGCCCAGGCCATGGGCCAGCGCGCCGCCGCCTCCCAACCCCGGGTCGTCGGCGGTCGCTATGGTCTGGCCTCGAAGGAATTCACCCCCGGCATGGTCAAGGCCGTATTCGACGAGCTGCGCAAGGAAAGCCCCAAACGCCGCTTCACCATCGGCATCAACGACGACGTCACCGGCCTGTCCCTGCCCTGGGACGAAAGCTTCAAGCTACAGTCGAAAGACATGCGCCGCGCCGTGTTCTTCGGCCTGGGCGCCGACGGTACCGTGGGCGCCAACAAGAACTCCATCAAGATCGTCGCCGATTCCACAGACCTGTATGCTCAAGGCTATTTCGTCTATGACTCCAAGAAATCGGGCGCAGTCACCATCAGCCATCTGCGCTTCAGCCCGCACCTGATCCAGGCGCCCTATCTGATCCACAACGCCGAATTCGTGGCCTGCCACCACTTCGTGTTCCTGGATAAGTACGACGTGCTGGATTACGCCGCCCCCGGCGCCACCTTCCTGCTCAATTCGCCCTACGGGGCCGATCAGCTGTGGGCCGAACTGCCCAGCAGCGTCCAAAAGCAGATCATCGACAAGAAGCTGAAGGTGTTCACCATCGACGCCCGCAAGGTGGCGCAAGCCGCCGGCATGGGGCAACGCATCAATACCATCATGCAGACCTGCTTCTTCGCCCTGAGCGAAATCCTGCCCAGGGACGAAGCCATCGCCCAAATCAAAAAGGCCATCGAAAAAACCTATGGCCGCAAGAGCCGCAAGATCGTCGAAAAGAACTTCGAAGTGGTCGACGCCTCGCTGGCGCATCTGGAGCAGATGACGGTTCCCGCCGAAGTCACCTCGACCTTCGATATTCCGCCGATCGTGCCGAAGGACGCTCCCGATTTCATCCAGCGCGTCACCGCCATGATGCTGGCCAACAAGGGCGACCTGCTGCCGGTTTCGGCCTTCCCCGTGGACGGCACCTGGCCGGTGGGCACCGCCCGCTTCGAAAAACGCAACATCGCCGACGAAATCCCGGTATGGGAAAAGGATCTGTGCATCCAGTGCAACAAGTGCGTAATGGTCTGTCCGCATGCCGCCATCCGCGCCAAGGCCGTACAGCCCGAGCATCTCGAGCATGCTCCCGCCGCTCTGCAAACCATGCCCTACAAGGGCCCCGAGGTAAAAGGCGGCACCTATATCCTGCAGGTCGCCCCCGAGGACTGCACCGGCTGCACGCTCTGCGTCCATGTCTGCCCCGGCAAGGCCAAGGACAACCCCGATCATCTGGCTCTGCGCATGGAAGCCAAGGGGCCGCACATGGAAACCGAGAAGGAGAACTTCGCCTTCTTCCTCGATCTGCCGGACCTGGACCGCGCCGATATCCGCATCACGCCGAAATCGTCGCAGCTGATCACGCCGCTGTTCGAATTCTCGGGCGCCTGCCTGGGCTGCGGCGAAACTCCTTACATCAAAACCATCACCCAACTGTTCGGCGACCGCACCATGATCGCCAACGCCACCGGCTGCTCGTCGATCTTCGGCGGCAACCTGCCGACCACCCCCTATACCACCGACCGCGACGGCCGCGGCCCGGCCTGGGCCAACTCGCTGTTTGAAGACAACGCCGAATTCGGCTTGGGCTTCCGTCTGGCTCTGGATCATCACAAATCCCACGCCAAGCAGCATTTGCAGGCCATCGCCTCAGGCCTGCCGGAGCAACTGGTCAGCGCCTTGCTGCACAGCCCGCAGACCACCGACGCCGCCATCCGCGATCAGCGCCAGCGCGTCGCCGAACTGCGCGGCCTGCTGGCCGGACGCAAGGACGCCGACTCGCTGCGTATGGACGAACTGGCCGACTATCTGGTGGACAAGGACGTCTGGATCGTCGGCGGCGACGGCTGGGCTTACGACATCGGCTATGGCGGACTGGACCACGTCCTCGCCTCGGGCCGCAACGTCAACATCCTGGTGTTGGACACCGAAGTCTATTCCAACACCGGCGGCCAAGCCTCCAAATCCACGCCGCTGGGGGCCACCGCCAAGTTCGCCACCGCCGGCAAAAGCCGTCCGAAAAAGGATTTGGGCCTGATCGCCATGTCCTACGGCAACGTCTACGTCGCTTCGGTGGCCTTCGGCGCCAAGGACGCCCAAATGGTCAAGGCGTTGCAGGAAGCGGCTTCCTATGACGGCGTGTCGCTGATCATCGGCTATGCCCACTGCATCGCCCACGGCTTCGACATGTCGGCCGGTCTCAGCCAGCAGAAGAACGCCGTGCAGGCCGGATACTGGCCGCTGTACCGCTATGACCCCCGCAAGCTGGGCACCGAGGAGCCGGCGCTGGAGCTGGATTCCGGCGAACGCACCATGTCCCTGGCCGACTTCATGGCCAG
Organism: Candidatus Sulfotelmatobacter sp.; assembly: GCA_035538795.1. Taxonomy (GTDB): domain Bacteria; phylum Pseudomonadota; class Alphaproteobacteria; order Rhodospirillales; family Magnetospirillaceae; genus JAJZGK01. The sequence continues at coordinate 12,072 of DATLJS010000033.1, read as the reverse complement.
CGAGACCCGCTTCCGCATCACCGATCAGCACGACCACGACCACTATCAGCGCATGGTCGCCGAAGCCGACAAGTGGATCGAACGGCGCTTCGACCTGCTGAAACGAATGGCCTCGACCAACGCGGCGGAGTAACCTGTGAACCGCTCCCCCCGACGCCGGGGGGAGCGGTTTTCACATCTTGCGGCTGGATTCAGGGGACCGGCAGCGGACGAAAGCCGGAAAATATCGAAAAGGGGAGGACGACGACATGACCGGAACCCACGCCAAATACCCGGAAGTGGTCTTCCTGCGCCGCCCCGACAGTACCGGCTACGGCTTCTTTTTTTACAACGAAGCCGATTTCGGCCATGCCGTGAACAGCTTCGCCCAGCCCATCCTGCGCTCTTTCGCCGGCGAGCCGGTGCCCGGCCAGCCCGACCCCCAGGATCATCTGAAAACCGCCATCGCCACCTTCATCGGCCAAGCCTTCGACAAGGCCGTGCCCTCGGAAGTGGGGGCCGAAGGCGTGTCGCGCGCTGTCGCCGCTTGCATCCGCACTACCTTCGGCGAGCAAATCCCCCGCGTGGTCGTGATCGAGCGCCGCGACGGCAAAACCGCCGTCCGCCCCGGCATCGAATATATGCGCCACCCCGGCCATCCTCTGGCGGTGGTGGTGGACGCCGACGCCCATGGCGGCGACGCCCATTTCTTCGCCAGCGCCGAACAATATCGGGACGTCGGCGAAAGCCACCCCAACAGCCGTTGCTGGCTGCCCCAGATCGTCTATCGCCTGTATTCCCGCACGCCGTCCATCATGGCCGGCAAACCCCTGGTCGATCAAGCCACCGGCAAGCACAGCGTCGCCTGCCGTGGCATTACCTTCGGCCTGAAGGCGCCGTTGGAAGAACGGGTCGAGGCATAAACAGGCGTCTCCGCCAAGAATCTCGTCCTTGGCGAGAGCCTCGACCTTGGCGGGCGAAAGCTCTTCACCCTTTGGAATCTAAGCCTGCAAGGCCACCAGGGTCGGCTCTTCGGCTTCGCCGCCGACGGCGGCCAGGGGCGTGAAGCCGACGAAGGTCAGATCGTCACGCCGCGGCTCGTCGCCGCGATAGTCGGCCAAGATCATGAACACCCGCTCCATCTGCTTGCGCATGGGCAGATCACGGCCGCTTTCCAAGGCTTGCAGCAGACGGCGGCGGCCAAACAGCCGCCGGGTGGGACCGCCCACCTGATCGGTGACACCGTCGGTCGCCAGATAGAAGGACTGGCCCCGCTCAATCGGCAGAATATGGTTGGTGAAGGCGAAATCCGACAACGACGTGCGATAGCCCAGGCTGTGGCGGTCGCCTTTGATCTCGCGCAATTCCTGCCCCTGGGCATAGATCAGCGGGATGTTGGCGCCGGCATAGGTCAAGGTGTCGCGATCGGTGTCGATCAGGCAGATGGCGGCGTCGAGGCCGTCGTCGGAACTGGCGAGATCGACAACCACGTCATGATGGTCCTGCCGCAACGACGACTTCACCAGACGGTTCAGCAGTTGCAGGATCATGGCCGGGTCGTCATGGCAATGCTCGTGCAGAATACGGTCCAGCACCGAAGCGACGATGGCCGTCATGAAGGCCCCCGGCACGCCGTGGCCGGTACAATCCATGACAGCGATCAGGCAACGGTTGCCGAAACGGCCGATCCAATAAAAATCGCCGCCCACCACGTCGCGCGGCGCCCAGCCGACGGCGATGTCGGACAGAATGCCGTCCAGAGCGGCGCTGTCAGGCAGCAGCGAGCTTTGGATGCGGCTGGCGTAACGGATGCTTTCGTTGATGTGGCGGTTGACTTTGTTCAGCTCGGCGTGGGCCTCGTTCAGCTGGGTCAGGGCGCGTTCCACCCCTTCCTTCTCGCGGGCCAGTTCCAGGGTGCGCTCGGCCACCCTTTGCTCCAGCGTGCGCGCCAGCTCGGTCAGATCGGCCTGCGCCTTGTCCCTGGCCTCAAGGCCGGTTTGAAAGGCCGTCAGCAAACGGTTCATGGTGCCGACCAGCACTCCCAGCTCGTCGCCGTCATGCCCCTTGGGATTTTCCACCAGACGATGCCCCGGCTGCGCCGGATCGACCTTGCGAACGGCGGCGATGATGCGCAGCAGCGGGCGGGTGATGGTCAGGTTAAAGGCGATGACGATCAGCAGGCAGATGCTGACCACGCGGGCGACGGTGGCGGCCAAGGACAGGCCGACGCGGTTGAAAAAGCCGCCGGCGACGGTGACAGGATCGAGAGTGACCTGCAATTCGCCGACGATTTCGTCAATGCCCCGCGGCGTGCGGTGCACCAGCGGCAGGGAAAATTCCGTCGAATCCTCGAACAGCTTTTCCGCGATCCAGGACACCGAATTCTGCGACGCCGGCCGCTCCTTGCGGGCCATCTCGTTGCCGAAATTGTCCAGCAGGGCCGCCGAACGCACCAGTTCGGAATGGAACAGGCCATCGACCAGATCCCGCGACAGCTCCTGATTCATCTGGAACGCCGCATCGGCGGCCGAGACATTGATCATCGACAGAATTTGCCTGGTGGTGGTCACCAGATTCTGGCGTTCGGACCTCAGGTCTCCGGCCATCTCGATCGCTGCGGAAGCGAAGCCCACCAGCACGGCGATAATCACCACCGTCCGCGCCTGTTTATAGACAAGCCCCTTGAGCACCTTGGTCGTCATGGCGTTCCAGTCCCCTTAAGCGGGCAGAAGAATACCAGAAGCATCAGCCGCTTTCGACTGATGAAAAGCAAATTTAACCAAATTGAATTTGCATACCCGAGGACACTAGGCATGGTTGCGGGCATCCCCTACCGCTGTTAAAGTGGCGCCGGACGTCAGGGACTGCCCGCCGACACAGAATCGGACGGACACTGGACGGGGGAACAAAATGGGCATGTTGGCCGAGGAATACCTCAGCTTCAAAAAGGTTTTGCAGCAGAAGGGAATCATCTTTTCCTTCAGCGGCTATGTCTCGGAGGGCATTCTTTTCGCCCTGGGCGACGCCTTGAAGCAGAAGATGGCTTTGGAAGACACCGACACGAACACCACCAGAAAGGTGTTCTCGGTCTTTGTCGAGCAGGTGCAGAACATCATCCGCTATTCGGCGGACCGCGTGACCGGCGACATCGGCAAGCCGGTGGAACTGAGTTCGGGCATGATCGCCGTGGGCCAGGAAAACGGAAAATTTTTCGTGATCTGCGCCAACGTGGTCAAGCACACCGACATGGAACGGTTGCGGGAACGGCTGGAGCACATCAAAAGTCTGGACCGCGAAGGCATCAAGGCGTTCTATAAGGAAAAGCTAAGGGAAGATCCCGACGCCGAAAGCAAGGGGGCCAGCATCGGACTGATCGAGATCGCTCGGCGCGCCAGCGATCCCATCGAGTACGATTTCATGTCTATCGACGACGGACATGCCTTCTTCTGCCTCAAAGCCTTCATCTGAGACCGACCATGCAAACCATCACCATAGCCGCCTCAGAGCGCTCACCCGAGGTCGAGTTCAATTTCGACGAAGGCGTGTTGAAGCTGAAGGGCGAATCGTACCCCGAAGACGTGGCCGCTTTTTACGGCCCCCTGCTGACCGCCCTGGACAAATGGCTGTCGGATTTGGCCGAAGGAGCCAAGATCAGCTGCGACATCGAGCTGGTCTATTTTAACTCCTCGTCGGCCAAGGCGTTGATGAACTTGCTGTTACTGCTGGAAAAAGCCGGAGCGGCCGGCCAATCCGTGGTGGTCAACTGGTACTTCAACAGCGACGACGACACCATGCAGGAATTCGGAGAAGACTTCTCCGAGGATCTGAATCACGTCCAGTTCAATCTTTGCGCGGTCGAAGGGGCTTAAGGCGCCTTCCCTGCGCCGTCGGACGGCGCCATGGCATTCAATCTTTTCGACAACGAAGAGAAAGTCCTGGAAGGCGGCCTGCAGCTTAGTCTGAGGCTGGAAGCCGAAGGCGCGCCTTCCGACCTGCGCGAAGGCGTGGTCACGCTGGTCGACGCCTATCGCAAAAGCATGCGCGAACAACGCCGGCTGGTGCGCGTGTCCGATCGCCAGCAGGAACAGCTTTCGGCCGTCAACCAGGAACTGCACCGCCGCCGCGAAGAAGCCGAGCAGGCTCTGCAACGGCTGAAGGAAGCCCAGGAAAGTCTGATCCAGGCGGAAAAACTGGCATCCTTGGGCGCCTTAGTGGCCGGCGTCGCCCACGAAATCAACACCCCCGTCGGCATCGCCCTGTCTTCGGCGTCGCATCTCGCCGACACCACCGTCGACGTGCGCCGCCTGTTCGAGGAAGGACGCATCAAGAAGTCCGATTTCCAGGACTACATCACCACCGCCAGCGAGGCCACGGCGCTGATCCTGTCCAACTGCGACCGCGCCGCCCAACTGATTCACGGCTTCAAGCAGGTGGCCGTCGACCAGACCACCTCGGAACGTCGGCGCTTCGGGCTAAAAAGCTATATGCAGGAGGTTTTGCGCAGCCTGACCCCCAAATTGCGTCAAGGCCAGGTGGAGGTGGAGGTCGATTGCCCCGACGACCTGGAACTGGACGGCTATCCCGGCGCCTTATCCCAGGTTCTGACGAATTTCGTCATGAATTCGGTGATCCACGGCTTCGAGGCCCATCGCGGCGGAAAAATCGTCATCCAGGCCCGCAAGCTGGACGGCGATATGATCGAACTGCGCTATCACGATAACGGCGCGGGCATGAGTCCGGACATCCGCAACCGCATCTTCGACCCCTTCTTCACCACCAAACGGGGATCAGGCGGGAACGGCTTGGGGATGCATATCGTATTCAATATAGTCACCGGCTCGCTGAAAGGGCAGATTGCCGTAGAAAGCGAGCTTGGAAAGGGAACCTGCTTCACTCTTCTCTTCCCCCGCATCGCGCCTAAGGAAGGCATTGAAGGAACGGCATGACGGCAGACGACGACCTTCTTTTCGGCGACGACGAGGACGAAGCCCAAGGCTCCGCCCCTCAAGCCGTGGATTATCTGGATCCCTGGACCATCCTGGTGGTGGACGACGACCCGCAGATCCACGACATGACCCGTCTGCTGCTGAAGAAATTCGTCTTTCAGGGCCGCGGCGCCGAACTGCTTTCCGCCTATTCGGCCGCTGAAGCGCGGAAGGTTCTGGAGCAGCGCACCGACGTCGCCGTCATCTTGCTGGACGTGGTGATGGAAAGCGAGGATGCCGGCCTGCAACTGGTCCGCGTCATCCGCGGCGAAATGGGCAACAAGCGGTCACGCATCGTCTTGCGCACCGGCCAGCCCGGCCAAGCCCCCGAGCGGGACGTCATCGTCAATTACGACATCAACGATTATAAGTCCAAGACCGAACTGACGGCGCAAAAACTGTTCACCACCATGGTGGCCTCTTTGCGCTCCTATCAGGACATCGTCGCCATCGAGCGCAACCGGATCGGCCTTGAGAAAATTCTCAACGCCTCGTCGTCGCTGTTCGATAAGCGCTCCATGCGGGAATTCGTCGAAGGCGCCATCATTCAGCTGGAAGCCCTGCTGCGCGGCAAGGAAGGCTCGGTGCTGTGCTGTCAGGTCAAGGACGGCTTCGCCAACCGCGACGAGATCATTATTCTGGCCGCCACCCGTGGCTTTTCCACCCATGTCGGCCATCCCCTGCGCAGCTGCCTCCCCGACGAGATTTGCGCCGAGATCGAGGACGCGTTCAAAACTCAACGCAACATCTTCGCCCAGGACCGCTGCATCCTGGTGTTCCGCACCCACGATCACGGAGCCAACGTCTTTTTCCTGCGGCGCCCGGAACCGTTCACCGCCGATGAACGCACCCTTTTGGAAGTGTTCTGCTCGAAGGTGGCCATCGGTTTCGACAATGTCTGTCTGTACGAAGACCTGACGGCGCTGAACAACACGCTTGAACAGCAGGTGGCCGACCGCACCCGCGAGGCTCAGGAGAAATCCCGCCTGCTGGAGGCCACCCTGGCCAGCATGAGCGACGGCCTGGCCGCCGTCGACGAACAGGGGGTGCTGGTGGTCAGCAATCCCCGCGCCCTGGAACTGCTCGACTTGCCCGAACTGTCTCCATCCGTCCGTTTCGGCGAGATCGAAGGCCGCATCGCCGAGATGGCCCGCGCCCGCACCGTGCTGGGCGACGGCAACAGCGAAGAGATCGAATTTCCCGACGGCCGCATCGTGCAGCTTCGCCGTAACCAGATGGAAGGCGGCGGCCATGTCTATGTCTGTCTGGACGTCACCGAGGAACGCCGTCAGCAGCGGGAGCTGATCGCCGCCCGTGCCCAGGCCGAAGCCGCCAACCGGGCCAAAAGCCAGTTCCTTGCCACCATGAGCCATGAAATCCGCACGCCCATGACCGGCGTGCAAGGCATGCTGGACTTGCTACAGCATACCCGCCTGGATGACGAACAGATGGAACTGGTGGGCGTCGTCCGTGAAAGCGCCGCCTCGTTGCTGACCATCATCAACGATATCCTCGATTTCTCGAAGATTGAGGCGGGCAAGATGGCGTTGGAACATGCCCCCGTCTCGCTTTCCCATCTGGTGGAAAGCACCGCCGAGATCCTGGCGCAATCGGCATTCAAAAAGGGCGTGTCGCTGGTCACGGTGGTCGATCCGAATCTTCCGGCCTGGCTGACCGGCGATCCGGTGCGACTGCGCCAGATTTTGTTCAATTTGCTGGGCAACGCCGTCAAGTTCACCGAACGCGGCCATGTTGTTCTGCGGGCCGAACTGCTGGAAACCGGCCCTCGGGGCACCCGCCTGCTGTTGTCGGTTCAAGACACCGGCATCGGTATTTCCGAGGAAGCGCGGGAAAAGCTGTTCCGCCCCTTCTCCCAGGCCGATGAAACCACCACCCGCCGCTTTGGCGGCACCGGGCTGGGCTTGTCCATTTGCCGCCATCTGGTGGATCTGATGGGCGGCAGCATTCAGCTGGACAGCCAGTTGGGCCAGGGGTCGACCTTCACCGTCGACCTGACCCTGGACCCCAGCACCGCCCCTTGCAGCCCCGAGCTGCCGCGCATGCGCCTCGACGGCGTGGTGGTGGCTCTGAACCTGCCGGATCCCTTCGAACATGAAGCCGCCGCCCGCTATCTGACCGCCGCCGGGGCCGTTCTGGCATCCCGCACGGAAACCGCCGGACTGATTGTCGCCGACGCCGACCATTTCCCGGATTCCGCCAATCAGCCCGCCGTGCTGGTGGCTCGGCGGGAACGCAGCCTGGGCGACAACCCCATGCCGGTCATCGCCCGCCCCTTGCGGCGCGGCGCCCTGCTGCGCAGCGCCCTGGCGGCTTTGGGCCATGCCGCGCCGTCGCGCCCGCAGCCGCAACCGGCGATCGCCGCCGTTCCGGCCAAGAACGACGATCAGGTCCTGCCTCGCATTCTGGTGGCCGAAGACAATCCGGTAAACCGCATGGTCATCACCCGTCTGCTGCGCCTGCTGGGGCATGAAGCGGAAATCGCCACCGACGGCCTTCAGGCCCTGGAGGCTTGGCGGTCGGGGCAATACCATTTGGTCCTGACCGACTGCCACATGCCGGAAATGGACGGCTTCGCCTTGGCCAGGCTGATACGCGCCGAGGAGGTGAAGGGCCGCCACACCCCCATCATCGCCTTCACCGCCGCCGCCACCTCGGACGAAGTGCGTGAATGCCATGAGGCCGGCATGGACGACTTCCTGCCCAAGCCCGTCGATCTTGAACGTTTGAAGGCTGCCTTGGCCCGCTGGTTGCCCTGACCTGACCAATGACATAGAGTTGCCCCAACTTCGGCGCGGGTATCCTCCCGCCGCCTTCGCCCCCGCCCATCCGGAGTGCATCGATGTCCGTCCTGCTCGCCATTTTTATCGCCGTATTGCAAGGCGTGACGGAGCTTTTTCCTGTTTCCAGCCTGGGCCACGCCGTCATTTTGCCGGGCGTTCTCGACTTGGGAATCGACCAAAAGGCTCCCGAATTCCTGCCGTTCCTGGTCGTCCTGCACCTGGGCACCGCCGCCGCTCTGCTGCTGTATTTCTGGCGCGACTGGTTTGATATTCTGACCGGCCAGTTCCGCGGTCCGGCCCATCACCGCGCCTTTCATCGGCGCGTCCTGATGCTGATGATCGTCGCCACCATCCCCGCCGGCCTGCTGGGCGCCCTGTTCGAACATAAGCTGAAGGATCTGTTCGGCGTGCCGACCATTGCCGCCGCGTTTCTGTTCGTCAACGGCTTCTTGCTGTTCTTCGGCGAACGCCTGCGCAAGAAGCTGGGAGATTCCAAAGGCGACCTCAGCCAATTGACCTGGAAAGGCGCCTTGGCCATCGGCCTGTGGCAATGCACCGCTTTCTTTCCCGGCATCTCCCGTTCGGGCGCCACCATGGTCGGCGGTCTGCTGTCCGGCCTGAGCCACCGCGCCTCGGCTCACTTCTCGTTCCTGATCGCCACCCCGGTCATCCTGGGCGCCGCGATTTTGGAGGTGCCCAAGCTTTTGCGCACCGAAACGGCGTCGGGCATGCTGGAAATTTCCCTGATCGGCGGCGTCGTCGCGGCTATCACCGCCTTCGCCTCGATCGCTTTCCTCATGCATTATTTCCGCAAGCATGAATTCGAGGCGCTGAATCCCTTCGCCTATTACTGCTGGGTCGTCGGCGCCGGCGCCGTCGCGTATCTTAGTCTGTAAGAAAGAAAACCCCCGGATGGCCTCATCCGGGGGGTCAGTTTCTTGGGGGATTTTCTTAAGGGGGGAAACTAATTCCGCTTATCCCTGTGGCGTTCCATCATCAGATTGAGGGTACGGGCCACATCCGGATAAGAACGGGAAATCCGCGAAGCCAATTGATGAGCTTCCGACGGGTCGAAGGGATGACCGTTATACTCCGCCTCCAGAAGAAGACTGAGGCGATCCATGTCACGGAAATCGTCTAGCACCGAACCTCTCCCGAGAAATTGCTGCATTGCAGAATACTCCTTTGAGATCGCCGAAAACCAGTGACCGTTCGGTTATCGCGTCAGTTACGCCGCTCGCTTGGCGCTGTCCCGCTGACGTTCCAGCATCCGGCTCAATGTTCCCGAAATGCCTGGATAAAGTTGGGCGATGGCGGAGGCCAGACGATTCACTTCGTCACTGTCGAAGTGACGACCATCCAATTCGGCTTCCAACAGATCACCCAACCGGTTCAATTCCTGATAGCCTTTGATCATGGTTCCCTCCAATTGCCAGGCCGTTTCTTATCTGTCCTTATTGTAATGAAGGATAACCGGCGAACAATTTGTCGGAGGGGTGTTTCCGACTCTCATCGGAGTTATGCGGCATCGTTCCAAGGGCGGGGCAGCACCACCCAACGTATGGCAAGCATAAGCTTGGTGAACAGGCTCAGCCGGGGCGTGCCTCGCCAACCGGCCGCCTGCAAGCGGTCCAGTTGCAGACCGTAAACCGCCGCCATCAACCCGGCCGACCTCAGAACACGGCAGCGGCGCGCCGCCATCAGACGATGGGCACGGGCATAATTCAGACGGGCCAGAGCCGCCAGAGCGGCACAAACCGCCGGCAAGGCCGGATCAGCCAGAACCTCTGCCGGATCGCCAGAGGCGATGCCATAGGCGCTCAGCAATTCATCGGGAAGGTAAAGACGGCCACGCCCAGCGTCTTCGGCCAGATCCCGCAGAATGTTGGTGCGCTGCAAGGCCGAACCCAAAGCCGAAGCCAGAGCGTCCATGTCGCTGCCGGCAAGGCCGAAGATCCGCAGGGTCAAACGCCCCACCGCCGCCGCCGCCCGGTCGCAGTAAAGCTCAAGGCAGGCTGCCGACGGACGCCGCATCAATCCTTCGGCGTCCATGGCCATGCCATCGATGACCGCCAGCAGATCGCCCTCGGGCAAACCGAATTCCACCACGGCCTTGGCCAATGGCGTTTCCGGCGGACGCCCATACAGGCGTTTCACCCGCTCCCGCCAGGCCTCCAGCTCGGCAAGCCGCTGGCCTGGAGCGGCGTCGCCTTCGTCGACCACATCGTCCACAGCGCGGCAGAAATCATACAGGGCGAACATGGCTCGCCGCCGCCGTCCTCCCAACAGGCGCATCGCCAGAAAAAAAGAGCTGCTCCGCCCGCCGCTCATCCCGCCAGCCCTCCGGCGACGGCCGCCAGCTTGGCGAAGGGCGACAGCTTTACCGGTCCGGCCAAGGGATCGCAGACCTCAAGACGCTTCAGCAGCCGGCGGGCCAAAGCCAGAATGATCCCGGCTTCGAGTCGCAGCCGGCGATGACGGATATTCGTCAACTCTTCCGCCTGTTCCAACAGGGGCCAGGTATGAGCGATCACCTGATCCAGAACCATCCGCAACGCCCGGCTTGACCGTACAGCCCCCAGGTCGGCAATGTCCGCAGCCGCCATCCAGTCCAGCGGCAGATAGACCCGCGCCAAGCGGCGGTAATCGTCTCCGCAGTCCTGAAGATGGTTGATCACCTGCAAGGCCGCGCACAAGGCGTCCGACGCCGGATAGAGCGCCGGTTCCTCGCCATGCAAGTCCAGCAGCATGCGTCCGACCGGAGCCGCCGACCGCCGACAGTAATCCATCAGCGTCCCCCAATCCGTCATGCGATCCTGCCGGGCATCTTGTCGGAAAGCCGACAACAGGGTGCGCGCATGGGGACGCAGGACGGGAGACAAGGCGGGGGAAAGACCGTCCAGCAGACCTTCCATGGCGTCCAGGCGCAGCAGTTTTTCCTCGCCGGACAGATCTGGATCATCGGCGATATCGTCGGCTTCGCGGGCAAAGGCGTAGAAAGCGCGGACATGGCGGCGCAAAGGCGCGGGGATCAACCACGAGCCAACGGGAAAATTTTCGTCCGCCGCCGTTTTCGCCATGTTTCCTCACCCGCTTTGTTGGGCGGGTGTACCTCAGGCTGAGCCCCTGAGCAACAGGAAGCCGGGCTGTCCGCGACAGCAATGGCCAAGATATGCCTTAAGCCGAATCCCGGACGGTACGATTAAAGATTGCTCCAAGCCACTCGACACAAATAACCAGACAACATATGGTCAAAGGTAGGCGTAGAACCCATCTCGATGGGGGAAACCCAATAATAAAAATGAAACTTCACCGGAATAAAATCACAAACTACTCAGCAAGAACAAAAGGGGTCAGGGCTATGGATTACAAGATCGATCAAGATGGACGCATTCGTTATCTCGGCATTGACGAATCCACGCGGAAAATCCTTCAAGACTTTCTCCCCTTGATTGAACCGCACATGGATCGCATCGTGAACGATCTCTATGCCGCGGTGGACCGTTCCCCCGAGGCAGCCGGCGCCTACCAGAAAATGGCCAGCTACGAAGAGCTGAAACGCCGCCAGAAAGCCCATATCCTCGACAACGTCCTGCCCGCCCGCTTTGACCAGGAATATTTCGATTCCATCGTCAAATCGGCCATCGCCCGCGCCAAGGCCGGCATCGAACCCCGCTGGTATATCGGCGGCTTGTCGCGGCTGGCCTGGAGCATCAATGAAACGGCCTGCCTGCTTCTCGCCAAAAAGCCCCAAAAATTGGCGGCCACCGTCGCCGCCTTGGGCAAGGCCATGGCGATGGAGCAGGAAATCGCCGTGACGATGTATATCCGCGTCACCAACGAAGACGCCCAGGACGTGCTGCGCCACCATGCCGACACCTTCGAAAAGGACGTCTCCAGCATGGTGGATGTGGTCGCCTCGTCGGCCTCGTTGCTGCATGACACGGCCCAATCTTTGACAGCCAGCGCCCAGCAGACCTCGCAACAGGCCTATGCCGTCAGTGAATCCGCCCAGCAGGCTTCCGCCAACGTCCAGACCGTGGCCGCCGCCACCGATCAGCTTTCGGCCTCGATTCATGAAATCAACCGCCAGGTCAGCCATTCCAACCATATCGCCTCGGCGGCGGTGGAAGAGGCTGAACGGGCCAACATCATGGTGCAGAGCCTGGCCGAAGCCGCCGGCAAGATCGGCGAGGTGGTCAAGCTGATCAACAACATCGCCAGCCAGACCAACCTGCTGGCCCTGAACGCCACCATCGAGGCGGCCCGCGCCGGCGAGGCCGGCAAGGGCTTCGCCGTGGTCGCCG
>DATLJS010000032.1:0-3194 GCA_035538795.1 Candidatus Sulfotelmatobacter sp. | reverse complement strand
GGTGAGATCGAGCGTCGGAGAGTTATCGGCTGAAAGGGGGCAGCGGTTTGGGGGGAAGGGCCCCTTTTGGGGTTAAGTTTGGCCACGCTCTTGGAGGCGACGGAGAGGCCGAGATCGACGGCCGAAGGGTGCGAAAACTCGCAGAGAGGTACAGAGAAACCAGTGACGCCGGGAGTGGACCCTCTCGGCGTCGGGTGGTAACCTGCGGTTCGCTCGTGTTCGGGGTGGTTTTCGTGAAAGGGGGGAGGTGGGTAGAACGGGAGGATGAACCCCAGCGAACCCCGCTTGCTGCGTGTCGAAGTCGTTGCCGACCTGCCCGTCTTGTGGGCCACCTTGCAGCGCCTTGACCTGCCCGCCACCCTGGACCGACTCTTCCCGGCCCCCGCCAACTGGAAAGGCCCGCTCAGCCCTGGCAAGGTCCTGGCCGTCTGGCTGCTCTTCGTCCTCTCGCAGGGCGACCACTGCCTCAACCACGTCGAGCCTTGGGTCGCCCAGCACCACGGCACCCTCTCTGCCCTGCTTGGCCAAACCGTCCTGCCCGTCCACCTCCACGACGACCGGCTCGCCGACTGGCTCGACCGGCTGTCCGGCGACGGCTCCTTCAGCGCCCTAGAGCGTGAGCTGAACCGGCGCACCATCCGCGTCTACCAACTGCCCACCGACACGGTCCGTTACGACACGACCACGGCCAATTCCTACGCCGATGTTCTGTCCGAGCGCGGGCTGTTGCAGTTCGGCCACAGCAAGGACGACCCCGACCGGCCCCAGTTGAAAGTCGCCGCCGGCGTGCTCGACCCTTTGGGCATGCCGTTGGTCACGGCCGTCGTGCCCGGTAATTCGACCGACGACCCGTTGTACGTCCCGGCCATCGCCGCGGTGCAGCAGTCCCTCGGTCAAGGCGGCCGAACCCATGTGGGGGACTGCAAGATGGCCGCCTTGGCGACCCGCGCCTTCGTGGCGGCCGGGCAGGACTTCTACCTGTGCCCGCTGTCGGAGAACCAGCTCAGCCGGGCCGAGCGACGCGAGCTGTTGCAGCCGGTCTTCGCCGGCACGCAGGCGCTGGAGCAGGTGTGGCGCCCCCCAGGCGATGGACGGCCCGACGAGCTGGTGGCCGAGGGCTCCTGGGTGGACGTGGGGCTGACCGCCCTTGTGGGCGACAAGCAGGTGCGGTGGACGGAGCGGCGCTGGCTGGTGCGGTCGCTGGCGTACGCACAGGCCCAGCAGGCGGCCCTGGAGCGCCGCCTGGAGAAAGCCACGAAGGCGTTGCGTGAGCTGGTCGTCCGCAAGCAGGGCAAGAAGCAACTGTTTCACGCCGATCTGATGCAGGCGGCAGGGGCCATCGTGCAGCGAGAAGGCGTGGAGGGCCTGCTGAGTTACACCGCCGAGGCGCGGATGACGACGCGGCAAGTGCGGGCCTACCGAGGCCGGCCGGCCCGGCAGGAGGCGGACGTGTTCTTCGAGATCGACGTGCGCCGGCAAGAGGCGCTGATCGAGGAAAAGAAGAGGGAGATGGGCTGGCAGGTCTACGCGACGAATGCCGTGGCGATGGTGCTGGCCCAGGTGGTGTGGGCGTACCGAGGGCAGTATCGGATCGAGGACGACTGGTCGCGGCTGAAGGGCCGGCCGCTGGGGCTGACCCCGATGTACCTGACGGACGAGCGGAGGATGCAAGGGCTGGTGTATCTGCTGAGTCTGGCGTTGCGCCTGCTGAGCTTGCTGGAGTGGGTGGTGCGCGAGCGGCTGTGCAAGGATGGAGCCAGGTTGCAAGGGATCTATGCCGGTCAGCCGGGCCGCAAGACCGGCCGTCCCAGCGCCGAACTGCTGCTGGGGGCGATGAAGACGATCAGCGTCAGCGTGGTTGAGGTGCACGGTCAGCTCCACGCCTTGTTGTCACCGCTGACGAAGGTGCAAAAGCGACTTCTCGACCTCTGGGACTTGCCCGCTGACCTGTACGAGAAGGTCGCTTGCGGATTCCCAAGACCGCCCACGAATACGAGCGAACCGTAGGCTTGAGAGGACCGAAGTTCGGTTCTCTTTTATCGAACACAATGAGGAGAACTTCGAAGCCCTGAAACGGGAACTGGCGGGTATCACGCTACCGCCGAGGGTTTTTGCGGACCCCGAATCCGGAGACGCCTTCCAGATCATCCACTCAAGCTTTTCTTGCCCGCATACGCCGCAGTTCGTTGTTCACGGCTTCCTGATCGAATCGCTCCGGGTCGAATTCGCCACCCACCCATTCCAGCAGTTCTTCGTACCTGCGATGGTCAGGGTTGTGTAACGCTTCCACAAACTCGGAATAGGCCCAGGGACCGCCGCAGTCTTCGGGCGGGCACGCTCGCTGGCCTCCCACGCAGATCGGATACTGCACTCCCTCTTTGGGTAGGAATTGCTCCTCCACGATGAGTTGATGTATCCATTCATCCCCAAAATCGTACTCGTAGGAGAACCGAGGGCGGCGGTTCTCTGTCGGGAGGACGGCGCTCAATCTCGTGCCGCAGGCGTCCTCAACCTCCTCGTCACTCGTCATTGCGGAGTCGGCATAGTCCACACCGCCGATACTAAAGCGGTAGAGATGTTCAAATTCCCAGCCCATCGTCACCTGGATGATCTCGTGGAGTTCCTCCAGCGTGCAGTCCGGCGTGTGAATGCGCCGCCAAATGGGTGGGTCAATGCCCTTCAAGGTCATCTTGACCTGAAAGATCCTGGAAGCGTCACTGGAGGTCCGGTGCGTCGAAAGGCGGGAAGGGGTAATTTCGCTACCGAGCAGGCCCGCCACCTTCTGCACGATTCGCAGGACTTTCTGCTTCTCGTTTCCCTTGGCCCGATAGACCGCCATTTCAACCCGGTCGAGAAGTTCGTCCAGTTCATCGAGGGTGAACGGCGTGGCGACTTCCTCAGCGCCTTGGACCGACAAAGCCTCATCAAGATGAGCGGGCAAGGCTGCGTATTTTAGGATGGTGCGGCGTTGCGCCTCGGAGAGTTCCAGGTCGAATCGCTCGTCCGTGAAGCCCTCCTGCTGGTTAGCTTTCTCTGCTCGCTTGTTGGTTCGTGCCATTGGCCTTATCCCTTTGCTCGATCTCGGTAAGGCCCGAGCGTCTTGTTCGGCTTCAGACGGGCGAAAAGGTCGGGGCTAACTCGGTCACGCCGGACTACTGGGCGAGCGGGACCGGGGAGGGCATACCTCTCACCCC
>DATLJS010000031.1:0-2670 GCA_035538795.1 Candidatus Sulfotelmatobacter sp. | reverse complement strand
CCATTCCGCCCCGGCCTTGTTGTATTCCGCAGATAGGGTCCGGTCGCCGGGTTGCCTTGCCAAGCGGTTTCGAAGAATCCGCCGAGTGTGCAGTACCTTTTTCTTTTGCTTGCGGAGATCACCTTCCGGTGGTGTGCCCTCGACCCAGGCACCGAACACGTAGCGGGCAATCTCATAGGAAATGAGCCATTCCGCATCCGATCCGATTGTTGCGTGGATTTTTTCCTCATACTTGCGAAACCGCCCAGCCCGCCTCAGGGCGCGGCACACGGTGCCCGCCATCCACGTCAAATACGCCCCCACAAAGGATGTTATCGCGGCGTCCATCTCACTCCGCCGCATGGGCAGTGGGCGGAGCCACCGTCAGCTTGAAGCCCAACGCCTCGACCACGCGGCGGATCGTCTCATGGCGGGGGTGGGCACCGGGAGCCAGCGCCTTGTACAGGCTTTCGCGTCCCAGGCCGGCGGCCCGCGCGATATCGGTCATACCCTTGGCCTTCGCCACGTCGGCCAGGGCCGCAAGGAATACGTCCGGGTTGGAATCCTCCAGGCAGGCGCCGAGGTATTCCGCCATCAGGTCGTCATTGTCCAGATAGTCGGCCGCATCGAACCGGGCGATATCGGATGTGGTCATGGCAGTTGCTCCTTCATTTCCCGCGCCAGCATTTTGGCCTTTTCGATATCGCGGCCCTGGCTCGACTTGTCTCCGCCGCACAGCAGCAGGTAGACGATGCTTTCCCGCCGGGTGAAATAGACGCGATATCCCGGCCCGACATGCACGCGCATTTCGCTCACGCCCTCGCCCACCGGCTGGCAATCACCAAAGTTGCCTTTCTCCGCCGACTTGATGCGGGCCAGGATACGGGCCTTGGCCTTGATGTCCGACAACCGCCGAAGCCAAGCATCAAAATCCGCATGACGTAGGATGATTGTATCCACTTAGATACGCTCCGATCAAGTAGCCATTCGCAGGGGAACCACGTCCGCCGTGTTCGCCTGCCCGTCCAGCAGGCCGGCGATCTTGGCGGACACGGCATCGGCGGCCAGCACGGCGGCCCGGTCCACCTTGGCGTAGCGTTGCGTCACCCCGCGCCGGGCGTGTCCCAGCAACGCGGCCACGGTCAATTCCGAAAAGCCTTCATCCGCCGCCACGCTGGCAAGCGTGTGGCGGAGGGTATGGACGGAGGCGCCGTCAGGTATAAAGCCGGTCCAGCGCCTTCGGCAGGCCGACGAAATGGCCTTCGCCACGGGTGGCGGGGAACACCCACGGCGCCCCAGCATCCGGCCCAAGGCTGTCCAGCACGGCCAAGGCGGCGGCGCCCACCGCGCGCACCTGCCCGCCGCTCTTGCTGTCTGTCAGGGTGATACAGCGGCCCTTGGCGTCCACCGCATCCCAACGTAAGGCCAAGGCTTCCATGCGCCGGAATCCGGTCAGCAGCAGGAAGCGGACGGCGGACAGGACCACCGGGTTTTCCCCCTGTGCTTCCGCCGCCCGCATCGCCTCTCCCAGGGCGGAAATCTCGTCCTCGGACAGGCGGCGGTCGCTGGTGCCCTCGGCAAGCTGGCGAACACCGTGCGCCGGATTGGCCTTCACCAGCTTGGCGCGCTTGGCATGTTCAAGGATGGCGCCCAGCATGCGCACGGTTCGGGCCGCCACCCCCGCCCCGCCCGTGGTCGCCCCGCCCCGCCCTTGCCGGTCCTTGGCCGTCTTGCCGGCCGCGATGTCGCGTTGCATACGGGCGATGTCGGTATCGGTCAGGCTGTCAGCCCGCTTGCTCCCAATCAACGGGCGGACGTGGGTATTGATCCGGCTCCGGTCCATGTCCAAGGTGCTGGCCTTGATCCGGGCACCTTTCCGCCCGAGGATTTCCCCCTTGTCGGCGGCGGCAAGATACCAGTCGCAGACTTCCTCAATCGTCATCGCCTCGCGTTTGGCCTGACGGTCGCCGCTGGGGTCGGCCCCCTTCGCCACCAGTCCCAATTTCTCCCCGGCCAGTTTGCGGGCTTCGTCGGGTGTGAGCGTTCCCACCTTGCCCAGCACCAGCCGGCGGGAATCGCCCTCCTCCGTGCGGTAGCGGACAAAATAAGAGGCGACGCCAGAGGGCATCACCCGCACCCCGAAGCCGGCAAGCGAATCGTCCATGTGCTGGACTTCGCGAGCCGGGTCCGGCTTCAGGCTGTCCACAAACCGTTTGGTGATCTTGGGCATGGCCGCTCTCCGGTTCGATCTTGTGTCCGCCGGGTCCAAGGCTGTGTCCGCGGACACATGGCGGACACACGCGGACACAAATCCCGGTCATTTCGGGGAATGACCGGAACACAAAAGTAAGGCCATAAATGGCTGTATGTCAATGAATTGGTAAGAAACAGAAAGTCGGCGGACACACCGGAAAACATAATACCACAACCTTGCCAAGGTTGGGGTCGAGGGTTCGAATCCCTTCGCCCGCTCCAAATTTCCCCCAGAATATTGAGGGAAATCAAAGCGATAGAAAAGGCCGGAAGCACCCGCTCCGGCCTTTCGCTTTTTCCAGGTAACGGCAAGGGCTGAACGTGCCCCCCAAGATATCTGCTTTGAAAGTGAGCGGAAGATTATCCTGCCTGGGCGTTTTAATACGCACTCCTCTCATAAATTATATGTCACTTCATATATACTATGATGCCATTACC
>DATLJS010000030.1:0-1594 GCA_035538795.1 Candidatus Sulfotelmatobacter sp. | reverse complement strand
CTAGCCGATAGGCCCGCGTGTCGCCGACATGCAGCACGTGCGCCACTCGCCCGCGTAGCACCAGCGCCGTGAAGGTGCATCCCATTCCCGCCAACTTGGCGTCCCGCTGGCCTTGGGAATAGATCCAGCCATTGAGTGCATTCAGAACCGTGGCCGCCGCGCGCCGCACTTCCATGGTCTCGGGCAGATCGCAAAATCCATCCAGAAAACCACGCACCGCGGTCTCGGCTGCCACGCGACCGCCCTTTGCGCCCCCAATTCCATCGGCGATCGCCGCCACCACCTCCCGGCGCGGTTCTGGCAGCTCCCAGCCAAAAACGGCGCCGGCGAAATCCTCGTTGCGTTTTCGCAGTCCAGAGTCCGAGGCGAACCCCACGCTTGCCTTGACGCCGGAAAGCCGCTCAACCATCACCCCTGCTCCGACTTCTGCGGGGCGGCGGGCAGCCCGCATCGTGACGCGGCAATGGCGCAGATTGCGAATTCCGCGATCGCGGCTTCAGTTCTCCAGGTTGCAGCGATCACGGAGAAAATAGCCGCCGGTGCTCGACGCGACGATTACCGTAAGATTTCCTGATTTGCGATCAAGCGTGTAGTTGCCACCGTCAGTTGCGTCGTTCCACGAAATTTCCGCGGCGCTGATACGGGCCGGATTAGAATCCACGGTGCTCCGATCGTAGTCGATCCTAATCTGCCAGCTCGCACCGCTGGCCGGATTGGTGCAGGTAATCGCGATCTCGCCGCGCTGCGCTTCACCGTTTTTGGTCGGAACCGCAATACCGACCGCCAGCGCGCTTCCCGCCGCCAGTAGGCGGGTCAGAACCAGTGGTCCCGCCGACGTCTCTTTCTTGCCCATTTTATGATCAAATGCAGATTCTTTAATCATCTTAACCCAAGCTGGGGACAGCTTCCGCTGGAAAAACAGGTTCGGTCAAATATCCGACAACTGGCATAATTTTTGCGGCGCCTCGGATCGCTCGCCAGTTGGGGGAAAGCTCATGGCACTTGTTCCATCACCACAATGGCTAAGTGCGGGAGATAATGCATGGCAGTTAGCGGCCGCAACTTTCGTCGGCTTGCAAAGCGTTCCCGGGCTGACAGTCCTTTATGGGGGCATCGTCAAGAAGAAATGGGCGATCAACTCCGCCTTCATGTCGATCTACGCCTTCGCTTCGGTCCTCGTCGTCTGGGTTCTTTTCGACTACAACATGGCGTTCGGGCCTCAATGGTTCCCGTTCCTCGGCACGCCGAGCTTGGCGACGTCGGCCATGTTTACCACGGGCCAGGCGACGATTCCGGCTGCAGCATCAGGAATGCCGCCCCTCGCCTTTCCAATGGCGACCTTGATGTTCTTCCAGTTCGTGTTCGCTGCCATCACTGTCATCATCCTCGGCGGTTCTTTGCTTGGTCGCATGAACTTCACGGCCTGGATGATCTTCTGCCCGGTGTGGATAACCCTGGTCTATACCGTGGGGGCGTTCAGCCTGTGGGGCGGCGGCTGGCTAGCCAGCATGGGTGTGGCAGACTTCTCGGGCGGCTATGTCATCCATCTTGCCGCCGGAACCTCCGGATTCGTCGCCGCGGCGTTGGTCGGCCC
>DATLJS010000029.1:0-314863 GCA_035538795.1 Candidatus Sulfotelmatobacter sp. | reverse complement strand
TTGATCCGCTTAGATTTCGCCAAGGACCGCTTTGCAATGCAGAGCTGGAAAAAGCAAAGGCTTAGCTGATTTCTCAGCTAAGCCTTTGACTTTATTTGGTGGAGCCAAGGAGGATCGAACTCCTGACCTCTACAATGCCATCGCGTACTATATATGGCTAGTTTAATACTTAACTCACTGTGATCAATAGATGATTTTTGGCGCCCTTAATGCGTGTGTTTGCAGATGTGCTAATCGGTTGGCGCGTATCTATCAATGAGCGTCAAACTTACTTCCAGTAAGCCCGTTCGGGCCGTCAATCTTACCGCCGTAAGATTGGTTGCAATGCCGGTCTCAGGGAGCGGCAACTACAGCATGCATGCCTTTGCGCCAATGATCTACGGCTCTGATTTTCAAAGATAAATCGGCAGATCATTTGAAAAATGGCAGTTAGCGTGTGGACAGATACGACACACGGAGAACGCCAATGTCCACGCTGCTGACCAAGCTCAAGCTGACCACCGCTAACCGCAAGCCCGTCGAAGAGACGCCGGAGCAGCGCATGCGCAACCGCATGATCGCGCACCTGTCCGAACAACTCGAAATGGCGAAGGCCATGATCAGCGGCGGCACCTACGCTGCCACTCGCGTCGTCAAGCAAAAGGACGAGAACGGCAACAGCGTGACCGTCGAGCGCGCCAAGCGTCTGCGCCCTGCTTACTGGCACGATCTTTCCGGCAAGTGGTTCCTCGAGCTGCGCTATGCCAATGCCGTGCTGATGCTGGGCAAAGATCAGTCTGCTATCGAAGTCGGGGCGAAGGACCGGCTTGTGCCAACCATCGAAACGGTCATCGAAGCTGTGAAAGCTGGTGAACTTGATGAGGCGATGAAAGCCGCGCTGGCGACGCGCAAGAGGCCGCAAAAGCCCGAATAGCTGTTACTTGCGGTAACACGTCAACTGCCGTGCATGGCAACATGCACGGCAGAACCATGACGCCAAAAATCCTCGCTAGCGTTCTATCCGCATGTGCCCAGTACGCTGGTGGCTGGGAGGGGCTTTCAGAGCACTGTATGGGCTTGGTCGGGCGCAACGAGACACACGGGGCAATTTTGCATTTAGACCCTACATACGCAGCGCCTCAAAGGTAGGACGATACAGATTTTTCTAAAGAATTTGAGCAATATTGGTGGAAATTACGCATTTATGCTTCTGCTATCTCTCTCAATAATGCTGATTATTTTACAGAGCGCGGCGGTGCTGAGCGAAAATGACCTACGCAATAAAAGAAATATTCTTTTCTCTCCAAGGGGAAGGTGCACAAGCTGGACGAGCAGCTGTTTTCTGCCGTTTCACCGGATGCAATCTCTGGTCAGGCCGGGAAAGCGACAGAGAGAAAGCCATCTGTCAGTTTTGCGATACCGATTTCGTAGGTTCAGATGCCGGAACCTTTATCGATCCAACTGACTTGGCTGCGGTCGTAAAGTCATTTTGGCCATACGAGGCGAGTGGTGGCAGGCCGCTGGTTATTTGCACAGGCGGAGAGCCGCTTTTGCAATTGGATGAAGCGCTTTGCGCCGCTTTCCATGCCAATGGCTTCGAAGTCGCGGTCGAAACGAATGGTACTCTGGCACGGCCTCTCGGTATCGATTGGCTTTGCGTTAGCCCCAAGGCAAATGCGCCTTTGCAATTGACCGAGGGTGATGAATTAAAATTGGTGTTTCCGCAATCCGGTGTTGATCCACAGCGGTTTGTCAGACTTGCCTATAAGCACTTCTTTCTTCAGCCGATGGACGGCATCGATGCCGCTGCTAACATTGATGCAGCAAAGGCATATTGCCTCAGTCATCCGCGATGGCGCTTGGGCTTGCAAATGCACAAAATGCTCGGGCTGCGCTAATCGTATAGCTGCTTTAAATGACGCCAGCACACAGGCAGCTGGGGACGTTGCTCAGAGCACTGTGCGGGCGTGGCCGGGCTGCTGCGAGCTTACGTGCTGTAAGCTTAAGCGACGGAGGGTTGTGCCGAATAGCGTCTCATCAGTTCGGCCCAGACCTGCTTATTGAGGTCATCCAAGATTGCGGCCTCGGCATGCTGGTGGGTCTGACGCATGCGGGAAAGTTGACGGGTTAGTTTGCCCCCTAAGGTCAGCAGGGCTTCGGCGCTGGGCAGGAGATTCCGAGCCCGCAAGCACGACATATAAGACGGCCCCATACCTAGCCAATTTACAGAAAAATCCATTTGAGAATCAGTGAGTTGCAACTTTATAAGTTTATCTCGCACATCAATTAGCAGCATGCATATATCCGTTTAAAATTAAGCTATAGTATTTATGAGGGAAAATAATTATCGCCATTACTTTTATTTTGGCTGCTAAACTTGCCTCCGTGTATAAATAAGCAGTAACGAAAACGGAACAACATAACATCTTCAATAACGGCAACCGTGGCGCGATACAAATAGAGAGGCCGAAACTACAGTAGGCCAACCGTACGATGTGGGAGACAACCCTAAACCCGCGCAAAAAGGACACCAGGACCAGCGAGACATGCTGGCTGGTGCGTCGCTGCTGGCTTTTCGTAGGTAAGGCAGCGACGGCTTTCGCTCACCACGAATAACCGCGTTGGGGTCAAACAGTTCGGCAAACGTATATGAGTGCTGCGCTGTCCCAGGGGATACGTTCCGATAGATGAAGAATTTAGGACGCCGCTTCAGCTGGAACGAATTACGGACGACGTGACGATCAGAACGATCACACAAAAATTATCTCTCCCGCTGCCAAGCCATCAAAACCGAAATCGAATTTGATGCTTCTTCAGAGGCGCTGCTTAACCGCAGCCCGTTTTTGAAGATTGCTTGGCAGCGGGGGGATAGTTCTCTGCTCTGATCAGGGAGCGACGTTCGTTCGCTCTGCAGCTCACTTCACTGCATCAGACATTTTTTGTTTTCAACGCATCAAAGCAGCACGAGGTCCGGCGTTATGCCGGAACGAAATGCTGCTGTAGATGCCGGGCAACGCAGTTGCACGTCAATTATTAGGAAAATTATAAATGAGCAAAAACATGTATATGGCATTAACGACAACGGAAATTCGGAGCATTGTCGCGCGCATATCTCATCGTTTGGGATATAAAGCAAAAAGCCTACAGCCGAAGGAAATATCATTTTTAATGGATATTCACTACAAGCTTAAAGAGCAGCGGAGAACATCACTGTCCTGCAAGCAGCTATCTTGGCTACTGACTATTATATAGGCTACGGGGGCGAACCCGCTGGAGGGCTAAAAGTCATCCAGTAGGGCTTCCCGCTGAGCGTCGCGGCTTTGCTGGATGACAATGTCCGCGCCTGCGAAGCAAGACACATAGCCGTCGGCGAACAGCTCGAATTCGTTTTTGGGATGCACGTATGTCGGCCAATCCGAGACAAGACAGACGTTTTCATAGGCCATCACCGCATACACCTCCTCCAAAAGCTCCATCGCTGCAAAAGCAGTTTCCGTTGCCGCTTCAAGGCCAAGCCTACGACGAGCAAACGACAGGACCGACATATAGCGCGAGAAGGCTCCCCACTGGATATCACGGCAAGGGAACGGGCCAATGGCATTGGTCGGCAGATCACATTCATGCAGACCGCCTCGCATCAGCGCATCGAGCGTGAACCACTGGATATCGGGGTATTCTCCGCTGAACTGGGCGTTGTGTTCGCCATATCGGCGCAAAAAGCTGACCTCGGCATAACGGCGCGGACGTGTTACCGGCAGTAACGGGGTTTGGATCGCATCATAGATGGTTTTAGCCTGATCGACGCCCAGCGCCTCGTTGCAGCCCTGTAGACCGCAGAGCAATGGCACGCCAAGCACTTCGTCCCGAACGCAGCGGCCCATTTGTCCGCTTAGGACGGCGTTGATCATGGCCTGCGCCCACATCATCGACATAGGCGAAGCGCAGAAGAACAGAAAGCGCGGAGGGGAGAAGTTGGCTGCTCGATATGCCCGGCTGACCAGTTCGCTGACATAACGCCGGTCGTAGGTATGGGGCTGATCGAGCCGGTGTCGGCTGACCTGCACAAAGCGGGAAATCGCTTTGGCCGTTGTTGCGTTGGTGGGTTGTTCCATATGCCTCCCTCGTTGAGCTGCCCGCTGCATTTGCAGCAGCACAGCTATTTATGAGGCTGCTCTTATTGGGCAACGACCACCAAAATAATTAAATCTTACGATTCTAAATGAGCGCAGCAGCTACCGCTGTAAAATATAGGGCTCACATCACACACAATAAGCCGCAAGAAAGATTCCTACCGCTCTTTCTATCGCCTCTGAAATATCGCTTTTATTAAACTCAGAACGAACCCCTAACAGCAGGGGTGGCAATAATTCTGATTCCATTAGAGCCTTTAAATGGCAAACGGCGACATTAATGTCTCTGCAGGTTAGTTTATCGGCAAGGAGAGCGGCTATTCGTGCCTGCCATAGGTTTAGGCTATTCGCGTATAAAAGCGCCCCAACCTTACAATTTTCCGATTCCCCAATCACAAGGCGGTATATCCCGATCATTTCTGGAGACAGGCGTATCTCCATCATCTTTTCCCCAACCACTCTCAAGTTCGCCTCCAGATTGTTTTCAGCGCTTAAGCCATCTAAAATTGGCTCTATACGTTGATTAATCAATTCGGCTAACATCCTTGAAAACAGTGCTTCCTTCGATGAAAAGTATTTATATAAGGTCGCTCGCGAACATTCCGCCTCATTCGCAATCATAGCTATAGTTGTTCCGGCATATCCATATTTTGGAAACTCCGAAATGGCAGCAGTAACAATCGCTTGGTAAACGCTATTTTCCTTCGAGCTCACTTTTCTCTCCTAAATTCAGGAACGTCCGCCACCAAGAACTTTGTAGAGCGTAACGAGGTTTCCTAAACGCTGAACCTGAATTTGGATAAGGTCCTGCTGGGCTGTGAAAAGAGAGCGCTCTGCGTCCAGCACATTCAGATAGCTGTCCACGCCCTGCCGATAGCGGGCTTCGGACAGGCGGTAGCTGGATTCCGTCGCGGCCACCAAGGAGGCTTGCGCATTCATCTGACTGAGCAAGGTGCCACGTGCAGCTAAACCATCGGACACTTCACGGAATGCGGTTTGAATCGCCTTTTCATAGTGAGCGACGGCGATATCTCGACTAGCCTTGGCGCTGTCCAAATTGGCTTGGTTGCGTCCGGCGTCGAAGATGGGAACATCAATGGACGGGCCGAAAGACCAAGCGCCGGAACCAGACTCGAACAGGCTGCTCAGAGTAGGGCTGGCGTACCCCAGCGACCCGGTCAAAGTCACTTTAGGGAAAAACGCAGCCCGTGCCGCTCCGATATTGGCGTTAGCGGCCTTCAGGGCGTGTTCTGCCTGCATGACGTCGGGCCGACGCAGCAAGATATCTGATGGAAGGCCAACCGGAAGATCCTCAATCAGGCTGACCCCGTCCAGACGCCCTCCTGTCGTCTCTGGAGTGACCTGGGTACCGACCAGCAATGATAGTGCGTTGACGTCCTGATCGACTTGGCGAAGATAGCGAGCTTGGCTGGCTCTAGCCGTTTCCACCGCTGAACGAGCCTGGGCGCGGTCGAGCTCATTGCTCATCCCTTGTTCCAAGCTGCGCTCAATCAACTCTAGCGACTTGAGGCGAGTACCTAAGGTTTCGTCAGCCAGTGCCAATTGCTTGCGGTCGCCTAGCAACGTTAGATAGGCATTGGCCACTTCGGCGATCAACGCGATTTGGGTGGAGGTTCGAGCTTCCTCGGTAGAGAAATAGCTTTCCAACGCCTGCTCATTCAGGCTGCGCACGCGCCCGAACAAGTCCAGCTCGAATGCGGTAATACCCACATTAGCGTTATACTGACGTGCGGTGACTTCCTGCTTGGGGACGGACTGACTGAGTCCCTTGGGAGTATGCTGCTCCGTACCGTTTCCACCGGCCGTGACCGTTGGCAATAAATCCGCTTCAGAGACGCGATAGGCGGCACGGGCGACTTGGATATTGAGAGCTGCCACCCGTAGGTCACGATTATTATCCAGGGCCTTCTGAATTATCCCCTGAAGCGTCGGATCGGTAAAAAATTCCTTCCACGCGGTATCAGCCCAGAGAGACTTGCCAGATGCCTCCGGCCCTTCTTGCTTCGTCGCCGGTCCCTCTGGCCAAGCCGAGGATACAGGCATATCGGGTCGTTCGTAGTCAGGAATCAGTGAGCAGGCAGACAGCAGTGCCAGACTGGAAATGAGGGCGATTTTTTTCATGATCGTCTCGTACTCTAAAAGAGGGGAATGGCTCGCGACAGATGCCCACTGGGCAGTTTAGGGCGCTAAGCCAAACGGTTACGGAACATCCAAGCCGCAACAGGAAGAGTTGCAGCGGCGATCACCAGCAAGGCCAGCATCTCGGGTAGCAATTGTATGATGCCGGCCCCTTCCAGATAAATTTGGCGAGTCATGCTGATGGCGTAACGCAAGGGGTTTGCGTAAGTAAAAAGTTGCAGGATATCAGGCATGTTCATGATCGGGGTGGTCAAACCCGATAGCAGCATGAACGGCACCATGATCACGACTGTGCCGATCATCGCTTGCTGCATGTTGCGCGAAATCGAAGAGATGAACAGGCCGATGCCCACCGACGCCGCCAGGAATTCGATGAGGTTCAGATAGAGAATGAAGTAAGACCCGGCGAACGGGATACGGAACCACAATTGCGCCACCAGCAGGATCGACGTCGCCTGAACAAGGCCGACCAGCATGCACGGCAACGCCTTGCCGATCATAATTTCGGTCGGTCGATAAGGGGTGACCAGAAGCTGTTCGAAGGTTCCGGCTTCACGTTCCCGCGCCACTGACATGGCGGTCAAGACCATGGTCATCATCATCGTGATCGTGCCAATCAGTGACGGAATCATGTCCCATCGCGTTTCCAGATTGGGGTTATACCAAGCACGACTGGAGACCTGGACTGCGTATGGTGCCGCACGACCGTTGTCTTGGCGCCATTTCTGCGCGAAATCGGCAGCGATAGTACCGACATAGCCCTGAGCAGTACCGGCGGTGTTGGTGTTGCGTCCATCCGAAATCACCTGAATTTTAGCGACACGGTCCGCCATCAATTGACGTTCAAAGTCACGTTCGACAACCACTGCCAGCACCGCACGCTTGTTGGTGATCTGTGGTGCGATTTCCGTGGCTTGCCTCAGTGTTGCGACCCGGTCGAAATAACCCGATCCATCCAGTGTGGCGATGAATTGCTGCGAGGCTGCGGAATGATCGAGATCCAGTATCACATAGGGAACATGGTTAAGATCATAGCTGGCGGCATAGCCGAAGATTAGGCATTGCAGGATCGGCGGAACGAAAACCGTGATGCGGCTTTTTCGGTCGCTGAGAATTGCCAGCAATTCTTTTCGGATGAGTGCGTAGATACGCAGCAGCGTGTCGATCATAGTGAACCTCATCCAATACGCTTGCGGGTCATACGAATCGCCATTGTCATCAGAAGAGCAGCCATGCCGGTCAGAATGGCGCAATCAGGCAAAATGACGGCCCAGACGTCGCCGGCCAAAAACAACGTCTGCAACGAGCTGACGAAATAGCGGGCGGGAAAGATCTTGGTAACGATCTGCGGCCCCAGAGGCATGCTGCGAATGTCGAAGATGAAGCCAGACAGCATGGTGGCGGGCAAAAAGGTGACCAGAAAGGTGATCTGGTTGGCCAGGAACTGACTTTTCGTCGCCGAGGAAATGACCAGCCCGATCCCTAGTGCCACCAACAGATAGAGTGACGACACGAGGACCAGCAGCCACAACGAGCCACGCAACGGGACGCCGAACAGCACTTGGCTGCCAATTACCGAGAGAGCTAGGCCGATCATACCCATGACGAAATAAGGCACTGTCTTGCTAAGCAGGATTTCGCCTGGACGCACGGGCGTGGCAAACAACGCCTCAAAGGTTCCCCGCTCCCATTCGCGGGCAATGACCAAAGAGGTCAGCAATGCTCCAATCAGGGTCATCACCAGCACGATCAGCCCCGGCACTAGGAACCAAGTGCTTTCGTTGGCATCGTTGAACCACATGCGGCTTTCGATGCTGACATCCGCACCTTGGGTGATCGGCTGTCCTTCGGCCTGATCTCGGGCAAGCCAAGTCGCGATCGCTCCTTGGGCATAACTGATACCGATACGGGCCGTATTGGAATCGGTGGCGTTGACCGTGACTTGGACGCTGGCTTCCTCAAGAGCTGCGTCGCGCGCGAAATGCGGCAGAAAACGGACGACCGCACGGGCCTTGCCTTTAGCCATCAACTTTTCTGCCTCAGCCATGGTGCCGACCTGCTGGGCGCTGAAATAAGGTGATAGCCGGAAGCCAGCTGTAGCCCCGGAGCTCTCGTCGGAAGAATGCTCAACGACGAGAGCAACCGGCAGATGCTTGATGTCGAATGACAAGCCGTACCCAAATAAAATCAGCAGGACCAAGGGCAATACGATGCCGATGGCGATGGCGCTGGGGTCGCGCAGAATCTGCCATGTCTCTTTCCGGGTTAAGGCGACGATGCGACGAACGCTGTCGGCGCGCGATTTTGGTAGGATTTTAATGTTCATGCCGCCTCCTTTGCGGCACGACGGGCCGCTTCGACGATGGCGATGAAGGCATGTTCCATGGTCGGCTGTCGGCCATCCGCGCCAACCGCTTTGGCGCGGATATCGGCGGGGGGACCTTCTGCTAACGCTCGACCGCCATCCATAATGACAATGCGGTCGCAATATTCCGCTTCTTCCATGAAGTGGGTGGTGACGATCACCGTTACCCCTTGCTCGGAAAGCGCGGTAATGCGGCACCAGAACTCGCGACGAGCGAGAGGATCCGCACCGCTCGTGGCCTCGTCCAGGAACAAGATATCGGGTTCGTGGAGTAGTGCGGCGGCCATAGCCAATCTCTGCTTGTAACCGCCAGGCAACCGGCCACTGGGCAGCGACGACATGTCGCCCAACTCAAACTGCTCTTTGGCCCAGGCGATGCGTTCCTTTTTGCGAGCCCCACGCAGACCGTAGGCTCCAGCAAAGAAATCTAGGTTCTGGTCAACCGACAGGTCGCCGTACAGCGAGAATTTCTGGGCGACGTAGCCAAGCTTGGCCCGTGCCTCCGCCCGCGATGTTCTTAGGTCGGCCCCAGCAACACGGAGGGTGCCGCCACTTGCGGCGATCAGACCGCACAGCATGCGGAAGGTCGTGCTTTTCCCAGCGCCATTCGGCCCGAGAAGTCCATAAATTTCACCACGGCGAACCTCGAATGAGACATGGTTCACGGCGGTGAAGTCACCGAAGGTTCGCAACAGGTCCCGCACCTCGACTGTCACGGCACCACTCTCGCCACCAGGGCAATGGCTCAATTCAATAACAGCGGTGTGTCGTTCTCCCACTGCGGCTTTGAACAGCATCATGAAGCCGTCCTCGAAGCGAGGCGTCACAGGCTCCAGAGCCAACCCGCCTTCGATGGAGGAGAAAGCGCCCGGGTCCGATGTCTCCGTGACTAAGCGGACACCCCCGGCTTCGGGTACCGCGTCCACCACACCCGGCAGATTGAAAAGGCGTGCCTGTAGGGTGCGGGCAGCCACGCCATCGGCGGTAGCCATAAACACACGATTGGCTGCTCGTGCAGTAATCTCGGCTGGCCTTCCCTCGGCCAGAATCCGTCCTTGATGCAAGGCGACGATGTGGTCGCAAAACTCGGCCTCGTCCAGGTAGGAGGTGCTCACCACCACAGCCAATCCCTCTACCTTGACAAGATGCCGAACGATCTCCCACAATTCCTGACGCGATAACGGGTCGACGCCAACGGTTGGCTCGTCAAGCAGTAGCAGATCGGGGGACCGCACCAGGGTGCAGGCAAGCCCAAGCTTTTGCTTCATGCCGCCAGAGAGCGCGCCCGCAAGCCGTTCGGTGAACTCGCCTAAGTTCGTCATCGCCAATAAACGGGGATATATTTCGGCTCTTTGCGCCAGACTTACGCCATGTAAGTCGGCATAGAGATCGAGGTTTTGTTGGACGCTTAGATCCTCATACAAGCCAAATTTCTGCGGCATATAGCCTATGCGATCCTGCACCGCCTGCGGATCGACAGCCGCGTCAATACCCAAGACCGTCACCCGACCACCATCGGCCGACACCAATCCCGCCAGCATCCGTAGCACGGTGGTTTTGCCAGCACCGTCAGGCCCAACGAGAGCTGTCAAAGTTTCTCGTTGCGCCACGAACGACACTCCATCGAGAGCCTTCACAGTCTCGGTTTTGTCTCGCAGGAAGCTCTTATGAACATCCAGAATTTCGACCGGAATGGCCGGCATCGATTCGGGGGTCATTGTGCGGGCGCGGTGCTCGCGCTCTTGGAGGCTTCAGTCATAATCTGAACGGTGGCGGGCATGCCCAAGCGCAGGACATTATTGGTGTCGGTGACGAATATCCGAACTTCGTAGACTAGGCTGGTTCGCAAATCTTCGGTCTGGACCGCTTTGGGCGTAAATTCCGCTACCGGAGAGATAAAGCCTACCCAACCCTCAAGGCTGCGATCCGGCAGGCTGTCGATATTGATTTTTGCCTGTTCGCCTTCATGCAACTGTCCTAGGTTTGATTCGGGCACATAAGCTCGCACCCACTTAGTACCGAGGGTCGCCAGAGAGAACACCGGCTTGCTTGGCGATGCCATTTCGCCCGGCTCCATGAGTCGTGAGCGAACCACTGCGTCGAACGGTGCGCGCAGCTCCGCATCGGCCAACTGTTGCCGCAGCAGGGCCAGTTGAGCCTCATTGCCGTGCAATTGTGCTTCGGCTTGAGCGATGTCCTCTGCTCGTGGCCCAATGACCTCCAATTCGAGAGCCTTCTGAGCCACCGCTACTTTGGCAATGGCGACATCATCGGCGGCTTTCGCCACATCGACATCCTGCTGACTTACGGCGGAAATCGAGACCAAGGCTTTGCGCCGCAGGTATTGGGCATTGGTGTTCTCGGCATCCGCTTTTGCGGATACCAGATTGGCTCGCGCCTGGGCTATTTCCTCGGGTCGATTGCCGTTATGCAATCTTTCAACGACGGCTTTTTGGGCCTCTACGGCAGCAATGCTCTGCTCTAGCTGCGGTTGAAGGCGACTGGTGTCCAAACGTGCGAGCAACTGCCCTTGGTGGACCAGATGGCCTTCCTCAACTAAGACCTCCGCGATTCTCTCAGTCCCATTGAAGGGAACTGACGCCTGGCGCAAATCGACATTGCCGTAAACGGTCAAAAGTCCGTCCGGAGTAGAGTGATGGTAATGCCACCATCCGGCCCCACTCCCTATCGCGGTCAAAACGAGAATGGGAGGAAGAACACGAGCGATCTTTTTCATGAGATTGTTTCCGTGTAGGAGCAGTTATTTGCCTAAATTGCGACAGAAGGGCGAGGCAAGGCGGCGATCTCAGCCAGTACGTCAAACAGCGATGACAGATCGGCCCCTTTTTGAAAAAGCATGTCGATGCCAGCCTCTTTCACCGCCCCCGGATCCAGATCATTGCGTGCCGTAACGGCAATAATCGGAATGGCGGTTAACCGACCTCCAAGCACTCGAATTGCTTGAGACGCCTCCAAGCCATCCATAATCGGCATATCAATGTCAGTAATAATGACAGATACTGTATGCTGCTGGGCAAGATCGACCACTTCACGGCCATGGCTTGCCGTAATAACCAAGTACCCAATTTTCTCTAATATTTCGGCCATAACCATTAATGATAATGGCTCATCATCTGCCACTAATGCCATATGCCCATTTGGCTCAAAAATTACGTTTTCCACAATATTATGTATTAATTTTCCCCTCTCAGTCATATCCGCCTCCGCAGCCTAGGGCGCCCATTTTTATTTTGGAAGGATAGGTCGCCTGTCTGATGCTCCCAGCGAGTTTCAGCATGGTACGGAGCAAACTGGATGTCAAATTCAAATTTGAAATTTGAATTTAAAATTTTCTGGCGCTATGGTCCTTTGAGTAACGCTCTAGGAGAGAAAAATGGCACGGCCCGGACGGCGGGAAGATGGCGCTGCGACAAAGCAGAGCATTCTGGAGGCAGCCGGTGAGGTGTTCGCCGAGAAAGGATTTGGTCAAGCCACGGGAAAAGAGATCGCTGAACGTGCTGGAACCAATTCGGCTGCTGTGAACTACTATTTCGGTGGCATTGATGGGCTGTATGCCGAAGTTTTGGTAGAGGCTCACCATCGCCTGTTCGCATATGAGATCCTGAAGAAAATATCGGACACTCCCGGCAGCCCTCACGAAAAGCTGAACGCCTTCATCAATGGCATGTTTCGCGCGGTGTTGGGGCCGGCATCATCTACATGGCCGCTCCGTATTCTAGGCAGAGAGATGCTGACGCCATCGCCTGCGTTCCCCAGTTTGCTCGCACGGGAAATTCTTCCAAAGAAGCAACTGGCCACAGCATTCATCAGCGAGATTCTTGGCGTTCCGCCGGATCACCCTGCAGTCGCCCGGTGCGGTCTCAGCATCATTGCTCCGTTCGCCCTACTCCTGGTCGGCAACAGCCAAATGCTTGCTCAGGCAGCACCGACTACGGGCTTTTCTGACCCGAACGCCGTCATCCAGCATTTTCAGAAATTTATTGCGGGAGGGCTGTCCGCCATCGCAGCGGATATGTGCCAGGAATAGGAGAGCTTTCGATCACTCTTTTTATTGCCCCTACGACTGACCAAGACCGCTGTCGGCTTCGATGCTGGTCGATAGGCGAGCCAGTAAATAGTCGATCAAGCTGCGGACCGAAGGCAACATTCCGCGCGGGGTGGGGTAAAGCAGGACCAGCCGATGCACTACACCTGTCCAATCCGGCAGAGCTTGCTCCAGCAGGCCCGCTTTTAGGGCTGAGGCGACGACTGGCTCGGGCAGTAATGCGATACCCATGCCGCGTTGGGCCGCTTCCACATGAATTCTTAGGTCGTCGCTGACGAGGCGCGGCATAAGTGGCGCTAGAATTTCACCGCCGTGCTGCTCGACTAGCGCCCAGCGGTACTCGTCATCGTAGAGATCTCCAGGGCGACAGATGGTGGCATGAGTGAACAGCGACTTTGGCGAATCCGGCCGTCCTTGCTGATCGAGATAATTGCGGCTGGCAACCAATAGATGGCGAGCGGTGTTGATCAAGCGGGCCACCAACCCGGAGCTTTCCTCAATCCGCGCGCGGCAACGAATCGCTAAATCGAAGCGCTCTTCCACCAGATTTACATCGCGGTCGGACGCATCGAGTTCCAAACGAACCTTGGGATGGGCTGCTAGATAATCCACCAAAATGGGCGCGAGGTAGTTTTGCGCCAGCGCCTGCGAGCAACTGACCCTGACAGTACCTGACGGTTCACGGCGTAAATCGGCCACGCTGTCGAATGCAGTCCGGGCTCCGTCCAACACGGCCAAACAATGAGCGTGAAACCGTTCACCAGCTTCCGTCAAGGCGAAGCTGCGCGTCGTGCGTTGCAGAAGCCGCACTCCCAAACGCCCTTCCAGCGCCGCCACTCTGCGGGACAGGCGGGTCTTTTCGATGCCGGTGGCTCGGGCGGCGGCGGTGAAGCCCCGGTGTTGTGCCACCGAAGCGAAGTAATACAGGTCGTTGAGATCGTCCATGGCAATTGGTGCTCCACAGCACTGATCCTTGGTGATCTTCCTAACTTATCACCCCATTGGTGCGCCCGTATAGTCGTGGCATGCAAACAGCCAGAGAGCCCACAGGCTCACAGTGCACAGGAGAATGACGATGTCGCAGCAAAACCATCCGAAACTGCTTACCCCGACCCGATTGGGCGCATTGCAGTTGCCGAACCGCATGATCATGGCCCCGCTGACCCGCAGCCGGGCGGGTGACGGTAACGTCGCCACCCCGTTGATCGCTGAATATTATCGCCAGCGCGCTTCGGCTGGCTTGATCATCACCGAAGCGTCGCAAATCTCTCCGCAGGGCACCGGGTATCCGCGGACGCCGGGCATCTATTCCGATGCCCAGATCGCCGGTTGGAAGCTGGTGACGGATGCCGTTCATGCTGAAGGCGGGCGGATCTTCCTTCAGATCTGGCATGTCGGCCGCATGTCGCACCCGGTCGTCTATGGGGATGATTCGCTGCCGGTGGCCCCCTCAGCCATCAAGCCGGATGGTCAGATTTTCACATTCCAGGGCATGAAAGATTTCGAGACCCCGCGCGCTCTTGAAGCCTATGAAATCCCCAGCGTCGTTCGCGACTTCCGTATCGCGGCAGAAAATGCCAAACGTGCCGGTTTCGATGGCGTCGAGATCCATGGTGCCAACGGCTACCTGATCGACCAGTTCCTGCGGGATGGCGCCAATCAGCGGACTGACAACTATGGTGGATCGGTGGAAAATCGCGCCCGCTTCCTGCGTGAGGTGGTCGAGGCCGTCATTCCGGTGTGGGGCGCAGACCGTGTTGGCGTCCGCCTGTCGCCGATTTTTGATGGTTTCTCTATGAGCGACAGCAATCCTGCTGCCACGTTCGGCTATGCCGCTGAAATGCTGGGGCGCTATGGATTGGCCTACCTTCACGCCATGCAACTTGGGCAAGGCGAGTTCGATTTCGTTGCGTTCAGGCGGCGTTTTGGCGGAACCTACATTGCCAATGGCGGTTATGACGCTGATCGGGCCGAAGCGGCTATCGCTGCCGGTGAAACTGACTTCGTATCGTTTGGCTCTGCCTTTCTGGCCAACCCCGATTTGGTTGCCAGGATCAAGGCGGGGGCACCGCTCAACCAAGTCGATCCTGCGACGTTCTATCAAGGCGAAGAGCGTGGCTACACGGATTATCCGACCATGGACCAGAGCTCAGTCGCGAAATAACCAGATGACAGTGAGCGCGTCTCGAAAGGGACGCGTGAGCTTCCGCCTGCAAATGAGGTCGTTATCATGGTTACCATTGCCACACTCCAACGCGCCAATCACGGCACCCATTTCCGAGCTGCTGCCCTGCGGGATGCGGCAGGACTGATTGATCCTTTCCTTGGGGTTGATCATGCCTGGATGAGTGCGCCGACTTTTCCACCCCACCCGCATGCTGGTTTCTCGGCGGTGTCCTATCTGTTTCTCGACTCGGAAACAGGAATCGACAATCGCGATTCTTTAGGTACGCACAACCTGATCCAGCCGGGAGGACTTCATTGGGCGGCAGCTGGACGCGGTATTATCCATGAAGAGAATCCCGCAGAGACGGGTAAGACCGTCCATTCGCTGCAAATCTTCGTCAATCTGGCCCGAGAACAGCAAGAGGCAGCACCTTTGGTGCTGAGTTTAAAACCGCAGGAGGTCCCTGTCGTTCGGGTGAACGGAGCAACGGTCCGCGTCCCATTAGGCAGTTTCCAAGGCGCTATCTCGCCTATCAGCCCTCCAACCGATGTTCGTGTACTCGATATCTCTCTTGATGAAAGGGGCCGCGTGGCTGTGCCGGTCCCTACGGGACACGTCGCGTTCGTCATGCCGATTTTTGGCGTTATGGCGATAAGTGGCCAGGAATTTAGCGGTAACACGCTCAATGTCCCAGTCTTCCCACCTCAGGCGAATGAGCAAACCATTACGCTGGAAGCTGAGCAGGGCAACGCAAAGGCCGTGCTGTTTTCTGGAAAGCCTCTGGCTCAGCCGGTCTATTGGCAAGGTCCTTTTGCCATGGCTTCTTCAGAGGCACTGACAAAGACCATAAAGGCATATCAAAGCGGCGAGCTTGGTTCGCTTCAGCGTATCTGAGGCCAATGCCAGGGATGCAGCCTTAAGCCCATACGCGTCCAGTCCGTAGACCCATCGCGTTATCGCCTGTTACGTTTGCTTAAGAAGCGTAAGGGTATGGCCCTCTGAAAATAGTTTTTTATGAGATGGGGCGAAACCGAGCATCTGCTTCTCGATGATATGCCCAGAGGGGCCTTGCCAAAATTTGTCGATGAACCCCCTCTTGTTCAGCCGACCATTCGCGAAACGCATGCAGTCATGGGTCGCGGCCAATTTCTCTTTGGCCACATCCAGCAAAGCCTTTCGCTGTTTCGGCGTAAAAAGGGTCGAGGATGACGGCCCACTGGCAAACTCGCGCAGTGCTATGTTCTGGCAATAGAAACTGCCAAGTCCCTTGCGGACGAATTGGTACACGAAGTCGCCGTCTTCGCAGATATCCAGGTCGTTGAACCAGATCGGCTCGGGAGGCTTGCGCAAAAACCAGAAGCTCCCTTTCAGCTCAACATGTCGTTCGAGTACGAGAAAATCCGAGAAAAAGTCAGGTTTAGCCCGCCATGGATAGCCTCGAAGGGCACCATTGATGGGACTGATGATATAGATGTTCTCCTGGATCTGGGGCACGAGGCTGAAAATCGAATGTCCATCCATCTGGTCGATCAAGACCGAATCGTTATCGGCCATCACTGTCCAGTCCTCATCTCCGGCGTAGAAGTCCTCCAACAGGCAATTCCGGGCAGGGCCAGGCCTTAGCAATGGTCCGTGGTAACGGGCATAGGTTATGGACGGGTCCGAGCGATACCAGCCCTCTTTGTAACCTTGATCGAAGATCGTTACGTCAAGGCCTCGTGCAAGCAGCCAATCCAGCTGCTTGTTATGCCATTCGAGGCGACTTCTCTGTATGTCCTGACCATCCCCCATATAGGAAATGATGCGGACTTTCATGAGATTTGCTGCGGTGGAGACGAATGCAGGAAAATAGGCTGTCCATTTCCTTGGGACGCAATGAGTTTGTCCCACCACATCGGATCGCTCCATTCCTCCCTGACGCGATTGCTAAAGGACAGGCGCCGCAGGTCAATGAGGCCGCCAAAATGCACATCGTAGGCATCCTGCCTCCAGCACTGGGCATAGCCGCTGTCGGTTTCGTGGACGATCACGCTATCCAACTGCACTCCGTCCTCGCCATTGGCAAAAGACGTAGCTGACAAAACCCTATCGACCAGGACAAAGAAAACTCGGCTGAATTGTTCTGCGCTGGGGTTGACCGGCATGGACACCCAACGTTCGCTGTGCTGCTGAATAAGCTGCACATATTCAGAAGTGTCTTTGTCCCAGAAGCAGGCGGCATGGTCCCAGGAATCGATCAGTTCCTTGACCGCTCCTTTGAGTAAGCCGAAGTCCATGATCATCCCGGCGTTATCCAGCTTCTTGGCTGTGAACAGCAGTTCGACCCTGTAGCTGTGTCCATGCAAGCTGCGGGAACAGCGCCGCGTCGTGCAGTTCCGCACCACATGCGCCGACTCGAATTTGAAGAGCTTTCGGATAAGCATTCTCAGTCGAGCCTGATTTTGGAAACTGCCGTATCCGGCGTTTCGCTTTTGAAAGCGGCGATCAGCCGATCCACCATCCCAGCTTTATGAGAAACGATCTCGGCGGCCTTCTCGTAGGCATTCCGTAGAAACATTTCCTGGCTGATGAAGGTATAGACTACGTAACCCTCAGGGGTCAGTCGGCTGTATCGACCAAAGTCATCGCTATCAAAATCTTCCCCACGAAGCGCTGCCGCTTCGCGCTCTTTTTGCATTTTTCCATAATCAAGATCGACAAGGGATGTGAAACCCTCAAAAGATAATTTTCCTGCAAGAGATGATGAGCCTAAATGACGGACATAATGCAAGAACCTATCCCAGGCGCATATTTCGCACTCTTTGCTATCTTTGGAATAATTTGCCTCACAGTCCTTCCCGCAGGTGCTATGAAACCAACTCGCATTAAGAACTTTCTTCATTCTAAATCCGGTTGGGGTTTCTGCGTAAAAATTGTTCTTCTGCCCAACCAGAAAACTGGCATTCGAAGCATCGCAGCTCACCGTCAGATCCTCGTCCTGAAGCAGCTTTCGGAGCGCTTGCTGGATTAGCGAAAACGAGGCCACTCGATTGGAAGAGGCGACTCCCAAAAAATGAAGCCAACGATGGTTGCTGTCTTTACCCAATAAGCCATCTTGCAGCATGCGCACGATGACGCGCAGGGCTGTTACCGTGTTTCTCGCTCCTTGTCCGCCGAATGACCAGCCGTCAAAAGCATTTTCACCCCACTTGCTGCGGTCGCAGTAGCCTTTGACAGCTTCGTACCATTGCAGCGCACCGTCTGGACCATCTGCTTTTGTGCCCTGAATAACGTTCAGCATCCGGGCTTTCTGCGGATGACGGTTCTCGACCTGCCAATCGAAATTGGTCTTCGTCCATTGTAGGCAATCATTGAAGCTGTTGAGAGCCGTTGCCTTTGTGTTTTTGATGCTGCCGGTCGGCACGTCCATCGCAATGGCGATATCGCTGATGGCCTCTTGCCAATCCTGAATACGCTGCCTGTTGTTGTAGTATTCCTGCGGCTGTATCAGCCCTTTTTGCACCTGATATCCGCCGCTATCGCTGATCAACAGGGTGTCGGGGCGTCGGTTCCACATCATCGGGGTGGTCTTCTGGGATTTTCCGATGTCCAGCTCAGCTCCACCGCCGCTGTAGAGGGCGGCGTCGTAGAGAAACAGCCCCTCGTCCCCGAGAAAGCTGAAGTTGTCGAACGACGAAAAGCCAAGCTCTTGCAAGCCGACTCCGACCTCAGGTCTGCCAGAGTACAGGGCAAAGCTGCTGTGAACGGCGGGAAACACCGACGCATGCTGTTTGCGCCAATGCCGGTAATCCAATTCAACGTCTACGGCCATGACAAAACGGCTCCGTTCTCACCATCTTCACCGATATCGATTTCGACGGAGCGCCCCGGATAACGGTCGGCGATCCGTGTATAGAGTTCCTCGGCCATCATCTCGCAGCTCCTCCCGTTGAGCTGGAGGGTGCTTGCCTCGTACAGAGACATCAGCCACTCCTGGAAAAGATGAAACTCGATGTCTCGGTCGTTGTGATGGACCTCGATGGACACCTTGAACCAGAAGTTATGTCTGTGAGATTGGGCCAAATACGCGACCTCGGATGGGGCATTGGGGAACCGATGCCGTCCATGCTTGCGAAAGGTCACATAGATCATTCGTTTCGCCATCATGCCCCCACGAGATGTCTGTAAAGAGGGGTGGCAGTCAGATAGCGGACCTTCAACGCCTGCTCCTGTCGGGCAATTTCCACCTGCATCTTGGGTGTGGCGTAGTCGTGCATCAGCGTGCGGATATAGGCGACCAGGAAGTCTTTGCTGGCCTTATAGGCTTCCCAACTGGCCGTCCAATCGCTGGGATAGAGGAACGGAGCGCTGTATTGCTCGTTGTACGCCAATCGTCGGGGCGATAGCGGCATAGCCCCTGCGATGGTGGCCTCGGCTTGGGCAATGCCCAGCGTCTCTTGCAAGGCGGCACTGAACGACATCTTCGCCCGTCCCAGCAGCGCATGGTATTGCAGCTTGGTCAGATTTTGCTCTTGGCAGACGACCCATTCGTATTGCGGCAGGGTTGCGGCCAAGTCCTTGAAGATGTCGAGCTGCTTTTCTGGGGCCAGCCTGTGCGGAAAAAGAATCAAGTTTGGCCGCTCATCTGGCGGCACACGATGCGGCGGCAGTTCGTCCCACAGATATTCATTGGGATAGCCACTGTAAGCCGTGCGCTGTCCCAACTCGCCGTCATCGATCTTCAGTGATCGACAGAACAGACCCCAGTGGAACGAGGTGGTAAAGAAATTGCGATCAATGCCCCAGAACAAAGCCCGTTCAGTGGCATAAGACCATCTCTTATCGGGGATGCCACGCCCCAGGAAATCCCAAGGATCATAGGAGCCCGCGTGCCAGATGGCCGAAATATCGAAACTTACATCAAGTAAGTCCCGCATATAGGCCAGTTGCAGGATGCCGGGATGCCACGCATCAGTGACCAGAACCTTGTCGCCGTTACGCACTAAGCCCGCCTCAATCATGCCAATGAAGCGGTTGACCTGCTGGTTCTTCCACAAATTGGTGGTGGCAAAGTTAAGGAATGCCCCTGCGCTGGTCCGCTGCGTACCGCCATCACCCGGCAGGTTGACGATATTGAGTGCGCCGCTGTCAATGGCTTCTTGACCGAAGTCTGCCGGGTCCATGTGGACCTGTGCTGTGACCCCTTGCACCTCTGCATAAGCTGCGACTTGCTGGGGAACGCCTGCGAACCACTGCGCTGTGTAGCGCGTCTCAATCGGTTCGAGCGACAATATCCAGATGGTGTGCATGACGGCGTGCTGCCCCGATGGCAATTGCTTTGGGCAGGCACGTTATGTGGGCTGAGATAGGCCGACTATTGGGGGATTTCGCCAATAGACGCCCTTTTGTGCTCGTTTTATCTGCTTTGCGTCCATCTATAGCTGTGTTTTTTCGGCTATTGCCAGCATCTACCATTGGGTGGTCTTCGAAAATAACATCTAGTACACGAATGGAAGTGCTTCATGACCACCTACACATACATAGATAATTCAAATCTCTACATTGAAGGCTGCCGCATTGCCGCCGTAAAAAGAGGCATGGCAGCCGATGTGTATGAGGCGATGAACCTTTTTATCGTCGATCACACTTGGCGGATGGATTATGGCAAGCTCTATGACTTTATCTGCGGTGAAAACTCGATTGCGCGTCTATGGGGATCGCCTCCCCCGGGTGATAGCTTCTGGAACATGCTTGATCACAAGGGGTTTAACCCAACCGTTTACGAGAAAAACTTCTCCAATAAAGAGAAGAAAGTGGACGTGGCGATTGCGCATCGCATGACAAAGGATGCCTTCACAATCATCGAAAAAACGCGAGATGAGATCATTCTTGTGTCGGGCGACACCGACTATGTCCCGGTTGTGACCGATCTTGTCGCAGACGGCTTTAAGGTCGAAGTGGCATTCTGGGATCACGCTGGCCGTGAGCTACGTGAGATTGCGACCGATTTTATTTCTCTCAACAAGTATCATGACCATCTGACCTGCTGACAGCGATGGAATGATAGAAATTTACGCTCTGGTCAGATAGCGGGATGCTCCAACCAATTCAGCCAATCCGTTTAACCGCATCTTTCCAAACACACGCGCTCGATGGACTTCCGCCGTTCGGAGACTGATTCCAAGGTCTGCGGCTAGTTCCTTGGTAGCCTTGCCATTAACCAGCAGCCAAAATACCTCCCGTTCGCGAAGGGTCAGCAGATCGTAAACCCGTATTGCATCAACCGCCCGGCCATTTCGGGCGCAGAAATCCTGGTGATAAGCACAAGCACTGGCTACATCGGCCAGTAGCTTGGTGTTGTCGATGGGCTTCTCGATAAACCCCATTGCGCCTTGCTGCACGGCTTTGACGGCAGTGGGGATGTCGCCATGCCCCGATATCATGATCACCGGCATGTCATAGCCATGCGTTCGGGCGCGTTGGAACGTCTCAATGCCGCAATCCTCGCCTAAGCGCAGATCGATCAGAGCACAGCCGATGGCGCGAATATCGTGCTGGGCAATGAAGCTATCGGCATCGTGATAGGAGCGGGCGTCATAGCCGTTGGCCCGCAACAGCCAGACGATGGCTTCGCTGAAGCTTGGGTCGTCATCAACGACAGCAACGAGGTAAGGCGTTTCGCTCATGATGCCACCGGCAACCAGCAGGTAACGCAGGCTCCTCCTTCGTCATTGTTCGCAATATCCAGATCGCCGCCATGGGCCGTTAGGATAGCGCGGGCTATGGGAAGGCCGAAACCGCTTCCGCTGGGCTTGGCCGAGGCAAACAGGGCATGGCCGCTCCGCAAAAGGTCTTCCGAGAAACCAGGGCCACTGTCGCGCACCCGCAAGCTGATCTTGCCATCGGTCTGGCTCAGATCGAGGTGCAGGGCCTTATGGGATGCTGTTGCCATTGCCTCACAGGCATTGCGGACAAGGTTTACGGCCAATTGCTGCAAGGTCGCCCTGTCGCCCAGCACCTGTGCCACGCAGCCGTCGATCTCGAAATGTGGCTGCACTCCACTATCCTCGCAGATTTGCCGCAACAGCGGGGCCACATCACCGATGATCTTGGACAAGGACAGCAACTCGCGCTTACCTACGGCCTGATCATGCTGGGCTTGGTTGGCGGCAATGATCTCGCGTACCCGCTGCACTTCGCGTTCCAACCGCTCCGTCACTTGGGGTAGTTCGGCTGTGTCGATGGAACCTTTTGTCGCCATCGTGTTCAACGCTTGGGCATAGGTCGAAGCTGCGGCCAAGGGTTGCCGGATTTCATGGGCCAATTTCGAAGCCGTTTCGTAAGTGGTGAAATGCCGATAGGCCTTATCCAACGCCCGGTCCTGTTGGCGAAGCTTCCGCAATGCGCCTTCACGATCTTCGACGGCTCCGGCCAAGATCAGGCTCAAATAGCCGATGGACAGCATGAAGTAAGGGGCTCCGGCAAGGATGTGCTCGGACGGCGCGATGATCGTTGCCGCCGTGATGGAGACGTTCGCTAGCAACGTCGATGCCGCTGCGCCGACAATGCCGAACGCCACGGCATTCCAAGCCACCGGCAGCATGACGAAATAGGAGAGCCGCCCTTGATCTTGTCCCAGCAGCAGGCCGGTCACTTCCAGGTACAAGATGGCTCCAACAGCAACCAGTCCGACGAATAGCCTGCGCTTGCTTTTGCCTGCCATCCCTTCGCGCCAAGACCCGTTGAGCAGCAGCAGGGGTGGTGTCAGGGTCACAATGCCCAATGCGTCTCCAATGAAGAAGCGGGCCAGCATCGCACCGAAATTGGCCCAGGGGATCGCGCCATCAATGCAGAAATTGAGCACGTCCATCGCTGCCACGGATGCGGGGACAAGGAGCGACGCGACGATAAAGCGGTGGATGTGGGCTTGCCGACGCAGATCCAGTTTGCCGTCGATGCTTCTGCGCAACAGGCCGACGCCAAGCACGTAACCTGTCGGCGGAATAAGCCAGGACAGCAGCATGCCCAACGAAGCCGTCGCATAAGGCGACCACCAAACAACAACCCCGATGCCTAGATATGCCAACGGCCAGAACCGAGGGAGCAGCAGCAGGAAGGCGAAGGTCAGCCCTGCAGGCGGATACCAAATGCTGACGCCAGGGGCAACATTGAGCCCCACGGCAAATTCATGCGTGGCAACCCAAAGAACCGGATACAGCAGTGCAATGAGAGACGTGCGGAAGTCGCAGCGCAGATGGCGGAACACCGAAGAAGCAACCTTATAACCCAGACGCCGAGAGCTTACCTTGAGTAAGCCTGTATGTCATGTCCTGCCATGTCTGAGCGAAGCAAAAGATTGCGAACGGCGGCAGCAGTCCAGCTTTTCCCTCGGACAGTTTTTATCCCGTGCTGGTTCAGCGCATCGGCTAATTTGCGCAGACTTAATGAGCCGTCGCTCAATAGTCTGTCGATGAGGGGCCGGACTTTTTGGGCAAACTCGTCGGCTCTGGCTCTGATGGTTTCTTGCCCCTTCAGCAAAGATGGCCGAGGACGGGGATTACCCAGTTTCGTGCCTCTGGCTTTGGCAGCGGCTAAAGCTGCTTTGGTGCGTTGGCTGATGGCTTCCCGCTCGTGCTGCGCGAACGCGGCCATAACATGCAGGGTCAGCGGATTGGCCTGAGGCATGTCAACGGCGACGAAGCGCACACCGCTTTCCATGAGATTGGCGATGAAGGCGACATTACGAGCAAGCCGATCCAATTTCGCGATCACCAGGGTCGCATCTGCTTTCCGAGCTTCCGCAAGCGCCAGCTTCAGAGCAGGACGGTCGGCGTGCTTGCCGCTTTCGATGTCGGTGTGCTCGTTCAGGAGCACATTGTCTCCCAGGTAACTGAGGACGGCAGCACGTTGGGCTTCCAGCCCTAATCCGCTTCGCCCCTGCTGCTCAGTGCTGACACGGTAATAAGCAATAAACCGCTGCATAAAAAATGCCCGTATAAAACTGCAACGACTGTTGCTGCATTATACGGGCGTGTTTTCAAAGGCGTGACGAAAAGATCAAGAAAGCGGACTAGCCTCAATTTTCATAAAGCCATGCGCCCTCTTTCCAGAGACAAGCGCCGGTATAAACACCTCAGATATCTGGCCCCCAGATTTCCTCTGTACGCGGATAGCGTCTTCACGAATAGCTATGGTTGCGAGTGCATCTGGAGCCAAAGCTCTTGTTTCCTGCAAAGCCCTTCTGATATCGCCACAATCCGTAGTGAAGGTATTATCCAGTTCCTCGAAGGGAACTCCGTCAGAAAATTGGAACCCGGCAAACTCGCCATCCTTGTCCTTGAGCGACCAGTCGGCTCCGTTCATGCGCAAGATGGTGTGCTTATTGTTGTTCGCGCCATAAGCTGCCGTTGCTAGTCGATCATCAACCTTGCTGGCAGTTTGGCAGAAGGTCTGGTCGAGCCATTTTTCGAAACCCCCTTCGACGGGGATCTCTGTCGCCCATTCGATATCGGATGTAGCCGTTACCAACTGTTCGACTGGGGACCTGTATTCAATAGAGGTCGTGCCGTCAGCATTCATAGAGCGGCGTCTGCTGTCCTCAGAGGGGATTGCGTCCCGCCAATCCCAGGTCGGCATTCCTGCTTTCTTGTCGAAGGCGAGTATCGCATCTTTGTGATTAGCTATGGTGACATAAACCGAAGCCATCTTCCCGTTGAGCTCGGCAGGGCCGTTAATCGTAAACTCCGCGCCATGCCGCCCAAGTTTGGCGAGATATTGCAGCGCCTTGATGGCCTTTGCATTGAACCAGTATGCGCCTTCCGGCAGGTAGTCTTGTGTGGCAAGGACGGCGTGCAGCATGCAAGTCTGAGTGCTGCCGTGCGATGACCAAAGCTCACAACGATCCGGTCCGTTGACGATCTTTATGCTGGCGTCCGACGCATGCGCAGCCTTGCTCGCCATGAGCAGGCGCAGCAATTTGTGCAGGGCGGTAATTGGCCTTTCTGCAGCTTTATGGCTG
The DNA here is from genome assembly GCA_035538795.1 of Candidatus Sulfotelmatobacter sp. Taxonomy (GTDB): domain Bacteria; phylum Pseudomonadota; class Alphaproteobacteria; order Rhodospirillales; family Magnetospirillaceae; genus JAJZGK01. Next base: position 289,999 of record DATLJS010000029.1, on the reverse strand, counting down.
GCGGGATCGGCATCTCGAATAAAGCGCTCCAGCATCTTCTTGCTGCTGTCGGTCTCGGGGAGCATCCCCAGAAAATGGGACACGCCATTCTCATCGACATACAGGGCGGCAAGCTGAACGCTGTCTTTGAGCGTCTCTAACTGGGGCAAGGTTTGCGACTTGCTGCCTTTCAGCAGCTCCAGGCCTGTTTGGTAATGGCCGAACCTGCTCAGTTCGGCGCTTTGTGCCTTTTCCTTCGCCTCATCGGTATTGTCTTGCTGCTCTTTCCAGGCAGCACGAGCCGCCTCCACACCGCCTTGCTGCTGGATGAACGCGGCAACGTTTTTCGAGCCCTCTTCGTTGGAAGCGGCATATTCCAAGACACGGCTATAGGTGCTTACCATCTTCTGACGGCGGTTCTTGTCTGCCTTCTCGTCATCATTGGACGGCTCGAAGCTATCCAGTGCCGGATCAAAGAACACCTTGATCGTGGGCAGATAAACGCTGGCACCCTTGCCGCGAGGCTTGGCGTTGATCGACTTTTCGCTCAGCAGCTCCTCGTACTCGGGAGTCCCGGCCCACTGATCGTGGAATTGAAAGGCCCGCTCCAATGCTAGGTATAAAGCTGTGTTTTTGGCCTTCTGAGATTCGCCTTCCGCACTCTTGGCCTTCTCGAAAGCCTCAATCGTGCTCGACACTTCTTCCAGGGCATTTTTAAACCCGACAACAGCCAACGCACCGTCCATCTGGACCCCCTCGGGAAAACTGATGGATCGATCTTTGCCTTAAGAATTAGGAGCTTGCAACGAGCTTACGTCAAGTAAGTTCATTTTTATCGTATTGAAAACACTCCTTTTTATCAAAATTTCCTGAGCAGAAAATTATTCGGGAAAGGATCACGAAATGGCCCTCGTCACCACTCGTCAGCCAGCATAATGGTCAGAAGGCGAAGCGTTGCCTCAGAGTTCGTAGGATCATCCGAGCCGTAGGCCATGCTGAGGTCGTAGTAGTCGATCTTCCAAATCACCCGATGATCCCCGACATCCACCACCGCGCAATCATGCTCGCCGTATGGATCGTTATCTGTGGTGAAGGCCGAGAATGCCCTGACGGCGCTGATGATCTCCCCTACGGCGTCGCTGCCGAGGGCTTGGATGCCAGGAGTGATCAGCACCTTGCCGCCGATGAAGTCTCTGCGGAGCTGGTCATTGAGTTCGGCGATGCGGGAAATTTTGTCCATGCGGCCCTCGCGGTGAAGGGCGCATGTGCGGAAGGGCTTGCGCCCGTTGCGCTGCTATAGCGGTGGGGTGCCGGCTATGTCTACGGTGTGGAGGGCGGCTTTGCGCCCATAGTTTCTGTTCGGACCCGCTATTTGACCTTTGATTGAATTGGCATAGGATAGAACCTAAAGGTGGTAGGTCCTTGGGGGCGAAGGGGCATGAGGAAAAGCGAAGCTGTGATGCTGGTGGAAGAGGGGGGCATGGAACTGCCTCCCGTGGCTCCAGTTCTCATGGAATCCCTTCGTGCCGTTGGATACTCGACGCCTGCGGCCATCGCCGATCTGGTGGACAACAGCATCACTGCCAAAGCTAGCTCGGTGTCCATTCTCTTCTCGGGAGGTACCTCGGCATTCGTCGCCATCATCGATGATGGTGAGGGAATGTCGGACGGTGAACTCGTCGCCGCCATGCGCTTCGGCAGTCGTGATCCGCGCGAGAAGCGCCCGGATGGCGATCTGGGCCGTTTCGGCCTGGGGATGAAGACCGCTTCACTGTCTCAATGCCGGAGGATGACGGTTGCCTCCGTGAAGGAAGGCGATCTTGCCATCCGAGCCTGGGATCTGGACGAATGTGAAACCCGCCAAGCTTGGTGGCTTCAGAAGCCAACTTCTGAAGAGGTCCTCCCTGATGCCCTTGCTGCCCTGACAGCGCAGGGGCACGGAACGGCAGTCATCTGGGAGAAGCTTGACCGGCTTTATCCCATCGAGTCCACCTCCCCGTTGCGGCAGCTTGAAATGGCCATGGAGGGAGTGGCCGACCATTTGGCCATGGTCTTTCACCGTTTCCTGTCGGGGGAGATGATGGGCCCGTTCTCCATTGATGTGAATGGACGCCCGCTGCCAGTTCTCGATCCCTTCCTCGGCAATCATCCGCGAGGACAGAGCCTCCACACCGAGAAATTCGCCATCGGCGGGCATGATGTTGTCGTAACCCCGTACGTACTCCCCTTTCCGTCGCGCATGGGGGCAACCGAGATGGACAAGGTCGGCGGGCGCGAAAGCTTGAAGACCGCGCACGGCTTCTACATCTACCGGGGTGGACGGCTTATGGTGCCTGGAGGCTGGTACCGAATTGTGCCGTCGGACGAACTCATCCGGCTGGCGCGCATCAAGGTCGATGTGCCCATCGAACTGGACCACCTCTGGAAGGTCGATGTCCGCAAGACCATGGCGGAACCTCCTATCGCTCTGCGACCGAACCTGAAACGCATCGTCGGCGCGGTTACGAATCGTAGCAAGGCCGTCTACAAGCATCGTGGCGTTCCCGTCGAAACCGACAGGGTGTCTCTGTGGGAACGGCATGAATTGCGCGGTGGAGCCGTGACCTGGCGGATCAACAGGTCGCATCCGATCCTTCAGGCCATGCTGAATGGAGCATCGTCAGCAATCAGCATAGAGCAGGTCTACCGCCTGCTGGAGGACTCCATCCCGGTCCATGACATCTACGTTCATGTCAGCAATGACCTTCCAATTGGCAGTGGAGAGGCAGAGATGACAGAGGGCGAACTTGAGACGCTGGCCACCACGCTTCTGGGGGCGTTTGCTGATGTGCCCGAGATGAAGCAGGCCGTCCTGGGAAAGCTTCACCTAACCGACCCGTTCAGCCGCTATCCAGATATGGCTCAACGGATCATGGGGAAACTCCGCCAATGAACATTGAATCTCCCGAGGCATTGGCGTCGTCCGTCGCCAATCTGATCCCCCTCGACCCACCACCAACGGATGAGCAAATCGACAAGGTTCTGGCTGGTATGGCCACCGGTTTTGGATTGTCGAAGACCTTCGTCAACGAGACCCGCAAGCTGCTTCATGCCCGGTACAGCATCAGGATGGAGATGGGGAAGACCCTCGTCTCGGAAGAGGAGCATGACCCCTGGCTTGCGGCACGCAAGGCAGAGATCGTTCCATTCTATTGGAATCGTTACCGCCAGTTGCTGCTTCGCAACGGCTGGGGACCATTCGTGGTTTCGACACTCGATAGGGACATAGATATTCTGCTCGACCTGTTGGGCAACCCCGCAAAAGAGGACGAATGGAAGCGGCGAGGGCTAGTCGTGGGCGACGTCCAGTCCGGTAAGACCGCCTCGTATGCCGCGTTGATCTGCAAGGCCGCAGACGCAGGCTATCGCATGGTGGTGCTGCTCACCGGCACTCTTGAGAATGTCCGTCGCCAGACTCAGGAACGCCTGGATGCCGCCTTTGTCGGACTGGACAGTCGTGATTTCCTTACGGTCGGCCAGATTGGTCGCAAGACCCATGTAGGCGTCGGTCTTCTCGACGGTCAGCGCGATGGCATCGTCTTCACCTCGCGGGACAGTGACTTTAGGAAGAACACGGCATCGGCTCTCAACATATCGCTCGGAGCGGTGAAGGAACCCGTTCTGGTCGTCAGCAAGAAGAATGCCTCAGTTCTGTCCAGACTGGCAGGATGGCTTCGCGCCAAGAATGCCAATCATGCTGGAAGGATCGACGTCCCCCTTCTGCTGATCGATGACGAAGCGGACAACGCATCGATCAATACCAAAATGAAGCCTGGGCAGGTGACGGCTATCAACCGTGGCATCCGCGACATTTTGGAGTTGTTCACGCGGTCCAGCTACGTGGGCTTCACGGCAACTCCGTTCGCGAACATCTTCATCGATCCGGCTTCAACCAACGATATGCTGGGGGACGATCTGTTCCCCCGAGACTTCATCCATGTCCTGGAGCCACCTGACAACTATGTCGGCATGAATGCCGTTTTCGCCCAGACCGACCCCGACGACACCGATGAAGGCACCGCATCTGACACCACCAGCATCCTCATCGACATTGAGGATGCCGATACGTGGCTGCCGGTTACCCACCAGAAGGACCAGGAGGTGGAATGGCTGCCTGACTCGCTCAAGGAAGCTCTGCGGGGGTTCCTCCTGACCACGACCCTTCGGGACTTGCGGGCCAGAGCCGGTCATCCCGGCAAGGGTGGCGGCATCCATCGCTCCATGCTGGTCAACGTCTCGCGCTTCACCGACGTGCAGAACAAGGTCGCAACGGTCATTCACACGGAACTGGAGGACATTCGCCGGGCAGTCCGGCTCTACGGGTCTCTAGAACCGGCCAAGGCCGCCGCCAGCAGTCCCGAAATCGCTGCACTCGCTGACATCTTTGCGAGCCGTTTTGCCTTGGCTGGGTTCGGTTGGGGCGAGGTTCTTGAAGCCCTCCACGCATCCATCTCGCCCATTGAAGTCCAGGCGGTGAACCAGTCCACGGGTGCGGCCAAGCTGGACTATTCCGTGGCCAAGGCGGAACCGGGCGTGCGGGTCATCGCTGTTGGCGGCAACAGCCTTTCGCGCGGCCTCACCCTGGAAGGGCTTTCGACAAGCTACTTCCTGCGAAACTCGAAGATGTACGATACCCTCCTTCAGATGGGCCGGTGGTTCGGCTACCGGGATGGCTATGGCGACCTTTGCCAGCTCTGGCTCACCCCGGATGCTGTGGGCTGGTATCGCCATATCACCGAGGCGACCGGCGAGCTGAAGCGGGAGTTCGCACGGATGAAGCGGCGCAAGGCAACGCCGAAGGAGTTCGGCTTGCGGGTCCGCTGCCATCCGGACACCCTCCTGATCACCGCCAGGAACAAGATGGCGACGGGTGTGGATGTTTTTGAATCTAGGTTTGAGGTGTCGCTGACCGGACGCGGAGTCGAATCAACTTTGCTTTATTCAGACAAGCGACGGAACATCGGTAACTTCGCCCATATCGACGCTTTTGTTTCTTATCTGGTTGATAAAAGTGGCAAGCCGCACGCGTCAGAACATGGAGGAGCTGTTCTTTGGGAGGACGTAGAAGCAGCAGATATAGCTGAGTTCTTGGATGAATTTGCTGTTCATCCTCTTAACCATGACTTTCAGTGTGACAGCATCGCAGATTTTCTTCGCGCGATGGAGCCTCAGCGGAATCCTTCCTTCGAACGATGGACCGTTGCGATCCTGACAAACGGAACTGCGGGGAAAATTCGTCCCGCTGGCGAAGCAGATCTGAAAGGATTGCCAGATATTGAGATCGCTGCGCAACGACGCAAAATTAGGGTCTCGAAAAAGACCTACTCGATTATGGTCTCTGGGAAAAGTTCAAGAGTTGGTGGAAGGCGTGACGTGCTACACGGCTTAAGCGCAAAAAAAGCGCAAAGCATTAAGGCGACGGCCTCGGAAGAGTGCCGTGATAAAGGGGGGAAGATCAAAGAAGACTGCTACAGAGAGGAGATGCAGAACCCGCTTCTCATAATTTACCTCTTAAGAGGCTACGAAGCGGACGACGACGCTCCCTACGAAGGCGGCGTGATTCTGCCCGCCTTGGCCCTGCATTTTCCAGGGGCAACCGATCCTGATGCCCCTAAGCGGCTGATCAAATACCGCCTCAACAAGGTTGCCCAGGACGAGCTTTTCGCGCCCGAATTCGACGATGAACCAGTGGCGGATGACGATGGCGACGATTGACGCCCTCTGGGACGACCTGCGCAATATCGGCCAGACCAAGCTTCACAGGCGGGTGGATGATCATCATCCCCTGGATCTGTACGCTGAATTCGAACCGCCTGCGTATCCTGGGTTAGTGCTGTTCTGCCCTGCGCGACCGCCTGAACCTCGCCAGATGAAGACCATCGCCATCGAACGGGGACAGCGCCCCGATGGTCTATGGTGGTTGCGCCTGTCACTTCAAGAACCGTCCTTGCACACTGTCTTCGCAGGTCTGAGCCAGGACATCATCGCCTTCACCCGCTCTGGCGTAAGTGCCGAGGCGGCTCCGGCAGCCATCCTTGGTCGGGTCGAGCGTTGGCGGGCACTCCTTGAGGGCGACAGGGGCGGATTGTCAGCCAGCGAATTGCGAGGGCTAATCGGGGAACTGCTTGTTCTTCAATCCCTGCTAGACCGGCATCCGCTGGTCGAGGCCGTCAGCAGTTGGAACGGGCCATTGGGCAGCCCCCAGGACTTCATGCTGCCGGATGGCTTGCGGATCGAGGTGAAAACCACTCAACCGGATGCCGACACCTTCCGGGTCAACGGCCTCGGGCAACTCGACCCCGGAGCCGACCCGATGGAGCTTCGCATGTTCCGGCTGGCAGATGCCAGCCTGGAGACGGAAGGGGCGATGACCGCCGCCGCGATCATCGATTCGCTGAGAGGGCAGCTTGAGAGCGAGCCGCTCGCTCTCAACGAGTTCAACAGCAGACTGGCTGCCATACGCTGGCACGATCATCCACGACACCGGGAATATGCCGTCAGGCTGGCCGGAGTGCATTGCTACCGGGTGGTGGAAGGGTTTCCACGCATCGTGGCGGCGGATGTCCCTGTCGGTATCGATGACGTGAGCTACCTCGTCGAGCTGTCGGCAGCCAGCGATTTCGAGATGACCGGGGGAATCGAGTGATGACTGAGGACGAGTATCGTTCCGACGTGCTGGCCAGCGCAGCATCAAGGGCAGAAACACGCGCCTGCGGCCTGCGGGAAGCTTTCGTCGAGGAAGTGCTCGACCGGTTGCGTGATGCCAACGAACTGCCGGACTTTGAACTCTGCCCCGAACTGGTCCCCGGTCCCAGCAACAAGAAACTGGAGATCGATGCCTTTGCGTTTGACGAAGCCGACGAGTCGCTTCACCTCTTTGTCGCCCTGCATAATGGTGACGCAAGGATGCCGCCGAACCTCGCCAGGACAGAAGCACGAGACCAAGGCTTCAACCGACTGATCAACGTTTTCGAGTGTTCCCGTGACGGTTGGCTGAGCAGCAACATCGAAGAAAGCCGCCCCCTTTGGGCGTTGGCCCGAAGGCTCCAACGCGCCGAAAGCCTCTCTGCCCTTCGGTTGCATGTCATCACCGACAGATGTGTCAGCGATAAGCTGCGGGAATTACCCTCCGAAACAACCAAGGACGGGCTGCCGATCACCTTCCAGATTTGGGACGTGACGAGACTGAAGCGCATCCACGAGGCCGGAAGCGCAAGAGATGATCTTGTCGTCGATTTCTCCCATGCCCTTGGCGGCGGTCTTCCCGTGCTGCCCGGCCCGGTTGGGAGTTCAGGCTATAGCGGTTATCTGGCTGTCGTCCCTGCCGAAGTGCTGGCCGACATCTATATTCGCCACGGCAGCCGTCTACTTGAGGGCAATGTCCGAACCTTCCTTGGCCGCCGTAGCGGCGTTAACAAAGGCATCGCGACCACCATCGCCAAGGAACCGGAGCTGTTCTTTGCCTACAACAATGGCATTGCCTGCACGGCTTCCGGGGTTGAGGTCTTCACAGCCGACAACGGCGCATTGATGATCCGCTCTGCCACCGACTTGCAGATCGTCAACGGCGCACAGACCACTGCATCCCTGGCAGCAGCGCGCCGGGACAAGGACAGAAAGGATCTTTCCGGGGTCTTCGTTCCGATGAAGCTGTCCGTCGTCCAGACTGACCTTGCGCTCCAGATGATCCCGAGGATCTCGCGCTTTGCCAATTCGCAGAATGGGGTCCGTCCCAGCGACTTCTTCGCCAACCACGAATTCCATCGCAAGATCGAAGAGATTTCACGCCGCATCCTGGCCCCGGCTGTTGGCGCATCACAGGTGCAGACCCACTGGTACTACGAACGTGCCCGGGGGCAACACCTGAACGACCAGGCCGGCATGACTGATGCCCGCAAGAACCAGTTTCTTCGCCTGAACCCTAAGCATCAGGTCATCACCAAGACCGATCTGGCGAAAGTCGAGAACTGCTTCGACGGTCTGCCCGAGATCGCCTGCAAGGGCGCCGAGAAGAGCTTCACCACCTTCGCGGACCGGATTACCAAGGAGTGGACGGAGAAGAAGCACCTCTATGGTGACGATTGGTTCAAGTCAGCAGTCGCGCGAAGAATATTGTTTCTGGCTACGGAACGTTTGGTTTCTGAGGCCTCCTGGTATGTCCCTGGCCTTCGGTCGCAGATCGTAGCTTATTCCCTTGCTCGGCTTGCTATCCTGTCCCGGGATCAATCTAGTGGTGGTCGCCTTAATTACCTTCGGATATGGCAGATGCAATCTGCCGGTAGCGTTCTCGAAGCCCAGCTGGCGCTGATTGCCGAGTGTATGAAGCAAGTGATCTGCACTCCACCGCTGGCAGGTCGAAGCCCTTCCGAATGGGCTAAGGATCAGGCTTGCCCGAAGGTAGCCTTTCAAACTGAAATCCCGGTTGTGGACGGATTTGATGCATTCCTGCTGCCGCCGGAGGAAGCGAAGGCGGCGATCCGGGACGCCCGGGCCGAAGGAAGGATCGACGACGGCATTAGGGCGGTTAGTGAGGTCATGTCCCGCAGCGCGGCTTCCTGGATCACAGTCCGCGACTATGCGAAAGAAATGCGGCTACTGACGCCAGAGGATGAAAAGGCACTGTTCCTGGTGATTGCCAATCCGCCCAAGATACCGACTGACAGGCAGGCGGAGCGGCTGATGGCATTGCTGACTAGATGCCGGGAGTCCGGACTCCCGGATAGAATCCCTTCTATCTCCCAATCAGTTGGGTAACTGAATGCACGACTTCGATGAGGCTTGGTAGCATGTTAGTGGCTTTTGCAACAACAATTGGAGCTGCTATTACCAGGGCTGCATCAACAAATTTTGTGACCCGTTGTTCCATCCAGATACTCAGTTTCAGGCCAAAGCCGATCAATCTCTCAATGATATTTTTCTGAACTGATATGTCGGGTTTTGATTTAGATAGTTCAATTTCAAGTCGCGCCAAATCCTCCTTGACCTTGGATATTTCATTTCGATCAAACGAGTATTCAATGGCCTCTGGAGGGTGATTATGCCCAATTCCGCCCATCGAGGCCTCGAATTCGTCGAGACGCTTCCGCAGATCATTCAGGGCAGAGACTGCGTTCTGGTGCTTGTCTGATCTGGATAAATTTCCGGGCGATCGAGGGGTGGAGGTGAGTTTGATCAGCTCGAATGCGGGGTGCGCAAGAAGGATTTTCCGCAGCCGCTCACGAACTCCTGCTCCAACCTGTTCTGCGGGGGAATATATATCTAGAATTTGGGCGTTGAGCCCATGAAGAACAGCAGAGATATTCCGCATCCGATATCGGATAGATGCATCGTTGCGCCCGGCAAGCGGACCCGCCATGAGGAGAGGGGTCGTCATGTTCTCTGTGCATGCTACCCCTCTCTGTTGAAGCCTGATCATGTATATGTAGGCCTCCACCGCCGCTAGGAGTTCGTCATCACTCCAGAGCACCTGATTTCGCTTTTTGGCTGGGTTTTCATGGGTCGGCATAAGCAGGCAGCATCCTTGCGCTTTGGCCATAGCGGCGCAGGCTGTATATACCGCATTTTGTGGCTAATCATCTACGGGGTATCTATGCCTGGGAGCTGATCAGCTTTTGGGAGAAGCCGAGACAGCATTGCTGATGCGCTGGATGGCCTTAGCTGTGTCCGTCTTGATCTGATGTTCCCAGACCCTGATCACCTTCCATCCGGCCCGGCGAAGCGCCCTATGGTTCCGGGAATCGCGGCGGCGGTTGGCCTCGATCTTCGCTTCCCACTGCTCTGACAGCTTATCCCGCCACTGCGGAAACCGCCAGCCATGCCAGAAATCGCCATCGACGAACACCACGACCCGGGCCGCCCTGAAGACGAAATCGGGTTTGCCCGGAAGATCGCGGGCATGGGATTCCCATTCCCAGTCCTGTTCGGCCATGGCGGCGGCCAGGGCGCGCTCGGGGCCGGTGTCCTTGCCCCGTATCCGCGACATGACGGCGCTTCGCTTCTCCGGCGACATGATGTCCCCGCGGTGGCGCCTTTCAGGCAACCTCTTCCCCCTCCTTCACCGCGTCGCACGCTTCGACGGACATCTCCTTGATCAGTTGCGCAACGACCTTGGCAAGCTGGACCGCGAGGTAGGGCGGCACCGCATTGCCGACCTGCTCATACTGCTCCGTCCGGTTGCCCTCGAAGAAGTAGTTGTCCGGAAAGGTCTGGATGCGGGCGGCTTCCCTGACCGTCAGGCTGCGGCACTGCGCCGGGTCGTAATGGATGAAATAGTGACCGTCCTTCCGGATATGGCAGGTCACGGTCGTTGCTGGACGCTCGGCCAGTTGAACACGGAACCGGTCATGAAAGACGCGGCGGCCTTCCTCGGTCTGGGCATTCTCGTGATCCGGCAGAAGACTGAGGGGGAAGTCACGCAGCTTGGGCGAGTTCTTCATTGCTTTGCCATAGGCGGACACGAACAGATAGCGTGCGAAATCGGCATCCATGTGGTCGCGGGTTTCATGCTGAAGAACGCCCCCCAGGGAATCGTCCTGGTACCATTGCGCCATCTCATGGGCGGGGTCTGGCCAAGTGCTCCAGCCAACGAAACTTCTCCCCCTGGTCAGCATCGGGTCAAGCTGCTCGAGAGCATCCTCCATCACCTTGTGAATTGTCGGACCACTGTTCCAGACATCCTTGATGATCTTACTGGTTTCCGACTTCACCGCCTCAATCCACGCGGTGGCTGTGTCCGTCTTTTCCGCCCTGACTTTGTGTCGAACCCATCCGCTACGGCCACTGCGGAGAGGGGGCAAGTCGCCGATCACTTCGGCAAGGGTGGTTTTTGTCTGTGCCTTTTCCAAAGGGGTGGGAGCCAGATTCAGGTCATCCCTGATACCCAGAAGGATGACGCGGTGCCGTTCCTGGGGGACGCCGTAATCCTCGCTTCGGATCAGGTAATCGACCTTGCGGTAGTCTCCGCTTACCTTGTCCGGTAGGGCAACGAATGAATGGATGGTATAGCCAAGCTTCCTGGCAGGAGTGAACCTCGCCAGTGCCTCATCCGGCAGGTCTTCGTCGGCGATGGCATCCCATGGATCCGCCAAATCCTTGAGAATTTTGTCGAACACGTAGCTGCCATCGTCGAGGCGGGACGACAGAATTCCCTTCACGTTTTCCATTACGAAGAATGGCGGCTGATGGATCGCAACGATCTTGAGGTATTCCCGGTAAAGCGTGTGCTTGTCGTCCTTGTAGAATTCCTCGGCCTTGCGCTCGCGCTCAGCCTTCTGGAGTTCATCGTCTCCAGACTGGCGAATGCCTTCCCCGATTCCCATCCGGCGTGAACGGCCAACCACAGAGTACGCTTGGCAGGGCGGCCCCCCCAGAAGGCACCAAAGGTCTTGACCACGAATGGCTTCCCCGATTCGCTGGTGCAGTTCGACGAAGGGAACCTCGCCCAATGTGGCATTCCAGGCTTCCTCGTCAGCAGCCTTCCATTGGGGAAGAGCCGCCATCTCTCCGGCCCATTTTTCCTTGTCGGCGGGCGTGGTCGAGCAGACATAGTTGTAATAGCACTCTGGAATAGCCTTCCCGCTGAAGGCTCTTACGAACGCCCTCAGACGCAGGGTGCGCGCAGCCACCTTGTCCTTCTCGATGGAAAGCCTTGTTTGGAACGATATGTCGTCGCCGAAGTAATTGCCATAGCGGGAGAAGCCCTCCCCCAGGCCGCCAGGTCCGGCAAATAAATCAATAACGGGAATCTCAATCTTCATTCTAGACAATACAGTCGATGGACACGTTGGTTGACAGAGGTGCAATCCCTGGCCGTCTGGAATAGACCGCCTTCCCCGATCCGGCAACAGGAATAGGGAGCCAGTCACCGTAAACCTGGCGATCTCCCCCACTGGTCGTCCTCCTGCCCGATGGAACTATGATGCGACCGTCCCTCGTGGCGCGGTGACTGGGGGGGCGCTGCCGCTTAGCTCGATGAACGCCTTGCGGCTGACACGGATCTTTTCCGTTTGGCATGTGCCATCCACCGCAGGAAAGCGAAAGTATCCTGCAGTCTCGGAGACCGACATGCAGACGGACGTGAGGAGGTTTGCCAATTTTTGCGTATAGTACAGGGCATCTTTGCAGCATATGCAGATACAGTGCACCTCCGCCTCCGGTCCATATCGGCCTCATGAAACCGCCTTTCCCAGCACCCCGTCAGCCGTCAGCACCACGCTGTTACCGCCGATAACAGCCGACGACCAGGCCGCCTGCTTCAGCGACACCGGCTGCGCCCAAACCGCTGATGCATTGCCCCAGCTCTCCATCGGCATCACGCCTTTCTTACGGAGGTAACGTTGGGTCTGCTCGATGGTGCCCTGTTTGTAATGGGCCTTCAGCATCTTGATGCTGGTGCCCATGACCTCCTCTAGCCATTCATAACTGCGTCCTTCGGCCAATGAGAAGGTCGCGTAGGTCGCCCGCAGGCTATAGGGGCTATAGGGTAGCTGGTCGGCGCGGACGGGGAATTTGCAGCGCTCGATGACGGCGTTGAACATGTCGCTGAGATTGACCTTCTCGCCGCTGGGCAGGGTGAAAACCGACTTACTTGCAGTAAGTTCGGCTGCCGCTGTCTCATGCCGCTTTTTAAGGGCTTTGAGGCGGCTTGCCGCTTCGTCCCGCAACGGAACCTCGCGCTTGCCGGTCTTGGTGTCCTCGGCGACGTAAAGCAGATTTACGTCGAAACGGATGTCGGCCCAGGTCAGTTTCTCCGCTTCATGCGGTACGCGCAGCCCGGTATAGCGGTTGATCCAGATCCAATCGGCCAGCAGTTTGCGCTTCTCCACAGTCTGCTGATCAGCGGCTTCCGCGATCCACCGCTCTGTTTCCCGCATCAGATGTTCGAAATCGCCGCCGAGCAGCGCGGGGCGGGGATTGGGCTTGCTTGCTTCCGCCTGCACCTCGGGAATGAGCTGCTTCTCCATATAGCCGCGCTTAGCCGCATAGGAGAGGATTTGCCGTAGCGTCGGATATTCCCGGTTCAGCGTCGTTGCGCTGGGCTCGCCATAGCCCTCCGCCTGTTTGGTCGAGATTTTCGTATCGGCATGTCGCCGAGACCAGTAGTCGCGCCGCCACAGCTTGTAGTCATCGACCATCGCCTGATTGATCATCGCCATATGGGTGACGTGCTTTTCGCTGGCGAAAAACGGCACGAGGAATTTGCGGATGACGCCGGACTTATAGGCGTGATCAGTCTTCTGCGTCGCCAGCCAATCCTCGGCCACCTGCTGGAAGCCGATGTGATGCGCGACATTGCCGCAGGCCGAGCGCCAATCGCTGTTCGGGTCTTCCAACCAAGCCTGATAGGCCTTCATCGTCAGGAGTGCGGCATGCCGCTTGTCGTCAGTGCCGAGGCTGCAACGAGGTCGCTTGTCGCCAAGCTTCAGCAAGTACCAAGTCGTCCTGCTTTTCGTCGCCCGCTGGGCGATCCAAGCCTCGTCCGTGACTTTTGTGATGTTTATATAGTGGGGATTAGAAGAAAAAGGCCGTCCCATTGTTGTTGTTCTTTAAATGTCTCACGCTTAAAGCGTATAGGCCGACGCTTTGGCATGTCAATTTAAAGACAATGGGGGGCTGGCTATTTCCCGTAAGCGGCATCCAGGTAATCCAGAACGGAAATTCGCTCGCCGAGATAGTTTTTGTAAATAAGGGCAAGCTTCATTCCGACGTCACCCCCTTTTCCCCTCAGCCGATTTGCTGACGCCACTCCAGCCCATTTGCTGCGATACCATCAATCAGCAATCCGGGGCAGCAAGTCTGTCCAGAAGCTCAGTCAGCAGCAGGCGCTCGCCGGGTGACAATGCGTCAGCGCTGCCAAGATGGGCGCGCAGGGCGACCGCAAATGGTGCTGCGCTCTCGTGCCGCGGCCCGGATGAATCTAACACCAAGGCAGCTAATACAGCCTCTCTGGCTGTGGTCGAAAGGTGCGGATCCCGCTCCTTTTCGTGGGCCGCGAGTAGGGTCAGCACCGTGCCAACTCCAGTCGCATGAACCAAAGCGACCGCCCGCTCGACTGGCATTTTAAGGCGCCCGGCACGGGCGATCCGTTCGACACGCTTCCTAAGGACAGCGATGCCGGCAAGCGCGGCTGCTGACTGGGCTCCTGCCGCGCCAACCTCGTTCATGATTGCGAATACCGCCGGATTAGCGAGGCCGAATGTTACGTAGGTATCCCACGCATCGCGCAAGTCCTGCACAGGATCTGCATGGGGCTCCGCCGCGACCTTATGGGCAATGAAAGCTGCGAGCCCATGTTCTGCCACAGCGTCAAGCAATCCACGTTTTTCGCCAAACAAACGATAGAGGGTCGGCGGCTGCACTCCGGCGGCGGCAGCCACGGCCCGCGTCGTCAACGCCGTGATACCACCACTGGCGATGAGCATTGACGCCGCGTCGAGAATCCTCGTGCGCGCGTCAAGTGCCTCCGTCTCGCTGTTCGATTCCGCTGCCATGATGATGCATTAACATCGATAAACAAATTTCGATAGCATTGATTGCTGCGCGAGCGTATCAATGATAACAAATTATAGATTCCATTGATAACGCAAGGAGGCACGGATGATCGTCGTTACTGGAGCGACTGGGCATCTCGGGAAAGCAATCATAGAGAGTTTGCTTCGACGTCATTCTTCGGAGCGGGTTGTCGCGAGCGTCCGCGACCCAGCAAAAGCATCCGGTCTCGTAGCACGGGGTATCGAGGTTCGCGCTGGGGATTTCGCCAATGCGCGAAACCTGAAGGCCACCTTTGAGGGCGCTGACCAAGTCTTGATCGTGTCGGCCGACAAGCTCGGCGACGAGGCACTACTGTTGCACCGCGCAGCGATTGAGGCTGCCCGAGAAGCCGGTGCTGATCGCATTCTCTACACGAGCCACATGGGCGCACGTGTGGGCTCACCCTTCGCACCGGCGGAGCAGCATGCAGGAACGGAGGCAGACCTTGCGGCAAGCGGACTGGCATATACGTCCTTGCGCCACGGCTTCTATGCCGAAAGCTGCCTGCATATAATCCGGGATGCGCTAAGGACCGGCGAGTTGCGTGTGCCCGAAGACGGCCCCGTGAGTTGGACCGCGCGCGATGATCTGGCGGAAGCAGACGCGGCAATCCTGTCCGAGAAGGGAAAGTGGGATGGCATCACACCGCCGCTGACGGCGTCACAGGCGGTGACGATGGCGGAGATTGCCGCCATGGCATCCGAGGTAATGGGACGCGAGGTTCGACACGTCACTGTCCCCGATGCGGAATGGAGCCAGGCCAAGGTCGCCTCAGGGATGCCCGCCATTTATGCCGAGATGCTGTTGGGGACCTTCCGTGCGGCTCGTCGTGGTGACTTCGCCGCTACGGATCCCGCGCTGGAAAGGCTGCTCGGCCGCCCGCCTCGGACGTTTCGTGAGGTGCTCAGCGCGTCTGGCCTGTAAAGGTAAGCTCATTACGGAGCATGTAGCCGAGGGGCACACTCGTCGCTACTGCGTTCGGCGATGACGATGTCCTTGTCGATCTCCAGCCCTCGCTTGGTAAAGGTCAGGGTACGGTGAGTGTCGCGGTAACGGCCTTCGTCGGCCCAGGCTTTTTCCAGGCGGTCTTGCAAGTCCATCATTCGTCCTTCCGAAAATGAAAAAGCCCCGGCCTGGAGAGGCTCGGGGCTTTGGGCATGAAAAAACCCGCTCTTCCGGCTGGAAGGCGGGTTACAGGCGCGAGTTGCGCTTCTGCCCAGTGTCAAATTTTTCGGCAGCGCGAGTCAAGAACGAAAAGCGAACCTGCCGCCGTCTACGCTGCCGCCAGCACCATCAAAAACGTGTGTTAAAAGATGTGTAAACGAACTGCGTCCGCCGTCAAAATAAGCCGTTGATCCGCTTAGATTTCGCGAGACGCCGCTTTACAGTGCAAAGCTGGAAAAAGCAAAGGCTTAGCTGAATTAACAGCTAAGCCTTTGACTTTATTTGGTGGAGCCAAGGAGGATCGAACTCCTGACCTCTACAATGCCATTGTAGCGCTCTCCCAGCTGAGCTATGGCCCCGAATTCTGGGTCGCGTCTAACGCGGTGGAGCCGGAACATATGGATTTTAGAGCGGTCTGGCAAGTGAAAAATTCACCCGCCATCCGATCTGAAATCCGTTGCTCCGGTTCGACCGGCCTTAGACCTCGTCCTCCAGATTTTCGTCCAGATGCTCCATGACTTCGGCCATGTCGTCATCGTCCTCGCCCAGGTCGGACGCGTCCTCGATCAAACCGCTTTCGTCATCGTCGCCGCCGTCGATTTCGGCGTCTTCTTCTTCCTCCGCCGGCTCGGCTTCCTCATTCTCGATGACGGCGGCTTGCGCGGCCTTGGCTTCGGCGGCAGCAGCAGCGGCGGCAGCGGCGGCGGATTGACGGCGGGGCTTGAAGATGACTTCAGGCTCGACGTTGGAACCGCACTTCGGACAAATGATCGGCGAACGCTGCATATCGTAGAAGCGGGCGCCACAGCTCTGGCAGGTGCGTTTCACACCCCATTCAGGTTTCGCCAACTGTCTCCTCCTTTGGTCAGCGCTGAGTCTGGATCTGGTTTCTTCGGGCCATTTGCCATGAGTATCAGGCCGTGTCAAAACGAAAAATATCGGGGGGATGGCCTTGAAGCCCCGAATGGCGATGCCTCGGGGCTTACCAGAGGGCTTCCTCCTGTGCTATGGAGCCCTGTTTCCGACAAAGATTCAACCGAGGCATTGATCGCCATGCAGTCTTCTTCGCAATCTCCTGATCGGTCAAAGGTTCTGACCTCCACCATGGCCCAGGCGTTGAGCGGGAACGTGAAGGTGCCCGGCGACAAATCGGTGTCGCACCGGTCACTGATGTTCGGAGCCCTGGCGGTGGGCCGCAGCACCGTCGAAGGACTGCTGGAAGGCGAGGACGTGCTGCGCACCGCCGAGGCCATGCGCCGCCTGGGCGCCGAGGTCACGCGCCGCGAGGACGGCGTCTGGGAATTGTTCGGACGCGGCGTCGGCGGTCTGGCGGAACCCGAGGACGTTCTGGACATGGGCAACGCCGGCACCGGCGCCCGCCTGCTGATGGGTTTGGTGGCCAGCCATCCCTTTACCACGATCTTCACCGGCGATGCGTCCTTGCGTTCGCGTCCCATGAAGCGGGTGTCCGAGCCGTTGAGCCGTATGGGCGCCGGTTTCGTCGGCCGCTCCGGCGGTCGCTTGCCCATGGCTGTTATCGGGACCGGTTCGCCTCTGCCGATTACGTATGAACTGCCGGTTCCTTCGGCTCAGGTGAAGTCGGCGGTGCTGCTGGCCGGTCTGAACACCCCCGGCATTACCACGGTGATTGAAAAAGAAGCCACCCGCGATCATACCGAACTGATGCTGAAGGGCTTCGGCGCCGATCTGATCGTCGAGACCATCGAGGGTGGGGCCAAGGCCATTTCGCTGAAGGGGCAGCCGGAATTGAAGGGCCGGGCCATTAAAGTTCCAGCCGACCCGTCCTCGGCCGCGTTCCCGGTGGTGGCGGCATTGCTGGTGCCGGGTTCGGTCATCACCGTCATCGGCGTCTGCACCAACCCGTTGCGCTGCGGCCTGTTCCTCAGCCTACAGGAAATGGGGGCCGACATCCGGCTGGTGAACGCCCGCGACGACGCCGGCGAGCCGGTGGCCGATCTGGAAGTGCGTTTCTCGGCCTTGAAGGGCGTCGACATTCCCGCCGAACGGGCTCCGTCGATGATCGATGAATACCCGGTTCTGGCGGTGGCCGCCGCTTTTGCGCAAGGAACCACGCGGATGCGCGGCCTGTCGGAACTACGGGTGAAGGAAAGCGACCGTCTGGCCGCCGTCGCCCGTGGTTTGGAGGCCTGCGACGTCAAGCTGGAAATCGAAGGCGACGATCTGATTGTTCACGGCACCGGCAAGGCGCCGAAGGGCGGAGCCACCATCGCCGTCAACCTGGACCACCGCATCGCTATGTCGTTCCTGGTGATGGGTATGGCTTCGCAAGAACCGGTGACGGTGGACGACGGCACCGCCATGGACACCAGTTTTCCGGGCTTCGCCAGGCTGATGAACGGCCTGGGCGCCAAGATCGGTTGAGCCCCAGGCGCACGTTTGGCGATTGAAGGGTAGGAATATGATCATCGCTCTCGACGGTCCGGCGGCGGCGGGCAAGGGAACCCTGGCCAAGCGTCTGGCGGCGCATTTCGGCCTGAATTATCTGGACACGGGCTCGCTGTATCGCGCCGTGGGACTGGCCGTGCTGCGTTCCGGCGGCGATCCGGAAGATCCGGCCCAGGCCGAAGCGGCCGCCCGGTCGCTGACGCCCGAGCACCTGTCCAGTCCCGATCTGCGCGGCGAAAACGCCGCCCAGGCGGCTTCGAAGGTGGCGGCGATTCCCGGCGTGCGCGCCGCTTTGCTGGCGTTCCAGCGCAGCTTCGCGGCCACGGCTCCCGGCGCGGTTCTCGACGGGCGCGACATCGGCACGGTGGTCTGTCCCGACGCCGACGCTAAGATTTTCGTCACCGCCAGTCTGGAAAAACGGGCGGAACGGCGATTCAAAGAGTTGCTTGACAAGGGAGTCTCCGCTATATGGGAGGCTGTCCTTCAAGATATGAAGGAGCGCGACGCCCGCGATAGCGGACGTAGCGTTGCTCCCCTGGTTCCGGCCGCCGACGCGGTGGTGCTGGATACCTCGGAGCTGGATGCCGACGGGGCTTTTGCCGCCGCGGTCTCCATCATCTCCCAGCGGCACTGAGCCGGCGTCGCGCCGGACCCGTGAAGCCAGGGTGGCCGTTTCCCGGAGCGGGGAAGCGGCGATCGGTGTTTTGGTTTTCGCTCAAGACCGCCGGAGACAACCGGTAGGCCCGGAAGATGAGTTGAAAGGACTATACGTTATGGCTACCGCCACTGAATTTAACACCAATGAAGATTTTGCCTCCCTGCTGGACGAAGTGTTCGGCGAGAACGGTTCCTTTGAAGGTTCCGTCGTCAGGGGCACCGTCGTCGAGATCGACGGCGATTTCGCGGTCATCGACGTCGGACTGAAGTCCGAAGGCCGCATCCCCCTCAAGGAATTCTCGGCCCCCGGGCGCCCCGCTGAAATCAAGGCTGGCGACCTGGTCGAAGTCTTCGTTGAACGTTACGAAGACAAGAACGGCGAAGTCATGCTGAGCCGTGAAAAGGCTCGCCGCGAGGAAGCCTGGACGCAGCTCGAAAAGTCCTTCCAGGACAACCAGCGCGTCAACGGCGTCATCTTCGGCCGCGTCAAGGGCGGTTTCACCGTCGATCTGTCGGGCGCCGTGGCGTTCCTGCCGGGCAGCCAGGTCGACATCCGCCCCGTGCGCGATATCGGCCCGCTGATGGGCTCGGCTCAGCCGTTCCAAATCCTGAAGATGGACCGTTCGCGCGGCAACATCGTCGTTTCGCGTCGCGCCGTGCTGGAAGAAACCCGCGCCGAGCAGCGTTCGGAACTGATCGAAAGCCTCAAGGAAGGCCAGGTGCTGGAAGGCGTCGTCAAGAACATCACCGATTACGGTGCGTTCGTCGACCTGGGCGGCGTCGATGGTCTGCTGCATGTCACCGACATCGCCTGGAAGCGCATCAACCATCCGTCCGAAGCTCTGCACATCGGCCAGACCGTCAAGGTGCAGGTCATCCGCTTCAACTCGGAAACCCAGCGCATCAGCCTCGGCATCAAGCAGCTTGAAGCCGATCCCTGGGAAGGCGTCGAGCAGAAGTACCCGGTCAACGGCAAGTTCGTCGGCCGCGTCACCAACATCACCGACTACGGCGCCTTCGTCGAGCTGGAAGCCGGTGTCGAGGGTCTGGTCCACGTCTCCGAGATGTCCTGGACCAAGAAGAACGTCCATCCCGGCAAGATCGTTTCGACCTCTCAGGAAGTCGAAGTCATGGTGCTGGATGTCGACGCTCAGAAGCGCCGCATCAGCCTGGGCCTGAAGCAGACCATGTCGAACCCCTGGGAAGGTTTCCTGGACAAGTTCCCGGTCGGCACCGAGGTCGAGGGCGAGGTCAAGAACATCACCGAGTTCGGTCTGTTCATCGGTCTGCCGGGCGACATCGACGGCATGGTTCACCTGTCCGACCTGGATTGGGAACGTTCCGGCGAGCAGGCTATTGCCGACTTCAAGAAGGGCGACGTCGTCAAGGCCAAGGTGCTGGACGTCGACATCGAGAAGGAGCGCATCAGCCTGGGCATCAAGCAGCTGGGTTCCGATCCGTTCAAGGAAGCCATCGCCAACGTCAAGAAGGGCGATGTTGTGACCACCACCGTCATCTCGGTCACCGAGAACGGCCTGGAAGTCACCGTCGAGGGTCTGACCGGCTTCATTCGCAAGAACGAGCTGGCCCGTGACCGTGGCGATCAGCGTCCCGACCGTTTCGCCGTCGGCGAAAAGATCGACGCCAAGATCACCGCCATCGACAAGGCCACTCGCAAGGTCACCCTGTCGGTCAAGGCTCGCGAGATCGAGGAAGAGAAGCAGGCTATGGCCGAGTACGGTTCGTCCGACTCGGGCGCCAGCCTGGGCGACATCCTGGGCGCCGCGTTCAACCGCGCCAAGGAAGAGAAGGCTCAGTCGGACGAGTAATCGTCCGACGGCTCTCCGCCGAAAAGAAGCCGCTCCGGGAAATCGGGGCGGCTTTTTCGTTTGAAGAAAAGGGACAGGGGCTTGCCGCCGCGTCTTCACGGTCGCAAGGCATCGTCTTCAAGACAGCCTGACCCGCCGCAAGGCCGCGCCGGCAAACAAAAATCCCCCGCCCCGGTTGCCCGGAACGGGGGTTTCGCGTAACCAGCCGTCGCTTAGTAGCGATAGGTATCCGGTTTGAACGGCCCTTCCTGGGGCACGCTGATGTAATCGGCCTGGGCCTTGGTCAGGGTGGTCAGCTTGACGCCGATCTTGTCCAGATGCAGGCGGGCGACCTTTTCGTCCAGGTGCTTCGGCAGCACGTAGACCTTGCGCTCGTACTTCTCGGCGTGGTTCCACAGCTCGATCTGGGCCAGCACCTGGTTGGTGAAGCTGGCCGACATGACGAAGCTGGGGTGGCCGGTGGCGCAGCCCAGATTGACCAGACGGCCTTCGGCCAGAACGATCAGGCGCTTGCCGTCGGGGAAGTGGACTTCGTCCACCTGCGGCTTGACGTTGACCCACTTCAGGTTCCGCAGGGCGGCGATCTGGATTTCGCTGTCGAAGTGGCCGATGTTGCAGACGATGGCGCGGTCCTTCATGGCGCGCATGTCGTCGATGGTGATGACATCGACGTTGCCGGTGCAGGTGACGAAGATATCGCCCTGGGGGGCGGCTTCCTTCATGGTCAGAACCTGATAGCCTTCCATGGCGGCCTGCAGGGCGCAGATCGGGTCGATCTCGGTGACGATGACGCGGGCGCCCTGGCTGCGGAGGCTGGCGGCCGAGCCCTTGCCCACATCGCCGAAGCCGCAGACCACGGCGACCTTGCCGGCCACCATGACGTCGGTGGCGCGCTTGATGCCGTCGACCAGCGATTCGCGGCAGCCATAGAGGTTGTCAAACTTCGATTTAGTGACGCTGTCGTTGACGTTGATGGCGGGCACCAGCAGCTTGCCGGCCTTGGCCATTTCATACAGGCGGTGCACGCCGGTGGTGGTCTCCTCGGAGATGCCGCGCACGTCCTTCAGCATTTCGGGGTACTTGTCGTGCATGATCTGGGTGACGTCGCCGCCGTCGTCCAGGATCATATTCGGGGTCCAGCCGTTCGGACCGCGCAGGGTCTGCTCGATGCACCACCAGAATTCCTCCTCGCTCTCGCCCTTCCAGGCGAAGACGGGGATGGCGGCGGCGGCGATGGCGGCGGCGGCCTGATCCTGGGTCGAGAAGATGTTGCACGACGACCAGCGCACCGAGGCGCCCAGGGCGACCAGGGTCTCGATCAGAACGGCGGTCTGAATGGTCATGTGCAGGCAGCCGACGATGCGGGCGTCCTTCAGGGGCTTGGATGCGCCGAATTCCGCACGCAAGGCCATCAGGCCGGGCATTTCGGTTTCAGCAATGTCGATTTCCTTGCGGCCCCAATCGGCCAGGGAAAAATCGGCAACCTTGAAATCGGAGAACGTCATCTTCTGCTCCTGAAAAAATACTGCCCCGGCTATACCAGCGGTATAGGGGAAAGGACAAGCTATTCAGCGGGGCTGGCGTTGAAGTCGTCCAGCAATTGAGAAATCCGGCCGCTGTCGGCCTGATCCATGATCAAACGGACACGGCGGCTGGCGGCGATCATGTCGATGTTGCGCACCCGCTGCTTGACGGCGGGCAGGCTGGTCGCCGACATGGACAGATCGCGGATGCCCAGGCCCAGCAACAAGGCGGTGAAGCGGGGATTGCCGGCGATTTCGCCGCAGACGCTGACGGGAATGCGGGCGCGCAGGGCGGCTTCGGACGAAAACTGGATCAGCCGTAGGACCGCCGGATGCAGCGGATCGTACAGATGCGCCACCGCTTCGTCAGTCCGGTCGATGGCCAAGGTGTACTGGGTCAGGTCGTTGGTGCCGATGGCGAAGAAATCGGAATGCCAGGCCAGGGAATCGGCGGCCAGGGCGGCGCCGGGAATTTCGATCATGGCGCCCAGGGGCGGCAGCGGGCTGGCGATCGGAATCTTGCGGGCGGTCAGTTCGCGGGCGACTTTGTCCATGCAGGCCCGCACGGCCTGAATTTCGGCGACGGAACAGATCATCGGCAGCAGAATGCGCACCGGCCCATGGGCGCCGGCCCGCAGAATGGCCGCCAGTTGCGGCTCCAGAATATCGGGCCGCTTCAGCGACAGACGGATGGCGCGCATGCCCAGAGCCGGGTTGGGGCTGTCCATGATTCCCAGGGCGGGGGCCAGTTTGTCGCCGCCGCAGTCAAGGGTGCGGATGGTCAGCATGCGGCCGTCCAGGCGTTGCACCATGGCCGACAGCAATTGATACTGCTCTTCCTCCGACGGCAGATCGTCGCGGTTCATATACATGAACTCGCTGCGCAGCAGGCCGACGCCGTTGGCGCCGTTGGCGATCACCGTCTCGATTTCGGCGGGGAGTTCCAGATTGGCCAACAGATGAATCTCGGTGCCGTCCAGGGTGACGGCGGGAACCTTGGCCAGCCGGTGCAGGCGGCGGCGTTCCTTGAGCAGCTCGGCCCGCTTGGCGCGGTAGAGCGCCAGGGTTTCCTTGGCCGGATTGAGGATGACCACGCCGGCGCCGCCGTCGATGATCACCGGCATGCCGCCGCGGACTCCGGCCAGAACTCCGGCGATGCCGACCACGCTGGGCAGCCCCAGCGACCGGGCCATGATGGCGGTATGGCCGGCGGCGCCGCCCAGCACGGTGGCCATGCCGGCCACCTGGGCGGGGTCCAGAAGGGCGGTATCGGCCGGAGTCAGTTCCTCGGCCAGGACCACGGCGCTGCGGGGCAGATTGGAAAAGGGCTTATAAGGCGTTTTGGTCAGGTTGCGAACCAGACGCAGGCCGACCTCGCGGATGTCGTCGACGCGGGACGCCAGATAGGCGTCGTCCATGGCGGCGAAGCTTTCGGCGATCTGGCCGATTTCCTGTTGGATGGCGGCTTCGGCGTTGACCCGTTCCTCGGCGATGCGTCGCTCGACGCCGCGTACCAGCCGTGAGCCCTTGAGCATTTGCAGATGGGCGTCCAGCAGATAGCCCAATTCCTCGCTGACCGCCGCCGGCAGGCTGCCGGTCTTGTGGCGCAGCTTCTCCACCTGCCGGACGGCGGTGTGCACCGCTTCCTGAAAACGGCCCAGTTCGTGGGCGATCTGGTCCTTGGGCAGGCAATATTCGGGAACCGTCACCGAACCGGCGTCGTAGTGATAGACCACGCCGATGGCGATGCCGGGGCTGACGCCCAAACCTGTGAACGTCCTTTCTTCGCCGAATGGCGCCGAGGACGGAGTGAACAAGGATTCCCGGGGCATGAGGCGCTACTTAATCCTCGCCGAATTTTTCTTCGATCAGTCCCACCAGGGCGGCGATGGCGGCTTCGGCGTCGTCGCCTCCGCTGCGCAATTCGACGGTGCAGCCCGGTCCGGCGGCCAGCATCATCAGGCCCATGATGGACTGCCCCGACACTTCCGTACCGCGATGGCTGACCATCACCTGCGCCTTGAACTGGGCCGCAAGCTTGACGAACTTGGCGGCGGCCCGGGCATGCAGGCCGCGGCGGTTGGTGATGGTGGCCGAGCGGCTGATGGCGTCGGCGGGCTGAAGTTCGGCGGATCCGGTCATGGTGGTCTGCTCTTCTTGAACGTTAAGGGTGTTTTTTTGGTCTTAATGGTCTTGGGTCAACAGGCGCGAGGCCACGTTGATGTATTTGCGTCCGGCTTCCTGGGCGCTGGCCACGGCGTCGGACAGGTTTTCCTTGTGGCGGACGCTGGCCAGCTTGATCAGCATGGGCAGGTTGACGCCGGCGATAACCTCGATCTTGGCCCGATCCATGATCGAGATGGCCAGATTCGAGGGGGTGCCTCCGAACATGTCGGTCAGAACGACGACGCCCGATCCGTCATCCACCTTCGACGTGGATTGCAGAATTTCCAGGCGGCGCTGTTCCATGTCGTCTTCGGGTCCGATACAGACCGTGGCGACGTTGGCTTGAGGGCCGACGACATGCTCAAGCGCGGCCACCAGCTCGATGGCGAGGCGGCCGTGGGTGACGAGTACCAATCCAATCATTGATCGACCTTCATCGTTATTTTTCCCCCTCCTCCAGCTCACGGTGCCGGAGGTCTACGCTTTGGCCGTTCTTGCGCAGCCAAAGCGTCAATCGTTCCGCCAGCGCCACCGACCGGTGGCGTCCCCCTGTGCAGCCGATGGCGATGGTCAGATAACTTTTGCCCTCGGCGGCGAAGCGCGGCAGCAGCGGGCCGATCAGCCCGGTCAGCGCCGCGAAAAACGCATCATAGCCGGGATCGCGCTCGATGTGGCGCACAACCGGCTCGTCCCGCCCGGTCAAGGGACGCAGGGCGGGATCGTAATGGGGATTGGAGAGGAAGCGGGCGTCGAACACCAGATCGGCTTCGCGCGGCAATCCCCGGCGATAGGAAAAGGAGGTGACGAACACCACCAGTCCCGGCTTGTGATCCAGGGCGAAGTGGCCCGCCAGCACCCGCTTCAATTCGGCGGGGGGCAGGGCGCTGGTGTCGATGGTGGTGTCCGACCGGCTCTGCAGCGGCGAAACCAGTTCGCGCTCGTGGCGGATGCCGTCGGCCAAGGGGCGGTCCACCGCCAGCGGATGGCGGCGGCGGGTTTCGGTGAAACGGCGCGACAGGGTTTCGTCGTCGCAATCCATGAACACCAGATGCATGTCCACGGTGCCGTCACGCCGCATTTCGTCCATGCCGGCCAGCATCGAGGCGACGCCGAAATCGCGGGTGCGGATGTCGATGCCCACGGCCAGGGGACGGCTGACGCCGCCGGCGCGCATCAGGGCGCTCAGCATCGACAGGGGCAGATTGTCCACCGCCTCGTAGCCCAGATCCTCCAACGCCTTCAGGGCCAGGGTCTTGCCGGCTCCGGACATGCCGGTGACCACCACCAGTTTGGCGGACTGCTCCTGCGTGTCAGAGGATGCGGAATCGCTCACGCCGCCGGGGTCAGCCGGCCTGTTTGCGCCGGGTCCGGACTGTCCGGCCTGCGGCGCCAGGGGGGGCGCGTCGGTGTTCATTGCAGGCACAGTATACTCCCGGTAGCCACCCCCACCGCAAGGCGAACCTTGGAGGCGGCCGACGCCTCCCAAGGACACAGCCTGATCAGGGGAACCGGCGTGCCCGCCAGTTCCGTGGTGGCGGCGTCTGGCATGCGTTCCACGGCCTGGCCGTCCACCAGATCGACCACCAGTGCCAGCGGCGCCTCCGGCAGATGATCGAAGCGCAGAATGCCAAGGCCGCGCACTTCCAGCAAGCCGGCCAGTGGTCCGGGGGGGCGGGCGGTCAGGCCGCCGTTCGGGACGGGATGCAGCTCCACTTGATCGTCGGCGACAAGGCGCGCTCCGGCTTCGATCAGCCGCAGGGCCAGATCGGATTTGCCGGCGCCCGAGGGGCCGCGCAACAGCACCCCCGTTCCGGCCAGGGCGACGCAGGTGCCGTGGACGCGAATCATCGCCGCAAAGGAGGCCATGACCGCCTTTGCAAGTCAACGAATTGCGCGGTCCGGCGATTGCCCCTATCCTTCCGGCATCATCTTTCACGGGAGCTTGGAATGCGCCGTTCGCTGCTCGCCTGTCCATTGGCCTGCCTGATGGGGTTTGCCGCGGCATTGTCGCCGGCCTCGGGCCAGGAGGGCGCGCCGTCCTCGTCTCCGTCCCCGGGGCTGGTTTATAATGTGGACGGCGCGGTTTATAAAAATCGCGACGAAGCTTTCGCCGCGCTGAAAGGCTCGTTCGACCGTGAAGTGACGCAACTGCCCAAGGCGGAAGCCCATCTTCCGGCCAAGCTGCTGGCCATCGTGCCCACTCCAGGCTTGCTGGAAAGGCTGCTGGGGGCGGCGGAGCCGCGGCCCGAACTGGCCAGCGCCCAGGCCTTGCAACTGGAACTGATCGCCCGCTCCAACATCGACGCCATTATCCAGGAACAATTGTTCGACGCGGTGTCGGTGCAGGTGTCCGATACCCCCAAGACGGTGCCCAATGCCGGTTTCGACTATGTCCTGAGCTTTCAGCAGATGGAGGACGGCAAGCATCTGGGCTGGCGTCTGTTCAAGACCGCGTCGCCGCAGATCATCGCCGGCATGTCCAACGACGGCGGCCCGACGCCGCAAAGACTGCGGGCCTTCGTCACCCATGTGGCCAAGACCGCCGACAATCTGAACAACGTCATTTCCCATCCGGGACAGCTTCCGGGACAACTTCCGGGGCAGGCGCATCCGGTGGTGACGGGAACCCTGTTCTTCATCAACGGAGCCGGGCTGGGTTTGACCAACGCCCATGTGGCCAACGGCTGCCAAAGTCTGAAGGTGGCGCTGCCCGACGGCGAGGCTCCGGCCAATCTGGTGGAAGCCGACGCCAGCAACGATCTGGCTCTGGTCAAGGTGCCGGGACGCCAGGGGCCGTTCGCCCGTTTTCGCGCCGCGTCGCCCTTGCGCCAGGGCGAAGACGTGGTGGTCTACGGCTTTCCGCTGGCGGGAGCCTTGTCGACCCAGGGCAACTTGACCACCGGCATCGTCAGCGCCCTGACCGGGCTGAAGGACGACAGCCGCTTTTTGCAGATCACGGCTCCGGTGCAGCCGGGCAACAGCGGCGGACCGCTGCTGGATCAGTCGGGGCGGCTGGTGGGGGTGGTGGTGTCCAAGCTGAACGCCATGATGGTGGCGTCCAGCACCGGCGACATGCCGCAGAACGTCAACTTCGCCATCAAGTCCCAGATCGTTTCGAATTTTCTGGAAACCAACGGCGTGGCCTACGAGGCGCAGCCGCCCAAGGGCAAGCTCTCCACCGCCGACGTTGGCGATCTGGCCAAAAGCTTCACCGTCATGATCAAGTGCCAGAAATAGGGGGCTATGCCTCCCACTTTTTGGCGTAGCCGCGCGGGGTATAGAGCCATTCGGCGGCGCCCCGCTTGGTAACGCGGCTTTCCGAATTGCCCACCAGCACCAGGGTCAGCATGTCCACGTCGTCGACGTTCAACGCCTCCAGCGTGGTCAGACGGACTGTTTCGCCGCCGCGGCCCAGATTGCGGGCCAGCACCACCGGCGTGGTGGCCGGGCGGTGTTTCAGCAAGGCGGCCCTGGCGGCGGGCAGTTGATCGCGGCGGCGCATGCTGACAGGGTTATAAAAAGCGATGACGAAGTCGCCCTCGGCAGCGGCTTGGACCCGGCGCTCGATGATGTCCCAAGGGGTCAGCAGGTCTGACAGCGAGATGGTGCAGAAATCGTGGTTGATGGGGGCGCCGGCGCGGGCGGCGGCGGCCTGTAGGGCCGAGATACCCGGCAGCACGCTGATCTCCACCCGGTTCCAGGCGGGACGGTCTTCCTTGTCCAGCAGCTCGAAGACCAAGGTGGCCAGGGCATAGATGCCGGCGTCGCCCGAGCAGACCAGGGCCACGGTGCGGCCTTCGGCGGCCAGTTCGATGGCCTGGCGGGCGCGGGCTTCCTCGGCACCCATGGCGCCGTCATGGCGGACCTTGCCGGCGCAGGCGTCGCCCAGCAGGTCGAGATAGAGGCCGTAGCCCACCAGATCGCTGCATTCGGCGATGGCGCGGCTGACTTCCGGCGTGCGCCAGCAGGCTTCGCCGGGGCCGATGCCCATGACGAACAGGCGTCCGCGCGGGCGGCCGACCTTGGCCGGGTCGATGGCGGTGGCCTTGGCGACGGCGCAAGTGGCCCGCGCCGATTTAATCTTCGGCACCAGCAATTCACCGGCAGCCCCGGCGGCAGCCAAAGCGGCCCCTTCGGAAACGCCGTGACAGCCGGTTTCCCTGAACACCACCTCCGACGGGGTGACGAGACGCGGGGCTTCGGCTTCAAGTTCGGCGGCGGTGAAGAAACGGGCGGGTACGCCCAGTTCGGCGGCTAGGGCGTGGACGGCGGCTTCGTCGGCCTTCAGGTCCAGCGACGCCACCAGGGCCACCGAGCGGGCCGACAGGCCGGCTTCGTCCAACGTCTGATGGGCCAGGGCCGACAGCTCGGCGGCGTCGCAGCCGCGTTCGCAGCCGACGCCCAGGGTCAGCACGGGTGGATGCAGGATCAGCTCGCCGTCGCCCATCACGTCATGGTCGGTGACGCGCACGCCCAGGTCGCCTTCGTCGCCCAGACCGGGGGCGGCGCTGAGCCAGCCGGCTTCTCCGGCCTCGACCTCAAGCCGTACCCGTTCCCCGGCCAGCAAGGCGGCGGCGACCGGCTTGGCGGCTTCCGGATTGGCCACCCGCCAGCCTTCCGGCGGCTCGTCCAGGGCGATGCCCAGTGAAACGTCGCCGGCGGTGGTGACGGCAGCGTGGCCCAACAGGGCGGCGGCCAGATGGCGGGCGATGCGGTTGGCACCGTGATGGCCGCCCAGCAGCGGAACGACGGACGCGCCGTCGGGGGACACCGCCAGCAGCGGCGGTTCGGCCATCTTGTCCTTCAGGATGGAGGCGACGGAGCGGATCAGGATGCCGGCGGCGCAAACGCCGACGACGCCGACGCCCTGGGAAAACAGCGAACGGATGTGGGCGGTGGTTTCCTCGAAGGGAACGTGGTCGTTCCCTTCGACCCGGCCCACCCGGCCGTGCAGTTCGGCGCCGGGCAAGGCGGCGGCAACCTTGCGGGCCGTTGCCGCTCCGGCCTCGGTCACGGCGATGACGGCGATACGGCCTTGCTTCACGTCCACGCTTTTCCCCTTTTATGCACCAAGATCATCGCGAAATAGGGCGCGCTGCCGCCCTCGTCCACAGCGGCCAGCGGCAGGATGCGCTGCCCCGGCTGACCGGCCCGCTCCACATAGCACGCCTTGCCCAGAAGTCCCAGCCGATCCAGCGTCCGGCGCACCTTGGGCAGATGACGGCCCAATTTCATGATGACGGCGGCTTCGGTTTGCCCCAGCAGCCGCTCGATCTCGTCTTCAGGACGGGGAGCCGGGATGATCACCAGGGCGTCGTCGCGGGCCGTCAGCGGGTGCCCAGCCAGGGCGGCGCATGCCATGGGCGACGCGATGCCCGGCACCACGGAAACCGGGAAGCGGTCGGCCAGCCGAGCGAACAGATAGGCGAACGAGCCGAAGAAAAAAGGATCGCCCTCGCACAGCACGGCGACGTCGCGGCCCGCCGTCAGATGGGCGGCGATTTCCTCGGCGCCGGCGTCATAGACGTCGTCGGCCCGCTTGGCCGGATCGAAGGCCATGCGCAGGGCGATTTCCGTGACGCCTTGCGGCATGTGGGAGGCGACGATGGTGCGGGCCAGGCTGTCGCCTTCCAACGGCGCGGGATAGGCCACCACCGGCACCGAACCCAGGATACGGGCCGCTTTCAAGGTCAGCAGTTCGGGATCGCCGGGGCCGACGCCCAAACCGTAAAGGGTGCCGCTCATGGCTTGATTCCGCAGTAATGGGTGACGGGCATCAGCGGATGCCAGGACTGGAAACGCCCGGTTTTGCCAAGACGCGATACGGCGACGCGGGACAGCTCGCCGCCGTTGGCGGCCTGCCATGCGATCAGTCTGGCCTCGCCTTCCAGGGTCACGGCGTTGGCGGCCAGACGCCCGCCCGGGGCCAGGGCGTCCCAACAGCGTTCCAGCAGTCCGGGCACGGTGGCGCCGCCGCCGATGAAGACGGCATTGGGAATGTCCAGCCCGTCCAGGGCATCGGGAGCCTTGCCGGCGACGATCTCCAAGGCGTGCGGCACGCCTAGTTCGGCGGCATTGCGGGCGATCATGTCCAGGCGGGCGGGGATCTGCTCGATGGCGACCGAGCGGCCTCCCGCCCGCGCCCATTCGACGGCGATGGAACCGCAGCCGGCTCCCACGTCCCACAGCAAGGCTCCCGGCCAGGGAGCCAGCGTGGCCAGGGTGACGGCACGCACCTCGCGTTTGGTCAGTTGGCCGTCATGGATGAAGGCGCCGTCGGGCAGTCCGGCCAGCCGCGACAGAACCGGCCCCTGGGCCAGTTCCACGGCGACGGTGTTGAGGTCTTCGCCGGCGGGAACGTTCCAGTCTTCCGCCGTGCCGGAGAAAATGCGCTCCAGCGGCCCGCCCAGCCGTTCCAGCACGGTGATGCGGGCGCGCCCCCAGCCCTTGGCCGTCAGCAAGGCGGCCAGCTTGGCGGGCGAGGCGGCGTTTTCGGACAAAACCAGCAGACGGGCGCCGGGATGCAGGTGCAGCGACAGGCCGTCCAGCGGGCGGCCGTGGATGGTCAGACAGGCGCAGTCCTGCAAGCCCCATCCCAGCCGGGCGGCGGCCAGCGAGAAAGCGCCGGGTTGGGCCAGCACGGTGATTTCAGCCGTGGGAATATGACGGGCGATGGTGACGCCGACGCCGAACCACTGGGGATCGCCCGAGGCCAGCACGCAGACCTTGCGGCCGCGCATGGCTTCCAGCCGCTCCAGATTGGCGGCGAAGGGGGATGTCCAGACCAGCTGCTCCGCTTGGGTTCCGGGAACCATTGCCAGATGGCGTTCGCCCCCGGCCAGCACCTCGGCCTGATCGATCAGAGTCCGGGCGGCGGGCGACAGGCCGTTCAGTCCGTCTTCTCCGATGCCGATGATGGACAGCCAGTGTTGACTCATTTCGCACCTCCCGACAAAGCGTTGACCGCCGCCGCCGCCATGGCGCTGCCGCCACGGCGGCCGCGCAGGGCGATGAAGGGCAGGCCCGAGGCCGCCAGCGCCTCTTTGGACTCGGCGGCTCCGACGAAGCCGACGGGGAATCCCAGGATGGCCGCCGGACGGGGGGCGCCGTCCTTGATCATCTCCATCAACTGGTAAAGGGCGGTGGGGGCGTTGCCGATGGCTACCACGGCTCCGTCCAGATGGTCCCGCCACAGGGTGACGGCGGCGGCGCTGCGGGTGGTGCCCAATTCCTTCGCCAAGGCGGCGCAGCGGGGATCGTTGAGCAGGCAACGGACCTCGCCGCCTTTCAGGAAGCGGCGGATGATGCCGTGGGACACCATTTCCACATCCGTCAGCACCGGCTTTCCCGCCAGCAGGGCGGTGCGTCCCGCCTGCGCCGCGCCGGGGGCGAAAGCCAGATCGGCGGCGATCTCGGGCATGCCGCAGGCGTGAATGACCCGCACCGCCACGTCCTTTTCCGCTTCGACGAAACGCGCCAGATCGGCTTCGGCGCGGATGATGGCGAAGGACCGGTCGTAAATGGCTTGGGGATCGCGGATATAGTCGGCGGCGGGCGTGCCGCCTTGGCCGGCGACACCGAGAATCCAGCCTTCCTCCCGCTCCGCCGCCCGTTTTTCCTCGACGGACAGAGCCGGGTCTCCGGCAAACAGCGGCCCCAGGCGTCCGGCGCCGTCCAGACAGGCGAAATGAGCCGACAGCGCCTTGACCTGTTCGGCGTCCTTGACGGGGCCGGGCGGCACCGGGATCAGCGATGGCCAGACCTCGGCAACGATGATGGTGCCGGGTTCCGGGCGGTCGAGGCCGCAAAGGCCGGTTTCGAACGGCCAGACCTTGATCCTGCCGGCCAGATCGGGACGGGAACGCAGGGCTTGCAGTCCGGCGACGCCCATCAGGCTTTGGCCGCCGACGCTGCCCGCCGTGTAAAGCTTCCATACCGACTGGGTGCCGGGGGCGCGGGTTTCGCACAGACGGTATTCGTTCAATCCGGCGAAGTCGGCGGGTTTGGTGCGGCTCAGGCCGTCCATTTCCTTCGGCGTGTTCCAGAAAGGCGCCGCACCGCCGCCGGCCAGCCGGTTCAGGCGAGCCGCCACCTCAAAACGGTTGTTGGCGTTGTCGGGACCGTCTTCGATCCAGGCGCCCAGTCGCCGCCAGACTGCCTGCCAGTCGGGGCGTCTGTCATCCAGCCGAGCGGCGAAGCCTTGCGGATATCCCAAAGCGAAGTCGAAGCCCAGCAGCACCGTCTTGCCTTGGGCTGACAGATCCGACAGGCGGTCGGCCAGCAGGGCGAAAGCCTGGGCGCGGGTGGCGGGATTGAGCGGCTCGCGCTGCAGGCCGGCAATCCAAATGCTGTCGGCCCCCGTCTTCGGCGAAGACGCGGCCGACCAGTCCACCATGACATGGGCGTCGAACATCGCCATGGACGGCCGCCCTCAGTGCGAGTGTTTTTTGCCGTAGGGATGATGGGCGTGGGAATGCCCATGCTCATGGCCGTGAGCGTGGTGATGGTGGTGGTCGTCGTCGTCGGTGCCGATGCCCACCACATGGTGGTGATGGCCCGTCTGCACCGCGCCGACTTCGTTCTCGTGGCCCAGAACCTGTTCGCGGTATTTGCACAATTGGCAATTCATGGCCGGATTGCCGTCCATCAGTTCCTGCAAGCGATCGACGAAAGCGTCGATGACCAGCGGGTGATCGCGCAGATAAGCGGCCTTGATGAACTCGATTCCGGGATACCTGGCGGCGGCTTCGTCGGTCCAGTCGTAGATGCGCTTGACCAGGATGCCGGTGAACAGGAAATAGGGGAAAACGATGATGCGCTTGAAGCCCAGCTTCACGGCATGTTCCAGCCCGGCATCTACCAGCGGCGTGGTGACGCCGGAATAGGAAACTTCGGTCCAGCCGAAGCCCATGCCTTCCCACAGCATGCGGGCGACTTTCGAGACGTTGGAATTGGCGTCGGGGTCGTTGGTGCCGCGGCCCACCACCATCAACAGGGTGTCGGCGCGGTCGACCTTGGCCGGGGCGGCGGCCTCGGCTTCTTCGATGCGCTGCGAGGCGGCGCGCAAAAGCTTCAGATCCACCGCCAGTTCGCGGCCGTACTTGACTTCCAGCCCGGGGTTTTCCGAGGCGAAGCTGTTGACTTCCCACGGCAGGTCGTTCTTCACATGGCCGGCGGCGAACAGCATGGCGGGTACGGCCAGGATACGGGTCGCGCCGCGTTCTTTCAGCTTGCTCAGGCCGTCGCGGATGACGGGCCGGGCGAATTCCAGGAAACCGCTTTCGATATCGTAATCGGGAAGACGCCGACGGAAATGCTGGGCCAGCAGGTCGAATTCCTGGATGGCTTCCACATCGCGGCTGCCGTGTCCGCAGATCATGATGGCGGTTTTATCGCTCATTGCGCCTGGTCCTTGCCTC
This sequence comes from Candidatus Sulfotelmatobacter sp., assembly GCA_035538795.1. GTDB lineage: Bacteria > Pseudomonadota > Alphaproteobacteria > Rhodospirillales > Magnetospirillaceae > JAJZGK01. The sequence goes on along the minus strand of DATLJS010000029.1, from coordinate 256,267 downwards.
TGGGCGTTGAAAAGAACTGCCGGCTGGTCATGGCCTCCGGCCGACGGGGTGGGCACTATAATGCGACGGTTACATTTTGTCTCGCAAGTTGACGCCGTGGGGGATGGGGGGGCATCCTGCGGCCCATGTTTCCCTTGGCTGATCACGGCGGTTTGTTCGAGCCCCTGCTGATCCTGGTGACGGCGCTGATCATCGACGCCGTGCTGGGCGATCCGCCGTGGCTGTGGCGTCGCGTTCCCCATCCGGTGGCCTTGCTGGGCAAGCTGATCGATTTCCTCGACCGCAAGCTGAACCGTCCTAACCGTCCCGGCTATGACCGGCGGGTGCGGGGGGCGCTGGTGGCGGCCGGCCTGACTCTCGGCGCGGTGGGGCTGGGCTGGGCGGTGTCGGAATTCCGGCGGGCCAGCCCGTTCGGAGCTTTGCTGGAGCTGGCCTTGACCTGGGCGCTGATCGCCCAGCGTAGCCTTTACGACCATGTGCGCACGGTGGCGACGGCTTTGGAGAAAGGCGGCCTGCCGGCCGGGCGGCGGGCGGTTTCCATGATCGTCGGCCGCGACCCCGACAGTTTGGACGAAGCCGGTGTCGCCCGCGCCGCCATCGAATCCTGCGCCGAGAATTTTTCCGACGCCGTGGTGGCTCCGGTGTTCTGGTTTGTCCTGTTTGGACTGCCGGGGCTGATGGCCTATAAGACCGTCAACACCCTGGACAGTATGATCGGCCACCGCTCCGAGCAATATCTGGAATTCGGCATGGTTTCGGCCCGTCTCGACGACGCCATGAATCTGATCCCCGCCCGTTTCGCCGGTCTGCTGATCGCGTTGGCGTCGGCATTTGTACCCGGAGGCAACCCGCTGCGGGGCTGGCGGGTGATGCTGCGCGACCACGGCCATCACCGTTCTCCCAATTCCGGCTGGCCGGAATCGGCCATGGCCGGATCCTTGGGATTGGCCCTGGGTGGGCCGCGCCGCTATCCCGGCTATGTCGCCGACGAAAAGTGGCTGGGCGAGGGCGGGCGTCAAAAAGCGGAACTGGCCGACATCCACGCCGCTTTATATGTCATGGCAGTGGCCTGCCTGCTCAACGGCGGCGCGGTTTTGCTGGCGATTCTGGTGGGCTGAAAATTTTTTCGATCTGGCGCATTTTTTTGCGCCTGATTTTATCGCCCTGTCCGTATCACCAATTCAGGGAAAGCTTTTGCTCATCACCAGGGCGTCGATTTCGCCATGGTAATAGCGCGGGCGCAGGCCCACCTGGGTAAAGCCGTGGGCGGCGTAAAGCGCCTTGCCGTTCCCGTTGTCCGCTGCCACTTCAAGAAACATGGTTTCCGCTCCGGCCTGCCGGGCGGCGTCCAGCGCCGCCTGCAACAGGCGCGATCCCAATCCGGTCCGCCGATAGGGTGGCAGAACTAGAATGGTCAGAACCTCGGCCTCGCCGGCGGCGGCGCGGCAGAGTACGAAGCCTTCCGGCTTTTCGTCGCCGGCAAGAAACCCATAAGCGCCGGGCATGGCCAGCAGTTCGGCCATGGCCTTGGCGCCCCAGGGCTCCTTGAAACAGATATGGTGCATGCCGGCGATCAGTTCGGCATGGGCCGGGGACAAGGGGGCCAGGGGTGACGTCACTTCGGCGTTCCCGGCATGGTCACGTCCGGCGGGCGGATATAAAGTGGAGTCGGCTCCAAAGCGGTGCCCGCCTGCCAGCGGGCCAGGGCGATGCTTCCGACGATGCGGGCGTCGGGGATGCCCGGGGCCGAGGACAGCAGGGCGTCCGGCATGACATCGGCCAGACGTTCGGCGGCATCTCCGGCCAGCACGGCGGGGCCGGCCACCAGCTTGGCGGCGTCTTCCGGCATCAGCGCGTCGGGGGCGGCCAACGCCGTCAGCGCCTCGTCGAAGGGCTGAACGAACAGATCGGCCCGTTTGCCGTCGATGGCGGCCAGCAGAGTGCGGCCCCGGCGTTCGTCTTCCGGCACCGCATGGGCGACGGCCTCGCAAGTGGTGACGCCCGCCAGCGGAATCTTGCCGGCAAAGGCGATGCCGCGGGCGGCGGCCAAACCGATGCGCAGGCCGGTGAAGGTGCCGGGCCCGACGGTGACGCCGACCAAATCGACGTCTTGCCAGGCCAGACCGGCTTCGGCCAGGCACTCTTCGATCATCGGCATCAGGGCTTCCGACTGGCCGCGCGACATGGCGGCGAAGCGGTAAGCCAGGATCTCGCCATCCCCCAGGACGGCGGCGGAACAGGCCGAGGTGCTGCAATCGAAAGCCAGAACGTTCACCAAAGCGCTTTTTCCTTAAACCGGCGGGTAACTATGATTTTGTCAGAGGCGGGCTATACTGCCGCCCTTGTCCGGTTTCTGCAAAGGTCTGTCATGGCTTTGGTCCGTATCGCGCCCCCCGATTTCGACGTGGATCTGTATCTGGCCTATGCGACGTCGGATAATTTTACCGGCAAGCCGGTTTATGCCCGGGCTGATTGCTGGCTGCACGAAGATGCTGCGACCTGTCTGCAAAAGGCCATCGAGTTGGCCCGTCCGCTGGGTTGGCGGCTGAAGATTTTCGACGCCTTCCGTCCCTCGGAAGCCCAATGGGCCTTGTGGAACCACACGCCAGATCCCGAATTTCTCGCCGATCCCCGGCGCGGCTCGCCCCATTCGCGGGGCGTGGCGGTCGACCTGACCCTGATCGACGCCGAAACCGGCCGGGAACTGGACATGGGCACCGGCTTCGACGCCTTCACGCCCCTGTCGCATCACGCCTGCACCGCCGTTTCTGTCGAGGCCCAGTGCAACCGCCTGCTGCTGATGGGCCTGATGACCGCCGCCGGCTGGGACTTCTATCGGAACGAATGGTGGCACTATCAATTGTTCAACGCCCGGGCCAATTACCCGGTGTTCAGCGATACGGCTCTGCCGGTGGGGATGATGCCCTGACGTTATAACGACGGTGGCTCTGGAGAATGGATGTTGTCTGAAATCGACGCGGAAATTCCCGAATCCCCATCGCATAAATTCTTCGACTTAGGAGTTGGCCGCCACGAGCTGCGGATGAGCCCGATAAACGCAACCACAACAAGCAGGCCGCCTAGAAGCGGGATCACGCCGATTTTGTGCAGCAGTTCCATTGTGCCTTCTTGAGGCGGACAGTCGAACCTCTGGGCAAATAGAAGAGCACACAAGATACTTGTGGTCTTGACCATTTTCCTTGCACCCGGCCCCCGCGCTCCCATATGTATCCGCCATGAGCGAGAATCTGAAATCTCTGGTCGGCCTGTCCCGTGAGCAGCTTGCCGACGAAATGGCGTCCATCGGCGAGAAGCCTTTCCGCGCCAAGCAGCTGTGGCACTGGATGTATCACCAGGGCGTGACCGACTTCGCCCAGATGTCGACCCTGGCCAAGCCGTTGCGCGAGAAGCTGGCCGAGCATTTCGTCGTGCGCCGTCCCGAGGTTTCGCGCATGCAGACCTCGACCGACCGCACGCGCAAATGGTTGCTGAAGTTCCATGACGGCAACGAGGCCGAGACGGTCTATATCCCCGAGGACGACCGCGGCGCCGTGTGCATTTCCTCGCAGGTAGGCTGCACCCTGACCTGCAAGTTCTGTCACACCGGCACCCAGCTTCTGGTACGCAACCTGACGCCGGAAGAGATTGTCGGCCAGTTCATGGTGGCCCGCGATTCCTACGAGGAATGGCCCAGTCCCATGGACGGCGGTCGTCTGATCTCGAACATCGTCATGATGGGCATGGGCGAGCCGCTGTTCAATTACGAGAACGTCGCCCAGGCTTTGAAGATCATCATGGACGGCGAGGGCATTTCGGTATCGAAGCGCCGCATCACCCTGTCCACCTCGGGCGTGGTGCCGATGATGAAGCGCTGCGGCGAGGAACTGGGCGTCAATCTGGCGGTCAGCCTGCATGCGGTGACGGACGAGGTCCGCGACCACATCATGCCGATCAACAAAAAATATCCGCTGGTCGAGCTGATGAAGGCTTGCCGGGACTATCCCGCCAACAACGCGCGGCGCATCACCTTCGAATATGTGATGCTGAAGGGCGTCAACGACAGCCTGGCCGACGCCCGCGCGCTAATCAGGCTGACGCAGGGCATTCCTGCCAAGTTCAACCTGATTCCCTTCAACAAGTGGCCGGGGGCCGAGTTCGACTGTTCCGAGATGAGCGACATCCGCAAGTTCTCGGACTATCTGTTCGAACAGGGTTATTCCGCGCCCATCCGCCAGCCGCGCGGCAGCGACATTCTCGCCGCCTGCGGCCAGTTGAAGAGCGATTCCGAGCGTCAGCGCTGTATCCAGTTGAAAGAGCGTCTGGCGGCCGGAATCCCTGACGAGCATCAGTCCGCTACGGCGTGATCGTCTTTGCGACGCCCGCTTCCAGCAGTTCCAGCCGGGACGCCAGGCCCAAAGCCGTAAAGGCTTGGGCAAGGTCGTCCTGGCTTTCCTTGAAATGCTCCCAGCCGTGATTGTGTACGGCCACCACTTTTGAATCTTTGAAAGCGACGGCGGCGTCGATGGCGTCGTTGTTGTTCATGGTCAGGTGAAATTTGCCCCGGGTCTGGGCTGCTCCGGTGAACAGCACGATCAGTTTTGGCCGGTAGCGTCTGGCCACTTCCGCCACGCCCTCGTACCAGACGGTGTCGCCCGAGATGTAGACGGCGTCGCCGGGTTTATCCAACCCCAGCAGAAAGCCGGTGACGTCGCCGGTGATGGCTTCGATGCCCGCTGGACCGTGACGAGCCGGGGTGCCGGTGACGAACAGTTTGCCGCCGCCGGGCCGGGGCAATTCCACCGTCTGCCAGGAAACCAAAGATTCGACGCCGCCGCCCAGCCGCCGGGAGGCGATGGGCGTGCTGAACACCCGTTTGGCTTTCGCCAGCAAAGCGCGGCCAGCCTGATCCAGATTGTCGGCATGCTGGTCATGGGTCAGCAGTATGGCGTCCAGGGCGCCGATCCGGTCGGCGGCAATGGCCGGTCCGGCCTGCTTGACCAGAGTGACGCTACCCAGATCATAACGTCCGGGAGGGTCAAAGGTGGGGTCGGTCAACAGCCGCAGCCCGGCCAGTTCGATCAGGACCGTGGGGCCGCCGATCAAGGTCAGGGTGGTGTTGGCGTTCATCGTCATGCTCCGGCAAGGGGAAAACCGCAAGCAGCATGGCCGGTGGCGCGATGATCTTAAATTCGCTAACTTCGCTCATTGACTGATTGTTTTCGCACAGAGGCGGGGCGGCATGGACTGGGAGGACGTGCGGTTTTTTCTGGCGCTGGCCCGCCACGGCAGTTTGTCGGCGGCGGCGCGGGCTCTGCGGGTCAACCATGCCACGGTATCGCGGCGGGTGACGGCCCTGGAAGGCAGCCTGGGAGCCGTTCTGCTCGAGCGCCGGCCGACTGGTTATGTTCCGACCGAGGCGGGAAACAAGGTTCTGGTCCAGGCGGCGGCCATGGCCGAGGCGGCGGAAGGATTGCGCCGGGGTGGCGGGAAAGAGGCTTCGGGCTTGGTCCGCCTGACCGCCACCCGCAGTTTGGGCGAAGGTTTTCTGCTGCCGCATCTGGCCGAATTTCAGCGCCGCCATGCCGACATCGACGTCGAGCTGATTAGCGACAGCCGTTCCATGTCGCTGGCCCGCTTCGAGGCGGATCTGGCCCTGCGTCTGGCCCGTCCCGCCGATGGCGACGTAAAGGCGCTGCGGCTGGCGACGCTGACGTTCGGGCTTTACGCCAACGACGCCTGGCGGCAAAGGCTGGCGGATGGAGAGCCTCCCTGTTTCGTCGGCTTCGACGAAGGCAACGCCCATATTCCCGAGGCGGCATGGCTGGCCCGCCGTTTTCCCCAGGCCAGACTGACGTTCCGCGTCAGCAATCATCTGGCGCAACGGGACGCCGTGGCGGCGGGCATGGGGATCGCCGTGCTGCCGCGTTTCCTGGCCGAACCGGCATTGCGGCGCTGGGATGGCCCCGATCCGCCGCCTGACCGAGAATTATGGATGCTGTGGCGACCAGATGCCGCGCCGGGTTCGGCCACGCGCCTGCTGGCGGATTTTTTGCGAACGCTGTTCATGGAGCAAAAAGGGCGGTTCTGATCCATTTTCTTGCCTCCGGCAGTGGTTGGCCTATACTCGCCGGCCAGTTTCGTCCCTCATCCGAAGGCGCGTTTTCCATGAGCGATATTAAAAAAGTCGTCCTGGCCTATTCCGGTGGCCTGGATACCTCCATCATCCTCCGCTGGCTGCAGGACCAGTATCAGTGCGAAGTGGTGACCTTCACCGCCGACCTGGGCCAGGGCGAGGAATTGGAGCCGGCCCGCAAGAAGGCCGAGCTGCTGGGCATCAAGCCCGAGAACATCTTCATCGACGATCTGCGTGAAGAGTTCGTGCGCGACTTCGTGTTCCCCATGTTCCGCGCCAACGCGCTGTACGAGGGCGTGTACCTGCTGGGTACCTCCATCGCCCGTCCGCTGATCTCCAAGCGCCAGATCGAGATCGCCAATCAGGTCGGCGCCGACGCCGTGGCCCACGGCGCCACTGGCAAGGGCAACGATCAGGTGCGCTTCGAGCTGGGCTATTACGCCCTGAAGCCCGAGATCAAGGTGATCGCGCCCTGGCGTCTGTGGGAGCTGAACAGCCGCACCGCCCTGCTGGATTTCGCCGAAAAGCACCAGATTCCGATCGCCAAGGACAAGCGCGGCGAGGCTCCGTACTCCACCGACGCCAATCTGCTGCACATTTCCTATGAAGGTAAGGCACTGGAAGATCCGTGGGTCGAACCGAACGAAGACATGTTCACCCGTTCGGTCAGCCCGGAAAAGGCGCCGAACACCCCGACCTATGTCGAGATCGAATTCGAAAAGGGCAATGCCGTCGCCATCGACGGCGTGCGTTTGAGTCCGGCCGCTCTGCTGACCAAGCTGAACGAACTGGGCGGCGCCAACGGCATCGGTCGCCTGGATCTGGTGGAAAACCGTTTCGTCGGCATGAAGAGCCGCGGCGTCTACGAAACTCCCGGCGGTTCGGTGCTGATCGTGGCCCATCGCGCCATCGAGAGCCTGACCCTGGATCGCGGCGAAGCGCATCTGAAGGACGAACTGATGCCGCGTTACGCCGAGCTGATCTATAACGGCTTCTGGTGGAGCCCGGAGCGTCAGGCTATCCAGACCATGATCGACAAGGTCAGCGAAAACGTCGAAGGCACCGTGCGCCTGAAGCTGTACAAGGGCAATGTCACCGTGGTCGGCCGCAAGTCGTCCAAGTCGCTGTACCGTTTGGACTACGTCACCTTCGAGGCCGATTCGGTTTACAACCAGCGCGACGCCGAAGGCTTCATCAAGCTGAACGCCCTGCGCATGCGTCTGGCCAAGATGGCTCGCGGCTGAGGCCGCCGGTCTTTTTGATTCGAGAGGGCGGGTGCCGGAAGGCGCCCGCCCTTTGACTTTCAGGCAGTTGCCCGAAGGAGCGCTGCCCCGCATAATGCCGTGCAAGACAAGTCTTGGGGGAATGGGCGGTGTCTGAAGTCATTTTATCATCCTTGGCGGAAGCCGCGGCGGCTTTGGCGGGCACCGGCCTGTTCGGATCCCTGGGCGGAGCCATTGCCGAACAGGTTCTGGCCAAGGCCGCCCGCGAATCCCTGAAGGCCGGAGAGGTTCTGTTTCGCCAGGGCGAGGATGGCTCCTGCGCCTATGTGGTGGCCGGGGGCACGCTGGACGTTCTGGTCAATACAGGCCTGGGCGATGTTCACATGGCCGAGGTGGAGCGGAACCAGCTGGTGGGCGAGATCGCCGTTTTCGCCAATCTGCCCCGCAGCGCCACCGTGGTGGCCCGCACCAACGCCACCCTGTTGCGGCTGGAGCGGGAAGACGTGCTGTCGATCATCGCCGCCAATCCGGAAGCGGGCCGCGCCATCATCGCCGATCTGGGCCGCCGTCTGACCATGGTCAATCAGCCGCTGGCCTTCCTGTCGGTCGCCGCCCAGGTGCTGCGCCGTCCCGACAGCGACGCCGCCATGATCGAGCGTCTGACCGCCCAGGCGTCCGACCTGGGGCCGTTCGCCGTGTCGTTTCAGGAAATGGTGCGCGAAATCCAGGCCAAGCAGATGCGTTCCCAGGAAATGGCCATGGCGGCCCGCATCCAGCAATCCATTCTGCCGCGCCCGCTGGAAAGCCGGGCCGATCAGCCGTTCGCCATTCACGCCTTCATGCGCCCGACCCGCGAGGTGGGTGGCGACCTGTACGATTTCTTCGCCATCGATGACCGGCATCTGGCCTTTATCGTGGCCGATGTCTCGGGCAAAGGCGTTCCCGCTTCCCTGTTCATGGCCATGTTTTGCAGCATCGTTCGCGCTGTGGCCATGCCCGGGATGGATGTGGGGCAGATGCTGACCCGCGCCAACGCCCTGCTAGCCAAGGACAACGACGCCTGCATGTTCGTCACGGTGTTCTTCGCCGTTCTGAATATCGAGACGGGACGGGTGACCTACAGCAACGCCGGGCATAATCCGCCTTATCTGCTGCGGATCGACGGCAGCCGTAGCGAACTGGCCGCGCACGACATCGCCGTCGGCATTTTGGAAAACCGGGTCTATGCCACCCATAGCCTGGATTTGTCGCCGGGGGACCGTCTGTTCCTGTTCACCGACGGCGTCACCGAAGCGTTCTCGCCGACGCACGAACTGTTTGGCGAAGCCCGGCTGGAGGCTTTGCTGGACGCCATGCCGAAGGCAAGCGTCGGCGAGATGGTGGAGAAGGTGGTGACCGAAGTGGACGCCTTCGCCGCCGGCTTCGACCAGTCCGACGACATCACCTGTCTGGCCTTGGCTTACCGGGTCTAGGGCCTGCCGAGGCTAAGCTCTTTTGAAACCCATGACGAAACAGTTGGCTCCGTCCTGGCGGGTATAGCCCAGGCGATGGGCATAGTTGCGGATCAGGGTCAGGCCGCGCCCGCCGATGGTGGCGTTCTCGATGCCGTCGTTGTTGGCCGGTTCGGGGGCCGAGGTGGGATCGAACGGCAGTCCGTCGTCTTCGATACACAATGTGATTTCGTGGGCGGCGGCGGTCAGGATCAGGGTGATGGCATGGCCGTCGTGATCGGCATAGGCGTGAGTCACGACGTTGGCCAGTGCTTCCTCCAGGCACAGCCGCATGGCCGCCAGCGTCTTGGCGTCCAGGCCAAGGCTTGCGCCCTGGGCCGACAGCCAGTCGCCGGCGACGGCCAGATCGGCCAGACGGTTGCCGATGGTGAGAACCGGGGAGGTGCTGAACGAATCCAAGCGGGCGGCTCAGGCCAAGGCGGTTTCGGCTTCGGCGCGGTCGTGGGTGATCATCACCACGCCGTTGACGCCGCAAGTCTTCAGCACCTGCTCCACGGCCTCGCAGGGATCGAACAGCACCAGTCTGCCGCCCCGGCGGTTCAGCACCTTGGACGCCGACAGAATCGAGCGGATGCCGATGGAAGCGAGAAAGCCCACCTGCGACAGGTTCAGCAGAACCTTAGATTTTTCACCGGTGACGGCGGCGAATTGAACCTCGATGTCGCCGGTGCCCTTGGCGTCCAGATCGCCGGCCAAGTGAATTTCGGCGATACCCGAAAGCGTGGTTTCCACAAGCATCTTCATACTGAAATCCCCCTCATGCCCTTCTCCCGCCTCAGATAAAATAACAGCCGTCTTTGGCTTTCAAGCATCAGAACGATGATGCTGGCCGGAAGGATAGGTGCCGACAGTGAAACAGAAGCGGCTGCCGAAGGGTTCGGCCGCTTCGACCCAGATGCGCCCCAGATGATGCTCGACGATCTTTTTGCAGACCGCCAGACCGATGCCGGTGCCTTCGTACTGATCGCGGCTGTGCAGGCGCTGGAAAATACCAAAAACTCGCACGGTATCAGCGGGCGCGATGCCGATGCCGTTGTCTTCGACCACCACCACGGTTTCGCCGTCGCGGTCTTCGGCGCGGATGGCGATCTTGGCCGGGCGTTCGGGGGCGCGGAATTTCAAGGCGTTGGTGATCAGGTTCTGCAGCAGTCTGACCATTTCCGTGCGGTCGGCCCAGACCAGGGGCAGGTTGACATCGACGCTCAGGCTGGCTCCGGCTTCGTCGATGGCAGCCCGCAGGTTGAAGACCACTTCGGCGGCGATTTCCGTCAAGGCGGTGTCGGCCATGGGTTTGGTGATGCGGCCGATGCGGGCGTAATCCAGCACGTCGATGATCAAACGGTCCATGCGTTTGACGCCGTCGACGACGAAACGGATGAACTGGCGGCCTTCTTCATCCAGATGTTCGCCGTAATGACGCTCCAGCAGGGTGACGTAGCCGCTGATGGAGCGCAAAGGCTGGCGCAGGTCGTGGGATGTGACGTAGGCGAAAGCTTCCAACTCGGCGTTCGAGCGGGCCAGTTCTTCGGTTCGGCGGCGCAGGGTCCGCTCGGCGGCCAGACGTTCCGAGATGTCCTCCACCAGGGTCCAGGCATAGGTGCGGCCGTCGCTGCCCTTGATCAGCATGCCGTTCAGGCTGACCGATACCCTATGCCCGTCGCGGCGTATCAGTTCCTTCACATAGGGGCCGTTGCGGCGCTGCTCCATGAGGGTCTGCTTCTGCCGGCGGTCCTCTTCGCGGAAACGGGCGGGGGTCAGATCGGCCATGGTCATGGTGGTCAGGTCGTCGGCGGGATGGCCGACCATGGCGGAAAAAGCCGGGTTGACCTCGATAAAACGGTCGTCCAGGCTGCTCAACGCCATGCCGAAGGGCGACATGTCGAACATCGCCCGCAGCTTTTCCTCGCTATGGCCGTACATCCGCTCGAACTTCGACAGGATGATCCAGAACGCCACGCTGGCCAGCAGGCAGCAGACGACGCAGAACAGCGCGACCATGCCCACCGAACGCCACAAGGCCTGCGTCAGGCCCGATACGTCCCGTTCGATCACCAGGGCACCGACCTGCCGGTGGCTGGCATCGCTCAGGGGAACGGTGTCCAGCAGCAGCTTGCCGCCGTTATCGTCGGAATAGATCAGGTTGCCGGTTTTGTCCGGCTGCCATTGGTTCAGGTGGTGTGCGGCGGCGGCCGGCAGGGGACCGAGACCGTCGCCGTTCAAGACCCAGTGATCGAACTGATCCCATTGCGGCGGGCGTTTCAGCATGGTCATGCCGGCTTCCCAGTCCCGGCGGTGCAAAAGCGTCTTGTCGATCAGGATTTCGGTGCGCAGGTTCAGGTTGCGTTTGACCACCTCGGAAACGCCGTCGATCTCCATTCCCAGCTCCATGTAGCCCAACAGGCGTCCGTCCACCGTCCAGGGGGTCACGACCCGCAAGGTGAAGGTGCCGACGACCCCCAGTTCCACGCCCTGGCTGATGGCCTGGGTGCGCTCGGCTTCCTGCAGTGTGAAGCGGTCGATCACGTCGTCGGCGCGCTGGGGCATATGCACGCGCAGCAGCACCGTATGATCGGGGCGGATGAAGTAGAAGTGGGTGATCCGGCGTTCGGTCTTCAAGCGCTCGAACAAGGGGCCGGTCAAGCGCAGCAGGGCGGCCTTGTCCCGGGCGGCGAAGGCGTCGCGCAAGGCGTCGTTGCTTTGCAGGCCGGTCATCGTGGCGGCCAGCATCTCGGCATTGCGGTTCAGGACGCCGTAATAGGTCTTGATGGCGGCTTGGCGCAAAGTGGCGAGTTCGCTGCCGAGCCGTTCGTTTTGCCAGCGATAGGTGACGAGCACGAAAACGGAAAGCAAAAGAGCGACGGTGACCACGAACAGGCGGAGAACTTTCCGCTTCGGATCGTAGTTACCGGATGTGGTCACGGACAACCTCCATACGGGAGCGGCTTGCCCAACCCCCAGTTTTGTGACTATTGATACTATCACGGACGGCCCTGGCGGAAAGATCAGAATCCTGCCCTTCCGCCTTTTACCTCGCATGGCTAAAGGCGGCACGCTATCCTAAACGCCGTATGGCCGTTCTGGGGAAGTGGCAAAGGCCGTGTCGTCCATTCGCACATCGTTTCAGTCCATGCTCGACCGCGGGCACTTTCCGTCGCGCAAGGCGGTGATCTATCGCTCGGCGATCTGCGGCCTGGCTTTGCTGGGCACCGCCGTGACGGTGTTTTCCACTATGTCCGACGACATTCTGCTGTCGCCGGACGTCTGGCGTGGCGTGGAATGGATCGCCATGGCCGGCTTGTCGGCGGATCTGTTCTTGCAGGCGCTATACGCCGCCATGTTCCGCCATGCCGGAGAAACGGCTTTCGCCGCCTGGCGCCACCATCAGAGCGGGCTTTTCGGCGTGATCGACATTTTGGCGGTGGCGCCGCTGATCCTGGTCGAGCTGGAGACCTTGCCGGCTGAATGGCGGACCGTGTTCGGGGTCATGCGCTTTTTGAAGCTGGCCCGCTATTCTCCGGCGCTGGAAACGGTGGGATCGGTGCTGCGCCGGGAAAGCAGGCCTTTGCAGTCGGCCACCTTCATCATGGCGCTGCTGATGCTGAGCAGTTCGACTGCCTTGTTCCTGGTGGAGCGTCACGTCAATCCCCGCGCCTTCGGCAGCATCCCGCAGGCCATGTGGTGGAGCGTCGCCACCTTGACGACGCTGGGTTACGGCGACGTGGTGCCGATTTCCGGTCTGGGTAAGTTGTTGGGCGGCATGACGGCCTTGCTGGGCGTCGGCATGTTTGCCCTGCCGGCGTCCATCATGGCCACGGGATTCGCCGAGGAAGTGAAGCGCCGCGATTTTCTGTCGGTCTGGCATATGGTGGCCAAGGTGCCTTTCTTCGCCGGTCTGGACGCCGAGCAGATCGCCAGCATCACCTCCCTGCTGCGGGTGGTGTCGGCGGCGCCGGGCGACGTGCTGATGCGCGAAGGCGATATCGGCGACCGCATGTATTTTATCGTCACGGGATTGGTGTCGGTGGCGTTCGGGGGGCAATCGGTGGTGTTGAAGGACGGCGATTTTTTCGGCGAGATCGCCCTGCTGCGCAACAGCCTTCGCACCGCCACGGTGACGGCGCGCGGACGCTGCCAGCTTTTAAGTTTGGCGGTGCAGGACTTCCAGGATTTCATTTCGCGCAGCCCTCGCATCGCCGAAGCCATGGCCCGCACGGCGCAGCAGCGCCTGTCGGAGCAGGAACGCCTGGAAGACCCGGTTCTATGAAAGAGGATGGAGACTTGAGCGTCGGCATCGACGGACGCGACGTGCCGGTGCGTCTGAGGCGCAGTCGGCAGGCCCGCTCCATGTCGATCCGTCTCGATCCTCAGGATGGAGTGGTGTTGCTGGTGCTGCCCGACTTCGTCAGCATCGCCCAGGGCATGGTCTTCGTCTGTTCCAAAGCCGATTGGCTGCGCCAACGGATGGAGGCGCTGCCGCCGTCGCGTCCGTTCCATCCCGGCGGCAGCATTCCCTATTTGGGCAGCGAGCATCGTCTGGTGCATCGGCCCGATGCTCGGCGGGGCGTCTGGCGCGAAGACGGCGCCATTTTCGTCTCGGGCGGAGAGGCCTATTTCCAGCGCCGTCTGACCGATTGGCTGAAGGCCGGTGCCTTGGCCGAAATCACCAGACGTGCGCAACCCATGGCCCAATGCCTGCAATCCGAATTGGGCGGCCGCGCCTTGGGGCGCGTCACCCTGCGCGATACCCGCAGCCGCTGGGGCAGTTGCAGCAGCCGGGGCGACCTGTCCTTTTCGTGGCGGCTGATCCTGACGCCGCCGGACGTGCTGAACTACGTGGTGGCGCACGAAGCCGCCCATCTGGTGGAAATGAATCATTCTCCCGCCTTCTGGCGCATCGTCGAAAAGCTGGCGCCGGGGGCCCGCCTGTTTCGCGTATGGCTGAAGCGACATGGGGCGGAGTTGCACCGCATCGGCTGATCTGCCAAGGTCAGAGCTATGACTGAATTCCCTGCCGCCACGGAAGCGTCCGCCGCCAAGCGCCCGCCTCTGTACATGCTGATCGCCCTGACGGCGTTCGGCCCCATGTCCATCGATCTCTATCTTCCCTCCATGCCCGACCTGACGCGGGTGTTCCACGCCGAGATTTCGCGGGTGGAACTGACCCTGTCGGTCTTTCTGGTGGGTTTCGCCCTGGCTCAACTGGTTTACGGCCCGCTGTCGGACCGTTACGGCCGCCGCCCGGTCCTGCTGGTCGGGTTGGCGTTGTACAGCTTCGCCAGCCTGTTTTGTCTGACGGCGCAAAACGTCAACATGCTGATACTGGGGCGCTTCCTGCAATCGCTGGGCGCCTGCTGCGGTCCGGTTCTGAGCCGGGCCATCCTGCGCGACAGCTTCCCCCGCGAACGGGTGGCCCGGGTGATGGCGTCCTTGGCGACGGTGATGGCCCTGGCTCCGGCCATTGCCCCGCTGATCGGCGGCAATCTGCACGCCCTGTTCGGCTGGCAGGCCAATTTCGTCCTGCTGGTAGGGTTCGGCGCGTTGGTGTTTGGCATGACTTGGGGGCTGTTGCCGGAAACCAACCGCAACCTGAACCTTCAGGCCCTGCATCCTATGGCGCTGGTGGAAAATTATCTGAAGCTGCTGCGCGACCGGGTGTTTTTGGGCTACAGCCTGACGGTCAGCTTCTTTTTCGGGACCATGTTCAGCTTCATCTCCGGCTCGGCCTTCGTGATCATCGACGTCTTGAAGGTGCCGCCGGAACATTTCGGCTTCTGTTTCGGAGCGCCGGTTCTGGGCCTGATGGCCGGCAGCTTCGTTTCGGCCAAGCTGGCCCATAAGGTCGGGCTGGAGCGGATGGTGAAGATCGGCTGTCTGGTGGGAACCGGCTTCGGGCTTCTGATGTTTGGCGTCTCTCTGGCCGGCCTCGAAACCGTGGTCTCGGTGGTGGGGCCGGTGATCGGCATCTATGTCGCCGCCGGGCTGGTGCTGCCCAACAGCACCGCTTTGGCTATCGCCCCCCACGCCCGCATCGCCGGCAGCGCCTCGGCCCTGCTGGGATGTCTTCAGATGGGCATTGCCTCGCTGACCGGCTGGCTGGTGGGGCTGTTCCACGACGGCACCGGCCTGTCGATGGCGGGCATCATCGCCGCCAGCGTGGTTCTGGCGGCCATGTTCCGCTGGCTGGTCATCCCCCGAACATCTTGACGATGCCGTTCCACAGATCGTCCATGCTGTCGCCCGGCTTGATGACCGGCCCGCCGTTGGTGGAAACGGCTTGGCCGCTGTCTTCCTCGCCCGGTAGCGGTTCCGGCGACATGCCCGGCAGCGGCCGCACCGGCAGGCCCTTGTGGGCGGCCAGCATGACGTTGTGCCACAATTGCGCCGGCAGGCTGCCGCCGGTGATCTTTTTCATCGAGCTGTGGTCGTCGTTGCCCATCCACACGCCGGCCACGTAATCGGCCGAGAAGCCGATAAACCAGGCGTCGCGGAAGTCCTGGGCAGTACCGGTCTTGCCGGCGATGGGACGGTCGATGGTGGCGGCTTTGCCGGTGCCGGTTTCGACTACCGCCGTCAGCATGTCGGTCATCTCGCGCAGGTGATGCGGCGAAACCACCTGGCCGATGCCGCCGACCTGACGCAGATATATCTGCTGGCCCTGGGGGTCGTCGATTTCGCCGTAGCCATAGGGGAAGACGCCGTTGCCGGAGTTGGCGAAGGTGGCGTAGCCCGATGTCAGCTCCAGCAGGTTGACTTCGCTGGTGCCCAAGGCCAGGGACGCCTCGGGCCGCAGTTCCGAGGTGATGCCCAGGCGCTTGGCGACGGCGGCGACGTTGCGCGGCCCGACGTTCTCGATCAGGCGGACAGCGGCGACGTTGGACGATTTGGCCAGGGCTTGGCGCAGGGTGATGCCGCCTTCGTAGCGGTCATGCTCCTCGAAATTTCCGGGGCGGTATTTGCCGGTGACGATGGGAGAATCGTCGATGGTGCTTTCCGGTGTCCAGCCCTGCTCCATGGCGGTCAGATAGAGGAACGCCTTGAACGACGAACCCGGCTGGCGATAGCCTTGAATGGCGCGGTTGAACTGGCTGGCGGCATAGTCGCGGCCGCCGGCCAAGGCGCGGATGGCGCCGTCGGGACTCAGAATCACCATGGCGGCCTGACCGACATTGGCCTTGCCGCCCTTTTCGGCCAGGATCTTGTCCAGTTCCTGCTCGACCTTGCGCTGCAGGCCCATGTCCAAAGTGGTGTGGACCACCAGATCGCGACCTTCGTGGGTATAGGGTTCGACTTGATCGCGGACCCAATCGGCGAAATAGCGGCCGGTATGGCTGATCTGCTTGACGGTGGTCGGGCCGGTGCGCAGCGCCTCGTCCATCTGCGCCTGGGTGATGGCTCCGAAAGCCACCATGTTCAGCAGCACCTGCGTGGTGCGTTTGCGGCTCTGCTCCTGGTCGTTCTGCGGATTATAGCGCGACGGCGCCTTCAGCAGGCCGGCCAGCAGGGCCGACTGGTAAAGATTCAGGTTGCGGGCCGAGGTATCGAAATAGCGTTTCGACGCCGCGTCCACGCCCCAACTGCCGTTGCCCAGATAAACCCGGTTGAGATACAGGGTCAGGATCTGGTCCTTGGTGAATTTATGCTCCAGCCACAGAGCCAGCAGCAGTTCCTGAATCTTGCGCTTGGCGTTGCGTTCGGGGGTCAGGAACAGATTCTTGGCCAATTGCTGGGTCAGGGTCGAACCGCCCTGCACCACATGTCCGGCACGGAAATTGACGATGGTGGCGCGGGCCAAGCCGACCAGATCCAGGCCGAAATGGCTGTAAAAATGCCTGTCTTCGGTAGCCATCACCGCTTGCGGCAAGGTGGCGGGCATTTCGGCCAAGGGCAGCGGTTCGCCGTAGACGTCGCCGAAAGCGGCGATAGTCTGGCCGTCGGCCGACAGCAGGGTGATGCTTGGCTTGCGCGAGGTGGCGGTCAAGCTATCCAGGTCGGGCAGATCGTATGCGTAATAGGCGACCACGCCGCCGACGCCGATGGCTACCCACACGGCCAAACTGACACCCCAGCCCAGAATGCATCCCAGCCATTTGCGACCGCCGCCCTTGCCGGATTTGCGTCCGCCGCCGCCGTTACCGCCGCCGCCACTGTTTCCGCGGCCGTTGCCGCCGCCTTTCGCTTCGGCCTTGGGTTTGCGGGCGATCTTGGCGGGTTTGCGGGTGGCGGCATGGGACAGGGCGGGACGTTCGTCCGCCGTTTCGCCGCCCTGGCTCCACTTGGCGCGCGCGGGCGAGGCCTTGGTTTTGGCGGGCTTGGGGCGCTCCAGGGTGGGTTCCGCCCGCTCGTCCCCGTCGGAGATGCGGACGTACTCGCGCGGCGAGGCCGTGGAAACGGTCAGACGGTCATCGGGGGAGATGCGCAGGTCCGAAAAGGATTTGCCGGGTTTCTTGGGAGACATGGGCGGGCTTATAACATGGAAAGCGTCGGCGTAGCCATGCGCCTTGTTTGCGGCTAGAATGCGGCAAACTACCTGCTTCTATTTTTTTAAGGTGCGTCGGCCATGAGCGAGCTGATCCTGAGCTTAACTCCCGAAGTCAAAGCGCGGCTCGAAGCCCTGGCGGTCAAGCTGGAGCGGCCGGTCGGCGAGTGCCTGGAACAGGCGGTGATGGAGTTCTTGGACAACTGGGAAGATTATCTGCGCACCGTCGCGGCCCTGGATATCGAGGAAGAGCGTCCCATTTTGCGGGCGGTCAACGACTGATCCTCGGTTTCGTCGCTTTGTGAAAATTGCAACAAAACAAGTCTTTCAGCCATTGACCTTTCTTTCCTAATGTATGCAAATTCCACATATAATTTGTGGAATGCGTCGAGGAGGGAAAGATCATGGGTTCCTGGGGTATCGGCACCAAGATCGCCTCGGCGCTGGCGTTCATCGCCTTGATCACGGCGGCCGTGATGGCCGTGGTTTTCTCGGTCTACATGGACCGCATGGTCGATCAGAGCCAGACCCGCGAGCTGAACCGGCATTTCGAGCGATTCTCGGGCACTATCCGTGATAGCGCCGCCAGGGCTCAGGCGCTGGCCGTTCTGGCCGGATCGTTGCCGCCCGCCCGGCAGGCTTTGGCCCAGGGCGACCGGGACGGTCTGTCCGCCTTGTTCGGCGACGCCTTCAAGGCATTGCGCGAGTCTTACGGCATCGAGCAGTTCCAGTTCCACATTCCGCCCGCCACGTCGTTCCTGCGTCTGCATCAGCCGCAGAAGTTCGGCGACGATCTCAGTCAGATACGCGCCACCGTGGTGCAGGCCAACGCCAACCGTCAGCCGGTGCGCGGACTGGAGACCGGGCGGGCCGGTCTGGGCATTCGCGGCATCGTGCCGGTGGCCGAGGATGGTCGGCATTTGGGCACGGTGGAGTTCGGCCTAGCCTTGGGCAAGACGCTGCTCGACGACTTCAAGCGCGAGAACGGGGTCGATCTGGTGCTGCATCTGGCCGGAGACAAGGGCTTTCAGACGGCGGTTTCCACCACCGGCGATGATGGCCGTCTGACGGCGGATGAACTGACGCGGATCATGGGCGGCGAAACGCTGATTGACGATCAGTCGGCGGCGGACCTGTCGCTGGCGGTGCTGGGCCGGACCCTGACCGATTACAGCGGCAAGCCCATCGGCGTGCTGGAAATCAGCATGGACACCACCAGTTGGACGCTGCAACGCAATCACGCCCGCATGACCGCCATCGGATTGGGATTGGCCACGCTGGTGCTGGCCTCGGCCATGGGGGCGTTTCTGGCGCGCGGCATCTCGCAGCCGGTTCGGGTCATTACCCACGCCATGAACGCCTTTTCCCACGACGACTTCAGCGTCGAGATTCCCGCCACCGCCCGTCGTGACGAGGTCGGGCAGATGGCACAGGCGGTGTCGGTATTCCGCGACAACGCCCGCCGTCTGAAGGAAATGCAGATCGAGCAGGAAAAGATGATGGCTCGGTCGGCCAGCGAGCGCCGTGCCGCCGTGCTTTCGCTGGTGGACGAATTCGACCGCGATCTGTCGGACGTTCTGGGCAGCGTCACGTCGGGCGTCGAGAGCATGCGCGGTCTGGCCAGCCATCTGCGCCATGCGGCGGATTCCACCTGCGCCAAGGCGGAGCTGTCGGCCCAGCAATCCCAGGACAGTTCTCAGCAGCTGCGCGAGGTTGTCGGGCTGGCCGAAGCCCTGGCGGATTCGGTGGGGGTGATCTCGGGGCAGGTGGAGCGGTCGGGGGTGGTGGTGCAGCGGGCCGTCGACGAGGCTCATCAATCCGACGCCATGGTGCGCGGCCTGTCCGAAGCGGCGGCCCGTATCGGCGAGGTCATCGGCCTGATCACCGATATCGCGTCGCAGACCAATCTGCTGGCGCTCAACGCCACCATCGAAGCCGCCCGCGCCGGCGAGGCCGGCAAGGGCTTCGCCGTGGTGGCCGGCGAAGTGAAGAATCTGGCGAACCAGACGGCCAGGGCGACGGACGAGATTGCCAGCCAGATCAGCACCATCCAGCAGGCGACCGGCAAAGCGGTGGAAACCATCGCGGCCATCGGCGGCACGGTGGGCGAGATGGATGCCATCGCCGTGGAAATCCGCCATGCGGTGGAGAACCAGTCTGAAACCATCCGCCATGTGGCCGACCGCTTGGAGGTTGTCGCCTCTCACTCCGACGGCATCGCCGCCAGCGCCACCGAAATGGCACGCGCCGCCATCGAGAACGGCCGGGCGGCGGTCGAAGTGCATGGCGCCGCCGAAGTGCTGGACGGGCAGGCCCATCATCTGCGGCAGAACGCCGAGAAGTTCGTGGCCGAAGTCAGGAAAGGGTAACGGGGCAGGACGGGAAAACGGGGCGGGCCTCGTTTCAAGCCTATTCGATATACTCGCCCTGATAGACGCCCCAGAACTCGTCGCGACGCAGCCAGCCCTGCATGTTCTGGATTTCCACCTTGCAGAAGCTCTTGTCGCGAGGACAGGCCAGCAGGCGGACCACCACGTTGGTGTCCAGTTCGGCCAAGGCCACCGCCTTTTCATCGGGTTCGGCCTTCAGCCGTTTGCGGCCCTGGGTGATCACGGCCATGCGCCGGGCCGACAGCATGCTTTGATGCACCCAGCCCTCGGTGCCTTGCCAGTCGCGGATCTTGCGCCAGGTTTCGAACTCGGCGATGACTTCGACCGGCAGATCGCGACGGGTATAGATCCAGTCCAGGGGATAACGCACGCCGGGGCCGGTGCGCAGGTTGACTTCGTCGGACCGCAGCGAGACGAACCGCGGCAACGGCAGGCCGCTGGTTTCGGCGGCGCGCAAATCCTGCGCCGTGGCGAGGATTCCCAGCAACGCCAGACCCAGCAGCGGGCCGATGGAACGAAAAGGTCGCGTCGTGCGGATAATAATCGAAGCCCCACCCGGTTTGAGAAACGCGTGCCCGCGCAATCCTATGTTCTTAGATATGTTCTTAACAAAAGCTTGTGCCAGCAGCTTTGTCCACGGTCAAGCCGCCCTGTCTTGGATACGCCACTGGACAAGCGCTCTGGCTCTTGATACAGGCTTGAATCTAAGAAGAATGTCCAGAAAGATAACAGGATCAAAATAGGGAGAGACCGCATGCCATCCAAGAAGCCTCTCGTGGTCGTGACCCGGAAGCTGCCCGATCCCATCGAAACCCGGATGATGGAGCTGTTCGACGCCCGGCTGAACGTCGACGACCGCCCCATGACCAAGACGGAGCTGATCGAGGCGGTGAAGGTGGCCGATGTGCTGGTGCCGACCGTGACCGATCGCATTGATGCCGGCGTTCTGGCCCAGGCCGGTCCGAATCTTCGTCTGATCGCCAATTTCGGCGCCGGCGTCGATCATATCGATTTGGCGACCGCCCGCCAGCGCGGCATCACCGTCACCAACACGCCCGACGTGCTGACCGAAGACACCGCCGACATGGCCATGGCGCTGATTCTGTCGGTATCGCGCCGGGTTTCCGAAGGCGAACGTCTGGTGCGTTCCAACAAGTGGGAAGGCTGGGGGCCGACCTTCATGCTGGGCCATCGCATTTGGGGCAAGCGTTTGGGCATCATTGGCATGGGGCGTATCGGCCAGGCCGTGGCGCGCCGGGCCAAGGGCTTCGGTCTGTCGATCCACTATCACAACCGCAAGCGGCTGCATCCCGAGACCGAGACCGAGCTTGAGGCCACCTATTGGGAAAGCCTGGACCAGATGATGGCCCGCATGGACGTCATCTCGGTGCATTGCCCGCACACTCCGGCCACCTATCACCTGCTGTCGGCCCGCCGCCTGAAGCTGATGCAGCCGCACGCCTATCTGATCAACACTGCCCGGGGCGAGGTGATCGACGAGAACGCGCTGACCCGCATGCTGCAGAAAAAGGAAATCGCCGGCGCCGGTCTGGACGTGTTCGAACACGAACCGGCGGTCAATCCCAAGCTTCTGGAGCTGGACAACGTGGTGTTGCTTCCCCATCTGGGATCCAACACCATCGAAGGCCGCGTCGATATGGGCGAGAAGGTGCTGATCAACATCAAGACCCACGCCGACGGACATAATCCGCCGGACCGGGTGTTGGCCAGCATGCTGTAATCCTCTTGGCCGCCTTCGGGCGGCCAAGTCGTTTTCGGGGGAAGAGGGGCGTTTCCAGGATGAGAGTTGCTCTTCCCCTGTTTGCCGCCGATCCCCTGGCGGCGTTTGCCCCCTTTGCCGCCGATCCGTTCGCCCTGTTGCTGGACGGCGCCGCCGAGCCGCAGGGGCGGGGGCGCTATAGCTATCTGTGCGTTCGCCCGCGCCAAGTCCTGCGGGGTGGTGATGCTCCGTTCCGGCGATTGGCCGAGGCTTTGGGAGCAAAGCGGGAGCCGTTGCCGGGCTTGCCGCCGTTTCAGGGCGGTGCCGCCGGGCTGTTCGCCTATGATCTGGGCTGGCAAGTGGAGCGTCTGCCGGAGCACCAGCCCGACGATCTGGGCCTGCCGCGTCTGGCGGTGGGGCTGTTCGACTGCATCGCCGTCTGGGATCATGCCGAGGGGCGGGCTTGGGTGGTCGGTCCGCCGGATCAGGCGGAAGCCTTGAAGGCGGAACTGGAGGGGGCTTCCGGCTTGCCGCCGCTGGATTGGAGCCTGACCGCTCGCTTTACGCCCGATCAGAGCCCTGCCGATTATCGGGCGGCGATCCGGCGGGTCATCGACTACATCCATGCCGGAGATATCTTCCAGGCCAATCTGTCTCAGCGCTTCCAGGCCGATCTGCCCGACGGCCTGTCGCCTTTCATGCTGTATCGCCGTCTGCGGGCTTTGTCGCCGGCGCCTTTCGCCGCCTATCTGGGATTGGCCGGCGATGCTCTGCTGTCGGCTTCGCCTGAGCGTTTCCTGGCGCTGGACGGCCAGGGGCGGGTCGAGGCCCGTCCCATCAAGGGAACGAGGCCGCGCGGAGGCTCCGCCGGAGAAGATTTTTTTTGGGCTGAGCAACTGCGGAATTCGGAGAAAGATCGCGCCGAGAACCTGATGATCGTCGATCTGATGCGCAATGATCTTTCTCGGGTCTGTTCGATCGGCAGCGTGCGCGTGCCAGAATTGTTCACGGTCGAGCGCTTCGCCTCGGTCCATCATCTGGTCTCGGCGGTCGAGGGTGCCTTGCGCCCCGGCCTGACGGCCTGCGATCTTCTGGCCGCCACTTTCCCGCCCGGCTCGATCACCGGCGCTCCCAAGGTGCGGGCCATGGAGATCATCGCCGAACTGGAGCCGGTCCGGCGCGGTCCGGTGTTCGGCGCCGTCGGCTGGATCGGCTGGGACGGCCGCATGGACGCCAATGTCGCCATCCGCACCATGACCATCGCCAAAGGCAAGGTGGCGGTGCGGGCCGGCGGCGGCATCGTTGCGGAGTCCGATCCTTTGGCCGAATATGAGGAAACGTTGCTGAAGGCGGGGGCCATGCTGCGCAGTTTGGAGGGCAAGCGATGACCAAGGGGATTTTGTGGCTGAACGGGCAATTCCTATCGCCGGACGAGGCGAGGATCGATCCCGCCGACCGGGGGTTCACGTTGGCCGACGGCCTGTTCGAGACGCTGCGGGCGGCGGGCGGCAAGGTGCTGCGTCTGCCGGCTCATCTGGCCCGACTGCATGCCGGGGCGAAGATGTTCGGTCTGACGCTTCCCTGCGCCGACGACGAGATCGCCAAGGCCATGTCCGCCTTGTTGGACCGCAACGGCTTGTCCGACGCCGTGCTGCGCCTGACCTTGACCCGTGGCGTCGGCCCCCGTGGCCTGCTGCCGCCGTCCGAGCAAAAACCGACCCTGCTGCTGACCGTCGCCCCGGCGGCCGCTTCGTCTGGTCCGGTCAAGGCCATCATCGCCACCGTCACGCGGCGCAACGAGTTTTCGCCGGCCAGCCGCTTCAAGACCTTGAACTATCTCGACAACGTGATGGCGCGCAAGGAGGCGGCGGACAAGGGCGCCGACGACGCCCTGCTGCTGAACAGCCAGGGAAAATTGGTGGAAAGCACCATTGCTAATCTGTTCGTGGTGACGGAAGGAGACGTTCTGACGCCTCCAGTGTCCGACGGAGCTTTGCCCGGCGTCATGCGCGGCGACGTCATGGACCGCTTGGGTGCGGCGACGGCGTCCATCAAACCCGGCGATCTGGTCGAGGCTTCGGAAGCCTTTTTGACCAACGCCACCGGCATTCGGGCGCTGATTTCCGTTGATGGGAAGGCGATCGGCAATGGGGAGGAAGGGCCGGTGACGGCAAGGCTGAGGGCGTCCCTTTAGCATTTGCCCCTAGACGAACACCAGCGCCCCATCTTTCGAGGCGTCGGTCAGGAACGTCACCAGACCGCCGGGGGCGATCTCGACGTCCGGGCGAAGCTGGCTGAAATCCAGGCCCAGGGCTTTCAGCCCCATTTCGCAGACCATCACCTGGCCGCCCAGCATGACGCAGGCCGACAGCAATTCCTCGAACCCGCCCAGGCCTTTGGCCCTCAGAGCGGCGTCGGCTTCCAGGGGCGGCAAGGCGTTTTCGCCGGAAAGCAGATGCCGCCAGCCGGGGCCGCCCTCGTCCTCGGCCAGCAGGGCGCGGGCGGCGCCCATGGTGAAAAACAGGGTGGCGGGCTTGTTCACGGCCAGGGCGGCGGCGGCCATGGCCAGGGCGTAATGCACCTTGTCGAAGCTGCCCGAGAACAGCACCAGCGACAATTTGTCGGGGTGAGTGTCAGCCACAGACGCGCTCCGTCCCGCCCGAGGCATGATGGCTCAGGTCGTGGATGCTGGGATGCCCGCCGCACAGCGGACAGGCGGGGTCGGGCTTCAGCCGCACTTTGCGGAAGGTGGTGGACAGGGTGTCGACGATCAGCAGCGAGCCGGACAGGCTCTCCCCGATGCCCAGCAGCTCCTTGCAGACTTCGACCGCCTGCAGGCTGCCCATGACACCGGCCATGGCTCCCAGCACGCCGGACTGGGCGCAGGACGGCATGTCTTCATCCGCCGGCAGGTTGGGATACAGACAGCGGTAACAGGGGCCGCCGGTCTTGAAGGTGGACAATTGGCCGTCGAAACGCAGGACGGCCGCGGAGACCAAAGTCTTGCCGGCCAGACGGGCGGCGTCGTTGACCAGCAGGCGCGTGGGGAAGTTGTCCGAGCCATCGGCCACCAGATCGTATTGGCCGACGATTTCGGCGGCGTTGGAGGCGTTCAGGCGCAAGCCGTGCTGGACGACGCGGACGTCGGGATTGATCTGAGCAACGGCGGCGGCGGCGCTGGCCGCCTTGGACCCGCCGACCGAAGCGGTGCCGTGAATGATCTGCCGTTGCAGGTTGGTGAGGTCCACCGCGTCGTCGTCGATGACGCCGATGCACCCCACTCCTGCGGCGGCGAGATAAAGGATCAGCGGGGAGCCCAAGCCTCCCGCGCCGATCACCAGAACCTTTGCCCCAAGCAGGCGGGCCTGACCGGCGCCGCCCACTTCGGGCAGGATGATGTGGCGGGCATAGCGCCGGATTTGTTCTTCCGAAAAGTCCATGCCCTATTGTTTACGCGATCCCTTCGAACAAAGCAGTCGAAAGATAGCGTTCGGCGAAAGACGGGATGATGGCGACGATCAGCTTGCCGGCGTTCTCAGGGCGGGCGCCCAGTTCCAGCGCGGCGGCGAGGGCGGCGCCCGACGAGATGCCGACCGGAACGCCGTCCAGGCGGGCGGCCTTGCGGGCGGTGGCGAAGGCGGTTTCGTTGCTGATCTGCAGGATTTCGTCGATCACCGAGCGGTCCAGGTTGCCCGGCACGAAGCCCGGGCCGATGCCCTGGATCTTGTGCGGGCCAGGAGCGCCGCCCGACAGCACCGGGCTGTCTTCGGGTTCGACGGCGACGATCTGCACGCCCGGCTTGCGCTGCTTCAGCACCTTGCCGATGCCGGAAACGGTGCCGCCGGTGCCGACGCCGGCGACGACGATGTCAACCTTGCCCTCGGTGTCGGCCCAGATTTCCTCGGCGGTGGTGGCGACATGGACGGCCGGGTTGGCGGGATTCTCGAACTGCTGCAGGATGATGGCGTTGGGGATTTCCTTGGTCAGTTCCTCGGCGCGCTTGACGGCGCCGGTCATGCCCTTGGCCGCCGGAGTCAGTTCCAGCTCGGCGCCCAGCAGGGCCAGCATCTTGCGCCGCTCGATGGACATGCTCTCCGGCATGGTCAGAATCAGGCGATAGCCCTTGGCGGCGGCGACGAAAGCCAGGGCGATGCCGGTGTTGCCCGAGGTCGGTTCGATGATGACCGAGCCGGGCTTCAGCTTGCCCGAGGCCTCGGCGGCTTCGATCATGGCCAGACCGATGCGGTCCTTGACCGAGGCCAACGGATTGAAGAACTCCAGCTTGCCGACGATATCGGCCTTGACGCCGGCTTCGGCCGCCAGCTTCTTCAGGCGCACCAGCGGGGTGGAGCCGATGGTGTCGATGATGCTGTCGTAGATGCGACCGCGGAACGTTGCCTTGCTCATAATTTACCTCGCCAAAGGTGTAGTTTGTTGAATTTCACACTTGATGAGTATTTAATACTCATCCGTGCGGATTTCAAATCGTAAAATCCATCTTCTGGGTGACTTCGCTGACGATGCCGCCCTGATAGGCCTTCATGCACAGTTCGTCGATCGAGATCCCGTCCAGCTTGCGCATCAGCTCTTCCTGCATGTCGGTCCACATGGGACGGATGACCTGCAGGCCCAGTTCCGAGCTCGGCAACTCCTCGGGGGCTTCCTCGGTAATTTCCAGACTGCGCACCACGCGGACGATCTCGCCCACCGAGATGCGGCGGCGTTCCCGGGCCAGACGGTAGCCGCCCTTGGGGCCGCGCACGCCGGTCAGTATACCCGAACGCACCAGTTGTTGCAGGGTCTGTTCCAGATAACGCCGGGGGATGCCTTGACGGCGGGTGATTTCGCGGCTTTGCACCGGTTCGCCGCCGGCGTGATAGGCGATGTCGAGCACCGCTTCGATGGCGAACAGCATTTTCTTGGAGGGGCGGAGCATCTCTATTCTTCCTACTTCACAAGACCGGTTGAACCGAAACCGCCCTCGCCGCGGGCCGTCTCGGGGAGTTCGTCGCATTCGCGCCACTGTGCCCGCACCACCGGGGCCACCACCATCTGGGCGATGCGCATGCCGCGCGTGATGGTGAAGGGTTCGTGTCCGTGGTTGATCAGGATGACTTTGATCTCGCCGCGATAGTCGGCGTCGATGGTGCCGGGGCTGTTGAGCACGGTGACGGCATGTTTCGCCGCCAGACCCGAGCGCGGACGCACCTGCGCCTCGAAATCCTCGGGCAGGGCGATGGACAGGCCGGTGGGAACCAGGGCTTTGGCGCCGGGGGGCAACACCAGATCGGCCTCGACGGCGGCGGGCAGATCGAGCCCGGCGGCATGAGCCGTCTCATAGGCCGGAAGCGGCAGGTCGGCTCCGTGGGGAAGGCGGCGCACGCTGACGGGAACGGTCTTGCTCATCACTTGTCCTTGGCAGAAATCAGGGTGGCGATATGGGCGGCCAGACGGCGGGCGACTTCGTCCTTGGGCAGGCGGGGCCAGCTTTCCGCGCCTTGGGCGGAGATCAGATGCACGGCATTGGCGTCGCCGCCGAAAGTGCCGCTGGATGGGGAAACGTCGTTGGCGACGATCAGATCGCAGCCTTTGCGTGCGCGCTTGGCGGCGGCATGCTCGATCAGCTTTTCTGTCTCGGCGGCGAAACCGACCACCAGCGCCGGACGCTGCGGGCCGGCGGCGGAGAGGGCGGCGAGAATGTCGGGGTTGGCGGCCAATTCGATGGTGGGCGGCGGAGCGCCCGCTTCCTTTTTGCGCTTTTCAGCGGCGGCGTTGACCACCTGCCAGTCGGCCACAGCGGCAGCGCAGACGGCGATGTCGGCCGGCAGCGCCCGGCCACAGGCCTCCAGCATCTGGACGGCGGTTTCCACTTTAACGACGTTCACGCCTTTGGGATCGGGAAGCACGACGGGGCCGCTGATCAGAGTGACCTTGGCGCCCAAGGCGGCCAGGGCGGCGGCGATGGCGTGTCCCTGCTTGCCCGATGACCGGTTGGCGATGAAGCGCACGGGGTCGATGGGCTCGTGGGTCGGACCGCTGGTGACGACGGCCTTTTTGCCGGACAGGGGGCCGGCGGCGGGGCACAGGGCCTCTTCAATGGCGGCGATGATGTCG
Organism: Candidatus Sulfotelmatobacter sp.; assembly: GCA_035538795.1. Taxonomy (GTDB): domain Bacteria; phylum Pseudomonadota; class Alphaproteobacteria; order Rhodospirillales; family Magnetospirillaceae; genus JAJZGK01. The sequence goes on along the minus strand of DATLJS010000029.1, from coordinate 228,700 downwards.
GGAACTTCGGCCATGCGGCCGTCGCCGATTTCGCCGCAGGCCAGATCGCCGGCAGCGGGGCCGACCTGCAACACGCCGCGCGAGCGCAGGGTGGCGATGTTGGCCTGGGTGGCCGGATGGCGCCACATGAAGACGTTCATGGTCGGAGCCACCAGGATCGGCTTGTCCGAGGCCAGCAGCAAAGTCGAGGCGAGATCGTCGGCAAGGCCGGCGGCCATCTTGGCCAGAAGATCGGCGCTGGCGGGAGCGACCACCACCAAGTCGGCCTCCCGGGTCAATTGGATGTGGCTCATGCCGGCGTCGTCGGTCAACGAAAACAGATCGTCGTGGACCTTTTCACCCGACAGCGCCGATACCGCCAGCGGCGTGATGAACTGAGCGCCGCCCTTGGTCAGCACGGCGCCGACGGACACGCCCTTGTCTTGCAGGCGACGAATCAGTTCCAGAGATTTATAGGCGGCGACACCTCCGGAAATGACGAGAAGAATCCGACGGCCGGCGATGCTCACGGTGAATTCTCCACATATTACGCTATGCTGGATGTGCAAATTATATGTGATTGCCACTCTCGGCAAGTGAAATGCTGAGGGCATTCCGGCGCGCGGATGGGATTCTTGACGGGCCTATGAAGACAGGCTGCTGACGGCGTCGCCGCCCGGGGCGAAACAGACGGCGATTAGGGGGCCGCCGAAACCACAGCCGGCGTCCAGGGTCAAGGTATAGGCGGTTTCCTGTACCCCGCCATGGCGGCGATCATAGCCGCGCACGATGCGCTTATAGGTTTCGTAAGGAGTATCGATGGCTGGGAAGGTGGCTCCACCCCACCAGAAGCTGTCGCTTTGGGCCAGCAGCGGGCGCTGGGGATCCAGACCGGAATGGACGAACAGCAGCGACTGGTCTTCGGTGAAAGCGGCGTGGCGCAGCACGCTCATCAGGGCGATATGGCCGTCGAAATTGCGGATGTGCTGGCGTAGCTGGCTGGTCCACTTGGTTAGGGACAGAATGCCGTCGCGGGCCGCCAGCAGGGCGTCGTCGACGCGGGCGCCATAGGCGGCGATGGTCGGTTCGATGCCCTGGCCGACCATCCATTGCAGCACCTGCGGCGGACTGGGGGCGAACTGGAGTTGCAGCAGCTTCTGCCACATTTCTTCCTGACCGCCGCGCAAATAGACGATGTCGGCGCAATCGACGCCGGGCCGCGCCAGCAGGGCGCGGCGGAACAGCAGCAATTCATCGATGGTTTCGCGGATGGCTTGGCCGTGGCCGGAATAATTGCCCAGATAAACGATCTGGTCGCCGGGCTGGAAATGTTGGGCCAATTGGCGGTGCAGCGCGGACAGATGATCGATCTGCCCGTGAATGGCGGGGATGGCCCAGATACGGGCATCGGCGCGCAGTGTCGCGAAAAGGTCCTGTTCCGACATGCCGCCGACGCGCTCCCCCCAGAAGGATCAGGTGAGGCGGCGCGAGCTCCCCAGCCTGCGCCGCCGTTTCCTTACCTTAAGCGGCGTCGAGCAGCTTTTCCAGCTTTTGCGTAGCCTGCTCGGGTTCAATCCGCTCGACGGCGGCCAGTTCGCTGGCCAGACGCTCCAGGGCGGCCTCGTAAATCTGACGTTCGCTATAGGACTGATCGGGCTGGTTGGCGTTGCGATGCAGGTCGCGCACCACTTCGGCGATGGCCATGGGATCGCCGGAATTGATTTTGGCCTCGTATTCCTGGGCGCGGCGGCTCCACATGGCGCGCTTGATCTTGCTGCGGCTGGCCAGGGTGTTGAGGGCGGCGTCCATGACCGTGGGGGTCGAAAGCTTGCGCAGGCCGGAATTTTTGGCCTTCGGCACGGGAACGCGCAAGGTCATGCGGTCGCGGTCGAAGGTGATGACGAACAGCTCAAGCTCATGCCCGGCGATCTGCTGCTTCTCGATAGCGGCAACCTTTCCCACGCCATGGGTGGGATAGACCACGTAATCGCCTTCATTGAACGAGTTGATGACCTGCATGTTCTTCGCATCCCTCACAAACGCAGTCCCCCTCGGCGCAGGCAGCAAAAAAGCTGCGCACCGGCCGCGTTTAGCGGTCGATTCGGAAACTGCAATCCTGTTGCCTTTTGTGGCCTCGTAAGGCCTGTCGGCCAGCCGCAAGGGCGGCCCGTCATCCGCAGACATAAATCGGCGGAGTGCTTCTTATAGCACAGCGGGGTTGTTACGAACAGAACAAAACCGAGTCAAATGCCCCTTATTTTAAAAGGGAAAAGGCCCGTCTTCGCGAGAAGACGGGCCTTTGATCCAAGCGCGGCTGGGAAGCCGTTTCGAATCAGCGCTTTGCCGGATTGGGGCTGAGCTGGGCGGCTTTGCCGCTCTCGTTCTTGGCGGCTTCCGCGCCCGGCAGGGGCTCCAACTTCTTAGTGATGTTCGGCCATTCTCCCGCGTACTTACGGTTGATCTCGGCCCAGTCGGCGGCCTTTGACTCGGTATCGGGAAAAATCGCTTCGGCGGGGCATTCGGGCTCACAGACGCCGCAATCGATACACTCGTCCGGGTTGATCACCAGGAAATTCTCGCCTTCGTAGAAGCAGTCGACGGGGCACACTTCGACGCAATCGGTGAATTTGCACTTGATGCAGTTCTCGGTGACGACGTAAGCCATGATGATCTCCCAACAATGGACGCTGCGCAGAATGGGTGGGGCCGGATGGCCACCGATCAGGGCGCGTCGAATCTCGTGCTTGTGCCTAGCATAGCCCGTGACCACGGGCAACCCCATGCCCAAAAGGGATATGCTTATTCCGGGGCCGGAAGATCGGGGGGAGGCAATTCCTCGTACAGAGTCCGCGCCTCGGGAGCCGGGCCGCGCCGGGTGCCCAAGCCGACGATTTTCACCCGCCGCCAGCGCCGTCCCAAATAGAAGACCACCTCGTCTCCGGTTTTTACGGCGACGCTGGTCTTGCTCACGCCTTGGCTGTTCAGGCGCACTTCGCCGCTCTCGATCAATCCTTGCGCCATGCTGCGGGATTTCAGGAAGCGGGCGAACCACAGCCATTTGTCCAGGCGTAATCCGTCCATGGCCTATCTCCGCGACAAGTGCTTCAGGGCGGCGAAGGGCGAAGCCTCGGCGTCCCGCTTGGGCTTGCGTCCGTGGGGGCGGCGTTCCTTGGGCTGATGGTGGGGGCCGGCTTTTTTCGTCCAGGCGAATTTTCCCTCTCCAATGGCTTGATAGCCCAGGGCCGTCAGCAACGGAGGCAGGGCGGCGGCGTTCAGGCCCAAAAAGGATCCGGCGTCGGCGGGAAGAGAGAATTCTCCCTGGCGGGCCAATCCGCGCAAAACGGCGGCAAGGCGTTCCAGCATGTCGGTGCGCACGGCCATGCCGCCCACAACACGAAAGCCGATCGCTTCATAGAAAGCGCGGGGAACGTCCTTGTCCAAGGCGACGGCGGCGCGCCCTGGCGGCGGCGGCGCGATGGCCGTCCGTTCCCGGCTGACGCACCACAACAGGGCGCGCAAAGCTTGGGCGGCGGGTTTCAGCATGTCGGGCAGGAACAGGCTTTCCACCCCCAGCCGCACGCCCAGCCGGGCCAGCGTCTTGCGGTCCTCATCCGACAAAGCCCGCACCAGGGACACCGCGCCGCCGCGGGGCATGGAGCCGAGATTCTCGGCCAGCTGATAGACCAGACCGCGGGCCGGGCCGGACAGATCGGCGTCCCGCGCCGTGACCAGCGGTCGGGCGGCGCGGGCGATGAAGCTGGTCAGCCACAGGCTGAGACGGTGGTGCAGCGCCTCGCGGGCGGCGGTCTCGATCAGGTCCGAAGGCAACAGGGCGACAGTGGGCTTCAGAACCTCGGAACCGGCGGCCAGTTTGGCCACGGCGGCGTCCTGCCACAGAATAAAACCCTGCTGGTCCAGGCTGAAGGCGTCGTCGGGTTCGGAGGCGACCTTGGCCACGCGGCTGGCGATCTCGCCGCGCAAGGCCCGTTGCGCCGCCGAGGAGACGGCGCGGGCGGCCTGTCCGCTCTCGGCGGCGTCGGCCTGAAAGCGGAAACCGTCCAGACGTCCGACGAAATGGCCTTCCACCAGCACACCGCCGTCGCGGGCGACGGCGGAAACCAATTCGTCGTTGTCTTTCAGGCGGCGGACCAGCATGGCCGTGCGGCGGTCGACGAAGCGTTGGGTCAGGCGTTCGTGCAGGGCGTCGGACAGCCGGTCCTCCAAGGCGCGGGTGCGTTCCTGCCAGCCCAAGGGGTCGTTCACCCAGTCGCTGCGATGGCTGATGTAGGTCCAGGTGCGGACGTTGGCGATGCGGGTGATCAGGGTGTCCATGTCGCCGTCGGTACGGTCCAGGCGCTTGACCTGGGCATCCAGCCAGTCGGCGGGAATCCGGCCCGCCTTGTCGGTCAGATGGCGGAAGATGGCTCCCAACAGGCGGCTGTGCTGCTCGGCCAGACTTTTGCGGAAGTCGGGCACCTGGCAGACGTCCCACAACAGGCGGACCCGGTCGGGATGCCTCACCCGCTCCATCAGCTCGGTGTCGCGGGCCAAAGCCTGCAGGACCAGCTGATCGTCGGCTTCCCTTGCGCGGGCCAGGCCGGGGTGATCGGGCAGCCGGTTCAGCGACCCCAGCAGCGCCTCGACCGACGTGAAGCGCAAATCGGCACTGCGCCATTGCAGACGCTTCAACGCCGGGAACGTATGGCTTTCCACGGCGGCGACGATGTCTTCGTCAATGCCGCCGATATCGCCGGTGGTGCCGAAGGTGCCGTCGTTCATGTGGCGTCCGGCGCGTCCGGCGATCTGTGCCACTTCCGAAGCGTCCAGATGCCGGGGCGAGCGGCCGTCGAATTTGCGCATGGCGGCGAAGGCCACATGATCGACGTCCATGTTCAAACCCATGCCGATGGCGTCGGTGGCCACCAGATAATCGACTTCTCCGGCCTGATAGAGGCCGACCTGGGCGTTGCGGGTGCGGGGGCTGAGGGCGCCCAGCACCACCGCTGCACCGCCGCGCTGGCGGCGCACCAGTTCGGCGATGGCGTAAACCTCCTGGGCGGAAAAGGCGACGATGGCCGAGCGAGCGGGCAGGCGGGTCAGTTTGCGCGGGCCGGTATAGGAAAGTTGCGAGAAACGGGGACGGGCGATGAATTCCGCGCCGGGCACCAGCTTGCGGATCAGCGGCTTGATGGTTTCGGCGCCCAGGAACATGGTTTCCGATAGTCCTCGCGCATGCAGCAGGCGGTCGGTGAAGACATGGCCGCGGTCGGGGTCGGCGCACAGTTGAATTTCATCCACCGCCATGAAATCCACCCGGCGGTCCAACGGCATGCTTTCCACCGTGCAGATGAACCATTTCGGGTGGGGCGGGATGATTTTTTCTTCGCCGGTCAGCAAAGCCACGGTGCCGGCGCCTTTCAGCCGGGCGATGCGGTCATAGTTTTCCCGGGCCAGCAGGCGCAGGGGGAAGCCGATCATGCCTGAGGCATGCCCGAGCATGCGCTCCAGCGCCAGATGGGTTTTTCCGGTATTGGTGGGGCCGAGAACGGCGACGACCCGGGAAGCCTGCTGCGACATGCCTAAAAGATCGGGGCCGGGGCGGGATGCGGCAAGGATATTTTGTGCCGCGCCGTCGTGGTTCCACAAAAAAACCAGGCCGGGTTCGCGAAAACCCGGCCTGGCTCATTGCAAGCGAAGATGATTACTGAGCCGCGCGGGCTTTCACCTCACCGCGAGAGCGGGCGGCATAATCCTTCAGCTGACGCGACATGTTGTCGAAGGATTCGCGCAGAGCGACGAAGATATCCTCGTTGACATGAGCATCTTTGGGATCGCGCTTGACCACCAGCTCGGTGCCGGGAACGGTCAAGTTGATGCTGATATGGAAGGGTTGCCCTTTCAGATGCAGGTTGCTGGTGTTGCGGTGATGCGTCTCGATCACCACGCGACACGAGGTGATACGGTCGCACAGCTGTTCCAGCTTGGCCGCTTTTTCACGAATACGCTCTTCGACGGCATCGGAATGATCCAGGCCGTGGAACGTGATCTGCAAGGGAATCTGCATGAACATCTCCGTCAAATACCTTCGTCCCTTCTGTGCGCAGCCGGCATAAGGAGCCAGGAGACGGATCGGCCATCGTTCTCAATTTCGGCCGATTCCCGTGCGCGCGGGGGCGATAACCATACTCTTCGACGGGGGAAGTGCAACGGGCCGTCGAAACCTCTCGAATTTCCCAAACCGGGCAGGGACTTGCGCCGGCGGCTGCTTTCCCTCATATCCTGCGGGCGAACGATGAACCCAACCGGATCGACTCATAAGGTTACTCTTCTCATGGCCGAAGAAAAGCTAAGTTTTCAGGCCGAGGTCAGCAAACTGCTCGATCTCGTCGTACACTCGCTCTACTCGAACAAGGAAATCTTCCTGCGCGAGCTGGTGTCCAACGCCTCGGACGCTTGCGACAAGCTGCGCTATGCGGCGCTGACCCAGCCCGACCTGCTCGAAGGCGGCGGGGATTTCCGCATCGTCATCACGCCGGACAAGGACAAGCGGACTCTGACCATCGCCGATAACGGCGTCGGCATGAACCGCCAGGATCTGGTGGAAAATCTGGGCACCATCGCCCGTTCCGGCACGGCGGCCTTCATGTCGCAATTGTCCGGCGACGCCAAAAAGGACATGTCGCTGATCGGCCAGTTCGGCGTCGGTTTCTATTCCGCCTATATGGTGGCGGAAAAGGTCGAGGTGACCACCCGCAAGGCCGGCGAAGTGCACGGCTGGCGCTGGACTTCGGACGGCAAAGGCGAATTCCTGGTGTCGGAAGTGTCCGATGCTCCGCGCGGAGCCAGCATCACCTTGCATCTGCGCGACGGCGAAGACGAATTCCTTGAGCCCCTGCGCCTGAAAACCATCATCAAGACCTATTCCGATCACATCGCCCTGCCGGTGGTCGTGGTGGGCGGTGAAGGCGAAGAGACGGCCAACTCGGCCTCAGCTCTGTGGACCCGCTCCAAGTCCGAGATCACGGAAGAGCAGTACAGGGAATTCTATCACCACGTCGCCCATGCTTTCGACGAGCCGTGGCTGACCCTGCACTACAAGGCCGAAGGCGCCATCGAATATACCGGCCTGCTGTTCATTCCCAGCCAGAAGCCGTTCGACATCTTCCATCCCGACCGCAAGCAGCATCTGAAGCTGTATGTGAAGCGGGTGTTCATCACCGACGACTGCAACGAACTGCTGCCGGCCTATCTGCGCTTCCTGCGCGGCGTGGTGGACAGCCAGGATCTGCCGCTGAACATCAGCCGCGAGATGCTGCAGCATAATCCGGTGCTGTCGAAGATCCGTACCGGCCTGGTCAAACGAGTGCTGGGCGAATTGAAAAAGAAGGCCGAGGACGCCTCCTATCTCACCTTCTGGGAAAGCTTCGGCGCCGTGCTGAAGGAAGGCCTGTACGAGGACTTCGAACGCCGCACGGAAATCCTGGAGCTGTCGCGCTTCCGCACCACCGCCTCGGACGAGCCGGTGTCGCTGGCCGCCTATATCGGCCGCATGAAGGAAGGCCAGGACGCCGTTTACATGATCACCGGCGACGACATCGAAACCCTGAAGAAATCGCCGCAGCTTGAAGGCTTCCGTGCCAAGGGCATCGAGGTTTTGCTGCTGACCGATCCCATCGACGAATTCTGGCCGTCGGCGGTGGGCAGCTATCAGGACAAGCCGTTCCGTTCGGTCTCCCAGGGCGCCGCCGATCTGTCCTCCATCAAGGGCGACGCGGCGGCCGAGGACAAGCCCAAGGCCGACGCCGCTCCGTCCGACGCCTTGGCCGCCCTCATCGCCACCTTCAAGCTGGCTTTGGGCGATCAGGTCAAGGACGTCCGCGCCTCGGACCGTCTGACCGAAAGCGCCGTCTGCCTGGTGGCCGACGAAGGCGACGTGGGGCTGCATCTGGAGCGTCTGCTGCGTCAACACCAGCAGGCCGGTAGCCGTCCGCCCCGCATTCTGGAGCTGAACCCGACCCACGGCCTGATCCGCCGTCTGGCCGGTGAAGCCTTGGAGCCCGGCGCCGCCGACAAGCTGGCCGACACGGCTTTCCTGCTCTTGGATCAAGCCCGTATCGTCGAAGGTGAAAGCCTTCCCGATCCGGTGGCCTTCGCCAAGCGGCTGGCCGCCATGCTGGAACGGGTCGGCTGAGACCGGTTTCCGCATTCCCCCTGGCGCATCCAGGGGGAATGCGGGGGCATATGAGTCTGGACTCTTGCGAGTCCGGGACCATATAACCGCATCATGACTATTCTCTCGCCGCAAGGCCGTTCGTTCCTGAAGATGCACGGGCTGGGCAACGACTTCGTCGTGCTCGACGCCCGAACCCAGCCGCTTGCTCTGAGCGATGACTGCGTGCGCGCCATCGGCGACCGCCGCACCGGCGTCGGTTTCGACCAGATGGTGATCCTGGAGCCGCCGCGCGATCCGTCCGCCGACGTCTTCATGGCGCTGCGCAACAATGACGGTTCGGAGGTCGGAGCCTGCGGCAACGCCAGCCGTTGCGTCGCCCGCCTGCTGATGGAAGAAACCGGCAAGTCGTCGGTGACCATCCAGACCCTGGCCGGGCTGCTGTACGCCGAATCGGCTCCGGGCGGCCTCTATTCCGTGGACATGGGGCCGGCCCGCCTGGATTGGCGGGATATTCCCCTGGCGTCCGAGATGGACAGCCTGCGTCTGCCCGTCAGCGTCGACGGCATGGACGCCCCGGTGGGCGTCGGCATGGGTAATCCCCATGCGGTATTCTTCGTGTCCAACGCCGAAACCGCCGCGGTCGAGCGCATCGGTCCGCGCATCGAGACGCATCCGCTGTTTCCGGAAAAGACCAACGTCGAATTCGCTCAGGTTCTGTCGCCCGACCGTATCCGCATGCGGGTGTGGGAACGCGGCGCCGGCGTCACCCAAGCCTGCGGCACCGGCGCCTGCGCCACCCTGGTGGCGGCCGCCCGTCGCGGCTTGACGGGACGCAAGGCCGACGTGGTGCTGGACGGCGGCGTTCTGACCATCGAATGGCGGGACGACAATCATGTGATGATGACCGGATCGGCCAGTCTGGCTTACGCCGGACGATTGGATTCCGCGCTGCTGCCATGAGCGATCCCAAGATTCCGTTGAACGAGCCCGAGGTCGTCACTTTCGGCTGCCGCCTGAATTCCTACGAATCCGAAGTGATGCGCGAGCACGCCAAGGCCGCCGGCTGGAACGACACCATCATCGTCAACAGTTGCGCCGTGACCAGCGAGGCCGAGCGGCAGGTTCGCCAGACCATCCGCAAGCTGCGCCGAGAACGGCCCGAGGCCCGCATCGTGGTGACCGGCTGCGCCGCCCAGATCGACCCGGCCAAGTTCAGCGCCATGCCGGAAGTGGATCAGGTTATCGGCAACGCCGAGAAGATGAAGGCGGAAAGCTATCTGGTGCCGCCGGATCAGCGCATCGTCGTCACCGACATCATGGAGCTGCGGGAAACCGCCGAGCATCTGATTTCGGGTTTCGAAGGACGGGCGCGGGCCTTCGTGGAAGTCCAGCAGGGTTGCGATCATCGCTGCACCTTCTGCATCATTCCCTTCGGGCGCGGTCCCAACCGCAGCACTCCCATGGGTCGAATCGCCGACCAGTTGCGTTCCCTGGCTGCCGCCGGGTTCGGCGAAGTGGTGCTGACCGGCGTCGACATCACCTCCTATGGCTCGGACCTGCCGGGCCAGCCGACCCTGGGCCAAATGGTGCGCCGGGTTCTGGCCCAGGTGCCGGAGTTGCCGCGTCTGCGCCTGTCTTCCCTGGACCCCAAGGGCGTGGATGATGATCTTCTGCGGCTGGTGGCTGAAGAGCCGCGCCTGATGCCGCATTTCCATCTGTCCATTCAAGCCGGCGACGATATGGTGCTGAAGCGCATGAAACGCCGCCATCTGCGCGACGACGTGCTGGCCCTGGCCGGAAAATTGCGGGCGTTGCGTCCCGATCTGGCTCTGGGTGCCGATATCATCGCCGGTTTTCCCACCGAGACCGAAGAGATGTTCGCCAACAGCATGGCGATGGTCGAGGAAGCCGGGCTGTCGCATCTGCATGTCTTCCCCTATTCGCCGCGTCCCGGCACGCCGGCGGCTAAAATGCCGCAAGTCCGCGGGCCGGTGATCAAAGAGCGCGCCGCCCGTCTTCGCGGTCTTGGCGACGCGGCCATGGAGTCTTTCCTGGCCTCGCGCATCGGCAAGACGGCCAGCGTGCTGGCGGAGACGACGGATTTCGGCCACTGTGAGCATTATTTGCCGGTGCGCCTGTCCTCGTCCGTCGAGGAGGGCGGCATCGTCACCGTTCGGATTACCGGCATGGCCGACGGCCAGCTGTTGGGCGAGATCGAATAATGAGTGAGAGCGCTGAGACGAAGAAGGGCTGGCTGGGGCGCCTGCTCGGGGGCGGCAAGGATGCCGAAGCCGTTCCGGAGACCGATCCCGTCGTCGAGGCGCCGGTTGAAAAGCTGAGTTGGGCCGCCCGCGTCAAGGCCGGACTGACCCGGTCGTCTTCGCGCCTGACCCAGGGGCTGAGCGATCTGTTCACCAAGCGCAAATTGGACGACGAGGCGCTGGAGGAGCTGGAGGAGCTGCTGATCACCGCCGACCTTGGGGTGGCCACCGCGTCCCGCGTGACGGCCATGTTGGCCAAGACCCGCTTCGATCAGGAAATCAGCCCGGAAGACATCCGCGAAACCCTGGCCGACGAGATCGCCGCCGTATTGGAGCCGGTGGCCAAGCCGCTGGTTCCCAATTCCGCCAACAAGCCCCATGTGGTGCTGATGGTCGGCGTCAACGGATCCGGCAAGACCACCACCATCGGCAAACTGGCCAAGCAGTTCAAGGACCAGGGACTGTCGGTGACGCTGGCGGCGGGCGATACCTTCCGTGCCGCCGCCGTCGAGCAGTTGAAGGTTTGGGGCGAACGCACCGGCTGTCCGGTCATCGCCCGCGACCAGGGCGCCGACGCCGCCAGTCTGGCTTTCGAGGCTTTGCAGGAAGCCCAGCGCCGGGGCGACGATCTGTTGCTGATCGACACCGCCGGGCGTTTGCAAAACAAGGCCGATCTGATGGCCGAATTGCAGAAAGTGGTGCGGGTCATCCGTAAGCATGACGAATCCGCGCCTCACGACGTGTTGCTGGTGCTGGACGCCACGGTGGGGCAGAACGCCCATAGTCAGGTGGAAATCTTCAAGTCGATGACCGACGTCACCGGGCTGGTGCTGACCAAGCTGGATGGAACGGCGCGCGGCGGCGTGCTGGTGGCGCTGGCGGAGAAGTTCAAGCTGCCGGTTCACGCCATCGGTGTCGGGGAATCCGCCGACGATCTGCGGCCTTTCGAGGCGAAAACCTATGCTCGCGGGCTGCTGGGGCTGGAATAGGCTCCAGCCCCTTAAGGCCATCTACCAGAGGAATCCGCCAATGGCGGCGGTCGGGCGCAGGCCGTCATGGGCGGCGATGACAGCCTCTACCTTGGCCGGATCGGGCTTCTGGCCATAGGTCACGCCGATCTCCCAGGCATGGACGCCGCCCGAGCAGAACAACACGTCGATACCGGCGGCGTTGGCTCCGGCGATGTCGGTATGGAAGGCGTCGCCCACCGCCAGCACGCGGCGGCGGTCGGCGATTCCCAGCTTTTCCAGGCAGACCTCATAGATGGCCGGATCGGGCTTGCCGCGATAGCGGACGTCGCCGCCCTTTTGCTCGTAATACTGGGCCAAGGCGCCGGCGCAGATGATTTCCTTGCCCTGGCGGATGACGATCAGATCGGGGTTGGCGCAGACCATCGGCAGGCCGCGGGCCAGCGAGGCCTCTAGCACGGGCGCGTAGTCGGCCACCGTTTCCTCGAACTTGTCGGGGCCGGTGTTCATCAGGAACTCAGCCTTGGCCGGGCCGTCCACCAGTTCCAGGTCCAGGCCGTCGAAGATATTCTTGTCGCGCTCGGGCCCGATATGCAGGCAGCGCTGTCCCAGTTTGGCGAACCAGGGATCGGCATGGGGACTGAAGCGGCGGCCCAGTTCGATGTGCACGGCTTCGCCGGAACTCATCACCTCGCCGTAAATCTCGCGCGGGATGCCCATGCCGCTCATCAATTGCACCAAGGCCGAAGAGCGGCGCGGGGCATTGGACAGCATTACCGTCTTCTTGCCCAGCCCGGTCAGGGTGCGCAGGGTATCGGCGGCGCCGTCATAGGCCTGGGTGCCGTCATGGATGACGCCCCACAGGTCCAGGATGAAGCCGTCGTAGCGGTCGGCGATCTGGCTCAGGCCATCGAGAACCGTCAGGCTCATTCCGCGGCCCTCCCGGCATCGACGCCGACAGCGTCCAGCAGGCAGGTGAAGCCGTCGCGGCGCAAGGCCTCGGCCAGCTCCTGCTTGATGCGGGTGACCAGGCTGGTGCCCTGATAGACCAGGGCGGAATAGACCTGCAGCAGCGAGGCTCCGGCCCGAATCTTGGCATAGGCGTCGGCTCCCGAGGCGATGCCTCCGACACCGATCAGCGGTAATCTGCCTTGGGTCAGGGTGTAAACGCGGCGCAGCACCTCGGTTGAAGGCGCGAACAGCGGCGTGCCGGACAGGCCGCCGGTCTCAGCGCGCCGTTCCGAGATCAGGCTGTCGGGGCGGGTGATGGTGGTGTTGCTGACGATCAGACCGTCCAAGCCGCCGGCCAGGGCCACCTCGGCAATGTCCTGAAGGTCTTCCTCGGTGAGATCCGGGGCGATTTTCAGTAGCAGCGGGATGCGCACGGCCAGGGCGTCCACCGCCTTGCGGGTGCGGCGCACCAGTTCTTCCAGCGGCGCCTTGCCCTGCAGGGCGCGCAGGCCCGGAGTGTTGGGAGACGAAACGTTGATCACCAGATAGTCGGACAGCGGCCCCAGGGTGCGCACACCCTTTTCGTAATCGGCGGCGGCGTCCTCGGTGTCCTTGTTCTTGCCCAGATTGGCGCCGACGATGCCGGCGCGGCGGCGGCGGGCCAGCCGCCCGGCCACCACGTCCATCCCTTCGTTGTTGAAGCCCATGCGGTTGATCACCGCTTTGTCGGGGCTCAGACGGAACAGGCGCGGGCGGGGATTGCCCGGTTGCGGGCGCGGCGTCACCGAACCGATTTCGACGAAGCCGAAGCCCTGGCCCAGCATCATGTCGGGCACTTCGGCGTTCTTGTCGAAGCCGGCGGCCAGACCGACCGGATTCTTGAAGTCACGGCCCCACAGGCGGATCGACAGAACTGGATCGTTGTAGGCGGGCTGGTGGGGAACAAGTCCGGTTTTCAGGGCGGCGATGGTCAGACCGTGGGCGGTCTCGGCGGGGAACAGACGGACCAGCGGTCCGGCAATACGGAAATAGTCGAACACGATTCAGTCTTCCAACGAAGTTTCCAGCGGCGGAAACACATGCAGGCCGTTTGGACCCAGCGGCAGGTCGTGGACCGCCGTTACGGCGGACAGCGGCAAAGGACCATAGAGATGCGGGAACAGCAGGCCACGGCGCGATGGTTCCCAGTGCAGGCTGCCGCCAAGCCGGTCGGCAGCCACCGCCAACAGCAGCAGGCCGCTTTGTCCGGCCCGGTGGCGGGCGGCGGATTCGATCACCTGGGCGGCGGTGGAGAAATGAATGAAGCCGTCGGCAGCGTCCTGGGAGGAGCCGTCATAATGGCCAAGGCTTTGCGCCGTCCGCCATTCCTCGGTCCGGCACATATGGTAGATGGTGGTCCCGCTCATGCTGCGGACCCTACCTCAAAGCGCCGCCGAAAGACAGGGGCTGGCGGAATCTATGGAGCTTTTCTCGTTACAATTGGCTTAAATGTCTTACATTTCGCCTTTTGCATTTGCAACTTTCTCGCAATATCGTGATTTTCTTTGCATTTTGCAATGGTCCCACCGGAAAAAGCCCGGATTGCATACCCGGCGATTGGCACGGGGGTTGCCATGTCGGCCTTAATCAAAACAGGAGGCAGACATGAACGACAATTCCAGCCGCTTTAGCCCGGCCTTGTACCACGCCTTGAGTCTGGTGGAACGCATGACCGGAGGAAACACGGTCATCGTTCCCGCCGAACCCACTTTGCCCATGACCACCGCCGGCGCCCGTTCGGGTCATGTCACCCAGGCGGCGGCGGCGAATATTTACCGGGCCATGGTGCGGGCGGCCGGACAGGGGTGAGAACCCGGCCGGCTCCGGCGTCAGTTGGCGGCGGCCTGATCCCCTTCGGCGGCGGCCGGAGGCTCGTCCTCTTCGGGCAAGGACAGCACGCCGGAATTATAGTCGTATTCGAAGACTTCGGCGTAACGGCCCCAGTTGATGACCAGATCGAGTACGCGTTCGGCCTCGTCATCGGTCAGATAATCCTGCAATTCCTGCAGGAAGCGGTCTTCCGGCGCGCGGTGATCGCGGCGTTCGTCCAGGATGCGGCGGATGTGGGTGGCCAGCGAGATATGGTGCAGCAGATGCTCGGCGAACAGTTCCTTGCGCCCGGCGTCCGAGGCCTCGATATAGGCGTGACCGGCGGGCAGCAGACCGACGTCGCCGTGCTCGACCTTGGTGAAGCCCAGCAGACGACCGGCTTCCAGCAGCTGGAACAAGCTGTCGTCGGGCACTTCCAGGGTTTCGGCCAAAGCGGGGATGTCGGCCTGGCCGTTGAATTCCTCGGCCAGGGTTTCCAGCATGCCCTCGATCTTGTGAGGCGTGGCGTCGGGCAGGCGATAGCCCAGCGACAGCGGTTCGGCGGGAGAGCCGGCGGCCCGCTGGGGCTGTTGGGTCATGATGGCGTAAATCTCGTCGACGATGGCCTTGAAGGCGGGCGATTCGGTGTCGCGCGGATGGGGCAGGTTGACGGGAATTTCGGCTTTCACCCGGCCGGGATCCGACGAGAAGATCAGAACGCGGTCGCTCATGCTGACCGCTTCTTCGATGTTGTGCGAGACGAACAGAATGCCCTTGGTGGGAATCTGGCGTTCCATCCAAAGTTCCAGCAAGTCGCCGCGCAGGGTTTCGGCGGTCAGCACGTCGAGCGCCGAGAACGGTTCGTCCATCAGCAGCACGTCGGGCTCCATGACCAGGGCGCGGGCGAAGCCGACGCGCTGGCGCATACCGCCCGACAGCTCGCGCGGATAGGCGGATTCGAAACCGCCCAGGCCGATGATGTCGATCACTTTCAAGGCCCGTTTCTCGCGCTCGTCGGCGGGAACGGCGGCGGCCTCCAGGCCCAGTTCCACATTCTGCTGAACGGTCAGCCAGGGGAACAGGGCGAAGGACTGGAACACCATCGAAATGCCGTTGGCGGGTCCGTTGATGGTCTTGCCGCGATACAGCACTTCGCCGCCATTGGCCCGGATCAGGCCGGCGATGATGCGCAGCAGGGTGGATTTGCCAGAACCGGATTTGCCCAGCAAAGCGACGATCTCGCCTTCGGCCAGCTTGAAGTTCACGCCTTCCAGCACGGTGCGTTCGGAACGGTCGGGGGCTCGGAAGGCCTTGCGCACGCCGGTCAGGTTGATCAGCAGATCGGAAGTGACGTTTTCCATGGGGCCGGCCCTCAATCGATGCGCCAGCGCTCTTCGGCCAGGCGGTACAGCCGGCGCCAGAGCTGGCGGTTGAACAACATGACGAACAGGATCATCACGCAGATGCCCAGCGCGATGCGGGGGAAATCACCCTTGGCGGTGGCGTCGGCGATATAAGCGCCGATACCCGTGGCGACCAAGGTCGTATCGCCCCAACTGACCATTTCGGAAACGATGGAGGCGTTCCACGATCCGCCCGAAGCGGTAATGGCTCCGGTGACGTAGGACGAGAAAATCGCCGGCAGGATCATCCGCTTCCAGCGCAGCCAGCCCTTCAGGCCGAAATTGCCGGCGGCGTCCTTCAGATCGGTGGGGATGGCCATGGCGCCGGCGATGACGTTGAACAGGATGTACCACTGGGTGCCCAGGATCATCAGGGGGCTGGTCCAGATTTCCACCGACAGATGGAACCGCTGGATCAGCACGACCGCCACCGGGAACATCAGGTTGGCCGGGAAGGCGGCCAGGAACTGGGCGATGGGCTGCACCGTCTGGGCCAGTTTGGGGCGCAGGCCGATCCACACGCCCAGCGGCACCCAGATGACCGAGGCGATGGCGATCAGCACCAGCACGCGGACGGCGGTGGCCAGACCCAGCAGGAAGACGTGGACGATTTCATCCAGACCGACCTCGCCCTGCACGAACTGGCCGACGCGGATCAGGGCGTAGGCGGCGACGATGGCCAGCAGGGCGTTCCAGAATTTGTCGATCCAGGAGAAATCGCGGCCCCGATGCACTGGGCGGCCCAAGCCGTCGTGGCGGCGGCGGAAGATGGGCAGCGACAGCTCCCACACCTTGCCCGGCACCGTGCCGACATTGCGCATCAGCCGGGTGCGCTGCATGAAAGTCAGCAGCCACGAGGAGGGAATTTCCTCGCCGGGCATGCTTTCGAATTTGAACTTGTCGGCCCACGACACCAGTGGGCGGAAGAACAGCTGATCATAGATCAGGATACCCACCAGCATGGCGATGATGGCCCAGCCGATGGCCGGCAGGTTCTTGTCGGCGATGGCCAGCGAGATGTAGGAGCCGATGCCCGGCAGCATGATGGTCTGGCCGGATACCGTGATGGCTTCGGACGCCACCACGAAGAACCAGCCACCCGATACCGACATCATCATGTTCCAGATCAGGGGCGGGGTGGCGAACGGCAGTTCCAGGCGCCAGAACCGCTGCCAGGGCGACAGGCGGTACATGGTGGCGGCTTCCTGCAGGTCGTAAGGCACCGTGCGCAGGGACTGGTACAGGCTGAAGGTCATGTTCCACGCCTGCGAGGTGAAAATGGCGAAGATCGCCGCGCATTCCACACCCAGCAGATTGCCGGGGAACAAGGCGATGAAGCCGGTCACCGTGATGGACAGAAACCCCAGGATCGGGATCGATTGCAGGACGTCCAGAATAGGGATCAGAATCTTCTCGGCATATTTGCTTTTGGCCGCCAAGGTCGCATAGACGATGGTGAAGGTCAGAGACGCCGCCAGACCCGCCGCCATGCGCAGGAACGAGCGCAGAAGATAATAGGGCAGATCCGTCGGATCGGTGGAAACCGTCAGTTGATCGCCGATATTGTAGGGCGTGGCCATTTGCATGCCGCCGAAGGCCAGCAGCCACAGGGCTCCCAGCACCAGGGGCAAAGCCGCAAGATCCCAGGCGTTGGGGCGGATATCGGGCGCGAAGCTGATGGTGGGGGGAATGATCTTCTGCCGCACTTAAAGACCTCCGTGATCCCTGGAAAATTCTGGTCGGACGCCTGCGGCCTAACCCTGTTCGACTGTCCTTGGCTTCAATACGCCGGGGCATCCGCGAAGGCAACACGATGTTTGTTGTGCTTTTAAGACAGAGGAGTGAAAGGGGCGGGCAGTTCTTTCGCCGTTTTCAGGACAGCAGCCCTGAAAATCGGACCAAATGCCGATTTTTCAGATTGCCTGGTAAGAAATCCTAACCACGCAAGGCGGCAAGGTATTGTGTGCGACCGTCAATTTTCCAGGAATTCCGCGCCATTATCACCCTGCGGTAGAGATCTGCGCCTTTTTGCCCAGATCATGTCCACCTAATTAATGACGGGTTCCTCCGATTTCATGGCTTGACAAGCTATCAACCCAAGCGCGATACGCATGGCACCCTATGCGGGAATGACAATCCTGCCGCCTCTTTGAGTGTGAGATAGTGTTCCCATGTTGAAACATGCAGACATCTGGTCGGCCATCGACCGCCTTGCGCAGGAAAACGGCCTGACCGCTTCGGGGCTGGCCCGTCGTGCCGGCCTCGACCCGACTACCTTCAATCGTAGCAAGCGGATGACCCGCGAGGGAAAGCCGCGTTGGCCCAGCACCGAAAGCATTTCAAAGATACTGGACGCCACCGGCGTGCGGCTTGCTCACTTCGTCAGTTTGGTTCGTCCCGACGAACGGATTGAGGACCAAATGACGGTTCCCCTGGCCAGCCTGAACGACCTTCGGGGCGGCAAGGGATTTGACGACTCGGGGCTTCCGCGCCTGGGCGATTGGGACGAAATTCCGGCTCCCGACGTGGCCGACCCGAAAGCCTTCGCCATCGAGATCAATGGCGGCGAGTACGAGCCGGTCTATCGGGATGGCGACATCCTGATCGTTTCGCCTTCGGCACTGCCCCGCCGCGGCGACCGCGTCATGGTGCGGACCGTTGATGGTCAGGTGATGATCCGCCGCCTGCTGCGTCAGACGGCCAAGCGTGTCGATCTTCTGCCGTTGAGCGGCGAAGACGAGTTGAGTCTGACGGCCGAGGAAATCGCATCCGTCATCCGCGTGGTGTGGTCAAGCCAGTAACCGGACAGGCCTCCGCACGGGGGGCTTAAGGGGGAAACGGAAAGGCGGGCTGTTCAGTCCGCCTTTCCTATTTTCGCCGCCGCAGCATCGCCTTCACTTCCGGCAGCTTGGCGGCGCCGGTCAGGAAAACGGCGGCGGCATAAGTTCCCATTCCCACCACGGTAAGCAGCGCCAGAGCCACGATACGCCAACCGGGCAGGGGCATCAGGGGGGCGGTCAGGGCCATGCTTGCCCACAGGCAGCCGCTCATGGCCGTGCAAGCGGCGACGATCCTGCCCAACCGCGAGCGCAGGCGGGCGTCGATGGTGAAATAGCCGCGGCGATGCAGCAGCCAGATCAGGGCGGCGACGTTGAACCAAGCAGCCAAAGACGTGGACAGGGCCATGCCCAGATAGCCCAGCGGCGCCATCAGGGCCAGATTGACGACGACGTTCAGCACCATCGAGGCTCCGGCCACGCGGACCGGCGTGCGGGTGTCTTCGCGGGCGAAGAAGCCGGGAGTCAGCACCTTGACCAGCACATAGGCCGGCAGGCCCGAGGCCAGCACCATCAGGGCCAGCGCCACGGCGTCGGTATCGGCGGCGGTGAACGATCCGCGTTCGAACAGTACGGCGATGATGGGGTGGGCGATGGTCATCAGGGCGGCGGCGGCCGGCAGGGTCAGCAGCAGCCCCATTTCCATGGCGCGGTTCTGGGATTCCAGCGCCGCTCCGGCCTCTCCGGCTCGCAATTGACGCGACAGCAGCGGCAACAGCGCGGTGCCGATGGCCACGCCGACCACGCCCAGCGGCAATTGATTAACGCGTTCGGCATAGTTCAGATAGCTGACGGCGCCGTTGGCGACTTTCGACGCAATCATGGTGTTGACGGTCAGGTTGATCTGATAGACGCCGGCGCCGACGGCGCCGGGCACCACGCGCTTCAGCATCAGCGCCACGTCGGGCGACAGGCGCGGACGGACGAAACGCAAGGACATGCCGGCTTTCTTCATGGAGAAGACCAGCCAGGCGAACTGGGCGAGACCCGAGGCGAAGACGCCCCAGGCCATGGCGTGGCCCGCCGTCGGCGTATAGGGCACCAGGGCGATCAGCACGGCGATCGAAACGATGTTCAGCAACACCGGCGTGCCGGCGGCGGCGGCGAAGCGGCCCAGGGCGTTGAGGACGCCGCTTTGCAGCGACACCATGGAAATGAACAGCAGATAAGGAAAGGTGATGCGCGACAGCTCGGTGGCCAGTTCCAGCTTGCCGGGCATGTCGCCGAAACCGGGAGCCAGCACGTACATGCCCAGGGGCATGAAGATTTCCATCAAGGCCACGAAACCCAGCAGGGCGAACACCAGAACGGCCTGACAACGTTCGGCGAAATCGCGTGCGGCGTCTGGGCCTTCCTGTTCCAGTTTGCCGGCGAACAACGGCACGAAGGCCGGGTTGAAAGCGCCCTCGGCGAACAGGCTGCGGAACAGATTGGGAAAACGGAAGGCGACGAAAAAGGCGTCGGATACCAGGCCGGCTCCCAGATAGCGGGCGATCAGCATTTCGCGCGCCAGACCGGTGACGCGGCTGAGCATGGTCCAGCCGCCGATGGTGGCGATGGCTTTGCCGAGATTCATGACGTCAGCCGGCCGCGCGTTGCGTCTTGGCGGCAGGACCGGCGTCGCAGATGCCGGGTTCCTTCAGAGCGGTTTCCAGAGCTTCGCGGATTTCCCGGATTTTGCGGTCGTGCTCGACCTTCAGTCCGAAAACGTCCTTTACATAAAAGACGTCGACCACCCGCTCGCCATAGGTCGAGATATGGGCCGAGGCGATTTGCAGCGACAGCCGGGTCATGGCCGAGGTGACGTCGTAGAGCAGGCCGATGCGGTCGCGGCCGTTGACCTCGATGACCGTGTGCTTGGCACTGGCCTTGTTGTCCACCAGCACGCGGGGCGGCACCTTGAAGACGCGGGTCCGGCTTTGCACCGAATCGCGGCGCTGGGCGATCTCCCGTTCCAGCCGCATGCGTCCGCACAGCGCCTGTTCCAGGTTGGCCGTCAGCTTCGACAGACGGCTTTCGCTTTGCACCGGGCCGCCGTCCATGTCCTGAATGGTGAAAGTGTCCAGGGCCATGCCGTTGGTCATGGTGATGATCTTGGCGTCGACGATGGACACGCCGGAAATGGCCATGGCCCCGGCGATCTGAGAAAACAGGCCGGCATGGTCGCCGGTGTAGATGGTGATCTCGGTCACCTGATGATCGGCGTCGTGGCGGTGGTCGATGGTCAGGGGCGCGCCCGTGCGTTCGGCCTCGCGCACCAGACCGGCATGGCGCAGATGGGTGGCGGTGTCGAACGACACCCAATAGGACGGATAGCCGCGCAGCAGATGGGCATCGATGTCCTCGTCGGGCCACAGGCCGGTGAGGGCGGCGCGCAGGGATTTCTGCGCCGCTTCGACCCGGGCCTCGCGCTTTTCGACGCCGATGCCGCCCGACATCATGTCCAGGCCGCGGTGATACAGTTCGCGCAGCAGGCCGGCTTTCCAGGCGTTCCATACATTGGGGCCGACGGCGCGGACATCGGCCACGGTCAGGGCCAGTAGCAGCTTCAGGCGTTCCGGGCTTTGCACCTGATCGCAGAAATCCTCGATGGTCTTCAAGTCGTCGATGTCGCGCTTGAAGGCGGTGCGGGTCATCAGCAGATGGTTGCGCACCAGCCAACTGACGGTTTCCGTCTCCTCGTCCGACAGGCCCATGCGCGGCCCCAGCTTCAGGGCGATCTCGGCTCCCAGCTCGGAATGATCGGCGTTGCGGCCCTTGGCGATATCGTGCAGGAAGGTGGCGAGATAGAGGGTGCGGCGCGAGATCAGCGACTTCATGACCTCGGTGGTGGCCGGAGCCTCCGTCGCCAGATCGCCGCGTTCCAGACGATGCAGGATGCCGACGGCCTGGATGGTGTGCTCGTCCACCGTGAAGACGTGGTACATATCGTATTGCATCTGGGCCACCACCCGCCCGAAATCGGGGATGAAGCGGCCCAGAACCCCGGCCTCGTTCATGTGACGCAGGGCGGATTCGGGATCTTTCTTCGAGCACAGCATCTCGACGAACAGGCGGTTGGCCTCTTCGTCCTGACGCAGCTTGGCGTCGACCCTTTTCAGATTCTGGGTCACCAGCGACATGGCGCGGGGATGGATGTCCAGGTCCAGAGCCAGGGCGGCGTGGAACAGCCGGATCATGGCGATGGGTTCGCGCTCGAATTGGGCGTCGTCCACCACGTCCAGGCGGTTGCCCTCCAGCTTGAAGCCGTCGACTTTTTTGGCGCGGCGGATGGCGGGAAAGCGCAGCTTGGGCTTGCGTTTATGCTGTTCTTCCAACAGAGCGCAGAAAATGCGGGTCAGATCACCGACATCCTTGGCGATCAGATAATAATGCTTCATGAACCGTTCGACCCCGGACGTGCCGCTGTGGTCGGTATAGTTCATGCGCCGGCCGATTTCCTGCTGCACGTCGAAGGTCAGGCGGTCCTCCTCGCGGCCGGTCAGATAATGCAGATGGCAGCGCACCGTCCACAGAAAGGCCTGGGCCTTGGTGAAGCGGGCGGCGGCGTCTTCACCCAGCACGCCCATCTCCACCAGTTCGCGGACATCCTGGATGGCGAACAGATATTTGGCGATCCAATAAAGGGTGTGCAGGTCGCGCAGGCCGCCTTTGCCCTCCTTGATGTTGGGTTCCAGCACATAGCGGGCTTCGCCCAGCTTCTGGTGGCGGGCGTCGCGCTCGGCCAGCTTGGCCTCGACGAATTCCTCCATGGTGCCGGCGACGATGTCCGAGCGGTAACGGCGTTTCAGTTCGTCGAACAGATCCTTGTCGCCCCACAGCCAGCGGGCCTCCAGAAGCGCGGTGCGGATGGTCAGGTCGGCTTTGCCCTGGCGGATGCATTCGTCCACCGTGCGGGTGGAGTGGCCGACGGTCAGCCCCATGTCCCACAGCATGTAGAGCATGTATTCGACCACTTGTTCGGCATGGGACGTGCGCTTGTAGGGCAGTAGGAACAGCAGGTCGATATCCGACTTGGGCGACAGTTCGCCGCGGCCGTAACCGCCGACGGCGGCGATGCCCATCACCTGGCCGGTGGTGGCGACGCCGGTGGGATATTCATGTTCCAGGGCATAGTCGTGGACCAGCCGTACCAGCTGGTCGATCAGAAAGCAGTTTTCGCGAACCGCCTCGGTGCCTTGCCCATGTTCCTCGAAACGGCGGCGGACTTCGTCGTGTCCGGCCTTCAGGGCATCCTTGAAGATGGTCAGGACGCGCGGGCGGCGCTTGGGCTTGGGCAGGTCTTCGGCCAGAACGGCGTCAAGCTGGGTGATCACCGCCTGACGGTCGATGATGCCCCGCTGGTTCTTGATCTTGATCTGAGTGCTCATGCCGTCCCGCCGATAACAAAGAGGGTCGACAGTATATAGCGGTCGGCGAGGGCGGTGGCGCGGAAAATCTTAATTTTCCGCCATCCACCGCCCCTGCCTATCTTTCGGGCGGATCATCGCCGGCGGTCCGCCGCTGCGATGTGGCCAGACCGCTCACATCAGACCGTTTCCATCAGGCCGCCTGCACGTCGCTCAGGAAGCCGGTGATCAGTTGGCGCAGTTCGCTGGCACGGCTTTCCAATTCATGCACGGCGTGGGACACGCTGTCGGCGGCGGCGTCGGTTTCCTGCACGGCTTCGCGCACGCCGACGATGTTGGCGGTCACTTCGGCGGTGCCTTCGGACGCCTGCTGAACGTTGCGGGCGATTTCCTGGGTGGCGGCTCCCTGTTCCTCGACCGCCGAGGCGATGGCCGAGGAAATCTCGGAAACCTTGGCGATGGTTTCGCCGATGGCGCCGATCATGGAAACGGCATCGCGGGTCGAGGACTGGACCTCGCTCACCTGTCCGGTGATCTCCTCGGTGGCGCGGCCGGTTTGGTTGGCCAGATTTTTCACCTCGCCGGCGACGACGGCAAAACCCTTGCCGGCTTCACCGGCGCGGGCGGCCTCGATGGTGGCGTTCAGAGCCAGCAAATTGGTTTGGCTGGCGATATCGTTGATCAGGTTGACGACTTCGCCGATGC
The DNA here is from genome assembly GCA_035538795.1 of Candidatus Sulfotelmatobacter sp. Taxonomy (GTDB): domain Bacteria; phylum Pseudomonadota; class Alphaproteobacteria; order Rhodospirillales; family Magnetospirillaceae; genus JAJZGK01. Next base: position 205,226 of record DATLJS010000029.1, on the reverse strand, counting down.
GGTCAGCGGCGATGGCCAGGGTGCGGATGCCTTCATTGGCTTCGCGGCTGCGGTCGGCTGCCTGTCCGGCCACCAGATTGGCTTCGCTGGTCTGGCGGGAAATCTCGGCGATGGAGGCCGACAGCTCTTCGGCGGCGGCGGCCACGGTTTGGACGTTGGTGGCGGCCTCCTGCGCGGCGGAACTGACGATCGTGGCCTTTTCAGCCGTGCGTTCTACCACGCGGGCCATGACGGCGGCGGTTTTTTCCAGCTCGGACGTGGCTCCGGCCACGCCTTGAATGATGACGCCCACCTGCCGGTTGAAGCCGTCGGTCAGATTCTGGACCCGTTGGGAGCGGCGCTCACGATCCTGCCGGGCCTGTTCCTGCGCCGCCAGCATTTCCTCGTTCTGACGCAGGGCATCGCGGAAATTGGCCAAGGCCTCGGCCATGCGTCCGATCTCGTCGCCCCGGCCCTGTCCGGGAATCTCGACGGTGAAATCGCGCTGGCGCAGGCGTTCCATGCAGTCGGTGACGGCGTCGATGGGCTTGCTGATCGACCCTTTGCCGATCATCGACGCGACGACGCCGCCGATCACGACGCCGCCTAACAAAATGACGAGGCTGATGGTCACGGACTTGTTCTGGAAGGCGTCCATGGCGTCGTTGGAGGTGTGGATTTCCTGGGTATAGCGGTCGGTCAGGGCTTCGATGGCTTTGTTCAAAGCCTGCCGGTTGGTGCGGTTGCTGTCGTTGTCGCCCATCTCGCGGGCGGCGTCGACTCCCTTGGCCCGTCCGATCTCGACCATCTGATTGCGGTAATCGATGAACTGATCGATGGACTGGCTCATGCGGGTGAACTCGTCGGTCTCCAGGGCGGGCACCAGCTTGCGCCAGTCTTCGCGGCGGGCCTTGATCTTGTCCAGGCTGGCCAGCAGCGATTTCGAGAATTTCTCAACTTCCTCGGGACTGCGCGACATATAGATGCCCCGTGAATCCGTCACGACGGCCATGACCAGGCCGTTGACCTTTTCACAGAGAACGGCGCGGGCCGAAAGGTTTTCCATCCGGTCCAGCATGTCGCTATAGCCGTTAAGAGTAAAAAGACCGATGCCGCCGATGACGGTGGCGACAAGGACCATTAATCCGACGATCAGGCGGATTTTTCCGAGAATGGAAAGATTGTTGAGCATGTTTTGCAGGCGGAGACCGCCTCTCCCCAGATTTTCTGGAGGCCAATATTAGTCTAAGTCTGAAAGATGGTCAAAATTGATAAAGGTTGCGACCTTCACACTTTTGATAGGTGGCAGAGATGATTCTCTGCTCACTTTGGGCGAAAGAGCGCCCAAAGTGAGGGAGATATGTAACTATTTAAATTATTTCGAAAGGGCCTTATCGATGGCCGAGCCGGCGGCGTCCTTGGCTTTCTCTTTTGCCTTGTCTTTGGCGGCGTCTTTAAGCGATTGAGTGGTGGGCGTTGGGGTTGTCGACGTGCCGGATCCCATATTCATGCCGCTCATGCTGCCGCCCATCTTTTCTTGCGCCTTGTCTTTCCCCGTCTGTACGGCGGCATCCTTGGCGGCGTTCCCGATGTCGGTCAGGGTGGAATCGCCGGCAACGGCGGCGCCGGCGGAGAACAGGGCGGCGGCGGCCAAAATGGCTTTCAGTTTCATGGAACGGCTCCTTCGTGATGAAAATCAACTGACGGTAGGATAACCGGCTCCATTCAGCCGGCCAAACCTTTCAGGCGATAAAGTTCATCCAGCGCCTGACGCGGAGTCAGTTCGTCTGGATTGACCTCGGCCAGGGCCAGATCCAGCGCCGACGGGCCGGCGGACTGGGCCTGCGCCACGGCGGGGGAACGCACGGCGGCGGCGGCGAACAGGGGCAGATCGTCGGCCAGTTTGCTGACGGCGCCCGATTGCTCGCCGTTTTCCAAACTGTGCAGGATGGTTTCCGAACGGGCGATCACCGCCGCCGGAAGACCGGCCAGACGGGCGACATGGATACCGTAGGAGCGATCGGCCGATCCGGCCCCCACTTCATGAAGGAAGACCACGTCGCCCTGCCATTCCTTGACCCGCATGCAGTGGCAGGACAGCGACGGCAGCTTGGCGGCCAGGGCGGTCAGCTCGTGGTAATGGGTTGCGAACAGCGAGCGGCAATGATTGACCTCGTGCAGGTGTTCGACCACCGCCCAGGCGATGGACAGGCCGTCGAAGGTGGCGGTGCCGCGTCCGATTTCGTCCAGGATGACCAGGGCGCCCGGCCCGGCCTGATTGAGGATGGCGGCGGTTTCCACCATCTCGACCATGAAGGTGGATCGTCCGCGGGCCAGATCGTCGGCGGCGCCGACGCGGGAAAACAGGCGGTCGACCACGCCGATGACGGCGCTGTCGGCGGGAACGAAGCTGCCCATCTGGGCCAGCACGGCAATCAGGGCGTTTTGCCGCAGAAAGGTGGATTTACCGGCCATGTTGGGGCCGGTGATCAGCCACAGGCGTTGGGCGTCTTCCAAATCGCAGTCGTTGGCGACGAAGCTTTCCCGAAGAGCGGCTTCGACCACCGGATGGCGCCCGGCTTTGATGGAGAAGGCGGTGCCCGCTTCCACCTGCGGCCGGGCGTAGCGGCGGTCCACCGCCAGTTCGGCCAGGGACGAAGCGACGTCCAGGGCGGCCAGGGCGCGGGCGGCCCGTGCGATGTCCTCGGCACGGCCGACCACTTCGCCGAGCAGGTCCTTGAACAGCTCCAGCTCCAAAGCCAGGGCCTTGTCGGCGGCGCCCCTGATCTTGTCTTCCAACTCTCCCAGTTCGACCGTGGCGTAGCGTACGCCCGAGGCGATGGTCTGACGGTGGATGAAGGGTTCACCCATGCGTTCGGCCTGCTTGGGCGGCACTTCGATGTAATAGCCGAGCACGTTGTTGTGCTTGATCTTCAGGGCGGGGACGCCGCTGATTTCGGCGTACCGGGCCTGAAGCGCCGCCACAAGGCGGCGGCTCTCGTCGCGCAGCGAACGCAGTTCGTCCAGGCCGGGGTGATATTCGGCGGCGATGAAGCCGCCGTCGCGGGTCAGCATCGGCAGCTCGGCGGCCAGAGCGCGGCTCAGGCGGTCGACCAGAGAATCGTGTTCGCCCATGTCGCGGGCGGCGTTCTGCAGCAACGGCGGCACGTCGTCAATGCCACCGCCGGAATGCAGCAGGGTGCGCAGACCGGGGATTTCCGACAGAGCGTCTCGCACCGAAGCCAGATCGCGGGGGCCGCCGCGTCCCAGGGTCAGACGGGACAGGGCGCGCTCGACGTCGGGTACCCGGCGCAACTGATCGCGCAAGGCGCCGCGCAGGGAGTGGCGGTCGGCGAAGAACTGCACGGCGTCCAGGCGGTCGCCGATCTGAGCCGGATCGGTCAAGGGGGCGGCCAGATGCTGAGCCAGCAAACGGGCGCCGGCTCCCGTTACGGTGCGGTCGACGGCGTGCAGCAGGCTGCCGCGCTTCTCGCCGGTCAGGGTCTCCGACAATTCCAGATTGCGCCGGGTGGCGGCGTCGATCTCCATCACGGCGCCTTCGCCCAACCGGCGAGGCAATCCCAGACGCGGCAGTTTGCCCTTCTGGGTCAGCTCCACATAGTCGATCAGCGCTCCGCCCGCCGCCAGTTCGGCGCGGCTGAAGGCGCCGAACCCGTCCAGGGCACGCACCCCGTAAATCTGTTCCAGGCGCTTGCGGGCGTTTTCGGAATCGAAGCGGGCCGACGGCAGGGGCGACAGGGCGCTGCGAAATTCGCGGAACAGCTCTTCCAGCGCCGGGTTGGCCATCAGCCGGTCGGGCACCAGCAATTCGCCGGGAGCCAGGCGGGCGACGGCGGCGGCGGCGGTCTTGACCGACACCGGCTGCACCTGGAAATCGCCGGTGGACATGTCCAGCCAAGCCAGCCCCAATCCGCCGGAGGCGTCGGCCAAAGCCGCCAGATAATTGTGCCGGCGGGCGTCCAGCAGGGCGTCTTCGGTGATGGTGCCCGGAGTGACGACGCGGATGACGCCGCGTTCCACCACCGATTTGGCGCCGCGCTTTTTGGCTTCCGCCGGATCTTCCATCTGTTCGCAGACGGCGACCTTGAACCCTTTGCGGATCAGCTTGGACAGATAGCCTTCGTGGCTGTGCACCGGCACGCCGCACATGGCGATGTCTTGTCCGGCATGCTTGCCGCGCTTGGTCAGGGTGATGTCCAAAGCTTCCGAGGCCTTGACAGCATCCTCGAAGAACATCTCGTAGAAATCGCCCATGCGGTAGAACAGCAGGCAATCGGCATGGTCGCGCTTGATGGCCAGATATTGGGCCATCATCGGCGTGGCGTCTTCTGGGATGGGGAATTCGTCCCCGTCGGGGCTGCTCACAGCGGTCTCGTCAGGTTTCAAATGGATGAAGAGGGGGCGCACATTATCACGAAGGCATGTGCGGGGCTATGAATCTGGAACCGCTTGTTGCACAATGAATCATGTCCAAGAAGGAAGAATCCCAGTGACTACGCAGAACAAAAACCGCCGCGAAGTGGTCGGGATCATTTCCCGCCGCGAAGATTTCGACGCCGCCGTCACGGCGCTCAACGCCGCCGGCTTCGGCCATGCCGATCTTTCGGTCCTGGCCTCCCATGATTCCCTGGATGCCGCCAATCCCGGCGCTGCCTCGTGGAAGGAGGCGCTGACCGGCCTGCTGGGCGAGCTGCGCTATCAGGGGCCGCTGGTCGTCGCCGGTTTCATCGCCCTGGTGGCCGAGCCGGTTCTGGCCGCCGCCGCCGTGGCCATCGCCGCCGGCGTGGGTGGTGTCGCCGTCAAGGAACTGCTGGACGAGGTGACCGCCCGCCCCCATGCCGAGGCTTTCGCCAAGGCGCTGGCCGATGGCCAGCTGCTGCTGTGGGTTCAGGTCGCCGACGCTTCCCGCGAGGCCGAGGCCAAGCGCGTGCTCGCCGCCGCCAACGCCCGCGAAATCCATGCCAACGAACGGCCGGGCGACTGATCGCTCCGGCCATCCGACCGTACCGAAGAAAGACTTTTACCGATGGACGATTCCTCCCGCTCCAAGCTGGAACGTGATTCCCTTTTGATGCACGCCCAAGGCCGTCCGGGCAAGATCGAGATTTGCCCGACCAAGCCGATGACCACCCAGCGCGACCTGTCGCTGGCCTATAGCCCGGGCGTGGCCGCTCCCTGCCTGGAGATCGCCCGCGATCCCAGCCTGGCCTACGACTACACCGCCAAGGGCAATCTGGTGGCGGTGATTTCGAACGGCACGGCGGTGCTCGGCCTGGGCGACCTTGGGGCGCTGGCCGGCAAGCCGGTGATGGAGGGCAAGGCCGTTCTGTTCAAGCGCTTCGCCGACGTCGATTCCATTGATCTGGAAGTGGACACCAAGGACGTCGAGGAGTTCATCAGCGCCGTCCGCTATCTGGGACCGACCTTCGGCGGCATCAATCTGGAAGACATCAAGGCCCCCGAATGTTTCATCATCGAGCAGCGTCTGCGCGAGTTGATGAACATTCCGGTGTTTCATGACGACCAGCACGGCACCGCCATCATTTCCGCCGCCGGCCTGATCAACGCTCTGCATCTGACGGGCCGCGACATGAAGGATACCCGCATCGTCGTCAACGGCGCCGGCGCGGCGGCGGTGGCCTGCGTCGAACTGGTGAAGTCCCTGGGCGTTCCCCACAACAACGTCATCATGTGCGACACCAAGGGCGTCATCTACAAGGGCCGCACCGCCGGTATGAACCAGTGGAAGTCCGCCCATGCGGTGGAGACCGAATACCGCACCCTGGAAGAGGCGATGAGCGGTGCCGACGTTTTCTTCGGCCTGTCGGCCAAGGGCGCCGTGACGCCGGAGATGGTGGCCGGCATGGCCGCCAAGCCGATTATCTTCGCCATGGCCAACCCCGATCCCGAGATCACTCCGGAAGAGGTCAAGGCCGTGCGCCGCGACGCCATTGTCGCCACCGGCCGTTCTGACTATCCGAACCAGATCAACAATGTGCTGGGCTTTCCCTACATCTTCCGCGGCGCGCTGGACGTGCGGGCCAGCACCATCAACGACGCCATGAAGATCGCCGCCGCCAAGGCCATCGCCGCCCTGGCCCGCGAGGACGTGCCGGATGAAGTGGATGCCGCCTATGTCGGGCGCCGTCTGCGCTACGGCCCGGAATACATCGTGCCGGTGCCGTTCGATCCACGCCTGATATCGTCGATCCCGCCGGCGGTGGCCAGGGCCGCCATGGAATCCGGCGTGGCCCGCAAACCGATCATCGACATGGACACCTATCGCCGCGAGCTGTCGGCCCGTCTGGACCCTACCGCCGCGTCGATGCAGACCCTGTTCCAGGAAGTCCGCTCCAACCCGCAGCGGGTGGTTTTCACCGAGGGCGAGGAGGAAAAATCCATCCGCGCCGCCGTGGCCTATCGCAACGCCGGGTACGGCACGCCGATCCTGCTGGGCCGCGACGAGCAGATCATGGCCACCATGAAAAGCGCCGGTCTGGGCGGCGCCATCGAGGGCATCGAGATCGTCAATGCCCGCCTGTCGGAAAAAACCAAGATTTACACCGACATGCTGTACTCCCGCATGCAGCGCAAGGGGCTGTTGTACCGCGACGCCCAGCGCATGATGAACCAGGAGCGTAACGTCTTCGCCGCCGCCATGGTGGAAGCCGGAGACGCCGACGCCATGGTGACCGGCCTGACCCGCAATTACTATCAGGCCTTCGAGGACGTCAAACGCGTCATCGATCCCACTCCCGGCGAGTTGGTGTTCGGCACCACCATTCTGGTCAGCCACGGCCGCACCGTGCTGATTTCCGACAGCGTGGCCATGGAGACCCCGACTTCGGAGCAACTGGCCGACATCGCCTGTCAGACGGCGGCGCAAGCCCGCCAATTGGGGTACGAACCCCGTGTCGCGCTGCTGTCCTATTCCAACTTCGGCAATCCGACCAACCTCAATTCCGAACGGGTGATCGAGGCCGTGCGCATTCTCGACGAGCGCCGGGTGGATTTCGAGTACGACGGTGAAATGGCCGCCGACGTGGCTTTGGACGCCGAACTGATGAAGCTCTATCCCTTCTGCCGGCTGTCGGGCCCGGCGAACATCCTGGTCATGCCCGGCCTCTATTCGGCCAACATCGCCTGGAAGCTGATGCAGAAGTTGGGCGGCGGCACGGTTATCGGGCCGGTTCTGACCGGCCTTTCCAAGCCGGTGCAGATCACGTCGATGGACGCCACGGTCAACGACATCGTCAACATGGCGGTGCTGGCGGCTCACGACGCGATTAAATAATATCGCCGGGCCATTCGTCCGAGGCTGGTCTGGGGCCGGGCGGAGCGATCCGCCCGGCCTTTCGCGTCATGGAACTGTAGCAACCCGCCGGTTGACGGCGGCGCGGTTTCCATCGACTCTGCCACTGGTAAACATTGTTCGAGAGTTCGTTTCCCGCATGCTGGCTTTGCGCTTCCATCGCCGTCTCTATCCCGTGGTTCTTGCCGTTGGGCTGGCGTCTTTGTGCGTTTTCGGCGGCTTGTGGCTTTCGGGCAATCTGCAATTCTGGCCGTTTCTGCTGAGTTGGCTGGGATGCAGCATCCTGCTGCTGGTAGTGTTGGCGCCTTTCGTGCTGGATATTCAGGCCCTGGTGGGGCATCTGCGCGAATTGGGGCGGGGCGAGGATCGCCCGCCGCCCACCCTGCGCAGCGGCGTCGCCTCGGATCTTCTGGGCGCGCTGACCCAATTGCGGCGAAGCTGGAAAGCCAAACTGGAGGACGCGGAAACCCGCGTCGAGTTTCAAGAGACACTGTTCGAAAGCCTGCCGCCGCCGCTGTTCCTGCTGTCGGCGCAGCGCAAGATCCTGCGGGCCAATCTGGCGGCACGGCGCATTTTCGGGCGCGAGCTTCAGGGGCGCGACCTGGCGGCGGTGCTGCGCAATCCGCCGCTGCTGGACGCCGCCGAGCTGGTGCTGGCCGGGCAGCCGGGCCGCGAGGTGGAGTTCGCTCTGCCCGGCCCCGACGAGCGGGAATTCCGCGCCATGCTGGAACCCCTGCCGCACCACGAAGCCATCGACAGCACCGCTGCCATCGTCACCTTGCACGACATCACCGCCTTGAAGCAGATGGAGCGGATGCGCGCCGATTTCGTGGCCAACGCCAGCCACGAGTTGCGCACGCCTCTGGCCGCCGTGCTGGGGTTCATTGAAACGCTTCAGGGGCCGGCCCGCGACGACGCCGAAGCGCGTGAGCGGTTTCTGGGCATCATGTACGATCAGGCTTCGCGCATGTCCCGTCTGGTGGCGGACCTGCTGAACCTGTCGCGCATCGAGATGAACGAGCATACCCGCCCGGTGCAGCGCACCGCCGTCGAGGCCATTTTGAAACGGGTGGCCGCCGGGCTGGAGCCGCAATCGAAGCAGCGCAGAATGCCGCTGGAGCTGGTGATCAACGGTCCGCTGCCCGAAATCATGGGGCAAGAGGACGAATTGACGCAGGTGTTCCAGAACCTTTTGGAGAACGCCCTGAAATACGGCCGCGAAGGCACGCCGGTGATCGTCACCGCCGATGTCAGCGGGCAATTGCCGCCGCCTTTGGCCGGCCGTGTCGCCCAGGCTATCCGGGTGGTGGTGCGCGATCACGGCGAAGGCATCGAGCGCGAGCATATTCCCCGCCTGACCGAACGTTTTTTCCGCGTCGACACGGCGCGTTCGCGCAGCCTGGGCGGGACCGGCCTGGGGCTGGCCATCGTCAAGCACGTCATCAACCGGCATCGCGGGGTTCTGACCATCGATTCCACTATCGGTCAGGGTAGTAGCTTCACGGTTTTTCTACCGGTGGCAACATGACGAAAGGCGACGTCTCCGCAATGGCTTCAGGGCTTTTGCGAAAAGGATGTGAAACTTGTCATCGTTTTGTGGATTCTGTTTGCGCCATGCCATCGCCCGGTAGTACCTGCATCTGTGCAATGCAATAAGTCTGTCAGGAGCGTCTCGTTGTCCTCTCCAGAGTCTGCCGCAGCCAATGCCCCGAGCCCGAAGCTGATCGCCAAGGACGTCAACGTTTATTACGGTGCGAAACATGCGCTGCAGCATGTGGACTTGGCCATGAACGCCGGCGAGGTGACGGCCCTGATCGGTCCTTCGGGTTGCGGCAAGTCGACCTTCCTGCGATGCCTGAACCGCATGAACGACACTATCGAAGGCTGTCGCGTCGAGGGCAGCATCACGCTGGACGGCCACGATATCGTGCGCGGCGTCGATCCGGTCCTGCTGCGCGCCCGCGTCGGCATGGTGTTTCAGCGGCCCAATCCCTTCCCCAAAAGCATCTATGACAACGTCGCCTTCGGTCCGCGCATTCACCAGCTGACCGACAACAAGGACGAGTTGGACGAAATCGTCATCTCGTCGCTGAAGCGCGCCGGTCTTTATGAAGAGGTCAAGGACCGCCTTGATGCCATCGGCACCGGCTTGTCGGGCGGCCAGCAGCAGCGTCTGTGCATCGCCCGCGCCATCGCCGTCAGTCCCGAGGTTATCCTGATGGACGAGCCCTGTTCGGCCCTGGACCCCATCGCCACCGCCACCGTCGAGGAACTGATCGACGAGCTGCGCGACAGCTACACCATCATCATCGTCACCCATTCGATGCAGCAGGCGGCCCGTGTGTCCCAGCGCACGGCATTCTTCCACCTGGGCAAAGTCATCGAGACCGGGCTGACTGAGCAGATTTTCACCAACCCGCGTGAGAAGCTGACCCAAGGCTATATCACCGGACGCTTCGGCTAAGGGAGACCACCATGGCCAACGAACCACATATCGTTAAGTCCTTCGACGAGGCGCTGCGCATCCTGCATGGGCAGGTTTCGCGCATGGGCGTGCTGACCGAGCACCAACTGGGGCGCTCCATCCACGCTCTGGCCGAGCGCGACGACGAGATGGCAGGACAAGTGGTGCAGGCGGATCACGAGATCGACGCCCTGGAAGCCGCCGCCAACGACCAGGTGGTGCGCGTGCTGGCCTTGCGGGCTCCGGTGGCCGATGATTTGCGCGTGGTGCTGACGGCGCTGAAGGTGGCCGCTGCCTTGGAGCGCATCGCCGATTACGCCGCCAATATCGCCAAGCGCTCTATCGTTCTGACGTCTTTGCCGCAGGTGCCCACCGTGCGCCCATTGCAGCGTCTGGGCAAGCTGGTGCACGGCCTGCTGGCCGAAGCGCTGACCGCGTACGAAGAGCGGGATGCGGAAAAAGCTTTGTCGGTGTGGAACCGCGACAAGGAAGTGGACGAGCAATATTCCGGCCTGTTCCGCGAACTCCTGACCTACATGATGGAGGATTCGCGAAACATCACGCCGTGCAGCCATCTGCTGTTCATCGCCAAGAACATCGAGCGCATCGGCGATCACACCACCAATATCTGCGAAATGGTCTATTTCCTGACCACCGGCCACCCTATCGAGGGCGCCCGTCCGAAGAACGACACCAGCAGCTATATCACCGGAGCCTGAACGGTTTCCGGCGGAAAAAGCCAAACGCCCGGCGCGGTGCGCCGGGCGTTTGCCTGCTCGCTCTCATGCGGGAACGAGCTTACTTTTTCTTCTTCTTGTCGGCCCGCTCGATCGACTGGGTGATGATCTTGCCGGCGGCTTCGGCGTCGCCCCAGCCGGTCACCTTCACCCACTTGCCGGGCTCCAGATCCTTGTAATGGGCGAAGAAGTGCTCGATCTGTTCGATCAGGGTCTTCGGCAGGTCCTTATAGCTGTTCACGTCGTCATAGAACGGATGCAGCTTGGGATGGGGTACCGCCAGGATCTTTTCGTCCTGACCGGCCTCGTCTTCCATCATCAACACGCCGATGGGGCGCGACCGCATGACGGCGCCGGGAACCACCGAGTGGCGGCCGACCACCAGCACGTCCACCGGGTCGCCGTCGTCCGACAGGGTGTTGGGGATAAAGCCGTAATTGCACGGATAGAACATGGCGGTGTGCAGGAAACGGTCGACGAACATCGCGCCCGATTCCTTGTCCACTTCGTACTTCACCGGATCGCCCTTCAGCGGAATCTCGATGACCACGTTGACGTCGTTGGGCGGGTTCTTCCCGATCGGGATCTTCTTGAGGTCCATTTTTCTGCCTTCCTGCTTAAGGGTGCTCGAATTCGGTGGCGCACAATACGCCATCGCACGGCGTCACGCCAAGTCCAGAGTGGGGTTTTTCCCCTGGTTTCATGCCGTTGAAACGGCGGAAGTCCTTGCTTTCGCCATCAGCCACAGCAGCAAGGCCAGGGCCGGCAGCGTCACCACCGTGGTGAACAGGAAAAAGTCGACCCAACCCAGGCTTTCGGAGAGTTTGCCGGCGCTGGAGGCGAACAAGGTGCGTCCGACCGCCGCCAGCGACGATAGAAGAGCATATTGGGTGGCGGTGTAGGCCGCGTTGCACAGCCCCGACAGATAGGCGACCATTGCCGCTCCGGCCATACCGCCGGTCAGATTCTCGGCGAAGACGCACAAGGCCAGCACCGTGACGCTGTGTCCCGACGTGGCTTGCAGAGCATAGAACAGATTGCCCAGGGATTGCAGCAGGCCGCACAGCAGCAGCGCCTTGAGCGGCCCCAGCCGCACCACCATCGCGCCGCCCAACAGGCTGCCGACGACCGTGGCGAAGAAACCGAAGACCTTGCTGACTTCGGCCACCTCGGTCAGGCTGAAGCCCAGCGAGGTGTAAAGCGGCATGGCCATGCTGCCGGCCATGGCCTCGCCCAGCTTGTAGCCGACCACGAACACCAGAATCACCGGCCAGGAGCGTCTGGTCATGAATTCGGCGAAGGGGCAGATCACCGCCCCGTAGAGCGAGGCCAGGATATGGGCCTTCATCCCGTGCAGGTGAGGGCGGGCCTCGAGATATTCGGCGGCGCGGCGTTCGCGCTCGATGGTCTGGGCCGAGACCTTGGGGCTGGGCTCGGGCATGACCAGGAAAACGGCGATGCCGACACTCAAGGACGCCGCCATGGCGGCGTATGCCGCCAGCCAGCCGAAATGATCGGCGATGAACAGCGCTCCAGCTCCGGCCAGCAGCATAGCGACCCGGTACCCGGCCTGGGTGGCTCCGGCTCCCGGTCCCTGGGTTTCGTCGTCCAGCAATTCCACGCGGTAGGCGTCGATGACGATGTCCTGGCTGGCCGACAGGAAAGCCACGGCCACGGCGCAGGCGGCCAGCAGTCCAAGATCGTCGGGCAGGCGGCACTGGCCCATGGCCAGCAGGGCGGCCATCAGCAGCACTTGAATGGTCACGCCCCAGCCCCGGCGGCGCCCCAGCCGCAGGGGCGGCGGCAGCCGGTCCAGCAGGGGCGACCACAGGAATTTAAAGGCGTAGGGCGTACCCACCAGGGCGAACAGGCCGATGGAGGCACGGCTCACTCCTTCCTTGGCCAGCCAGGCCGACAAGGTGGAATAGGTCAGCAGCAGGGGCAATCCGCTGGAGAAACCCAGCAGCAGCACGGCAACGACCCGGCGGTCTTTGTAATCGGTCAGACAAGAGGGGAGTTTGATCGTCATGGGCTCACTGTATAGCAGGGGAATCTTATGAGACAATGGCGGCCATGTCCCGTTGTCTGTTCTGCGCCAAGCCTTTGACACACGCCACGCCGCCCGAGCACATCCTGCTGGACTGTCTGGGCGGCCGTTTGAAAAGCAAGCGCGTGTTGTGCGCCGCCTGCAACCGGCATTTGGGCGGCAGCGTCGACGCCGCCTTCGCCCGAGCCGTCGAACCGTTTCGGGCTTTTCATTCCTTGCCCAGCGGCAGCCGCAACCGTGTGCCCGATAGATTCCCCGACCCGGCCCCGCCGCCTTTCCATCAGGCTTTCGCCCTGCGGTCCTTGGCCAAGATGGCGCTGTTGCTGTGGGCGGATTGTCTGGGCGAGGGAGAAATGGGTAAGAGTTGTTGGGATCGCGCCAAAGCCGTAGTGATGGACGGCCGGTCCACGGAAGAGTCGGCGACGCCGCTGTGCGCGCCGACCTCGATCTTGCTGCCCGGCGGTTTCGGCCCGTTGACCCACCGTCTGTGGGTGCTGAGCGACGAGAATGGACGAGTGATCGGCGGCGCATCGTTCTACGGCCATCCCGGCCGCAGTCTGGAACTTTGCGAAAGCGGGGCTGAGTCGGGGCTGCATCTGCTGCTGCTGGCCGATCCCGTCGATCCGGCTCGCTGGTGTCTGTTCAAAAGGCATCAATGAAAAAGGCCGCTCCGAAGAGCGGCCTTTTGCCGTCAGGTGCTTTCCTTCATGCGGCTTTGTTTCTTGCGCTCGTTGGGGTCGAGGAAGCGCTTGCGCAGACGGATGTTCTTCGGAGTGACTTCCACCAGTTCGTCGTCCTCGATATAGGCGATGGCCTGCTCCAGGGACATCTTGCGGGGCGGGGTCAGGCGAACGGCCTCGTCCTTGCTGGTGGTGCGGATGTTGGTCAGCTGCTTGCCTTTCAGCGCGTTGACTTCGAGGTCGTTGCCGCGCGAATGCTCGCCGATGATCATGCCTTCGTACAGACGCACGTTGGCGCCGATGAACAGCGGGCCGCGCTCCTCGATGCTCCACAGGGCGTAAGCCACCGAATCGCCCTGGCCGTTCGAGATCAGCACGCCGTTGCGGCGGCCTTCGATCGGGCCCTTATAGGGGGCGTAGCCGTGGAAGATGCGGTTCATCAGGCCGGTGCCGCGAGTGTCCGTCAGGAACTCGCCGTGATAGCCGATCAGGCCGCGCGACGGAGCCAGGAAGGTAACGCGCAGCTTGCCGCCGCCCGAAGGACGCATGCCGGTCATTTCGGCCTTGCGGTTGCTCATCTTCTCGACGACGACGCCCGAGAATTCCTCGTCCACGTCGATGAAGACTTCCTCGATGGGTTCCAGTCGTTCGCCGGTGGCTTCATCGATCTTGAACAGCACGCGCGGACGCGAGATGCCCAGCTCGAAACCTTCGCGGCGCATGGTTTCGATCAGCACGCCCAACTGCAATTCGCCGCGGCCCGACACCTCGAAGGCATCCTTGCCGGCGGTTTCGGCGACGCGGATGGCCACGTTGCTGTCGGTTTCCTTCAGCAGGCGGTTGGCGATGACGCGGCTGGTCACCTTGTCGCCTTCCTGACCGGCCAGCGGGCTGTCGTTGACCGAGAAGGTCATGGACAAGGTCGGCGGGTCGATCGGCTGGGCCTGTAGAGCCTCGGTCACTTCCAGGGCGCAGATGGTGTCGGCGACGGTGGTCTTGGTCATGCCCGAAACGGCGACGATGTCGCCGGCCTCGGCTACGTCCAGGGCGGTGCGCTCAATACCGCGGTAAGCCAGAATTTTGGCGATGCGGAACTGTTCGATGACGGTGCCGTCGCGGGACAGCGATTTCACGGCCTGGTTCAGCTTCACGGTGCCCGACTGGATGCGGCCGGTCAGCACGCGGCCCAGATAGGGGTCGGCTTCCAGGGTGGTGGCCAGCATGGCGAATGGCGCGTCCTGGTCATGGTCGGGGGCCGGCACATGCTTCAGGATCAGGTCGAACAGGCCGGACAGATCCTTGCGGGGGCCGTCCAGGCTGTCGTCGGCCCAGCCGTCGCGGCCGACCGCGAACATGGTGGGGAAGTCCAGCTGATCGTCGTTGGCGTCCAGGGCGGCGAACAGGTCGAACACCTCGTCGTGCACTTCATGGGGACGGGCGTCGCCGCGGTCCACCTTATTGATCAGCACGATGGGGCGCAGGCCCAGAGCCAGAGCCTTGCCGGTGACGAACTTGGTCTGGGGCATCGGGCCTTCGGCGGCGTCCACCAGGACGACCACGCCGTCGACCATCGACAGGATGCGCTCGACCTCGCCGCCGAAATCGGCGTGGCCGGGGGTGTCGACGATGTTGATGCGGGTGTTCTTCCACTGCACCGAAGTGCACTTGGCAAGGATGGTGATGCCGCGTTCCTTTTCCAGGTCGTTCGAGTCCATGACTCGTTCGGCGACCTGCTGGTTTTCGCGGAAGGTGCCCGACTGGCGGAGCATGGCGTCGACAAGGGTGGTCTTACCGTGGTCGACGTGGGCGATAATGGCGATGTTGCGGAGATCCATGGAATTCAAACCGTAATAAAGGACGTATGGGCGACCAGCTTGGCCAGATCGGCCTCGGGCCGGGCACCCACATGGGAGATGATCTCGGCGGCGCAGATGCCGCCCAGACGGGCTGCGGTTCCAAGGTCGCGGCCCTGGGTCAAACCGTAGAGGAATCCGGCGGCATACAGGTCGCCGGCGCCGGTGGTGTCAACCACCTGGGAAACGGGTTCGGCACCCTGCACCACCACCTGTTCGCCGGCGATCACCACCGAGCCCTTTTCCGAGCGGGTAATGGCGGCGATGTCGCAATGTTCGCGCACCTGGCGCAGGGCATCGTCGAGATCGGTCTGGTAGAGCGAGGTGATTTCCGCCTCGTTGGCGAAAACGATGTCGACGTGGTCGGCCAGCAGTTCCAGGAACTCGGCGCGATGACGGTCGACGCAGAAGGGGTCGGACAGGGACAGGGCCACCTTGCGGCCTGCCTCGTGGGCGATGCGGGCGGCCTTGCGGAAGGCTTCCTTGGCCTGGGGCGGATCCCACAGATAACCTTCCAGATAAGTCACCTGGGCGTTGGCGATGACGGTGGGGTCGATGTCGTCCGGCCCCAGCGAGACGCAGGCGCCCAGATAGGTCAGCATGGAACGCTGGGCGTCGGGCGTGACCAGAATCAGGCAGCGGGCGGTGGCGGCGCCGTCGACGGCGTCGGCCGTGTCGAAGGCGACCCGAAGCGAACGCAGATCGTGACGGAAGACCTGGCCCAGCTGGTCGTTGCGGACCTTGCCGATATAGGCTCCCTTGCCGCCAAGCCCGGCGACGCCGGCGATGGTGTTGGCCGCCGAGCCGCCGGAACATTCGACGCCCGGTCCCATTTGGGCATAAATCTTCTCGGCCTGATCGCTGTCGATCAGGGTCATCACACCTTTGCTCACGCCCAGGCTATGGAGCTTCGCATCATCGGCATGGGAAAGCACATCGACGATGGCGTTACCGATGCCGGCAACGTCAAACGCGCAGTCCGCCATTCAATCCTCCAGGGGTACATTGCGGCGCAGTATAGCCAGGACGAAGCCCGGAACAATGGAAATAAAGTAGAAGACGGCGGATGAGACCGATCTAAAGCCCGCTTCGGCGGGCCGGAGAGATCGGCGGTTCGGGGCTTTTGCCCTTGGGCAGGGTGAAGTGGAAGATGGCGCCGTCGGGGAGGGGCTCGATCCAGATGCGGCCGCCGTGAGCCTGAATGACGGCGCGGCAGATGGCCAATCCCAGGCCGGTGGAATCGGTGCCGTTGTCGCCCAAGCGCTCGAAGGCATCGAAAGCCTTGGCCGCCAGTTTCGGGTCGATGCCGCGGGCGTTGTCTATGACCGAGATGCGCCAGAACGCGCCTGTTTCGGCGACGTCCACCCGGATGTCGGGTGTCCGGTCGGGGTGGCGGTGGCGGATGGCGTTGTCGATCAATTGCAGAAAGACGCCCGCCAGCATATCGCGGTCAGCCGCGACCCAAGGCAAGGGTTCGCGACGGATTCTGGCCTCGCTCTCCTTGACCAGCGGGCGCAGTCGGGCCAAGGCCAGGGTCAAGGCCTCGTCGGCGTCGGTGTCGGCGATCTTCGGTTCCTCGGCCAGGACGCTGGCGTAACGCTGGAAATCGCGCAGCAAAGCTTTCAGCCGCAGGCCCGAGCGCTCGACGAACTGCAGCCAGCCGTCGGTTTCATGGTCGCTCCCGTTCAGCTTGCGCCTGGCCATCTGGGTATAGCTGACGATCGGGCGCACGGGTTCTTGCAAATGGTGGGCGGTAACCTGGGCCAGCCGTCGCAGTTCCTCGTTCACCGTTTGCAGACGGCGGGCATGTTCCTCGGCCAACTCTCGCGATTGCGCCAGCTGGCTGGTGCGCTCGGCGACCATCTCCTCCAGCAACGACCGGGCGCGGGCGGACCGGGCCTGTTTCAGATCGGCCTGCCAAGCCCAGTAGAGCATGGCCCAGGCGAAAAAGGGGACCATGATGCTTTCCACCCAGGCCATTTGCCGCCAGTCGTGCAAGGCGGTGTCGACGGACAGGCCGGACGTCACGACCAGGTCGTAGTCGTCCATCACGCGGTAGCCCAGCAGCTTGTCGTGCCCGTCGGCCATCGAAACCAATCGGATGACCCCTTGCGGCGCATTGGGGATGGCTTTGGTGAACAGGTCGCTGTCCGCGATGTTGACGCCGAATTTTTCTGCGTGGTTGGGGGCGCGGGCCAGGAACGATCCGTCCAGCCGAATGACGGCGGCGCCGCCTTCGGGTTCCAGCATGATGGAGTTCAGGAAATCGGCATATCCGTCGGGGCTGACGGCGGCCATGACGGTTCCATTGAATTCGCCATTGCCCGCCGTCAGCGGGTGGGACATGTGGATCGTGCGCTCGTGGGTCAGGCGTCCCATGGTGGGGTCGCCCACCCAGATATCGCTTTGACCGGCGTTTTCCTTCTGATGCTGGAAATAGCCCCGGTCCGAGACGTCGACGCCACCCGGCGGCAAAGGGCGGAAGGGAATGGTTCTGCGGCGCAGCTGACCATCCTTGTCGATCAGACAGATGAAACGTATTTCGGGGAATTCCCGCAGGCGGGTCGTCAAATGGTCGATGAATTCGGGGGCGTCCCAGCGACCGCCGTCGGCGCCATCGGCGGCCTCTTCCAACAGGCTGTGGACGGCGCGGATACTGCCGCTCAGATGTTGGCCGGCGGCGTTGGCGACCGCATCGACCAGCCGTTCTCCCTGTTCGATGGCCGAACGGTAGTCGCGGTGCAATTGCAGGCCGACCAGGACCGCCATGGCCAGAACCATCGCCAGGGCGATGCGACGGGCATGATAGGCGGGTTTCAGGCCGGTGTCGGAGGTGAAGGGCATTTCAACTCCATCCTGTTCCGAATCGAACCTACGCACAACGGCATGAGCCGCGGATGAAGGACGGGGCGGTCCGAAGACCGCCCTGGGACGTATGGCGGACGGATGTCAAACCACCCGGATGTTCTTGAATTGCCAGGGGTCGTCGGTGTCGATGTCTTCGGGGAACAGCACGCCGCGTCCTTCCAGCGGCGTCCAGTCGGTATAAGCGCCGACCACCGGCCCCAGATAAGGGGAGGCCAGTTCCAGGACGCGCTCGAAGTCCATTTCCTCGGGCTCGACAATGCCCTTGGCGGGATTTTCCATGGCCCAGATCAGACCCGCCAGCACCGAGACGGTGACCTGTAGACTGGTGGCGTTGTTGTGGGGGCACAGCTTACGGGCCTCGTCCACCGACAATTGCGAGCCGTACCAGTAGGCGCCTTTGGCGTGACCGGCCAGAAGCACGCCCAACTCATCGATGCCGGAAACGATCTCGTCCATCATCAGGCGCTTGTTCGGTTGAATTTTCCAATTCTTGCCGGCCAGTTCATGGACCGATTTCACGGCGTCGTCCGACGGGTGATAGGCGTAATGGCAGGTGGGGCGGAAACGAACCTTGCCGTCATCCTTGACGGTGAAGTAGTCGGAAATGGAAATGGCTTCGCCGTGGGTGATCAGGAAGCCGTGGAACGGGCCTTCCTTGGGGGTCCAGGTGCGAACACGGGTGCTGGCGCCGGGGCGCATCAAATAGATGGCGGCGTCGCAGCCGAAGCCGTGGCGCTGGCCGTCGGGCGGCAGAGCCTTTTCATGGCTGCCCCAGCCCAGTTCGGCGGGCTGGCAGCCTTCGCCGACGAAGCCGTCGATGGACCAGGTATTGACGAATTCGCCCACCTTCTTGGGAACGTTGGCGATCTGGGTGTCGCGTTCGGCCACATGGACAACCTTGACTGACAGCTTTTCCATCAGTGCGGCCCAGCCGTCGCGGCTGGTGGGCTTTTCCGCCGTCACGCCGGTATCGCGGGCGATGTTCAGCAAAGCCTGCTTGACGAAGTGGGTCACCAGACCGGGATTGGCGCCGTGGGTCAGCACGGCGGTGGGGCCGTGCTCGAAGCCTTGGCGCAGCTTCAGAGCCTGTTCGCGCAGGGCGTAATTGGAACGGTAGCTGGGGCTGATCGAGGTGTCGGTATAGCCGCCCAGCCAGGGTTCGATGCAGGTGTCGAGATAAAGGCAGCCCAGGTCGCGGGCCAGTTCGATCAGCGATACCGAGGAAACGTCCACCGAAAGGTTCAGCAGAAAGTCGCCGGCCGACAGTTCGGCGCCCAGCAGGGTTTTGTAATTGGAGGGGGTTAGCGGTTCCTTGACGAAGCGGATTCCGTATTCCCGGGCCACGGTCTGGCCGCGATCCTCGGCCGTGATGATGGTGATTTTGGACGGGTCCATGTCCACGTGACGCAAGATCAAAGGCAGAACCCCCTGACCGATACTGCCGAAACCGACCATCACCAGACGGCCATTGAACGAAACGTGCTTTGCCATTCTTCCTTTACCCCTCTTTTTCTTTGAAACCCCGGTGCGGTGGCCCCCAATCAGATGCGATTGAACGAAAAACAGTTGCTCTTATCGTGACGCGTCCCTTTTCTCAAGCGGCTTTGGATGCGCCCTCCAGATATCCGGGGGTCGCCATCAAGGGCTGGTCCCGAACTTCGATCAGGCCGGCATGGCCGAATCCGTTGAACCCGGTCCGCAGAGTCGAGCCATAGGCCCCCAGCTGACCGATTTCGATCCAGTCGCCTTCGCGGACGTCGGCGGGCAGCATGAACGGTCCGCGCATGCGGTCGGCGGAATCGCAGGTGGGACCGAACAATTCGAACGGCAGCAATTCTTCCGCTCCCACGCCGCCGCCGTCGCGGATCAGCCGCGCCGGGAACCGCAGCCCGCACGATGCTCCGGCGTCGGACAAAGCCCCAAAGACGCCGTCGTTGATGAACAGCGTGCCAATCTGACCGCGGCCGCGTTCCCGCCGCGCCGTCACCCGCACCACCAGCGATTCGGCCGGGGCGACCAGCGCTCGGCCCGGCTCGCACCACAGGCGGCAATTGGCGCTCAGGCCCAACCGGTCATATCCGCGGCGGATGGCCGCGACGAAGGCGCTCAGCGCGGGCGGCACCATGTCGGCGTAACTGACCGGGAAGCCGCCGCCAACATCGACGATATCGATGGGCACGCCGGCTTCGGCGATGACTTGGCCGCCCAAGGCCAGGGCGGTTTCATAGGCGGCAGGGTTCATGCACTGCGATCCCACATGGAAACACAGACCGACGCGAACCGCAACCTTCCGGCTCAAACGCAGAATTTCAGCGGCCTCGGCTGGCGGGGCGCCGAATTTTCCTGAGAGATCGTAGACGGCATCGCCTTTGGGCAGAGACAAGCGCACCAGCAGTCCCAGGTCGCGGGCCTGGACCGGCAGGCGGGGCGTTTCTTCCAGCACCTTGTCCAGTTCGTCCAGGCTGTCGATGACGTAATCCCGCACGCCCAAGGCATAGGATGCGGCAATGGCCGGCCGGGATTTGATGGGGTGCATGAAATGAATATGGGCGTCGGGGAACAGGCCGCGCACCAGCTTGACCTCGGTCATCGACGCCGCGTCGAAATGGCGCACGCCGCCGTCCCACAGACCGCGCAGGATGGCGAGCTCGGGGTTGCATTTGACGGCGTAAAGGGCGTCGCCGGGGAACTGTTCGACGAAGTTTCGGGCGGTGGTCCGCAGGGTGGCGGGACGCAGGCACATCACCGGGTCGTCGGGGCGCAGGGCCTGCACGACTTCGGTGACGGCGGGCAGGGTGCCTTGATAACGGCTCTGGGCACGCCGGCGCAGGATCGGGCGATCCAGGGGCGGCACGGCGGCGCGGGCGAAGGAATAGACATTCATGGAACCATCCTCCCGACGGAAGGCCGGCCAGTGATGAGGCCGGGCATTACATCAAGCCTGCGCGGCCTTGGGGCCGCACATCGTCACGCCGAGAAACCGGCAGCAGCGCCGCAAAGGGCGCTTACGGACTTCGGAAGTGGTTCGGGGAAGAAAGCGCCCCCGCAACACACGCCATAAGAACAACCATGTCCACCTCCCTTTCGGGGACCGGCCCATTGGCGACCGGAGACCAAAAAGGACGCGTTACCGTCGTTGCTTGATCCTCAAAAACGAGGCCATCGGCACGTGCGAGTGCGTCTTGACGCTGTATATACGCTGTTTTTTCTTCAGCGCAATGGCAATCCGTTACCATTAATACATTGTCATATTACCACAGAAGACCCAGCATCTGCCACGCTAGGCTGGCGGCGGCCAAGCTGGTGATCTCGGCCACGTCATAGGCGGGCGCCACCTCGACCACGTCCATGCCGGCGATGGACAGGCCGTGCAGACGTTTCAGGATGGCCATCATCTGCCAGGTGAACAGGCCGCCCACTTCGGGCGTGCCGGTGCCGGGAGCCTGGGCGGCGTCTAGGGCGTCGATGTCGATGGATAGATAGGTGCCGTCGCCGCCGACTTTCTCTCGGATCAGTTCGGCTACCGCCGCCGGGCTGCTTTCGTGAACCTCTTCGGCCGACAGGATGGTGACGCCCTTGCCCACCGTCCAATCCCAAACCTCCCGCGGCATGGGAGAGCGGATGCCGATCTGGATCATGCGCCGGGGATCGATCAGGCCTTCGTTGATGGCGTGATAGAATACCGAGCCATGGCCGAACACTTGCCCGAAATTGTCGGGCCAAGTGTCGATATGGGCGTCGAAGTGGATCAATCCCACCGGGCCGGCGCGTTTGCTTAAAGCGCGCAGCAAGGGCAGCGTGACGGTGTGTTCGCCGCCGAACGACAGCAGCGGCTTGGCGATTTTGGCGGCCTGATCCTCGATCAGTTTCAGACTGGCTTCGATGTCGCCCAGGGCGATTTCGAAATCGCCGATGTCGGCGATGGGCAATTGGGCGGGGTCGCGCCAGCCCATGGCCGGGTTTTGCCCGTCGGTCAGCATGCGGCTGGCGTGGCGAATGGCCAGCGGCGCGAAGCGTGCCCCAGGCCTGTTGGTGACGCCGATGTCCAGGGGAATGCCGGCGACCAGAGCCTTCGCTTCGTCGGGATTGGCGGACGCGCCCAGAAAGGTGGGGGGAACGGCGAAGGTGGGGTAATGCATGGTCGGCGATCCTGCCCGGGGGAAAGACTGTGATCCCAGATGGAACCACAGTCTTTTCAGGATCGCAAGATCGCCTTTTCTAAGGTTTCCTGGCTTTGTCCAGGGCGGCCAGAACGGTGTCGGCGGTCAACAGTTCCGGCAGGGGGATGCCGTCGGGCGCGCCGGGGCCGTAAACGGCGTTGAAGGGAATGCCGTAACGCCCGAAACTGGCCAGATAGGCGGCGATGGTTTCATCCGGGCGGGTCCAGTCGGCTTCCATGGCCACCACGCCGGGCTGGGCCAGGCGGTCGGCAACCGGGCTGCGATAGGTCACGGTGGCCTTGTTGACCTGGCAGGTGATGCACCAGTCGGCGGTGACGTCGACGAACACCACTTTGCCGTCGGCCACGTCCTTGGCGATGGCGTCGCGATCGAAGGGCTGCCACAGGCTTTTCAGATGGTCGGGAACGCTGGTGGCGGCGCGGGGAAGGGCGGTCAGGGCGACCATCAGCGCCGCCAGACTGAACAGAGTCACCAAGGCCAGACGGGCCTTGGGGCCGATCACCCGGCTGGCGCTCATGGCCAGCAGCAGTCCGCCCATCAGGGCGCCGACGGTCAAAGATGCCCGTTCTCCGGCCTCGGCGGCCAGCACCACCAGCAGCCAGGCGCCGGTCAGCAGCAGGACGGTGCCCAGCAGGCGGCGCAACATGACCATCCATTTCCCGGGACGGGGCAATGCCTGGGCCAATTGCGGCCAGGCGGCCACTGCCAGATAAGGCAGAGCCATGCCCAGACCCAGGGCCAGGAAGATGGCGACGATCTCGAACAGGCCGCGCGACAGGGCGAAGCCCACCGCCGTGCCTAGGAACGGTGCCGAGCAGGGAGTGGCCAGCAGAGTGGCGAACATGCCGGTGCCGAAATGTCCGGCCAGGGTATGGGTGTCGCCGCCGCCGCTGCCCAGGGATGCGGCCCATTGCGGCAGGGGAATGTCGAACAGGCCGAGAAGATTGGCAGCGAACAGGGTGACGATGACGACCATGCAGGCCAGGAACAGCGGCTGCTGGAACTGCACGCCCCAGCCCACGGCCATGCCGGCCAGTTTCAGGCTGCCGGCCACCAGGGCCAGCAATAGAAACGAGGTGACGATGCCGGCGGCCGAGGCCAGGAAGCCGGTGCGCACGGCCTGGCGTTCCTGGCCGCCATGACCGATCAGGCTCAGAACCTTGATGGAAAGAACCGGCAGCACGCAGGGCATCAGGTTCAGCAGGAAGCCGCCCAGCAGCGCCACGCCCAGCATGGACACCAGGGCTCCCAGCCGCAGGCCGGGCTGAGGCGGGGCGACGTCGGCGACGATTTCGGTGCCGCGGTCGCCGTCGACCATGGTCAGGGTGACGGGCTTCTCGGTCAGGCCGCCTTCGCCGGTATTGGCCACCGGGGTCAGGTGAAAGATCACCCGTTTGCCGCCCTGCTCGATGCGGGTCTTGGGCGGACCGAACTGCATCTGGTCGCTGCGTTCGACGAACAGATCGGGTTTGGACAAAGGCGGATTGGCTTCGAACACTACTTTCAGCGTGCCGTCGGTGGTGGCTTCCGACTGCACCAGCTTCAGGCCGCGCGAATAGGGATCGCCGGGAACCTTGGCGAGAAAGCGGCCGATCAGATGGGCATGCTCGCTGGGTTGGGCGGCGCCGGTGGGGATGTCCAGCGCCAGGTCGACATGCTGGGGCACGCAGATGACGTCGCAGACCAGATAATCCACGGCCGCCCGGATGGCCAGAGGTTGGGCCGGATCATTCATCAGGGCGACGATGGGCAGCACCACTTCGTCCTTGTAGCCCATGGTTTCCAGGCCGGAAACCGAGAAACGGTGCGGGCCGGGCCAGGAGATGACGACGTCGTTGAGGTTGTCCGAGCCCTTCCAGTCGATGGCCGGGGGATAGCCGGCGTCGCCGGGCGAGCGCCAATAAATCTTCCAGCCTTCCTTCAGCTTGAAGTGCAGGCCCAGTTGAACCCGTCCCTGGTCGCCGACGGCGGTAACCGCCGAAATCAACCCCACCTGTCCCTGGTCGTTCTCGGCCCAGGCCTTCGCGCCCGCATGGGCGGGGCCGGCGGCAAAGAACAGCATGGCGAACAGGGGCAGCAGGCGCTTCAATAAAACCATCGTCATATCCAATAGATCACCGGCCAGAAGCTTTTCCCGCCCCCGGGGGGCGGCTGTCAATGTTTGTTAGGGTCGCGGATGCTCGTGTTCCAAAACCTTGCGTTCCCGTCGATGCCGTCATATTTGATGAATCATGGTCCATAAATTCGAATCCAGCGGCTATCTGGCAGGTCAGATTTTGATCGCGATGCCCCAAATGCAAGACCCGCGCTTTGCGCGGACGATCGTCTATTTGTGCGCCCATACCGCCGAAGGAGCCATGGGGCTGGTGGTCAACCGCCTGTTCAACGCCCTGACCTTCCCCGATCTGCTGCAGCAGTTGGACATCGTTCCCGGCCCGGCTTGCGATCCCATCCGCGTGCATTTTGGCGGGCCGGTGGAATCGGGGCGGGGCTTTGTGCTGCACTCTGCCGACTATCAGCAGGAAACCACCTTGATGGTCGACAAGGATGTGGGGCTGACCGCCACGGTAGACGTCTTGAAAGCCATCGCCGACGGCACCGGGCCGAAGAAGAGCCTGCTGGCTTTGGGCTATGCCGGTTGGAGCGCCGGTCAGCTGGATAACGAAATCCTGGAAAATTCCTGGTTGAACGTACCGGCCGACCCCGATCTGTTGTTCGGCCCGGAGCTGGACCATAAATGGGAAAAGGCCATCGGCAAGCTGGGGGTCAATCCGCTGCTGCTGTCGGGCGAGGCCGGACACGCCTGATTTCGGCGGCGGCCCTTGCGGTCCGCCGCCTGTTCCGGTTTTTCGGCCACCGGAATCTCAGTGCCCCTTGACCACGGCCTTCTTCAGTCGGCGGACACCGACGACGACCAAGCCCAACACCACCGGCACGCCGAACAGCACCGTCAGGTCGCTGTCGATATGCAATCCCGCCGCCTTCAGGCCTTTGGCCAGATAGCCCAGCAGGCCCAGGCAGTAATAGCTGATGGCCACCACCGACAATCCTTCGACGGTTTCCTGCAGGCGCAGCTGAAGCTCGGCCCGCTTGTTCATGGATTTGAGCAGGTCGCGGTTCTTCTCCTCCAAAGCGATGTCGACGCGGGTCCGCAGCAGGCTGCCGGCGCGGGTGATGTGCTTGGTCAGGTCGGAATGGCGTTTGGCGGCGGATTCGCAGGTTTGCAGGGCAGGCCAGAAGCGGCGGTTCAGGAAACCGCCCAGGCTTTGCATGCCGACGATGCGGGCCTCGTTCAATTCCTCGATGCGCCGGTCCACCAGGGCGCCGTAGGCCTTGGCCGCCGTGAAGCGGTAATTGTGGGTGGCGCCCAGATGTTCGGCCCGGGCCGCCAGTGCGCTCAGCCAGCCCAGCAGTTCGCGGTCGGCCTCGTCGCCCTCGGGTCCGGCCAGACCGGACATGATGGCCGACAGTTCTTCGGTCATGCGGGTCAGGTCCGGTCCCAGCTTGCGGGCCAGGGGAAAGGCCAGCAGCGCCAGGATGCGGTAGGTTTCGATCTCCAGCAGGCGTTGGGTAAGACGGCCCGCCTGTCCGTGGGTCAGTCCCTGGTCATAGATCAGAATGCGGCCGAAGCCGTCCTGATGGATGTGGAAGTCGGTGAACACTTGGGCCCGGCCCGCAACCACGGTGCTGCCGTTGATGGGGTGGCCGGTGAAAATGTCCGACAGGGCGTCGGCGTCGCGGCGGACATTGTCCAGCGCCACATGCACCGCCACCAGCAACTGGCCCGGCAGTTCGGCCAGCCAATCGGCGGGACAAAGATCCAGGGCCGTGGTGGCGAAGGGGGCGTCGAAGGCGTCGAAGCGGTAAAGGGTATAGGTGGAAAATTCCGTATGCCGTTCCCAACGCAGCCGGAAGGCGCCGAAATCCGCCGTGAAATAGATGGCGCCTTCCGCCGGGGGTTCGACGCCGAAACGGGCGCACAAAGCCTCCATGTGACGCAAATCCGCGCCTACGGCCTGTTCTCCGGTGGCCAGCGCCAAGTGGCTGGCCCGCATGGGTGGCGGCAGAAGCTCGAAAGGACGGGCGTGGACTTCGTTGGCGATGCTGCGGCGCAGGGGATGCTCGATCCAGGCGGCGGGAGCGGGGGCCTCGGCTGACATTGGGGGTGGGAGTTCCTACATAAAGAGAAGGTTCCTACTATTCACTCAGCGGCGCGTCTTGCCAAGGGGCTCGCCGGGGTGAAAGATGAGCACCGATTATTGACAGAGCGCCCTTCAGGAGTTCCCGATGCCCCATAGCGCCACCACCGAGGATCTGTTTTTCCACCGCGCCGGTTTGGATGCCGGCCGCGTCGAGCGCATTGTGGCCGACGGGCTTCAGGGCTGCGACGATGGCGAACTGTTCCTGGAGTATCGTCAGTCCGAAGGCATCGCTCTGGATGACGGACGCATCAAAAGCGCCAGCTTCGACACCGCCCAGGGTTTCGGTTTGCGCGGAGTCTGCGGCGAGGCCACCGGTTACGCCTTCGGTACCACCCTTTCGGAACAGTCGCTGTTGCGGGCCTGCGATACCGTGCGGGCCGTCCGTTCCGGCCATGCGGGGCATATGAGTCTGGGGCCGACCGGAGGCGAGGGCAGTCTTTACACCGATCTCAATCCCCTGGCTCTGGTGCCTTTCGAAACCAAGGTCGAGTTGCTGGAAAACATCAACGCCTATGCTCGCGGCAAGGATTCCCGCGTGGCGCAGGTGATGGCGTCGATCCTGGGATCGTGGCAGGCGGTGCGCATCATCCGCGCCGATGGGCGCCATGCCTCGGACATCAGGCCGCTGGTGCGCCTGAATGTGTCGGTGATGATGACCGACAAGGGGCGGACGGAAACCGGCGGCCACGGCATGGGTGGGCGCGTCACCTATGACGGCCTGATCTCGGAAAGCCACTGGCAAGCCGCGGTCGATGAAGCCATCCGTCAGGCCTCGGTCAATTTGGAGTCCATTCCGGCCCCGGCCGGCGACATGACGGTGGTGCTGGGGCCGGGCTGGCCCGGCGTGCTGCTGCATGAAGCCGTGGGTCACGGCCTGGAAGGCGACTTCAACCGCAAGGGCACGTCGGCTTTTTCCGGCCGTATCGGTGAACGGGTGGCGGCCAAGGGCGTCACCGTGGTCGATGACGGCACCTTGCGCGATCGCCGCGGCTCCATCTCCATCGATGACGAGGGCACCGCTTCGGGACGCACCGTGCTGATCGAGGACGGCATCCTCAAGGGCTATCTGTTCGACCGTCTGAACGCCCGCCTGATGGACGCCCGGCCCACCGGTAACGGCCGCCGCCAGAGCTATGCCCATCAGCCGCTGCCGCGGATGACCAACACCTTCATGCTGGCCGGCGACAAGCAGCCCGAGGAAATTCTGTCCTCGGTGAAGAAAGGCCTGTACGCCGTCAATTTCGGCGGTGGCCAGGTGGACATTACCAGCGGCAAATTCGTCTTTTCGGCCACCGAGGCCTATCTGATCGAAGACGGAAAGCTGGGGCCGGCGGTCAAGGGCGCCACTCTGATCGGCAACGGTCCCGACGCGCTGACCCGCGTTTCCATGATCGGCAACGATCTCAAGCTGGATACCGGCGTCGGCACGTGCGGTAAGGACGGCCAGGGCGTGGCGGTGGGCGTCGGTCAGCCGACCATGCGCATCGATGGCCTGACAGTGGGCGGTACGGCGGTCTAGGAGGCGTTGACGCTGGGCCGCCACAGGGCGACCCGGCGTTCGACCTCGGCCACCTGATCGTTATCCAGTCCGGCTTTCAGGGCGGTGGCTTCCTCGACCCACGCCGTCGGCGGCATGGCCCTTTGGCGCTGCCGCACCAGCGACCAGAAATAAGCCTGGGAGGGATCGGCCAGGGGCGGGTGGCTGAGCATGTTGATCAGCGCGCCCATGGCTTCGAGATCGCCGGCCTCGGCGGCTTCGGTGAACCAGCGGCGGGCCAGATGGCATTTGTCGGAGCGTTCGGCGGGACCGCCGCAATAGGCGGCGCGATAACGATAGCCCAGGGCCAGCCGGGCTTCGCTCGAACCCTGCGCCGCCGCCTTTTCCAGCCAGGCGACCCCCTCGGGCGAAGGATCGAAGTAAGAGCCTTTGTCCAGCAGCAGCTTGCCCAGGGCGTATTGCGCCTTGCGGTCTCCGGCCTCGGCGCCGGGGCGCAGGTCGGCCCCCTTGATTTCCGGCAGTTGGGCAGGCTCGGCGGCGGGGCGGGCCTGCAAAGGCTGGCGGGGCGGCTCAGCCTGTTCAGCGACGCAGCCGCACAACAGCAATGCCAGCCCGGTCAGGGCCAGCCCGATTTTTTCCCTCATCCAGCCGTCTCCCGGTCTTGGTTGTGGGAAAAGAGTAGCCCACGAAATTCCGCCGCGCCAGATGGGCGGTCGTTCTAATGGGCCAGATGGCGGCGGCGGGCGCGGCCAGTCAACAGGCCGCCGTTGCCGCCCAGCATCAGCGACAGCATATAAATGCCGCCGGCGGTCAGGACGATGGCCGGACCGGAGGGCAGGTTGAAGCGGTAGGACAGCACCAGCCCGGCATAACCGGAAATGAAGGCGATGCCCGAGGCCAAGGCCGCCAGACTCCAGACCTGACGGACCCAGAAGCGGGCGGCGACGGCGGGCAGCATCATCAAACCGACGGCCATCAAGGTTCCCAATGCCTGAAAACCGCTGACCATGTTCAGCACCACCAGCACCAGGAAGAGGGTATGGACCAGGCCGCCGCGCCCCCCCACCGAGCGTAGGAATACCGGGTCGAAGCATTCCGCCACCAAGGGCCGGTAGATGACGGCGAACAGGAACAGGCTGACGCTGGCCACCGACGCCATCAGCAGCAGGGCGGCATCGTCCACCGCCAGAATGGTGCCGAACAGCACATGCATCAGATCGACGGTACTGCCGTGGGTGGAAACCAGCAGCACGCCCAGGGCCAGCGAAATCATGAAGAAGGCGGCGAAGCTGGCGTCTTCCTTCTGGGCGGTATAGCGGCTGACCAGACCGGAGACCAGGGCCACCAGAATACCGGCGATGAAGCCGCCCAATCCCATGGCGGGCAGGGACAAACCGGCCAGCATGAAGCCGACCGCCGCGCCCGGCAGCACCGAATGGGCCATGGTGTCGCCGATCAGGCTCATGCGCCGCAGGACCAGGAACACGCCTACCGGGCCAGATCCCAGGGCCAGGGCCAGACAGGCGACAAGACCGCGTTTCATAAAGGTGAAGTCGGCAAAAGGGCCGATCAACAGATCGTAGAGCATGCTCATTCCCCGACTCCCAGGCAAATCTGGGCATCCTCGTCCCAGTTCTCGCTCATGGCGCGGGCGCGGCGCAGATGCTCGGCGGTCAGCACCCGCTCGGTGCTTCCCCAGGCGATCAGTTCGCGGGCCAGCAACAGGCTTTCGGGGAAGAAACGGCGCACCTGCTCGAAATCGTGCAGCACGGCGATGACGGTGCGTCCTTCTTCGTGCCAGCGCTGCACCAGCCGCAGCAGGTCCAGGGTCGTGCGGGCGTCCAGGGCGGTGAACGGTTCGTCCAGCAGGATCAGCGGACTGTCGGCGGCCACCAGCCGGGCGAACAGCACGCGCTGGCGCTGGCCGGCGGACAACGAGCCGAAGCTGCGGGCTTCGAAATCGGTCAGTCCGACCATCGACAAGGCATCCAGGGCGATGCCGCGTTCCTTGGCGCCGATGGAGCGGAATGCTCCGACCCGCCGCCACAAGCCCATCAGCACGACGTCCATCACCGAAATGGGAAAGCTGTCGTCGATGGCGACGCTTTGAGGCAGGAAGGCAGCGTCCTTCGGGTTGACGCCGTGAAAATCAATGCGCCCTTCGGCGGGTTTCAGCAGACCGACGATGCTTTTGACCAGGGTGCTTTTTCCCGCGCCGTTGGGGCCGATCACGGCGGTCAGGCTGCCTTTGGCGAAGCTGCCGCAGACATGATGCACGGCGGGATGACGTTCATACGTCACTGTCAGATCGCGGACGGAAACCAGGGGAGGCGGAGACGTCATCATATCCACTCCAGCGCCCAGGCGACGGCCAGCCAAAGACCGGCGCCCAGCGCGGCGGCAACAGCCAGCCTGACGCCGACGCCCCAGACGAAGGGGCCGGATGCGGAATGGGTATGGTGACTCAAGGGAACTCTCCGGAAAACGCAATGTTATAACATAGGGATGAACGGCCATCTGTCCATGGCGGAATGGGAGCTTTGCGTTCGGGCTTGCATTTTGAAATGTTATAACATAACAATTCGTCATCCGACCATAGGGAGTTTCTCCATGTTCCGCCGATCGCTCATTGCCGCAGCTTTTGTCATCAGCGCCGTTTCCGCCGGTGTTCCGGCCATGGCCGAGCCGCTGCCCGTCGTCGCCAGTTTCAGCATTCTGGGCGATCTGGTGTCCCAGGTGGGGGGCGCCGACGTCGCCGTCACCACGCTGGTGGGGCCGGGCAGCGACACCCATGTCTATCAGCCGGTGCCGTCCGACGCCCAGACGCTGGCCGCGTCCAAGCTGGTTTTCGTGAATGGCTTGGGTCTGGAGGGTTGGATGGAAAGATTGATCCAGGCCTCCGGCACCAAAGCCACGGTGGTTACGGTCAGTTCGGCCGTCAAGGCCGCGCAGATGGAGGAGGACGGCAAAACCGTCACCGACCCCCATGCCTGGCAGAATCTGGCCAATGGCCGTTTGTATGTCCGAGCCATCGCCGACGCTCTGGCCGTTGCCGACCCGGTGCATGCCGACGGTTTTCGCCAGCGTGCCGCTGCCGTCGATAAGGAACTGGCCGATCTCGACGATTGGGTGAAGGGCGAAATCGCCAAGGTGCCGGCGGCCAAGCGGAAGATCATCACCACGCACGACGCCTTCGGTTATTTCGGTCGTGCCTACGGAGTGGCTTTTCTGGCTCCGGTCGGCATCAGCACCGAAGCCGAGCCGACTCCGGCGGGCATCGCCAAGCTGGCCCGTCAGGCCAAGGCCGAGCATATCAAGGCCCTGTTCATCGAGAATCTCAGCGACCCGCGCCTGATTCAGACCTTGGCCAAGGAATCCGGAGGCACGGTCGGCGGTGAATTGTTCTCGGACAGCCTGTCCGACGCCAAAGGGCCGGCGGCCGGCTATCAGGCCATGTTCCGCCACAACGTACCGGCCATGATCGAGGCCATGGGCAAAAACTGAGCGGACTCAGAACCCCTCGTTGGCGGCTTCTCCCTGGTCGCCCGAGGGGTGCAGGCGGGTGGGGTAGGCCTGGGCCAAACGATTGTTTTCAGGCTTGCCCAGTTCGTCCAGGGACGGGGTGACGTATTCATCGATGCCGAGGATGCGGTTAGCCGGATCCACATGCACGGCGCGGGACTTGCGTCCGGGGATCTGCGACAGCGGCACCTGTTCATAGGCCATGATGATGGCCAGATCGCCCTTGCTGAAATAGTGGGCTGCCGCGCCGTTCAGGCAGATGACGCCGCTGCCTTCCGGCCCTTCGATGACATAGGTCGACAGCCGCTTGCCGTTGTCGATGTTGACCACGTCGACGCGGGTGTGCGGCAGAATGCCGGCTGCCCGCAGCAGGACGGGGTCGACGGTGATGGAACCGACGTAATGCAGTTCGGCCTGGGTCACCGTGCAGCGGTGGATTTTGCCGTACATGTAATCGCGGGTGGCTTCCTGGGTCATCTTCGGGGGGCTCTGTCTTCCAAAAAGGGAAAGGCCCGCGAATCGCTTCGCGGGCCTTTTGTTCCTTGGTCGGAAACCTTAGGCGGCCATGGCCTTCTTCAGGTTTTCGTCCAGCTTGTCCAGGAACTGAGTGGTGGTCAGCCAAGGCTGTTCCGGGCCAATCAGAATCGCCAGATCCTTGGTCATGAAACCGGATTCCACGGTCTCGACGCAGACGCGCTCCAAGGTCTCGGCGAACTTCGCCACGTCGGGCGTGTTGTCGAACTTGGCGCGATAGAACAGGCCGCGGGTCCAGGCGAAGATCGAGGCGATCGGGTTGGTCGAGGTCTCCTTGCCTTTCTGATGCTCGCGGTAGTGACGGGTCACGGTACCGTGGGCGGCTTCGGCCTCGACGGTCTTGCCGTCGGGAGACAGCAGGACCGAGGTCATCAGGCCCAGCGAGCCGAAGCCCTGAGCCACGGTGTCCGACTGCACGTCGCCGTCGTAGTTCTTGCAGGCCCAGACGAATTCGCCCGACCACTTGAGAGCCGAAGCCACCATGTCGTCGATCAGGCGGTGTTCGTAGGTGATGCCCAGCTTGTCGAACTCGGCCTTGAATTCCTTGTCGAAGGTGGCCTGGAACAGATCCTTGAAGCGGCCGTCATAGGCCTTGAGGATGGTGTTCTTGGTCGACAGGTAGACCGGCCACTTCTTCTGCAGGCCGTAATTGAAGCAGGCACGGGCGAAGCCGATGATCGACTCGTCCAGATTGTACATGCCCATGGCCACGCCAGCGCCGGGGAAGTTGAACACTTCGTGCTCGATTTCCTTGCCGTCGTCGCCGACGAACTTGATGGTCAGCTTGCCGGGACCGGGCACCACGAAGTCGGTGGCCTTGTACTGGTCGCCGAAGGCGTGACGGCCGATGACGATCGGCTTGGTCCAGCCCGGAACCAGACGGGGCACGTTCTTGCAGATGATGGGCTCGCGGAAGACGGTGCCATCCAGGATGTTGCGGATGGTGCCGTTCGGAGACTTCCACATCTTCTTCAGATTGAATTCCTTAACGCGCGCCTCGTCGGGGGTGATGGTGGCGCACTTGACACCGACGCCGTACTTCTTGATGGCGTTGGCGGAGTCGATGGTGACCTGATCGTTGGTCTGGTCACGGTACTCGACGCCCAGGTCGTAGTACTTCAGGTCGACGTCGAGATAGGGGAGGATCAGTTTGTCCTTAATGAACTTCCAAATGATCCGGGTCATTTCGTCGCCGTCGAGTTCGACGATGGGGTTGGCGACCTTGATTTTCGTCATCGCTGGATTCCCGCTCTTTAGGTGGAACGTTTCCGCGTCCGTTGGGGTGCGCCCCAAGCACAAGCTCCCATAGTCCTTCCGGCATGAGCGACGGACGGCGAACATTAGCATCCTGATCACGGAACGCAAGCGCCGCGGTCTATTTTTCGTGGATGGCGAAAGGAGGGGACGGGGTTAAATCTCCAGCACCAGCTTGCCGGTGGCGGCCCTGCTCTTCAGCAGCCCGATGGCTTTGGCGGCGTCGGCAAGCGGCAGGCTTTGTGAGACGTGGGGCCGGATGCCGCCTTGTCCGAACCATTCCAGAAGCTGCTCATAGCTGCGGCGCAGCCCCACCGGGTCCAACTTGCGGTAGGCTCCCCACCAATAGCCGATGACCGTCAGATTTTTGACCAGCAGGATGTTGGCGGGAATCTGCGGCACCGTGCCGCTGGCGAAGCCGATCACCAGAATACGGCCGTCGGCGGCGGTGCAGCGCAGGGAGGCGTCGAAGACGGGGCCGCCGACGGGATCGTAAACCACGTCGGCCCCGCGTCCGCCCGTCAGATCCTTGACCCGTTCGCGAACGTCTTCGGTCTTGTAGTCGATGCCGTGATGGGCGCCGTGCTCGGCGGCCACCGCCAGCTTGTCGGCGCCGCCGGCGGTGGCGATGACCGTGGCGCCGACGATGCGGCCGATCTCGACGGCGGTCAGCCCGACGCCGCCGGCGGCGCCGTGCACGAGCAAGGTCTCGCCGGCCTTCAGGCCCGCCTTGTGGATCAGGCCGTGATGCGAAGTGCCCCACACCACCGGAAAAGCGGCGGCGTCGGCCCAGCTCATGGAATCGGGAATGACGTAGACGTCCGAGGCGTCGGCCACCGCCTGCTCGGCGAAGCCGCCGCAATCCAGGTTGGCCATGACGCGGTCGCCGCGTTTGCAGGTGGCGACGCCGGGAGCCACCTCGATCACCTCGCCCGCCACCTCGAAGCCGGGAATGAAGGGCGGGGTTTGCTTCTGCTGGTATTTGCCGGCGATCAGCAGGCCGTCGGCAAAATTCACACCGGCCGCTTTCACGGCGATGCGCACGCCGTGATCCGGCAGGGACGGCGGTGGGACGTCTTCAACGACCAGGGCGCTTTCGTCTCCCAAAGCCTTGCACAGTACGGCCCGCATGCGCATTCCCCCTTGATCGGCGCGACAAAGGCCCCATGATGCGGGCAAATGGGAAAATCGTGGAGAGTGTTTTTCGAAATGCGCGGCTATTTCGGGATCGGCGTCGAGGGCGTCAGCAAGCAGGCCAATGTCGGCAGCCTGTTCCGTTCGGCCCATGCCTTCGGCGCCAGCTTCGTCTTTACCGTGGCCGCCGATTACACCGGCACCGGGGGAAAGGTGGCCGATACTTCGCAGGCCATCGATCAGGTGCCGTTCTACGCTTTTCCCGACATCGCCTCGATGATGCTGCCGGGGGGCTGCCGTCTGGTTGGTGTCGAGCTGACCGACGACGCCATCGAACTGCCCAGCTTCCGCCATCCCTCCCAGGCCGCTTATGTGCTGGGGCGCGAGCGGGGATCGCTGACCCGGGCCATGCAAGAGCGCTGCGATTTCATCATCAAGATTCCCACCCAGTTCTGCGTCAATCTGGGTATCGCCGGGGCCATCGTCATGTATGACCGTATCCAAAGCCTGGGCCGCTTCGCGCCGCGTCCGGTGCGGGCGGGCGGGCCGACCGAGGACTTGGCCGACCATGTCCACGGTCGCCCGGTGTTCCGCACGCCCGAGCGTATGAACCTTTACCGCACCGAGCCGCCGGCCAAGGGTCCGGCGGACGGCTGATTTCCGCGAAGGTTGACAAGGGACTCCGAGCGAGACACCTATTAGGCCCAGTTGCTTTTTATCAGGGGTTGATTTTGACCATGACCGCCGCCGTTTCCCGCCTTCTGTCCGCCGCCATTCTGCTGTCGGCCACCTTGGCCGCGGCTCCGGCCATGGCCGACTCCGCCAAGGCGCTGGGCAAATTCGGCGACTGGTCGGCTTTCGCCTACGGCGACAAGTCGGGCAAGATCTGCTACGCCGTGGGTAAGCCCGGTCGCAGCATGAACAGTCCCAAAGGGCGGGCCGAGGCTTATGTGACCATCACTCATCGTCCCAGCGACAAAAGCTTCGACGTGGTCAGCGTCACCCAAGGCTACGCTTTCAAGAAGGACGCCGTGCCCGAAATGGACGTTAGCGGCGCCCGCTTCGACCTCTATACCCAGGACGCCAGCGCCTGGAGCCGCAACGACAAGGCCATCGTGCAGGCCATGCTGAAAGCCAAGCAGGTCATCGTTCACGGTCAGCCGGTCAAGGGCGACGCTTCCGCCGACACCTATTCCCTGGACGGTTTCGCCAAGGCTTATGCCGAGATCGGCAAAGCCTGCGGGAAGTAAGCGGCGGTCAGATCCGTTCCGACAGCCAGATGGCCAGCTTCGAGCCGGTCTTGATGGCCATGGACAGCAGGGGGTACCCCACCGCCTGCTCGGCGCCATTGGCCAGGCCGATGGCGCGGTGCTCGACTTCCTCGGCGCGGAATTCCTCGACGGTCTTCAGAAGTTCGGCTTCGTCTTCGCCCAACTGCTTGGCCTGTTCGGCATAATGTCCGTCGATCACTTCCTCGACCGCCACGGTGCAGGCCATGGCCGCTTTTTCGCCCAGCAGGGCCGTGCCGGCGCCCAGGGCGAAACCGGCCAGATGCCATAGCGGCGTCAGGACGGTCGGGCGCACCCGACGCTGAATCACCAGCTTGTTGAAGGTGTCCAGATGGTGGCGCTCCTGTTCCTCCATATGGCGCAGCAATTCGGCGCAGCGGGGGTTCTTGCCCAGAACGGCGCGCTGGCCCTGATAGATGCGGACGGCGCCGTACTCTCCGGCCTGATCGACGCGGATGATGCGTTCCAGCAATTCCTTGGGCGACGGGTCGCCGGGCATCAGCTTTTCGCCGGTGGTCTTGACGCTCATGCTTGCCTCTCCTTGCTGCGCAGGGCCGACAGGGCGGCGAACAGCGCCAGCCCCAGCGAGAACGGCACGTTGAAGCCGGCCATGGAAATGCCGAACAGCGACCAGGGGGCCTGATCGCAACGGGGGGGCGGCGGCGCCGACATGGCGGCCATCATTTCGGCCGGAGACGTGGGAACGGGAACCACCGGCACGCACTCCGCCGTGCCGGCCCACCAATGCTGCTCGACCCCGACATGAAAGGCGGCGATGCCGGTGTTGGCGAAGAAGGCCAGGGCGCACAGGCCCAGCAGGACAAGGCGCCCGCGATGGGGCGCCTGCGGCAGCAGCGCCAGTATGGCCAGCAGACCGCCGACCACGAAGGGACCGCGCTGGTAAAGGCACAGGATGCAAGGGCGCAGACCGAAACCGAACTGGGCGGTCAAGGCGCTGCCCAAAGCGAGGATGCAGGCCAGCAGCACCAGCAGGGCGGCCTGTCGCGATGTCGGATTGCAGGACATTCTTGCCGCTCCGTCAGATGTACTTGATGATCAGGAAGCCGCCGACCAGCCCCACGGCGCAGGCGGTGGTGACCAGGGCCAGGCGTTTCTCGATGAAATCGCGCACCGGTTCACCGAACTTCCACAGCAGGCCGGCCACCAGGAAGAAACGCAGGGCGCGCACGGCAACACTGGTCAGGCCGAAGGTCAGCAGGTCCATGTGGGCCAGGCCGGCGGTGATGGTGATCAGCTTATAGGGAATCACCGGCACAAGGCCCTTAACCATCATGATCCGAATGGCGTTTTCCCGGAACAGGGCGGCGTAATGCTCGGCTTCGGCCTCCAGGTGATAGGTGTGGACGATCCATTGCCCGACCGTGTCGAAGAACACCGAGCCGATGGCATAGCCGAGGAAGCCGCCCACGACGGAGGCCAGAGTCGCCAGTCCAGCATAAAACCAGGCGCGGCGGCGGTCCGCCAGCACCATGGGAATCAGAAGCACGTCGGGCGGAATGGGAAAGACCGAGCTTTCGATGAACGCCACCAGGGCCAGCCACCAAGAGGCGTGGCGATGAGCCGCGACGGCCAGCAATCTGTCGTAAATGCGCTTGAGCATGGTTTCGTCCAGCCAGGGTCCGCCATGGGGGCGACCCCGATGATGTAGCTCTGCCGCCGTCTCGGCGCAACGGAGGAATGATGATTGAATCGAAAGATTGACCGCGCCGCTTCTTTCATTATTATCACCCGCCTACCTCCGGTGCCCCAGTGGCGGAATGGTAGACGCGGCAGACTCAAAATCTGTTGCCGGCAACGGCGTGTTGGTTCGAGTCCGACCTGGGGCACCAAGAGGCGGCCATGTATGGCCCGATGCAGGCTATGCTGTACGGCATAGTTGCGCCGCCAAAACTTCCCAAAAATGACCGTGTGTTTATGTTTCCGCCCGGATCCAGCGGAAACCTTAGACATTTTGTCTTTTTTTCCCATGATCTGCGATGTTAGAAGCGGGTGCGTCTGCTTGGGGTTGGGGAGATGACAGAGTGAGCGGGAAAGGCAAGCGGATTGCCGGGGCTGCCGTTGCGGCCGTGGCGTTGATGGTGTCGGCTGGTGCGGCGCAGGCTCAGTCTACGGGGGCCGAGAACACGCCCGAGGATCAGCAGCGTCTCAGCCAGGGCATCCGCTCGGCCAATCAGGCGGCGGCGGAATCCTATCTGCGCAATCTCAGCGAAGGTCCGGAAGTTACCTTCGAGCAGGTGATGGCCGATCCCGACAATGCGGCGCTGAACGCCGCCTATGCCCGCACCCAGATTGCCCATGGTGATTTGCTGGGCGCTTCGGTGACTCTGGAGCGTTTGCTGCTGTCCCATCCGGAAGCGACGGAAGCCCGTCTGATTTACGGTGTCGTGCTGTACCGTTTGGACGACATCGTGACCGCCCGCGACGTTTTGCAGGGGCTGGATCCCAACGAACTGACGGCGGACCACCGGGCCGAGCGCGAGCGTATCCTGTCGATGATCGATCAGCGCCGCAAGCGTCTGCGCCAGACCTTCACCCTGGCGGTCGGCGAGCATTTCGACACCGACCGCAACGCTTCTCCCAATGCCGGGAGCATGCTGGTCGACGATCTGACCTTCACGCTGAACGGCGATGCCCGCGCCCGCAAGGATTGGGGCACTCTGACCGTGGGCGCTTACGAGGCGGAATACGATCTGGGCACCGATCCGCGTCTGGCGATCTATGGCGGCGCCAGCGCCCTCAGCGATACGCAGGC
Organism: Candidatus Sulfotelmatobacter sp.; assembly: GCA_035538795.1. GTDB lineage: Bacteria > Pseudomonadota > Alphaproteobacteria > Rhodospirillales > Magnetospirillaceae > JAJZGK01. Next base: position 166,878 of record DATLJS010000029.1, on the reverse strand, counting down.
GCGTTTGAAGACCTTGAACAACCAGACGGGCGGTTTGTCGACCGGTCTGAAGTTCCAGGACGGTTCGTGGGATGTTTCCGGCGGTCTGTTCTGGAACAGCATGGATCTGCAGTCCGACTATTACCTGAGCGATTGGGGCGTCAACAGCCGGGTGTCCTATCGCCTGGACGAACGCTGGAGCGTCTTCGACGAAGCGCGGCTGTCGTTCCAGGCCTTTCACGATGTTCCCGCCGACAGCTTGGGGCACCAGAACAGCGGTACCGTGCCGTCCAACTGGCTGGGCCTGAATTGGAAGCCGGTGCAAAGCCACATCCTGTCCAGCTCGATCGGCGTGACCCACCGCTATGCCGAGGCGACGGCCATGTCCAATACGCGCCTGGCTGGGCGTCTGTCCGACACTTGGCTGCTGGGGCAAGGGCAATTCCTGACCACCCAGGGAGAATATGGCGGCGCGGTCTACGATGCTCCCAACAGCACCATCAGTTCGTCCATCACCCGCCGGGACCGCGACATCCGTCTGAACATGACTTACGGCGTGCCCACCGGAACCGTGTACCGGGCCTTGGGCGGCGGCGAGCTGCCGGACGAGATCAAGGACGTCGTGGTGGCCGGTACGGTCGAGTACTACCACGAGATGTCGACGCTGATAAACTATACCTACTCCAATATCCGGACCCAGGTCGTGGCGTCCAAGCGCTGGGAGTTCTGACCATGCGGCGCATGAGACAAGTCTCCATTCTGGTGGCCGGCGTTTGCGCGCTGGCCCTGGCCCAGTCCGCTTTCGCCGCCAATGGCGACGGCGTTCGTGCCGGCACCGCCGGCGGCGTCCATGGCGAAGTCCAGATCGCCAAGGCCGAATATACCCCGTCCCAGCGCCAGATCGGGCATCAGATCGGCAGCGGCGAACCCATCTATATGGGGGACCAGATCGCCACCGGCGCCGGCGGCGGTTTGCAGGTGATGTTGATGGACCAGACGGTGATGACCTTGGGCCAGAACGCCAAGATCACCATCGACGAAATGGTCTACGACCCCAAAAGCGGCGACGGCAAACTGAATTTCAGCGTCGCCCAGGGCGCGTTCCGTTATGTCAGCGGCCAGATCGCCAAGAACAACCCGGAAAACGTCAACATCAAGACGCCCATGGCCACCATCGGCATTCGCGGCACCATCGTCGGCGGCGCCGTCGAATCCGGCGAGACGGTGGTGGCTTTGCTGGGACCGGGCAGCGATACCAATACGTCCGAGCGTCACGGCGCCATCGTCGTCACCACGCCCGCCGGTTCGGTAGATATTACCCGGACCGGCTATGCCACGGTGATCATGCCCGGCCAGCCGCCCGCGCCGCCCGCCCCGGCCACGCCGGAACAGTTGCAGCGCTTCGGCGATGCCGGAGCCAATGGCTCGGTCCGCCAGACTGCTTCGGCCGCTTCGTCTCCAGCGTCCGGTTCCAGCGGCACGGCGGAACAGTCTTCCACGTCCGCCAGCAGCACGGCTGGGCAGACTTTGGTCGCCGGCACCATCAACCAGCGCACCGTGGCGCCGGCGGTTCCGACCCTGCAGCATGCGGAAGGCACCAGTACGTCGATCGCGGCCACCTTGTCCCCGGAAACGACGACGGCGGAAAACGGCAGCACGGCCGATGGCACGGCCAACGATACGAAGAACGCGCAAGACACGACGACTACGTTCGGCGACGGCGGCACCAAGCTGAGCGAACTGGCGTCGTTCAGCTATTCGAAGGGATCCAGCCTTACCTTTGAAAGCGGTTATGCCAGTGGCGATTGCTATCCAAGCCTGTGCGCATATTCCGCCGATAACAGCTCGGACGGCAGCGTTTCCTTGTCCAGCGGTCAGCTCACCATTACGGGCAGCAATCTCGGCGGCAGCGGGACGGAGGATTCCATCACCCTGACGCCGGTCGCGGGAACCGATGGTGACGTCACCACCTATACCGGCCTGACCGACACGAATGGATATTCCTATTCATTGTATGATTACGGCAAGAAATACGGCCTGTCGTACAGTACGTTTGGTCGTATAGAAGTGGACGCCGGGTTCAACACCATGCTTGACGTGTATAGCTACGGCATCACCACGCCGACGTCCCAGATGCCGACGGCTGGCACTGCGACCTATACCGGCGGGGCCACGGGGTATCTGGGCTATTCCTATAGTTCACAAGCAACTGATAAGATTGAGGGTACGGTTGCGCTGACGGCCAATTTCAGCAGCAATACCCTCAGCGGCACGATCAGCAACATCGTCACCTCTTCGTCCAACACGACGACCAGCACGACGAGCGGCATCAGCGTCGGTTCCATCACGCTGGCGACCGCCAGCATCAGCGGCAGCAGCGCCGCCGGTTCGGCGTCGTTTACCGCTTCCAGCACGACGACGCTGACCAACCTGTCCAACATGACGGGCAATTACACGGCGCAGTTCTATGGCGGGGCGGCCAATGAAATCGGCGGCGGTGTTACGGTGACCGACGCTTCGACAACCGATTACGGCCAGACGATCAAGATGAGTTATGGCGCCAAGCGCTGACGGTTAGCCGGCGGCGGGGGTCAGGCAACCGCTCTTTGCCTCATCCTTCGCCGTATCGGCCAGCACTCGGGCGATTTCACGGAACAGACCGTCGGGCGCGAAGGGTTTGGCGACATAGCCGTTCATGCCGGCGTCCAGACAGCGTTCGCAATCCTCATGCATGGCGTTGGCGGTCAGGGCGATGATGGGCACCGCGATGCCGGCCTCGCGCAGTTGGCGGGTCGCCTGAAGGCCGTCCATCACCGGCATCTGCATATCCATCAGAACAAGATCGAAGCCGTCGCGGTCAAGGGCTTCCAGCGCCTGCCGTCCGTCCCCGACCACTTGTACGCGGTGTCCGGCTTTGACCAGAATGGCTTGAGCTACTTTGCGGTTCACGGCGTTGTCTTCGGCCAACAAGATCGACAAAGGCGGCAATTCCACCGGTCTTTCGCTGATTTTGGGTTCGCTGTTGCTTTTGGCCAGAGGCAGGGAAACGGTAAGCCAGAAACTGCTGCCCTGGCCCGGCTGGCTGTGCATGCCGATGATGCCGCCCATCAGTTGGGCCAGCCGTTGGCTGATGGCCAGACCCAGGCCGGTACCACCGAAGCGGCGGGTGATGGAACTGTCGGCCTGGGTGAAGGCGGTGAACAATTTACGCTGAACATCGTTTGAGATGCCGATGCCGGTGTCGGAAACGGTAAACAGCAGCAAGGCGCCGTTTTCATCCTGCCCCCGGCACAACACCTCGACGACGATGCCGCCGGCCTCGGTGAACTTGACGGCGTTTCCCAGGAAATTCAGCAAAATCTGCCGCAAGCGGGTGGGGTCGCCAACCAGGTGGCGGGGCAGGCCGGGATCCATTTCCGCCACCAGCGACAATCCCTTGGCCTCGGCGGGGCCGCGCATCAAGGCCACGGTCTCCTCGATGAAAGGAACCAGTTCGAACGAAACCTGCTCCAGGGTCAGCCGGTCGGCCTCAAGTTTGGAAAAATCCAGAATGTCGTTGAGAATGGTCAGCAGGGCGGAACCGGACTGGCGGATGGTTTCGACGCAGTCTTTCTGTTGCTCGTTAAGGGTCATGCCGCTCAACAGGTGGACCATGCCCAGAATGCCGTTCATCGGCGTGCGGATTTCGTGGCTCATCATGGCCAGGAATTCCGACTTGGCCCGATTGGCCTGGGTGGCGATGCGGGCGGCTTCCTTGTGCAGGCGGACTTCGTTCTCGACCAGCATCAAATCGAGCCGACGCTGGCGATAGAGAAGGATGGTCAAGACCACTCCGGCGACGGTGATGCCGAAACAGATCAGGGCGATTTGCTTTTCGCTGGCGCGCCAAGCCCCCAGGGATGAGCGGGTGGACAATCCAACCACGGCGTAAAGCGGATAATGGGGCAGCTTGCGGAAGACGACCATGCGGTCCACGTCGTCGATGGGCGACGTCCGGCGATAGCGTCCCTCGGCATCGCCGTGGGCCAGGGCCTCGACCACGGCGTCGACGATCACCGGACGGTTCAGTGCGGTTTCATCCACCGGATAGCGCACGACGATGCGATGGTTCATGTCGCGCAGCGACAAAAGAGCGCCGTCGGGCAATTGCAGGCTTTGATAGAAGGCGGCGAAATATTCGTTCATGCCGACATTGGCGACGATCATGCCGCCGAAATTTCCATTGGGGAACCGCAGGGACCGGGCCACCTGCACCCCCCATTTATGAGAAATGCGGCCCAGGATCAGCTCCGAAATCACCGGATGGTCGGAGTTCTGCAGTTTGAGTGTCTGAAAATAGGCGCGATCTCCCAAATAGCCGCCGGGCGGCTGTCCCACCGTGTTGGCGAATACCCGCCCGTTGGCGTCGGTGACGGTGATGGAAACGATGCCTGCGCCCTGTGACTGCAATGCCGCCAGGGCTTGGGTCAGAATCTGCCGCCTGTCCTCGCTGATGGCTTGGGGGTGTCGCAAATCCTCGGGAACGACCAAGCCGACGGCGCGGTCGAGAATGAGACCCGTGCGGTCGAACGCAGACGATGCATGCTCCTCCACCAGCCGGGTATAGGTGGCGGCGGTGTTCGACGTCTGCTCCAGCTGACGCTCCCGGTTGGTCACCAGATCGTTCAGGAAGAACAGGATTAGGCATAAGATCGGCAGCCAGACCAGCATGGCCAGCCGCCACTGCCCCATAATGCCCTGGCCTTTGATCGTCCGGCCCAGCGAAGTGTGATCCTGCCCCTGCATTGCGGAAAAAACCCTCACCCGCATTATTTCCGGCCGCTTTCTTTTGAAAACAGCGTACTGCGGGGTTGTTGGGCGTTCCAGTGAAAGGCAGGACCCTCAACCAGAGGATTAGATCGTCCTCCAACCAAAGATGGAGAGAATCAGAGCCGCGGCCATAGACGCGGCACTCCGGCTTGAGGCAAGGCCTGTTCCAGAGCCAGGCCCATGCCCAGCACCTCCTCGTCGGCATGGCGCCGGCCGACGATCTGCAACCCCACTGGTAAGCCCGCGTCGGTTTCGCCGACGGGCAAGGACAAAGCCGGGCACGGGGACAGCATGTTGAACGGGCAGGTCATGTCCAAGCCTTTGAAGCGTCCGTCGGGCAGGGTGGCGACATAGTCGTCGTCGTTTTCGCTGGCCAAGGGCGCGGGCACGGCGCAGGTGGGGGACAGCAGCGCATTGAAACCGCGGGCGAACAAGGCCGACAGATCGCGCCACATCTTGGTGCGCAATATTTCGACCTTCTTGACGTCGGTGGCGGCCAGGGTGCGGCCCCGCTCGATCAACCCGACCACGGCCGGGTCCATGTGCTTGCGGAAGGTCTCCAGATGCTGGCCGAAATAGGCGTCCATGAAGACGCACCACAGATCGTACCAGCCGTCATTGATGGCGCGGGTCCAGGGCAGGGCCACCTCTTCGACGATGGCGCCTTGCCGTTCCAGCACCGCCGCCGCGCGGCGCACGGCCCGCTCGACTTCCGGGTCGATCTGATAGTAACCCAAATCCATGCACAGGGCGAAACGGCGGCCGCTCAGCGAGACATTGCGGGCGGCCTTGGCGTCGAAGGCGATGGGCAGGGACGAGATGTCGTCGTCATGGGGACCGCAGACCGCTTCCATGAACAGGATGGCGTCGCCGACCGTCTGGGCCAGGGGACCGAAATGGGAAATGTCGTCGAACTGGCTGGGCAGAATGGTCATGGGAATCCGCCCCAGGCTGGGCTTCAGCCCCACCACGCCGCAGAACGAGGCGGGAATGCGCACCGACCCGCCCATGTCGCTGCCCTCGGCGAAAGGAACGCTGCCCCCGGCGACAGCCACCGCCGATCCGCCGGACGATCCGCCGCTGGTGCGGCTGCGGTCCCAGGGGTTGATGGTGACGCCCCAGCGCGGGCTGTGGGTGAAACTGGAATAGGCGAATTCCGGGGTCAAGGTCTTGCCGATCAGGATGGCGCCGGCGTCCAGCAGGCGCTGGGCGATCACCGCATTGGCCTGGGCGGTCTGTTCGCCGGAGGTCCACGATCCATTGGTCAGCAGATGGCCCTTGGTCGGGGTCAGATCCTTGATGGCGACGGGAACACCGTGCAGGGGGCCAAGCCAGCCGCCTTCCGCCTGGACCTTGTCAGCGTAGCGCGCGGCGGCGATGGCCTCGTCTTCAAGGATCAGACAGAAGCAGTTGCAGGATTGCTGTAATAATTTGGCGCGCTCCAAGGCGGATCTGACCACCATCTCGGCGGTCGTTTGACCGTTTCTAATGTTAGCGGTAATCAATTCAGCACTAAGATATAAATATTGGTCGAGTTCGCGGATGTTCGTCATGACGTTTTTTCTGCCCTGATTGCATATATTGAATTGACGTTTATTGCGGCGCTGTTTGGCTCATGCTATGGTCCCGGCCAGATTTCATGACCAGGGCATGGCGATGATTCCGCCCCAAGCCGAATTTCAACGTTGGAACAGTGCGTTGGCCGAAGCCGTCCGGCTGATTGACCAGCCGTGCTTTCCCGCCGCTCTGGGCCGGGCTTTGCAATGCCTGGTGCCGTTTCACATGTTCAACGGCTTTTGCTATCGGGGTTCCGAGCCGCCGATCGACCTCTATAATGAGCCGCCCGCCCATCTGGCTCCGATCATCGTCGATGCCTATTTGACCCGGGCCTATCTGCTGGATCCGTTTTTCGCCGAGGTCCAGCATGGCACGGACAAGCAGTTTCTGGTGATGCAGGAAGTGGCTCCCGATCATTTCATGCAGAGCGAATATTTCCGCAAACATTACGAACTGGCGGAATTGTTCGACGAGGTGGGCTATGTCCTGCGCCTCAACGACGGCCTGACCGGCGTTCTGTCGCTGTGTCGCCGGACCGGCCAGTCGCCCTATAGCCGGCAGGATATCGGCGCGCTCCGGGCCGTGGCGCCGCTGGTGTGCAGCTTGGGGGAATGGCATTGGAACAGCCTGCGTCCCAAAGCTTCCGAGCCGACGACGCCATCGGCGGCGGAAAGCCTGATGTCCGTGCTGACCCCGCGCGAGGCCGAGATCGTTCGCTATATTCTGCGCGGCCATTCCACGGAATCCATCGCTCTGCACCTGTCCATCAGCCAGGAAACCGTCAAGGTTCATCGCAAGAACATCTATAAGAAGCTGAAGATATCGACTCAGGCCGAGCTGTTCGCTCTGTTCATCGCGCTTTAGGAAAGAGCGCCGGAAGGAAGGCATTTCCTTCCGGCGCTTCGTGGGCGCTTTGTGGCCTGGACGCTATTCGGCGCCGATCACCACTTCATATTCGTCTTGGAACTCCATCTCGGGCGGCTGGCGACGGAAGAAGCCGGTCAGATAAGCCAGATAGACGATGCCGACGGCCAGCCAGATCAGGCCCAGAGTGATGGCCGTGTTGTCCAGGCTGTACAGCAGCCAGGCGTCGAAAGCCGCGCCCAGGCCGGGCACCACCACCGACAGCAGGGCGCCGCCGCGCCTGGCCTCGGGATTGCCCGAAAAGAATTGGGCGATCACCGACAGGTTGACGCAGATGAAGGCGATGAAGGCGCCGAAATTGATGAACGAGGTCGAGGTCGCCACGTCCAGTTTCAAGGCCGCCAAGCCGACCACGCCCGACAGCACGATGTTGAAGGCCGGGGTCTTGAAGCGGCTGTTCAGCTTGCCGAAGATGGATTTCGGCAGGACGCCGTCGCGGCCCATGGCGAACAGCAGGCGGCCGACGCTGGCCTGAGCGGCGATGCCCGAGGCGAACTGGGCGACGATCAGGCCGACCACGAAGATGGTCACGAAGATGTCGCCGCCGATGGCCTTGGCGATTTCAAACGAGGCGGAATCGACGTTGTCGAAAGTGGCGCCCGGATGAGCCAACTGGGTGAAGTACGCGGCGATGACGAAAATCACGCCGCCCAGCAGGGCCACCAACATGATGGCCTTGGGCATGACGCGCTTGGGCTCGACGGTTTCTTCGGTCAGGGTCGAGACGGCGTCGAAGCCCAGGAACGAATAGGCGGCGATGGCGGCGCCGGCCATGACCGAGCCGAAAGGCAGGCCCGGCTTGAAGAAGGGCTCGATGCTGACCAGGCCGGAGGGGCCGGACAGCACGTAGACATAACGCGCGCACAGAGCCACGAAGGCGGCGACGATCAGCATCTGGGCGAGCATCAGCGCGGTGTTGACCTTATGGGCGAAGGCCACGCCGATGACGTTGATGACCGTGGTGATCAGAATGAAGGCCAGCACCCAGACCCAGATCGGCACATCCGGCAGAGCGGTGCTCATATAAGCGACGCCGATGACCCAGATGACCATGGGTAGGAAGAAATAATCCAGCAGAATGGCCCAGCCGACCATGAAGCCGACATGGCGGTTGAAGGATTTGGCGGTGTAGGTGTAGGCAGAGCCGGAAGTGGGGAACAAAAACGCCATGCGGCCATAGCTGAAAGCGGTCAGCAGAATGGCGGCCAGAGCGATCACATAGGACGAGGGCACGGCGCCCGACGAGGCGTCGGCGAGAACGCCAAAGGTGCCGTAAACGATCATCGGCGCCATATAGGCGATGCCGAACAGAACGATTTCCCACAGACCCAGGGTTCTGTGCATGGCGTGTTGATGGCTTGTCATTGGTTTCCCCACAAATTGGCATGATGCCCCGAACGGTTCCCGTCCGGTTCGGCTGCATTTTTTGTCGTATTGCAGGGTGCCGATTTCTTGGGCGCGCGACATAACCCCAACAGGGTATATGCCCATAACCCCGCCACTGTCTGTAACGATTTCGCTACGGCCGAGTGCAATCTTGATTAACCAAACGCATTTGGCGGCACACCCAATGATGGATTTGTGATTGGGCCTAAATTAGCTAGGATTAACTTTCATCGAAGGTGCGTTCCTTCATCCGCAGACGTCAGTGGAGTGGCCGGCATGACCTTTACCGTCGCACGAAAAATCTGGTGCAATCTGCTGATCGGGCTGGTGGGTCTGGCTGTCATTTACCTTTTCACTCATTTCGGCATCGCGACTCTTCGGCAGCTTCAGGACGAAGGGGCCGGGCGCTATAACGCGGCGGGCCGTTCGGTCGAGGCATCCTTGATGGGAGTTCTGGCCTATGACGTCATTGCCGACGCCATCATCAACCGGCATCTGGACGACACCCGAAAAGACTGGATTGAAACGCGGGCCAAACTGGAAAAAATCGCCAAGGACATGGCGGCCCTGGCCGACACGCCGCAAAAGCGGGATTGGACGGATAAGGGTGCGGCGGCGACGGCTCGTTTGATTCAGATTTTTGAGAAGACGCTGATGCCGGTCTTGGAAAGTCCCGATGCCGACAGTCAATGGGAGCGAATCCGCGAGATCGACGATCAAATGGACGAGCAGAAAAAAATTATCGCGGATGCTTATGGAAAACTGGCCGAAGCCTTGACGGCGGAGGCGAATAAAGCCGATGCGGTTTTCGACGAAACCGGCACACGGATCAACGTTGACGCCACGCTGGTGGTGGTGGTGACGGCGCTATTGACGCTGGTGATGGGGATTTTGCTGATCCGTTCGGTGCTGGGGCCGGTCAACCAGACTATCGGCAACATGGAGCGGCTGGCTGAGGACGATCTCGACATAGACATCCGGGGAGTCGACCGGAAAGACGAGTTGGGAGCCATGGCCAGGGCTTTGCTGGTGTTTAAGGAAAACGCCGTGCAGAAGCGCCGGGTCGAGGCGGAAGCCGAAGCAGGCAAGCGCCAGGCGGAAGATCAGCGGCGGGCCGCTATGCTGAATATGGCCGACGGCTTCGAAGGGCGGGTGTCGGGCGTGGTGCAGGGGGTTTCGTCCTCGGCTCGCGAGATGGAAAGCGCGGCCCAGAACATGTCCGGTCTGGCCGCCCAGGTTTCGGCGCAGGCCCAGGTCGTCGCCCAGGCTTCGGACGAAGCGGCCCAGAACGTTTCCACCGTCGCCGCCGCCACCGAGGAGCTTTCCAGCTCGGTGCGCGAGATCAGCCGGCAGGTGGCGGAGTCGGCCCGCATTTCCCAGGAAGCCGTGGCCGAGGCCGGGCAGACCGACGCCATCGTGCGGGGGTTGGCGGAAACCGTATCCAAGATTGGCGATGTCGCCAATCTGATCAACGACATCGCCACCCAGACCAACCTGCTGGCCCTGAACGCCACCATCGAGGCGGCGCGCGCCGGCGACGCCGGCAAGGGTTTCGCCGTGGTCGCCAACGAGGTCAAGCATCTGGCCAATCAAACCGGCAAGGCCACCGAGGAAATATCGGGTCAGATCGCCGCCGTGCAGGCGGAAACCCAGCGTGCGACGCAAGCCATCAGCAGTATTGCCGACACCATTACCCGCATCGATCAGATTACCGGGAATATCTCGGCGGCGGTCGAGCAGCAGAGCGCCGCCACCCAGGAAATCGCCAGCAATGTGGAGCGGGCGGCTCGAGGCACCCACGACGTCACCGACACCATTTCCGGGGTGACGCAGGCGGCCGACAGCTCCAGCGCGGCGGCGCAGACGGTTCTGGCCTCGGCCCGGCGCCTGCACGGCGACAGCGAAACCATGCAGCAGGCCATTGCCGACTTCGTCGCCACCATCCGCCGGGGATAAGGCCTGCGGATGGGTCATGACCGATCGCTCCGGCCGCACGCATAAAAGGGTGCGCAGCCGGAACGGGGCGGCTGATCTGCTTATGCCTGGTGGTTCTTCGGCTTTTTCTTCCAGGGGGCCTTCGCCGGAGCTTTGGGGCCGGAGAAGCCGTCATTGGGCTTGCCCTTGTGGCGGGACGGAGCGGAGTCCGCCTGGGGCCGCGAGTGCTCACGGTCGGTGGTAGGCGTTTCGGCCAAACGCTCGATGCGGACTTCGGGCCGTTCGATCTGATGGGCAGAGGCGATGAAGCGCTCGGCCACCTCGGCATTGATCTCGAACTTGGTTTCGCGTTCGAAGATGCGGATGGCGCCGATTTCCTGTTTGGTGATCTTGCCGTGGCGGCAGATCATCGGGATCAGCCAACGCGGGTCGGCGTTCTTCAGCCGTCCGATGTTCAAGCGGAACCACACGGCGCCGTTGGTGAAGCCGTTGTCGCGCTTGGCCCGAGGTTCGCGGAACTCGCGGGGGTCGTGGAAATCGCGGTCCCGGTTCCGGGGTTCGCGGGGGCCGGGGGCGCCCGGACCGGGATCGAAGACGTCTTCGGCGGCGGGTAATTGGGCGCGGTACATCCGCACCAGCGCGGCGGCGATTTCTTCCGGCGAACGTTCGGCCAGCAAGGCGCGGGCCAGAACAAGATCGTCCTCGCTGATCTCGCCGGTCAGCAGCGGGTGCTTCAGCAGGCGTTCCTGATCAAGCTTGGCGATATCGTCGGCGGACGGAGCGCCGCTCCAGACGACATCCTTGAGGCCGGCGGACTGTAGCAGCATCTCGGCCCGGCGGCGGCGCGACAGCTGGACCAGCAGGACGCTGACGCCCTTGCGACCGGCGCGGCCGGTGCGACCGCTGCGGTGCTGCATGGTTTCGGCGTTGCGCGGCATTTCTGCGTGGATGACCAGATCAAGGCTGGGCAGGTCGATGCCGCGGGCGGCGACGTCGGTGGCGACGCAAACCCGCGCCCGGCCGTCGCGCAGGGCTTGCAGGGCGTGGTTGCGCTCGTTCTGGCTCAGTTCGCCGGACAGGGCGACGACGCCGAACCCGCGCTCCAGCAAAATAGCCTGCAGATGGCGCACGGCTTCGCGGGTGTTGCAAAACACCATGGTGGTCGGCGATTCGAAATAGCGGAGCAAGTTGACCACCGCATGCTCGATCTCGTTAGGGGCGATGCGCACCACTCGATGCTCGATGTCGGAATGCCCCTGGGGGCCGGAGGCCAAGGAAATGCGCCAGGCGTCGCGCTGATAGCGCTTGGCCAGAGTGATGATGTCCTTGGGCAAGGTCGCCGAGAACAGCAAGGTGCGGCGTTCCTGGGGTGTCGCCTCCAGGATGAATTCCAGATCTTCGCGAAAACCGAGATCCAGCATTTCGTCGGCTTCGTCCAGCACGACGGCCTTCAGATTGCCGGTGCGCAGCGCGCCGCGTTCCAGATGGTCGCGCAGGCGGCCCGGCGTGCCGACGACGATATGCGCGCCGCGGGCTAGCTGCCGCTGTTCGGCCCGGGGATCCATGCCGCCGACGCAGGAAACGATTTGGCCGCCCGCCTTGGCGTAGAGCCAGGTCAGTTCGGCGTGCACCTGCAAGGCCAGCTCGCGGGTGGGGGCGACCACCAGGGCCAGCGGGTCGCCGGCCGGTTCAAGATGCAGCGCGTCACCCAGCAGGGTGCCGGCCATGGCCAGGCCGTAGGCGACGGTCTTGCCCGATCCGGTTTGCGCCGAAACCAGAAGGTCGCGGCTTCCGGCGCGGGGGTCGAGCACGGCCGCCTGAACAGCGGTCAGATCGGTGTAGGAACGCTCGGCCAATGCCTGGGCCAAAGGCTGGGCGAGGGTGAAGTCGGCGGGAGAAAGGTCGGTCATGGTTTCTGTCTTCTTCGTTCAGGAGGCGCTGGCCGGTGGCGGAGCTCTCGCCTGAGCGGGCGCCCGCTTGCGCATGTCCGCAAGTCTCGGCGTCATCAAAAGAGGACTTCCGGAAGACCGGAAAAGCGAAAGGCTCAGCCTTTCGACTGAGCCTTCACGAGTGGTTGGGTTATCCACCAAATCTTGGTGGGCGCACAAGGACTCGAACCTTGGACCCGCTGATTAAGAGTCAGCTGCTCTACCAACTGAGCTATACGCCCGCAACCGCGAGGCCGGCTTTGTACCAATGCACCGACCCCTTGTCTAGACCTTTTTTCAAAAAAAATTCAGACGTCGTCCGAGGCTCCGCGACGGCCGATGATGACGTCCCGATGGATATAGACACTCATCACCAGACCGAAGCCGAACAACAGGGTCAGCATGGCCGTGCCGCCGTAGGAGATCAGAGGCAGCGGCACGCCGACCACCGGCACCAAGCCCATGACCATGGCGATGTTGATGAAGACATAGAGAAAAAATGTCGAGGTCACGCCCAGCCCGACCAGCCGCCCGAACTGGCTGCGCGAGCGCATGGACAGCACATAGCCGTAAAACAGGATCAGGGCGTAAAGCACCACCAGCACCACGCCGCCCATCATGCCCCATTCCTCGGCCAGCATGGTGAAGATGAAATCGGTTTGCTTTTCCGGCAGGAAATTCAGATGGCTTTGGGTGCCCAGCATGAACCCCTTGCCGAACAGGCCGCCCGAACCCAAGGCGATCTTGGATTGCAGAATATGATAGCCCGAGCCCAGGGGGTCGTTTTCCGGGTTGAGGAAGGTGATGATGCGCTGGCGCTGGTATTCGCGCATGAACTGCCAGGCGACGGGAACGGCTCCAGCGGCTCCGGCGATCAGCAGACCGAACTTCCACAGGCGCACGCCGGCCAGGAAGAAGATGGCGCCGCTGGCCATGGTCAGCATCATGGCGGTGCCCAGGTCGGGCTGCTTCAGCACCAACGCCACGGGCAGGAAGACCATCACCAATGCCGGCAGCAGGAACAGCGGGCGTCCCACGTCCTGATAGCTGGCTCCGTGAAAATAGCGGGCCAGCGCCAGCACCATGGCGATCTTCATGATTTCCGACGGCTGGATCTGGATGAAGCCCAGGTCGATCCAGCGTTGCGCGCCCATGCCCACGGTGCCGTGGGCCTCGACGGCGACCAGCAGCACCAGGGCGACTGCGTACAGGCCGTAGGCCCAGCGCATCCATGAGCGGATATCCACCATGGACACCGCCAGCATCACGGCCATGCCCACCAGAAAACGCATCATCTGACGGTCGGCCCAGGGCTCCATCGAGCCGTTGGCGGCGGAATAGAGGGTGAAGAAGCCGATGCAGCAGACCAGGGTGATCAGGGCCACGAAAGACCAACTGACATGCCACAGCTTCTCGCGCAGGCTCATTTCCGAGCGGCTGAAGCGGAAGTGAAGGTGACGGCTGGAAATCATCCGGTGCAGGTTCCGTCGCTGTGGTCGTGGTCGCGGCCGCAGACATGATTGGTGAAATCGTGACCGAAGCGCTTGCGGACCTCGTCTTCCAGCGCGGTGCGTTGGGGGTCGCGCTTTTGCACCTCGATCAGGATGTCGCGCACCATGGGGGCGCAGACCACCGAGCCGCCGCCGCCGTGTTCGACGGTGACGCAACAGGCATAGCGGGGATTGTTGACCGGGGCGAAGGCGACGAACAGGGCGTGATCGCGTTCCTTCCACGGCAGGTCTTCGTTCTTTTTGACGCCGGTGTCGCGTTCGCGCATGGAAATGCGGCGCACCTGGGCCGAGCCGGATTTCCCGGCCATGGCCATGGTGTCGTCTTTGATGCGGGCGCCGAAGGCGGTGCCGCCGGGTTCGTTGACGACGGCGAACATGCCTTTGTGGACGACCGACAGGTTCTGACGGGAAAGCCCCATGTCGGGCCAGTCGGGGGCCGAGCGGGGAACGGCATGGATGCCCTCCACCTGATCGCGGGCAAGATGCGGGGCGACGGCGTAACCGCCGTTGGCGACGCGGGCGCACATGACGGCCAGTTGCAGCGGCGTGGCCAGCACGTAGCCCTGGCCGATGGAATTGATCAGGGTCTCGCCGGGGTGCCAGGGCTGGCCCAGGGTGGCTCGTTTCCAGGCCTTGTCCGGAATGGTGCCGGGTCGTTCACCGGGCAGGTCGAGACCGCCGACGCTGCCCAGCCCGAAGCGTTTTCCCATCTCGGCGATCCGCTCGAAACCGATGCGGCGGGCGATTTCATAGAAATAGACGTCGCAGGAGTTCTTCAGGCCGTTGACCATGTCGAGGGAGCCGTGGCCGCCCTTTTTCCAGCAATGGAACGTGATGTTGCCCAGGCTCATCTGGCCGGGACACAGCACCCGCGTATCGGGGGTGATGATGCCGCTTTCCAGGGCGGCCAGGGCCGTGACCAGTTTGAAGGTCGAGCCGGGCGGATATTGGCCGGCGATGGCCTTGTTGGTCAGCGGCGCGCGGGGATTGGTGATCAAATCCTTCCACTCGTCGGGCGACAGGCCGCGATTAAAGGCGTTGGGGTCGAAGCTGGGGGTGGACGCCATCACCAGGATGTCGCCGGTATGAATGTCGATGACCACCGCCGCGGCGCTTTCCTCGCCAAGGCGCTGGGCGGCGAACTGCTGCAGTTCCAGATCGATGGTCAGATGCAGATCCAGACCCGGTTCGCCCTCGTCCCGCTTCAGTTCGCGGATGGTGCGCCCCACCGAATTGACTTCCACCTGGCTGGTGCCGCCCTTGCCGCGCAGAGCGGTATCATAGACGCGCTCGATGCCGGCTTTGCCGATACGGAAACCGGGCAGTTCCAGCAAGGGATCGCTGGAGTTCTGCAAATCCTGTTCGGACGGAACGGCGACATAGCCCAGCAGGTGAGCGCCTAGTCCCTCCAGCGGATAATTGCGGCTTTGGCCGACGTCGATTTCGATGCCCGGCAGGTCGGGGGAATTGATCTCTATCCGCGAAACGTCTTCCCAGTTCAGATTCTCACGCACGGTCACCGGCACGAAGCTGCGGTGACGCTTGGCCTCGCGCATGATGCGGGCGCGATCGTGGTCGTTGATGGGAATGATGTTGGAGAGGGAATCCAGCGTGTCGTCCAGATCGTCGGTTTCTTCCGACACCAGCAGCACGCGGTAATTCTGCTGGTTGACCGCCATGGGTACGCCGTTGCGGTCCAGGATGCGCCCGCGCGGCGGTGGCAGCAGGCGCAGATTGATGCGGTTCTCGTCAGCCAGAACGGCGTATTTGTCGCTTTCCAGGACCTGCAGGTAATACATGCGGCCGATCAGGGTGGATAGCAATGCCAGCTTGCCGCCGCCCAGCATGATGGCGCGGCGGCTGATGATCTTGGCGCGGTCGCCGCCGTCCTTGCTGGTGTGCAGGTTGATGGGCGTGCTCATGCCGCTACTCCGCCCGCAGCATGGCCGCGTGGGTGCGGCCGAACAACCAGCTCAGGATCGGATAGGCGGCGATGCTCATCAGCAGCTCGAAGAAAACCGGGGTCATGGGAATCACATGATCGTACAACATGGACACCAGGGCCCATTCCAGCAAAATCGAACCCGCCGCCACCAGGGCGTAGCAGCACCAAGCGACGATGAACGGCTTGCCCAGGAAGAAACGCCGCTGGGACATGGTCATTCCCTGCGCCAGGATGAAGATCAGCGACGAGACGCCCAGCGGCGTGCCCAGCAGAATATCGTTCATCAGGCCGATGGCGAAAGCCATCGAAGCCGGCAGCAGATCAGGACGATAGATCGCCCAATAATAGACGCCGATCAAGGGAAGCTGGGGCGAAATCTCGGCAAAGCCCGGCAGATGGGTGGGCATGGCTCCCACCAGCACCAGCATCAGGGTCAACCCCGCCGGCAGCAGATGGCGGACCCACAGGTCCATCCGCTGCAACCAGGATGTCTTCAATGGTCGTGGCCTTCCGAAGCGTTATCGGAGGGCAGGATTCCGGCAAGGCCGTAATCCACCACCGTGACATATTCCAACTGATGGCGATGCACGAAAGGCTCGATGCGGACGATGCCGTCCTGAACCGACGAGATGATGCCGATGGGCATGCCCGGCGGAAAGACGCCGCCATGGCCCGATGTCACCACCCGGTCTCCGGGGGCGGCGTTGGAATTGGGTGACAGATAGTTCAGGCGCGGCCGATCGGAATTGTCGCCGGTCATGATGGCCTTGGCGCGGTTGCCTTCGATCATCACCGGCAGATGCGAGTTGATGTCGGTCAGCAGCAGCACGCGGGCCGAGCGTTCTCCCACTTCGGCGATACGCCCCACCATGACTTCGCCGGCGATCACCGCTTGGCCCTTGCGCACGCCGTCCTTGGTGCCGGAATTGATCAGCATGGAATGGACGAAGGCGCCGCCCGTATCGCCGATGACGCGGGTGGTGATGAAGGAAGGGTCCGGATCGGGGATGAAGTTCAGCTGGGTGCGCAGAGCCATGTTCTCGGTGTCGAGATGGCGGGCGACGGTCTGCCAGTGCATCAGGCGGGCATTCTCTTCGCGCAGGCGGTCGTTGTCGGCCCGTAAAGAGCCCAGCTCGCGCACGGCGTTGACGGCGTCGGCGATGGCGGTCGCGGGACGGAAGACGATTTCCAGAATGGGCGCGGCGGCATCGCTGACTCCCAAGCGCACCCGCTCCACCAAGGACGTGTCGGCCTTGCCGAGAATCATCAGACCGAACGAGGCGAAGATCAGCGACAGGAAGGCGAATCGCTGCGCCAGAAGCTTCAGCGAGGCCAAACGACCCAGCGCTCCCGAATGCGGCTTCACGATCTACCCCTCCAGTCGGCCCCAGCCGAACTTCAGATATTGATCAGTATCAATACATACTGGTCAGGACGTTCTTCAGCTTGTTCATTTCTTCCAGCGCGCGGCCGGTGCCCAGAGCGACGCAGGACAGCGGGTCGTCGGCGATGGACACCGGCAGGCCGGTGGCGTGGCGCAGCACGAAGTCCAGATTCGACAGCAGCGCGCCGCCGCCGGTCAGAACGATGCCCTTGTCGACGATATCGGCGGCCAGTTCCGGGGCGGTGTGCTCCAGGGCGACCTTCACCGCTTCGATGATGGCGCCCACGGGCTCGGCCAGGCTTTCGGCGATCTGGCGTTCCGAAATGATCAGTTCCTTGGGCACGCCGTTCATCAGGTCGCGGCCCTTGATTTCCATGGTGCGGCCTTCGCCGTCTTCCGGCGGGCAGGCGGAGCCGATTTCCTTCTTGATGCGCTCGGCCGAGCCTTCGCCCACCAGAAGGTTATGGTTGCGGCGGATGTAGGCGATGATAGCTTCGTCCATCTTGTCGCCGCCGACGCGCACGGAGCGGGAATAGACGATGCCGCCCAGCGACAGAACGGCCACCTCGGTGGTGCCGCCGCCGATGTCGACCACCATCGAGCCGGTCGGTTCGGTCACCGGCAGGCCGGCGCCGATGGCGGCGGCCATGGGTTCTTCGATCAGGAACACGCGGCGGGCGCCGGCGCTTTCCGCCGATTCCTGAATGGCGCGGCGCTCGACGGCGGTAGAGCCGGAGGGCACGCACACGATGACCAGCGGGCTGGCGAAGCTGCGGCGGTTGTGAACCTTGCGGATGAAATGCTTGATCATTTCTTCCGCCACTTCGAAGTCGGCGATGACGCCGTCGCGCAAGGGGCGGATGGCCTGAATGTAGCCCGGCGTGCGGCCCAGCATCATCTTGGCCTCGTCGCCGACGGCAAGAACCTTCTTCTTGCCCTTCTCTTCGGCGATGGCCACCACCGAAGGCTCATTGAGGACGATCCCTCGACCCTTCACGTACACCAGGGTATTGGCGGTGCCCAGGTCGATCGCCATGTCGGCGGAAAACATCCCCGTCATCTTGGAAAACATAAGACCTCACTCGACCACATGCGTTTGCGTTGCGTCTGCCCGGCCCCGATGGCCAGGGGCAGCGAATTCCAAAACCCGCGCGAATTCACCCCGCGCGGACCGTTATATCAGGCGGAGAGCCCCTGAGGGGCGGTTTTTTCCCGCTTGACCAACAATTTGTTCAAGGCGTGGACATAGGCTCGGGCCGATGCCACCAGCGTATCCGTATGGGCGCCCTGGCCGTTGACCGTCTTGCCGTTTTCCTCCAGGCGCACGGTGACTTCGGCCTGGGCGTCGGTGCCCTGGGTCACGGCGTGCACCTGGTAAAGCTGCAGGTTCGCGTCGTGGGGGAACAACGCCTTGATGGCATTGAAGGTTGCGTCCACCGGACCGTCGCCGCTGGCCTTGATCCGACGCAGCTCGCCGTCGATTTCCAGTTCCAGCTCGGCGCTGGGAGGCTGCTTGGAGCCGCAATGCAGGTCCAGCGAAACGAAGCGGATCTTCTGGCTGGCACTGCTGCCTTCGTCGTCGAGCAGAGCCTGGATATCCTCGTCGAAGACGTCCTTTTTGCGGTCGGCAAGATCCTTGAAGCGGACGAAGGCTTCCTGCAAGGCGTTGTCGCCCAGCTCATAGCCCATGTCCTTCAGCTTGGACTTGAAGGCGGCACGGCCGGAATGCTTGCCCAGCACCAGCGTCGATTTGTTCAGGCCCACCGATTCCGGCGTCATGATCTCGTAGGTCTGGGCGTTCTTCAGCATGCCGTCCTGATGAATGCCGGATTCGTGGGCGAAGGCGTTCTTGCCGACGATGGCCTTGTTCGGCTGGACGGTGATGCCGGTGATGGACGACACCAGACGCGAGGCCCGGGTGATCAGTTCGGTCTTGATGCCGGTCTGGAAGGGCAGTCGGTCGTTGCGGGTGCGCAGACCCATGACGATCTCTTCCATGGCGGCGTTGCCGGCGCGTTCGCCCAGGCCGTTGATGGTGCATTCCACCTGACGGGCGCCGGCGTTCACGGCGGCCAGCGAGTTGGCGACGGCCAAGCCCAGGTCGTTATGGCAATGCACCGACAGAATGGCCTTGTCGATGTTGGGCACGCGGTTGATCAGCATGCTGATCAGGGCGGCATATTCCTCGGGGATAGTATAGCCGACGGTGTCGGGAATGTTGATGGTGCGGGCGCCGGCGGCGATGGCGGCCTCGACCGTGCGGCACAGAAAATCGTGCTCGGTGCGCGAACCGTCCTCGGCGGACCATTCCACGTCGTCGACCAGGCTGCGGGCGAAGGAGACGCTGTCCTTCACCGCCTGCAGCACGGCGTCCGGCTCCATCTGCAGCTTGTACTTCATGTGCAGCGGCGAGGTGGAGATGAAGGTGTGGATGCGGTGGCGCGGGGCCGGCCTGACGGCGTCGGCGCAACGCTGGATATCATTCTTGGTGGCGCGGGACAGGCCGCAGATCACGGCCGTCTTGGCCTGCTGCGCGATCTTCTGCACCGATTCGAAATCGCCGTTGGAGGCGATGGGGAAACCGGCCTCGATGACGTCGACCCCCATTTCCTCGAGCAATGCGGCAACCCGGAGTTTTTCTTCCAGGTTCATGGAACATCCCGGAGCCTGCTCGCCATCGCGCAGGGTGGTATCGAAAATCGTGATGCGGTTTTGGTCCATGCTCTCGGCCGTCAACGAGGTTTGGGGGCGGTCAGTCGGGCGCCATGTTTGCACCCTGGAAACCCGCCAGCGCAATAGGAAGTATGGATGGGGTGTCTTTGTCAACCATCATGCGATGTGAACATGCATGCGGAGTCGTTCTGGCTGCCCTGTTTATCTTCGACAAAAACCCCGGAGGTTGCCCCCCGGGGTTTTGCACAGACGAAAAACCTGGGAAAGGACCGCTTAGTTGCGGCTCTTGTCCACCAGCTTGTTCTTGGCGATCCAGGGCATCATGCCGCGCAGTTTCTCGCCGACGGCTTCGATCGGATGCTCGGACTGAATGCGGCGGGTGGCCTTGAAGGACGGCTGACCGGCCTTGCATTCCAGCATCCAGTCGCGGACGAAGCGGCCGGACTGGATGTCTTCCAGCACGCGCTTCATCTCGGCCTTGGTCTCGTCGGTGACGATGCGCGGGCCGGTGACGTAGTCGCCGTATTCGGCGGTGTTGGAGATCGAGTAGCGCATGTTGGCGATGCCGCCTTCGTAGATCAGGTCCACGATCAGCTTCACTTCATGCAGGCACTCGAAATAGGCCATCTCGGGGGCGTAGCCGGCTTCCACCAGGGTTTCGAAACCTTTCTGGATCAGCTTGGTGACGCCGCCGCACAGAACGGCCTGTTCGCCGAACAGATCGGTCTCGCATTCCTCGCGGAAGGTGGTCTCGATGATGCCCGAGCGGCCGCCGCCGATGGCGGAAGCGTAGGACAGAGCGATTTCCAGGGCGTTGCCCGAAGCGTTCTGGTGCACGGCCACCAGGCAGGGGACGCCGCCGCCCTTGAGGTATTCGCCGCGGACCGTGTGGCCGGGGCCCTTGGGGGCGACCATGAACACGTCCAGATCGGCGCGGGGCTCGATCAGCTTGAAATGCACGTTCAGGCCGTGGGCGAACACCAGGGCGGCGCCCTGCTTCATGTTCTTGGCCAGATCGGCGGTGTACAGGTCGGCCTGCAGCTCGTCGGGGGTGAGGATCATCACCACGTCGGCCCAAGCGGCGGCTTCGGCCGGGCTCATGACCTTCAGGCCTTCGCCTTCGGCCTTCTTGATGGTGGCCGAGCCGGGGCGCAGAGCCACCGCCACGTCCTTCACGCCCGAATCCCGCAAGTTCAGGACATGGGCATGACCCTGGCTGCCGTAGCCGACGACGGCGACCTTCTTCGACTTGATCAGATTGACGTCGGCATCCCGATCGTAATAAACGCGCATGAGACTTCCTTTCGCTTGCGAAGCAAGGCGCCCGCTATCTTGTCCGCGAAGCGCCTAAAGGCCCGGCGCAAAGCGGCCGGGCGCGAATGACGGTTGTTCCTTTAAATCGGATTCGGTCCGCGTGCAATGGCCGCGACGCCGGTCCGCGACACATCGACCAGCCCCAGAGGCTCCATCAGATTGATGAAAGCGTCCAGTTTTTCGGTGGCGCCGACAATCTCGAAGACGAAGCTCTCGTTGGTCGAGTCCACCACGCGGGCGCGGAAAATGTCGGCGATGCGCAGGGATTCCACGCGCTTGTCGCCGGTGCCGGCCACTTTCACCAGGGCCAGTTCGCGCGACACCGACGGGCCTTCCACGGTCAGGTCCGACACCTTGTGCACGGGCACCAGACGGCGCAACTGAGCCTTGATCTGTTCGATCACCATGGGCGTGCCCGACGTGACGATGGTGATCCGCGATAGCTGTTCGCGGGGATCGACCTCGGCCACGGTCAGGCTTTCGATGTTGTAGCCGCGGCCCGAGAACAGGCCGATGACGCGGGCCAGGACGCCGGCTTCGTTGTCCACCAGAATGGCGATGGTGTGGCGGCGGACGGTGTCTTCGTTATGGATGCTCACGATTCTTCCCTCCTTCTCAGACCAGGACCATGCCGTCTTCGGACACGGGCTTGTCAGCCTCGTCGCTGGGACCGAGAAGCATTTCGTTGTGCGCGGCGCCCGACGGGATCATCGGGAAACAGTTTTCCGAGGCGTCGACGCGGCAATCGACGATGACAGTCTTCTTGATCTTGACCATCTCTTCGATGACGCCGTCCAGATCGCCCACCTGATCGACGCGGAAGCCCACGGCGCCATAGGCGTCGGCCAGCTTCACGAAATCGGGCAGGGCTTCGGAATAGCTTTGGGAATAACGGCCGCCGTGCAGCAGTTCCTGCCACTGGCGGACCATGCCCATGTACTGGTTGTTCAGGATGAAGATCTTCACCGGCAGATTATACTGGGTGAGGGTCGACAGTTCCTGGATGTTCATCTGCACCGAGGCCTCGCCCGAGATGTCGATCACCAGGGAATCGGGATGGGCCAGCTGCACGCCCATGGCGGCCGGCAGACCGTACCCCATGGTGCCCAGGCCGCCCGACGTCATCCAGCGGTTGGGCTTTTCGAACTTCAGGAATTGGGCCGCCCACATCTGATGCTGGCCGACTTCGGTGGTGAAGTAGGTGTCGTGGGCCTTGGTCAGTTCGTAGATGCGCTGGATGGCGTACTGCGGCTTGATGATCTTGTTGGTCTGCGAATAGCGCAGGCAGTCGCGGGCGCGCCACTGTTCGATCTGCACCCACCAGGCCTTCAGAGCCTTTTCGTCGGGGCGATATTGCTTGGCTTTCCAGATCTTGGTCAGGTCTTCCAGCACATGGGCGACATCGCCGATCACCGCCAGATCCACAGCCACGTTCTTGTTGATCGACGAGGGGTCGATGTCGACGTGGATCTTCTTCGAGGTCGGGGCGAAAGCGTTCAGGCGTCCGGTGACGCGGTCGTCGAAGCGGGCGCCGATGCAGATCATCAGATCGCAGCCGTGCATCGCCATGTTGGATTCGTAAGTGCCGTGCATGCCGACCATGCCCAGCGACTGCGGGTCCGAACCGGGGAAGCCGCCCAGGCCCATCAAGGTCTGGGTGCAGGGGAAGCCGGTGGTGTGGACCAGCTGGGTCAGCAGCTGCGCCGCCGCCGGGCCGGAATTCACCACGCCGCCGCCGATATAGAAGATCGGCTTTTTGGCTTCCGCCATCATGGCGGCCATCTGCTCGACCTGCTTCAGATCGGCCTTGACCTGCGGGTTGTAGCTCTTGTGCTTGACCTTGGCCGGGCCGACATACTGGCCGCGGGTGACCAGAACGTCCTTGGGCAGATCAATGACCACCGGGCCGGGCCGGCCGGTGCGGGCCACATAGAAGGCTTCATGCACCACGCGGGCGACGTTGTTGACGTCCTTGACCAGATAATTGTGCTTGGTGCAGGGACGGGTGATGCCGGTGGTGTCGGCTTCCTGGAAGGCGTCGTTGCCGATCAGGTGGGTGGGCACCTGGCCGCACAGACAGACCAGCGGCACGGAATCGCACATGGCGTCCAGCAGGCCGGTGACGGCGTTGGTGGCGCCGGGACCGGACGTCACCAGCACGCAGCCGACCTTGCCGGTGGAGCGGGCATAGCCCTCGGCGGCGTGCAGAGCGGCCTGTTCGTGGCGGACCAGAATGTGGCGCAGCTTGTTCTGCTTGAACAGCTCGTCATATAGGGGCAGTACGGCGCCGCCGGGATATCCGAAAATTACCTCGACGCCCTGATCTTGCAGAGCTTTGAGGACGATTTCCGCTCCGGTCATCGCTTCCTGAACCATGACATGCGCCTTTCACTTCGCTTTCCAAACAACGGACGCAATCCACCCGTCATGGGGCACGGATTGCGCGAAGGGGCAAACTAGACGCTCATTTGTCTGCGGTCAATAGGAATAGACGAATTTTAGCAAAGATTTCAGGAAAAAATCTTTCCGAAAATTGCGTGGATAGGACCGTATCGGTTTGAAGCTGATGGCGAAACCAAGTGGATTGGCGTTTCGCATAATTTCGTGTCGATTGCTGGGCCTGGGCGACGGCGTGTTGCAAAGTAACCCGGCCGGCCAGATGAGCCGCCAGTTCGGGAACGCCCAAAGCCTTCATGGCCGGCAAGGCGGGGTCCAGGTTCAGGGCCGTGATCCGGCGCACCTCGTCCAAGGCGCCCTGTTCCATCATGATTTCGAAGCGGCGGTCGCAGCCGGCATAAAGGGCCTCGCGCTCGGGGGCGATCAGGATCGTATGAAAGGCGGCGTCCAGGGTGTCGGCGGGTGGTTCGGTCTGCCAGTCCGACAGGGTGCGGCCGGTGGCTTCGGCGACTTCCCAGGCGCGGACCAGACGCTGGCTGTTGCTGGGATGCAGGCGGGCGGCGATCACGGGATCGCGGCTGGCCAGCAAGGCATGAAAGGCTTCGTTGCCCATTTGCTCGAACAGGGCGCGGGCGGCTTGGCGCACGTCGTCGGGAATGTCGGGGATCGGCGACAGCCCTTGAACCAGGGCGCGCAGATACAACCCGGTGCCGCCCACCACCACCGGTAGCCTGCCTTCGGCCCAGGCCGTTTCCATCTCGGCCGCGGCCATGGACCGCCAGCGTCCGGCCGAGCAGAGTTCGGCCGGTTGCAGCATGCCATACAGACGGTGCGGCGCGCGGGCTTCGTCCTCGACCGAAGGCCGGGCCGTCACCACACGCAAGACGTCGTAGATCTGCATGGAATCGGCATTGATGACCACGCCGTTCAACTGTTCGGCCAATGTCAGGGCCAGGGCGGATTTGCCGGATGCGGTCGGTCCCGCCACGACGATTGCTTTCTTCATCTTCCCGTGCTTGCCAAGGAGGCCTTTGTAACTTTAGAACTGCGGCTCATGGAAAACGTCCTCACCCTCATCGCGCCGCCCGACGGGCTGGACGATAACACGCTCGCCCGGGTCCGGTCCGCATTGAAGGATCTGGGAGCGGACACCCTTGCGCCCACCTGGCTGGACAAAGGACGCGCCGCCGACATTCCCTTTGAAATGCTGTCGATCGGTCAGGCCGATGCCGCCGCCCGCCAGGCGTTGACCGGCCTGCCGGTCGATACTATCGCCCAAGCCGCCGATATTCGCCGCAAAAAGCTGCTGGTGGCCGACATGGACAGCACGATGGTGGTGGGCGAGACCTTGGACGATCTGGCCGCTTTCGCCGGACTGAAGGAACACATCGCCGCCATCACCGCGCGGGCGATGAACGGCGAGCTGGATTTCAAGGAGGCCCTGCGCGAGCGCGTCGGCCTGTTGGCCGGCTTGCCGGCCGACTGCCTGGAAAAGACCTATGCCCATCTGCGCTTCATGCCCGGCGCCGAAACGCTGGTGCAGACCATGAAGGCTCATGGCGCCAAAGCGGTTCTGGTTTCGGGCGGCTTTAAATATTTCACCAGCCGCGTCGCCGCCCATTGCGGCTTCGACCGCGATCTGGCCAACGAAATGGAAATCGAGAACGGCAAACTGACCGGCAAGGTCGTCGATCCCATCCTGGACCGCAGCACCAAGTTGCAGACCCTGGTGTCGTCGGCCGCCGAGCATAGCTTGCCGCTGACTCTGACCATCGCCGTCGGCGACGGCGCGAACGACCTGGAGATGATCAGGGCCGCCGGTCTGGGCGTGGCGTATCATGCCAAACCCATCGTCGCCGCCGAGGCCCAGGCCCGCGTCGACCACGGCGACTTGACGGCGTTGCTGTTCGCTCAGGGCTACAGGGCGGAGGAATTCGTCACTCCGTAAAGCCTTTCATCGCCCGCGCATCTGGACCGTTGCTGGCCGAGAGGGATTGAAGCCATGTCGAAAAGCTTTTTGGTCACGGGCGCCAGTAAAGGCATCGGCCTTGCTGTGGCCGAAGCCCTGGCGGCGCAGGGGCATCAGGTGATCGGTCTGGCTCGTCGAACCGGGGGCGTTTCCTTTCCCGGCGCGCTTTACGGCTGCGATCTGGCGGACGCTGACCAGACGGAGACGGCGCTGCGGCAAATTGCCGGACGGCATGCCGTTGACGGCGTGGTGAACAATGTCGGCATTGCCGCGCCCCAGCCCCTGGGGGCGGTCGATCTTGCCGTTTTGCAGAACGTGTACGATTTGAACGTGCGGGCCGCCGTGCAGGTTGTTCAAGCTTTTCTGGATGGCATGAAGCAGCGCCGTTGGGGCCGTATCGTCAATATCACCAGCCGGGCGGCGCACGGCACCCGTGACCGCACCTCCTATTCGGCGGCCAAAAGCGCGTTGGAAGGCTGTAGCCGCACTTGGGCGCTGGAATTGGCCGAATTCGGCATCACCTCCAACGCGGTGGCTCCGGGGCCGGTGGAAACAGAGTTGTTCCGCAAGGCCCACCCGATCGGCAGCGAGGCCGAGCGGAAGATGCTGGATTCGATCCCCATGGCCCGTTTGGGCCGCCCCGAGGAGATCGCCGCCGCCGTCGCCTTTCTGTTGTCCGACGGAGCCGGCTTCGTCACCGGCCATGTCTTGGCGGTGGATGGAGGCGGCAGCCTGGGCGGCCGCTGACGCGGCGGATTGCATCTGGAATGGAAAAAGGCCGCGGAGGTTTCCCTTCGCGGCCTTTTTTGTCGGGTCTTGGATGGACGCCTATTTCTTGGCGTCCACCTTCAGGGGCACATAGCGCATGTCGGCGCCGCTCTGCACCAGCAGCAGGACGGTGCGGTGATTAGCCTTGCGGGCGGTATCGACCTGCTTCAGAACGTCGGCGCCGCTCTGAACCGGGTTGTTGTCCACCGAAGCCAGAACGTCGCCGGGGCGCATGCCCTTCTCGGCGGCGGGGCCGTTGGCGGCGACGTCGGTGACCACCAGCCCCTTGATGTCGGGAGCCAGATCGAAGCGGTCGCGCAGAGCCGCCGACACCGGAGCCACCGAGAAGCCGAGACCGGCCAGCGAGGTCTGGCTGCTGTCGGGCTTGGGCTGGGCCTTCTCCGAGGTCTTGGGCTCGTCCTGGCTGTCGTCGTCGACCAATTCGCCGACGGTGGCCTTGGTGGTCAGCTTCTTGCCGTCGCGGAAGTACTGAACCTCGACCTCGTGGTTGATGGGGGTTTCAGCGACGATACGCGGCAGGCGGCGCATTTCCGTGACGTCTTTGTTGTCGAATTTGACGATCACGTCGCCCGGCTTCAGGCCGGCCTTGGCGGCGGGGCCGCCGGGGCTGACGGCGGCCACCAGGGCGCCCTTCTGATCCTTCAAGCCCAGGCTTTCGGCGATCTCGTCGGTGACGGTCTGGATGCGTACGCCCAGCCAGCCGCGGCGGGTCTTGCCGTATTTCTGCAAATCGGCGATGACCGGCTTGGCGAGGTTCGACGGGATCGAGAAACCGATGCCGATGGAGCCGCCGGTCTGAGAGAAGATGGCGGTGTTGATGCCCACCACTTCGCCCTTCAGATTGAACAGCGGACCGCCGGAATTGCCTTTGTTGATGGCCGCGTCGGTCTGGATGAAATCGTCGTAAGGACCGGCGTTGATATCGCGGGACCGGGCCGAGACGATGCCGGCGGTGACCGACCCGCCCAGGCCGTAGGGATTGCCGATGGCGATCACCCAGTCGCCGACGCGGCTGTCGTCGGAATTGCCCAGGCTGACGAAGGGCAACTTGGCCGGAGCGTCCTGCAGTTTCAGCAGGGCCAGATCGGCCTTGCCGTCGGCGCCCAGCACTTTGGCCTTATAGGCTTGGCCGTCATGCATGATGACGCTGATCTCGTCGGCGTCGGCGATGACGTGGTTGTTGGTCACCACCAGACCCGAGGGATCAATGATGAAGCCGGAGCCCAGGGCGGTTGCCTTGCGCGGAGTGGCGTCGGGGTTCTTGCCCTGGCGGTCCAGGAAGTCCTTGAACAATTGCTCGAAGGGCGATCCCGGCGGGAACTGAGGCATGTCCATGCCGCGTTCGGGGTTCTTCAAGGTCTGGGTGGTCGAGATGTTGACCACCGCCGGCAGCAGCTTTTCCGCCAGATCGGCGAAGCTGGCGGGCGCGCCGGGCGCCCGGCCGGGAACGTCCACGGTGGCGGGCGTTGCCGCCGTGCTGGCGGGAGGCGGCGTGTCACCGGCACGGGCCTGCATGGCCATCCCCATCAGCAGGGCCACGGCCAGAAGCAGGGCGAGAAGCCACTGCGCGGGCTGCGGGCCGGGCCGGGCGATGGCGCGGGCCTGAGAGCGTTGGTTGACGCGGGCGGTTGTTCTGCCTGCGATTCTGCTGGTCACCGGGATGCCTCCCTCAGAGGAAACGGACAAAGCTGCTTCATCATGTAATCCTGAACTCTGCTGGCCGCAAGCGCCGCCAGGGTGCGGGAATCATTCATTTTCCACCGGCCGCCCGATTGAAATAGCGGAAGAACTCCGAGTCCGGGGTCAGCACGAAGGTGGTGCCGGAATCCCCCAGGGCCTGGCGATAGGCCTGGAGCGAACGGTAAAAGGCGTAAAACTGCGGGTCGGCCTGGAACGCGTCGGCGTAAATCTTGGCCGCTTCGCTTTCGCCCTGGCCGCGCAGAATCTGGGCCTGACGCTGAGCTTCGGCGGCGATGACCACTCGTTCGCGGTCGGCGCCGGCACGGATTTCAAACGCCCGCTGCTGGCCTTGGGCGCGGGCATCGGCGGCTTCGCGCTGGCGTTCGGATTCCATGCGCTTGAAAATGGCCTGGCTGGTTTCGGGCGGCAGGTCGGCGCGGCGGATGCGCACGTCGACCACGTCGACGCCCAGGGGTCGGGCGGCTTCGTTGGCCTGCCGCTGGATTTCGCGCATGATCTGTTCGCGTTCCGGCGACAGCACGGTGGGCAGGGTGACGCCGCCCAGAACCCGGCGGGCCGAATTGTTGACGATCTCGCGCAGGCGGGCGCCGGCGACCTCCTGGGTGCGGACCGCCTGGTAGAATTGCAGCGGGTCGCGGATGCGGAAACGGGTGTAGCTGTCGACCACGATGCGCTTCTGATCGGCCAGGATCATCTGTTCGGCGGGCGGGTCGACGTCCAGCAGGCGGGCGTCGAAACGCACCACGTCTTCCACCAGCGGCAGCTTGACGTGCAGGCCCGGAGTCTTGACCGGATTTTCCGGGTCGCTGACCGCGCCGAAGCGTAGCACCAGCGCCATTTCGCCTTGGTTGACGACGAACATCGACGACGACAGCAAAACGGCGACGACGAAAGCGGCCACGCCCACCAGGCTCAAGGGAAGATGGGTTTTCATCACTTGTCTCCCTTGGTCTTGTTCAGTTCCGGCAGGGGCAGGTAAGGCACCACGCCCTTGGCTTCGGGGTCGATGACGACCTTTTGGGAATTCTTCAGCACGCTTTCGATGGTCTCGATATACATGCGTTTGGACGTGACGTCGGGAGCCAGGCGGTAAGCCTGCTGCACCGAGGTGAAACGCTTGGCCTCGCCCTGGGCGACGTCGACGACCTGCTCGCGGTAGGCCTCGGCCTCCTGGATGGTCTTTTCGGCTTCGCCTCGGGCCACGGGGACCATGTTGTTGCGATAGGCGTCGGCCTCGTTGCGCAGGCGCTCCTGGTCGGCTTTGGCGCGCTGGACGTCGTTGAAGGCGTCGATCACCTCGGTCGGCGGATCGGCTTTCAGAAGCTGCACCTGAACCACCGAGACGCCGGTCTGATAGGCGTCGAGCAGTTCCTGCATGCGGGCACGGGTGCGGTCGCCGATGGACTGACGGTTCTCGAACAGCGGGGCGCGGATGGGAAGCTGGCCGATAATCTCGCGCATGGCGGATTCCGCCACCACTTTCACGGTGCCTTCGGGATTGCCGACGTTGAAGAGAAATTTCTCGGGATCGTTGATTTGCCAGAAGACCGAGAAATTGATGTCGATGATGTTTTCATCGCCGGTCAGCATCAGGGATTCGTCGCCGCCGTCGCGGCCCGGCGTGCGGCGGATCTCGCCGCCGGCCGAGCGGTAGCCCAGTTCCAGCTTGTTGATGCGGGTCACCGGCGGGGTCAGCGCCTGCTCGATGGGCGCGGGCAGATGATAGTTCAGGCCGGGCTGGGTATAGCCGACGAAGCGGCCGAAGCGCAGCACCACGCCGACTTCGTCCGGATTGACCTTGTAAAAGCCGGTCGCACCCCACAGCACCAGCGCCGCCATGATGACCAAAGCGACGCCGCGTCCGCCGCCGAAACCGCCGGGCATGATTTTTTTCAGATTTTCCTGGCTTTTGCGGAACAGCTCGTCCAGGTCCGGCGATGGACCTCCGCTGCCCTTGCCCCAAGGATTCTGGTTACCGCCTTGCGGGCCCCACGGGCCCCCGTTCGAACCGCCACCCTGAGAGTTCCATGGCATGGTTTGTTCCTTGCTCCGCGTCAAGTTCGCCTTGTAAGAACGCGCATACGTTCTTTTCAACGGGGGATCCCCGCCTTATATGACAGTCGACCCAGGTGCGCAACGCGCCCAAAGATCGTATCAGCATAAACGCATATCGTTCGAAAACCAGGAGAATGCAAGCATGGCCAAGGTCAGTGACAAAGACGTCCTCGCGGCTCTGAGCAAGGTCGCTGACCCGGACCGGGGCGGGGATCTGGTCAGCCTGGGCATGATTACCGGGTTGGTGGTGAAGGACGGCCATGTCGCGTTCGCCATCGACGTCGACCCCGAACGCGGCCCCAAGTTGGAGCCCCTGCGTAAGGCGGCGGAAAAGGCGGTGCACGATTTGGCCGGCGTTCTGACCGTTTCCGCAGTGATGACCGCCGAGCGCAAGGCGACTTCCGGCCAGGGCCATTCCCACGGGCATGCTCACGGCGGTCACGGTCATGGGGCCGAACCGCAGTTGCTGCCCCAGGTGAAGGCCATCATCGCCGTGTCGTCGGGCAAAGGCGGTGTCGGCAAGTCCACCACCGCCACCAATCTGGCCTTGTCCTTCAAGGCTATGGGGCTGTCGGTCGGCCTGTTGGACGCCGATGTGTTCGGCCCGTCGCAGCCGCGCTTGCTGGGTGTGCCTGGGGCGCAGCCCTTTTCTCCCGACGGCGCCACCATGGAGCCGGTCGACGCCTACGGCCTGAAAGTGATGTCCATCGGCTTCCTAGTGCCCGAGGATAGTCCCGTCGTCTGGCGCGGTCCCATGGTCATGGGGGCGCTGGAGCAGCTGATGCGCGACGTGCGCTGGGGTGAATTGGACGTGATGGTGGTCGACATGCCTCCGGGCACCGGCGACACTCAGCTGACTATGACTCAGAAAGTGCCGCTGACCGGCGCGGTGATCGTTTCGACGCCGCAGGACATCGCGCTTCTGGATACCCGCAAGGGCTTGAACATGTTCCGCAAGGTCAATGTGCCGGTGCTGGGCATCATTGAAAACATGAGCACCTATCACTGCCCTAATTGCGGCCACGAGGCCCATATCTTCGGCCATGGTGGCGCTCGGGCCGAAGCGGCCAAGCTGTCGGCCGACTTCCTGGGCGAACTGCCGCTGGACATCGCCATCCGCACCACTTCCGACGAGGGCCGGCCGATCACCGTCAGCCAGCCCGACGGCGCTCATGCCAAGGCTTATCGCGCCATCGCCGAGAAGGTTTGGGAGAAGGCCCAGGTGCTGCTGTCGGCCCGCAAGGCGCCGAAAATCGTCATGAACTGACAACGGGCGCCGTCGGCGCTCCGGCCGGATATGCATAAAGCCGGATGGGCTTCCCATCCGGCTTTATGGTTGGGGGGGGGGAGGTGCGCCGGCGCTTAATGAACGGCGACGAACTCGATGATATTGACGATCTGGGTCGCCATGAACGATGTGGCGAGCACGACGGCGGGCCACAAAGTGTCGCTGTGGCGGAGCTTGCTGAAAGATGCGGTCATCATCGGTCCTCCTGTGCTGGCGGAGCCATCGAAATGATAAACGCAAACAGCGTGCCAGGGGCTTAAACCTTGATGTCATTACCATGACGGTCAAATGACGCACGGGGATGTGATTAAAAAATAATCCAAACTATGTCGAAGTCTAAAAATTAGGCAGATATCCTGTCCAAAATCAGGAAGGCGTAAGGCGGTTCGCCGTCGTGTTCGTCGCGCGATACCTCGCGCCACAGGGCCGGATCCGGTTTGGGAAAGAAGGCGTCGCCGTCATATGCGGCTTTGATTTCGGTGTAATAAAGACGCTGGGCCCGCGCCGCCGCGGCGTTGAAGATTTCGCCGCCGCCGATGACCATCACCTCGCCGCCGCCGGCCAGCCGTTCGGCCAAAGCCAGGGCGTCGGCGACGGAATGGGTGATTTCGACGCCGTCCACGCTCCAGTGCGGGTCGCGGGTGATCACCACGTTGGGACGGCCGGGCAGGGGCTTGCCGATGGATTCATAGGTCTTGCGGCCCATCACCACCGGCTTTCCCATGGTGACGCGCTTGAAATATTTCAAATCCTCGGACAGATGCCAGGGCATCTTGTTGTCCTTGCCGATGGTTCCGTTGGCGGCCACGGCCACGATCATGGAGATCATCGCCCGTTTCCTCTTCAGACCGCCACCGGGGCGGAAATATGCGG
The DNA here is from genome assembly GCA_035538795.1 of Candidatus Sulfotelmatobacter sp. Lineage (GTDB taxonomy): Bacteria > Pseudomonadota > Alphaproteobacteria > Rhodospirillales > Magnetospirillaceae > JAJZGK01. The sequence goes on along the minus strand of DATLJS010000029.1, from coordinate 134,461 downwards.
GTGGGGATCGTAACCTTCCAGGCTGAAATCCTCGAAGCGGAAGGCAAAGAGGTCCGTCACGGCGGGATTCAGCCGCATGGCCGGCAGGATGCGCGGCTGGCGGGACAGTTGCAGGGTCACCTGCTCCATATGATTGGAATAAAGGTGGGCGTCACCGAAGCTGTGGATGAATTCGCCGGGCTGCAATCCCGTCACCTGGGCCACCATCATGGTCAGCAGGGCGTAGGAGGCAATGTTGAACGGCACGCCCAGGAAGATGTCGGCCGAGCGCTGATAGAGCTGGCAGGACAGCTTGCCATCGGCGACATAGAACTGGAACAGGCAATGGCAGGGCGGCAACGCCATGCGGTCGACGTCGGCGGGATTCCAGGCCGTCACGATCAGGCGGCGGGAATCCGGGTTCTTGCGGATTTGCTGCAGCAAATTGGCGATCTGGTCGATGGCCGAGCCGTCGCGCGCCGGCCAGGACCGCCATTGATGGCCATAGACCGGCCCCAGTTCGCCGTTCTCGTCGGCCCATTCGTCCCATATGGAAACCTTGTTGTCCTTCAGGTAGCGGATATTGGTCTCGCCCTTGAGGAACCACAGAAGCTCGTGAATGATCGAGCGCAGATGCACTTTCTTGGTGGTCACCAGGGGAAAGCCCTCGGCCAGATCGAAGCGCATCTGCCAGCCGAATAGACTCCTGGTTCCCGTGCCGGTCCGGTCCGTCTTGACCACGCCCCGGTCGCGCACCGCGCGCATCAGATCGAGATATTGCTGCACTTGTACCCTCTGCACATGAAGACCGGCAGTCTAACAGCCGAATCATCGTTCTGTCATCCCGCACTGGCGAAGCCGAGACAAAGCCTCTATACTCGGTTTCGCCGGGAAACCGGCTATGGCGCTAAACACCATTCGGAATAAGCGTTGCGGACCCGGGGGCGGTACCCGGCGCCTCCACCATAACCCAGGATCAAACGCCTTGGGCTCATGGGGGCGAAACAGGATCGACGCGCGTGGTAAAGGCTTGGTTTGTGCTCGGCATGATACCGCCGATATCGGGTCAAACACACAAGTGCTAACGATAACGTCGTAGCTCTCGCTGCCTAATTAGGTAAGCGCGGTTCGGAGGGGCACCGGGCAACAGAAGTCCCTCCACTTTAACGAAAGTGGGTCAGAAAAGGTTTCGGCCGGATGGCAAATAACGTTCTTCGATATGACAAAATGGTGGAAGATGCTCTGCGCGGCGTGCTGCGCGAGGCCTTGCAGGCCAGCGTCGAGGGGCTGCCCGGTGACCATCATTTTTATATCACCTTCCGCACCCGTCATCCCCAGGTCGACATTCCCGATTACATCCGCGCCCGCTATCCGGACGAAATGACCATCGTGCTGCAGCACCAGTATTGGGGGCTGGAAATCACGCCCGACTGGTTCGAGGTCACGTTGTCGTTCAACCGGGTCAACGAACGGCTGCACATTCCCTTCGCCTCGGTGTCGGCCTTTGCTGATCCGTCCGCCAAATTCGGGCTGCAATTCCAGACCGACGGCTCCATCGAGCTGCCGCATGAAGGCGGCAACGAGGACGGAGAATTGGCCGAAGACGGAGCAGAGCCTTTCGAGCAGGCTGAAGATAAGGGCGAATCTGACGATTCTCAGCCCAATGAGCAGGGCGCCCAAGTCATCGCCCTTGACGCGTTCCGTAAAAAATAGCTTTCTTTGGCCCCGTCCTTACCCTGGCGAATTCCCTGCCGGGGGTATCAACCGACGGGGCCAATCATGACCGCTGACGCCGCTCTTTTCGCCGAGATGTTTCCTCTCTCGGGCGATGATACCGAATACACCAAGATTTCGTCCGACTTCGTCGGCACCGGCACTTTCAACGGCAAGACCATCACCACCGTTGAACCCCAGGCGCTCACCCTGATCGCCAAGGAAGCCTTCCGTCAGATTTCGCATCTTCTGCGTCCGGCGCATCTGAAGCAGCTGGCCTCGATCCTTGATGATCCCGAGGCTTCGGAGAACGACAAGTTCGTCGCTCTCGATCTGCTGATGAACGCCAACATCGCCGCCGGCGGCGTGTTGCCGATGTGCCAGGATACCGGCACCGCCGTCATCATGGGCAAAAAAGGTCAGCAGGTCTGGACCGGCTTCAACGACGCCGCCGCTCTGTCCCAGGGCGTGGCCGACGCCTATACCGACCTGAACTTGCGCTACAGCCAGGTTTCGCCGGTGGACATGTATGAAGAGGCCAATACCGGCAACAATCTGCCGGCGCAGATCGACCTCTACGCCACCGAAGGCGACGCCTACAAATTCCTGTTCATGGCCAAGGGCGGTGGGTCGGCCAACAAGACCTTTCTGTATCAGCAGACCAAGGCCCTGTTGAACCCCGACAGTCTGATGAAGTTCCTGGATGCGCAGATTCGCACCCTGGGCACCTCGGCCTGCCCGCCTTACCATCTGGCGATCGTCATCGGCGGCACCTCGGCCGAGGCCAACCTGAAGACGGTCAAGCTGGCGTCGGCCAAGTATCTCGATCACCTGCCCACCCAGGGCGGCAAGCTGGGGCACGCCTTCCGCGATCTGGAAATGGAAGCCAAGGTTCTGGAGATGACCCGTCATATGGGCATCGGCGCTCAGTTCGGCGGCAAGTATTTCTGCCACGATGTCCGCGTCATCCGTCTGCCGCGCCACGGGGCCTCCTGTCCGGTGGGCATCGGCGTGTCCTGTTCGGCCGACCGCCAGATGAAGGGCAAGATCACCAAGGACGGCATTTATCTGGAAACCCTGGAAAAGGATCCGGCCAAGTACCTGCCCGAGATCGACCATACCAAGCTGGCGGGCGACGTGGTCAAGATCGACCTTAACCTGCCCATGGCGGAAATCCGCAAGATTCTCAGCCAGTATCCCATCAAGACCCGCGTGGCCTTGTCCGGCCCGATGATCGTCGCCCGCGACATAGCCCATGCCAAGCTGAAGGAACGGCTGGATCGCGGAGAAGGTCTGCCGCAGTACTTCAAGGATCATCCGGTCTATTACGCCGGTCCGGCCAAGACTCCGGAAGGTTTGCCCTCCGGTTCGTTCGGTCCGACCACCGCGGGCCGCATGGATTCCTACGTCGATTTGTTCCAGGCCAACGGCGGCAGCATGGTGATGGTGGCCAAGGGCAACCGCTCCAAGGCCGTTACCGAAGCCTGCAAAAAGTTCGGCGGCTTCTATCTGGGTTCGGTGGGCGGCGCTGCCGCCGGTCTGGCCCAGCACCACATCAAGAAGGTCGAGGTTCTGGAATATCCCGAACTGGGCATGGAAGCCGTCTGGAAGATCGAAGTGAAGGACTTCCCCGCCTTCATCATCGTCGATGACAAGGGCAACGACTTCTTCGCCAATCTGAGCCACTAAGGCCTGGTCCACAAAAAACCCGGCAGGCCTTGCGGCTTGCCGGGTTTTTTTTATTGCTGGTCCACCGTCATTCCGCTTGCGCGGAAATTGCGTCTAGACGTTGAACAGGAAGTGGAAGATGTCGCCGTCCTGGACGACGTATTCCTTGCCTTCCAGACGCATCTTGCCGGCTTCCTTGGCTCCGGCCTCGCCGTTGCAGGCGATGTAATCGGTATAGGAAATGGTTTCGGCGCGGATGAAGCCGCGTTCGAAGTCGGTGTGGATGACACCGGCGGCCTGAGGAGCCTTCAAGCCCTTGGGCAGGGTCCAGGCATGACATTCCTTCGGGCCGACGGTGAAAAAGGTGATCAGGTGCAGAAGCTCGTAGCCGGCGCGGATGACGCGCGTCAGCCCGGTTTCTTCCAGGCCCAGGGTCTCGAGGAACTCCTGACGTTCGGCCTCGTCGGTCAACTGGGCGACCTCCGCTTCGATGGCGGCCGAGATCACCACATGGGCGGCACCCTGCGCTTTGGCCATCTCGGCGACCTTGGCCGAGAAAGCGTTGCCGGTGGCGGCGCTGGCTTCCTCGACGTTGCAGGCATAAAGCACCGGCTTGCTGGTCAGCAGGCCCAGGGTGCGCAGCAGCACGCGCTGTTCGGCGTCGTATTGCACCGAACGCACGGGCTTGCCGGTTTGCAGGGCGGCCAGGGCGGGTTCCATCACTTCCAGCTGGGCCTTGGCGTCCTTGTCGCCGCCTTTGGCCTTTTTCTGGGTCTGAATGACGCGGCGCTCCAGGCTTTCCAGATCGGCCAGCATCAGTTCGGTTTCGATGGTTTCGGCATCGCGCACCGGATCGACCGAGCCTTCGACATGGGTGATGTCGCCGTCTTCGAAGCAGCGCAGCACATGAACGATGGCGTCCACTTCGCGGATGTTGGCCAGGAACTGGTTGCCCAGCCCTTCGCCGCGGGAAGCGCCGCGCACCAGACCGGCGATATCGACGAACTCAAGCTGGGTGGGGATCAGCTTGGCCGACTTGGCGGCGTTGGCCAGCGGCTGCATGCGTTCGTCCGGCACGGCCACGCGGCCGACGTTGGGTTCGATGGTGCAGAACGGATAATTGGCCGCCTGGGCCGCTGCCGTCGAGGTCAGGGCGTTGAACAGGGTCGACTTGCCGACGTTGGGCAGACCGACGATGCCGCAATTGAATCCCATCAGGGGCCTCCGGTTGGTTCTGGCTTTTTCGGTTTCGGCGCAGGAACAGCCTGCGCCAGCTTGGTCATCAGGCCGTTCTCGTTGCCTTGGAACAGCAAGGGCAGTTCTTTGGCCAGGGTGTCGAGCAAGGGCTCCAGCCACTCCTGGTCCGATTTGGCGAAATCGCCCAGCACCCAGTTGGTCACCAGCGCCTTGTCGCCAGGATGACCGATGCCGAGGCGGATGCGCCAATAGTCGTTGCCCAGATGGGCGTCGATGCTCTTCAGGCCGTTATGGCCGCCGGCGCCGCCGCCCTTCTTGACGCGGACCTTGGCCGGAGGCAGGTCCAACTCGTCATGCAGGGCGATGACATTGCCGTTGGGAATCTTGTGGAACCGGGCCGCCGCCGCCACCGACTGGCCGGACAGGTTCATATAGGTCTCGGGCTTCAGCACCAGAACTTTTTCGCCGGCGATGGTGCCTTCGGCGATTTGGCCCTGATATTTGGAGCGCCATGAGGAAAACGAATGGCGGCGGACGATTTCGTCCGCCGCCATAAAGCCGATATTGTGGCGGTTGCGGGCATAAGACCCGCCGGGGTTACCCAGCCCGACAATCAGCCACATATCATCAAGCGGTAGGAGCCGCGGGCTCTTCCGAGGCCACTTCCTCCTCGCCAGCCGGCGCCACGGTCGGGGCGGCGATGGTGGCCAGGGTGATGTCCTTGTGGTGGGTCACGACGGACACGCCAGCCGGCAGCTTCAGGCTGTCGACATGCACGGAGGCGCCGATTTCCAGACCGGTCAGGTCGACCACGATCTCGTCGGGGATGGCGTTGCCGGGGGCGACGATCTCGACTTCGTGGGTGACGACGTTCAGCACGCCGCCATGCTTCAGACCGGGGGACTTATCCTGGTTGGCGAAATGCACCGGCACATGGACATGCACCTTGGCATCGGCGGAAACGCGCAGGAAGTCGACATGCAGAGCCTGGTCGGTGACCGGGTGGCGCTGAATGTCGCGGCACAGGCAGCGCTCGACCTTGCCATCGAGCTTGATGTCGAACAGACGGCTGTAGAAGCCGGGTTTGTTCAGCTCGGCCACCAGGATGCGGGGGTCGAGGGCGATGGTGACGGGAGTCTGCTTGTTACCGTAAATAACGCCGGGGACCAGGCCCGAACGACGGGTGGCGCGGGCTTCCCCCTTTCCGGCCTGCGCACGCGCGACGGCGTCGAAAGAACTGACTTCGCTCATGGAACTCTCCATAGGAATAGGCGCGGCCTCCAGGGGTGCCGCGCCAGGAAGGGGAGTGTTTAGCGCCAGCCGGGCGGAATTTCAAGCGATATGAGTCTTTTTTCCGGTGCGTGTTTCCCGGCCTTCGGGTAATCCCGGTTGCCGCTGCCTTACCCGCCGAAGCCGTCGATGGCTTCCAGGAAAGTCTCGCCGTAGGTTTCCAGCTTGGTGCGGCCCACGCCGTTCAGGCGCGACATCTCGTGCAGCGTGCGCGGCTTTTCGCGGACCATTTCCAACAGAGTGGCGTCGTTGAAGATGATGTACGGCGCCACGCCCTGGTCGCGGGCTAAATCCAGCCGCAGTTTGCGAAGCTCCTGGAACAAGTCCTCGTCGTTGGGATCGGACAGGGCGATGCGTTCGCGGGCCACGCGGTTGCCGCTGGATTTTTTTTGCACCGGGTCGCGGCGCAAGCTGATCTTCTTTTCACCGCGCAAGACCTCGCGGCAAGCTTCGGTCAGGCCCAGCGAGCCGTGGCCCTCCACGTCCACCCGCAACAGGCCGGCGGCCACCAGTTGGCGGAAGATCGAACGCCATTCCTCCTTGGTGAAGTCGCGGCCGATGCCGAAGGTGGACAATTTGTCGTGGCCCAGCTTGGCGACACGTTCGCCCGTGGCGCCCGTCAGCACGTCGATGACATGCCCGGCACCGAACACCTGGCCGGTACGGTAGACGCAAGACAGGGCCTTTTGCGCCGCCAAGGTGCCGTCGAAGCTTTCCACCGGCTCCAGGCAGGTGTCGCAATTGCCGCAGGGTTCGCAGGAATCGCCGAAATATTCCAGCACCACCTGACGGCGGCAACGGGTGGTTTCACAAAAGCCCAGCAGCGAATCCAGCTTGCGGTTCTCCAGCATTTTTTGGGCTTCGGAGGCCTCGGACGCCGCCACCATCTGGCGCAGGCGGGCGACGTCCTGCATGCCGTAGACCATCCAGGCGTCGGACGGCAGACCGTCGCGGCCGGCGCGCCCTGTTTCCTGATAATAGGCTTCCAGGCTTTTCGGCAAATCAAGGTGGGCGACGAAGCGCACGTCCGGTTTGTCGATGCCCATGCCGAAGGCGATGGTGGCCACCATCACCACGCCGTCTTCTTTCAGAAAACGGTCCTGGTTTCTGGCCCTCACGTCTTTATCCAGACCGGCATGATAGGGCAGGGCGTTGAAGCCTTGCTGACACAGCCATTCGGCGGTTTCGTCCACTTTGTTGCGCGACAGGCGGTAAACGATGCCGGCGTTTTTGGCATGTTCGGCCTTCAGGAACGATAGCAATTGGGTTTTGGCGCTGCTGCCCTTGGGGGCGATGCGATAGCGGATATTGGGGCGGTCGAAGCTGGAAACGAACTGTCTGCCTTCGGCCAGTCCCAGCTTCTCGATGATCTCGCGCCGGGTCGGATGATCGGCGGTGGCGGTCAGGGCGATGCGGGGAATGTTGGGGAAGCGTTCGTGCAGCGCCGCCAGTTGCAGATATTCCGGGCGGAAATCGTGGCCCCATTGGCTGACGCAGTGAGCCTCGTCGATGGCGAACAAGGCGATGCGGCAGCGTTCCAACTGGGTCAGGAAATTATCGGTCATCAAGCGTTCGGGCGCGACATAGACGAGGTCTATCTCGCCGGCGCGCATCTGGCGCTCGATCTCGACCATCTCGCCGAAGGGCACGCTCGAATTCAACGCGGCGGCCCGCACGCCCAATTGGCGCAAGGCCGATACCTGGTCCTGCATCAGGGCGATCAGGGGGGAAACCACCACGCCGACGCCGTCGCGGCACAAAGCGGGCAACTGGTAGCACAGGGATTTACCGCCGCCGGTCGGCATCAGGACCAGAGCGTCGCCCCCGGAAATCACATGATCAATGATCTCGGCCTGGGTGCCGCGGAAGCGGTCATAGCCGAAAACGGATTTGAGGATCTCCAGGGGCTGGGACATGGAGGAAGGTTGTAGCCGCTGACGAGGCCGAAAGGCAACATCGGCATGACGGCGATTGCCTGTATCCCACTCCGCACATAGACTGTCCGCCCATCACGGCCGCAGCGGGAAAAGGAAAGCGCCGTTGACCATCAAGCGCGCAGGTTATGTCGTCGGAGGCTTCGCCGCCGCCATCTTGGTTCTGTTGGGCCTGCCGGCTCTGATCCAATGGGACGGTTATAAGGATCGGATTGCCGCCGCCGCCCAGGCGCGTCTGGGGCGAAAGCTGGATATCGCCGGATCGCTGAATCTGGCGCTGCTGCCGTTGCCGCATGTCAGCGCCCACGATGTGCGGCTGGCCGACGCCGACGGTGCCGCGCAGCCCGAAATGATGACCGCCAGGGTACTGGAACTGCGTCCGTCCCTGCTTGGGTTGCTGTCGGGCCGTTTCGAAGTGGCCGCGGTCAGGCTGTCGCAAGCCGAACTGCATTTGCAGCGGCTGGCGGACGGCAAGGCCAACTGGCAATTCCAGCCGGCGCCCAAAGCCGCGCCTGCCGCTTCGTCCGACGTCCCCGCTTCAGATCGAGCCGCCGAGCATCGCGCGGCGGCGATGCCGTCGATCCTGCTCGACGACGCCAGCATCACCTATCAGGCCGGCGGCGGCCACCCTTTGCGTCTGGACGGTGTGACGGCGGCGTTGTCCCAGCCTGACGCCCAGACTTCCCGTTTTGCTGCCAAGGGCGTGGTTCACGGCGCGCTGCTGACCGCCGATGGCGTCTTGTCCGGCGACCAATTGGACGTGACCCTGGGGCTAGGGGCAAAAGCGGCGGAGGCGCGGTTCAAAGGGCGTTTCTCGACCCAGGACGGTTTCAAGGGACAGGTGCAGGCCAAGGGGGATTCCCTGCATGACGTTGCCGTTGCCTTGGGGGCGAACGGTCTGCGGCTTCCCCAGGGCGGTCTTCTGCTGACCGGCGAACTGACCCTGGACGCCCATGCATTGCGTTTCGACAAAGCCAGCCTGTTCGTCGCGGGAACCGAAGGCATTGCCTCGGTGGATGCCGATTTCGGCCATGGCCCGCAGTTCGACGTCGCTTTGGCTTTCAGTCACATGGACCTGGACCGCTGGGCCGCCAGCCTGCCGGCGCCGACCTTGCGCCAAACGCCGGTCGCGGCCGTGCCGACCGTTCCCGAAGGGCCATCGGCCGTTGCCGCGCCCAAAGCCGGTGGCGGTTTTTCGAAGGCCTTGGCCGTCAATCTGGATGTTTCTGCCGACAGTCTGACCCTGCATGGCGGCGAACTGCATCAGGCCCGCTTCAATGCGGCCCTGGCCGACGGCGAACTGCTGGTCAATCAGGCCGGGGTGGAACTGCCGGGCCAGTCAGAAGTCAATCTGTTCGGTTTCTTCACTCCCGCCGATGACGGACTGAGTTTTGACGGCACGTTGGAAGGTCGTTCCGGCGAAATGCGCGGCCTGCTGGCATGGCTGGGGCTGCCGCCGGTGCATCTGGCCCAGGACCGTTTGCGGCAGGGCAGTTTCACCGGGCATGTTCAGGCGGATGCGAAAGCCGTGCGGCTGGATGAGGGCGTTCTTAAGCTGGATGGCGCCAAGGCCGATCTGGCTGCTGATCTGAAATTGGCCGGACGGCCCGCCCTGGGAGTGTCGTTCGCCGTCGATCATCTGAATCTTGATGCCTATCGGGCGGATCATGTTGCGCATCCCGGCGACAATCCGCCGCCGTCCGACGCCGCGCCGCCCAAGGCGGAAGGGGCCATGCCGCCGCCTGCCGCCGAGCGGGATTCATGGTTGGAAGGGCTGGACGCCAACGTCAAGGGCAAGGTAGGCAGCCTGACCGCCTATGGCCTGACGGCTCAGGATCTGAGTTTGGACGCCGCTTGGCTGAACGGCGTTCTGACCTTGAACAAATTCACCTCTGCCGACGTGGATGGGGCGCAATTGAATCTGGGCGGCGGCATCGACCCCCTGGGGCTGGCGTTCCATCATTTCCGCTGGGAGGTTCGCACCGATCATCCGGCCAAGCTGCTGAAGGCGCTGATCAGTCACTTGCCGGTTGAGCCGGAACGGCTGGCGCCTCTGGCTCTGACCGGCACTCTGGACGGCCGCCTGAACGATAAGCTGGATCTGGACAGCCGCAACGAGATCGCCGGCGGCCAGTTGGAGCTGACGGGACGCATCGACCAGCCGCTGGGCGATCCCGGCTTGCATCTGTCGCTGGCGGCCAGCCATGCCAGCCTGACCCAGGTGATTCGCCTGTTTTCGCCCGACTACCGGCCCCAGGCCAGCCTGGGGGCCTTTGCCGCGTCGACGACGATCGCCGGGCCGGTGAAGGACTTGGCGTTTTCGGATCTGCGGTTGAAGCTGGGGCCGGCGGCGGCGGCGGGGGATGCGCATTTGACCCATTCCGGCGCGCGGCCCCGGCTGGACCTTAAGCTGACGGCCGGCGAAATCGCCGTTGATCCTTTCCTGCCGACCAAACGGACCGGCGATGCCCGCCCCAGCTTGCGGGAACAGATCGAAAGCGGCCTGCTGATTCCGACCAAGGGCGTTCCCGCTCATCGCTCGGGCGGCGGCGATCTGCCGCCGGCTCCGGCTTCGGCGCCGCGCCCGAAAGTGACGGTGTCGGGGCTGTCGGACCATTGGTCCAGCGATCCCATGGACTTGTCGTGGCTGACCGCCTTGGACGGCCATGCCGTCATCGACGCTCAGGCGGTGACCTGGAATCAAAGCCGTCTGGATCAGGCGTCGTTGCTGTTGGATGTGCAGGACGGCTCCGCCAAGCTGGAGCAGCTGACCGGCAAGCTGTGGGGAGGCGAAATGGCTTTGTCCGGGGCCTTGGCCGACAACGGCGCTATGAAGATGGATGGCAAGCTGTCCCATGCCCAGATGCGGGAAGCTCTGTTGTCCACGGCTGGCTTGGGCATGGCCGACGGCGTGATGGACGGCGAAACGTCTCTGACGGCCAAAGGAAAATCGGTCAACGAGATGGTGTCGCACCTGAACGGCACGTTGCAGGTTGCGGCAGTCAACGGCCTGGTCAAGGGCTTCGACCTGAAGGCGGTGGACGACAAAGCCAAGGATTTGAACAATCCGCTGGGACTGATCAACCTGCTGCAAGCCGGGTTGACCGGCGGCTCGACCCGTTTTTCCAGCTTGAACGGCAGCGCCAAGATCAAGGACGGCATTCTGGTTTGCGACGATCTGGCCCTGACGGCCGACGGCGGCGGAGCCAAGGGACAGGTCACGGCCAATCTGCCGGGTTGGGTGATGGATGCGCATGCGGCCTTCCATCTGGCCTCCAGCCCCGAGGCGCCGCCGCTGGTGATGCGTCTGACCGGGCCGTTGGATAATCCCCGGCGCTTCCTCGACATCAATGCCATGCAGACTTGGCTGGCGCAAAAAGGCGTTGGCTTGAAAGGTCCGATGAAGGACGCTGCCGACGCCTTGGGCAAGATGCTGAACGGCGAGCGCAAGGAGGACGGAGGCAAGGTCAAGGCCAAAGATGTGGTGAAAAGCCTGTTCAAAGGCCTGAAGTAGCCGCTCGGGCGACATTGGCCAGGGCGGCATTGCGGACTGCCGCCGGGGCCGGGCAGTCGGTCAGATAGGCGGTGATCGCGACCGTCTGTCCGTCGGGGCGCCAGGCGACGGCGACATCGTTGGACGTGGCGGCGCCGTTGCCGGTCCAGGTGCCGGTTTTGTCGCCGATTATCCAGTCTTTGGGAATTCCGGCTCGCAGGCGCTCGTCGCCGGTGCGGCAGGCGATCAGCCAATTTCGCATCCGTTGGCGCGACGCCGGGGACAACGAGTCGCCCAAAGCCAGGGTGCGCAAGGTTTTCAGCATGGCGGCAGGCGTGGTGCTGTCGCGGGTATCGCCATGCGGGACGCTATTCAAGTCCGGTTCCATGCGGTCTAGCCGAGTGCGGCCATCGCCGATGGACCGGGCGAAGGCGGTGACGGTCTGCGGCCCGCCCAAGGTTTTCAAAATCAGATTGGCGGCGATGTTGTCGCTGACGGTCATGGCCGCCTCGCACAATTCTTCCAGGGTGAGGGAGCCGTTGACGTGCTTTTCGCCGATGGGGGCGTATTCCACCCGATCTTCGGGGCGGATGGCGATGCTGCGCTCCAGCCGTTCCTGTCCCAGATCGACGCGGGCCAGGATGGCTCCGGTCATCAGCAGCTTCGAAGTGCTGCACATGGGGAAAAACTCGTTCAGACGATAGCCTGCCACCGGCCCTCGGCCGATGCGCACGGCCACTCCCAACCGCCCGCCGCAGGCGGCTTCGATGGCGGCGAACCGGGCTTCCAAACGTTCTTCGGCCTGGGCCGTGCCGGCCAATCCCAGAAGGGCGGCCGAGGCCGTCAGAAAGCGGCGCCGGTCGATCACGGCGTTTCCCGCAGGGCTGCCCGTTCTTTCAAATCCCGCAGAACCAGCAGTCTGAGGGCGCTGGACAGATTGCCGTCGCGGGCGCTGTCCACTTCGGCCACCAAGGCGTTCAGGGACAAGCCGCGCCGAACGGCGATGTCGGTCAGCTCCTGCCAGAATTCGCTTTCCAGCGATACGCTGGTGGCGTGGCCGGCGATCAAGACGGAACGTTTGCGCACAAGTTCGGACATGGCCTCACCATAACCCGAGTCGGTGTTGCCGGGAATGACGTTGACAGATTTCAATGTCAATGTTATCACTGTTAACACAGTCGTCGGGGGGATGATGTCGGACAATCGCGGGAATCAAACGGCAAGCGTCTGGCAGGACCGGCTGGGATCGTCCCTGCTGCTGGCCTGGCGCAATCTGGCCCATGACCGCGCCCGTTTCGCCGTCACCATGGTCGGCGTCACGGTGGCGGTGATTCTGATCTCCGTGCAGATCGGTCTGTTCTTCGGTTTCACCTCCACGACCACGGCGATTATCGAACATTCCCGTGCGGATCTGTGGGTGGCGGTGAAGGGGCTTCGCAATTTCGAGATCACCATGCCGCAGCGGGAACGTCACCGCTTCAGCATTTTGTCTGTGCCCGGCGTCGAGCGGGCGGAAAAGCTGCTGGTGGTTTTCGCGCCCTGGCACAAACCCCAGGGCGGTTATGAAAGCGTGCTGATTATCGGTTTCGATCCCGATGGCGGACTGGCCGGGCCGTGGAACGTCGTCGCCGGCGATCTGGAGGCTTTGCGGCAGCCGGACACGGTGATGGTGGATGATTTGAACGTCGCCAAGCTGGGGGTGAACCGTATCGGCGATACGGCGGAAATATTCAATCACCGGGCGCGGTTGGCGGGTTTCACCCACGGCTTGCGGTCCTTCACCACCTCGCCCTACGTCTTCGCCAGTTTCGCCAACGCCATCAATTATGCCTCGGTGAGTGACGAACAAACCAATTACGTGCTGGTCAAACTGGCGGCGGGGGCCGACGCTAAGGCGGTGCAGGCGGAAATCCGTCGCCGTCTGCCCGACGTGGACGTGCTGAGCCGCCAGGAATTCGCCGACATGACCTCGGATTATTGGATGTTCACCACCGGGGCGGGGTCGGCGGTTCTGGTTTCGGCGGCTTTGGGCCTGATCATCGGCATGGTCATCGTCGCCCAGGTGCTTTACGCCACCACCATCGATCATCTGGCCGAATTCGCTACCCTGCGGGCCATGGGCGCGCCGCGTTCCTTCGTGCTGAAGATCATCGGCTGGCAGGCTGCCATCAGCGCCGTGGGCGGGCATGCCGCGGGCATCGTCATCGCCATGTTGCTGGCCAAGGCCAGTGAAGGCGGCACGGCGCTGATCATCGTCAGTCCGGCCATGGCGGCGGCGCTGTTTTTCGTTACCTTCGCCATGTGCGGCTCGGCGGCGCTGGTGTCGGTGAAGAAGGCCCTGTCCATCGATCCGGCCATGGTGTTCCAGCGATGAGCGATCTGGCCCTCGATCTGCGCAAGGTGTCGCTGGTTTACGGCGGCGGCGACAATGCCGTGCGGGCCGTGGACGGCGTCGATATCGCCATCAGGAAAGGCGAGATGACGGCGGTGATGGGGCCGTCGGGCAGCGGCAAGACCTCGGTCCTGATGATGATGGGCTGCCTGCTGCATCCGACCGAGGGGACAATCGGCCTGTTGGGACGGAGCGTGTGTGGCCTGGACCAGAACGCCATGGCCCGTCTGCGGCTGGCCCATATCGGTTTCATCTATCAATCCTACAATCTGTTTCCGGCTCTGTCGGCCTTGGAGACGGTGCGCCTGGCTTTGGATTTGAAAGGCTGGGCGCAGGCCGACGCCCGGGCCGAGGCGCCGCGTCTGCTGGCCTCGGTGGGGCTGGCGGACCGCATGAACAACCGCCCCGGCCAATTGTCGGGCGGCCAGAAACAGCGTGTGGCCATCGCCCGCGCCCTGGCGGGCAATCCCGAAATCATTCTGGGGGACGAGCCCACCGCCGCCCTGGACAGCCATACCGGCCGGGCCGTGGTGGAATTGCTGCGGGATCTGGCTCGCCGGGAAGGCCGGGCGGTGGTGGTGGTGACGCATGATTCCCGCGTCGGCGAAGTCGCCGACCGGGTGATTTCCATCGTCGACGGACGCATCCAATCCCTTGAAGAGGAAAGGCATAAATGGTGACGCGCAAACAGATGGGCATCGCCGCGACCATCGGCATGGCCGGACTTGCCGTCGTTCTTGCCTTTGGGCGCGCTCCCTCGGTCAAGGAGCCGGAGCAAATGCCGGAGGCTTTGCCCAACACCTTGATCTCCGCCGCCGGCAAGGTGGAACCTCTGTCCGAGGAGGTGCGGCTGGGCCTGAGCATGACCGGCAAGCTGGCCGAAGTGTTGGTGGACGAAGGCGATGCGGTGCATGTCGGACAGGTTCTGGCGCGTCTGGAAAACGCCGATTGGAAGGCGCGTCTGGCCGAAGCCGAGGCTACGGTGCATATCCGGGAGGCGGAACTGGCCCGCGTGCTCAACGGCGCCCGCCAGGAGGAGCGACGAGAGGCCGAGGCAGCGGTACGCGAGGCCGACGCGGTGGTCGATCAGACCGCCCGCGATCTGGAACGCTACAGTGCTTTGGGGCAATCAGGCTGGTCGTCGCGCCAGACCCTGGAAACCACCCGGCGCGATCATCAGGTGGCCCTGGCAAAACAGGCGCAGGCCCGTCAGCATCTGGCGGTGGTGGCGGCCAAAGCCCGCGACGACGAGCGGGAACGGGCCGAGGCGACGCTGGAACTGGCCAGGGCGCAGCGGGACGAAGCGGCGGCGGTGTTGGCGAAGACGGAAATCGTCAGTCCGCTGGAGGGCGTCGTGCTGCGCCGCCATCGCCGGGTGGGCGAAATGATTTCGGAAGCGCAGGACATGCCCATCCTGTCCATCGGCGATGTTTCGGTGCTGCGGGTAAGGGCGGAGGTGGACGAAACCGACATCGCCCGCCTGAAGGAGGGGCAGCCGGCCTGGGTCCATGCCGATGCCTTCGGCGGCGCCCGCTTTGCCGGCCATGTCAGCCGTCTTGGCGCCATGGTCGGGCGTAAGCAGGTCCACACCGATCAACCGACGGAAAAATTGGACAACAAGGTGTTGGAAGCCCTGATTACCCTGGATGGACATCCGCCTTTGCCGGTGGGCCTTCGGGTCGACGCCTTTATCGAAACGAAATAGAACGGCCCTCAGGCTAGGGGTCGCACGGCAAGACCCAGCTTGGCCGCCAATTGCCGGGGAGAGCGCGTTTCCGTCTGGCGCATGGCTTCCAGGGCGATGCGGGCGCAGGCTTCGGCGTCGCTGCCGGCCTGATGGTGGTTGAGCCGGATTCCCAGAAAGGCGCTGACGGTGGACAGCTTGTGATTGGGCAGATCCCGCCACAACGCCCGCGCCACGGAAACGGTGCAAAGATAATCGGCCTCGGGCGGACGCATTCCGTATAAGTCCAGGCTGGCCCTGAGAACGCTCATATCGAAGGGGGCATTGTGGGCCAACAGAAACAGAGGTCCGTCCTGGGGGATGACGTCTTCCCACACCTCGGGAAATTCAGGACTGTCCATCACGTCTTCGGGGCGGATGCCGTGAATCGAGATGTTGATGCCCTGGAAATGCATCTCGCGGGGGCGAATCAAATGCTCGGCGACCTCGCTTAGTTCGCCGCCTTGCAGGCGGGCGACGCCCAAGGCGCAGGCGCTGGCGCGCCGCGAATTGGCGGTTTCAAAATCGATGGCGATGACCTGCATCAGATTTTCTTTTTCTTCTTCGGCTTACGGTTTCTGAGGGCGGCGTCGTAAGCGGCCCGGGCCCAGGCGCACAGATCGTCGGTTTCGTCGAACAATTCCGCGGGCGCTTCCCAATAAGGAAGCGTCGCCGGTTTGAAATCGGGTTTATCGGCAAAGGGGCGAAACGCCTCCATGCCGGCAGCTTCAAAGGCGGCGCGGTTGCCGTCGTCGCAGCGGAAATAGAGCACGTCGTCGGCGATCAAAGCGAACATCAGCCCGTCGAGATAAATGCCGAAGCCGCCGAACATGCCCTTGGCGACCACCGGTCCCAGGGGCAACAGAAGATCGCAGACATGCTGGGCATATTCGCGGGACATGCCGCCTTTCTCCTTCCTGGCCGGGAACGGAAAGGCAGCATAGTCGGGCAGACGGTGGGAGGAAACAAAAACGCCCGGCCCTGCGCTTGGCCGCGACAGCGGATTGCGTCTTTAACTGCGGACCTTGTCGATGAATTTGCGCACTTCCTGCCGCAACATGCCGGCTTGCTGCGTCAAATCGCCGGCGGCGTCGAGAACTTCGCCTGCAACGCGGCCGGTAGCGCCGGCGGCCTCGGTGACGCCGCCGATGTTGCTGGAAACCTGCTGGGTGCCGTTGGCCGCCTGTTGGACGTTGCGGGCGATTTCCGAGGTGGCGGCGCCCTGTTCCTCGACCGCCGCGGCGATGGCCGAGGAAATCTCGCTGATCTGGCCGATGACGCCGTCGATGCGGCGGATGGCGTCTACGGCTTGGCGGGTGGCGGTCTGTACGGCGCCGATCTGGGTGCCGATTTCGTCGGTGGCTTTGGCCGTCTGGTTGGCTAGGTGCTTGACCTCGTTGGCGACCACGGCGAAACCCTTGCCGGCGTCGCCAGCCCGGGCTGCCTCGATGGTGGCGTTCAAGGCCAGCAGATTGGTCTGGCTGGCGATGTCGGTGATCAGGTTGACGACTTCACCGATGCGGTCGGTGGCCGAAGCCAGGCTTTGCACCAGCTGATCGGTTTGGCGGGCTTCCTCGACGGCGGTGGCGGCCACGCGCGAGGATTCGGAAACCTGTCGGGCGATTTCCGAGATGGAGGACGAAAGCTCCTCGGCGGCGGCGGCCACGGTTTCCACGTTGGCGGCGGCGGCGTCGGACGCGTCGGAAACGGCATGGGCCTGACGGCTGGTCTGTTCGGCGGTGGCGGCCATGCCCTCGGCGGCGGCCTGCATCTGCTGGGCCGCCGAGCCCACATGCTCGACCACCCCGGCGACGCTGGTCTCGAAGCCGTCGGCCAGCTTCAGCATCTCGGCCCGGCGTTCAGCCTCCGAACGGGCCTTCAATTCGGCCTGTTCGCTCTGCATCCGCTCCATGGCGATGGCGTTTTGCTTGAATACTTCGACGGCCTTGGCCATTTCGCCGATTTCGTCGCCCCGCTCCAGAGCCGGGACGGCGATGGTCTTGTC
Organism: Candidatus Sulfotelmatobacter sp.; assembly: GCA_035538795.1. Classification (GTDB taxonomy): domain Bacteria; phylum Pseudomonadota; class Alphaproteobacteria; order Rhodospirillales; family Magnetospirillaceae; genus JAJZGK01. The sequence continues at coordinate 117,067 of DATLJS010000029.1, read as the reverse complement.
GCCCTGGGCCAGACGTTCCATGGCGTGCGTCATCGAGGCGATGGGACGGGCCAGGGCGCGGGCGATCAGCGTCGCCAGCACCAGCCCGACGGCGACGGCGGCCAGACTGATGGTCAGAATCAGGCCGTGCCCGCCGGAAAGTTGTTCGGCCACGTCGTTGCTGGCGCGGGCGGTATCGGCGGTGGCGGCTTTTTCCAGATCCTGGGCGGCGGCGTCGATGGCGGTGCCGATGCCGTCCAGCGTCTTCAGCAAGGCGGCCTGCTTGTCCGTCTGGGGGATCATCTGCTCGACGTCGCCGATATAGGCGTTCAGGGCGTCGCGGGATGTCGCCGGCAGGCTGGGCATGGCGGTAATGGCGTTCAGGCGGTAACGGATGGCGTCGGCGTCGTGGGTGTCGCGCTCGTCCATCAGTCTGACCACGGCGATGCGGGCCAGCAGGAACTGTTCGCGGGCGGCAACGGCGCGTTCGCCCTCGCGATCCATCAAAGCCAGGGTGGTTTCGGCGTCGCCGATCAGTTTGCCCTGAAGCTTGGCCCGTTCTCCGGTCAGGGCCAGAAGATCCTTCAGGCCGGTCATGTAGGTCTGTGCGGCCTTGCTCAGGGCGGCGAAGGCGGCGCGCTGATTGTTCTGGCTGATGTCGCTGTCCAGATGACCGATGTCGCCTTGAAGCTCGCTCGATGCGGTGTTGATCGACTTCAGGCTGTCGTCCTTGGCGCTGGAGGCATAGTCGCGCACATGCTTGCGAAAGATCAGCATATCGCGGTTGAAGCGCAGGGAGTCCTGGGCCACGGCCGAGGCGGCGGCTGCGTCTCGGACATGGTTGGCGACGCCGTCGAACACCAGCAGGGAGCTGATGGCCAAGGCAGCCAACAGGAACAGCACGGCGGCGAACCCGGAATAGAGTCGGCCGCTGATCTTCATGGTCTGGAACATCGGAAACATCCACGGGCGCCCAGGGTCGGGCGTTGGTTGGAAAGCCTTAGTCTACAGGCGGACCGCGGAACCGAGACGCGCGATTCCCGGCGACCGCCCATGCATGATGTAAAGCTGTTTACAGATTATGCAAGGCCGCCCAGCGTTTGTCTTCGAAGCCGATATAGCTGTCGATCATCGAGCGATAGATGCGTTCCACCAGATCGGGGTCGCCGCCCAGTTCGACGGCCTGGGTGCGGACCTTGACGATGATGTCCTCGATGCGTTCGGGCACAACCACGGCGGCGCGGGTCGGCTTGAAGCCGGCGGCCTGGCCGACATAGCCCTGGCGTTCCACCAGCAACGGCACGATCTGGCGATCCAGCCGGTCGATGTTGTCGCGAATTTCCTGCATGGACTGGCATTGGGTCGTCATGGCTGCGGCCTCAATAAGAATGATCTTTGAACAGGCGATCGACCGAACCGCCCCAGCGGCCTGCGAAATCGGCCAGCATGTCCTCGGCGGGAGTGACGCCGGATTGGGCAATGGTTTGCAGGGTTTCCAGATAGATGCTTTCGTCGCGGCCGTACCCGTCCAGACGCGCGCGGCGCTTCAGGCCATCGCGGGAGATTTCCAAAGCCCGCAGGGCCAGATCGCGCACGGTGCCCTTGCGGAAGCCGGTTTTCAGGCCGCAACGAGGAACCCCGAAGCGCAGGGCGTCGTGTTCTTCGACCGTCCAGTCTTTGACCAGATCCCAGGCGGCGTCCAGCGACGTCTGATCGTAGAGCAGGCCCACCCAGAAGGCGGGCAACGCACAGAGACGGCGCCAGGGGCCGCCGTCGGCGCCGCGCATTTCCAGGAAACGCTTCAGCCGCACTTCCGGGAACACGGTGGTCATATGGTCGGTCCAATCGCCGATGGTCGGCTGCTCTCCAGGTAGGGCGGGCAGGCGGCCCTGCATGAAGTCGCGGAAGGACTGCCCCGAAGCGTCGATGTATTTTTCGTCGCGGTAGACGAAATACATGGGCACGTCCAGCACGTAATCCACGTAACGCTCGAAGCCGAAGCCGTCCTCGAAAACGAAGGGCAACATGCCACAGCGATCGGAGTCGGTGTCGGTCCAGATGTGGCTGCGATAGCTGAGATACCCGGACGGCTTGCCTTCGACGAAGGGGGAATTGGCCCACAGGGCGGTGGCGATGGGCTGCAAAGCCAGGCTGGTGCGGAACTTCTTGACCATGTCGGCTTCGGACGAAAAGTCCAGATTGACCTGCACGGTGCAGGTCCGCAGCATCATATCCAGGCCCAGCGATCCCACCTTGGGCATATAGCCGCGCATGATGGCGTAGCGGCCCTTGGGCATCCAGGGAATGTCGTCGCGGGGCCATTTGGGATTGAAGCCCAGGCCAAGGAAGCCGATGTCCAGTTTCGCGCCCACTTCCTTGCATTGGGTCAGGTGGGCGTTCACCTCACGGCAGGTTTCGTGAACGCTGTTTAGCGGAGCGCCGGACAGTTCCAGCTGGCCGCCCGGCTCCAGGGTGACGCTGGCGCCGTCCTTGATCAGGGCGATGACGTTGCCGCCTTCCTCGACGGGCGTCCAGCCATAGGAGGCCAGGCCTTCCAAAACGGCTTTGACGCCGCGCTCGCCCTGATAGTCCAGGGGGCGGAGATCGTCGCAGCGAAAAGCGAACTTCTCGTGCTCGGTGCCGATGCGCCAATCCTCGGCGGGTTTGGAGCCGGCGGCGATGTAATCGACCAGTTGGGCCTTGCTGACGATGGGCTCGCCGCTCGGTTGGGCGGGGGCGGACATGAGGCTTCGACCCTTCAGTTCGTGGAAGACTTGGCTCGGGGCGGGCGGCGCCAGTCGCCGCAGACCGCCTGGAAGCAGGACAGGGCCGCGACCACGGCGGTGTCCGCGCGCAAGATGCGCGGCCCCAGACCGACAGGCACAGCAAACGACAAGGTGCGCAGGGCGTCAAGTTCCGTTTTGGCGAAACCGCCCTCGGGGCCGACCAGTACGGCGGCCGGGCCCGGCGGCAGAGAGGCCAGCGCCTCGGCCACCGGACGCCCGCCGCCGCCTTCGTCCAACAGGATCAGGCAACGATCGGCCGGCCAGTCGGCCAGCAGAGCGTCGAGAGACAGAGGATCGCGCACTTCCGGCACGCTTAGGCGCTCGCATTGTTCGGCGGCTTCGACGGCAATCGCCCGCAGGCGGTCGTCGTTGACCCGGCTCATCACCGTGTGCTTGGTGAATACGGGCTGCAAGACGGAAACGCCCAGCTCGGTGGCTTTTTCGGCGATGAAATCGATGCGCGCCCGTTTGACGGGGGCGAAGATCAGCCACAGATCGGGTTCGGACTGCTGGGGACGGATTTGCGTCTCGATCGCCAACAGGGCCTTCTTCTTACCGGCTTCGGCCAGGGTGGCCCGCCATTCGCCGTCGCGTCCGTTGAACAGCGCCAGCGCCGCGCCCTGTTGGGCGCGCATGACGTTGCACAGGTAATGGGCTTGGTCGGGACCAAGGACGACGGCGCTTCCGGCGGCCAGGGGAGCCTCGGTGAAAAGGCGGAGTTTCAGGGGCTGATCCATTCTGATCTTTGCACTCGGGAGAGGAACCTCTAATTTAGCGCGCCATGAGCGACTCGCAAACCTTGCTGGGCGATATTCCTGTCGGGAACTGGATCGACCGTCTCGTTCCGGCGTCTCTGCGCCCCTATCTGCGGCTGATGCGGCTCGACCGCCCCATCGGCACATGGCTTCTGCTGTTCCCCTGCTGGTGGAGTTTGGCCTTGGCCGCGCCGGGCTGGCCGGATCTGTGGCTGATGGGTCTGTTCGCCGTCGGCTCGGTGGTGATGCGGGGAGCCGGCTGCACCATCAATGACCTCGCCGACCATGAATTCGATGCCAAGGTGGCCCGCACCGCGGCCCGCCCGATTCCCTCGGGTGCGGTGTCGGTCAGGCAGGCTCTGGCCTTTCTGGCCCTGCAATTGGCGGTGGGGCTGGGCATTTTGTTGCTACTCAACGGCGCCGCCGTGGTGCTGGGCTGTTTGTCGCTGCTGCTGGTGGTGCCCTATCCCTTCATGAAGCGGATTACGTGGTGGCCCCAAGCCTGGCTGGGGCTGACCTTCAACTGGGGCGCCCTGATGGGATGGGCGGCGGTGACCGGGCATCTGGACTGGGCGCCCGCGGTGCTGTACGCCGCTGGGCCGCTCTGGACCCTGGGTTACGACACCATCTACGCCCACCAGGATAAAGAGGACGATATTCTGATCGGCGTGAAGTCCACGGCCCTGCGTCTGGGCCATGCCACGCCCCGCTGGGTCGGCAGGTTCTATGCCGGCGCCTGGGGATTGATTGCCTGCGCCGGTTGGCTGGCCGGCGAAGGCTGGGGCTTCTTCCTGCTGCTGCCTTTGGCCGGAGCCCATATGGCTTGGCAGGTGCGGGGGTTGAAGCTGGATGATTCCGCGGATTGCCTGCACAGGTTCAAATCGAACAGATGGATCGGCTGGCTGGTGCTGGCGGCGATCGTCGCTGGGAAATGGTCATGACTTGCGACAGCAAAGAAGCCTTTATCAAAGCCCATACCGTGCAGGCCGTCCCCCCGGCGGTTCCTGAAATCGTCCTGCGTCTGGCCACCGAGATCACGCCTTTGTGGCAGGCGTCGGAAAGCTTTCTTGACGAAAGCGGTCTGCCGCCGCCCTTCTGGGCTTTCCCCTGGGTGGGCGGACAAGCCGTCACCCGGCATCTGTTGGACAATCCGGTCTTGGTGCACGGCAAACGGGTTCTGGATTTCGCCGCCGGCTCCGGCATGACGGCCATTGCCGCCGCCCGGTGCGGCGCCGCCAGCGTCGAAGCGGCGGAAATCGACCCCATGGCCGCCGCCGCCATCGGTCTGAACGCCGCCGACAACGGCGTACGGGTCGTGGTGCGCATGGACAACGTGCTGGATCTGGCCGATTGTCCGTGGGATGTGGTGGTGGCCGGCGACGTCTGCTATGAGAAGCCCATGGCCGAGGCGGTGTTTGCCTGGCTGCGCCGCTGTGCCGCCTCGGGGGCGGAGGTGTTCATGGCCGACCCCGGCCGGGCTTACCTGCCGCGCACCGGCCTGATGCGGGTAGGAGCCTATACGGTTCCCTGTTCCCTGGAACTGGAAGATTGCACCAGCCGCGAGGCCGTGGTTTACAAGATTGTCGGATGACCGAGATGAGCAACCGGACCGAGTTGGAAGAACGCCTGACCGCCCTGGAAATCCGTGTGGCTCATTATGAGAACATGGCCGAGGATTTGTCCGACGTCATCGCCCGTCAGGACCGCACCATCGATCTGATGGCGGTCAAGTTGCAGCGTTTGATCGAGCGCCTGCGCAGCATTGAGGCTGGCGGCGAACGCTCTCCCCAGGACGACAAGCCGCCGCCGCATTATTAACCCTGGCCGGTTTCTTGGCCGGACGTCGTTTCAACTCATGGGCTGACGCTTGCCCTGCAACAACAGGGGCAGGCAGTCGGGGTCCGGGTCGGCGTTGAAATTGCGCGACCGCAGTTCGGCATGGGTCACGCGCTGGCCGCCGGTTTCGTCGTACAGAAACAGATCCAGCACGCAGCCCTGGCCGTAATATTGCCAGACCTCGGCGGGGGCTTCGCGGCGGCGGAAGCTGGGTTCGCCCAGGAAGGCCAGGATTTCCTTGTCCGACTTGCCCTTGAAACGGTCGGCATCCTGGTCGCCGCCGTTGCCGCCGCTATTGGCGCCGGAACGGGGGGCGCTGCCGGCGCGGGACGTCTGCGGGCCTTTGCCGCCGACGCCGGGACCAGGACCGTCGGGGCCGCAGGCGGCTAGCAAGGCCGTCAGACAAAAGGCGGCGGCCAGAATGGCGGCGTGGCGGACAGGGCGGATCATGACGTTCCCCGGATGATCGGTTCCAGAAGCGCAAGCATTATCAAAAGCCATCCTTGCGCCGCAAGTTTTCGAACTCGTGCACCATGGCGGCGGTGCCGACCAGCGGCGCCAGCAGGTTGACGAGCGGCACCATCCCCATCAGGGCGAGAAAGCCGCCCCCCAGCCACAGGCGCCCCAGATGAGCGCGGCGCAAAGCGTCGGCCTGAGGCGGGGCGACGCGACGGGCGGCCACCAGCTCGAAATATTCCCGCGACAGCAGGTAGCCGTTCAACAGCAGAAAAGCCAACGGCCCGGCTCCCACGACCATCAGGGCCAGATAGACTGGCAAGGCCACCAGATTGGCCAGAATGGTGACGGCGGAAAAGCGCAATGCTCCCCAGGCGACTTCTGCCCAGCCTTGGCGGCGGGGGGTGGGTTGGCCGGGATAGTGCCGGGTTTCGACCGCCTGGGCGATCTCTTCCAGAAGAAAGCTCAACACCAGCACGACGACGCCGGGAGCCAGCATCAGGGTCAGTAGGCCGACGGCCAAGCCGCCCAGCAGGTCGGTCAGACTGTCGGCCCAGCCGACGCCAAACAGCTGCAGTCGGCTGAAACCCCAGCCGATTGCAGCGTAAAGCAAGGCATAGACGACGGCGCTGCCGGCCAACCCCAGCAGCAACACCCGCCGGAAAAGCGGATCGGACAGTTGCAGGAAGGCCTTGAACAGCGACCCGGCCATCAGTGAGGCAACCGCACCACCTCGAACCAGTAATCTTCGATCGAGCGCATGGCTCTGAGAAAACCGTCGAGATCCACGGGCTTGGTGACGAAGCTGTTGGCGCCGGCGGCATAGCAGGTCTTGATGTCGCTGCTGGCGTCGGAGGTGGTCAGGATGACCACGGGAATGTCGCGCAAGGCCTGATCGGCCTTGATTTCAGACAGCACCTGACGGCCGTCGCGTCCCGGCATGTTCAGATCCAGCAGCACCAGATCCGGGCGCGGAACGGCGGCATAGTCGCCTTGATGGCGCAGAAAGGACAAAGCCTTGTCGCCGTCGTTCATGTGATGAACTTCGCACAGCAGCTTGGATTCGCGGATGGCCGTGCGGGCCAAGAAGGCGTCGGCGGGATCGTCTTCCACCAAGAGTATGTTGAAGGGACGGTCGTTGCTCATGATCGGCGTCCTTATGCGCTCTGGGCCTGCATCCAGCGGGTTTCTATTCCCTTCACGGCGGCGATGAATTCATCGATATCCACCGGCTTGGTGACGAAATCGTTGGCGCCCAAGGCGAAACAGCTTTCCTTGTCCCGTTCATATTCGGAGGTGGAAAAGACTACGACGGGTATGTCGTTGAAGCTGGAATCGGAACGGAAGGCCCGCAGGAACTCGCGTCCATTCATGCGCGGCATGTTCAGATCCAGCAAGATCAGCCGGGGACGGGGCATGGCGGAGTATTTCTGGTCCTGACGCTGCACGAAAGCCAAGGCTTCGGCGCCGTCGCAGACATGGTGAAGCTGGGAACTCTTGTCGGCATCCCGCAGCGCCAGACGGACCAGACAGGCGTCGGCGGCCTCGTCTTCGACCAGCAGGATGTTGAAATCCGTATCCTCTGTCACGTTCGCTCTCTCTTGACCGGCAGTCCGAAGGCCGCCAGGAGCTTTAAGTTAAGAGAGATATGTTCGCCCTTTTTACAGGCGGACGCCAGAAGGTTTTCGCGTTTGAGGCACATCACTGCATGCGCAGTCTGCGCCCGACCGGCGGCGCTTTATTCGGTCCGGTCTCGAAACGGAGCCTCCAAAAGACCCGTCCCGCCAAGCAACTGTGCTGGTGCTAATGCGCTCCTTCGACCGGGCCTGTGTGGCGCGGCGCCGGGCGCATCAGGAAAACCACCGGGATCAGCAGCAGAAAAATCCAGCCCAGCATGGCGAAGTCGTCGATGAAACCCATCATCTGAGCCTGGCCGCTGATGATCTGGCCGATCTGGGCCAGGGCCCGGTTGTGCGCGGCCTGCAGGCTGTCGCCCATGGTCAGGAAACTTTGCGACAAAGATTGAATCATATGGCGATAGGCTGGGTCGGCGGGGGTGGCGTGGCCTACCAGGGTCGACTGGTGGATCTGACTTTGGCGGGACAGATAGGTTACGACCAAGGCGATGCCGAAACTGCCGCCCAGATTGCGCGACATATTGATGAGGGCCGAAGCCGAGGAGCTTTTGGTCCGATCCAATCCCAGATAGGCCAACGTATTGATGGGAATGAACAGCAGCGACAGGCCCATCGCCTGATACACGCGAGCCCACATGAAGTGAGCATAGTCGGTTTCCAGGTTGAAGCCGGTCATGTGGAACAGCGCGCCTGCGGTGATCGCCAATCCGGCGGCGATCAAATAGCGGCTGTCCATGCTGCTGACCAGTTTGCCGATGATGGGCATCAGCAGCATGATGGAGAACCCGCCCGGTGTGATGACCAGTCCGGCCTCGGTGGCGGTATAGCCGAACAGCCTCTGCACCAGCGACGGCAGCAATACGGTGCTGCCCAGCAGCACGAAACCCAGCAGGAACATCAGCACGTTGGACAGGGCGAAATTGCGGTTCAACAGCAGATGCAGATCGACGATGGGATCGTCCTGCCCCAGTTCCCACAGCACGAAGGCCACCAGGGACGTGGCGGAGATGATGGTGGACCACAGAATGAAGGGCGATGAATACCAGTCTTCCTGTTCGCCGCGATCCAGCACCACCTGCAGCAACCCCAACCCCATGCTGAGCAGCAGGAAGCCAAGATAATCGATCCTCAGCTTTTGGCTTGTGCGCTCGGCCTTGGCCTCGCGCAGATGGGGCGGATCCTCCACCATGGCGGTGACCAGGAACGACAGCACGACGCCCACCGGCACGTTCAGCAGGAACACCCAGCGCCAGCTTGCGGTGTCGGTGATCCAGCCGCCCAAGGTCGGGCCGATGGCGGGAGCGAACACCACCGACATGCCGTAAAGGGCGAAAGCCATGCCCCGCTGCCGGGGTGGGAAGGTATCGGCCAGGATCGCCTGGGCCGAAGGCTGCAAACCGCCGCCGGTCAAGCCTTGGATGGCGCGGGCGACGATCAGCAGGGCCAGGGTGGGGGCCAATCCGCAAAGCAGAGAACTGACCGAAAAACCGGCGATGCAGGCCAGGAAGAAACGCTTGCGCCCCATTACCGACGACAGCCAGCCCGAAACCGGCAGAACGATGGCGTTGGTGACGAGATAGGACGTCAGCACCCAAGTGGATTCGTCCTGTCCCGCCGACAGATCGCCCGAGATGTGCTGGAGCGAAACATTGGCGATGGAGATGTCGAGCACCTCCATGAATGCGGCCAAGGCCACCACCGGGGCCACCAGCCAGGGATTAACCCCGGATTTGGTATAGCCGCCTTCTGGACTCATTTCGCCCCCGAACTGTTCCCCGGCGCTTCAACGCCGACATCGACGTCGGGAACCACCGACAGACCGGGAGACAATTTTTGCAGCAGGGGATCGCTGGGGTCGTCGAAGACGATCTTGACCGGCACGCGCTGCACCACCTTGACGTAGTTGCCGGTGGCGTTTTCCGTCGGCAACAGTGAGAAGCGGCTGCCGCTGCCGGCCTGGATGCTGTCGACATGCGCGGCGAAGTCATGGTCGGGATAGGCGTCGACCCGCACTTTGACCGGCTGCCCAGGCTTCATGCGGGTCAGCTGGGTTTCCTTGTAGTTGGCTTCGATCCAGGGCGGATTGGTGACCAGATAGCCCAGGGTCTGATTCTTCTGCACCAGATCGCCCTGGCGCACGGCGCGCCGGGTGATGCGGCCGTCCCGGGGGGCGGCGATGCGGGTATAGGACAAATTCAGCTCGGCCTGGGCCAGATTGGCGTTGGCCTGCTCCAATGCCGCTTCCTTCTGGGCGACCCGTAAGGGAGCGGCCTGGGCGTCGGCCAGCTTGGCCTGAGCCTGGGCCAATGCCGCGCGCGAGGCGTCGGCGGCGGATTGAGCGGCTTTCCAACGGGCGTTGGCCCCGCGCGCGTCGGCTAAAGCTTGCTCGTAGCGCTGCCGCGAGGCGAACGTGGATTTCAGCAACTCGTCATAGCGTTTGACGTCCAGTTGGGCGCGCTGGGCTTCAGCGGCCAAGGCTTCGGCCTGTTTGGCGGATTCGTCGATGACGTTTGCGGCTTCGGTGACGGCATGTCCGGCAGCGTCCAGAGTGGCGCCGCTACTGGCCTTGGTTACGTCCAGATCGGCCTGGGCCACAGCGACCGAAGCGCGGGCCAGATCGGCGGCCACCGCGTAATCGCGGGGATCGATTTCCAGAATCGGCTGTCCCATCTGAACGATCTGGTTGTCGGTGATGTGCAAAGCGATCACGGGGCCGCTGACCTGCGGCGCCAGTTCGATGACGTCGGCCTGAACGAAGGCGTCGTCGGTGGTTTCGTGATTGTGGGTGAGCAGCCAATAGGCTGCGCCGCCCAACGCGGCTACTCCCAGCATGCCGGCGAAAATCTTGAACCGCTTGGCGCGGGCCTGCTTGGCCGAGCCGTTGTCCTCATCGTCAGGCATGACGTCCGTCCCCGGGTTTTTTGAACTGGTTAGTTCAACTTTAACCTTAGAGGCTGGAGCGAGAAAGCTATTCTTCGGATTCCAAAGTGGCGACGTGGCGCAGGCCGCGCACGGCGGTGCGCAGCAGATCGGTCTGTTCTTCGAGGCCGGGATAGACCATGAAGGCCGGGCGGCGGAATTCCGGGGCGTCGGGAACCAAGGTCAGCTTGCCGTCGGCCAGATAGGGGCGGACGACGCGCATGGGGAAATAGCCGAAGCCGCCATTGGCCAGGATATGCTGCAATCCCAAAGCGCCCAGGCCGACCGAGATGGCGGGCGTGGAAAGATCGGGGAAGGTCTGGCTGTGGGCTCCACGGAACTCCGGTCCCCAATCGACGAAGACGTAGGAATCGTCCCATTGGCCGACTTCCCGGGGGGTGGTGGAAACCAGGACCAGCCGCTCCTCCAGCAGTTTTTCCGTCACCAGACCGGGGCGGCTTTGCGGCGAATACATCACGCCGATATCGATCAGCCCCTCCGACAATTGGCGCATCAGGCCGTCCGACAGGCCGACCTCGACCCGCAGGGCGACGTCGGGCATGGCTTCGCGCATCCAGGGTACCCAGCGCAGCAGCATGCGGTCCCACAATGAAAACTGGCCGCCCACCGTCAGGACGGAACGGAAGCCGGGCGGCAGGGCCAGTTCCTGGCGGGCCTGTTCCCAGACGCGCACCATGGTGGTGGCGTAACGGCGGAACTGCATGCCGGCGGTGGTCAGTTCGGTGCCCGCCTTGCTGCGGGTGAACAGCGGACGGCCCAGTTCGTCCTCCAGTGCCTTGACGCGCATGGAGACGGTGGATTGGGTAACGGCCAGCCGTTCAGCAGCCTTGTTGAAATTGCCGGTTTCGGCGATTTCCAGGAAGGTCCGGGCAAGATCGATGTTCATGGACGACGCACGTTTCGCATCCGCAATGGAGACGCGGATGAACAGGGGAGGTCCTCTGCTCATAATCCCATTGCGCTGCAACATCAATAAAATTGATGGGAATTATGGCGAAATTGCGGCTATGGCCCAAATGAGTCGGAAAAGGCGCCGATCAGCGCGGCCAGACGAACAGCAGAACTCCCGCCGCCACCGTCCAGGCCAGAGCCGCCGCCGTCAGGGTGACGGCCAGGGGCTGGCGGGTGCTCAAGAGATAGACGGTGACAAGATAGAGGGTATAGGGCAGCAGCGACCATAGGCCGAAGAGAGCCGTCGCGCGCAGATCCTCGGCCGAGCGTTCGCTGCCGACGATATAGTGGGCGATCAGGGCGAATGTGGGGAAAAGCGGCACCAGTCCGGCGACGGCGAAGTTTTTCGACCTGGACAGCAAGGCGATGAACAGAACCGCAAGGGCTCCGGTGGCGCATTTGAGAAGCAGACTGATCATGGGGCGGCTTTTGCGGACATGACGACAGCCTTGTTATGACGGGCCGCCGCTGCGGTCAAGGCGCTGCCGACGGCTTTTGCCAGACGGCGGCATTCCGGTTCTGATCCCGCTGATCCTGTTCAAGCCGTTCGCGCTCGCGCTCGCCCTCTTTGAATTGGGCGGCTCGTTCGTTGGCCTGGGCGATGCGGGCTTCGTCATGGGCCAGCGCCGTTTGTGCCTCGGGAAGGTCGAGATACCACATCAGATAAGGAATTCGCCGTTCCCGGGTTTGCTTGTTGGAGCCGTGGTTGTGGGTGAACGCGGTCAGGAACGACACCGACAGAAATGGAAAATTCCAATAGCTCAGCATCGCCAAAAATTCGGCGGTGGGGTTGGTGAACGGCAGAAAACAGGCCAGCAGGCTGTCGCGCAAGGCGCCGCTGCGGGCCTGATCCTGATAAACCCGGCGGTCAAGCTCCTGCTCATAGGTCTGGCGCAGCTTGGTCCAGGCGTTTTCCAAGGGAACGCGGGCATATTCCGGATCGAGGAACGAGGCCAGCAGATCGATCTCGCGATTGCTGATCCGGGGAATGGCATACTCGCCGCCAGCCAGACGTTGGCGCAGATCGCGCAAGGCGGGAGTGATCTGGCGGACCATCTTGCTGCCGCCTTCCTCGGCGCGCAGGGTTGCCTGGGGCCGCAGGCCGTTCCAGGCGTTTTGCCAGGCTTGGCGCAGGCTTTCCATATGTCCATTGGTTTCGGCCAGTTCCCAGAACGCGGCGGAATCGATCTGGCTCCAATTATACAAGGTGGCCAGCGTGCGGACCGAGCGCGATGCGCCCATGGCCGGGGCGATGACTTCCTCGATCAGTTGATCCAGCCGCTGGCCGAAAGGGACGGCCAAAAGGAATGGAAGAGGCATGGTGCGGTTGACCCGGGGATTCCAGCGCTGGAAGTAAGTGGTGATGCTGCCGATGCGATAACGCAGCGCCGCCGGCAGAAGACGGTCGAAATCCTGGTGCGTTTCCGCCTTGGGCGGCGGCACGATGATGATGCTGGTCGGGGCGGCGGCGGGTTCGCCGGTGTTGGCGGCATCGTCGGACGTTTCCGGGGTGGGGTCGTCACCGGCCGGCAATGCTACCTGCTGCTCCTCGAGATAGCCGTTGATCTCTTCCTTGGCCGCTTGCGCCTCGTCGCGTTTGCGCCGCACGCGAATGATCAGGGCGATCACTTCCAGCGAGAAAGCCCGCGCCTCGGCAATGGCCGTTTTGCCGGCTGTCAGCCGATAAAACTTGTCCACATGGGCAAGAGTCTTGTCGCGCAGTTCCTGATCGGTCTGACGCTGGAGCAGTTCGTTGACCATGCGGACGGTGATAACGTGCAGTTCTCGAAGATTTTGGACGCTGTCGAGAAACTGACGAGCTTGTCCGAAAATGCGGTCGGCTGGTGACGACATAATTATGATCAGATTCTGGTGTGAGCCTATGCCAGGAGCATCGAATAAACACCAAATAAGGCAAAAAATGTTAACAAATTTAAGTTTATGACGTCTTGCCATGGTCGGCGTCATAAAGCTGCAGGTGCTGATTTTTTGTATAATATACAAAGGTTATAGGAACAAATTCGCTCCTTAGAGAGTTGTCATTGTCTTGTTTGACCTGAGTTGATGTGGTCCTGAAGTTTGGACCGCCGGAAGCTAGAGTTTCCGGCTTCTGATCACGGCGGCGGGCTGGATACGTCACCGTGGTTTTGCAACGAAATCGGGACCTTGTACCCGATGGCGCCGTGCGGGCGCTGCTCGTTGTAGTGTCTACGCCAAACCTCCAATTTTTCCCGGGCGTCGTCAAGGCTGAGGAACCAATGGGCGTTCAGGCACTCGGCCCGCAAACGCCCGTTGAAGGCCTCGATGAAGGCGTTGTCAGTCGGTTTGCCCGGCCTGGAGAAATCCAGGATGACATCGTGGGCATAGGCCCACAGATCCAGATCCCGCGAGATGAATTCCGAGCCTTGATCGACCCGAATCGTCTTCGGATAACCAGCTTGCTTGCAAACCTTGACCTGACCTGACCTGCCCCTAAAAATTTTCTCCCGTTTCGAGTAGAGTCCGGCCCAACAGAGGACGGACGATATGAAGCGAGTACGCTTCACGGAAGAGCAGATCATCGGGGTTCTGAAGGAGCAGGAAACCGGCATCAAGACGTTGGATCTCTGCCGCAAGCACGGGATCAGCTCGGCCTGCTTTTACAAATGGAAGGCCAAGTACGGCGGGCTTGATGTTTCGGAGGCCCGTCGGCTCAAGACGCTCGAGGATGAGAACGCCAAGCTGAAGAAGATGCTGGCGGAGTCCATGCTCGACAATGTCGCCCTGAAAGACCTGCTGTCAAAAAAATGGTGAGGCCCGTCGCCAAGCGAGAGGCTGTCGCTCATCTTCGAACGGTTTATCAGATGAGCGAGCGCCGGGCCTGCGCCGTTATCGCTGCGGATCGAAGAATGATTCGCTATCGCTCGTGCCGTCCGGCGGACGCAGTGTTGCGGGCTCGACTTCGCGATCTCGCTGTTCTCAGGCGCCGGTTTGGCCATCGACGGCTGTTCATCCTGTTGCGCAGAGAGGGCGAGATGTCGGGATTGAACCGCGTCTATCGGCTTTATCGTGAAGAATGGTTGGCCGTTCGCAAGCGTCGATCACGCCGCAAAGCCATTGGCACGCGGGCTCCGATCTTGGTCGAGGCTCGCCCCAACGCCCGTTGGTCGCTGAACTTCGTCCATGACCAGATGACCGATGGGCGCCGCTTCCGCATCTTGAACATCGTCGATGACGTCACCAGGGAATGCTTGGCGGCTGTCCCGGACACCTTGATCTCGGGCATCCGCGTTGCCCGCGAACTGACGATGCTGATTGCTCGGCGTGGCAAACCGGGAATGATCGTCTCGGACAATGGCACCGAGCTGACATCGAATGCCATCCTGGCCTGGTCGCAGAACCACCACATCAATTGGCATTACATCGCACCGGGCAAGCCGATGCAGAATGGTTATGTCGAGAGCTTCAATGGTCGGATGCGTGATGAGTTGCTGAATGAAAGTTTGTTCAGCAGTCTGAATGAGGCCCGCACCATCATCGCTGTAGGGTGACGCAATTGGTGAAAATTTCCGCCGCCGCAAACCCAGGTAAAGCCTGGGATTTCATTTTTCAGAAATTCCTTGCCTCTGACGCATATGCTGAAATTATCCGAGATATTTGACGGATAACGTGAAATTTTCCGATGCGGCCAGGAAATGCCCGGAATGGGCATTCGGGGGTGTTAATTTGCCTTGTGTAGTGTGCATCCCTCGATGCTTGTGGCAAGGCGGGGGGAAGAGCGGTTGGGGCGAAAAAGATGCGAACTCTGCAGCTGGATCACTCTAATTGTTTATGGCTATGATTAGGTAAAAAGAGTGTGTTTTGTCTGTGTCCATATACTCGTTAAACCATAGTTGACCATGACCAACCATGATTCCTTGCCAATTTTTAAACATATCGTTTTCATCCTGCGATAAAACGGCATCAACTATAGATTTTGTAACGATGATATCGTAATTTGTTATAAATGATTTTTCTGATTTTATGGGGACTCTTTTCCCGTTTAGGCTAACCGTTATGGGGAAGCCAATATTTTTGGCCATCCATTTCGCATCATGATTTTCAACGGCCAGCCTAATTTTCTGGAAGAAAGCCTTGTCATCTGTGGTGACTTGCTCAGCCGAGATATGGTCACTACTGGCCCATACGCGATGCGCAGAGCCCAAAAAAAGAACCGATACGACGGCAAAAATGAGAGAAACCCTACGCATCATTTATACGCCCCATGTAAGAAGAGATTGCGCTCACGCTGCCGGCGGAGATCAAGCCCTTTATCGACAATTTTCACCCCGTTCTTTGTAACTTTATTCCATCGCAAAAGCTCATTGGCAGCCCCCTCATAATCCCCTTCGTTGAGCTTCTTCACAAGAGTGGAGTTTTTGAAGGCTCCTGCTCCAATATTATAAGAAAAAGAGATAAGAGCATCATATTGCTCCTGGGTTAGCGGGACCTTTGCAGCTCCGCGAACTGCTTGTTCGCTTGTATTTATGTCTTTATCTAACAGTGCTTGGGCTTGTTCTTCCGTAATTCCATTGGGATAGGACTCTCCTGGGAGCAGCTTGTGACCATAGCCAATCGTCGGAATGCCGGCGGTGTCTGGATATTGCTTGAACTCCGTCCCTTCTTGTTGAATGAGGAATTTTTGTCCGTCTTTTCCAACAGAGAGTGATACTGCTGGTTTCTTTTCCTCACCGTTGTCATTTTTGTTGGGACTACGGGGCTCACTGCCCGTGTTTTCATTATGGTTTCCCTCTGTCTCCCGCGTAGCTGCTGGAGTGGACATGTCGGAGAAGGTGAATTTTCCTTTTTCATCGCGGGGGTGAATATCCTCGTTAAAGGAGATCGATTTCCCATAGGCTTTCTCCAGCGTTGCCCTGGAGAACCCGGCCTTTTTCAGCAGTTCCAGCGGTTTCACGCCGCGCTTAAGTTTGTTGGCGGCGAAGGTCAGCGACTTGGCGAGATATTCATCCTGCAAAGGCGGTTGGCCCAATTGAGCCAGGGAAATGGCCGCGACCGAGATGTT
Source organism: Candidatus Sulfotelmatobacter sp. (assembly GCA_035538795.1). Lineage (GTDB taxonomy): Bacteria > Pseudomonadota > Alphaproteobacteria > Rhodospirillales > Magnetospirillaceae > JAJZGK01. Next base: position 100,686 of record DATLJS010000029.1, on the reverse strand, counting down.
GCCGGCCATCATGGCGCGGGACACCGAGGCCAGTTTTTCGAGAGTCTCCGGCGGGGCCAGGCAACGGCGGGCCAGGGACAGCAAGGCCAGTACCTCCGCTTCTTTACCCTCCAGGTCGAGCCCATCGTCGGTCAGGGTGACGATCACCGTGCCTTTGCCCAGGACGATGCCTTTGTCGCAAAGGGTCAGATGTTCCGTCCAGGCTGGAGCCGGACTCAGGCCAAGCTTCTCGCCGCGCATGGCCTCGGCCAGCCGATAGGGCGAGACGCCATCCTTCAGCAAGCGGTTGGCTTCCTCGATGCGCTCCTCGGCCTCGGCCAAGGGCTCCGGTAGGCCGCTGATCAACTGGTCAGCTTCGCGTGGGTTGCGCGGCAGGGCGGCGGCGGCTTTTTCCAACAGTTTGACCATGTCACCGCCCGAAGAGATGCGCTTTCCGTAAGCCATGGACAGCAGCCGCGACAAGGCGACGGGATGATGCTTTTCCACCTCCCAGACGCCGTGGAGAACATAGCGGCGGGCGATGATGGTTGATTTCCCGATGACGACAGCGTCTCCGACAATACGGGGACGACGGTTGGATGGTTCTGGCGCGGTGAAGGGCATGTCATATGCTCCGATGACGAGGTTGCGGAACATATAGCGAACATGCGGCGTGTCGTCAAGCGTAAATCGTAATTTTACGATTTGCCGGGCGAGGGCTGGCGCTTGCCTTTCTCCCCCGCCCTGCGCTATAGAATTCCCGCGCCTATTTGCTTCTTCATAACCGGCCCCTGACGGCCCCCATCGCCCCGGACGAGTTTCCTCGTCGCGGGCGTTTTCGTTTGCGCGAAAGGATCAGCCATGTTTGAGGCGATCCAGACCGCTCTCCAATCCAATCAGCTCTTCGCCGGCGGCATCGTCCTTGGGGCCTTCGGCATGGCCGGCGCTTTTGCCGGACGCCTGGGACAGAGCCTGCTGCAAGGGCTGACGGCCCGGCTGTTTCCCTCCATTACCCTCGATCACCGCTCACCGCTGTACGGCTATGTCCAGGCCTGGCTGCAGGATCATCCCTATACCCATTCCTGTCGCAGCTTGACGGTGATGCGGCGGGAAAGCCCTGAGAACGGCGAGGTCCGATTGGTGCCCGGGGATGGGTCTCATCTGCTGCGCCATCGTCGGGGCTGGATCTGGCTGCAGCGGAGCCGCGATACGGCGCGCTCCAGCCGGTCCGGTGACGAGCGGGAAACGCTGCAGATCCATGTCTTGGCTCTGCGCCGTCAGGTACTGACCGATCTGATCGGAGACATCATGGCTTCCCACGGGCCGCGGGCCGATACCCTGGCGCTCTATGGTGCCTCGGCCTATGGAGACTGGAATGAGCTTGGCCGCATCGGTCATCGCAGGCTGGACAGTGTCATCGTCGCTGGCAGGCTGGGCAGCATGCTGTTGGAGGATGCCCGCCGCTTTCTGCACGCCAAGGCATGGTATGCCGACCGCGGCGTGCCCTGGCGGCGCGGCTATACCTTGCTGATCATGCTGGTTCCAGCCACGAAGCCATCATGATCCTGCGGGACGCGGTTCGCATCGGCGACAGGCTGTGGCGGAACCACGATGTACGAATTGCTTGGTGGGAGCACCTTCCGACCCGTCCATACATGCATGCCATCCGTGAACTCGCACGCGAATTGGCCGACAACGGGCATTACCCTGCCGCCATCGAATGCTACAGGGACTCGTTGGCGCTCTGCCCAGACGACCCCCTAGGTATCGGAGAGGACCTGAAGGAGACCGAGCGCTGGGCCATGAGGATGGCCGACTTCCAATCCGAGCAAGGAGTGGACGAGGAGTTGGTCCCAGAGCGAACGCTCAGGCGGTAACGTCAAGCAATCAGGGCCAGTTCACGCTCGGTGTATTCGGCCTCGCCCTTGTCGATGCCCCGCTTTGCAAGCCAGTACGCGAACCAGGGGGTGGACGGCGCTTGTGCGTTGAGTTGGATTTTCTCCTCTGTCAGCGTCATCAAGCGCCGTTGAAGCACATCAAGGCCGTGACCACTGGAGCAGTCAAGCTGGATGAACTGCCGGAGCCGCAGTCTCAAGCGCTGGTAGCCGATGGCCGTGGCATGGTGCTGGTCGGCCTTCTCCTGCGGCTTGAGCATCGTAACCACTCCGGTGATAACCGCCGACATTAGTGCCAGCCATCCCGCAATCTGGCCGCTACCGTCCATTGAGGACAGCCCCTTGTAGCCAGCAACAGCGGCGATAGCTGCGGAGAGGAGGCCGGTCCAAAAAGCCACCCCATTCCAGAGCGACTTTGTGGTGAAATGACGCTTCTCTGAGTAGAGGCAATCCACTCCGAGTTTACGGGCCTCCAAGACCAACGCATCAACAGTGATCGTCATTGTTCACCCGTATGCTGGAAAGATGCCGTTGAACAGGTTGTTCCAGTGATGAAAGGCTTCGACTGTGCGCCCGTTCTGCTCGGCCCAAAGGGCATCTTGGGCGATATCAGTAGCCGAGCGCGCAGCGGCCTGAACTTGTAGGTACTGGTTTGCCGTGTTGCAGGCAGTCACCGGATTAACCACGGCAAACGGGTCTGGCACATCAGCAAGGCCATCCATGGCCATCGCCATAAACAATGAGCGAAGGTCCATGCCGTAGATGATGGCCTGCTCCTTGGCTGCGAACGCCGCAGCGCGCATCTCCAGATAAAACGATTTTACCGGCACGCCGCGAGCGTATTTCCAAGCCTTCAGGAAGCGGATCAGGGGCTTGAGCTTGTTGCTGAGCCGCTGATGATGATGATCAACGAAGGCATTGTGAGCCTCGGGGATGGCCCTTATCCATCCGCCGCCACCATCTGGCATCCCGAAAATCCGATACCCCCGGACGTCACCAGAAAGCTGATGCACAGGGATGACCTCATTGAGTTCCGCGCCGTCATAGCCAAAAGGCAAACGAATGCCGGGTGCATCGACGCGAACGCCCGTGGTTGGGAAGCGCTGGCGGAGTACCTGTGCAATCTCGCCCAAGCTCTGCGCCGAGTCTTGGTAGAGTCGGTTGGCCGGAAAAATGGCGAAGCGGTCTGCGTCACTGTATCCCGTGACGTTCGTGCCGTGTCCGAACGAGCCGGACAGGAAGAAGCCAATAATTCCGTAGTTCGCATGGAGACACTGCTGCACCGATGCGCGGTGATTCGCAGCGGCTACCGTCTCTCCTCGCTGGGTCGATAGCGTGGATAGGAATTGGTTGAATGCAGCATCAATCGTTGTCGGCATGACCCCTCCCACCCAGTTGCCAACATTCATAGCCTAAAAGGAGAGAAATGGCACGTTGTCACCCGCACCTGCATTTTCATCGAGCAGCGCCAGGACGCCTACCAGAGGATGAAGAACGAGGCGGGTATCGCTACCCGCCTCGTTTTATGTGCAAAAATCTCGGTTTATGCGGAAACCGATAATTTCACATTACGCGTCCAGATTGGATACGCGCAGGGCGTTTTGCACGATGAAGTCTTTGCGGGGTTCGACCACGTCGCCCATCAGGGTGGAGAAGACTTCCTCGGCGTCCTCGATGTGGTTGACCTTGACCTGCAGCAAAGAGCGCACGTTGGGGTCCAGGGTGGTTTCCCACAACTGCTCAGGGTTCATTTCGCCCAGGCCCTTATAGCGCTGGATGGCGATGCCCTTGCGGCCGGCGTCCATGATGGCGTCCAACAGGCTGACCGGACCGGTGATACGGATGCCCTTGTCCTTCGACACCAGTTCGCCGTGATGCAGGTAGGTTTCCTGCAGGCTGCTGCTCAGTTCATCCAGTTTGCGGCCTTCGGGGCTGCGCAGGATGGCGGCGTCCACGAGATGGCTTTCGGTCACGCCGCGTAAGGTGCGGGTGAACAGCAGGCCTTCGCCTTCCAGCAGACTGCCTTGCCAGCCCTGTTCCAGAGCGGATTCCAGGGCGTCCAGGCGCTGGGCGATATAGGCGGCCGCTTCCGCGCCTTTGGCGGTGTCGGTCAGTACGGAGGCGGCAAAGGCGCCGGCGATGGCCACTTGCTCCAGCACGCGCATGGGAACGCGGCGGCTGATGTTGGTCAGCACGCTTTTGACCTGGCGGGCCTGGTCGGCCAAGGCGCGCAAATCCTGACCGGCCGATTGGGCGCCGCCGTGCAGCTTTAGCACCGCCTCGTTCTGGCCGCCGTCGATCAGGTAATTTTCAAGGGCCCGGTTGTCCTTGAGGTAGACCTCGGAATTGCCCCGCTTGGCGCGGTAAAGCGGTGGTTGGGCGATGTAGAGATAGCCGCGCTCGAACAGTTCCGGCATCTGCCGATAGAAGAAGGTCAGCAGCAGGGTGCGGATGTGGCTGCCGTCGACGTCGGCGTCGGTCATGATGATGATTTTATGGTAACGGGTTTTGTCGATGTTGAAGCCGTCGGTGTCGCCGTCTTCCTTGGGGCGGCCGATGCCGGTGCCCAGAGCCGCGATCAGGGTGCCGATTTCGGCGGACGACAGCATCTTGTCGAAACGGGCACGTTCCACGTTCAGGATTTTGCCGCGCAAAGGGAGAATGGCCTGAAAGGCGCGGTTTCGCCCCTGTTTGGCGGAGCCGCCGGCGGAATCGCCCTCGACGATGAACAGTTCGGAACCGGCGGGGTCGCGTTCCTGGCAGTCGGCCAGCTTGCCGGGCAGGGTGGCGATGTCGAGCGCGCCCTTGCGCCGGGTCAGTTCACGGGCTTTGCGGGCAGCTTCGCGGGCGGCGGCGGCTTCCACCACCTTGGCGACCACTTTGCGCGCCTCGGCGGGATGTTCCTCGAACCATTGCTGCAGTTTCTCGCTGACAACGTTCTCCACCACCGGACGGACTTCCGACGACACCAGCTTGTCCTTGGTCTGGGACGAGAATTTGGGATCGGGAACCTTGACCGACAGCACGCAGGTCAGACCTTCGCGCATGTCGTCGCCGGACAGCGCCACCTTTTCCTTTTTGGCGATGCCGGAATCGTTGGCGTAGGTGTTGACTGTGCGGGTCAGGGCGGCGCGGAAGCCGGCCAGATGGGTGCCGCCGTCACGCTGGGGAATGTTGTTGGTGAAGCACAGGCAAGTCTCGTGATAGGCGTCGGTCCATTCCATCGCCAATTCCACGGTGATGCCGTCTTTCTCTCCGGCCACCGAGATGGGCGGGGAATGAAGGGCCGACTTGGATTTGTCCAGATAGTGGACGAAGGCCTCGATACCGCCGATATAATGCAGGTCGACAGCCTTCTCCTCGACCGCGCGGCGGTCGATCAGGCGGAGATAAACGCCGGAATTCAGGAAGGCCAACTCGCGCAGGCGATGCTCCAGGGTGGCGAATTCGAAGTCCGTTTTGGTGAAGGTGGCCGTCGAGGGCAGGAAAGTCACCTCGGTGCCGGTGCGCAGGGTGCCCTTGTCGGTCAGGGGGGCGGGGCCGACGACCTTCAGCGGCGCTTCGGCCTCGCCGTGGCGGAAGCGCATGAAATGTTCCTCGCCGTTGCGCCAGATGCGCAGGTCGAGATGTTCCGACAAGGCGTTCACCACCGAAACGCCGACGCCGTGCAGACCGCCGGAAACCTTATAGGAATTCTGGTCGAACTTACCGCCGGCATGCAGCTGGGTCATGATGACCTCGGCCGCTGAGACGCCTTCTTCCTTGTGGATGTCGGTGGGGATGCCGCGGCCGTTATCGCCGACCGTGACCGAGCCGTCGCCGTTCAGGATGACTTCGATACGGTCGCAGTGGCCGGCCAGAGATTCGTCGATGGCGTTGTCGACGACTTCATAGACCATGTGATGCAGACCCGACCCGTCGTCGGTGTCGCCGATATACATGCCCGGACGCTTGCGCACCGCCTCGAGTCCACGCAGCACCTTGATGGAGTCGGCGCCATATTCATCGGCGGCGGCGGCGGCATCCTGGTTGGTGATCTCACTGCTCATCGACATCTACCCTCTAATATCGGTCGGTCAATGCGTTGACCTTCCTCATTGTCCCTTGCCGGGTGCAGGAATCAGTCTGCCTGGCCCTTGCACATAAACGCGTTGCCTGCGTTCTCGTCAGGCCGGAGAGACGACGGCGTCGTCCACCCGGAAAAACTGTCCCCTGGTCCCTAAATCGGCGAACAGGGTTTTCTCGGTTCCCGTCATCCAGCTTTGCGCCGACAGTGCGCACAACTCGTCGAACAGGGCGGCGCGGCGGGTCTGGTCGAGATGCGCCGCGATCTCGTCCAGCAGCAGAATCGGGGCTTGGCCCCGTTCGGCGGTCTGAACCCGGGCCTGTCCCAGGACGATGGCCACCAGTACTGCCTTCTGTTCTCCGGTTGAACATTGTTCAGCCGGCAAATTCTTCGTTCCATGGCGCACCAGCAGATCGCTGCGGTGCGGGCCGATGGTGGCGCCGCCAGCCTCGGCGTCGCGCCGCCGGCAAGCGGCCAGCTGGCCTTTCAGCCACTCTTCCAGCCTCTCCTGGGAACCGGCTTCGGCCAGGGCGGCGTCGACGTTTCCCGATACCGCCAGAATCGCCGCCGGGAAGGGACCGATACCTTGACGGCAGGCGGCGTTCAGGCGGGCGGCGGTGCTGCGCCGGGCTTCGGCGATGGCGGCGCCGAGGCGGGCCATATCCTGTTCCAGCAATGCAAGCCACGACGGGTCGAAGCGGCCTTCGCGCAGCAGCCGGGTGCGTTCGCGCATGGCGTGCTCGTAAGCGGTGGCACGGCCTGCGTGGGCAGAATCGAACCCCAGAACCAGCCGGTCGAGAAAGCGTCTGCGGCCGGTGGCCCCTTCAAGAAACAGGCGGTCCATGGCGGGGGTCAGCCACAGTACACTCAAGACATCCGACAACTTCGACTGCGACCGGGCCGGATGGCCGTCGATCCGTACCAAACGGCGTTCAGATCCGGCGTCGCGGCCCGTGCCCAAGTCCCTTGCCCCTTCGTCGTCTCGGTCCAGCTGAGCTGCGACAGCCCAGGGAGCGGTTCCCGGTTCGCTGCCGGCGCTGTACCGGGCGATGTCGGACAGCTTGGCCCGCCGCAGACCCCGGCCCGGAGCCAGAAAGGACAAGGCTTCCAGAATGTTGGTCTTGCCGGCGCCGTTAGCACCGGTCAGGACCACCGGACGGCCTTCCGTCTCAAGCCTGAGAAAGGAATAGCAGCGGAAATCGCTTAAAGTCAGGCGGGAAACCGCCAGGCGCAAGGATCAGTCTCCGGTCAAACCCGCATCGGCATCAGAACATAAACGGCGCTGGAATCGGCGACCTCGCGCACCACCGTGGGGCTGGCGGCGTCGGCCATGGCGAAGCGGGCGGCATCGCCTTCGATCTGGGCCAGAATGTCCATCAGATAGCGGGAGTTGAAGCCGATCTCCATGGGAGAGGCGTCGTAGGAGGCTTCCAGTTCCTCGACGGCGCTGCCGTTTTCGGGGCTGGAGGCCGACAGGGTCAGGCCACCCTTGTCCACCGCCAGCTTGATGGCGCGGGACTTTTCGGTGGAGATGGCGGAAACGCGGTCGACGGCCTGGCTGAGGGACTTGCAGTCCACTTCCAGAACCTTGTCGTTACCTTCGGGGATTACCCGCTCGTAATCGGGGAAGGTGCCGTCGATCAGCTTCGACGTCAGCACGGCGTTGTCGAAGGCGAAGCGGATCTTGGTTTCCGACAGCGAGACGGTGACGTCCTGGCTGGCTTCCTCGATCAGCTTGCGCAGTTCGGCGACGGTCTTGCGGGGCACGATCACGCCGGTCATGCCCACGGCGCCTTCGGGCAGCGGCACCTCGACGCGGGCCAGACGGTGGCCGTCGGTGGCGACGGCGCGCAGCACCGGCACGCCGCCGGAGGTGGCGGCATGAAGATAGATGCCGTTCAGGTAATAGCGGGTTTCTTCGCTGGAGATGGCGAAGCGGGTCCGGTCGATCAGCCCCTTCAGGTCATCGGCCGACAGGCTGAAGCTGTAGGGCAGTTCACCGCCGGACATCACCGGATAATCATCGACGGGCAAAGCTTGCAAGGTGAACTTGGACCGGCCGGAGCGCAGGGCCAGCAGGCTGTCGTCGCCGGTATGCTCGATTTCCACCTGCGAGCCCTCGGGCAGCTTGCGCACGATCTCGTAGAGCGTATGGGCGGGAGCAGTGGTGGAACCGGGGCGGACCACGTCGGCGGTCACGGCCTCGACGATATCCAGATCCATGTCGGTGGCGTTCAGACTGACGCGTCCGTCGCGGCCTTCGATCTTGACGTTGGAGAGAATCGGAATGGTGTTCCGTCGCTCGACAACACTTTGCACATGGCTCAGGGACTTCAGCAGGGCAGCGCGTTCGATGGTCAGTTTCATGGCGGTCCGTTGCTGTCTCGGCGGCTATCCGCGTTGGGTTTGGCTATCCGCGTGTGGTTCAGGCGCGTCGCCGCACCCCCTTCCTCAAGGGGCGACAGTATAACACAGGCCATTGCTATCAAAAGCGTTTTCACGCATCTGCGAGGTGGCGGAAAAGCTAGGTTTCCAGCATCCGCCGCAGCAGCTCGATGTCTTCGGCGAAAGAAACATCGCCTGCCCGCAATTCCTCGATCTTCTTCACCGCGTGCATGACGGTGGTATGGTCGCGGCCGCCGAACTTGCGGCCGATTTCGGGCAGCGAACGGCTGGTCAATTGCTTGGCCAGATACATGGCCACCTGACGGGGACGCGCCACCTGGCGGGCGCGGCGGGCCGAATGCATGTCGGCGACGCGGATGTTGAAATGCTCGGCCACCTTTTTCTGAATCTCCTCGATGGTGATCCGGCGGTCGTTGGCGCGCAGCAGGTCGTGCAGAACGTCCTGGGTGCTTTCCAGGGTGATGTCGCGGCCCACCAGCTGGGCGTGGGCGACGACGCGGTTCAGGGCGCCTTCCAGTTCGCGGACATTGCTGGTGATCTTGTGGGCGAGAAACTCGGCCACCTTCACCGGCACGTCGACGTTCATCTGTTCGGCCTTCGAGGCGATGATGCCCAGGCGCAGCTCGTACGAGGTGGCGTGGATGTCGGCCACCAGTCCGCAGCCCAGACGGGAACGCAGGCGCTCTTCCATGCCTTGGAGGTCGGAGGGGGATTTGTCGGCCGAGATGATGATCTGGCGACCCTGGTCGACCAGGGAGTTGAAGGTGTGGAAGAACTCTTCCTGTGTGGAATCTTTGCCGCCGATGAACTGGACGTCGTCGATCATCAGCACATCCACCGAGCGGAACTGCTCCTTGAAGGCCATGGTGTCTTGGAAGCGCAGAGCCCGGACGAAGCGGTACATGAACTTTTCCGCCGACAGATAGATGACCGAGCGTTTCGGATTGCGTTCGCGGATATGCCAGGCGACGGCATGCATCAGATGGGTTTTGCCCAGGCCGACGCCGCCGTATAGGAACAATGGGTTGAACGACACGGTATCGGATTCGGCGACGCGCCGGGCGGCGGCATAAGCGAATTCGTTGGGCTTGCCGACGACGAAGTTGTCGAACGTGTAGCGCGGGTCCAGAGGCGCGCCGATCTCGTCGTTGACGTTGGCCGGTTCGCAGGGAGCGGCGGCGGCCTGGGCGGGGACGGTGGCCGCGGCGGGGGCGCTCAAGCCGGCGGCCGGCCGGGCGGCTTTGGCGGCGCTGGGCTGGACGATGATGTCGATGTCGGTGATGGCGGCGTCTTCCTTGGCCCAAAGGGCGCGGATACGGTCGCCGTAATGGGTGATCACCCAATCGCGCAGGAAGCGGGTCGGCACGGCAATGCGGGCTTGGCCGTCGCGAACTTCCGACAAGGCCAGGGGGTTCAGCCAGCTTTTAAAGGCGGCTTCTCCGAACTCGTCGCGCAGGCGGGTCTTGATCCGTGTCCACTGGGACTGGGACATCGGGCCGTCATTCAAGGATGCGCTGGAAATCTCTTTGCTCACCTGGTCCACCCAATGCGCCTTGTGCGGCGCCCCCCTAAGTCATGTCGCCCTTGTCAGGACATCGATCACGCGGCGAGAGAACCCGTTGAAGGGTCCTGCCCAATCGCTGGCGTATACCCGTGCGACGCCTGCCTCGCCGCAAGAGCTTCGTTCGATCCCATCAAGAGCTTGCGGGCCTGTTGCTTGGGCGTTGAACGCCTTGCTTCTGAGTCTGGCCCGATTCGTTACATGTTAAATTATATAACTATTATAGTAACACCTGTGGACAACTCCACCCGTGCCAAGATCTAAAAGACCTTGGGCAGTTATTAATAAACTGCGGAGAGACGCCGCCCAGGGCGGTGTGAGAAATGACTCTAGCGATGCTTTTTCCACAGGGCAAGCGGACGAAAAGCGAACGCAGAATTTTTTTCGAGTCTCGATTTTTTGCTTGTCAGATGCAAAACGGCCACGCCCACATTACCGCGGGCGCGGCCGTTTTTCCGATTCTTCGACCCTTGTCGAAAGCCGCAGGAAGCGGCTTACAGGGCCTTGATGCGGGCAGCCAGGCGCGAAACCTTGCGCGAGGCGGTGTTCTTGTGCAGCACGCCGTTCTGGGCGCCGCTCATCAGTTCCGGCTCGGCGGCGCGCAGCGCCTCGGCGGCCTGGGACTTGTCACCGCTGGCGATCAGCAGCTCCACCTTCTTGACGAAGGTGCGGATCCGGCTGACGCGGGCGCGGTTGACATCGGTGCGACGCTCGGTCTGGCGGATGCGCTTCTTAGCCGACTTATGATGAGCCATGAGTTGAACCTACTTGATGTCTAAAGGACGAAATCGGAAGGCGCGTTTATAAGACTGCTTTGGCGCCTGCGTCAAGGGGCAGAATCGTGAGTCGCCACAGACTCTTGCGCACTTATCCTCATGGGATAAGCGAATCTCCCATTCGCCCCCAACATCTGGGGGCGAATGGGAGAGCAAACCCAAGGGCTTACTTGTTTTTAAAGTTGGGCTGACGCTTTTCGGCGAAAGCGGCCATGCCTTCCTTTTGGTCTTCGGTGGCGAACAGGGCGTGGAACAGGCGGCGTTCGAAATGCACGCCTTCGGCCAGGGTGGTTTCGTAAGCGCGGTTGACGGCTTCCTTGCCAGCCAGCACGGCGGCGCGGCCCATGGAGGCGATGCGCTCGGCCACCTTCAGGGCTTCCTCGAGCAGTTCGGCGGCGGGCACGATCCGGCTGACCAGACCGCAGCGTTCGGCCTCGGCGGCGTCGATCAGGCGGCCGGTCAGAACCATTTCCATGGCCTTGGACTTGCCGACGAAGCGGGTCAGACGCTGGGTGCCGCCGGCGCCCGGAATGATGCCCAGGGTGATTTCCGGCTGGCCGAACTTGGCATTGTCGCCGGCCAGGATGAAGTCGCACATCATGGCGACTTCGCAGCCGCCGCCCAGGGCGAATCCGGCCACGGCGGCGATCACCGGCTTGCGGACCTTGGTCACGGCTTCCCAGCCCTTGGTGATGAAGTCCTGCAGATAGCAGTCGGTGAAGGACTTGGAGGCCATTTCCTTGATGTCGGCACCGGCGGCGAAAGCCTTTTCCGAGCCGGTCAGGACGATGGCGCCGATCTCGTCGTCGGCCTCGAAGGCGTCCAGAGCCAGGGCCAATTCCGACACCAGGGCGTTCGACAGGGCGTTCAGAGCCTTGGGACGGTTCAAGGTGATCAGGCCGACATGGCCCTTGGTCTCGACGATGATGTTCTCGTACGCCATGAAATTCTCCCCTGTTGGCGAGTGGGGCGGGCCGTCTTTACTGCGGCACCACCGAGAAGCGCACCAGAACAGGACGGCGGCCGCCGTCGATGTCGATGCGCAGAAGTTCGTTGTCGCGGCGGAAGCTGCCGTCGGACTGCGCCTCCCAGCCCAATTGCGGCAGCGCCTGCTGATAGAAGGACTGTATCTGGGCGGCGGTGGCGTCGCCGGTGGCGGTGGCCTCGACGATGCGGCCCGTGGGGGATTCGAACAGCATGCCGCCGGGCTGCTCGGTCAGGCCGGGCGGCAGCGGCAGGTCTTCGAATTCGCTCAGATAGGATTGCCCGGCCCAGGCGGATGCGCCCAGGACAAGGAACAGCGAGGCCGCCACGGCGGCAAGGAAGGTCCGCTGGATTGACATGGACTCTCTCATATCACCCTGAAGTGGATCGCGCCACTATCGTTGGCGCTTGTCACAATAGTATGTCGATCGTCCAGCCTGGGCGATACGGCGGATTCCCCGGGCGCAATCGCAGCCGGGGCAGGGCTGGCCCTCGCGGTCGTAGACGGCGAAGGCGTGCTGGAAATAGCCTAGTTCCCCCGATGGTTGGCGGTGGTCCTTCAGCGACGAGCCGCCGGCGGCGATGGCCTCGGTCAGCACGTCCTTGATGGCGGCGGTAAGCTTCGCGCATTCCTTGGCCGTCAGGCTGCCGGCCGGGCGGGTCGGAGCGATTCCGGCGCGGAACAGGGATTCGCTGGCGTAGATGTTGCCGATGCCGACCACCAGGGTCTGGTCCAGCAGAACCGGCTTGATGGGACTGGAGCGGCCCGCCAGTCCGGTCTTTAGAATCTTGGGCGTGAAGGCGTCGGACAGCGGCTCCGGCCCCAGGCCGGCCAGCAGCTTGTGGGAGGCGAGTCCTTCCTCGGTGGACATGTCCATCAGGCCGAAGCGCCGGGCGTCGTTGAACGATACTTTGTCTCCGCGGTCGGTCGCCAAGATCACATGGTCGTGCTTTTCCGGTGCGCTTCCGTCGTCCTTGCTGACGATCATGCGTCCCGACATGCCCAGGTGGCAGATGACCACCCAGCCGTCGTCCAGGTGCCAGCACATGTATTTTGCTCGGCGCGAGATGCGGGTGACGACGCGCCCTCGAAGCCGCTCGGCGAAATCGGGCGGAAAGGGCAGGCGCAGGTTGGGTCGGCGCACCTCGACGCGAATCAGCCGGCGCCCTTCAAGGGCCACCGCCAGTCCCCGGCACACCGTTTCGACTTCGGGTAATTCAGGCATGGGCAAAAGAATGGGGGAAGCTATGGTAAGTGGTCAAGGCTTGGGCTATCCTCCGGCCCCATGAGCGAGCAAAACAATTCCCAGCCTGACGGCACCACCCATTTCGGCTTCCGCACCGTGCGCGAAGAGGAAAAGGCTTCCCTGGTGCGCGAGGTGTTCGACGGAGTGGCGTCCCGCTACGACCTGATGAACGATCTGATGAGCGCCGGCATCCATCGCCTGTGGAAGGCGTCGATGATCGAATGGTTGCATCCCCGGCCCAGCATGACCTTGCTGGACGTCGGCGGCGGCACCGGCGATATCGCCTTTCGCTTCCGCTCCAAGGGCGGCGGGCACGTCACCGTCTGCGACATCAATAAAGAGATGCTGTCGGTGGGCCGGGACCGGGCCGTGAACAAGAACATCCTGGACGGCATCGACTGGGTCTGCGGCGACGCGGAAAAGCTACCCTTCCCGGATCGCTCGGTGGACGCCTACACCATCGCCTTCTGCCTGCGCAACGTCACCCATATCGACGCCGCCCTGGCCGAGGCTCGCCGCGTGCTGAAACCCGGCGGGCGCTTCATGTGCCTGGAATTCAGCAAGGTGGTGGTGCCCGGCATGGACCGCTTGTACGACCAGTACAGCTTCAAGCTGCTGCCCTGGATCGGCCAGTTCGTGGCCGGCAACCGCGAGGCCTATCAGTATCTGGTGGAAAGCATCCGCAAGTTTCCGCCTCAGGAAGAACTGGCCGAGCGCATGCGCACCGTTGGCTTCGAGCAGGTGAAATACCGCAACCTGACCGGCGGCATCGCCGCCATTCATTCCGGCTGGCGTCTCTGAGACCATGATTGGGACAATCCGCAACATTCTGCGCCTTGGCGCCATCGGCGGCGCTCTGACCCGCAACGGCGCTCTGTTCCCCTTGGAGAGCGCTGGGGAGACCGGGCGTTGGCTGGCCGGCTGGCTGGCCCGTTTCGCCACGCCGGAAGCGGCGGTGTTGCGTCCCGGCCAGCGTCTGGCGGCGGCCCTGGAACAGTTGGGCCCGACCTTCATCAAGCTGGGCCAAGCCCTTTCCACCCGCCCCGATCTGGTGGGCGAGGACGTCGCCGAGGATTTGTCCGATCTGCAGGATCGTCTGCCGCCGTTTCCCGCCGAGGAAGCCCGCGCGATCATCGCTGCCGAGTTGGACAAGCCGCTGGACGAATTGTTCCAAAGCTTCGACGATCAGCCGGTGGCCGCCGCCTCCATCGCCCAGGTGCATTTCGCCATTACCGCCGAGGGCGAGGAAGTGGCCGTCAAGGTCTTGCGTCCCGGTGTCGAGCTGCGCTTCGCCCGCGACATCGCCTTGTTCGCCTGGCTGGCGACCTGGGCCGAACGCCTGTTTCCCAAATGGCGCCGTTTGCGTCTGGTGGACTCGGTCAAAGCCTTCGAGGAATCGGTGGTTCTGGAAATGGATTTGCGTTTCGAAGCCGCCGCCGCCGCCGAAATGCGTGACAATTTCGAAGGGGACGAAGGCTTCACCATTCCCAAGATCGATTGGCAGCGCACGGCCAAGCGGGTGTTGACCCTGGAACGCATCGAAGGCATTCCCATCGACGAGGTGGAGGCCATCGCCGCGGCCGGTCACAATCTTGAGGACGTGACGGAAAAGGCGGCGGACGCCTTCTTCAACATGGTGTTCCGCGACGGCTTTTTCCATGCCGACCTGCACCCCGGGAACCTGTTCCTTGCTCCAGATGGCCGTCTGGTGGCGGTCGATTTCGGCATCACCGGACGAGTGGACGAGGAAACCCGCCGTTTCCTGGGGGAAATGCTGCTGGGCTTTCTGAACGGCGACTACCGCAAGGTGGCCGAGGTGCATTTCGCCGCCGGTTTCGTGCCTGCCGACAAGTCCATCGACAATTTCACCCAGGCCTGCCGTTCCATTGCCGAACCGATCCTGGGCAAGCCGCTGCATGAAATCTCCATCGCCCGCCTGCTGGGGCAATTGTTCCAGGTGACCGAGACCTTCGACATGGAAACCCAGCCCCAGCTGCTGCTGTTGCAGAAAAGCATGCTGGTGGCCGAAGGCGTGGGGCGCCGTCTGAATCCGCAGGTCAACATGTGGCAGCTGGCGCGTCCTCTGATCGAACAGTGGATGGTCGCCAATCTGGGGCCGCAAGCCAAGATCAAGCAGGGCATCGGCCATTTGGTCGGCACCCTGGAAAGCCTGCCGAAGCTGGTGCAACAGGCGGAGTTGACCGTGGCCGCCCTGCGCGGCGGCGGGCTGCGGCTGCATCCCGACACCATCGCCGCCATGGGCCAGGGGCGAAAAGGACTGTTCCCCGGATGGCTGCCCTGGGTGCTGGTGGCTGTTTTGGGCTTCCTGCTGCTGCGGCGATAGGCGGTCATCTGTCAGGAATGGGGGCTGGACATGCGCAGCCAGCGGATTTCCAAATCCTCTTCCAGATAGCGGTGGCGGTCTTTCAGAAAGTCGGTGACGTACGGCCGTTCCAGATGGGCCAGCAAGGCGTCCCGGATGCTCCACACTTCGTAAAAGACAAAAAGATCGCGATCGGCCCTGTCCCGATGACATGATGGTCGAGACTGCCCGCTTCCGTCCGCGTCGGCGCCACCAGGGAACGCAGCCGCCGTTCCAGGGTGTCGCCCAATCCGGGTTTGGCCCGGGCCGTTCCCATCTCATGGCGTAGGGCGCGGTTTCGCTGGTGTCTGGAAGCGGCTGGGAAACGTATTGGCGGCTTGGCGATCCTTTGCGACGGCGTATGGTGCCGAGCTGGCGCGATCGCCCGAAGGAACGGCGCGGACCTGCGTATCGTTTGGCTTGCCGGTCAGCAAGGCATCGCTGACCCATCATTTCCGGGTCTTGTGGGACGCGGGCTTGATCCGGCAGGTGGATCGGGGAAACAGCCGGGCGGCGACGCTGCGGCGGTCGGAATTGGACGCACTGTTTCTGGCTTGCTGGCTTTGGTGGCTGCGGATCAGCCCGAAGGCTGATCCGCACGTCTGCCGTTACGACGATTTGCCGACACGCCGGTTGACCGCCGACAGCACCGCCCGCAGGGCGGCGACGGCGATGTCCTCGTCCATGCCGCAGCCGCAGACGCTGCCGTCGGGACCGGCGATCTCCACATAGGCGGCGGCTTTGGCGTTGGCGCCGCGGCCAACGGCATGTTCCTGATAGTCGGCCACCTGGATTTCCTCGCCGACGTTCTTCAGGGCGTCGATGAAGGCGTCGATGGGGCCGTTGCCGCGGCCGCGCACGGTCCGTTCCCCCGAAGGCGTCTTCAGGGTCACGGTCATCTGTCCGGCCGAACCGGCGTGGTCGAAGGAATGGGCGACCAGATCATAAGGCGTCCGGGCCTTCAGGTAGTCGCGTTCGAAATGCTCCCAGATTTGTGCGGCGCCTAATTCCTTGCCGGTGGCGTCGGCGGTCTTTTGCACTGATTGCGACAGCTCGACCTGCATGGCGCGGGGCAGGTTCATGCCGAATTCCTGCTCCAGCAGATAGGCGACGCCGCCCTTGCCCGACTGGCTGTTGATGCGGATGACGGCTTCGTAGGACCGGCCCAGGTCGGCGGGGTCCACCGGCAGATAGGGGACTTCCCACATGTTTGAACCCGATTGGCGCAAGGCCGCCAGCCCCTTCTTGATGGCGTCCTGGTGCGACCCTGAAAAAGCGGTGAAGACCAATTCGCCGGCATAAGGGTGGCGGACCGGCACGGGAATCTGGGTGCAGTCCTCGGATACTTCCATGATGCGGCTGATGTCGCTCATGCGCAGCACGGGATCGACACCTTGGGTCATCATGTTCATGGCCAGGGTGATGATGTCGACGTTGCCGGTGCGCTCGCCGTTGCCGAACAGGGTGCCCTCGATGCGGTCGCCGCCGGCCAGCATGGCTAATTCGGCGGCGGCGACGCCGGTGCCGCGATCGTTATGGGGGTGGATCGAAATGATGATGGAATCGCGGTTTTTGACGTTGCGGCAAAACCATTCGATCTGGTCGGCGTAATGGTTGGGGGTGGCCATTTCCACCGTGGCCGGCAGATTGACGATCATCCGTTTGGCCGGGCTGGGCTGCCAGGCGTCCATAACGGCCTCGGTGATCTCGACGGCGTAATCCAGTTCAGTGCCGGTGAAGCTTTCCGGGCTGTACTGGAACATGACGTCGGTGCCGTCCATCTCGTCGGCCAGTTGCCTGATCATCTTGGTGCCGGTGACGGCGATCTTGGTGATGGCCGACTTGTCGGCGCCGAACACCACGCGGCGCTGCAATTCCGAGGTGGAATTGTACAGATGCACGATGGCCGACTTGGCTCCTTTGATGGCCTCGAAGGTGCGGCGGATCAGGTGTTCGCGCGACTGGGTCAGCACTTGGATGGTGACGCCGTCGGGAATGAGATTTTCCTCGATCAGCATGCGCAGGAAATCGAAGTCCGTCTGCGAGGCGGCGGGGAAACCGACTTCGATCTCCTTGAAACCCATCTCCAGCAACAGGTCGAACATACGGCGCTTTTTGGCCGGGCTCATGGGCTCGACCAGCGCCTGGTTGCCGTCGCGCAGATCGACGCTGCACCAGATGGGGGCGCGCTCGATGATCTTGCCGGGCCATTGGCGGTCGGCCAAGGCCACGGGGGCGGCGGGGCGGTACTTCTCGAAAGGCATCTTTTTCATGATCTCACTTCTCTTTATAAAACACGCGATAAGGGGCGTTCGGGGGGGAGAGTGAGCGTCACAGTCGGGCCAGATGGCGCGTGCGTAGAACCATCAGCCGAACGGCGCGGCTGAAGGGATCGTGGCGGACGGGATGAAATTTTTCAGTGAAGGGAAGCATGACCTGCGAACTCATAAGAAGACAAACCAACGGCGAAAGCCCGAACCTCTAGCGAGGTCAGGCTTAGAAGCCGCAGGAGAGCCTGCATATGAGTGCGACTGGTCATGGTGAGAATCATTACCATCTGAAAATCAGGCCGTCCAGTATTTCCGTCGGTGGAAAAATGCAGACTTTGAGCGGGAGGCCATTGGTGTCCAACCTCCGTTGGTATAAAATGCCGCTATGACGTTCAGCTAGGATGAACAGCGATGATCTACAGCATCGTCGAGCATGGCCCTGTGGTGGTCGTTAGTCTGGACGGCCTGGTCAATTATGCCAGCAGCGCCGACTTCAAGCGGCTGATGGCCGATATCGCTCCTTTCAAGGGGCGCAAGATCGTCTTCGATCTGGGGCGCATTCATCATGTGGATTCCGTCGGGTTGGGCTTTCTCTATGTGGCTCGCGACGAGTTGGGGCGTGCTTTCCCCTTGGGCCTGAAATCGCCAAACGAATCCGTCCGCAAGCTGTTGGAACTGACCGAATCGTACACGGATTTTGACATTCAGCCCTGATCAGGGTCTTTTGATGCCATCTGGTGCGGGCCTGGGGCGGGCGCGCACGCCCAAAGCCATGGAGCTACGGCCGTGAGTTCGCCCAATCTTGACGACTATTTCGAACTGTTCCGCCTGTATGGAGGGGATCTGTCCGACGCTTATCTGGCGCCCCAGGACGAACGTTACCGCCTGTTGTTTGATCAGCTTTGCCGTCTGCTGGCGAAGCAATCCCTGTTCAATCTGGAAATTCCCCATCCTTTCCGTGTGACGGCTCAGCGCTATCTGGCCGGTGACGAGGCCACGCGGCGCGAGATGGGGCGGGCGGAAAACCGCAACTTCATGCTCAGTGACCTGTATGATTTTGTGGAATTGCAGCAGCGTCTCAAAAGCAGGGGTGAGACGCATTCATCTTGATTAAAATTATTCACCAAGATGAACTATTTGCCTAAAATTTAGACTTAAAATTTCATGTGATGCATATTTATGCATCCGTGGTGATCGCGCATGCTCGGTGGCAACGGGGCAAAATCAGGAAAGCCGCCGCTTTTTCGGAACGGCATGGGCTTTGCTATCAATAAAATTGAATGAGAGGAAACGCGTTCCGGGCGGGTGGCCGTCCGAGGTTCGCTGCCTTGAGATCAAGGCGCCTCTGGTCCCACATCCGACCATCATACGGGGGAATGCATGAAGTACATCATCTCCATCATCAAACCATTCAAGCTGGATGAGGTGCGCGACGCGCTGTCCGGCCTCGGCGTTCAGGGGCTGACGGTCAGCGAAGTCAAGGGTTTCGGCCGCCAGAAGGGCCAAACCGAGATTTATCGCGGTGCCGAATACGCCGTTTCCTTCCTGCCCAAGATCAAGATCGAAGTCGCCGTTGCCGACGATTTGGCCGAGCGCGTGGTGGAAGCCATCCGCGCCGCCGCCAATACCGGCAAGATCGGCGACGGCAAGATCTTCGTCAGCGAACTGGCTCAGGTGGTGCGCATCCGCACCGGCGAAGCCAACGAAGCCGCTCTCTAAGTCAGGGGACCGAGACATGAAGCAGATGGTAAAGACGATTTCCCGGCTTGCCGTGACGGCGGGCATGATGGGCACCCTGTGGTGTGGTCAGGCTTTGGCCCAGGCCGCCGATGCTCCGGCCGACGCTACGGCTCCGGCTGACGCCGCCGCCGCCGCGGCTCCGGTGCTGAAGCTGGATTCCGGCGACACGGCCTGGATGCTGACCTCGGGCGTGCTGGTGCTGATGATGCTGGTTCCCGGTCTGGCCTTGTTCTACGGTGGCCTGGTCCGCAAGAAGAACGTGCTGGCCGTGCTCATGCAAAGCTTCTTCGCCGCCGGCCTGCTGTCGGTCCTGTGGGCCGTTCTCGGTTATTCGCTGGCCTTTACCGAAGGCAACGCCTTCTTTGGCGGGTTCAGCCGCGTGCTGATGGCCGGTGTCGCTCCCGACACGATCTCGGCTCTGGCGCCGACCATTCCCGAGACGGTGTTCGCCTTCTTCCAGTGCACCTTCGCCATCATCACCCCGGTGATCATTCTCGGCGGTCCCGCCGACCGTATGAAGTTCTCGGCGGCGATGATCTTCCTGGCCGTGTGGCTGCTGGCGGTCTATTCGCCCATCGCCCACATGGTCTGGGGACCGGGCGGCTTCCTGTCGGGCGCGGGCGTGCTGGATTTCGCCGGCGGCACCGTGGTGCACATCAATTCCGCCGTCGCCGGTCTGGTGGCCAGCATCATGATCGGCAAGCGTTCCGGTCACGGCACCGAGAATCTGGCTCCGCACAATCTGGTTTTGACCATGATCGGCGGTGCTCTGCTGTGGGTGGGCTGGTTCGGCTTCAATGCCGGTTCGGCTCTGTCGTCGGGGGCCTCGGCCGGTTTCGCTCTGTTCAACACTCATCTGGCTACTGCCGCCGCCGTGGTGTCGTGGAGCCTGGCCGAATGGGTTCTGCGCGGTAAGCCCAGCTTGCTGGGCGCAGTGTCCGGCGCCGTCGCCGGTCTGGTCGCCATCACTCCTGCCTGCGGTTTCGTCGGTGTCGGCGGCGCCCTGATCATCGGCCTGGCGGCCGGCGTGGTCTGCTATTGGGGCGTGTCGGGTTTCAAGTCGATGTTCGGTTACGACGACGCCCTGGACGTTTGGGGCGTGCACGGCCTGGGCGGCATCC
Source organism: Candidatus Sulfotelmatobacter sp. (assembly GCA_035538795.1). Lineage (GTDB taxonomy): Bacteria > Pseudomonadota > Alphaproteobacteria > Rhodospirillales > Magnetospirillaceae > JAJZGK01. The sequence goes on along the minus strand of DATLJS010000029.1, from coordinate 80,279 downwards.
TGGGCGCTCTGCTGACCGGTGTCTTCGCTCTGTCCGCCGTGGGCGGCACCGGCAAGTCCGGTCTGCTGGACGGCAATCCCGGACAGGTTCTGCTGCAGGCCGAGGGTATCCTGATGACCCTGGTGTGGTCGGGCGTCATCAGCTTCATCATCCTGAAGGTTCTCGATCTGACCATCGGTCTGCGCGTCTCCAAGGAAGTCGAAGTGGAAGGCCTGGATCTGGCCCTGCACGGAGAAACCGTCAGCCACTGAACATCGTTCATATCCTGTCCGACTGGCGGCGCCGGAGCAATCCGGCGCCGCTTCTTTGTTTTATTACAAGAAAATTTGTTGCCTGAGAGTGAATGAACTGGTAGGGTCGTCTCAGGTTCTCAAAGGGGTATCGGGCATGGCTCTCGCCCTTCTCAAGCACGGTCTTTTCGGCCAGTTCATTTCTCCGAAGCGTCAGATTCCTGCCGCCCGGCCTTTGTCCAAAAGCTATGACGTCGTGATCATCGGCGGCGGCGGCCACGGTCTTGCCGCCGCTTATCATCTGGCCAAGGACTGGGGCGTCAAAAAGATCGCGGTTCTCGACAAAGGCTATGTCGGCGGCGGCAATACTGCCCGCAATACGGCCATTGTCCGCGCCAATTACCTGACTCCGGAAGGCGTGTCCTTCTATAAGGAATCCATGCGGCTATGGACGACCTTGAGCCAGGAGCTGGACATCAACGTGATGTATACCCAGCGCGGCCATTTCACCTTGGCTCATACCGACGCCGCCATGCGCACCATGCGTTGGCGCGCCGAGGTGAATAAGCATCTGGGCGTTCCGTCCGAGGTGATGGGTGTCGACGAAATCCGCGCCATCGAGCCGACGCTGAATTTTTCCCAAGATGTGCGTTTCCCGATCCAGGGCGCCCTGTGGCATCCGGTGGGGGCGACCGCCCGTCACGACGCCGTAGCCTGGGGTTATGCCGCCCGGGCCGCCGAACTGGGGGTGGAGATCCACCAGCTGACGGAAGTGACGGGTCTGGACGTTCAAGGTGGACGCATCGCCACGGTGCATACCAATCGCGGCAGCATTTCCTGCGGCAAGGTGTTGCAGGCTGTGGCGGGGATGAGTTCGGTGATGGCCGGCATGGCCGGGCTGAAGCTGCCCATCCGCACGGTGCCGTTGCAGGCCTGCGTCTCGCAGCCGCTGAAGCCGTTCCTGGATTCGATCATCGTTTCGGGCAGCCTGCACTGTTACATCTGGCAGTCCCAGCGCGGTGAGCTGGTGATGGGCGGGGCGGTCGATCCTTATCCGCTTTATTCCACCCGCTCCAGCCTGGACTTCAAGGAAGGGCTGATGGCCCACATGCTGGAACTGTTTCCCTTTTTGGCCGACGTGCGGCTGATGCGCCAGTGGGCAGGCATGGCCGACATGACCCCCGATTTCGCTCCGGTGATGGGCAAGACGCATCTCGACAACTATTACATCGACGCCGGCTGGGGCACCTGGGGCTTCAAGGCCACGCCCGTCTGCGGCAAGCGGATGGCGGAATGCGTCGCCACCGACCGTACTCCGGATCTGATTCGTGCTTTCTCATACGACCGCTTCTCGCGGTTCGAGCAGGTGGGCGAGGCCGGTGCCGCGTCGGTCGGCAGTTAAGGAGCTGGACCCGTGAAGATCATGCATTGTCCGTTGAACGGTCCACGCAACATCTCGGAATTCTCTTATGGCGGAGAGGTCCGTGATGTTCCCGCCCCCGATGCCGGAGCCGAAGCCTGGGCCGATTATCTGTATTTGAAGGACAACAAGGCCGGCATCACCCGTGAATGGTGGTATCACGTGCCGACCTCCTATTGGTTTGTCGCCGAGCGGGACGTGCGCACCGACGAGATTTTGCGGACCTATCGGGCTGACCAATTGGGCAAGGGAGAAACGGCATGAGCGCCAATCGTCTGCCAGCTCCGTGGGGGCGGCGCATCGACCGTTCGAAAGTCGTCCGTTTCACTTTCGACGGCCAGGAGGTCAGCGGCTATGAGGGCGACACCATCGCCAGCGCCTTGGCCGCCAATGACCGCTGGGTTCTGTCGCGCAGCTTCAAATATCATCGTCCGCGCGGCATGATTTCCGCCGCCGGTTTGGAAGCCAATTCCTTGGTGCAGGTCGGCGATCAGCCCAACGTTCCGTCCGACATGCGTCCCATCGCCGACGGACTGGCCGTCAGCGCCGTCAACACCTTCGGCACCGCCGACAAGGATTGGGGCCGGGTACTGGAGAAGCTCTCGCGCTTCATGCCGGTCGGCTTCTATTACAAGACGTTCTTCAATCCCCGCATCGCCTGGCGTTTCTGGGAGCCGGTGATCCGTCATCTGGCCGGTTTGGGCAAGGTCAACCTGAACGCTCATCACGGCTATTACGACAAAGCCTATTTGTTCGCCGATGTCGCTGTAGTTGGCGGCGGCCCGGCCGGCATGGCGGCGGCCCTCGAGGCCGCCAAGGCCGGAGCCGAGGTCATCCTCATCGACGAACATCCAGACCTCGGCGGCGCGCTTGGTTTCACCCGTTTCGACCCCGAAGGGAAACGGGCGGAAGAGGAGATGACTGTCCTCCTGTCAAGCGTCGCCGCCGAGAACCGCATCACCGTCATGACCAGCGCCACGGTTCAGGGCTGGTTCAGCGACAACTGGCTGCCGGTGGTCAAGGGCAACCGCTTCTACAAGCTGCGGGCCAAGTCGGTGGTGATCGCCACCGGCGCTTCGGAACAGCCGATGGTCTTTCGCAACAACGATCTGCCGGGCATCATGCTGGGCACGGCGGCGCAACGGCTGATGAAGCAGTTCGGCGTCCGTCCCGGTAAAAAGGCGGTGGTCGCCGCCGCCAATGAAGACGCCTATGGCGTCGTCCTCGATCTGTTGTCGGCGGGCGTGGATATCGCCGCCGTGGTCGATTTGCGCTCTGCACCCGCCATTCACCCACTGGCCGAAGCGGTGAAGGCGAAGGGGGTGACGGTGCATGCCGGCTGCGCCATCGCCGAAGCTTACGAAGGCCGAAACCACATCCGTGGCGTCCGCATCGCCCGCATCGCCGGAGAAGGCAAGCTGGGCGCCACGGTCGCCGCGCTGGACTGCGATCTGCTGTGCCTGTCGGTGGGCTATGTGCCGATGGCGGCGCTGCTGTCGCATGCCAATGCCGTACTGGTGCCGGATCCGGAAACCGCCATGCCGCGCATCGAGTCCCTGCCGCCGCATCTGTTCGCCGCCGGATCTTTGGCGGGACGTTGGGCATTGGACGCCACCATCGCCGACGGTCGCCGCAACGGCGCCTTGGCGGCCGTCGATGCCGGGTTCGCGGCCGAGGCCGGAGGGGAAATCGCCGAAGACGGCGCCGGCCGGACCTTCGCGTGGCCGATTTTCCCGCTGGGCAAAGGCAAGGACTTCATCGACTTCGACGAAGACCTGCAATACCGCGACGTTCCCGACGCGGCGGCCCAGGGCTACGACCATATCCAGTTGCTGAAACGCTTTTCCACTGCCGGCATGGGGCCGACCCAGGGCAAGCTGACCAATACCCTGGTGCAGCGAGTGCTGGCCCGCTGCAACGGCCAGTCGCCGGTCACGGTCGGCACCACCACCGTCCGTCCGCCCATCGGCGGCGAGACGCTGGGGCATCTGGCCGGCCGGTCTTTCGATCCGGTGCGTCTGACGGCCATGCATCACCGCCATCTTGAGGTCGGTGCCCGCATGATGACGGCGGGAGCCTGGATGCGTCCGGCATATTATGGTCCCGACGCCGCCAAGGCCGTCGTCGCCGAAGTCGAAGCCGCCCGCACCGGCGTCGGCATGATTGATGTTTCGACCCTGGGCGGCCTGGATATCCGCGGTCCCGAGGCCGGCGAATTCCTGGAACGCATCTATACCTGGACTTATGCCAAGCTGCCGGTGGGCAAGGTCCGCTACGCCTTGATGCTGGATCAGGGCGGCTACATCATCGACGACGGCGTGGCCGGACGGCTGCACGAACGGCATTATTATGTGACCGCCACCACCAGCGGGGTCGATCGGGTCTATCGTCTGATGCAGTGGTTCAATGCCCAATGGCGGATGAAGGTGGACATCGCCAACGTCACCGCCGCCTTCTGTGGCCTGAACCTGATTGGTCCGAATTCCCGCAAGGTGCTGGCCAAACTGTGCCGCGACGTCGATCTGTCGCCCGAAGGCTTCCCTTATCTGGGTATCCGCACCGGCACGGTGGCGGGTATTCCCGCCCGTCTGATGCGCGTCGGTTTCGGCGGCGAGCTGGGCTATGAAATCCACGTTCCCGCCAGTCAGGGCGAAGCCCTGTGGGACGCCGTGGCCGAAGCGGGGCAGGAATTCGCCATACGTCCCATCGGTATCGAAGCCCAGCGTGTGCTGCGTCTGGAAAAAGGCCACATCATCGTGTCCCAGGATACCGACAGCCTGAGCCATCCCATGGAAGCGGCCATGGGTTGGGCGGTGGGACGCAAGAAAGCCTTCTTCGTCGGCAAACCGGCCATGGAGGCTTTGGAAGCCAAGGAACAGACCCGTCGTCTGGTTGGGTTCCAGCTTAAGCATCCGTCGGATCCGACGCCGCTGGAAAACCATCTGGTGATCGAAAAGGGCGACATCGCCGGCCGAGTGACCTCGGTGGTGGATTCGCCCACTTTGGGCAAGGTCATTGGTCTGGCCATCGTGCCGCCAAAACTGTCGTCGGCCGGTTCGGTCTTTTCCATCCGCGTTCAGGGTGGGCAGATGATCGAAGCGGTGGTCGTGCCTCTGCCGTTCTACGACCCCGAAAACAAGCGCCAGGAGATCTGAGCGATGGGCCTGGAAACCATTCTGCGCCGCAGTTTCGTCCGCCGTTCCCTCGATGCCCTGAGCGTTTCCTGGGGGCAGGCCGGAGATTGCGTCGCCGCCCTGTCCATTCCCGGCCAGCGTCCTGCCGCTGGCGTGGTTTTGCGCGATCTGTCGCCGCTGCCGCGTACCGGCTTCAAAGGCGCGGAAACGGCGGCCTGGCTGGACGGCCGGAATATCGCCTATCCGCCCGAACACAATCAGGCCGCCGTCCTTTCGGATGGCACGCTGGTGGCCCGTCTGTCGCCGGGGGAATTTCTGTTGCTGGGACCGTCGGACGGTCGGCCGTCGACGGTCGCCGCTCTGGATGCCGCCTGGTCTTTGGACGCGGCCGGTCTGTGCTTCCAGGTGCCCCGCCGCGACAGCCATGCCTGGTTCACCGTCGGCGGCGCCAAGGCGCCCGAGATGTTCGCCAAGCTGTGCGGCATTGATGTGCGGCTTCATAAGTTTGCCGACCTGTCCATTGCCCAGACTTCGCTGGCGCGTCTGTCGGCCATCATCATCCGCGATGACCGTGGGGCGGAGCTTCCGGCTTTCCATGTGCTGGCCGACAGCGCTTCGGCGGCTTATCTGTGGGATGTGCTGGCCGACGCCATGGCCGAATTCGCTGGAAGCGTCTGCGGACTGCGTTGAAGTGTCATTTCCGCTGCGAAAAACAGCCTGAAGAGGTGACGCGCCGCTTCGTCCGTCTTATAGTCGGTCCATGCCGATGCAGCAGGCTGAACGACAGGGCGACATGAACGGTTCAAATTCCAAGGACGGACAAAATCCCCACGCCGTGGACGGCGCGCGCGAGAATAGCCTGGAAGTGTCCATCGGCCATCAGGTGCGCGAATTCCGTAGCAAGCTGGACATGACCGTGTCCGATCTGGCCAAACAGGCCGGATTGTCGGCGGGCATGCTCTCGAAGATCGAGAACGGCATCACCTCGCCGTCGCTATCGACGTTGCAAGCACTTTCCCGCGCGCTGAACGTGCCGGTGACGGCCTTCTTCCGCAAGTTCGAGGAACAGCGCGACGCCACCTTCGTCAAGGCCGGGGAGGGGTTGACCATCGAACGGCGAGGAACCCGCGCCGGGCATCAGTACGAACTGCTGGGGCATTCCATCGGCAACAAAGCCATCGCCGTCGAGCCCTATCTGGTGACGCTGACGGAAAGCGCCGACGTCTTTCCGATCTTTCAGCATTCCGGACTGGAGTTCATCTACATCCTGGAGGGCGAAGTGGCTTATCGCCACGGCAGCAAGCTCTATCCCATGAAGGCCGGCGATTCGCTGTTCTTCGACGCCGACGCCCCCCACGGGCCGGAAGAGCTGCGCCAGTTGCCGATCCGGATGCTTTCGGTGATCGTCTATTCGCGGGCTTCGGAGGGTTAACCTCCGAAGCCGCGGCGGTTCTGCCAAAGCTGCATCAGTTCGGCTTCGCCTTTCAACGCGCCCGGTTCGTCGCGGTAACTGATGGCGCCGTCCAGCGGACTGCCTTGCCATGCCGTTTCGATGCGGCGGCGCTCGGGGGACGGTTTGAACTTGCCCAGGAAGCCGTTGATGGCTTGCAACAGGCGGTACGACCCGCTTTCGGCGGCGACGCCGACGGCGTAGTAATAAGGTTGTGGCGCCAGATTGCCGCCGACGATCTCGATCCGGCCATGCCACGGGCTTTCCGGATTGGTGCAGGCCCAGTGATAGATCGGCAGGTCGACGCAAAAAGCGTCGACCACTTTGTCTGCCAGGCAGTCGTGGATGCGCGACTGGTCGCTGTAGGCCATCAAGTTGGCAAGGCGTATCTTGCCGCCGGGTTTGGCGGCGTTGGCCGACCAGCGGATTCCGGCCGCCTCCAGCACGGCGAAGGCTCCGGGATCGTTGATGATGCCCAGCACCTTGCCGTCCAGATCCTCTAGTCGGCCGATGCGGGAATCGCCTTTGCGCCGGGCCATGACGTACGGCAGCCAGGTATAGGTTTCGGAATAGGCGACGCCGGTGAAGCCGGCATTGGGCGGCAGGGCGCTCCAGACCACGTCGACAGGGGCTTCGGCAGGGGTTCGTCCGTGGAACAGCAATTGCGGCAACTGGTCCCAGGGATGTTCCACGAAGTCGCAGGCGACGCCGATCGAGCGGGCGAAGGCGGTGGCGTAATCGATGTCGAGGCCGCTCAGCGGTTCGCCCTTGCGGCGGCGAAAAGACAGCCCGACGAAGCCGGGCTCGACCGCCACCCGTAGTTTTCCGCGGCGCAGAATGTCGTCCAGCCGGTCGTAGCCGGGATCCAGAATGATGTGCCGTTTGGCGGCCAGGGCCGCCAGCCCGCTGATTGGCGAAGGCGTATTGGTCAAAGTTTGCGTCAACTCGTCCAGTTCCTCTCCGGCCCAGGCCATCTGGTCCAGGCTGCGGCCCTGGGACTGGCGGCCCAGATGCACCATTTCCACCACCACCTGGGTGTTCCCCGTGATGCTTTGGACATTGCGCTCCAATCCGGACAGCAGGTTGTGAAGGCTGTTCAGTGAGGCGGACGTCACGGTTTGCATGCGCCCCAAACCGTTGCCGATTTGGCCGACGGTGGCCCCCAGCATATTCTGTACATCAGAAAAATCCAGGCTGTGCGCAGCCTTGTCTGCATGGTTGAGGGTCTGGCGGGCCAGCTCGCCGACTTCATTGGCGACCACTGAAAAGCCGCGGCCATGTTCTCCGGCCCGCGCTGCTTCGATGCGGGCGTTCATAGCCAGCATGCGCACCTGATGGCCGATCTGCATGATGGCCGACAGGGTCGCCTCGGCCTCGTTGGCTTTCTGGTCGATGCGGACAGTGACTTCGTCCAGCAGGCGGCGGATCAGTTGCGCGATTTCGGCGGCTTCGCTGTCGCTGCCGGCGCGCAGGCTTTCCGCCTGACCGGCCGAGTCCGCCACGTCCTGATCCGCCGAGCGCAAGGCCGCCAGCAATTTTTGGCAGCGGTCGTCCAACTCGTCAAAGGTCTGGGCCAGGCTGTGGCCGCTGGCAACGGCGTCGACCGTCAGGCGCCGGGCATGGCTGACGATGGGGGCTACCTGCGGGCCGATCAAAGACTCTGAAGAATATATATCGGATTGAAAACTATCGTCCGGCATTTGATCCTCTGTGTCATGACTTTGTGTGAGTCATAAGCAAATTAAATGCCAGTTATGATAATAGTAAAACTGCTATAAAATATCGTAATTTGCTGAACTTATGCACATTAAATGTGCTATCGTGTATTAAATTATCATCATTTAAAATTTTATTGTTATTCATATGGGTTTATTTTTGTAGTCAGAATGGGCTTTCTGCCGGAGCGGGAGCGATCCCGCTCCGGCAATCGTTTGATCAGGACACTTTTTTGATGCCGGCCATGACGATGCCGGTGGCGTTCTGGGCGGCCAGGGTCAGACTGCGCAAATCTTCCGGCTCCAGGTTGTGGACGTTGGTTTTGCCGGTGCAGCGAGCCATCATCGAGACTTCGCTGGCGGCGGCTTTCAGGTAATTGGCGACGGCATCGGTCCGCTGTTTTGCCGTGGCTAGGTCTGGGAAGACCAGGGTTTTGCCGTCGATCCGGGCGCCGGCGGCCAGGGCCGCCGACACTTCGGCGATACCGGCGACGCAGCCCAAAGATAGGGCCTTCGCCAGATCGCTGCCGGAACGGATGCCGCCGTAATAAATCAGGTCGATGCTTTCCTCGGCCTTGGCCGCCCGCAGCAAACGGACGGCTTTGCTGATGATGCCCAGATCGGGCTGGCCGGAAAGTTCGGCCCAGGTCCGGCCGATGCCGCTGCTGGCGTCCAGGATCATCAGGTCGATGCCGGCTTGTAGGGCGAAGGGAACGGCGTCGTCCAGATCGGTGGAGCGCACCGACAAACCCAGCAACTGCTTTTTGCCGCTTCGCGCCGGCAAGGACATGCCGGTGGCGAAGGGCAGAACGACGACGGCGGCGTCAGGATCGGCCTTGGTCTTGTCGGCGGCCAGTTGCAGCCAGGGAACGTTGCCCGCCAGCGGTGCGGCTCCGATCGATCCGCCGCCCGAAGCGGCGATTCCGGCGGCGATGGCGGCGTTCAGCTCCGCCGTCTGTCCGTCGAACCCGCGCACCAGCAAGGGATGCTCTAGGATCAGGCTGCCGCCCAGAACAGTGCGGGTCTTGCAGGCTTCGCGATAGGGATCAATAACCAGACGGGTCAGATTGGCCGGCAGGAACGTCAGTTCGTCAAAATCGGCGGGCTTGCCGGGCGGGAACGGATTGTCGCGGCAAGACAGGCGGGATTTGGTGAGCGACAAAAGCTCGGCTTGGGTGCGGTCGCTTTTGGCCATGGTGAAGATGGTTTCGCGGGCCTTTACCGAATAATCGACCGAGCCGGTTTCGGTGTCACAGCGATAGCAGCGGGCGGCCTGCTGGCGGGCGATTTCTTCGTCATAGCCGGTTTCTGCTTCGCTGAAGGAATGTTCGTCCTCGCCAAAGCCGACGAAAGCCGGGGGTTGCGGCGCCAGTTTCTCCCACAACGGGTCCTGGGCCAGCGGTGCGGTTCGGGTGCGGTTGGGCGTGGCATAGGCATCCGGGTGCGGAACACCTTCCAGCCTGGCCAGGATGTAATAGGCCGCCTTGTGGCCTTGGGCCATGGCGTTGACGATGGTCGAACTGCCGAAGGCGGCATCGCCGGCCGAGAAGACGCCGGGAACCGGGGTCTCCATGTTTTCGTCGGCGGTGGGAATGCGATCGTCGGCCATCAGGCCGTGCTTGGCCAATTCCAGGCTGACGGCTTTTTGGCCGACGGCGGCGATGATCAGGCCGGCTGACAAATCCTCTTCGCTGCCGGCGACGGCAACGGGGCGCCGGCGGCCGTCGGGGCCGGGATCGCCCAAGGTGGTGCGGATCACCTTCAGCACCGGCGCGCCGGTGGCGTCGGACGACACCGAGACGGGTTGGATATTGTAGACGATTTCGACGCCCTCGGCCAAAGAGGCTTCGACCTCGTGATGGCGGGCGGGGATTTCGCCGGGGCCACGGCGGTAAAGGACTTGCACTTTTTTGACGCCGGGCAGGCGGCGGGCCGTGCGGCAGGCGTCCATGGCGACGTCGCCGCCGCCAATGACCAGTACGGTTTCCGGCATGGCCGGGCGATCGCCGCCGTTGACTTTTGCGAGGAAGGAAACGCCGTCCACCACGCCGGGCAGATCGTCGCCGGGGACGCCCAACTTCTTGCCGGCGCTGGCGCCGATGGCCAGAAGAATGGCGTCGTGCTTGGCCCGCAGCGCATCCAGGCCGACCTTGTCTCCCAGCGGTGTCGACAGGTGGATGGTGATGCCGGGATAACGGTCCAGGATATGTTTGATGTCCTGCTGCACCACCTCGGGCGGCAGGCGGAAGTCGGGAATGCCCCAGGTCAGCATACCACCGGCGCGGGGGGCCGCTTCATAGACGTCGACCGTATATCCGGCTTCGGCAATATCCTGGGCGGCGGTCAGGCCGGCGGGACCGGAACCGACGATAGCGACCGACCTGGTCTTGCTGGGCAGAACTTTGGGCGGCAGCCATTGGCTGCCCAGCTTGTCCATGACGAAGCGCTTCAGGCCGCGGATGGTTACGGCTCCGTCGCCGTTGGCGCGGCGGCAGGCGGGTTCGCAAGGGGCGTCGCAGACGCGGCCGCAGACGCCGCTGAAGGGATTGGTGGCGGTGATCGCCTCCAGCGCCTTGTCATACTGGCCCAGCCAGATGAAGCCGACATAGGAACCGACGTCTGTGCCGATGGGGCAGGCCACCTGGCAGGGCGGCGGGACGTAGTGGGGCTGACCGGCATCGTTGCGCAGCAGCGCCGTCAGGGAGGAGTTGGCGGAACAGCTGGACATGTCAGGCCACCCGGTTCAGGAGCCGCTGTTCGACGGCCCGGTAGGAAGGATCGTACGGCAGGCCGGTGATGGCCGCCGCTTCGGGGGTCAAAGCCACAAGGTCGGCCCTTGAGAGCTGGCGAAAATCGCTGTGGCCCAAAGCCTGGGTCACGGCGGCGATCTGCCAGCGCACCGATTCCAGGAAGCGATGGATGGCCTCGCCCTGACGCTGGGTCTGGTAGCGTTTTTCATGTTCGGGGTCTTGCGTGGCGATGCCCACCACGCAGTTGCCGACATGGCACTGCATGCAGGCGATGCAGCCGCCGGCGATCAGGGCGGCGGTGCCCATGGCGACGGCGGACGCGCCCAAGGCCAGGGCCTTGACGGCGTCGATGCCGTCCTTGATGCCGCCCATCATCACCACCGGCATGTCGCCTTTGTGGCCGCATTCATCGAGACCGTCCAAGGCTTCCTGCAACGCGGCCAGGGTGGGGATGCCGACGTTTTCCAGCACTTCGGTGCTGGCGGCGCCGGTCGATCCCTGCATGCCGTCGAGCTGGACGAAATCGAAGCCGTCCTTATAGGCGATCTTGATGTCGTCGCGGACGCGGCCGGCTCCCAGCTTCACCGAAATGGGGATGCGGTAATTGGTGGCCTCGCGGAATTCCTCGACCTTGATGACCAGATCGTCGGCTCCCATGATGTCGGGGTGGCGCGACGGCGAGCGCAAATCGATGCCTTCGGGAATGCCGCGAATGGCGGCCAGTTCCTTCGTCACCTTCTTGGCCATCAGCTGTCCCCCCAGGCCGGGCTTGGCGCCTTGAGAGATGTAGATTTCGACGGCGTCGGCCTTTTGCATGTCCTGGATGTTCCAGCCTAGACGGCCCGACAGGCATTGATAGATCAACTGCTTGGCCTCGGCTCGCTCCTGCGGCAGCATGCCGCCTTCGCCGGTGTTCTCGACGGTGTCCGACAGACGGGAGGCGATGGCCAGGGCCATTTTCATTGAACGGGACAGAGCGCCGAAGCTCATGGGGGCGATCATCACCGGGAACGACAGATCCAGCGGCTTGGCGCCGAAGCGCTGGCCGATCCGGGTGCGCAGGTTGACGGCCGCCAGAGGGTCGGGACCGGCACCGATGCGGTCCGGGTCGATCTTGATGGCGATGTCGCTGAAATGCGGCATGGCCTTGGCGGCACCGTAGCCGCGGATGCGGTAACGGCCGATGCTGGCCTTGGCGCGGATGTCTTCCTGCACCTTGGCGTTCCAATAGCTGTCGGCTTCCGTGAATTCGGTGTAGGGCAGGGGGCGGGAAATCACCTCCGACCCCGAATAGCGCAGTTTCTTGCCGGCGCTGACGATCTTCTTGAAGGTGCCGGTGAAGGGCAGATCGTATTTGGCCAGGAAGCTGCGAACCTCGATGTCCTCTTCCGGAGTGATCTCGGCCACCTCGGCGTCGGATCCCAGGGTCTGGACGCGGCCGCCGACATAGATGGTGCCGGCGCTCATGTCCTCGCCGACCCGTTCGCCGGAATCGCCCAGGATGATGATCCGCCCGCCGTACATCATGTAGCCGGCCAGGAAACTGGCATTGCCGGCGCAGCACAGGGTGCCGGCCTTCATGACCTGCCCGGCGCGGCTGCCCATGTTGCCTTTGACGACGATTTCGGCACCGCGGATGCCGACGCCGGCGATGGCGCCGGCGTTGCCGCCCACCACCACCGAGCCGGAATACATGTTGTCGCCGACGCCCCAGCCGACATTGCTGTCGATCTCGAAGCTGGCTCCGTCGGTCAGGCCGGCGCAGAAATAACCGGCCGAGCCGCGAATGCGGACTTTGACGGGATGGGTCAGTCCGACGCCCAGATGGTGGCGGGCGTCGGGGTTGAGAAGTTCGATGTCGTCGCCCTTTGCGGCGGCCTCGCGCAAACGCTGGTTGGCCTCGCGGACGGACAGGTTGGCTAGATCGAGCGTGACCACGTTTGGCAAGTCCCCGGAGCAGGTTCGGTGGTGGAAAGGGGCTGACCGGGGAAGAGCCGGTTCAGGGACACCTCCTCGGACGCGATGGCGATGATGGTGTCGTCCTCGTACATAACCATCGGCTTGGCGGCCAGACGGTCCTTGGCGAAGCCGATGCCGTCCTTGGTCGAGACCAGGAACGAGAAGGTGCCGTCCAGGTCGTCGACCGATTCGGCCAGGGCGTCGTTCAGCGGCACGCCCGAGGCCATTTTGTCGGCCAGATAGACGGCGATCAGTTCGCTGTCGTTGTCTGTGCGGAACTCGAAGCCGCGGCGCTCAAGACGGCGGCGCATCTTCCAGTAATTGGTGATCTGGCCGTTATGGACGATGGCGACGTCGGAGAAGCCGGTGGCCCAGAAGGGGTGGGCGGCTTCCGGCATCACCTCGGATTCCGTGGCCAGGCGCACATGGCCGATGCCGTGGCTGCCGCGGATGCCGCCGATATGATAGCGGCCGTCCAGTTCGTGGCTGGTGCCGACATCCTTGATGACGTCCAGGCTGGTGCCGATGGAGGTCAGCTTGGCGGCCCGTTCCATGGCATAGGCGAATTTCTGGACGTCGCCGCCGAACGACACGGTGACGCGGTAGGTCACGCCGACCTGGTCGTCGTCGATGATCTTGGCGTCGAAGTCGGCGAGGGCGGTCTGGATGCGCCGGATGGCGCCGGCGGCTTCCGTCCCTTCGCCCACCAGGAAGCGCAGGCGCAGGCCGGGCGCTTCCTCTTCATAAAGCGCGAAGCCGGTGCTGTCGGGTCCGCGATGCTGACAGCCGTCCAGCATGTCCACCAGCGCTTTGCCGAGGACATGGTTGCTGTCGGGCTTCTTAAAGAGAATTCCGGCGATGCCGCACATGGTCTCTCTCCGTGTTTCACTGATCGTACGTTAGCGGATGATGGCGGAGCGATTCAAGTCACATTCAAAAAAATTTCCCAACAGGAAACCATCGACCGGTTACGGGTTTTCCGCGTTGGAACCGGCCTTGTGGCGTGAAGGCGGCGGGTTTCCTAGGGTTTTCTGCGGGTTCGGAGGTTTTGGGGATCGATTTTTATATCATGTGAGGAAATATTTTTTCTTCACTGTTGATCAAAAGCCCCGTCGTGGCGTAAGGTAGTTCAGCTTAAATTCTAGCCATGCCCATTATCTGGGCATAAATCCGAGGACCGCCGATGACTAAGGACGCCGCCCAGATCAGCCTCGCTCAGATCGCCAAAGAGCGGGGCATCGAATATTTCCTGATCAGTTACGTCGACCTGTTCGGCTGTCTGCGGGCGAAGCTGGCTCCGGCCGCCGCCATCGCCGACATGCAGAAAAATGGCGCCGGTTTTGCCGGCTTCGCCACCCATCTGGACATGACCCCCGCCTATCCCGATACTTTCGCCGTGCCCGACCCCGCCAGCCTGATCCAATTGCCGTGGAAGCCCGAAGTGGGCTGGCTTGCCGCCGACATCTATTGCGGTGGCAAGCCGGTCGAGGACAGCCCGCGCGCCCAGTTGAAGAAGCAGATCGCCCGTGCCAAGGCCAAGGGCTATCAGATGAAGACCGGCGTCGAATGCGAGTTTTTCCTGCTGACCCCGGACGGCAAGTCGGTGGCGGACGAGGCCGACACCTATTACAAGCCCTGCTACGACCAGATGGCTTTGATGCGTCAGTACGACCTGATCAAGGAAATCTGCGACTCCATGCTGAAACTGGGATGGGGCGCCTACCAGAACGATCATGAGGACGCCAACGGCCAGTTCGAGATGAACTGGGAATATGACGATGTCCTGCTGACCGCCGACCGTCACGTCTTCTTCAAGTACATGACCAAGGCCCTGGCCGAGCGGCGCGGCTATCGCGCCACCTTCATGCCCAAACCCTTTAACAATCTGACCGGCAGCGGCTGTCACTTCCACGTCTCGCTGTGGAATGGCAAGACCAACCTGTTCGAGGATGAAAAGGGCGAGCTGGGTATGTCGGAGCTGGCTTACCAATTCCTGGGCGGCATCATGCATTCCGCCGCCGACCTCTGCGCCTTTTTCAATCCGACAGTGAACAGCTACAAGCGTATCAACGCTCCGGTGACGTCGTCCGGCTCCACGTGGTCGCCCAACACCATCACCTATTCGGGCAACAACCGCACCCATATGGTGCGCATTCCCGACAAGGGCCGTTTCGAGCTGCGCCTGATGGACGGCGCCACCAATCCTTATCTGGCTCCGGCGGCGGTGCTGGCCGCCGGTCTGGACGGCATCGAAAACAAGCGCGATCCCGGCAAGCGCCTGGATATCGACATGTATCAGGACGGCCACAAGCTGAAGAACGTCAAGCGTCTGCCTTTGAACCTGCTGGACGCCCTGCGCGCCCTGGACAAGAACAAGGTCATCCGTGACGCCTTCGGCGACAGCCTTGTCGATAGCTACGTGAAGTTGAAGATGCAGGAATGGAATTCCTTCATGAGCCACGCCACGCAATGGGAGCGGGAACGCACTCTGGATTGTTGACGCCTGACGGGGGCGGCGTTCGACCGCTCCCGCCCCGTTCTATCTCCCTTATCAAGACCAGCCGAGAGACCCAGGATCAGCCATCATGACTGACGCACAGCCGAAGTACGTCCTGACCATATCCTGCCCCGATACCGTGGGCATCGTTGCCGCCGTGTCGGGTTTCCTGGCCGGCCATCAGGTCTTCATTACCGATTCCGCCCATTTCGGCGATATCCAGACCAATCGCTTCTTCATGCGCACGGGTTTCGTCTCCCATCCCGGCATGACGCCCATCGATCGTTTGAAAGACGAATTCGCCCGTGTGGCGGAAGGTTTTCAGATGACTTGGGCCATCCATGATATGAGCGTGAAACCCCGCGTGCTGATTCTGGTGTCGAAGTTCGATCACTGCCTGAACGATCTTCTGTACCGCTACCGTACCGGCTTTCTGCCCATCGATATTCCGGCGGTAGTGTCCAACCACCCCGATCTGCAGCGGCTGGTGGAATGGCACGGCATTCCCTATCATCATTTGCCGATGAACAAGGACAAGACCAACAAGGCCGAGCAGGAAGCTCAGATCCTGGAAATGGTCGCGCGCCTGAACATTGATCTGGTGGTGCTGGCCCGCTACATGCAGGTCTTGAGCACGGACATGTGCAAGGCCTTGGCCTGGCGGGCGATCAACATCCACCATTCCTTCCTGCCCAGCTTCAAGGGAGCCAAGCCCTATCATCAGGCCCATGCCCGCGGCGTGAAGATCATCGGCGCGACGGCGCATTACGTCACCACCGATCTGGACGAAGGCCCGATCATCGATCAGGCCGTCGAGCGCGTGGACCATACCCATACGCCGGAGGATCTGGTGGCCATGGGACGCGACATCGAGAATCTGGTGCTGTCGCGCGCCGTGCGTTACCACACCGAGCATCGCGTGCTGGCCAACGGCGGCAAGACCGTGGTGTTCCGCTGAGATGGGCGCGGCTCTGATCGACGGCAAGGCCTTTGCCGCCACCTTGCGCGGCCGGGTGGCGGCGGCCGTGACTCGGTTGAAAGCGCAGCACGGTCTGACGCCGGGCTTGGCCGTGGTTTTGGTCGGCGAAGACCCGGCCAGTCAGGTCTATGTTCGCAACAAGGGACGGGAAACCGTCGCGGCGGGCATGGCTTCGTTCGAGCATCGCCTGACGGCGGAGATCTCGGAAGCCGATCTGCTGGAGTTGATCGCCCAACTGAACGCGGACGTGGCGGTTCACGGCATTCTGGTGCAGTTGCCCTTGCCCAAGCATATCCGCGACGAGACGGTTCTGGCCGCCATCGACCCGGCCAAGGACGTCGACGGTTTTCATGTCATCAATGCCGGCCTGCTGGCCGTCGGCGGCCATGGCATGGTGCCCTGCACGCCGCTGGGCTGCCTGATGCTGCTGAAAGACCACCTGGGCGATCTGTCCGGCAGGGAGGCGGTGGTGGTTGGGCGTTCGAACATCGTCGGCAAGCCCATGGCGCAGCTTCTGATCGCTGAAAATTGCACGGTGACGGTGGCCCATTCCCGGACCCGCGATCTGCCGGACGTCTGCCGCCGCGCCGACATTCTGGTGGCGGCGGTGGGGCGGCCGGAAATGATCCGGGCCGATTGGATCAAGCCGGGAGCCGTGGTCGTCGATGTCGGCATCAATCGGGTGCCCGGCCTGGAGCCGGGCAAAACCCGGCTGGTGGGGGATGTGGCCTTTGACGAAGCCTGTAAGGTGGCGGGAGCCATCACGCCGGTGCCGGGTGGCGTCGGGCCGATGACCATCGCCTGCCTGCTGGTCAATTGCCTGACGGCCTGCGCTCGCCAGAACGGACTGGACGCGCCGGAGCTGTAGAAAAGGTCTTATCCGAGTCCTCTTGATTTCACCGGACGGATGAAGGACGCTGCATCTTCTGAAAGTGGAGCCTTGTCCCGTAGGGGGCCCTGCCGGCCGGCAGGGTGGGAGCGGCGGCTTGGCTTGGTCTGACGCCCGTGTCTTTCGGCGGGGCGTCGCCGGCCGACGCAGCGAAGAGGTCTCAGGTGAAAACCAAGCTTTCCAGCTTCCAGCAGTTGTCGGCGCAATATCTGACGCGTAGGGTCACCATCTTGTTGGCGGTCGTCATCCTGGGCGGTTTCGGCCTGCTTCTGGGGGCGGACTTATCCATTTCCCGGCAACAGGAATATGATGCGGTTCTGCGCGATTCCGACAATCTGAGCCGGGTGCTCGAACGCGAAGTCGCCTCGGTGGTGGAAAAGATCGACGTGGTGCTGGCGGAAAACGCGCACCAGTACGGCCCTCTGGTCAACGACGGCAAGACGCGGGGGCTTTTGGACGCCAACCTCGATCTTCAGCGCTGGATGGGATTCATTCCCGAAGCGCAAAAAGAAAGCCTGCGGGTTGTCAATCCACAGGGCCGGGTGGTCTACAACGCCGGCACCTCCGAGGCTTTGCCCGATGTGGTGGTGGCGGACCGCGTCTATTTTCAGCATCAGAAAGACGATCCTCAGGCCGGGCTGGTGCTGTCCGAGCCCTTGCTGTCGCGGTTCACCGGCAAATGGCTGATCACATTGAGCCGCCGCATGAACAAGGCCGACGGCAGTTTTGGCGGCGTGGTGCAGACGGCGCTGCGCACGGAGTATTTCCAGTCCCTGTTCGAGGGGCTGGATGTGGGGCAAAGCGGCAACGTCTCCCTGTTCGACACCGACATGCGCCTGTTGTCGCGTCTGCCGGCCTTGCCCGAGCAACTGGGCAAGGCCTTCGACAACACCGATGTTCGTGGCGGTCTGGCCGCCGGTTTCATCACCGGCAATTACGAGACGGTATCGCGGGTCGATGGGGTCAGGCGGCTGTTCCTGTACCGCAAGCTCGAAGGTTTGCCCTATGTGGTCGTGATCGGTCGCGCTCCTGATGAGTTTTTGTCCAGCTGGCGGCGCAAGGCTGTCTTGTACGCTCTTTCCTATGCCGCTCTGGCCTTGGCCATGGTGGTGGCGCTGCGGGTGTTCCATCGTCAGAACGAACACAGCCGGCGCCTGATCTCCCAGGTGTTCGAGGCCAGCCGCGAAGGCATGGTCGTGACCGACGCCGACGGTCTTATCATCACCGTCAACGAAGCCTTCAGCCGGATCACCGGCCATCCCTTGGCCGAGGCCGTGGGCAAGACCAACGCCATCTTGAAATCGGGACGCCACGACGAGGCTTTCTATGCCGAAATGTGGCGGGCCTTGGTCATGACCGGCGAGTGGCGCGGCGAAGTATGGAACAAGCGACGCAACGGCGAGCTTTATCCCGAGCTGTTGTCCATTAATGCCTTGCGCGACGCCCAGGGGAAAACCAGCCATTACATCGGCATCTTCAGCGACATCACCGAGCTTTACGAAACCCGCCGCCAGGCCGAAGCCGCCAACAAGGCCAAAGGCGAGTTTTTGGCGACCATGAGCCACGAAATCCGCACGCCGATGAACGGCATCATCGGCATGACCGGCCTTTTGCTGGATACCAGACTGACGACGGATCAGCGGCATTTTGCCGAGACCATCCGCATCTCGTCGGAATCCTTGCTGTCCATCATCAACGACATTCTGGATTTCTCGCGCATCGAGGCCGGACGGCTGGAATTGGAAAGCTATTCCTTCGATGTCAGTTCCATGATCGAAGGCGTGGCCGACCTGCTGGCCCCCCGGGTCGTCGGCAAGCAGTTGGAGATGTCGGTCTATGTGGACCCAGAACTGCAAGGCGAGTTCGTCGGCGACCCCGGGCGCATTCGCCAGGTGGTGATGAATCTGGTGGGCAACGCCGTCAAGTTCACGGAAAAGGGCAGCGTCTCCATCAATGCCAGCCGTTTGATGACGCCCGACGGCGCCGAGCATTTGCGGGTGACGGTCGACGATACCGGCGTCGGCATTCCCGACGAAGCCAAGTCCCGGCTGTTCGGCGAATTCACCCAGGCGGACGCGTCCACCGCCCGCCGTTTCGGCGGCAGTGGTTTGGGGCTGGCCATTTGCCGGGGCATCGTCGCCATGATGGGCGGAAAGATCGGCTTCGACAGCACGGTGGGCAAGGGCAGTAGTTTCTGGTTCACCATTCCTTTGAAGCGTCTGGCTTTGTCGCCGATGGAGGCTCCGGCTCCCTTGAGCGGGCTGAGGGTTCTGGTGGTCGACGACACGCCCGCCAATGTCGAGGTCTTCACCCGGCAATTGCAGGGATGGGGGGCCGAGGTGGTTTCGGCTCCGTTGGCTCTGGACGCTTTGGCGCTGATGCGGGGAGCCCGCGCCCAGGGCAAGGATTTCGATCTGGCGATCTTGGACCATCACATGCCCGGCATGACCGGCGTCGACTTGGCGGGTATCGTCAAGGGCGATCCGTCCTTGCATGGGCTGAAGCTGATCCTGGCCAGTTCAGCTTTGCACGAAGACGTGCGGAGGCAGGCCGACCAGCTTGGCTTCGAGGCCGTTCTGATCAAGCCCATCCGCCCCAGCGCCCTGTTGGATTGCCTGATGACGGGGTTGGGGTTGAGCGGCGCCGGATCGGTGCTGAGCGACGTTCAGTCCGATGCCGCCCAGGTTCAGCCTCAAGGCCGGCCTTTGCGTATTTTGGTGGCCGAGGACAATGCCATCAACCAGCAGGTGGCGACCGGCCTGCTGGCCCGGCTGGGGCACCGCGCCGATGTGGCGTCCGATGGGGGCGAGGCCGTGGTGCTGGTCGAACGAGGCGATTACGACTTGGTCCTGATGGACGTGCAGATGCCGGAAATGGACGGTATCGCCGCCACGCGGGCCATTCGCGCCATGAACGGAGCGAAAGCCGGGGTGCCCATTGTCGCGATGACCGCCAACGCCATGGCTGGGGATCGGGAAAATTTTTTGCAGGCGGGAATGGACGATTATATTTCCAAGCCGATCAGTCGGCGCAGCCTTCAGGCGATGCTGGAGCGTTGGTCTGACCGTCTGAATGCGGGGGCCGCCGCGACGGCCGCCGAAGCGGAAAATGCCGCGCCCGAAGCGGCGGCGGATCTGTCGGCTTTGGTGGACGAGGGGGTGCGGCGTGAAATGACCGAAGAACTGGGGGCAGAGCGCTATGGCGCGCTGGTCGGGCGGTTGATGGCCGATCTGCCGGGCATCCTTGAAACCATGCGTGGCCTGCTGGAGCAGGGGGATGTTCTGGCGCTGGGGCGCGCGGCTCACAGCCTGAAAGGCTCGGCGGGAAATCTGGGGTTTTCCGGCCTGTTCGAAGCGGCCAGACAATTGGACCAGGCCACTCGCGACCACGAGGAGAATCTGGTCCCCTATTTCAAGCGTCTGGCCGACGTGGCCGAGGCGAGCAAGTCCGTCCTGTGACGTGATGCAGGGCGGTTTACCCCGCAGGGTCCGGAGCCCAGGTCAGAGTGGCCGGAGGGTTGGTGTTGCAGAGTTCGGCCAACCTTGCCGCCGACACCCGCATGGGCGTTACGCCGTTGATGCTCAGCGTGCCGTCTTTCACCAAGTCCCAGCCGGCGCTGACGCACAGCTTCGGCGGAACCTGCTCGGCGGTCACGACAATGACGCCGCTGCTGCTGACCGTTCGGATAACAATGCCGTCCAGATGCCCTTCCGGCATGACGCCCTTGGCCGCGGTTTCGATTTGATGCGACAGAGCGGCGCCGGTGATGTGCGGCAGCCCGCGTGAAGGAATCTGGGTTGCCAAAAGAGCAACGCCGATCACCGCCGACGACACCAGCAACCATTGCCACGTCCAGGTTCTGACTCCGGTTTTAGGCGGCGGAGCATGGTGATGGCCGGCCGATCCTTTGTGTTCGCCATGGTGGCTATGACCATCATGGTGATGAGACTTGTCGGCGCCGTGATCTGCCCCATGTCCAGCCTCGTGGGGCGTTGGGACGTGATGCGGCGTGCCGTGGGCAATGGCATTGGGGTGGCTGTGGCTTTGTTGGCCGTTGCTCACCGCATGGATGACGGTGGCGGACATTTGGGCCTCCCGTTAAATATTAAGGGTAATTATATATTCTTTATTTGCAGGACTCAATCTGACCAAAAGTATCTTCGCACTGCGCAAATCAAGGGTTTTGTGTTTATTTAAATCAGCAAATATAGTGTGGGTTTTACGTAAAATTTTATCGATATCATGCCGGTTCCAGCCATGGGAATGCATGCAAAGACCGCCCGGCGGTCTCCTTTGTGTTCCTTGGCGGAAGGTGCGGAAATCGTCCGCTTCGAGGTGTGAAAGCGTGCCTTACCCTTGGCTGTAACCGTCTGTTACCAATTCCCTCGGTGGCCGTCATATAGCTGTTACGTCAGCGGCTTAGGATGCGTCATCCCTCGGAAAGATGAGGCCATCAATTATGAAGCACCGTTCTGTTATCGCCGCCGCCGCTCTGATCGCCATGCCCTTGATGTGGGCTTCGGCCGCTTCGGCTGAAACCGCTCCTCCGGCTCCCGACCACCAGATGGCGAAGCAGCCTTCGGAGAAGGATCTGGCTGCCTGGCACAAGACCATGTGTTCGGAACGATATGCCCATGAATCGGGTCATCTGGCCTATCTGCAAGCTCGCTTAGAGCTGACCGACAAGCAGATTCCGGCTTGGGTGAAGTGGGCCCAGATTCAGACGCAGTCGGCCGAGAAGGAGCGCGACGCCTGCCTATCCATGGCGCCGAAGGGCGACGCCAAGCCCAGCATCGTCGAAAGAGAGGCCGACATGGAAAAGCATCTGAGTCTGCGTTTGCAGAGCATTCAGGCTTCTCGTCCGGCGCTGCAAAACCTTTACGACGTCCTGACTCCCGAGCAGCGCGCTGTTTTGGACCAGCCTCATGAAGGCCGTCCCGGCCCCATGGGCGGTCCGATGGGCGCTCCCGGCGGACACGAAGGCCCCGAGGGTCATCACCCCCTGGGCTGATCTGGGACGCTGGTCCTGCCCGGCATGTGCCGAAGGCTTGGTTGACGAAAAACCCTCTGGATTGTTCCAGGGGGTTTTTTCTTGGTTATTGTTTCGGCCAGCTGGAGATTTCCTTCAGCTTCTTTTTCAGGGCGTTGGCCGGAGGCGGCGGGACCGAGGTGCCGCGCGCCGGATCAAGGACGCGGGGCTGCACCTTGCCTTCGATCCAGACTTTGCAGGTGGGCAGGTTGTTGTTCAAAAAGAAATAAGTCTGGCCCGGCTTGGCCAGCTTGCGCTTGTCGTACAGCAGATGCCGGTGGGTGGGCACCACCACCTGCAGCACGGCGGTGCCGGTGGGATCGGTGAACTTGGCCACCATGCGGTTGAATTCAGCGGTGACGAAATCCCCGAGGGCGCAGGCGTTGCTCAGCGCCGGGTCGAAGGTTCCCGCCTTCCAATAAGGCTTCTTGCGGGTCACCACCACCACGTCTCTGGTTTCGTCGATGGACGGCAGGCGCTGGAAATTGCCGACGCCGGGCAGCGGATCGGATTGCGGCGGATGAACCACCTGGCCCGGCGTGGGGTGGGCGGGGCGGCTGGCTTCGGGGGGATCGGGCACGGGCGGCGGGTCGCCCTGCAGCGGCGGCTTGCTCCAGGCCAGTCCGGTCAAGATCAGGTTCAGCCCGAGCCCCAGCGCCGGAAGGAGCAGGCGGCGGCGAAGCGTCACCAGCGCATGACGTGGACGGGCTTTTTCGGCTTGCCGTCCTTGCCCAGCAAAGAGGTGCCCTCGCCGGCCGGGCGGGGCTTGGTCATCAGCACCCACTCGTTGACCATCATGTAGCGCGGTGCCAGGAAGTGATAGGTGCGGCGGAATAGCTCGGGCTTGTCCTGCCCCATCTTGATCTGCACCTTGTCCCACTCGGTCAGTGTTTCATCCCAGGCCATCAGCTTGGCGTGCAACTCGTCGCGCTTGTCGCGGATATATTCAACCTGGCTGTTGAGGTTGCGCAGCACCGCCAGGATTTCGCCGGTCTGAGCATCCACTTCCAGGAAGGTGTCCTTGAATTCCTGCAAGGCGCGCTCGCACAGGCGGGCGACCTGATCGGCGACCTCCATGACCGAACGCTCGCGGCCGTACAAGCGGCGCAGCGCTTGGATCTTGTTGTCCATTTCCTCGATATGGCGCAGCCGTTCGCGCAAAGCCTCAATATAGGCGAGCTCCTGGGCCAGTTGCTGAACGAAGCCGATGACTTCCTCTTTACGGTCCAGTCCCAGCCCCAGCTTGACGGCGGCTTCGCCGAACGCCTTGTTGATGGATTTCTTGATGTTGGGGTCGTCGGCCAGCTGCAACAGCTCGTCGGGGTCGGAGATCACCTGATCGCCGCCGGTCATCCAGTTGACCAACTGCACGGCGACCCGCTGATAGGCGATCTTGACATGCCGCTCCGACAGTTCCCACGACGCCTCGCGGGTGATCATCTCGCGGGGGAGAGGGTCGCCCAGCCGCAGACCGCGCACATACTGCAATGCCTCGGCGCATTGGTCCAGCATCTGGGCATCGGCGGAGTCGGCGGCCAGCTGCAGTTCCTTTTTGATCCCTTTCAGGGGCAGCGAAATCTCGTTCTTGGCAAAGCGGACGTTCATCACCGCTTCGCCGGTCTGCTCCGAGATGCGAAAACAGACGTCTTCCAGCTTGGTGAAGAAACTGTGTTCGAAAACGACGCGGGGCATGCCGTCGGCAGCGGCCTCGTCGGCGGTAAGGTCGTCTGGCGGCGGGGCGGAATCAGGCGTTTCTTCGGTCATCGCTGGTCACGGAGTCTGGCCACGGGAACACTTGTCCGATCCTAACACGCCCTCCGGCGTCATGGGGAGGGGGGACTATTGGTCGCCGTGGATGTCCAGCCAGTCCTGCACCCGCTTGCGGGCCAGGGGCAGTTGGCCCTGCGGCAACTGGCGGCTCACGTCCTCGCGCTCGAAGGCGGCGTCCTTGTCGCCGGCGCGGGCGGCCAGATCCAGGTACATATAGGCGCGGACGGCATCTTGCGGCGCGACCTTGCCGTCGGCGTAGATTTTGCCCAGAGCCCGCAGGGCCGGAGCATAGGACTGGTCGGCGGCCTGTTGCAGCAGAGCCATGCCGCCGTTGATGTCCATGGGCGCCAGGATGCCGTCGATGCTGCCCATGCCCAACATGTAAAGGGCCGGGGCGTAGTTTTGCTGGGCGGCGCCGTCCAGCCATTTCAGGGCTTCGACGGAACGCTGGGACGGAGCGTGAGGATTGCGGCCCGAAGGGTCGGAATCCAGCAGGAGCATGGCCAGCAGATAACGGCCTTCGGGGCTGCCCAACTGGGCGGCCTTGCGGAACCAGACGGAAGCGTCGTTGTAGCTTTTCGGCACGCCCAGCCCTTGCTGATACAGCTTGCCCAGGGCCAGCTGGCTTTCGATGTCGTTCTGGTCGGCGGGGCGCTGGAACAGGCGGGCGGCCTGCCCTTCATCCTTTCCCACGCCGTCACCGCTCAAATACATCTCGGCCAAGGCCGACGACGCCGGCAGGTTTCCGGACTGGACGGCCTTGCGGTACCACTCGGCGGCTTCGGCCTTGTTCTGAGTGACGCTTTCGCCTTCCTCCAGAAGCTGGCCAAGCTGGTATTGGGCTTCGGCCAGTCCTTTATCGGCGGCCTGGCGCAGCCATTTGACACCTTCGGCCTGGTCGCGGTTGGTGCCGCGCCCGTTCAGCAAAAGCTCGGCCAGATCAAGCTGGGCCTGGGGGTCGCCGGCTTTGGCGGCGGGGGTCAGATCCTTGATGGCGCGGGCGTAGTCGCCACGGGCCATGGCCTGGGCGCCAGCGGTCTCGGCACCGGCGGGAGCCGCCGTCAGCAACAGGGCCGACAGCAAAAGGGCGCAGGGAACGGCGGACGACAAAAGGCGGCGGGGCATGGGATGAAACCTGGAAAACATTGGAAAACCGTTTCTGATCATCCCACTTCCCCGAAGCCCTGTAAATCGGGTGGCTAAAAAGCCTGGGAATGCGAGGCGAAAACGGAATCGATGGCGCGGGCCAGCCGGATGTCGTGATCGCTCAGGCCGCCGCAGTCGTGGGTGGTCAAGGTGATGTCCACCCGGTTATAGACATTGCGCCAGTCGGGATGGTGGTTCATGCGCTCCGCCATCAGGGCGACGCGGGTCATGAAGGTGAAGGCGCCGGCGAAGTCGGTGAAACGGAACGAGCGGCTCAGGGAATCCTGAGTTTCGTTCAAACGCCAGTCGGGCAGCTTGGCCAGTTGGGTCGGCAAGTCGGCCGGGTTCAGTTTGGCGGGCATGGCACCATCCTTCCCGTGAATGATGTAAATCATTACGGCTTATTGTAAGACCTTCGGCCCGCCTTGGCGAGACAAGGCGGCAGGCGTAAGATCGATTCTCAATCAAAGGGGCGAACCGCGATCAGGCCCCGCTCAAGAAAGCGTCCGGACATCATGGCCAGCAGCTACCCCGCCACTTTCCACCTCAACGCTCCCTCCCTGGCGGATCTGGAGCAGGTGGCCTTCGTGGCGTTGGAGCAGCTTCCCGACGAGCTGCGCCGTTTCGTTCAGGACGTGGTGATCCGCGTCGAGGAATTCCCCGACGAGGAAACCGTCGAAGAGATGGATCTGGAAAGCCCCTTCGATCTTCTGGGGCTGTATCGCGGCGTCGCTCTGCCGCTGCAAAGCGTGCTGGACGTGCGCAACGGCCCCGACATGATTTTCCTCTATCGCCGTCCGCTGCTGGATTATTGGTGCGAGACCGGGGAAATCCTGGCCGACGTGGTGCGCCACGTTCTGATCCACGAGATCGGGCATCATTTCGGCTTCAGCGACGACGACATGGACAGGATCGAACAGGCGTGACACAGACCCCGATTCCCACCGCTCCCGACTTTTTGCCCGCCGAGGCGCTTTATCGCCGCTGCGATCCGGCGCAATTGCCTTTCGCCACCACGGATGACCTGACGCCTTTGGAAGAACCGTTGGGGCAGGACCGGGCCGTGGCGGCGGTGCGCTTTGCCATCGGCATGCGGCAGCCGGGCTACAATCTGTTCGCCCTGGGGCCGGAGGGAACGGGAAAGATCACTCTGGTGCGCCAGTTCCTGGAGCATGCCGCCGCCGCCCAGCCCGCTCCCGACGATTGGGTTTATGTTCATCGTTTCGGCGAAAGCCACCGCCCACGCGCTTTGCGGCTGCCGCCCGGCAAGGGGCCGGATCTGAAAAAAACCATGGAGCGGCTGGTCGAGGACTTGCGCATCGCCTTGCCGGCCGCCTTCGAGGGAGAGGAATATCGCACCCATCGGCAGGCCTTGGACGAGCAGTTCAAGGAAACCCAGGACGCCACCTTGCGGGCAATGCAGACCGAGGCCTCGAAAAAGGGCATCGCCGTCATCCGCACGCCGGTCGGTCTGGCCCTGGCTCCGATGAAGGACGGCGAGGTGCTGTCGCCCGACGACTTCAAGGCCTTGCCGGAAGACGAACAGATCCGCCTGAAGGCCGACATGGAAGGCTTGCAGGAGGAACTGGAAGAGCAACTGAACCAGCTGCCTCAATTGACGCGCCAGCAGCGGGACAAGGTGGCGGCGCTGGACCGGGAAACCGCCGAGGCCGCCGTCGCCCACAGCCTTGAGGACGCCCGCGGCGGCTGGGCCGATTGTCCGGTGGTGCTGGATTACCTTGAGGCCGTGCGCGAAGAGGCTCTGAGCAGTCTCGGCGAATTCATCGGCCAGACCTCGGGCAGTGAGGAGGGTGAGGAGGCGGGCAACGGCAACGGCGATCATCGCCGTCCGGATACCCCCAGTTTTCGCCGGTTTCGCGTCAATGTGCTGGTTACCGCCTGTAACGGCTGCGGCGCGCCGGTGGTCTACGAGGACCATCCCACCCAGCCCAATCTGGTGGGGCGGGTCGAGCATCTGGCCCATCTGGGCGCGTTGATTACCGACTTCAACCTGATCAAGCCTGGCGCCCTGCACCGGGCCAATGGCGGCTATCTGGTGCTGGACGCCCGCAAGCTGCTGCTCAATCCTTTTGCCTGGGAGGATCTCAAGCG
The DNA here is from genome assembly GCA_035538795.1 of Candidatus Sulfotelmatobacter sp. Classification (GTDB taxonomy): domain Bacteria; phylum Pseudomonadota; class Alphaproteobacteria; order Rhodospirillales; family Magnetospirillaceae; genus JAJZGK01. The sequence goes on along the minus strand of DATLJS010000029.1, from coordinate 53,199 downwards.
GGCCTTGCGGGCCAGGGAAATCCGCATCGAATCGCCGGGTCAGTCCATGGGGCTGATCCCCACCGTGACCCTTGAGCCGGAGCCGATTCCGCTGGATCTGAAGGTGGTGCTGATCGGCGACCCCATGCTCTATTACCTGCTGGCCCAGGAAGACCCGGATTTTACCGAGCTGTTCAAGGTGGCGGCCGACTTCGACTACCACATGGACCGTTCGGACGGCAACGTGCTGGGGCTGGCCCGGCTGGTGGCGGGATTGGCGCGGCGGGAAAAGCTGCGGCCGCTGGATCGGGGAGCCGTGGCCCGGCTGATCGAACAGGCCGCCCGCGAGGCCGAGGACAATGAAAAGCTGTCCACCCATATGGCCAGTCTGGCGGATCTGGTCCGCGAGGCGGATTATTGGGCCGGGCAAATGGGGGCCGCCACCGTCACCGGCGAGCATGTGCAGAAGGCCGTGGATGAACACACGTATCGCCATGATCGGGTGCGCGGCCACGTGCTGGAGGAAATCACCCGCAAAACTCTGGTGATCGACACCGACGGCGAAGAGGTCGGACAGGTCAACGGGCTGGTGGTGATGCAGTTGGGCAACTATTCCTTCGGCCGTCCCAGCCGCATCAGCTGCCGCACCCATCTGGGGCGGGGCGACGTGGTGGATATCGAGCGCGAGGTGGATCTCGGCGGTCCGATCCACAGCAAGGGGGTGATGATCCTGTCCTCGTTCCTGGCCGGACGCTTCGCTCAGGAACAGCCGCTGACCCTGTCGGCCAATCTGGTGTTCGAGCAATCCTATGGCGAAGTGGAAGGCGACTCCGCGTCGTCGGCGGAACTCTATTGCCTGCTGTCGGCCTTGGCGGACGCGCCGGTGCGTCAGGGGCTGGCTGTCACCGGGTCGGTGGACCAGTTCGGCAAGGTCCAGGCCATCGGCGGCGTCAACGAAAAGATCGAAGGCCATTTCGACGTTTGCCTGTCCCGGGGGCTGACCGGCGGCCAGGGCGTGATGATCCCCGCCAGCAACGTCAAGCACCTGATGCTGCGTCCCGATGTGGTGGAGGCCTGCGCCAAGGGGCTGTTCCGCATCTACGCCGTCGAAACGATCGACCAGGGCATCGCCCTGTTGACCGGAGTGCAGGCTGGGGAACGGGACGACAGCGGCCAATTCCCGACGGGAAGCATCAATCGTCGCGTGGAAGCCAAGCTGGCCGCCTTCTCCCGCCGTTTGCGCAGCCTGAACCAGGAAGGTTCCGGCGGCGGCCGCGGCAGCCGGGACTGACGGCCATGCGTCGCCTGCTGCTGGCCATCGATGCTTCCGCTCCCAGTCTGGCGGCCGCCCGGACGGCGGCTTTGCTGGCCAGCCGTCTGGGAGCCAGTCTGGACGGCCTGTATGTCGAAGACGTCAATCTGAGCCGCTTGGTCCAGCACCCGGACGTCATCCTGATCGGTGCGAATCGCCGCAGGGTGATGGGATCACAAGACGTTATCGCCAGCGCCCTGCGTTTGCAGGAGGCGGCCGCCCGCCGGGGCTTCGAGGAGGCCTGCCGACGCAGCCGGCTGTCCGGAGCCTTTCATGTCCGGCGGGGTCGGGTCGGATCGGAACTCAGCGACGCGGCCCACGGCTTCGATCTTTTGGTGGTGGGATGGCGGGGACGGGCCGACGGCGGTGTGTGCCGGGACTTGCTGGAAAAAGGACGCCGTCCGCTGCTGCTGGTGCGCGGCATGCCGGCCGAGACGTTGCGGCTGGCGGTGCTGAAGGGCGATGCCGAGGCCCGGGCCTTGGCCATGGTGCTGGCGGAAAACGAGCCCGTGGAATTGGAGGCGCCGCAGCAAGGAAGTTCCGATCTGCTGTTGGTTCTATCCGGCCCCTTGCCCGAGGGGGAATTCTCCTGCTCCCTGCTTCTTAGGTAAATATCCTTAAAATCCAACGGGCTTTTTTCGCCGAAAGCTCAATTCCAGTAACCCTTTCTTGTCAATTCGGCGCTATAATGGTTCCACGATCGAAACGGCCTTGAAGGAGGCTTTTCGTGATGAAACCGTTCCGCATGTTTTTTGTCGCGCTGTGTGCCGCCGCTGCCGTTCCGGCCTTGGCGGAAGATTTGCCGCGCCTGCCCGGTGGGTTCAGCCTGGGCGGTGCCGCCATGTCGTCGCAATGGTCCCTGCTGAGCTTGAACGGCGGCGCGACGACCGTGCATTTCGGCGCCGGGACGGGTGGACAGGAAAGTTCGTCCGCCGGCGGTCCTCAGTTCACTCTGCGCATCGACCACGCGCTGAGCGAAAGCGTGCTGATCGGCGGCACCGCCAGCAGCCAGCGCCTCAACGTGACTCCGGACGGCAGCGCCGCCCAAACCCACTATCTGGTGGGCGCCCGTATCGGCATCCGTTTCTAGCTCCGTTTCCACCCAAACGCCGCGCAGGTCGGCGCCGCTTGTCAGGCTGCCCGGTCATCCTGCAATTTTTCCAAAAAATCGCGCAGAGACTGTTGTAGCCGCGATGAAAGCCGGGCCAGCCGGTCGCAGGACTGCGCAACCTCTTCGGCGGCCAGGCCGGCCTGTTCCGCCGAACCGCTGAGACAGCCCAACTGGCCTTCCACTTCCTTGCTGCCGGCGGCTGCGCGGCCGACGCTGGCGGCAATTTCGCGGGTGGCGGCGTCCTGCTGACCCATGGCGGCGGCCATTGACTGCGAGATATCGCGGACTTCGGCGATGACGCCGCCGAACGAACGGATTTCCTCGACCACGCGGGCGGTGCCGTCCTGGATCGCCAGAACCTGAGCGCCGATTTCCTCGGTGGCCTTGGCCGTCTGATTGGCAAGATTTTTCACCTCGCCGGCAACCACGGCGAAGCCTTTTCCGGCTTCTCCGGCCCGCGCCGCCTCGATGGTGGCGTTCAGGGCCAGAAGGTTGGTCTGCGCCGCAATGGCGGTGATCAGGTCGACCACGTCGCCGATGCGTCCGGCCACGTCGGCTAGATTGGCAACGGTGGCGGCGGTGCCGTCGACCGCTCGATGGGCTTGTTCGACGATGCCGGCGGATTGGGCGACCTGACGACTGACTTCGTTGATGGAGACGGACAATTCTTCAGCCGCCGAGGCCACGGCCTGCGTTTCGCCGTTGGCTTGACTGGATACGCGGGCGGCGGTGTCGCTCTGGCGGGATGTTTCTCGAACCAGACCGATCATGCCTTCGGCGTCCCGGCGCATGGCTCCGGCCATGTCCGCGACCTCGGCAACCGCGCTTTCCATGGCGGTGCGGAAATTTTGCGCCAGTTCCTTCATCGCCTCGGCCCGTTGCCCGGCCATGCGGCGTTCAAGATCCTCGCGAGCCAGTTTCTGCGTCTGGATTTCAGCCTGAGCCCGGCGGAACACTTCCAGGGCGCGGGCCATCTGTCCGACCTCGTCGGCGTCTTCGGCATAGGGGATGGCGGCGTCGCGGCCTTCGGCCAGAACCAGCATGGCGGCGATTACCGAGGACAGACGGCGGTACAGGGTCACGCCCACCAGGGCGGCCCCCACCACTTCCAGAAGCCCGCAGAACAGCACGGTCGACAGCAACAGGTGCCGGGTCGAATCCCGAACCGCCTGAATGTCCTGGACGGCTCTCTGATAGCTGGCTCCCACCTGATCCGCCAGCTTTTCCAGCGGCGGATTCAAGTCCTGGGCCCGCTGGGCCAGAGCAGCGGCCAATTGCTGGTTCTTCAAAGTTCCCTCGGCCACGGCGGCGAAGTCCCGCTGATAGGCCTCCATGTCGGCGGTGATGCTGGCTTTTTCCTCGTCAGGCAGGGCGGACGCCGCCAAGGCTTTGGCGAATTCTTCGGCGCGGCTTTTCATCTGATCCACGTATTTTCCGTCCAGCCGGACGAGGAAATCTTTTTCATGGCGGCGCATCATCAGCATCAGCACGCTCAGGCGCGGCTGGTCGAATTTTCCCAGCCGATCCTCGACATCGTGGACCGATCCGCGAAGAGTGCCCATCAGGCCGGTCTTTTCGTCCAGCCCCAGGCGGCGCTGGTTGTCGATGAACTGGGTCGAGGCTTGGCCATAGGCTTCGACGTTGGCTTGCAAATCGCTCACGTTCAGGCCCGCGGCGGCCAGATCGGTCAAGGCGTTGCTCAGGGCGGCGGTGGCTTCGGCCTGTTTCCTGGCGGCGTCTTCGCTGTGCTGGAGCATGAATTCCTGGCGATAGCCCCGCGCTTTCAGGCGGGATATCTGCGCTCTGTTCAGGACGTCGCGGTTGCGGGCGGCTTGATCCATGAGCTGTTGCGCCTGATCCTGCCGGGTTTCGCCCAATATCAGAAAGACGCCGGCCAAGGCCAATCCGGCCACGCCGATGACGGCGATCAGAGCGATCTGAATTTTGAGCGAAAGTCTTCCTAAAGGATTAGGCATGTGGCCCCCACATACGTTCGTACTAATTCGGATGGTGAAGATCGAAAGCACAGGCGGCGTAAACTTTCAATTGTAATAAAAGTGACATGATTTCCGTTTTGCGATAGATAGGGTCTCGCGGGTTGCGCCGGCTGGGCGGGCGTATTAGGGTGAGCGGCTCTGTAGAGCGACCCAACCTTGAAAGCGAGGCGCCGTGAACCGGCCAGTCGTGATCGCCCTCGCGGGCATTGCCGTCATCGCCACCGCCATCGGACTGAGTCTGTGGACCAGCCAGCATGACGAGCCGTTGGCTCCGCCGCCGCCCGCCGCCCAGACGCAGGCTCAGGCCGGAGCCAAGAAACCCGCGGCCGAACCGCAATACTCACCGGTTCCCAGTTTCGACGTGGTGCGCATCAACGCCCAGGGCGAAACGGTGATCGCCGGGCGCGGCATGCCCCGCGCGGAAATTGTCATCCTGGACGGCGGCAAGGAAATCGGCCGGGTTATCGCCGACAACCGGGGCGAATGGGTGTTCGTGCCCGATCAGCCCTTGCCGCCTGGTAGCCGCGAATTGTCGCTGAAGGCCCATAATCCCGACGGCACCGAGGTGGACAGCGCGGCTCCGGTGGTTCTGGTGGTTCCCGACCGCCAGAAGGACAAGGGCGCCACCCTGGCGGTGAAGATCAATCCCGATGGTTCGATCGAAGTGCTGCAAGGCCCCGAAGCCAAAGACGGCGCGGGGACGGTTTCCATCGGTGCGGTGAAAATCGACGATCAGGGCCGCTTGGCCGTGGCCGGCAAGGCCAGTGCCAAGGCCGGACTGCATCTTTATTTGGACAATAAGCCAGTGGGCCAGACGCAGGCGGATGAAAAGGGCGCTTGGAGTCTGACTGCGCGCGCTGGCGATCTGAAAACCAGTTCGCATACCCTGCGGGCCGATGAAGTCGGCGCCGACGGCAAGGTGACGGCCCGGGCCGAGATTACGTTCACGCCCAGCGGCGTTCTGCCGGCCGACGGCAAGATTGTCGTCGAACCGGGCAACAGCCTGTGGCGCATTGCCCGCAAGGCTTATGGCTCGGGTTTTCAGTTCGTGACCATCTTCCAGGCCAACAAGGAGCAGATTCGCGATCCCAACCGCATCTATCCCGGTCAGGTTTTCATGGTTCCCAAGAACTGAAATCCCCTTGGGACCGCGGTCTTTAACTCGCTGTTTCTTGGATGGGAGCCTCAGGGCTGGCGGTTGCCCTTGACCGCCGGCCGGCGGCGATAGTTGGGCCGCAGGCGCGGCGCGCCTTTCGCCACTTCCAGCGGCGTCGCCATGACGGTGGCGATGCAATCCAGATAAGGCGCGATCTTCAGCAGAAAACCGGTGACGGCCGTGATCAGTCCGACTGCGGTGACGGGGAGGATCACCGGCAGGCGGCGGATCAGGACGATGCGGCCTTGGCGTTCCTGAAACACTGGCCCCAGTTGGCTGTTGGCGGCGGCGATGATGGCTTTCAAGTCGACGCGGGCCTGCGGGGATTCGGCGGAAAACGGGAAGGGGCCGATTTCCGCGCTCAGATCCATCTCGGCACCGCCTTGCTCATGATAGGCGGCCTGGAACTTCAGCATGCGCCAGACGAAGGTGAAGCGGAAATTGTCGCGCTTGGTCCCGGCCTCGTGATCTCCGTCTTCGACACCAAGATGATGAATGTCGATGGGCATCTTGGTGTCGCCGAGGATAAGGCTGTACTGCGTCTTTTCCATCTGTCCCGCGATCGCTGGCTATGTTCGGAGACGGCAGACTAGCATGAGCCGGGCGGCTGAAAAAGGCGGCTGGACTTTAAGAATTCCACCCGCCGACAAATGCCACTAATATGCGCGCCAAACATCAGGAGATTTCGACCGTGTCGAATCAGGATTTTTCGCTGCTCAAGGCGATTCAGATGCCCATCAATCCCGAAGGTTGGCGGTTCATTCCCATTTTCGCGGCGGCGACCATCGTATTGTTCCTGATCGCCAAGCCTCTGGGGTGGCTGGGCGTCATCCTGACGGTGTGGTGCGCCTATTTCTTCCGCGACCCGGCCCGGTCCACCCCGACCCGCGAAGGCCTGGTCGTCAGCCCGGCCGACGGCGTGGTGCAGATGATCGAACAGGTTCCGCCTCCGGCCGAGTTGGACATGGGCGATGCGCCCCTGACCCGAGTCACGGTCTTCATGAACGTTTTCAACGTCCATGTGAATCGCGCGCCGGTTTCCGGAACCTTGGTCAAGCGGGCCTATCGTCCGGGTCGTTTCTTCAACGCGGCGCTGGACAAGGCCTCGGCTCATAATGAACGGATGTCGCTGCGGCTGGCCATGGCCGATGGGCGCGAGATCGCCTTCGTCCAGATCGCCGGTCTGGTGGCGCGTCGGATTCTGTGTCAGGTCAACGAGGGGCAGAGCCTGGAGGTTGGCGAACGCTTCGGTCTGATCCGCTTCGGCAGCCGCGTTGACGTTTATCTGCCGGACGGCGTCTCGCCGCTGGTCACCGTGGGCCAGACCGCCATCGCCGGCGAAACCATTCTGGCCGACCTGACGTCTTCGGAACCGGCCCGTCAGGGAGTGGTTCGCTGATGTTCAAGCATCGCCGCCCGCCGCGTCTGCCCGGCCTGTCGATCAATAAGCTGATCCCCAATATTCTGACCATGCTGGCGTTGTGCGCCGGCATGACGGCGATCCGTTTCGGTCTGCATGGGAAGTGGGAGGCCGGCGTGATGTCGATCCTGCTGGCCGGCGTGCTGGACGGTCTGGACGGCCGGGTCGCCCGCATGCTGCACGGCACCAGCAAGTTCGGAGCAGAGTTGGATTCGCTGTCCGACTTCGTCAGTTTCGGCGTGGCTCCGGCCATGCTGCTCTATTTCTGGACCATGCAGTCGGCGGGCAGTCTGGGCTGGGCCCTGGTGCTGCTGTTTTCGGTCTGCTGCGCCCTGCGGCTGGCCCGTTTCAACACCATGATCGGCGAACCCGATCTGCCGGCTTACGCTTACAACTTCTTCACCGGCGTTCCGGCGCCGGCCGCGGCCGGTTTGGTGCTGTTGCCCATGGTCGCCAGCTTTCAGACCGAATGGCCGCTGTTTTCCAGTCCCGCCGTCAACGCCGTCTTTCTGATCGGCGTATCGTTTCTGATGGTCAGCAAGATTCCGACCTTCTCGGGCAAGCGGTTTCGCATCCCCCACAATGTGGTGCTGCCGGTGATGCTGTGCGTGGGCATTCTGACGGCCTTTCTCGTCACCTCCCCCTGGGCCACGGTGACGGTGGTGGGGACGCTCTATCTTCTGAGTATCCCGGTATCGGTTCAGGCTTTTTCGCGTCTGAAGCGACAGGCCGCAGAGTTGCGCGGAAACGATGGCAGCCATGACGAGACACCGGCTGCACGGGAGGAAAGTCCTCAAAATTAAGGGCTTACGGGGTGAAACTGTTGCATCTTGGCAACTGTGGTGCCAAAAAGGCTCGGTTTTCCGATCTTATCCGTTCGGAGCGGTTGAGTTGTATCGCCGGTTGGATTAGATATCGGACTAGTGAATTTCTGTCCTCTTCGCTGAAGGGTGAATTAACCATGCGTATCGTTTCTGGCATTCTCGCCGCTGGCATCGTCGCCGGCCTGTCCACCGCGGCTTTGGCCGACGGCTGGTATGTCGGTGCTGAGACCGGCCTGAACCTGGCTCCGGCCGAAAAGTACAAGTCCGATGACAGCACCATCGGCAAGGTCAAGGTCCAGAAGGACGCCGGCTTCGGCCTGCTGGCCAATGCCGGTTATGCTTTCGGCCCCTATCGCGTTGAAGGCGAACTGGGCTGGCGTTACAACGGCATCGACAAGGTCGGTGGCTCGGACGGCAAGGGCGATCTGCAGACCTATGACCTGATGGTCAACGGCCTGTACGACATCCGCACCGGCACCGCCTGGACCCCGTACTTCGGTGCTGGTATCGGTGGCGCCTACATCCAGAACAACAAGGTCCGCAACAGCACGGCTACCCTGACCAACGACAGCGACATCGCTTTCGCTTACCAGGGCATCGCCGGCGTGTCGTACGCTCTGAACGAACACCTCGCTCTGAACGCCGACTACCGCTACCTGCGTACCCTGGACGGCAGCTACAAGGTCGACTCCTCGGCCGGCACCGGCAAGACCAAGGGGCCGTACGAAGCTCACAGCCTGATGGTTGGCTTCACCTACAAGTTCGGCGCTCCGGAAGCTCCGGTCGCCGCCGCTCCGGTCGCTGCTCCGGCTCCCGCTCCGGTCCCGGCTCCCAAGCCGACCCAGGCCGTGATCGCCAAGTCCTATCTGGTGTTCTTCGACTTCGATAAGTCGAACATCACGCCGGAAGCGCAGAAGATCATCGAGCAGGCTGCCGCCAACGCCAAGACCAGCAAGGCCACCAGCATTTCGCTGACCGGCCACACCGACGCTGCTGGCTCCGAGAAGTACAACATGGCTCTGTCGCTGCGTCGCGCCAACGCCGTGAAGGCCGCTCTGGTCAAGCTGGGCATCCCCGAGAACGAAATCTCGGTGGTCGGCAAGGGCAAGAGCGATCCGCTGGTCGCCACCAAGGACGGCGTCCGCGAGCCTCAGAACCGTCGCGTCCAGATCCTGCTGCCGTAATCCCGGCACGCTTGATCGGCAAAACGAAACCCCCGCGGTCCGCCGCGGGGGTTTTTGTTTGCGCAGACGGGCGCAATACCGCCGTTCAATGTTTTCCGCTTCTCTTCATGGCGGAACCGGGTCAATGCGTCGGCGGTGCGGAATGGGCATGAAAAACCCGCCGGAGCGTGGCTGCGGCGGGTTGTTTCGTTCGGCTGCGACCTTGGGCTCAGTCGTTCTGAGCGGTGGTCTTGTTGGCCGGCTTCTTCTTGTGGTGCTGGGCCTTCTCCGTCTTTTTGGCGACGGCGGGGACTGCCTTGGCCGGGCACTCGTCCACATAAGGATCGAAGGTCTGGGCGGTGCTGGCGTAGCCTTCCAGTTCGTGGCTTTGCAGTTCCAGCGCTTTGTCCAGCTTGTCCGAGGCGTGCTGGCAATATTCAGGATCGGTCATGACGGCCTGGCCGTCGGCATTGGCGACCTTGGTCATCCACATATCCAGATTGCCGCCAGCGCGGGCGAAGTGACTGCGCACGGCCTGGGCGTTCTGCGACAGCTTGCTGCCATGCTTGGAGACGAAGCTGTTGTAACGGTCGCGGATGCTGGGCGAGGTGTCGTTGGGGTCGGTGCTCTGGCAGTTCAGGGCGGCGACGTTGAATTCCTGCAGCATGGTGCGGAAGTGGGCCGCCTTGGCTTCGTCGGGAGTAAAGCAGGCGGTGTTGGCATAAGCCGGAACAGAGGCCAGCACGGCCAGAGCAACAGCGGAGACGGTCAGACGCTTGAGCAAGGCTCACCCGATTGTCAGTGGAAAAAGGCGGCTGAATATTGCGCCATCGGAGACTCCGATTTCAAGGGGCATCGAGGCCAAAGAGTCCCGTTTGCCGCATGACACAACTGCCCTATGCGAAAAGCCTGATGTAGCAATCCGTTACCAGATTTTTCTTGCCGTTCGGCGTTCTCTCATGCAAATTTCTTATATGCGAATGATTCGCAATATCATCAATAAGTCACCCAAGGAGCAGATCATGGGCGAGATGGGTTGGAACCGCTTTGGGTCGCAGCGCCGCATGGAGGCGCGGGATTTTATCTGGTTGGCGGCCCTGGGCTGTGGCCAGCGGCTACCCTTTGATTTGGAAGACCTGTGTCTGGCTATCGACGACATCGCCGGTCAGGTGTGGACACCGTCGGTGGATGTGGTGGCGGGCTGCATCGAGGAAATGGTTCGGGGTGGTACGCTGGCGCCGGTCGGGCCGGCTCAGGACCGTTTTTGCACTACCGAGGCCGGTCGCCAAATCCTTGCCTTGCTGCTGGGGCAGCCCTGCGGCCAAGTGGGCTGCCCGTTGGGGCAGGTGGGATTGCGGATGAAGCTGGCTTTCCTCGATCTGGCGCCGAACGAGCTGCGTCGCGAGCATCTGGACCAGATCATCGCGGCTTGCCGGGATGCCCTGGAGGAATGCCAGCGCCGTTGCGACATCTGCGCCGCCGAAGGGCGGTTCGGCCAGCAATGGCTGCGGCACGAAGCCGACCGGCTGCGCCGGGATCTGGGGGCGCTGCTGGACATGCGCGAGGATGAACCTCCGGTTTCCAGAAGCGTCGGTATGGCTTAAGCTGCGGGGGCCATGATCGACGTTCCCCTGCCGCAATCCCATGTGTTTTCGTTGTCTGCCGCCCCTGGCGAGGCGGTTCTCCAGGCTTTGCGGCAATGTCCGGGTATCGTGATGGCCAAGCCGTCCCCGGATGGCCGGCGGTTGGAACTGCGGTATGACCTGCGCCTGACCGGTCTGAAGGAATTGGAACGGATGCTTCCGGCCCTCGGCGTTCGGCTCTCCCAAGGGCTGATGGCTCGCTTGTCCCGCCGTTGGGCCGCGTTCCAGGAGGCCAACCTGCGTTCCCATGCCGCCATCCGCCACAAATGCTGCAATTCTCTGGATGCCGACTGACATGGATTACGTGCGCAGAATTCTCGATTCCCGGGTCTACGATGTGGCCGTGCAAACGCCGCTGGACCCCATGGTGCGTCTCAGCCAGCGGCTGGGCCGCTCCATTCTGCTGAAGCGCGAGGATCTGCAGCCGATTTTTTCCTTTAAGATTCGTGGCGCCTACAACCGCATCGCCCGTCTGCCGGCCGAGGCGCGGCAGAACGGCGTCATTTGCGCGTCGGCGGGCAATCATGCCCAAGGCGTGGCGTTGTCGGGTAAAAAGCTGGGCATCCGCGCCACCATCGTCATGCCGGTGACCACGCCGCCGATCAAGGTCGAGGCCGTGCGCTATTGGGGCGGCGAAGTGGTGCTGCACGGCGACGCCTTCGATGAGGCCTATGCCCATGCCCGCCAATTGGAGCAGGAGCAGGGGCTGATCTTCATCCATCCCTATGACGATCCTGACGTTATCGCCGGGCAGGGGACGGTGGGCATGGAGATGCTGCAACAGCATCCCGACCCCATCGAGGCTGTGTTCGTGCCCATCGGCGGCGGCGGTTTGGCCGCCGGGGTCGCCAGCTATATCAAGTTTCTCCGTCCCGGCACCAAGGTCATCGGCGTCGAGCCGGTGGACGCGGCTTCGATGCAGGCAGCGCTTGCCGCCGGTGAGCGGGTTACTCTGGACCGTGTCGGCCTGTTCGCCGACGGCGTCGCCGTGCGTCAGGCCGGCGAGGAAACCTTCCGTTTGTGCCGCCAGCACCTGGACGGCGTCATCACGGTCGATACGGACGCCATCTGTGCCGCGATCAAGGATATTTTCGAGGACATGCGGGTGATCGCCGAACCGGCGGGGGCGTTGGCCCTGGCCGGATTGAAGGCCTATGCCGTCGAGCATCCCGAAACCGGCGGCCCCCTGGCCGCCATCAACAGCGGCGCCAACATGAACTTCGACCGTCTGCGCCATGTCGCTGAGCGGGCGGAGTTAGGCGAAGCCAGGGAAATCCTGCTGGCCGTCACCATTCCCGAGGAAGTCGGCAGCTATCGCCGTTTCATTCAGGTGCTGGGAAATCTCAATATCACCGAGTTCAATTACCGCTTCGCCGAGGGGCGGGACGCTCACGTTTTCGTCGGCCTGAAGCTGGCCGACGCCCATCACGGCAAAGGCAAAGTGGTGGCCGAGCTTGAGGGACTGAGCTATCGGGTTCTCGATATCAGCGCCAACGAAACCGCCAAGCTGCATATCCGCTACATGGTGGGCGGGCGTGCCTCCAACCTGGAAGACGAAATCGTCCTGCGTTGCGAATTCCCGGAACGGCCGGGGGCGCTGTTGCGTTTCCTTGACGGCGTCGGCACCCGCTGGAGCATCACCCTGTTCCACTACCGCAATCATGGCGCCGATTACGGCCGGGTTCTGGTGGGGCTTCAGGTGCCTCGCGCCGAACGGGAGGCCTTTGTCGCCAGCATGTCGACCCTGGCCTATCCTTATGAGGACGAAACGGACAATCCGGCCTATCGCCTGTTTCTGGGATAGGGCGACCAAGTCTCTTGACATGACGGGTTAATGTAATAACAATGGTTACATTAACCCGCAGGATTCATCATGGCCCGCAATTGTCGTTTTGCCGTTTCGGTGCATGTCTGCGCCATTCTGGCCTTGAACGAAGGAAGTCCGGCGACCAGCGACTGGATCGCCAAAAGCGTTAACACCAACCCGGTGGTGGTGCGTCGCATTCTGTCGGCTCTGAACAAGGCCGGACTGGTGAAAAGCCTGCGGGGGATCAGTGGCGGCTCGGTGCTGGCTCGGGCCAGCGACGCCGTCACGCTGCTGGATGTCGCCAGGGCGGTGGACGAAGATGACGGACCGTCGCTTCATCATCAGGAGCCGGATAAGAACTGCCCCGTGGGGGCTTATATCCAGCCGGTTCTGACCGACATCATCATGCAGGCCGACGCCGCCCGTGACCGCGAATTGGCCAAGGTGACCCTGGCCGAGGTGGTGGGGCGTCTGTTGCAAAAAGGCTCGGAAGCCCTGGCATCATAGGGCTTTTTTTCATCTGTAAAATCGTAATCGTTATTGTTACCGTTACAATACAAGGAGCGCACTATGGTTCAGATTGCCGTCGTTTACCATTCCGGCTACGGCCACACCGCCAAGCAGGCCCAGGCCGTTGCGTCCGGCATCGACAGCGTCGCCGACGCCAAGTCGATCCTGGTTCCGGTGGAGCAGATCGAAGATCATTGGACCACTTTGGAGCAGGCCGACGGCATCGTCTTCGGTTCCCCCACGTATATGGGCGGCGTTTCCGCTCCGTTTAAGGTCTTCATGGATGCCAGTTCCAAGCCTTGGTACGCCCGCGCCTGGAAGGACAAGATCGCCGCCGGTTTCACCAATTCGGCCAGCCAGTCCGGCGATAAGCTGAACACCCTGATCCAGTTGGCGGTGTTCGCCGCTCAGCACGGCATGATCTGGGTGGGATTGGACATTCTGCCGGGCAACAACAATTCTCAAGGCAGCGTCGAAGATTTGAACCGTTTGGGCAGCTTCCTGGGCGCCATGGCCCAGAGCAACGCCGACCAGCCGGCCGAACTGGTACCGCCTCCGGCCGATCTGAAGACCGCCGGCGTCCTGGGTGCCCGTGTCGCGGAAACCGTTAAGCGCTTTAAGAAGTAAGCGGCTCGCTTGAATGGATGGAGCCGGCGGGCGTGGCCTGCCGGCTCCATTTCATTTCAACGGCGGATGATCCGCATGAAGGAATCGTATTGCGGCATGTCGCGATCGCCGTCGTCGCGCAAGGTCTTGTCGTCCCGGCCCGGATGGCGGGGAACCGGGCTGGGGCCGTCGCGCAAGGACTGAGACGGCGGAGGAGACGGCGGAGCCCTCTCGTTCGTAGGATGGATGTCTTGGTTCATTGAAGCCTCCCGGTCTTGATTTTTGGCTTTATGCCTGTCCGGAGGGTTTAAGGTAAAACAATCTGCGGTTTTGAATCCAGACTCCGAAGGTCGTAAGCCGTTCCTGCGACGGATGGAGTCGGTATAGGCCAAATTTCCTCATTTTGCCTCAATTCCGCCATGCCTTGGGGATAGAACCCCGAGCCGTTCGCGGATACAGTTCCAGCCTGCCATGCCTGATCTTTCCGATGTCACCGCCGTCGCCGTCATCGCCCTTGCCGCTCTGCTGTGCGGGGTGCTGTTCTCGCGCCTGAAGCAACCCGCCATCATCGGCTATATCGTCGCCGGCGCCCTGTTGGGACCGGCCGGCGTCGGTCTGGCCAACAACCGCGATGCTGTGGACGTGTTGGCGGAGTTCGGCGTGCTGATGCTGCTGTTTCTGGTGGGCATGCAACTGGACTTGCGCCGCTTTGTCGCGGGGTGGCGGGTGGCGCTGCTGACGACGGCCATGCAGATCGTTGGCTGCGTCGGCGTCGCCCTGGCGTTGTCACCGCTTTTGGGCTGGAATCCTGGCCTGTCGATCCTGCTGGGCTTCATTGTTTCGGTGTCGTCGACGGCGGTGGTCATCAAGATTCTGGAAAGTTCGGACGAGATCGCCACCCCGGCGGGGCGCATGGCCATCGGCATTCTCATCGCCCAGGACATGGCGGTGGTGCCGATGATGATGGTGCTGTCGGCGCTGTCGCGCAAAGGTTTCAACCTGCTTGATCTCGCCAAGGTGGGCGGTTCGATTCTGTTTCTGGTTCTGTTATTCTTCATTCTGTTGCGCTACCGCGTCCGCCTGCCTTTCGCCAGCACGGTCGCCAAGCATCAAGACCTGTCGCCGCTGACCGGCCTGGCCTGGTGCTTCGGTGCCGCCACCTTGGCCTCGCTGCTGGGGTTGTCTCCGGCCTATGGCGCCTTTCTGGCCGGCGTGGTGATCGGCAACAGCACGCAGCGCGCCTCGATGCTGCAATCGTCGCAGCCGATTCAAAGCATCCTGATGATGGTGTTCTTCGTTTCGGTCGGGCTGCTGCTGGATCCCCGCTTTATCTGGCAGAATCTGGGAACGGTGCTGTCGCTGCTGCTGATGGTGACGGTGTTCAAGACCTTGCTCAACATCGGCGCCTTGAAGCTTCTGGGGGAAAGCTGGCCGCGCTGCGTGATGGTTGGCGTGTCCTTGGCGCAGATCGGCGAGTTTTCGTTCGTGTTGGCCGGCATCGGCAAGGACAACCGATTGCTGGGTGCCCAGGAAGCAAGGCTGGTGGTGACGGTGACGGTTCTCAGTCTGATGCTCAGTCCGTTCTGGCTGATGGCCGCCCGGCGATTGCATAAACTGGGCGGCAACGGCGCCGCCACCTCGGGAGACATCCTGCGGGTCTTTGATTTCCGCGACCTGCCGGTGCTGCGCCGCTTCCGTCCCGAAAGCCCGTCCCCCGAGGAGTCTGCCTGACGATGCCCGATCTGTCCCTGGAACTGGCCTGCAAGGGCAGTGTTTGCGGTGTCGACGAAGTCGGGCGCGGACCTCTGGCCGGACCGGTGGTGGCTTGCGCGGTGATCCTGCCGCCGAATCCCCATCCGCGCCTGCGGGGCGAACTGGACGATTCCAAGAAGCTGTCGGTAAAAAAGCGCGAAGCGCTGTTCGAGTTGATCATGGCCGAAGCGGTCGTCGGATTGGGCCGGGCCGAGGTCGAAGAGATCGACCGGCTGAATATTCTGAAAGCTACTTTTTTGGCGATGAGGCGTGCCGTCGAAGGGTTGGGCCGGGCCGTCGACACCGCTTTGGTGGATGGCAATCAGATTCCGCAGCTTCCCGTAAAACGAGTGCAATGCGTGGTCAAGGGGGATGGAAAATCCCTGTCCATTGCAGCTGCGTCGGTGGTTGCGAAAGTAAGTCGAGATCGGGAGATGTCTGAGCTTTCTCAATGCTTTCCCGGATATGGCTGGGAGCGCAATGCCGGCTATGGCACTGCCGAGCATCGGGCGGCCATGCAGCGGCTTGGGCTGACCGAACACCACCGGAAATCGTTCGCTCCCGTTGCTGATCTTTTTAGGAATCTATAGATTCCAATTACTTCTTGACCGATCCTCAAAAATGACTCAAAGTGCGCTCCATGTTGAGCGTGAAGACCAATGTGATTCTGCAAGGCGACTGTGTCGAGCTGATGAACCAGCTCCCGGCACGATCCGTCGATCTTGTCTTCGCCGACCCGCCCTACAACCTGCAGCTGGGCGGCGAGCTTCTGCGTCCGAACAACAGCAAGGTCGATGGCGTCGACGAAGACTGGGATCGCTTTGGCGATTTGGCCGATCCCGCCGATAGCTTCGCCGCCTATGACGATTTCACCCGCGCCTGGTTGAAGGCTGCCCGCCGCGTACTGAAGGACGACGGCGCCTTATGGGTGATCGGCAGCTATCACAACATCTACCGCGTCGGCGCCATTCTGCAGGATTTGGGCTTTTGGGTTCTGAACGACGTTGTCTGGACCAAAGCCAATCCCATGCCGAATTTCCGCGGCACCCGTTTCACCAACGCTCACGAGACCATGCTGTGGTGCTCGAAGGGACCGCGTTCGCGCTATACCTTCAATTACGAGGCCATGAAGGCGCTGAACGATGGTACGCAGATGCGCTCCGACTGGATGCTGCCGCTGTGCACCGGGCAAGAGCGCCTGAAGAACAACGGCAAGAAGACGCATCCGACGCAGAAGCCGGAATCGCTGCTGTATCGCATCTTGCTGTCTTCGACCAATCCGGGCGACGTCGTGCTTGATCCCTTTTTCGGAACCGGCACCACCGGCGCCGTGGCCAAGAAACTGGGCCGCCGCTTTATCGGGCTTGAGCGCGACGACGCCTATATCGCCGCCGCCCGCGAACGCATCGACCATGTGAAGGAAGTCACCGACCTGTCGGTCCTGGCGACTCCGAACAAGCGGGCCGAACCGCGCATTCCTTTCGGCACCGTGCTGGAGCGCGGTCTGCTCAATCCCGGCGACATCCTGTGGGGCGGCGAACGGCGCAAGTGGCAGGCCAAGGTGCGCGCAGACGGCACTTTGATCACCGACCTGCACAAGGGTTCGATCCATCAGGTGGGCGCGGCGGTGCAGGGGGCTCCCGCCTGCAACGGCTGGACGTTCTGGCATTTCCAGGAAGGGCAGGATTTCCAGCCCATCGATACCCTGCGTCAGAAAATCCGCTCCGAACTGCACTGATCCCGACGGGGACGTTCCTCCCCCGCTTTGATTTCCCATGCCGCGGTCAAACCCGCGCTCTCACCCGCCGGGCCGAGAGACGGTTTCCTATTTCTTGGGGCAAGGCCGCTGGCCGTCGCGGGAATCGCAGACGGTGGCCTGCTGCATGAATGACAGCCAGGCTTTGGTGGTCTCGGGGGGCACCGGCAGGTGGGCCTTGTCAAAGGGATCGCCGCGCCAGGCGCGGTTCAGAATATAAAGCCGCTCGTTGCCCCGGACCACCTTGAACAGGTTCAATTCGCCTTTGCCGTATTTCTTCGACTTGGTGCAGGCCATGGCCTGGATGGCTGTGTCGTAGCCGTTTTCCTTGGCCGAGCCGACGGGGCCGAAGCCGGAATCTTCGCACAGCTGCTTGACCTGCTCCTGTTGGTTCTTCAGCACTTCTTCCGGGGTTTGGCTAGGCTTGCCGTTGACCAGCTGAACCATCAGCATTTCCGTCCAGGTGCTCATGGTTTGGCCCTGGGGCACCAATTCCACCAGTTCCACATTGCCCTGGGTGTCGTGGAAGGCGGGAACCCAGCCCTGAGGAGGCAGCACGAACAATTGTTCGCCTTGCAGGGCCGGAGCCTGCTGGGCATTGCCCAGAGCGGGAAGACAGAGAAGGACGGCGGCCAGGAGGGGCTTCAGACGCATAACGGCTCCGGGATCAATAGGCTTTCGACAAGGCATGCTTGATGACCTTGCGCATGACGGTGGGCAGGGCTTGGCCGGACAGATCATCCAGTGGACACCACAGGCCCAAGGCCAGTTCTGGCTTGCGGATGGTGGCAGTGACCAGACTCAATTCCAAATGAAAATGCGTGAAGGTATGGCTGACCAGCCCGGGCAGCGGCCGCCAGTCGCCGGCCGGCGTCGCCGGGGCGTGGGGGACGGCTTCGGCCAGCGGCCAATCCTGGCCGTCGCGCCAGGGAGTCGACGGAATTTCCATCATGCCGCCCAGCAATCCCTTGTCGGGACGGCGGCGGATCAACACGGCGCCGTCCTTGCGCAGGGCCCAGAACGCCACACCTTTGCGGGTGGGGCGTTCTGGCTTGGGCGTTTTGGCCGGAAGGCTTTCGGCGATGCCGAGACGGGCGGCCTGGCAATCGTCGCGCCAGGGGCACAGCACGCAGGCGGGATTGCGCGGAGTGCAGACGGTGGCTCCCAGATCCATGGCGGCTTGGGCGTAGTCGCCCGGACGATGATCCGGCGTCAGCCGGGCGGCCAGCGCCTTCAAGGCCGGTTTCGCGGCGGGCAGGGGCTCGGTGACGGCGAACAGGCGCGACAGCACCCGCTCGATGTTGCCGTCCATCACCGCGGCCGGGCGGCCGAAAGCGATGGCGGCGATGGCGGCGGCGGTGTAATCGCCGATGCCGGGCAGAGCGCGCAACGCCTCTTCATCGTCGGGAAAGCGGCCGTCCAGGGTTTCGGCCACGGCCTGGGCGCACTTGTGCAGATTGCGGGCGCGGGCGTAATAGCCCAGTCCGGCCCAGGCGGTCAGCACCTCGTCCAGCGGCGCGGCGGCCAGATCGCCAATCGTCGGCCAGCGTTTCAGGAAGGCCAGAAAATAGGGGGCCACGGCTTGCACCGTGGTTTGTTGCAGCATCACCTCGGACAGCCAGACGTGATAAGGCTCAGCCAGCGGCTTGCCGGGCGGGCTGCGCCAGGGCAATGATCGGGCGTGGCGGTCGTACCAGGACAGCAGGCGGGACGGGAGGTCGGCGGGAGAAGCTTGCGGCATGGGGCGGAGGATAGCATACAATCGTTCCATGTCAGACAAGACCAAGACGAAATCTCAGGCTTCCTCGGTCCAGGTTCCCGGTCAGCCGGAAAAACGCGGCGGCGCCGGGCCGCGGGCGGTGGCCGAAGTGACGGGCCGCCTGACCCGCAAGCCGCTGGGTAAGCGCGGCTTTGCCGAAGGCGCGCTGGTGGCCGGCTGGCCGGCCATCGTCGGCGCCATGCTGGGGCAGCATACCTTGCCGCTGAAGATCGTCTTTCCGCCGACGGAACGGGTGGGCGGGGTGCTGCATGTGCGGGTGGCTTCCGGGGCGCTGGCGACTCAGCTCCAGCATCTGGAGCCGCTGATCGTTCAGCGCATCAACGGCCATTTCGGCTATGGTGCTGTCAGCCGTCTGCATATGGTGCAGGGGCCGCTGCCGCCGCGCCGCATCAGCAAGCCGCCGCCGCCGCCCGATTTAACGCCCGCCGCCGCCCATGCCCTGGAAGGCAGCTTGTCGAAGGTGGCCGATCCGGAACTGAAGACGGTGCTGGAGCGGCTGGGCCGCCACGTCCTCGCAAAAAAGCCACAATAGGTGGCGATTCCTGCGGCTCTTGCCGTGTCCGTCCGGGTGAGCTTGCGCCCGATCGGGAATCGGCCCTAATATCCGGCCAATCTTTCTCAGGAGTATGCCGTGTCGCGACTTTTGAAGCTTATGGCGCTGGGCGCCGTCATGATGTTCGGCGCAGCCGCCGTTTCCGGTGCAGCTCAGGCCGCCGACAGTTTTCCCACCGACCATGTGGTGGGCAAGGCCGACGCTCCCAACACCATCATCGAATATTTCTCGCTGGGCTGCCCCCACTGCGCCGATTTCCATGAGGAAGTCTGGCCGAAGCTGAAAGCCGAATGGGTCGACACCGGCAAGCTGAAGGTGATCTTCCGCGACTTCCCGCTGGATGGCCGGTCCTTGGCCGCCGCCATGGTGGCCCAGTGCTCGGGCGACCGTTATCTGGCGTTTGTCGACGCCTATTTCCGTACCCAGAATAATTGGGGCCGGGCCGACGACGGTCTGACCGCCATCAAGCAGGTGGCCAAGCTGGGCGGCATGGGCGACGCCCAGGTGGATGCCTGCTGGCAGAAGGAAGATCTGCTGAAGCAGATCAACGACCGGGCCGACGACGCCAAGAAGCGGGGGGTCAACTCCACCCCGACCTTCTATGTCAACGGCAAGGTCATCAACGGTACCGTGCCGTATGAGAACTACGTCAAAGAATTGCACTAACACCATGGACGGCCGGGCGGGTCATCAGTCGTGATTCATTTCACCCGCCTTCGGCTGTCGGGCTTCAAGTCGTTCGTCGACCCGACGGAAATGCCCATTCATCCGGGCATGACCGGCGTGGTCGGCCCGAATGGTTGTGGTAAGTCCAATCTGGTCGAAGCCCTGCGCTGGGTTATGGGCGAAACCTCGGCCAAGCAGATGCGCGGCGGCGAGATGGATGACGTCATCTTCGGCGGCACCTCCAGCCGTCCGCCGCGCAATCTGGCCGAAGTCGGGCTGACGCTCGACAACCGCGAGCGCAACGCGCCCGCCCATCTCAACGATTCCCCCGAGCTTGAGGTGGTTCGCCGCATCGATCGCGGACAGGGATCCCTTTATAAGGTGAACGGCAAGGAGACGCGCGCCCGCGACGTCCAAATCCTGTTCGCCGACGCCGCCACCGGCGCGCGTTCCACCGCCATCGTCAGCCAGGGCCGCATCGGCGCCCTGATCAACGCCAAGCCGTCCGACCGCCGCAGTCTTCTGGAAGAGGCGGCGGGTATCGGCGGATTGCATTCCCGCCGCCACGAAGCCGAATTGCGGCTGAAAGCGGCCGAAGCCAATCTGGCCCGTCTGGAAGACGTGCTGTCTACCCTGGACACGCAGTTGCAAAGCCTGAAGCGGCAGGCCCGCCACGCCGCGCGTTACCGCATGCTGTCTCAGGCTATTCGCGAAACCGAGGCGAAGCTGCTGGCGGCGCAATGGACCCTGGCCATGCGGGCGCTGGACATGGCCCAGGAAGGCTGCAAGGAAATCGAAAGCCAGGTGGCGACCCTGACCGGCCTTGCCGCCGAAGCCGCCGCCCGTCAGGCCGAGGCCCAAGCCGGGCTGCCGACCCTGCGCATGGCCGAGGCGGAAGCGGCGGCGCGGTTGCAGCGGTTGATCCAGGCCCGCGATCAATTGGACGCCGAGGAAGGCCGCATGGCCGCCGCCAAGCGTGACATGGAGCTGCGGCTTCAGCAGATTTCCACCGATCTTCAGCGCGAAGGCGCCCGCGCCGCCGACGCCGAAGGGGCGGTGGGACGGCTGGAGGAAGAGAAAGACAGCCTGCTGTCCGCCTGCGCCGATGAAGGCGATCAGCAGGCCGAGGCGGAAGCCGCCCTGGAAGCGGTCTCGGAAGCCGCCGCCGCCATCGAGGCCGAATTGGCCCAGGTGATGGAAGCCGTGGCGGCCGCCGACGCCGAGCGTGCCGCCGCCTTGCGCACCTTGGCCGAATCCGAGGGGCGCCGCGAACGTCTGTCCAAGCGGGCCGAGGAAACCGCCGGCCAACTGGCGGCCGCCGAGGCCGAACAGGTGGATCAGGCCGAGATGACCGGCGCCGAGATGGACCTGGAAGAGGCGCTGGAATACCTGGAATCCTGCCGCGAACGGGCCGAGGAGGCCGAACGCCTGCGTAATTCGGCCCAGACCGCCAGGGATGCCGCCCGCGATTCCTTGCAGACCCTGTCCGCCGCCCGTGCCAAGCTGAAGGCCGAGGCCGACGGTCTGAAAGCCGTTCTGGCCCAGGCGGCAACCGGTGGGCATCGTCCGTTGCTGGACGAATTGACGGCTGTCTCCGGCTATGAATCGGCCCTGGGCGCGGCCTTGGGCGAGGACCTTTCGGCTCCGGTCGAGGCGGACGCGGAAATGTCGTGGCGAGGGCTGTCGCCTCTGGGTGAGGTTCCAGCGCTTCCGCCCGGTTGCGACGCCTTGTCGCGTTTCGTGACCGCGCCGCCCGCGTTGGCCCGCCGGTTGTCCCAGGTAGCGGTGCTGCCGGCCGGGCAGGACGGCGATTCCGTGCGCGCCGCTTTGAAGGTCGGCCAGCGGCTGGTGTCGCTGGATGGCGGATTGTGGCGCTGGGACGGTTTTACCGTTCGTGCCGGCGCGCCGTCCGCCGCCGCCGCCCGTCTGCGTCAGCGCAACCGTCTGCGTGAGTTGGAAGCCCAGATCGAAGATGCCGAGCTGGGAGTCGAGGAAGCGGAGATGCGCGCCGAAGAGGCGGCGTCCACCGTCGAACGTCAAAGCGCCGCCGAACGTCAGGCCCGCGAGGACGTGAAGCGGGCCGAGATTGAAAGCGGCAAGCTGCGGGAAATCCACGCCAAGCTGGCGCAAAAGGCCGCTGCCGCCGAATCCCGCCGTTCGGCCCTGGCTCAGCAGGCCGCCGCCGCCGCTGCCGACTTTGAGGAGGCGGTTGCCGCCGAAGAGGCGGCGCGGGCGACGGTCGAAGGCTTCACGGGCAACGACGAGGGACGCGACAAGGTGGCGGCCTTACGCGCCGATCTGGCCGAAAAACGCACCCATCTGGTGGAAGCCCGCTCGTTCCTTGACCGCCTGCGCCGTGAATCCGGCGATCGCCGCCGCCGCCTGGACGCCATCGCCGTCGAGGAAATGTCCTGGCGCGAACGGGCCTCGGCGGCCGTGCGTCACCGCGAGGAGTTGGAAGAACGGCGCGAAGCGGCCATGGAAGAGCTGGAGCGTTTGGCCGCGCTGCCTTTCGAGATCGAGGAAAAACGCCAGACTCTGCTGGACGATATTGCCGCCGCTGAAGAAGCCAGAACCCAAGCGGCCATTACCCTGGCCCAGGGCGAGGACTTTCTGGCCACTGCCGACCGGGCCCTGCGCGAGGCGGAACAGGCTTTGTCGCAAACCCGGGAAGAGCGCATCCGCCGTGAAGCGGCCGTGGCCGCCGCCGCGCAAGGCGCGCGTACTTTGGCCGAGCGTATTGCTGAAAAGCTGGAACTGACCCCTGACGCTCTGGCCGAGCAGGAAGGGGAAATTTCCCCCGACGTCATTCCAGATCTGGAGCCGAAGCTGGAGCGTCTGGTGCGTGACCGCGAAGCCATGGGGCCGGTCAACCTGCGGGCCGAAGCCGAGGCAGAGGAACTGGAGCAGCAGATCGCCGGGCTGAACGCCGAGAAGGACGATCTGGTGGGAGCCATCGCCAAGCTGCGTCAGGCCATCGGCGAGATCAACCGCGAAGGCCGCGAACGTTTGCTGGCCTCGTTCGAGGCGGTCGACCAGCATTTCCGCAGTCTTTTTGCGTCGCTGTTCGGCGGCGGCAGGGCGCATCTGACCCTGACGGAATCTTCGGACCCCCTTCAGGCGGGGCTGGAAATCATGGCCAGCCCGCCGGGCAAGCGTCTACAGATTTTGTCCTTGCTGTCGGGCGGCGAACAGGCGCTGACCGCCCTGGCTTTGCTGTTCGCCGTGTTCATGACCAATCCCGCCCCCATCTGTGTGCTGGACGAGGTGGACGCCCCGCTGGACGATGCCAACGTCGACCGCTTTTGCAGTCTGGTGGCGGAAATCGCCAAGACCTCGCGGACCCGTTTCCTGGTCGTCACCCACCACCGCATGACCATGGCCCGCATGGACCGGCTGTTCGGCGTGACCATGGCCGAGCGCGGCGTCTCTACCCTGGTTTCGGTCGATCTCCAGACCGCCGAGGCCTTGCGCGAGCCGGCCTAGGCAATTGAGCCGAAAGCCTTGACGGACGGCTGGCGGCAGAGCTAAACAGCCCGTGAAATTGAAGGCGCGGCGCAGGCTCGGGCGGTCGCCAAACCCCCAACTATGGGTCGATGGCGTGAAACCCTAAAATTTGCCCGGGTAAGCGGGGTTTGCGGCCTTGACAGCGGGGGAGCCAAATCATATGGTGCCCGCGCTTTTGGCTTCTACGCAGCCGGAAGGGGGTCTTTAGTCGTGCAAACATGGGAGCGTGCGAACATGTCGAGCGGCGATGAAGGCCCCAACCTGGATGATCTCGGTGCCCGCCTTCAGGCGGCGCGCGCTCGTGAGGCGGCCGAGACCGGACAGGACCGGGTGCGCAGTGGCGGTGGGAACAATGCGGGCATGGGCCTGGGTTTTCGCATCGCCATAGAGTTGGTGGTGAATATCGTCGTCGGCACGGGCATCGGCTACCTGTTGGATTGGTGGTTGGGGACAAAGCCCTGGTTGATGGTGGTGTTCGTTTTCCTGGGGGCTGCCGCCGGCGTGATGAATATTTATCGCGTCGCCAAGGGGTTGGACGACTCCGTTGGTCTTGGGCAGGCGTCCCGCCGTGGGAAAAATGATCAAACGAACGGTCCATAAGAGAGGCATGCGGTGGCAAATCCGGTCGAACAGTTCCAGATCGAACCCTTGGTT
Source organism: Candidatus Sulfotelmatobacter sp. (assembly GCA_035538795.1). Classification (GTDB taxonomy): domain Bacteria; phylum Pseudomonadota; class Alphaproteobacteria; order Rhodospirillales; family Magnetospirillaceae; genus JAJZGK01. Next base: position 29,003 of record DATLJS010000029.1, on the reverse strand, counting down.
CCTCTCCACATCGGGGGCGTGAACGTTTCGTTCACCAATTCGGCCCTGCTGATGGTGGTTTCGGTCACTCTGGTGACGGCCTTCCTGACCCTGTCGGTGCGCGGCCGCGCCCTGGTTCCGGGCCGCTGGCAGTCGATGGCCGAGGTCTTCTACGAATTCGTCGGCAACATGATCCGCGACAATGTCGGCAGCGAAGGGCGCAAGTTCTTCCCCTTCATCTTCTCGCTGTTCATGTTCGTTCTGTTCGGTAACCTGCTGGGTCTGGTGCCGTACTCCTTCACCTACACCAGCCATATCATCGTCAATTTCGGCTTGGCCTTGACGGTGTTCATCGGTGTGACCATCATCGGCTTCATGCGTCACGGCACGCACTATCTGCGGATGTTCTTCCCGCACGGTGCGCCGATCCTGACCGCGCCGATCCTGATCCCGATCGAGCTGATTTCCTATCTGTCCCGTCCTTTCAGCCTTGCCGTCCGTCTGTTTGCCAACATGACGGTGGGCCATATCATGCTGAAGGTCATGGGCGGCTTCGTGGTGGCTTTGGGCGTTCTGGGCGTTCTGCCCTTCGCCTTCCTGTCCGCCATCACCGTGCTGGAGTTCGGTATCGCTCTCCTGCAGGCCTATGTGTTCACCATTCTCTGCTGCATTTACCTGAACGACGCCATCCACATGCACTGATGGCCGGGTAATACGGTTTCGAGAGTAGTTTTTGAGTTCGATATTCGTTTCAAGAAAGGGATCTGTAATGGAAATCCAAGCTGCGAAGATGATTGGTGCTGGTCTGGCCGCCATCGGCATGATCGGTTCGGGTATCGGCGTGGGTAACATCTGGTCGAGCCTGATCGCCACCGTCGGTCGCAACCCGGCCGCCAAGGCCAATGTCGAGCTGTACGGCTGGATCGGCTTCGCGGTGACCGAGGCTATCGCCCTGTTCGCCCTGGTCGTCGCCCTGATCGTTCTGTTCGTCTAATCTTTTCAGACGAGCACGAAGTTTCGGATCAGCCGGCGGCTCCTGGTGGGGCCTGCCGGCTGGTTCGTATAGAAGCGCCCGCGCGATTTTAAGTTTTTGCTTGAAGCCGCAAACGCGAACAGGAAGTCCAGAGCGATGCCTCAATTCGACCCAACCTTCTTCGCCCCGCAGCTGTTCTGGCTGCTGGTGACGTTCGTCGTCCTTTATTTCCTGATGTCCGCCCTGGCCATGCCGAAGATCGGTGCGGTGCTGGAGGAACGTCAGCGCAAGATCGACGACAACCTGGACAAGGCCGCCCAGCTGAAGGCCGAGGCCGACGCCGCCATCGCCGCCTATGAAAAGGCCCTGGCCGAATCCCGTGCCCAGGCCCAGCAGATTCTGCGCACCAGCGCCGAAGCTCTGACCAAGCAGTCCGAAGCGAAGCAGAAGGAACTTGGCGACAAGCTGGCCGCTCAGATCAAGGCCGGCGAGGCCCGCATCACTGCCGCCAAGGAACAGGCCCTGACCCACGTCCGCGACGTGGCCGTCGACGTCGCCAAGACCGCCGCTCAGAAGCTGACCGGCCTGGCTCTGGACGACGATCAGGTCTCCAAGGCCGTCACCGCCGCCATGCAGGAGAGCCGCTGATGTTCTTCATCTCCATCGCCCAGGCTGCCGAAACCGCCGCCGAGCATCATGAAGAGGCCGAGGCTTTCCTCAGCCCCCACAGCGCCGAGACTTGGGTCGCCGTCGCCTTCGTGATCGTGGTCGCTCTTCTGGCCAAGCCCGTGTTCCGCGGCATCACCGCCGGTCTGGACACCCGCAGCGCCAAAATTCGCAGCCGCATCGACGACGCCGAGCGCCTGCGCGCCGAGGCCCAGGAAACCCTGGCCGCTTACCAGAAGAAGCAGCGCGACGCTCTGAAGGAAGCCGAAGAGATCGTCGCCCACGCCAAGGCCGAGGCCGAGCGTCTGGCCGCCAAGGCCGTCGCCGACCTGGACGAACTGCTGAAGCGCCGCGAACAGCAGGCCATGGACCGCATCACCCAGGCTGAAAACGACGCCACCCGCGAAGTGCGCAACGCCGCCGTGGATATCGCCGTCACCGCCACCCGTACCCTGATCGCCCAGAACTTGCCGGCCGCTCAGGCCTCGGCTCTGATCGACAAGGCTATCGAGGATCTGCCGAACCGCCTGCACTAAGCAGCGTTCCGCGTCTTCACCGAAACCCCCGGCGGCGCAAGCTTCCGGGGGTTTTGCATTCAGGAGCCGTCATGCACATCTATGTCGATTCCGACGCCTGCCCGGTCAAGGAGGAAGTCCTGAAAGTGGCCATGCGCCACGGCTTGCGTCTGACTTTCATCGGCAATCGCTGGATGCGCGGGCTCGATCATCCTCTGGTCGATCAGGTGGTGGCTCCGGAAGGCCTGGATGCCGCCGACAACCTGATTGCCGAAAAAATCGAAGCGGGCGACATCGTTATTACCGCCGACATTCCCCTGGCCGGGCGTTGTCTAGCGAAAAAGGCCTGGGGCATCGACCCACGCGGCAAGATCTTCGACGAATCCTCCATCGGCATGGCGGTGGCCGTGCGCGACCTGATGACGCATTTGCGCGATACCGGGCAAATTACCGGCGGTCCGTCAGGCTATTCCAAGCAGGACCGTTCGAAATTTCTCGATGGTTTGGAGCGGCTGATTCAGACGGTGAAGAAAGTCGGCTGATCTATTCCGGCGGAGCCGTCAATAACGCAAGTTGCTTAATTTCTTGAACAGGTTGCCCTGAGGCAGGGGAGTGAAATCCTTGACCTCTTTCGACGGGCGGCCGAAGAGAAAGCCCTGCACATAGTTGCAGCCGCAATCGCGGCAGAATTCCAGGGTCTCGGGGGTATCCACCATCTCGGCGATGGTTTCGACGCTCATCCGTTTGCACAATTCGGTCAGGGCGGACAGGAAGGCGCGGCCTTTCTTGGCTTTCTGGGCGTTCTTGACCGCAGATCCGTCCAGCTTCACCACGTCGACGTCGAGCACCGACAGGTACTGGAACGAAGCGGCGCCGGCGCCAAAATCATCAAGGCAGACGTGATAGCCTTTCGAACGCAAGGCCTGAATGAAGTTGTTGGCGGATTCCAGATCGCTCATGCGCGAGGATTCGGTGATTTCGAACATCAATTTGCCGGCCAGCCATTCGTTCTCCTTCAGCATCTTGTGCAAGGCCTCGACATAAGAGGGCTTGCCGATGGAATAGCCGGAGACGTTGACGGCGGCGCGGTATTTGTTGCTGTTGCGCGGGAACTTGCCCAGCCAATCGACCACCTTTTTAGCCATGGCGAAGTCGAAGTCGTGGATCAGGCCGGTTTCCTCGGCAAAGGTGATCATCTTGAAAGGCGATTCGCCGGCTGCCTTTTCGAAACGACAGAGCGCCTCGTAATGGTGGATTTCGCCGGAGCTGATATGAATGATCGGCTGTAGCGCGACGAAAAATTCGCCCCGTTCGACCAATTGCTTGAAATTGTTGACTTCCGCTACGGCTTCGCCCACCAGGGTCGACATGTTGGCGGTCAAGTCCTTGATGTTCAGTCCCGCGCCGTCGGAATCGCGGAACTTGTTCATGGTGTAAAGCAGGCCCTTGGCGAGGTCTTCCTCGCTGATATCGGCGCCGTCCATGGCCATGGTGGCCGACTGGACCTGCACGCCGACGCCGGTGGGATCGAATTTCTGCGTCAGTCCCTCGATCTGGCTGACCAGGTCCTCCACCTTGGTGCCCGAGGCATGCATGATGGAGAAACGGCCGTCGCCGACCTGGGCGGCGGTGTCGCCGCCCACGGAATTGGCTTTCAGGAATTCGCCCATCGACTGCATCAGGGCGTCGCTGCTGTTTTCATCCAGACGCTCTTGCAGGGCGGTGATCTCGGGGATGGAGACCAGGGTGACCTCGGCGCTCTCCCCGGCTTCCTGAATGCCGCGCAGGCGCTCGGCGGCCAAGCCCGCGAAGGAATTGCCGTCGACCAGACCCGTCTTCTCATCCTTGGGCAAGGAGGCGCTGGGCAGGGCTTCGGCCGAGCTTTTGCGCAGGGCCAGGAAAATGTGGGAATCGTTGCCGTCCAGGCAATAAGCCGACATCGAGACCCATTGGGGCTGACCGCTGGTCAGTTGCAGGCGCAGCAGCTTGTCGTGGACGCGGCCGGTTTTCAGGATGCTCTTGAAAACCTGCCCCACCAAAGGGATGTCGGATGGCATGACCAGATCGCGGAAGGACGAACCCCGCAGATCCTTTTTACTGCGGCCGAAAAAAGCCTCGGCGGCCCCTTCGACGAATTCGATGTTGAAATGGCGGTCCAGTTCGAAAAGCAGATCGGCCCAGGCGAACGCCATGGACACATAGCGGTCGCGCTCGCGTTTCAGAGTCTCCAACCGTGCGTCTTGACTGACCAATTCGTGCCATCCCCAATGAACGTATAGCGTGCTGAACGGATGTGTCTGTGGCTATAGGCGGAAAGGCATAATAGCATGCGGTTTTGCCGGGGGTGAACGGTCAAAAGAGCATGCCCCTTGACAGAATGTCGTGAAACATCCCAGAAATCGTAGGGGAAAAGGAGTGCTCGACCCATGGCGGGGAGAATCAAAAGCAATATTGCCCTGCTTTCGGGTCTGTTTCTGGCTTCGGTTGCGGCTTTCGGCGAAACACCGTTCGAAGCGGGGGTTCAGGCTTACGGCAAGGGCGATTTTATTTCCGCTCGCCAGAATTGGGAAAACGCCCTGAGTGGCGGCGATTGGGAGGCGGCCCGAAATCTGGGACTCTTGTATCGCAAAGGCCTTGGTGTCGAGCCCGACGCCTCCAAAGCCGCCAGCTATTACCAGCAAGCAGCCGACCATGGCGTGGTCAATGCCGAGTTGAACTTGGCCGAGCTTTATCTGCTGGGCCAGGGCGTACCCAAGGACGTGGATAAAGCCAAGCAGCTTTTAAAGGATGCCTCCGATCACGGCAGCCTGCCCGCCCGCTTCCGTCTGGAAGAAGTCCAGGACGCCGAGGCCAGGGGCGAAGGCTCATTGGCTTTGACAGCTCCCAGCAGCAAGGGCGGGGCGTCATCCGTGCGCGTGCCGGGGAAGTCGTCCGAGGCGGTTCCGGCGCCCAAAGCCGAAGCTCCGGCCAAGGTTGCGGCGCAAGCCTCGGCTCCGGTGCAGCCTTCGGTGCAATCCCCGGCCAAAGCCGCGGCGGCAGCCGTTCCTCCTTCTCCGTCCGCTTCGCTTGCCGTGGCCGTTCCTCCGCCGGCCAAGAAGCCGTCAGCGCCGGCCGCGACGGTTTCGCCTTCGCCGGTTCAAGCTCAGACCGCCCAGCTCCCGGTCAGCACGGCGGAAGCTCCGGTTCCGCTGACGGCGGCGCCCGTCCAGCCCGTTCCCGTCCAGCCCGTTCCCGTCCAGCCCGCTTCCGCGGAGGCCGCTTCGCCGCCGCAGGCCAAGGAGACCGAAGCGCCGCCGCCGCCCGTTGCCGCCAAGACGGAAGACAAGCCGGCCGAAGCATCTCAGCCGCCTGCTATCAAAAGCGAAGAGGCCAAGGCGGAGGACGCGCCGCCGCCTGTGATGCCTCCTGCCGTTTCCGCTCCCGCTTCTCCGGCCCCGGCGGCCGAAGCGCTAGCCGATTCCAGTGCCGCCGACCCGGTGAAGGCCGAAGTTCAGCAGGGAGCCGAGCCCGGCCAGTTGCGTCTGCATGTGGCGTCCTATCGCAGCGAGTCCGACGCGGCCCGGGGATGGTTGAGCTATAACCTGCCGGGATTGATGCCCGAACTGGAGGCGGTGAATATTCCCGGAAAGGGCAAGTTCATTCGCCTGTTCGCCGTGGGGCCGGCCGAGCAGGTGCATCAATTGTGCGACGACCTCAAGTCGCATGGCGAGCAATGTCACTTGCCCGATGGAAAGTAAGCTTCGGAAAATCAGTTTCAGTTGGCGGGTCTGAGCTTTTTCGCCGCCTCGGCCGAGGGAAGCACGGCGGCGCCGTCGATATAGCGCCAGTCGGTCATGATCCCGGCGCCGTCCTGCAACTGCGTCTTGCCGATCCAGGAGCCCATGGTGGATTGGTGGTCGGCGGCGCGGAACGTGATGGAGCCGGAAGGCGTGGCGACGGTCAGGCCCTCGAAGGCGGCGGCCAGTTTGGCCGGGTCGGTGGAACCGGCCTTGTCCAGGGCGGCGGCGACGGCCTTCATGGCGTCATAGCCCAGCAAAGAGGCCAGACGGGGGTCTTCGCCATAGGCGGCGGCATAGGCTTCGACGAATTTCCGGTGTTCCGGCGTCTTGATGTCGTACCAGGGATAGCCGGTGACGATCCAGCCCGCCGGCACGTCGTCGGCCATGACTTCCAGGTAGTCGGGCTCTCCGGTCAAGGGGCTGACCACCGGCAATTTGGGAAACAGCCCCTTGGCGTTGCCTTCACGCACCAGCCGGATCAGATCGCCGCCGAAGGTGACGTTGAACAGGGCGTCGGGCTTAGCCTGGCTCAGGGCGTCGACCACGCTCGCCGCATCCAATTTGCCCAAGGGCGACGACAATTCCTGCGTGAAGGTGATGTCGGGGCGCCGGGATTTCAGGTGCTGCTTGAAATCGTTGGCCAGGGTTTGGCCTTGCTCGAAATCGGGGGCGAGGATGGCCCAGCGTTTGGCCGGCAGCTTGGCGGCCTGTTCGGCCAGCATGGCCGTTTGCATGGCGGCGCTGGTCCGCAGGCGGAAGGTGTAGGCGTTGCCGCGGCTCCAGACCAAGGAATCGCTTAAAGGCTGGACTGCGAGAAACGGCCGGCTGCGTTGCCGAGCGATTTCCGACACCGTCTGGGCGGTCTGAGTCAACAGGGTGCCCATTAGCAGCACGGCGCCGTCGGGGCCGATCAGTTGGTCGGCGGCGCTGGCGGCGCCGTCGGGGCGTCCCTGGTCGTCGCGGCTGATCACTTCGATTCTGCGTCCGCCCAAGACGCCGCCGGCCTTGTTGATCTCATCCATGGCCAGTTGCCAACCGTTGCGGTACGGCACCGTGAAGGCGGGGATTGCCGTGTAGCTGTTGATGTCGCCGATCTTGACGGGATCGGCGGCATAAGCGCCGGGTGCTCCCGCGAGCAGCCCGGCGGCCAGAAGAAGATGTTTGGATAGGGTCAATTGCGGTCCGTCAGAGTTTCGATGCACCCAGCCAAGCCAGTATGCGGTCGGCGACCGGCTGCCACCAGGTATGGTCCAGCATAAGACCGTGGGGCGCGCCCTTCAGGACGTCAAGTTCCGCCTTCCAAAAATTGGCGGTTTCACGGAACGCCGAACTGGGCAGGAAGACGTCGGCGTCGCCGCCCAGCACCAGCATGGGGATGGCGTTCCCGCCCTGCCGCGGCAGGGGTTGGGCAGGGCACAGAAGCTCGCTGCTGATGCGATGGGATTCGCCCTGCAGCCGGGGCAGCAGATGTGCCACGTCCTCGCCGGGGGTTTTGTCCGAGAAGAAGGCGCGGTGGATGACGTCGGCGGACACGGCCTGATGTCCCAGGCTTTGCAGCAGACCCAGCTGCCATAGGACGTCGGGGGCGAAGGTGGACAGATGGATCGCCGACGAAGCGAGGCCTGACGGCGGAACCGAGGCCAGCAGCACGGCTCCGGCCGCTTTGTTTTCCGGTTTGGACAGATAGTGCTGCACCACCAGTCCGCCCATGGAATGGCCGATCAGGACCGGCGGGGCGTCCAGCTTGGCGGCGGCGTTCTCGACGTCCTCCACGTAATCGGCCAGCGAGGCCCAGGTCAGCGAACCTTCGCTGCCGCCATGCCCGCGCAGGCTGGCGGCATAGGCAGCGTAGCCCTTCTTGGCGAAATAGGGGAGGAAGCGTTCGCTCCAGATCCAGGCTCCGCAATACGAGCCGTGAACGAACAGAAGAGGGGGATGGGCGCCCTTATCTTTGCTGGGCGGTTGGCAATGAAAGATTTCCAGCTTCACTGTCGGTCTCCCTGTGTGCCTTTTGCTCCACTATAGCCCGCCCCAGGGGTTTCGTCTTGTCCCCATTCCCGGTATGGGATCCCTCGGAGGGCAGGGTTGCGTCGTGCGAAGGTATGGTTTTCATCACAAGTCTTGAGCCAGACGCCGTTCTGTGTATGATGCACCGCCACTTCCCGACCAGACATGATTTTACCGGAGGCGGCGCTATGCAGATCAAGGAAGCTCTCACATTCGACGACGTGCTTCTTGTGCCTGCGGCGTCCAGCGTTCTGCCGGCCACAGTGGATACCCGCACGTACCTGACCCGCACCATCGAACTGGGCATTCCGATCATCTCGGCGGCCATGGACACGGTGACGGAAAGCCGTCTGGCCATCGCCTTGGCTCAGGCCGGCGGCATCGGCATCATCCACAAAAATTTCGACATTCCCGCCCAGGCCGAAGAAGTCCGCCGCGTCAAGCGCTTCGAGTCCGGCATGGTCGTCAATCCGCTGACCATCCATCCCGACCAGCCGCTGGCCGACGCCCTGCGTCTGATGGAAATCCACAATTTCTCGGGTTTTCCCGTGGTCGAACGCGGCACCGGCAAGCTGGTGGGCATTCTGACCAACCGCGATGTGCGTTTCGCCACCAATCCGTCGCAGCCGGTGTCCGAACTGATGACCAAGGAGCGTCTGGTCACCGTGCAGGACGGCGCTCCCGCCGAGGAAGCCAAGCGCCTGCTGCATCAGCGCCGTATCGAGAAGCTGCTGGTGGTCGATGCCGATTACCGTTGTATCGGTCTGATCACCGTCAAGGACATGGAAAAGGCCCAGGCCTATCCCAACGCCTGTAAGGACGAGCAGGGCCGTCTGCGAGTCGGCGCCGCCACCGGTGTCGGTGCCGACGGCATCGCCCGCGCCGAAGCTCTGATCGAGGCCGGCGCCGACGTGGTGATCGTCGACACCGCCCACGGCCACCACAAGAACGTGGTGGATACGGTGGCGGCCGTGAAGAAGAACAATCCCAAGGCTCAGATCATCGCCGGCAACATCGCCACGCCGGAAGCGGCCAAGGCGCTGATCGCCGTCGGCGCCGACGCCGTCAAGGTCGGCATCGGCCCGGGCACCATCTGCACCACCCGCATCGTTGCCGGCGTCGGCGTTCCCCAATTGTCGGCCATCATGGAAGTGGCCGAGGCGGCCGGCGACGTTCCGGTGATCGCCGACGGCGGCATCAAGTTCTCGGGCGACGTGGCCAAGGCCATCGCCGCCGGCGGCTCGGCCGTGATGCTGGGCTCGCTGTTCGCCGGCACCGAGGAAAGCCCCGGCGAAGTGTTCCTGTATCAGGGGCGCTCCTACAAGAGCTATCGCGGCATGGGTTCGCTGGGGGCCATGGCCCGCGGTTCCGCCGACCGCTATTTCCAGGCCGAGGTGAACGACAAGCTGAAGCTGGTTCCCGAAGGCATCGAAGGCCGGGTGGCTTACAAAGGTCCGGTGGGCGCGGTGATCCATCAGCTGGTGGGCGGCCTGCGCGCCGGCATGGGCTATACCGGCAACGGCACCATTGCCGAGATGCAGAAGAACTGTACCTTCCGCCGCATCACCGCCTCGGGCCTGCGCGAATCCCACGTCCACGACGTGTCGATCACCAAGGAAGCTCCGAACTACAAGTCCGAGGGATAAGGAGCTCTTTCCCTATCCTTGAAACGGGTTTCATCCAACCGCCCCCGGTCGTTGCTTGGGGGCGGTTTTGTTTTCAGGTCAGCGTTCGGATCGGCCGGCCGTCCAGCCATGCCTCGATGTCTTCGACGCCTTCTTCAAAGAAGGTGCGGTAATTGTTTTCCGACACATAGCCGAGATGCGGCGTCGCCAGAACATTGGGAAGAGAACGGAATGGATGTTCGGGCGGCAGCGGTTCGGTTTCGAAAACATCCAGTCCGGCCCCGGCGATCCATTTCTCCCGCAGGGCGGTGACGAGCGCGCTTTCGTCGACGATGGCGGCGCGGGCCGTGTTGACGAGGAACGCGGTCGGCTTCATGCGCCTGAGGTCGTCGGCGCCGATCAGCCCTCTGGTGGTGGGGGAAAGCACCAGATGCAGGCTGACGAAATCGCTGGTTTCCAACAGCGCCTCTTTGCTGGAGGCGCGGGCGACGTTGGCGGCGGCGGCCCGTTCCTCGGTCAGGTTCGGGCTCCAGGCCGTCACCTCCATGCCGAAGGCTTGGGCGATAGCGGCCATCCGCGCGCCGATCTTGCCCAGGCCGACGATGCCCAGCCGGGCGCCGGCCAGATCGACGCCGACACTGCTCTGCCATGGACCGTTGCGGCGCAGGTTCTCTGCTTCGGGAAGGATGTTGCGGGCCAATCCCAAGATCAGCCCCCAGGTCAATTCCAGGGGTGGCAGCGGACTGCTGGCCGTGCCGCACACGGTGATGCCCTTGGCATGAGCCGCGTCCAGGTCGATGGCGGCGTTGCGCATGCCGCTGGTGACGATGAGCCGAAGATGGGGCAAGCGTTCCAGAAGCCGGGCGGGAAGGGGAGTGCGCTCCCGCATGACGACGATGATTTCCGCGCCGCCGATTTGCTGCACAACGTCGTCTTCGTTGTTCAGATAGCTGCCGACGCGTCCGATTCCGATGCGCCCTTTCAGCCGGCTCCAGTCGGCGGCGCGCAAGGCGGCGTTCTGATAATCGTCGAGGATGACGCATTTTTTCATGATCTGAGCCCTGTTCGGCGGTGTCGGCACGAGAAAGCTAATCATGGGACAGGAGGGGTGGTCAATTGGCGGCGCCGAACCCGGACTTGCGAAGGCTGGGGCAGATAGCCTACAACAGGCGAACTTCAATCAACGCCCAGAGCCATATGCTTTCCTGCCGGACCTATCCGCGGTTTTCAGCCATATCCGCCTTGGTGCGCTTCCTTTCGACAAGGTGATGCCATGACTCCCGGCGCCCGGCTTGCCGCCGTTATCGAACTGCTCGACGAAATAGAGCGCCAGGATCGGCCCGCGGATCTGGTGGCGGGCAGCTATCTGAAGGCCCGCCGTTATATCGGCGCCAAGGATCGCCGGGCCATCTCGGACCGGGTATGGGGTATTTTGCGCCGCCGCGCCCGTTTGGACTGGTGGCTGGAACATGAGAAAATCCAGATCACCAGCCGCGCCCGTCTGCTGGTCGACATGATCCTGACCGACCGCAAGACCCCGGCCGACATCGGCAACGAGTTCACTGCCGGCGACCGCAATGCCGGGGCTCTGCTGCCGCCCGACTGGACGCTGTTGCAGGCTCTGAAGGGCCGCGATCTGTTCCATCACGACATGCCGGCCTGGGTGAAGGGTGAATATCCCGCCTGGTTGGAACCGCGTCTGGCGGCGTCGTTCGGCGATCGTCTGGCTCAGGAAATGGCCGTTCTGCGGGACGAGGCGCCTGTGGATCTGCGCGTCAACACCCTGAAAACCGACAAGAATGCGGCCATCGCCGCTTTGGCCGCCGAAGGGCTGAAAGCCGAAGCGACCAGGCTGTCGCCCATCGGCCTGCGGTTGCCGGCCCGCATTACCCTGACCGCGCAACAGGCGTTCAAGGACGGTCTGGTGGAAGTGCAGGACGAAGGCTCGCAGCTGCTGGCCCTGCTGACCGACGCCAGGCCCGGCATGGCGGTGGTGGATTTCTGTGCCGGAGCCGGCGGTAAAACCTTGGCCCTGGCGGCGACCATGGAGAACAAGGGGCGTCTGATCGCCTGCGACGTCAACGAGCGCCGCGCCGAAAAGGCGGTTCTGCGTCTGCGCCGGGCCGGCGTGCACAACGTCACCCGCCGTTTGCTGGAAAGCGAAAGCGACAAGTGGGTGAAGCGTCAGTCCGGCACTTTCGACCGGGTTCTGGTGGATGCTCCCTGCTCGGGCGCCGGTACCTGGCGGCGCAACCCCGATGCGAAGTGGCGTTTGAGCGAACAGGGGCTGATGGATCTGGTGGCGCTGCAAGGACGCATTCTGGCCAGCGCCTCGCGTCTGGTGCGTCCGGGCGGGCGGCTGATTTATTCCACCTGCTCGCTGTTGGCCGAGGAGGATATGGGACAGGTCGAGCGTTTCCTGACGGAACACGCCGATTTCCGTCTGCTGCCGCTGGCCCAGGTGTGGGGCGAGACCATCGGCGGCGATTGTCCTTTGAGCGGGGATGTTTTGTCGCTGAGCCCGGCCGCCAACGGCACCGACGGTTTCTTCGCCGCCGTGTTGGAGCGGGCGGCAGCCTCTTAAGGGCTGTCCAGCACGCTGTCCCAATAGAGAAAGTCGCGCCAGCTTTCGTGCAGATAGTTGGGCGGAAAGGCGCGGCCGCGTTCTTGCAGCATGAAGTTGCTCGGCTGCACCGGGCGGATCAGCGGAAACATCTTCACTTCGTGGGGCATGTGGCTGGCCTTGCGCAGATTACAGGGCGCGCAGGCGGTGACCACGTTCTCCCAGGTGGTGGGACCGCCCTTCGACCTGGGAATGACGTGGTCGAAGGTCAGGTCGTGGGTGGGCAGATGCTGACCGCAATATTGGCAGGTGAAGTGATCGCGCAGAAAGACGTTGAAGCGGGTAAAGGCCGGACGTCGGTTGGTCGGGATATATTCCTTCAGCGAGATCACGCTGGGCAGCGGCATTTCCCAGGTCGGGGAATGAATGCGGCGGCTATAGGCGGCGATGACGTTGACTCGGTCGGCCACTACCGCCTTGACGGCTTCCTGCCAGGGCCACAGGGACAGCGGATAGTAGCTGAGCGGGCGAAAATCCGCGTTCAGTACCAGGGCAGGACAAGCATTGAGCGCCAACTGCACAGAACCGCTCCCTCATCGGGTTGCGTATCTAGATATAGTGTATCTAACAGAAGCTGGCCGCAACAAGCATAACAGTTCGGTGAAGTTCTTTCCTGTTCGTTCGCGTTTCAGCCCAGATTCTGCAAGGTGAAGGCGATGGCGGCCTTCAGGCCTTCGTCGTCGATGGAATGGCCCAGATCGGGCCGCGACAGCGACAGAACCGGCAGCCCCAACTTCTCGAAAATCTCTTGGGCGAAGCTCAGGAAACCGTGGGGCACCACTTCGTCCTGCTCGCCATGGATCAGCAGGATCGGCGGGCGGGCGGTGATTTCTCCCTCTTCCAGCAGGCGTTCCGGGGCGATCACCAGACCGGAGAATCCAATCACCACGCCGGGCGCGGCCGGGCGGCGGACGGCGATGTGCAGAGCCAGCATGGTGCCCTGGGAAAAGCCGACCAGCACCAGTTTGTCGTCGCTCAGGTTCAACTCGGCCAGCTTGGCGTCGATGAAAGCGTTGATTTCCACGGCGGCGCTTTCCACCCCGGCCAGCATGGCGCCTGGCGATTGGTCGCGCAGGCTGAACCACTGGCGGCCGAACGGCGCCATGTCGCAAGGCTCGTGGCCGTCGGGGGCAAAGAAGGCGGCATCGGGCAGAGCTGCCGCGAAATAGGGCGCCAGTTCGATCAGATCGTCGCCGTTGCTGCCCAGGCCGTGCAGGAAGACGACTAACTGGCGGGCCGGACCGCCCGAGGCGGGAGCGAAGGTGGGGCCGGTCAGCATGGCGGAAACTCCTGAAGCGATGGGTTGACCCCTTGAGTGGTATCCCATCTTCGGTGCTAATGTCACGCCATGACCGTGACCCGTTTTGCTCCCAGCCCCACCGGCCATCTGCATCTGGGCCATGCCCACTCGGCTCTGTTCGCGCATGGGCAGGCGGCGGGCGGTAGCTTCCTATTGCGTCACGAGGATATCGATCCGGGGCGCTGCCGTCCGGAATTCATCGGCGCCGTCGAGGAGGATCTGCGCTGGCTGGGTCTGTCCTGGCCTGAGCCCGCGCGCCGCCAATCGGAGCATCTGGACGATTACGTCTCTGCGCTGGAACGGTTGAACGGCATGGGGCTGCTTTATCCTTGTTTTTGCAGCCGCGGCGACATCGCTCACGAGATCGAGCAATCGGGCCATGCCCCCCATGGTCCCGACGGTCCGCTCTATCCCGGCCTATGCCGCCGTCTGAGCGCCGCCGAGGCCGGGGACCGCCGCGCCGCCGGCCAGCCGTTCGCGCTGCGGCTGGACATGGCAAAGGCCGTCGCCATGACGGGGCCGCTGCGCTGGCTCGACCGGGGGGATGGCTGGCAGGACGCTCAGCCGGAGACGTTCGGCGACGTGGTGCTGGCCCGCAAGGATACGCCCACCAGCTATCATCTGGCGGTGACGGTGGATGACGCCCTTCAGGGCGTGACCTTGGTGACGCGGGGCCGCGATCTGTTTCCGGCCAGCCACGTGCACCGGTTGCTTCAGTCCTTGCTGGGGCTGCCGGTGCCGGAATGGTATCACCACGGTCTGTTGACCGACGAGAATGGCAGGCGCTTCGCCAAGCGCGACAAATCCCTGACCCTGCGTTCCTTGCGCGAGGCGGGGAAGACTCCGGACGAAGTCCGGGCGCTGGCGGGATTTACTTCTTTTTGAGCATCGCCAAGGGGTGATGCTGGTTGACCAACCCCTTCAGTTTCTCGTCCAGCACATGGGTGTATATCTGGGTGGTGGCGATGTCGGCGTGGCCCAGCATCTGCTGAACGCTGCGCAGGTCGGCGCCGTGGGCCAGAAGATGGCTGGCGAAGGAATGGCGCAGGACGTGAGGCGAGACGCGGCGGCGGTCGATACCGGCGTTCAAGGCCAATTCCGACAGCAGCCTGGCGAAGCCGGAGCGGGTGAAATGGCCGCTGTCGCCGTCGCCGGGAAACAGGTATTTGCTGTTTTTGGGGCTGCGGGCCTGCCGCCATTCGGCCAGGGCCAGCCGGGCCGGTTCGCCCAAGGGCACCAGCCGTTCCTTGCCACCCTTGCCCCTGACGATCAGCGACGGCGCGTCGCGTCCGGCGGCGGCCAGGGGCAACTCCACCAGCTCCGAGACCCGCAGGCCGGAAGCATAGAGCAGTTCCATCATGGCCACGGTCCGCAGTCCGGCTTCGCCCTCAATGGCGCGGGCGGCGTCCAGCAGGGCCGCGACATCGGCTTCCGACAGATATTTCGGCAGCGGGCGACCCAGCCTGGGACTGTCGATCACCGAACTGGGATCATCCTTGCGGACGCCTTCGGCGAACAGGAATTTGTGGAACTGGCGGATGCAGGACAGCCGGCGGGCGGCGGTACGGGGGGCCATGCCCCGATCCTTCAGATCACCGATGTAATCGCGGATGGCCTCGGTGTCGGCCTGATGCGGCGGCAATCCCGCACAGGTCAGGAATTCGGCGAAATCGTCGAGATCGCGGCGATAGGCGTCCAGGGTGTTGATGGCGGCGCCGCGCTCCGCCGCCATCATTTCCAGGAAGGACTCCGTATAACGGGAACCGTCGGAAGACAGGACCGTTACTCCCTACACTCCATTGGCGATGGCGGCTTCCACCGCCAGAGCCCGGGCTTCGGCGTCCAGACCGATATGGCGCAGACCCGCAACGACGCGGTACAGCTCCGATGGGTCGGCCTGGGCCAGTCCGTTCTCGCCCAAGGTGGCCAAAGACATCAGCACGGTCTGGCCAAGGCGCAGATCGTTGACGGCATTGTTCAAGCCTTGCCACAAGGCCGGGCGGGGGCCGACGGTGGCGGCCTGGGACGGGCCGTCATAGAGCGGCAGCCAAGCGTCCTCGGGCAGTTTCTCGCCCAGGGCGGCCAGCAGGCTGAAGCAGATGGCGGCGCGACGCTGGCCGATCTCGCCGGGCTGATCGGCACGGGCCTTGCGCCACAGCTCCAGGGCACTGGCGGGCAGCATGCGGTCGTCTTCCGCCGCCGACATGCGCAGCAGCGGCCACAGCCCCGAGACGGCGCTGGCGGTTTCCGGCGCCGACGCCATCTGGTTGCGCAGGAACATCAGCCAGGGTTTGGCGGCGTCGGGCTTGCCCGCGGCCAACAGGGCGCGGGCGGCGGGATAGGCGAAAGCCACCAGCTCCGGCGCCGGCTTGATGTTCTGCAGTTCGACCGAATACAGGCGGGCGGCGGTGAAATAGGCCGGGCCGTAATCGCCGCTGATGGCGAAGGCGCGGCCGATCAGCTCTGCCTTGGCGTTGGGCAGGCTCTGCTGGACGGTGGCGCGGTAGAGCATGGCGCGTCCGCGCGCGCCCTTGTCGGCTCCGACCGGGGCGGCCAGCTCCTGTGGCGTGAAGGTGACGCCGTCATAAGCCTGGCGCAGAACCTCGGTGTCGATGGCGCCGATGGCCTCGGCTTTCTCGGCGGCCAGCAGGCGGGCTTCCAGGGTGGCCGAAGGGGTCAGGGCGATGCCGCGCAGCACCGCGGGATGAGCGGCGTTGGCGGCGGCGGCTTCCGGCAGGGCGATCTTGGCGGCGCGGGCCATGGCCAGGGTCAGCGGCATCAGCTGGTTGAAGGCGTCCAGCTTGCCGGGCGCGATGCCGGCCATGGCGTCGGCGGCGATGAAAAAGGCCGGATCGTTCAGTTTCTGCTCACGCAGGACGTCCAGCGACAGCGCCGCCTCCTTGCCCTTGCCGGCGGCGAATTGGCAGAACACGCCCAGCTTGCCGGCGAAAGCATCGTCGCCGGGCTGGCTGCGCAGGGCGCTCAACTGATCGCAGGCCAGGCCGCTGTCGCCGGCCAACAGGGCGGCTTCTGCCGTCAGGCGGCGCAGTTCCGGCGTGAAGTTCTGGCTGGGAACGCCCTTCAGGAAGGCGGCCAGACCGTCGGCGTCGCCCATGGCCCACAGCTTGTCGGCGCGCAGCTTGACCAGATTGTCGCCGGGCACCGGCTTGCCGGCCGGAACGGTGGCGGCGGTCAGCAGCAGCTTGCGCATCAGCAGACGCATGGTGCGCGACGAGGTGGCGGCCGGCAGCGATGGCATGACTTTCTGCACCACGGCCATCTGGGCGCCGGCCCACATATCGGCGCCGAAGCCGCCGTTACCGGTGGTCAGCACCCCGGTGGAGCCGGGATCGACGGCGCCCAGATCCTGCACCTGCACCTTGGCGTCGCGGGGCGAGGTCACTTCCGGAAAGCTGTCGTTGCTTTTCTGCGACGAGACGGGAGCCGAAACCGGCTGCTGCGTGCCTTCCGGCTGTTGGGCGTTGGGCGAGATCAACACTTCTTCCGTGCGGGGCGCGGACAGCGGCGTCGGGGCGGATTGGGCCAGGGCGCCGCCGATCGGCAGCATCGCCAGCAGGGCGGCGGCGGTCGCCGCCCGGGTCTTAATGCTGGAAGCGGTCATCGGGAATGACTTTCTCGACCTTTGCGGAGGGAGCGGGAATGTCCCACATCGCCAGGGCGGCGACGCCGCCGACGATGATCAACAGCACCAGGATGAGGACGATGCGGACCAGACTGCTCATTTGTTCGGACCTGCCTTATGCAAGACGTCCTGCCTTCAGCAAGCAAGACGGTGGACATGCCCCGGACGGGGCGGGTACAAGCCGCAGGGGGGGCTGTGGACAAGGGTGTGTGCGATGCAACCGAGACCCATGCCAAGCGCGGCGGATTATGTTAGGTTTCACCCCATGGCGAAGAAAATGAAGTCTATCGGCAGGAGCTGCCGGTTTCAACGGCGGTGGAGTCCCAACCTTTGCTTTGGTCTCCGCTTTGGGGAAAAGTCATGAGCGGCGAGGCGATTCCTGTGTCCCAGGCGGCGTCTCCGGTCCTGCCGCGCACCGTGGTGCTGGTGGGCCTGATGGGGGCGGGGAAAAGCTGCGTCGGCCGCCGTCTGGCGGCCCGGCTGGGCGTTGATTTCGTCGATGCTGACCAGGAAATCGAAAAAGCGGCGGGGCAGACCGTCTCGGAAATCTTCAGCCATTACGGCGAACCTGCCTTCCGCGAGCTGGAGCGCAAGGTGATGGCGCGGCTGATGTCGGGACCGCCCTGCATTCTGGCGGCTGGCGGCGGCGCCTTCATGGATCCGGAAACCCGCGATCTGGTCAAGACACACGGGCTGTCGTTGTGGCTGCGCGCCGATCTCGACCTGCTGGTCAAGCGGACGGCGGGCCGCGATCACCGTCCGCTGCTGAAAACCGGAGATCCCCGCGACATTCTGGGGCGTCTGATCGATCAGCGCTATCCCGTCTACGCCCAGGCCGATGTGATTGTCGATTCCGCCGACCAGCCCGCCGACGTCACCGTCGACGCGGTGCAGGCCGCGCTGGAAGTCCATCTGGCCGCACCTTCCACGCCATAGGATATCGTCATGACCGCCGTTCTTCAGGTCGCCCTGGGCGACCGTTCCTACGACATTCATGTGGGCTCCGGGTTGCTGGCCCGGGCCGGAGAACTGATTCGTCCGCTGTTGCCGTCGCCCCGCGTCTTCGTGGTCACGGACGACAATATCGAGGGACTGCATCTGGAGACGCTGAAGGCGTCCCTCGACGCCGCCGGCATCGAAAACCACGGCGTGGTGCTGCCGGCCGGTGAACAGACCAAGGACTTCGCCCATCTGGAAAGCCTGCTGGACGCCATGCTGGAAGCCCGTTGCGAACGCGGCACCACCCTCCTGGCTTTCGGCGGCGGCGTGATCGGCGATCTGACCGGCTTTGCCGCCAGCATCCTGCTGCGCGGCGTGCCTTTCATTCAGATCCCCACCACGCTGCTGTCTCAGGTGGACAGTTCGGTGGGCGGCAAGACCGGCATCAATACCCGCCAGGGCAAGAATCTGGTGGGCAGCTTTTATCAGCCCAAGCTGGTGCTGGCCGACATCGACGTGCTTTCGACCCTGGCTCCGCGCGATCTGCGCTCGGGCTACGCCGAGGTGGTGAAATACGGTCTGATCGACGATTTCGCCTTTTTCGAATGGCTGGAAAAGAACGCTTTGGCTTTGCTGCTGGGCAATCAGGAAGCCCGGCAAAAGGCGGTGCTGACCAGTTGCGCCGCCAAGGCCCGCATCGTCGCCGCCGACGAACGGGAATCGGGACAGCGGGCGCTGCTCAATCTGGGCCATACCTTCGCCCATGCCCTGGAGGCGGAAGGCGGTTACGGCGAGGCCTTGCAGCACGGCGAGGCGGTGTCCATCGGCATGGCCATGGCCTTCGAGCTGTCGGTGCGCATGGGGCTGTGTCCGCGCCAGGATGCCGAACGTCTTGAGAAGCATCTGCGCGCCCTGGGCATGCCGGTCGATCTGCCGGAACTGCCGGACGGCAAAAGCTGGAACGCAAAGGCGCTGCTGTCCCATTTCGCCAAGGACAAAAAGGTCAAGGACGGCAAGGTGACTTTCGTGCTGGCCCGCGGCATCGGCCAGAGCTTCCTGTGCCGCGACGTGGAAACGCCCATGGTGCTGTCGGTCCTGGAAGACTGGGTGGCGCGAAAATGATTATCGACATCGCGCTTATCGTCGTTCTGCTGCTGCTTCTGTTCTTCTTCAGCACCGCCGAGACGTCGCTGACCGTGGTCTCGAAGCCGCTGATGCACCAATTGGAGGTCGAGGGGGACAAGCGCGCCGCCCTGGTCAACCGTCTGCACGCCCGCAAGGAGCGCCTGATCGGCTCGATCCTGTTGGGCAATACCCTGGTGCAGATTCTGTCGTCGTCCATCGCCACCACCGTTGCCATCAGCCTGTTCGGCGAAAACGGCGTCATGGTGGAAGCCACGGTGATGACCGTCATTATTCTGGTCTTTTGCGAAATCATGCCGAAGACCATCGCCCTTTATCATTCCGGCCGTCTGGCCCTGGCCATCGCGCCGATCATGCGCCCTATCGTGTGGGCCTTCGGTCCGCTGATCCAGGCGGTGCAGATGTGCGTCGATTTCCTGTTGCGGATCATGGGGCTTCAGCCCAACGAGGAATCCGATCTGGACGCTTCCATCGCCGAACTGCGGGGCGCCATCGATATCCATACCTCGGAGGAGGAAGTCCGGCATGAGCGCAAGATGCTGCGCTCGATCCTGGATCTAGGCGAGGTCGAGGTGGGCGAGATCATGGTTCACCGCAAGAACGTGGTGATGATCAACGCCGATTTGCCGGTGGACGAATTGATCGGGCAGGTGACACAGGCTTCCTATACCCGCCTGCCGCTGTGGCGCGGCCAGCCAGACAACATCGTCGGCGTGCTGCATTCCAAGGAATTGCTGCGGGCGCTTCAGGCCAACGAAGGGGATCATTCGGTCATCGATCCGGCCAAGCTGGCGACACCGCCGTGGTTCATTCCCGATTCGACGTCGCTGCTGGACCAGCTTCAGGAATTCCGTAAACGCCGGGAGCACTTCGCCCTGGTGGTGGACGAATACGGTTCCTTGCTGGGCGTGGTGACGCTGGAGGACATCATCGAGGAAATCGTCGGCGACATCGCCGACGAACACGATGTGCAGACCGCCGGAGTGCGTCCGCAAAGCGACGGCTCCTATATCGTCGATGGCGGCGTGACCCTGCGCGATCTCAACCGCGATTACGACTGGCACCTGCCGGACGAAGACGCCGCCACCATCGCCGGCTTGCTGCTGCATGAATCCCGGATGATTCCCGATGTGGGGCAGGTATTCCTGTTCCACGGTTTCCGTTTCGAGGTTCTGCGCCGGGTGCGCAACCAGGTCACGTCGGTGCGGATGATCCCGACCTTCGGCGAACCGCCCGAGGATGGCGCCTGATGCCGCTTTCACCACCGGTTTCGCGCAACCATATCCATCGCCGCACCGTCGAGCTGAACGGCTATCGCCGCGAGGACGGGATGTGGGATATCGAAGGCCGTCTGCTGGACGTGAAAAGCTACGGTTTTCCCAACAAGGACCGGGGCGGCGAGATTCCGGCGGGCGAGGCGATCCACGAAATGTTCGTGCGCCTGACCGTCGACGATCACTACCGCATCCACAGGGTCGAGGCGGTGACCGAACACGCGCCTTTCTCCATCTGCCCGAGCATCGCTCCGGCCTTTTCAGGGCTGGCGGGGCTAACCTTGGGGCCGGGGTTCCTGAAGGAACTGCGCACGCGCTTCGGCGGGGTCGACGGCTGCACGCACATCGTCGAGATGATGGGGCCGCTGGCCACTACGGCTTTTCAGACTCTGGCGCCGCTGGTCAAACACGAGCTGCGCGGCGAAAAGCGTCCGCGCATTCTCGGCACATGCCATGCCCTGGACCCCAAGGGGCCGGTGGTCAAACGGGAATGGCCGGAATGGTATGAAGGTGATGGTCGACCGGAAGAAAATAACTGAAACCCGCTCTTTCGGATAATTTCCGACTTCATATGAAGCAACGGTCATATAAGCAATGCAAGAACAAGCGGTCGTCTTGGATTTCACAAGGTTTTTCAGCGGAATATTGATCTTAAAATTGTGGTTCCGGCAGTTTTTTCTATCTTTTTGCTCCTATCCTCTAGTATGAGTTTACCCACACTTTAGATATGGGTATGAGGAGTGGGCATATGGCCGCCTTCGCTGGTGTTCGTCGCATCGGATTGGTTCCCCGCATCGTCACGTTGATGGCGTCGGGCATCGTCGGATTGGGCATCCTGACCTGCATTCTGACGGCCGATCTGCTGTTCGATTCCGCCCGCGAGGCGGCGCGCGAGCGGGTGGACGCCAATATGCGGGTGGCCTGGAATCTGCTGAAGCAAAAGGGCTCGGCCTTCCGTCTGGCCGATGGAAAGCTGTTGGTGGGCGACGCGGCGTTAAACGGCAGCACGGACGTGGTCGACCAGCTGAAGACCCTGGTGGGCGGCACCTGCACCATTTTCATGGACGACGAGCGGGTCGCGACCAATGTCGTCGCCGGCGACGGCAAGCGCGCGGTCGGCACCAAGCTGGCCCGGACGGCGGCTTACGAGGCCATTTTCACGCGGCATGAGAAATTCCGCGGCGAGGTGGACATTCTGGGTGAGCCTTACATGACCGCCTATGACCCGATCTTGGACGATGGCGGCAAGGTGGTGGGCATTCTCTATGTCGGCATGCCGAAGGCGGAATTCACCAAGGGGGCTTGGACGACGCTACGGACCATCATTCTGCTGACGCTGGCGGTCGTGGTGGCGGGGACGGGGGCCAGCATGCTGATCGCCCGGCGGAGTATCGTCCTGCCGCTGAAAGCGTCCATCTCCAGCATGGGCCGTCTGGCCGAAGGCGATCTGATGTTCGATCTTCCCGACGCCGAGAACGAAGCCAAGGAACTGGGCGATATGGCCCGGGCCTTGGCGGTGTTCCGCGAAAACGCCGCGCAGAACCGCAGGCTGGAGGAAGCCCAGCGGGCCGAGCAGGCCGAGCGGGAACGCCGGGCCGGTGTCATTGCCGGCTTGACCTGCGATTTCGATGGTACCGTCACCCATCTTTTGGAAACCATGCTGTCGGCATCGACGCAGTTGAACAGCACGGCCCAGGCCATGTCGGCCAATGCCGAACAAACCAACCGCCAAGCCGCGACCGTGTCCGACGCCGGAGCCGAGGCGTCCGCCAGCGTCGAGACGGTGGCCGCCGCCGCCGAGGAACTGTCGGCCTCGATCCTGGAGATCGGCCGTCAGGTCGAACAGGCCGGACAGACCACCCACGCCGCCGCTTCGCAGGCCGCGCGGGCGGATGAAACCGTGCGCGGGCTGGCGGAAAGCTCGGTCCGCATCGGCGAAGTGGTCAATCTGATCAACGATATCGCCAGCCAAACCAACCTGCTGGCCCTTAACGCCACCATCGAGGCCGCCCGCGCCGGAGAGGCCGGCAAAGGGTTCGCGGTGGTGGCGGGCGAGGTGAAAAATCTGGCCAATCAGACGGCGCGGGCGACCGGCGACATCGCCGCTCAGATCGGCGCCGTGCAGACCGCTACCCACGATGCGGTTTCGGCCATCGCCGTCATCGTTCAGCGTATCGGGGATGTGGACGGCATCGCTTCCACCATCGCCCAATCGGTCGAGGAGCAATCGGCGGCCACCTCGGAAATCGCCCGCAATGTGCAGCAGGCGTCCGGGGCGACCCAGGCCGTTTCGGAAAATATCCACGGTGTCAGCCACGCCGCCGCCGAAACCGGCGTCGCCGCCCGTCAGGTTCTGGCCGCCGCGCAATCCCTGGCCGACGAAGCCGGCACCCTCAAGCAGACGGTGACGGCCTTCCTGAAAGGCGTGCGCGAAGCCTGATGTCTCAGGCGACCTGCCCGCGCTCGGACAGAAAATCCAGCATGGCGCGGATGCGCGACGGCAGCGGGCCGTTCTGGCCGACATAGATGGCGTGGAAAAACTCCCCGTCGCCGGGATTCATTTCTTCCATCAGCGGCACCAGCCGTCCAGCGGCAATGTCCGCCCGCACCGTGAAAGCGGCCAGCCGGGCGATGCCGTTGCCGTTCAGGGTCAGATGGCGCAATCCCTCGCCGTCATTGGCCTGAACCGTGTTCACCATGGACAGAACGGAGATTTCACCCGTGAGAGGGTTCCGCAACGGCCAGCCTTCGACGGCGCGGGCATAGCAGAAACCCATACGGCGATGCCGTTCCAGATCGGCGGGGGTGGCCGGCGTGCTGTAACGATCCAGATAAGCCGGGGCGGCGACGATGACCATCGGCGATTCTCCCAGCTTGCGGGCGATCAGGCTGGAGCTTTTCAGTGGGCCGGCCCGCACGGCGACGTCGGTGCGTTCGGCCAGAAGATCGATCACGGCGTCGGTCTGCACGATGTCGACGGCGACGTCCGGGTAAAGCGCGAGAAAGTCCGGCAGCGCCTTGCCGAGAACATGGATGGCGTAAGATGCGCTGGTGTTGATGCGGATGCGGCCGCTGACCCTTTCGCCGCCGGCGGCGTTGCGTTCGGCTTCGTCCAATTCGGCGAGAATGCGAATGGCGCGTTCATAGAAGGCGCTGCCCTCGGGGGTCAGCAGCAGTTTGCGGGTCGAGCGGGTCAGCAGGCGCGCACCCAGTCGGGCTTCCAGCCGCGAGATCAGCTTGCTGACCGCCGACGGGGTCATGCGGAAAGCGCGGGCGGCATGGGAAAAACCGCCAAGTTCGACAGCGCGGACGAAAACTTCCATTTCCCCGGAGCGGTTGACGTCGAGTCGGCTCATTGTGACTTCATCTCACAGATGATGTTCCTGATGACAGTCTACATCATCATCGGGCCAATCTCTAAGTTTTCGCCATCGCAATCTTTTCCGCAAAGCCGAGACAGATCATGCCGTTGGCACTTTACGCATTGACCGCCGGAGCCTTTGGCATCGGCGTCACCGAATTCGTCATCATGGGCCTGCTGCTGGAGGTGAGCGCCGAACTGAGCGTCACCATCGCCTCGGCCGGGCTTTTGATTTCCGGCTATGCTTTGGGCGTGGTGGCCGGCGCGCCGCTGCTGACGGCGCTGACCACCCGCTGGCCGCGCAAGCGGGTTCTGGTCGGTCTGATGGCCATCTTCACGATCGGCAACGCCGCCTGCGCCCTGGCTCCGTCCTATGAATTCCTGATGGCGGCGCGGGTGCTGACGGCCTTGGCTCACGGAACCTTTTTCGGCGTCGGTTCGGTGGTGGCCACCAGCCTGGTGGATGAGGACCGCAAGGCTTCGGCCATCGCCGTGATGTTCACCGGCCTGACCGTCGCCAATATTCTGGGCGTGCCGTTCGGCACCTGGCTGGGGCAGGAATATGGCTGGCGGGCCACCTTCTGGGCCGTGAGTTTGGTGGGCGTGGCGGCTTTGGCCATTATCGCCGCCCTGGTGCCGCTGGAACAGGTCGACGCCGAGATTTCCGACTGGCGGGCCGACCTGCGGGCCATCAGCCGGGGGCCGGTCCTGCTGGGACTGGCGACCACGGTGCTGGGCTTCGCCGGAGTCTTCGCCGTCTTCACCTACATCGCGCCGATGCTGACCCGCATCACCGGTTTTTCCGAAGGGGCGGTGTCGCCGATCCTGCTGGTCTTCGGCGGCGGTCTGATCGTCGGCAATCTGCTGGGCGGCAAGCTGGCCGACCGTAATCTGGTGGCGACGGTCCTCGGAAGTCTGGCGGTTCTCGGACTGGCCTTGGCTTTGATGGCGGTTGCCCTGCATAGCCGAACCGCCGCCGTTCTGTTCGTCGGCCTGTTGGGCGGGGCCGGGTTCGCCACCGTCGCGCCCCTGCAAATGTGGGTGTTGTCCAAAGCGGATGGCGCCGGTCAAAGCCTGGCCTCCAGTTTCAACATTGCCGCCTTCAATCTGGGCAACGCCATCGGCGCCTGGGCTGGCGGAGCCGTGATCGATCACGGGCCGGGTCTTGGTCTGGTACCCCTGGTTTCCGCCTTGTTCCCGCTGGGGGCGATCTTGACGGCCCTGGTGGCCATTCGCGCCGAGGTCAGGTCGGCCGCCTCTTCCGCCGCCTGAGGTTTCAATCTCATCTCTGCAAAGGGTAAATACATGGAATATCGTCGTCTTGGAGCCTCTGGGCTCAAGGTTCCGGTGCTGAGTTTCGGGGCGGGAACATTTGGCGGCAGCGGCCCGCTGTTCGGAGCCTGGGGCAACAGCGACGCCAAGGAAGCCCGGCGTCTGGTCGACATTTGCCTGGAGGCCGGGGTGAATCTGTTCGACACGGCGGATGTCTATTCCAACGGTGCCTCCGAGAGCGTGCTGGGCGAAGCGATCCGGGGCCGCCGTAGCGAGGTGCTGATTTCCACCAAACTCAGCCTGCCCATGGGCGACGGTCCCAATGACGCCGGGTCGTCGCGGTCGCGTTTGATCCGCGGCGTCGAAGAGGCGCTGACCCGGTTGGGGACCGATGCCATCGACGTGTTGCAACTTCACGCCTTCGACGCCGGAACGCCGGTCGAGGAAGTGCTGTCGACCCTCGATCAATTGGTACGCTCGGGCAAGGTCCGGTATGTCGGGGTGTCTAATTTCGCGGGCTGGCAGGTGATGAAGTCCCTGGCCGCAGCCGATCGTTACGGCTGGCCGCGATATGTGGCCCATCAGGTTTATTATTCGCTGGTGGGACGGGACTACGAATGGGATCTGATGCCGTTGGCGGCGGACCAGGGGATTGGTGCCTTGGTGTGGAGCCCTCTCGGCTGGGGGCGGCTGACGGGCAAGGTCCGGCGAGGCTTGCCGTTGCCGGCCGGCAGCCGTCTGCATGAAACCGCTGTCTTCGCGCCCCCGGTCGAGGAGGAGCGGCTCTATCGGGTGGTGGACGCCCTGGACGTCATCGCCGAGGAAACCGGGAAGACCGTACCGCAGATTGCGCTGAACTGGCTGCTGGGGAGGCCGACCGTTTCTTCGGTGATCATCGGAGCCCGTAACGAGGAGCAGTTGCGCCAGAACCTTGGGGCCGTCGGGTGGACCTTGTCGCCCCAACAGATGGCGGTGCTCAATGCCGCCAGCGAAGTGACGGCGCCGTATCCCCATTCTCCGTACCGGCGTCAGGACGGTTTCGCGCGATTGAACCCGCCCCTGGTATAGGCGGCGGTGCGGTGGGAGCGATGAAACCTACCGCACCCGGCGCTTGACGCCGCCCACTTCGCTGTCAAACAGGTCCGTCAGCTGCGCCATCATGGTGCCGCCAAGATCTTCGGCGTCCATGATGGTGACGGCGCGGCGGTAATAGCGGGTAACGTCGTGGCCGATGCCGATGGCGACCAGTTCGACCGGCGTGCGGTCTTCGATCCAGCCGATGATGTCGCGCAGATGCCGTTCCAGATAGCTGCCGGGATTGACCGACAAGGTGGAATCGTCCACCGGCGCGCCGTCGGAAATAACCATCAGGATGCGCCGCTGCTCCGGCCGGGCGGCCAGCCGGTCGTGGGCCCATTTCAGGGCTTCGCCGTCGATGTTTTCCTTCAGGATGCCTTCGCGCAGCATCAGGCCCAGATTCTTGCGGGCGCGGCGCCAAGGCGTGTCGGCGGCCTTGTAGATGATGTGGCGCAGATCGTTCAGGCGTCCGGGCTGGGCCGGCTTGCCGTCGGCCACCCACTTTTCGCGGGCCTGCCCGCCCTTCCACGCCTTGGTCGTGAAGCCCAGGATCTCGACCTTCACGCCGCAGCGTTCCAGGGTGCGGGCCAGGATGTCGGCGCTCATGGCCGCCACCGAGATGGGACGTCCGCGCATGGAGCCGGAATTGTCGATCAGCAGCGCCACCACGGTGTCGCGGAAATCGGTGTCTTTTTCCAGTTTGAACGACAGGCTTTGGGTCGGGTTGGTGACCACGCGGGCCAGCCGCCCGGCGTCCAGCAAGCCTTCCTCCAGGTCGAATTCCCAGGACCGGGTCTGTTTGGCCATCAGGCGGCGTTGCAGGCGGTTGGCAAGCTTGCTGACCACGCCCTGGAGATGGGTCAGCTGCTGGTCCAACTGGTGGCGCAGATGGGCCAGTTCCTCGGGGTCGCACAATTCGGCGGCGTCGACGATCTGGTCGAAGGCCAAGGTATAAGGGGTATAGGGCTTTTCCCCCGGCTGCTGATTGCGGGAGTTGTGCCCCGAACGATGACGTGAGGGCCCGCCGGCCTCCTCGGAGCCGTGGCCCGGCACCTTCATGCCTTCGCCGTCCTGTTCTTCGCCTTCCTGGGCGCCCATGCTTTCGGCGTCGCCCATGACGCCCTGATCGCCGCCTTCCGATTGGCTGGAACCGTTCTCGCTGGATTTGGACTGCTCCTGCGGGCCGGATTCGGCGCCTTGCGCGTCCTGGCTGTCCTGTTCGGACTCTTCTTCCTCGGGCGGCTCCTGCTCCATTTGTTCGATATCGAGCAGGGCGATGATTTCCCGCAGGATTTTGTCGAAGGCCTCCTGATTGCCAAGCACGCTTTCCAGGCGCGACAGCTGCGAGCCGGCTTTGCGTTCCACATGCTCCTGCCACAAGGCGACGGCGGACCGGGCCGAGGGCGGCGGAGCCTCGCCGGTAAAATGCTGGCGGGCGATCAAGCGGACGGCCTCCGACAGCGGTACCTGTTCCTGCCGGGTGACGCCGGCATAGCCTTCGGACTGATAGCGGACTTCCAGCGCCTGGGACAGATTGACGGCGACGCCGGACATCATGCGTCCGCCCAAGGCTTCGACGCGGGCCTGGGCGACGGCGTTGTAGATGTCGCGGGCTTCCTGGCTCAGCGGCATACGCCGGTTGTGGATGCCTTCGTCCAGGAAACGCAGACGGCAGGCCACGGCGTCCGAGGCGCCGCGCAGGCGGATCAGGTCGTCCATGGTCATCTGGCGCGGCGGCACCGGCAGGCGGGCATGGTCGCCCCGCACGCCGGCCGGGCCGACGCCGAAATTCACGGCGATGTCGCCGCGCCCGGCCACGGCGCGCAAAGCCGCCGTGGTGGCGCGCTTGGCCAGCTCGGTCGGAGATTCCGCCCGCTCTATGCCAGCATGCCGTTCGTTGTCGCCGCGCTCCATGACCGGATCAGCCCACCACGATCCGGGCCATGGTCTCGGGCAATTCGGCGCCGAAGCAACGCTGATAATATTCCGCGACCAGCGGGCGTTCGGTCTCGTCGCATTTGTTGAGGAAAGTCAGGCGGAACGCAAAGCCGATGTCGCCGAAGATGCCGATGTTTTCGGCCCAGGTCAGCACGGTGCGCGGGCTCATGACGGTGGAGATGTCGCCGTTGATGAAGCCGGTGCGGGTCAGGTCGGCGACGCGCACCATCTTGGCGACGGTGTCCTTGCCGTGGGCTCCGGCCAGCTCGGGGCGCTTGGCCAGAACAATGTTCACCTCGGCGTCGTGTTCGAGGTAATTCAGGGTGGCGACGATGTTCCAGCGGTCCATCTGGCCCTGGTTGATCTGCTGGGTGCCGTGATAGAGACCGGTGGTGTCGCCAAGGCCCACGGTGTTCGCGGTCGAGAACAGCCGGAACGCCGAATGCGGCCTGATCACCCGGTTTTGGTCGAGCAGGGTGAGCTTGCCCTCGACCTCGAGCACCCGCTGGATTACGAACATGACGTCCGGCCGGCCGGCGTCGTACTCGTCAAAGCAAAGGCCAACCGGATGCTGCAATGCCCACGGCAACAGGCCTTCGCGGAATTCGGTCACCTGCTTATTGTCGCGCAGCACGATCGCGTCCTTGCCGACCAGATCGATGCGGCTGATGTGGCTGTCGAGATTGACGCGGATCAGCGGCCAATTCAGGCGTGCCGCAACCTGCTCGATGTGGGTGGATTTGCCGGTGCCGTGATAGCCGCAGATCATCACGCGTCGATTGAAGGCGAAGCCGGCGAGGATTGCGAGAGTCGTGTCGTGGTCGAAGCGGTAGGCATCGTCGAAATCGGGGACGTGCTCGCTCGCCTGGCTGAAGGCGGGAACCTGAAG
>DATLJS010000028.1:0-1504 GCA_035538795.1 Candidatus Sulfotelmatobacter sp. | reverse complement strand
GTCGATTACAACGTGAAGATCCGCGTTAAGGCGGATCACAGCGGTGTCGAGACGACGAACGTGAAGTTTTCGATGAACCCGTTCGACGAGATTGCCGTCGAGGAAGCGGTTCGTCTGAAGGAAGCCGGCAAGGTTTCCGAGATCGTGGTGGTGTCGATTGGTCCTGCCCAGTCGCAGGAAACCATTCGCACGGCGCTGGCCATGGGCGGCGACCGGGGCGTGCTGGTTCAGACCGACGACGAGGTTCAGCCTCTGGCGGTCGCCAAGACCCTGAAGGCGCTGGTCGAGAAAGAACAGCCGTCGCTGGTGATCCTGGGCAAGCAGGCGATTGATGACGACAGCAACCAGACCGGCCAGATGCTGGCGGCGCTGCTGGGCTGGCCCCAGGGCACCTTCGCCTCAAAGGTCTCGCTGGAAGCCTCGAAGGTCGAGGTGACTCGCGAAGTGGATGCCGGCGCCGAGACGGTGCTGCTGGATCTGCCGGCGGTGGTGACCACCGATCTGCGCCTGAACGAGCCGCGCTATGCCAGCCTTCCCAACATCATGAAGGCCAAGAAGAAGCCCATCGAGACCGTCGCTCCCGCCGATCTCGGCATCGACACCGCTCCGCGTCTGGTGACGCTGAAGGTGGAAGAGCCCGCCAAGCGCCAGGCCGGCGTCAAGGTTGGCTCGGTCGCCGAACTGGTCGAGAAGCTGAAGAACGAAGCGAAGGTGATCCGATGAGCATTCTGGTCATTGCCGAACACGACAATGCGTCGCTGAAATCGGCCACTCTCAACACCGTCACCGCCGCCGCCCAGCTGGCCGCCAAGGCTGGTGGCGAGGTTCATGTCCTGGTCGCCGGCCTGAACGCCCGCGCCGCCGCCGACGCCGCCGCCAAGGTGGCCGGTGTCGCCAAGGTGCTGCTGGTGGAAGACGCCGCCTACGAGCATGGTCTGGCCGAGCCTTTGTCGCTGCTGGTCACCGGCCTGGCTGGCTCTTACGCCGGCCTGTTCTTCCCCGCCACCACCTATGGCAAGAACGTCGCCCCGCGCGTCGCCGCCCTGCTGGACGTGGCGCAGCTATCGGACATCACCGCCGTGGTGTCGGCCGATAGCTTCCAGCGCCCGATCTATGCCGGCAACGCCATCGCCACCGTGCAGAGCAAGGACGCCGTCAAGGTCGCCACCGTGCGTGGCACCGCCTTCGAAGCCGCTGCCGCTGAGGGTGGCTCGGCCTCGGTGGAAACCGCCTCTGCCGCCGCCAATCCGGGCAAGAGCGCCTTTGTCAGCCAGCAGCTGTCGAAGTCGGAACGCCCCGAACTGACCAGCGCCCGCATCATCGTGTCCGGTGGCCGCGGCATGGGCTCGGGCGAGAACTTCAAGCTGATCGAAGCGGTGGCCGACAAGCTGGGCGCCGCCGTCGGTGCCAGCCGCGCCGCCGTCGATGCCGGCTTCGTGCCGAACGACTATCAGGTCGGTCAGACCGGCAAGATCGTCGCCCCGGAACTGTATGTCGCCGTCGG
>DATLJS010000027.1:0-1624 GCA_035538795.1 Candidatus Sulfotelmatobacter sp. | reverse complement strand
GCCGCCGTTCGCCGCCCGTGCGGATCAGCAGATCAACGTCGGTCGAGCCCCCCCGCAGCACTTCCGCCAGCACGCTTCCAAAAGCCTCGCTTGAAAGCTCGGTGGCTTTATAAAACTTGCTGGCGGCCTGAAACAGGGAATGGCGCGCCGAGTAGTCGACGGCCAGCCGCAGATGAAGAGTCTTTCCTTTGGCCGTCGCGGCCTCGGCTTCCGCAGCGGCTTCGCGCAACGTCGCCGGCAGCCGGTCGCGCCGCCCGATGAGGTTCAGCCGAATCCCTTCCGCGATGCAGTGCGTTGTTTCGGCCAGGAGGTATTCATGAAGGATTCGGAGAATGGCCGTGACCTCCGCCTGCGGCCGCTGCCAGTTGGCCGAGGACAGGGTGAACAACGACAGCGTGTGAACTCCCAACTTCGGGGCGATGCGGATGATGTTCTTGGCCGTCTCGGCGCCGGCGCGGTGTCCCGCCGACCGAGGGAGAGCGCGCGAGGTGGCCCATCTTCCGTTGCCGTCACAGATGATCGCCACGTGGAGGCCGTTTCGAGCCGCCGCGGGAGCCTTCGGCGTGTGTTTCTGGATGATTTGGGGCTGCACGAGCATATTCCTTCTCCGCCGCTACGTGGTGTAGTGTACTTTGCGTTGCAAAGCTAAGGGCCAAAAAAATTTTACCGGTCGCGGGTCGCCCGGATCAGCGCCTCCATGTGATCGAGGTAGCGCTCCAAGGCCCGCCGGCCCGCCACCGTCAGGCGGTACTCGGTCTTCGGAAGGCGTCCGTCAAACGACTTCGTGCAAACAATGTAGTCCGCTTCCTCGAGCTTGCGCGCGTGCACGCTTAGATTTCCGTCGGTCGTTTTTAGGAGCGCCTTCAGTTCGTTGAAAGTCTGTGAGCGGTTCACAGCCAGCGCGCTGACAATACCCAGCCGGATTCGTTCATGGATCAGCCGGTCGAGGTTCGCCGAAACCGTTTGCGCCGCCGGGGCCCGTACGGCCGACGGAGCTTCCTCCTTGGCGCCACGCTCCTGGCGAATTGTCGATGCCTTGGTCATAAGAGTCCCGGTCTTCCTCTCCTGTATGCCCTCATCCCCCGTAGCGCAACGCGATCCACAGGCCGAATACAATGTGCCCCAGGCCGAATCCTGCGGCCATGAAAAGGTTCCCCCACGACGCCGGTGCGAACAAGGCAAACCCGCCGAGCGCCATCAGGCAAAGCCCCATAATTGGGACGGCGCGGACCGAAAAGGCCCCGCCGGTCACGATGGCGGTTCCATAAAGCAGGAGCCAGACGCCGGGCAATGCCGCAATCACGCCCAGATTATACATAGCCACGGTCAGCAACCCACCGACGATGATGGGCGGCGCAAAGCTCAAAACGAACTTTCGGCCCGGACCTGAGAAAAGAGAGGAATTGGCGCGGCGGGCCTTGGTGGCGGCTGCGGGTGCAGCGATCGCCACAGCCACGAATGCCTCTGCAAGCCACACGGCGACCCAGGCACGGGGTGTGGCCTGCCGGGAGGCCAGCAGCGCTGCCGCAAGGGCCGTGAGCCCGATGGTGACGCCCCCCCAGCCCGGCACGGCCGTAAATTCGGCGGCGCGCTCCATGGTTTCGCGGATGTAGCGGAGATGGTC
>DATLJS010000026.1:0-16031 GCA_035538795.1 Candidatus Sulfotelmatobacter sp. | reverse complement strand
CTCTTCAGGCGCCTTGTCGATCTGGTCGTAGGCGGTGAAGGTGGCGCCGCCGCTCTCGGCCAGCACCTTGGTGATAGCAGCGGTCAGCGAGGTCTTGCCGTGGTCAACATGGCCGATGGTGCCGATGTTGCAATGCGGCTTCGTCCGCTCAAACTTAGCCTTAGCCATTTTTCTACTCCGTCTTCAATCTTCAGCGAAAATTAGCCGGCCAGCTTGGCGCGGATTTCTTCGGACACATTCGAGGGCACTTCGGAATAATGATCGAAGTGCATGCTGTACTGGGCACGGCCCTGGCTCATGGAGCGCAGGGTGTTCACATAGCCAAACATGTTGGCCAGCGGCACCATGGCAGTGATGACGCGGGCGTTGCCGCGGCTGTCCATGCCATTGACCTGACCACGGCGGCTGTTAAGGTCGCCGATCACGTCACCCATATAGTCTTCAGGCGTCACCACCTCGACCTTCATCATCGGCTCCAGGAGCTTCGGACCGGCCTTGGCGATACCTTCACGGAAGGCGCCGCGGGTGGCGATTTCGAAGGCCAGGACGCTCGAGTCGACGTCGTGGAAGGCACCGTCGTACAGGGTGGCCTTGAAGTCCACCATCGGGAAGCCGGCGAGCACGCCGTTTTCCATGGAGGACCGCAGACCCTTTTCCACACCCGGCACATATTCCTTGGGAACGGCGCCACCGATCACGGCGTTGGTGAAGGAGAAACCTTCGCCAGCGGCGACCGGCTCGAAGCGGATCTTAACGCGGGCGAACTGGCCCGTGCCGCCGGTCTGCTTCTTGTGGGTGTAGTCGACTTCGTAAGTCTTGCTGATGGTCTCGCGGTAGGCGACCTGAGGAGCGCCCACGTTGGCTTCGACCTTGAACTCGCGCTTCATGCGGTCAACAAGGATTTCCAGGTGAAGCTCACCCATGCCCTTGATGACGGTCTGACCGGACTCCGGATCGGAAGTGACGCGGAAGGACGGATCCTCGGCGGCCAGACGGGCCAGAGCCAGACCCATCTTTTCCTGGTCGGCCTTCGACTTGGGCTCGACGGCGACCTCGATCACCGGCTCGGGGAACTCCATGCGCTCCAGCACAACGAGATCGTCGCTCGAGCACAAGGTGTCACCGGTGGTGGTTTCCTTCAGACCGGCGAAAGCGACGATGTCGCCAGCGCGGGCTTCCTTGATCTCTTCGCGGGAGTTGGCATGCATGAGCAGCATACGGCCAACGCGCTCGCGCTTGTTCTTCACGGTGTTCTGGACGTAGGTACCAGCCTCGACCACGCCGGAATAGATGCGCACGAAGGTCAACGAACCGACGAAGGGGTCGTTCATGATCTTGAAGGCCAGACCGGCGAACGGAACGTCGTCGGTGGCTTCCTTGGCGATCTCTTCGTCGCTTTCGAACTTCACGCCTTTGATGGCGGGAATGTCGATCGGAGCCGGCAGATAGTCGATGACGGCGTCCAGCAAGGGCTGCACACCCTTGTTCTTGAAAGCCGAACCGCACAGCACCGGCACGAAGGACATGCTGATGGTGCCCTTGCGGATGCACTTCTGCAGCACTTCCACCGAAGGTTCTTCACCGTTCAGATAAGCTTCCATCGCGTCGTCGTCCATTTCGACGGCGGTCTCGATGAGCTGCTGACGGTACTGAGCGGCCTTCTCCACCAGATCGGCGGGGATCGGACGGTCTTCGAACTCGGCGCCCAGGCTTTCATCCTTCCAGATGACGGCGGTGTTGCGCACGAGATCGACCAGACCGGCATATTCCGACTCGGAGCCGATCGGCAGATGTACGACCAGCGGGCGGGCGCCCAGACGGTCGACGATCATGTCGACGCAGCGATAGAAGTCGGCGCCGATGCGGTCCATCTTGTTCACGAAACAGATGCGCGGCACGCCGTACTTGTCAGCCTGACGCCACACCGTTTCGGACTGCGGCTCGACGCCGGCGACCGAGTCGAACACGGTGACGGCGCCATCGAGGACGCGGAGCGAACGCTCCACTTCGATGGTGAAGTCGACGTGGCCGGGGGTATCGATGATGTTGATGCGATGGTCACGCCAGAACGCGGTAGTCGCGGCGGACGTGATCGTGATGCCGCGTTCCTGTTCCTGCTCCATCCAGTCCATGGTGGCGGTGCCTTCGTGCACTTCGCCGATCTTGTAGGACTTGCCGGTGTAGTAAAGGATTCGCTCGGTCGTGGTCGTCTTACCGGCATCAATGTGAGCCATGATGCCGATGTTACGGTAACGGTCGAGAGGTGTCTGGCGTGCCATGTTTGCTTCCGAAGCCTGAGGTTACCAGCGATAGTGCGAGAAGGCCTTGTTGGCCTCCGCCATGCGGTGCGTGTCTTCGCGCTTCTTCACGGCGGCGCCACGATTGTTGGCGGCATCGAGAAGTTCGCCCGACAGACGGTCGATCATGGTGGTCTCACCGCGCTTGCGGGCGTTGTCGATCAGCCAACGGATGGCCAGAGCCTGACGACGCTCGGCGCGCACTTCAACCGGCACCTGATAGGTAGCGCCACCGACACGACGAGACCGCACTTCCAGGGCGGGCTTGACGTTGTCGAGAGCGGTGTGGAACAGCCCCAGGGCGTCCTGGCCGGACTTGTTCCCGATCTTGTCGAGAGCCCCATAGACGATGGCTTCGGCGGCAGACTTCTTGCCATCGAGCATCAGGCAGTTCATGAACTTGGTCAGCACCACGTCGCCAAACTTGGCGTCGGGGAGCACTTCGCGCTTTTCAGCGGCGTGACGACGAGACATGGGCAGATATCCTTACTTCGGACGCTTCGCGCCGTACTTCGAACGACGCTGACGACGGTCCTTGACGCCCTGGGTATCCAGAGTGCCGCGAATGATGTGGTAGCGAACACCGGGAAGATCCTTCACACGGCCGCCGCGGATCATCACGACGGAGTGTTCCTGAAGGTTATGACCTTCACCCGGAATATAGCTGGTGACCTCGAAACCATTGGTCAGACGCACACGAGCCACCTTACGAAGGGCCGAGTTCGGCTTCTTCGGGGTCGTGGTGTAAACGCGGGTGCAAACACCGCGCTTCTGCGGGCAGGCCTGGAGGGCCGGCACCTTGTTGCGCACGGCTAACGGCTCGCGCGGCTTACGGATCAGCTGGTTAATCGTAGGCATACATCATTCCCTTTAGCCAATCAGGCATACGATAAAAAACACCCAGCGGAGGCGAAAGCCTCCGGGGTTGGTTCCGGGTGTCTTTGCGCCGCCCGTTCGGCGTTACAGTGCGATCAACGTCCGAATAGCCGCGAACAGGCCTACGGACCTATCCCCAGTTACCCGGAAAGGCCCGGATAATAGGGAGCACCTCAACCCCCGTCAAGTGAATCTGTGGAGGAGTCGCAGGTGATAATTTTCATAAACAAATAACGTAATAATACGTAATAAAATTGCAAAAATTCGCCGCATAAACGCAATTTAAAAACGTTTCAGACTCTGTAAGGCGCGGAAACCCTGGAAATGAGTCCGCAGGGGCAAAATCGCCTGTTTGAAGAATCGTCTGAAGCGGAAAAGTCCCCCTGCCCCACTACCGCACGATGGTGCTTGCACCCCGTAAAAGCGACGGCCCCGCTCCCTCTTGCAAGGGAGCGGGGCCGCCGTTCACTGGACCTGTTGGCCCGGTAGCTTATTCGGCAGGAGGCGGAACAATGTTGCCGCTGCCGATGGCCACGATGTCGGCCTCGTCGGGAGCCACATCCACATCGTCGCCCACGCCCAGCTCGCGATCGCGCTTGGCGGCGATCTCGCGCAGGCGGTTCATCACCGCGCCGGTACCGGCGGGGATCAGGCGGCCAACGATGACGTTCTCCTTCAGACCCATCAGGGTGTCGACTTTGCCGGAAACGGCGGCTTCGGTCAGCACACGGGTGGTTTCCTGGAAAGACGCCGCCGAAATGAACGAGTGGGTCTGCAGGCTGGCCTTGGTGATGCCCTGCAACACCGGAGAACCGCTGGCCGGACGGCCGTTCTCGGCGATCGCCTTGGCGTTTTCGGCCTCGAAGTCGTGACGATCGACCTGCTCGCCCACCAGCAGAGTGGTGTCGCCGCCGTCGGTGATCTCGACCTTCTGCAGCATCTGACGAACGATCACTTCGATGTGCTTGTCGTTGATCTTCACGCCCTGCAGACGATAGACCTCCTGGATCTCGTTGATCAGGTAGTTGGCCAACGCCTCGACGCCCAGAACCTTCAGGATGTCGTGCGGCACCGGGTTGCCGTCCATCAGCGGGTCGCCGCGGCGGACATAGTCGCCTTCCTGCACCGAGATGTGCTTGCCCTTGGGGATCAGATACTCGATGGCATCGCCGTCCTCAGGCACCACCAGAATGCGGCGCTTGGACTTATAGTCTTTGCCGAATTCGACGCGACCGTCGATGTCGGAGATGATGGCGTGATCCTTGGGCTTGCGGGCTTCGAAGAGTTCCGCCACACGCGGCAGACCGCCGGTGATGTCGCGGGTCTTCGAAGATTCGCGGGGAATGCGGGCCAACACGTCGCCGGCATGCACCTTCTGGCCGTTCTCGACCGAAAGGATGGCGTCCACCGACACGAAGTAGCGGGCTTCCAGGCCGTTGGCGAGGATCAGTTCCTGGCCTTTCTCGTCACGCAGGACGATACGCGGGCGCAGATCCGAGCCGCGCGGCTGCTGCTTCCAATCGACCACCACCTTCGAGGTGATGCCGGTGGCCTCATCCAGCACTTCGCGGACCGACAGGCCCTCGACCAGATCGACGTAATGGGCCACGCCCTCGCGTTCCGTCAGGATCGGCAGAGTATAGGGATCCCACTCGGCGAGCTTGGTGCCCTTGCTGACCTGAGCCCCCTCGTCCACCAGCAGCTTGGCGCCGTAGGGAACGCGGTGGCGGGCCTTTTCGCGGCCGTTGGCGTCGTACAGCAC
Source organism: Candidatus Sulfotelmatobacter sp. (assembly GCA_035538795.1). Classification (GTDB taxonomy): domain Bacteria; phylum Pseudomonadota; class Alphaproteobacteria; order Rhodospirillales; family Magnetospirillaceae; genus JAJZGK01. Next base: position 11,096 of record DATLJS010000026.1, on the reverse strand, counting down.
GATTTCGGCGTTGCGCGACATCAGAACCAGCTGATTGGCCGAGTTGGTCACCACCTGGCGGTTGGTGATCTGGACCTTGGCCTCGAAAGCCGATTCGATGCTGGACTGCTCGGCGCCGCGCTGAGCCGCACCACCAATATGGAAGGTACGCATAGTCAGCTGGGTGCCGGGCTCGCCGATCGACTGGGCGGCGATGACGCCCACGGCTTCGCCCACATTGACGCGGGTGCCGCGGGCCAGATCGCGGCCGTAGCAGGCGCCGCAGGTGCCGACTTCGCTTTCGCAGGTCAGAACCGAACGGATGCCGACGATCTCGACGCCGGCGGCTTCGATCTCTTCCACCAGGCTTTCGTCGATCAGGTCGCCGGCCGAGCAAATCACTTCGCCGGTGGCCGGGTGCACCACGTCGCGGGACGCGGTGCGGCCCAGGATACGCTCGCCCAGGGAGGCGATGACCTCGCCGCCCTCGACCACCGCCGAAACGGTCAGGCCGCGGGTGGTGCCGCAATCGTCCTCGATGATGATGGCGTCCTGCGCCACGTCCACCAGACGGCGGGTCAGGTAACCCGAGTTGGCAGTCTTCAACGCGGTGTCAGCCAGACCCTTGCGGGCGCCGTGGGTGGAGTTGAAGTACTCCAGCACGGTCAGGCCTTCCTTGAAGTTCGAGATAATCGGCGTCTCGATGATTTCGCCCGACGGCTTGGCCATCAGGCCGCGCATGCCGGCCAGCTGCTTCATCTGAGCGGCGGAACCACGAGCGCCCGAGTGAGCCATCATGTAGATGCTGTTGATCGGCTTACCGGGCTCGGTACGGCTGATCTCCTTCATCATGGCGTCGGCAACGTCGTCGGTGCACTTCGACCAGGCGTCGACCACCTTGTTGTACTTTTCGCCCTGGGTGATCAGACCGTCCTGGTACTGCTGCTCGTATTCCTTGGCGCGCTGCTCGGTCTCGGCCACCAGGGTGGTCTTGGACGCCGGAATGACCAGATCGTCCTTGCCGAAGGAGATGCCGGCGCGGCAGGCGTGGGCGTAACCCAGAGCCATGATACGGTCGGCAAAAATCACCGTCTCCTTCTGACCGCAATGGCGGTAGACGATATCGATGACGTTCTGGATATCCTTCTTGGTCAGCAGACGGTTGACCAGCGAGAACGGCACGTTCGGATGGCGCGGCAGAACTTCCGACAGCAGCATGCGGCCGGGAGTGGCCTCGACGCGCACGATGATCGGGTTATTGTTCTCGTCCACCGTGTGATAGCGGCACTTGATCTTGGCATGCAGGCTGATGACCTTGTTGTCCAGAGCCTGCTGGATCTCCTGAACGCTGGCGAAGGTCATGCCTTCGCCCTTTTCGCCCGGGCGGTCCATGGTGATGTAATAGATACCCAGCACGATATCCTGGCTGGGAACGATGATCGGCTTGCCGTTGGCGGGGCTGAGGATGTTGTTGGTCGACATCATCAGCACGCGGGCTTCAAGCTGGGCTTCCAGCGACAACGGCACGTGAACGGCCATCTGGTCGCCGTCGAAGTCGGCGTTGAAAGCGGTACAGACCAGCGGGTGCAGCTGGATGGCCTTGCCTTCGATCAGGGTGGGCTCGAAAGCCTGAATGCCCAGACGGTGCAGGGTCGGCGCACGGTTCAGCATCACCGGATGTTCGCGGATGACCTCTTCCAGAATGTCCCAAACCTCGGGACGCTCCTTCTCGACCATGCGCTTGGCGGCCTTGATGGTAGTGGCCATGCCGTACAGCTCAAGCTTCGAATAGACGAAAGGCTTGAATAGTTCGAGCGCCATCTTTTTCGGCAGGCCGCACTGATGCAGTTTCAGTTCGGGGCCGACCACGATGACCGAACGGCCGGAATAGTCGACACGCTTGCCGAGCAGGTTCTGACGGAAGCGGCCCTGCTTGCCCTTGAGCATGTCGGACAGCGACTTCAGCGGGCGCTTGTTGGCGCCGGTGATGGCGCGGCCGCGGCGGCCGTTGTCGAACAGGGCGTCGACGGCTTCCTGCAGCATGCGCTTTTCGTTGCGCACGATGATCTCGGGCGCGCGCAGCTCGATCAGGCGCTTCAGGCGGTTGTTGCGGTTGATGACGCGACGATAGAGGTCGTTCAGATCCGAGGTGGCGAAGCGGCCGCCGTCCAACGGAACCAGCGGGCGCAGTTCCGGCGGGATGACGGGAATGACTTCCAGGATCATCCATTCCGGACGGGATTCGGATTCCAGGAAGGCTTCGACCAGCTTCAGACGCTTGACCAGCTTTTTGCGCTTGGCTTCCGACGTGGTTTCGCGCAGCTCGGTCTTGACCTGCTCGTATTCGGCGTCCAGGTCGATGGCCTGCAGCAGCAGACGGATGGCCTCGGCGCCGATGCCGGCGGTGAAGGCGTCTTCGCCGTACTCGTCGACGGCGCGGACATACTGTTCCTCGGTCAGCAGCTCATGCTGCTTCAAGGGGGTCAGACCCGGCTCGGTGACGACGTAGTTTTCGAAGTAAAGGATGCGTTCCAGATCCTTCAGCGTCATGTCGATCAGCAGACCGATCCGCGACGGCAGGGACTTCAGGAACCAAATGTGGGCGACCGGCGAAGCCAGTTCGATATGGCCCATGCGCTCGCGGCGCACCTTGGCCAGAGTCACCTCGACGCCGCACTTCTCGCAGATGATGCCGCGATACTTCATGCGCTTGTACTTGCCGCACAAGCATTCGTAATCCTTGATCGGACCAAAGATACGGGCGCAGAACAGACCGTCGCGCTCGGGCTTGAAGGTGCGGTAGTTGATGGTTTCCGGCTTCTTGATCTCGCCGAACGACCAGGAGCGAATACGCTCCGGGGAGGCAATGGAGATCTGGATCTGGTCGAAGCTCTGCGTACCGCTGGCCTGACCGAAGATCTTCATCAATTCGTTCATGAGCTTAACTCTCCCGCTCTCGGCTGAAGGAGACTGGAAGAACCGCCCAAGGGACGGCCCTTCCTCTCTGCTTTATTAGAAATCGCGCTGGTTCAGTTCGACATTCAAGCCGAGCGAACGCAGTTCCTTGACGAGCACGTTGAAGGACTCGGGGATACCGGCCTCGAAGGTGTCGTCGCCGCGCACGATGGCCTCGTAGACCTTGGTGCGGCCGGAAACGTCGTCCGACTTGACGGTCAGCATTTCCTGCAGGGTGTAAGCGGCACCGTAGGCTTCCAGGGCCCACACTTCCATTTCACCGAAACGCTGTCCGCCGAACTGCGCCTTACCACCCAACGGCTGCTGGGTAACCAGCGAGTACGGACCGATGGAACGGGCGTGGATCTTGTCGTCCACCAGGTGGTGCAGCTTCAGCATGTAGATGTAGCCGACGGTAACCTTGCGGTCGAAGGACTCGCCGGTACGGCCATCGATCAGGGTCACCTGACCGGAGGTCGAGCAGCCAGCCTTGTTCAGCATGTCGACGATGTCGCTTTCGCGGGCGCCGTCGAACACCGGAGTGGCCACCGGCACACCTAGACGCAGGTTTTCACCCATCTCCAGGATTTCAGCGTCCGACAGGTCGGCGATGTCTTCCCGATAGTTCTTGGTGCCGTAGATGTCTTCCAGACGCTCGCGCAGGGCCTTCACTTCGGAAGTCTGACGCTTCACGCCGTCGACGATCTCACCGATCTGGCGGCCCAGGTTGGCCGAAGCCCAGCCAAGGTGGGTTTCCAGAATCTGACCGACGTTCATACGAGACGGCACGCCCAGGGGATTCAGCACCAGGTCGACGGCGGTGCCGTCTTCCAGATAGGGCATGTCCTCCACAGGCATGATGCGCGAGATGACGCCCTTGTTGCCGTGACGGCCGGCCATCTTGTCGCCCGGCTGCAGCTTGCGCTTCACCGCCACGAACACCTTGACCATCTTCATCACGCCGGGCGGCAGTTCGTCGCCGCGCTGCAGCTTCTCTACCTTGTCCTCGAAGCGCTTCTGCAGACGGTCGACGCCGTCGTCGAAAGACTTCTTCAGAGCTTCGATGTCGCCCATCACCTGATCGTTCTCAACGGCGATACCGCGCCAGGCGCTGTGATGGCTTTGGGCCAGCATGGCGTCGTCGAGGGTAGCGCCGATCTTCAGGCCCTTCGGGCCGTTGACCAGCACCTGGCCGACCAGCAGGTTCTTCAGGCGGGCAAAGAACGACCGCTCGAGAATATGCCGCTCGTCGTCACGGTCCTTGGCCAGACGCTCGATCTCGGCCCGTTCGATGGCCAGAGCGCGCTCGTCCTTCTCGACGCCGCGGCGCGAGAAGACGCGGACGTCGACGATGGTGCCTGTGACGCCCGGAGGCAAGCGCAGGGAGGTGTCGCGGACGTCGGAGGCCTTTTCACCGAAGATGGCGCGCAGAAGCTTTTCTTCCGGGGTCATCGGCGATTCGCCCTTCGGCGTCACCTTGCCCACCAGAATGTCGCCCGGCTTCACCTCGGCACCGATATAGACGATGCCCGCCTCGTCGAGGTTCTTCAGAGCCTCTTCGCCGACGTTGGGGATGTCGCGGGTGATTTCTTCCTGACCCAACTTGGTGTCGCGGGCCATGACTTCGAACTCCTCGATATGGATCGAGGTGAAGACGTCATCGCGCACGATACGCTCGGAGATGAGGATCGAATCTTCGAAGTTGTAGCCGTTCCAAGGCATGAAGGCCACCAGCACGTTGCGGCCCAGAGCCAGCTCGCCGAGCTGGGTGGAGGGACCGTCAGCGATGATGTCACCCTGCTGCACCAGATCGCCCACCTTCACCAGCGGACGCTGGGTGATGCAGGTGCTCTGGTTGGAACGCTGGAACTTCAGCAGATTGTAGATGTCGACGCCCGAAGCCGAGGCCGAGGTTTCCTCGGTGGCGCGGATGACGATACGGGTGGCGTCCACCTGATCGATCACGCCGGAACGGCGGGCGGCGATAGCGGCGCCCGAATCGCGGGCCACGGCGGCTTCCATGCCGGTTCCGACCAGCGGAGCCGAAGCCTGGATCAGCGGCACGGCCTGACGCTGCATGTTGGAACCCATCAGAGCGCGGTTGGCGTCATCGTTCTCGAGGAACGGAATAAGCGCTGCGGCGACGGAAACCAGCTGCTTGGGCGACACGTCGATGAAGTTGATCTCGTTCGGCGGAACCAGCATGAACTCGCCGCCGCGGCGGCAGCTCACCAGTTCCTCGCCGAAACTGCCGTCCTCGTTCAGGATCGAGTTGGCCTGGGCGACGGTGTAGCGGCCTTCTTCCATGGCCGACAGATACAACACCTCGTCGGTCACCTTGGCGTCCACGACACGGCGGTACGGGCTTTCGATGAAGCCGTACTGGTTGACGCGGGCATAGGTGGCCAGAGAGTTGATCAGACCGATATTTGGACCTTCAGGGGTCTCAATCGGGCAGATGCGGCCGTAATGGGTCGGATGCACGTCGCGCACTTCGAAGCCGGCGCGCTCGCGGGTCAGACCGCCCGGCCCGAGGGCCGAAAGACGACGCTTGTGGGTGATTTCCGACAGCGGGTTGGTCTGATCCATGAACTGCGACAACTGGCTCGACCCGAAGAACTCGCGCACGGCGGCGGCGGCCGGCTTGGCGTTGATCAGATCGTGCGGCATCACGGTGTCGATATCGACCGAGGACATGCGCTCGCGGATGGCGCGCTCCATGCGGAGCAGACCCAGACGATACTGGTTCTCCATCAGCTCGCCCACCGAGCGAACGCGGCGGTTGCCCAGATGGTCGATGTCGTCGATTTCGCCGCGGCCGTCCTTAAGGTCGGTCAGAACCTTGATGACGCCCAGGATGTCTTCCTTGCGCAGCACGCGCACGGTGTCCGGCACATCCGAGAAGCTCATGCGCGAGTTCATCTTCACGCGGCCCACGGCCGACAGGTCGTAGCGCTCGGAGTCGAAGAACAGGCCGTTGAACAAAGCCTCGGCGGTTTCCAGGGTCGGCGGTTCGCCAGGACGCATGACGCGATAGATATCGATCAGCGCTTCCTCGCGGCAGGTGTTCTTGTCCACCGCCAGGGTGTTGCGGATGTACGGGCCGACATTGATGTGGTCGATGTTCAGCAGCGGCAGGTCGACGACGCCGCCCTTCTCCAGATCGGCCAGCAGCACGGCGGTCAGTTCGTCGCCGGCCTCACAATAGATCTCGCCGGTCTGCTCGTTGATCAGATCCAGCGCGACGTAGGAGCCCACCAGTTCCTCGACGGGAACGATGATCTCTTCCAGGCCCTGGTCCTTGAGCTTCTTGGCGGTCCGCGGGGTCATCTTGGTGCCGGTCTCGGCCACCACGGTGCCGGTCTTGGCATCGATCAGGTCGGAGGTCAGCTTGATGCCCTTCAGACGCTCGGCGTCGAAGGCGGTCTGCCAGCCCTGCGGGCCGCGGTTGAAGCTGACGGTGCCATAGAAATAGTTGAGGATTTCTTCGGAGGTCATGCCGCGCACGAGGCCCGGGTCCAGCTTCTCGCTGCTCTGCGCGCGCAGAGCCTGAGTCTGGGCGCCGTCAAGGGCGTACAGCAGGGTGGTGACGGGCAGCTTGCGGCGGCGGTCGATGCGCACATAGACCATGTCCTTGGCATCGAACTCGAAGTCCAGCCAGGAACCGCGATAGGGAATCACGCGCGCGGCGAACAGATACTTGCCCGAGCTGTGGGTCTTGCCCTTGTCATGGTCGAAGAAGACGCCCGGCGAACGGTGCATCTGCGACACGATGACGCGCTCGGTGCCGTTGATCACGAAGGTGCCGTTGGCCGTCATCAGGGGCATGTCGCCCATGTAGACGTCCTGCTCCTTGATGTCGCGGATCGAACGGGCGCCGGTGTCCTCGTCGATGTCCCACACCACCAGGCGCAGGGTCACCTTCAAGGGCGCGGCGAAGGTCATGCCGCGCTGCTGGCATTCCTCGACGTCGTATTTGGGCTGCTCAAGCTCGTATTTCACGAACTCGAGGGTGCCACGCTCGGAAAAGTCCTTGATGGGGAAAACGGACTTGAAGACCTCTTGCAGGCCAACACTGGCACGGGCCTCCGGCAGCGTATCCATCTGCAAAAAATGATCATAGGAGCTTTTTTGCACCTCGATCAGATTGGGCATGGGTGCTACCGAAGGAATGCGTCCGAAATTCTTACGAACGCGCTTCCGCCCCGTATAGGATTTAGCCATTGCCGCTCCTCGTAAACTCGTCGGTTAAGGTCCCGCGAAAATCACATCCCGCCGCCCGGACCATTGGACCTATCCGGACGGTGGGTCCGACCGCCCCCGTAATGGAACGGACCGGAAAACCGGTACACTGAAATTGCTCAACCAATACTCATGATGCGGACTGACCGGGCAGCCGCCGCCCTAACCTTGCGTCAAGTGGAACCCAAGACTTAGGCTTCACTTAGCGCCGCCGCAAGCACCCTTGATCGGCACAAGCGGCACAAGGCCGGGACGCGACGCAACATTTCGCGCGTCGCTTCCCGACCTTGGTCCAGAACGTCAGAGACGATCTTACTTGATCTCGACCTTGGCGCCAGCCTCTTCGAGAACCTTCTTGATCTTCTCGGCTTCGTCCTTGGCAACGCCTTCCTTGACGGGCTTCGGAGCGCCTTCGACCAAGTCCTTGGCTTCCTTCAGGCCCAGGCCGGTGATGGCGCGGACTTCCTTGATGACGTTGATCTTCTTGTCGCCGGCGTCAGCCAGGATCACGTCGAACTCGGTCTTCTCTTCAGCGACCGGAGCGGCAGCAGCGGCACCGCCAACGGCGGCGACGGCCACCGGAGCAGCGGCGGAAACGCCCCACTTCTCTTCGAGCAGCTTGCTCAGTTCAGCGGCTTCCAGAACGGTCAGAGCCGAGAGATCGTCAACCAGCTTGGCAAGATCAGCCATAGTAAAATACTCCAGTAAAAGCTTGAATTTGGGATGGTGTAAGTGGCTTTACGCCGCCTCGTCCTTTTTCGCATAGGCACTCAGCACGCGAGCGATCTGGCCGCCCGGAGCTTGGAGAATGCCGGCGATACGCGTGGCGGGGGTCTGGATCATGCCCAGCAGCTTGCCGCGCAGCTCGTCCAACGAAGGCAGGGTGGCCAGGGCCTTGACGCCCTCGACATCCAACTTGTTGGTACCAAGCGACGCGCCAAGAATGACGAGCTTGTCATTCCCCTTGGCGAAGTCGACAACGACCTTGGCAGCCGCCACCGGATCGACCGAATAGGCAATCGCCGTCGGGCCGGTGAACAGGTCGTCAAGACCCTCGAACTTCGTGTCCGCCAGGGCGAGACGCGTGAGCCGGTTCTTCGTCACTTTGAACTTGGCGCCCGAGGCACGAACCTTACGGCGCAGGTCGGTGATTTCGGCGACCGTCAGACCATTGTTATGGGTGACGACCACCAGGCCGGCCTGGCTGAACTGCTCATGCAACGCTGCGACCAGCTCTGACTTTTCTTTGCGGTCCACGTTGGTCTCCACAATAAAGCCCGGAGGGAGGGATATCCCGCCGGAGACTTTTTTGCCTTGGCTCCCTGCCGCAGATCGAGGCCGTGACCTCGGTCCTTGATCAGGAAACCGGTTGGCCTGTCCCAGAATTCAAGCCGCGACCGAACCGCCTGAGCGGTCTAGAAACGGTTTCAACTCTGTCTATGCAGGCGGTTGCCCTTCAAGCTCCGGATTTCTCCGGATGGCACCTGCAGTCTCGGACAGGGTTCGATCCCCGAGGGGATCAACTCCCGCCCCTGCCGAAACAGGGGCGGGAAAACTTGTAAGCCTTAGGCCAAGCTGGACAGATCCAGCTTGACGCCCGGGCCCATGGTCGAGCTCAACGAGACCTTCTGCAGATAGGTGCCCTTGGCACCCGTCGGCTTGGCCTTGTTGATGGCATCGACGAACGCCACGACGTTGGCGACCAAGGCTTCCTCAGAGAAGCTGGCCTTGCCGACGCCGGCATGGACGATACCGGCCTTCTCGGCGCGGAACTGGACCTGACCGCCCTTGGCGGCCTTGACGGCCTCGCCGACGTTCATGGTCACGGTGCCCAGCTTCGGGTTCGGCATCAGGCCGCGCGGGCCCAGAACCTTACCGAGGCGGCCGACCAGGCCCATCATGTCGGGGGTGGCGATGCAGCGGTCGAAATCCATCTTGCCGCCCTGCACTTCGTCGGCCAGTTCTTCAGCGCCAACGACGTCGGCGCCAGCGGCCTTGGCTTCGTCAGCCTTGGCGCCCTTGGCGAAGACGGCGACGCGGACGGTCTTGCCGGTGCCGCTGGGCAGATCGACGACGCCGCGGACCATCTGGTCGGCGTGGCGGGGGTCAATGCCCAGGTTCAGAGCGATCTCGACGGTTTCGTCGAACTTGGCGCCGGCGCGGGCCTTGATCAGAGCCACGGCTTCGGCCAGAGCGTAAAACTTGGTGCGGTCCAGATCGGAGTACGCGTTCTTCAGTCGCTTGCCAGCCATCGTCTTACTCCACAACCTGGATGCCCATGGACCGGGCGGAGCCGACGAGCATGGCCGAAGCGGCCTCGACGTCATTGGCGTTGAGGTCGACCATCTTCTTCTCGGCGATCTCATGGATCTGAGCCATGGTGACCTTGCCGACAGCGGCGCCCTTACCAGGAGTGGTGGTGCCCTTCTGGATGCCGGCGGCCTTCTTCAGGAAGTAGGTCACGGGCGGGGTCTTGGTGACGAAGGTGAAGGTGCGGTCGGCGTAGGCGGTGATCACCACGGGAATCGGCATGCCGGGCTCGAGGCCCTGGGTCTGGGCGTTGAACGCCTTGCAGAATTCCATGATGTTCAGGCCGCGCTGACCCAGCGCCGGACCGATCGGCGGCGAAGGATTGGCCTTGCCCGCCGGAACTTGCAGCTTGATAAAGCCGACAATTTTCTTAGCCATTTGAATACCTCGGTTATGTCAACCCGGGTTGGCGGTGCGGCCATGGCTGGCCTCCCGCCTTGCTCTACCCATCCGGTCCCCGGGGACCGGCGGGAATTCCAATGAATTAGACCTTCTCGACCTGGGAATATTCCAGTTCGACAGGGGTCGAACGGCCGAAGATCGAAACCGCCACCTTGAGGCGGGCCTTCTCTTCGTCCACTTCCTCGACCAAACCGTTGAAGGAGGTGAAGGGGCCGTCGGACACCCGAACCTGCTCGCCCACCTCGAAGGTGATGCTCGGCTTCGGACGCTCGATGCCTTCCTGAACCTGCTTCATGATGCGCTCGGCTTCACGCTCGGTGATCGGCGACGGGCGGCCCTTGCCGCCCAGGAAGCCAGTCACCTTCGGCGTGTTCATGACCAGATGCCACGTCTCGTCGGACAGGTCCATCTTGACCAGAACATAGCCCGGGAAGAATTTGCGCTCGGCGTTCACCTTGGCGCCGCGGCGGATCTCGACGACCTCTTCCACGGGAACAAGAACCTGCTCGAAACGCTCGGCCAGACCCTTTTGGTCCGCCTGTTCGCGAATCGACTGGGCAACCTTCTTTTCGAAGCCCGAATAGACGTGAATCACATACCAGCGATGGGCCATCGGTCTCAGGCTCCCAAGCCAAAGATCAGCTTCACGACCCGGGCGAAAAACTGGTCGACCAGCAGGAAGAACACGGACGCAAGCACCACCATGACGAAAACCATGGCGGTGGAAATGCCCGTCTCCTTGCGGGAGGGCCAAGTAACCTTGGCAACTTCCTGGCGGACCTGACGGAAGAACTGGCCTGGGGTGATCTTTGCCATAACGTCTAATCTTACCTGTACGGCGGAATGCCGCTTTCCTTAACTACGGGTTGGCAGGAGTGGAGGGGCTCGAACCCCCAACCCCCGGTTTTGGAGACCGGTGCTCTACCAGTTGAGCTACACTCCTAGACCCGTACGCCGCGTCCCTTATTTCTAAGGAATGCGGCGCCGTTAGGATTGCGCCCCCGCTTCGCCTTCTTGCGAGAACGAAGCGAAGTCACGCGTTATATACTTACTCGATGATCGACGCAACCACGCCGGCGCCGACGGTACGGCCGCCTTCGCGGATAGCGAAGCGCAGACCCTCGTCCATGGCGATCGGGGCGATCAGGGTCACGGTCATCGACACGTTGTCGCCGGGCATCACCATCTCGGTGCCTTCCGGCAGATCA
>DATLJS010000025.1:0-127031 GCA_035538795.1 Candidatus Sulfotelmatobacter sp. | reverse complement strand
CTCTTCAGGCGCCTTGTCGATCTGGTCGTAGGCGGTGAAGGTGGCGCCGCCGCTCTCGGCCAGCACCTTGGTGATAGCAGCGGTCAGCGAGGTCTTGCCGTGGTCAACATGGCCGATGGTGCCGATGTTGCAATGCGGCTTGGTACGCTCAAACTTAGCCTTAGCCATTTCGTCAATCCGTCTCTGTTCTATACGGCCAACAACAAGAAACTCGGCACAATGGAGCGGGTGACGGGGATCGAACCCGCACAACCAGCTTGGAAGGCTGGGGCTCTACCATTGAGCTACACCCGCCGAATTCAGCCCGCCGACGGAAAGCGCCTAAGCGCACCGCCAGAGAGGAAATGGTGGAGGGGGTTGGATTTGAACCAACGTAGGAGTACTCCGGCAGATTTACAGTCTGCTGCCATTGACCGCTCGGCCACCCCTCCACTTACCGCCTCGGACTTGCCGGTGCGACGGGAGAACGGAAGAAAAAGGATTTGAGCCTCCGTGTCAATCTGAAAAAACAAACTTTTTTCCGCTTTCCTCTGTTGACATTGATCGGCAGGCTGATCACAAGCCCTCTGCCGTATACAAATCCACCGGAAGGACCTGTCATGAGCCGTCATCGCCAACCCCAAGCGGGCAAACGCCCGGCGCAGGAAAACCAAGGCCGCGCCGGCAGGGGCGGCAAAGGATCGGGCCTGTGGCTGTGGGGCGTGCATCCGGTCTTGTCGGCTCTGGCCAATCCCGACCGGCGCTGCCACCGCCTTTTGATGACCGCCGAAGCTTTGGCCGCCCATGGCGCCGAAGTCGATCAGTTGGCCCGTCAGCACAAAATTCCCCAGCCTGAAAGCGCCGGCCGCGCCGATCTGGACGCGCTGTTGCCCGGCGGTGCCGTGCACCAGGGCATCGCCCTGTCCGCCGAGCCGCTGCCCATGCTCGACGTCTCGGACCTCATCGATGCCGCCGACGGCAAGGATCAGGCGGTGATCATGATCCTGGATCAGGTCACCGATCCCCATAACGTCGGCGCGGTCCTGCGCTCGGCCGCCGCCTTCGGGGCCATCGGCCTGATCGTGCCCGACCGCCACGCCCCCGACGAAACCGGCACGCTAGCCAAATCGGCCTCGGGCGCGCTGGAGCGCCTGCCGCTAGTGCGGGTCACCAACCTTGTCCGCGCCCTGGAAGACCTGAAAAAAGCCAATTTCTGGATCGCCGGCATGGCCGGCGAAGCCAAGAAGACCCTGGCCGAGGCCAAGCTTTCAGGCCGTATCGCCCTGGTGCTGGGCAGCGAAGGCGAAGGTTTGCGCCGCCTGACCCGCGAGCATTGCGATCATCTAGTCAAACTGCCCCAGACCGATCTGGTGGAAAGCCTGAACGTCAGTAATGCCGCCGCCGTCGCGCTTTACGAATTGGCCCGACGCTGAGACGGCTTGCGTAAAACGAAGTCCGCCCCTAACATCCGCCCATCTTGATGGGCAGGCCGGTTTAGCTCAGCTGGTAGAGCACCTGATTTGTAATCAGGGGGTCACGGGTTCGATCCCTGTAGCCGGCACCAATAAAATCAAGGGGTTAGCTGTGATAGGCTGACCCCTTGAAGCGTCTTGGGACAGTCCTGGGACAATCCCAGCTCCCCCACAGTCCCAAGCTGTCCCGAGTTGTCCCAACCTCCCCTGCCCTTCCCGAGGGGAAAAAAACAGCCCCGCCAGCCGAAGCTGACGAGGCCGCAAGTTTGGCTTTCGGTACTGATTACGCGGCAAGGCGCTCATAGAGCCCCAGCCAGGGCTGTAGGGCGTCTTCCACGGTTTCCCCTTCGGCCACCACAAGGTGGTCACTACTCAGCAGCAGGAACTTGCCATCCTCCTTGTGGAGGGCCATCGGGTTTTCGTTGAAGGTGGGGAACTGGCGATGAATGTAGGCGGCGTTATCGGTTAACTCGACATCGTCGATGATGCCGTATTCCTTCATGGTGTCGGTAATAGCGGTGATCTTCTGGGCTTCGTCAGCAGTAAACATCGTTGTTCCCCTGTAGCTGTGTGCTGACTCTTGATAGTCCTGGCGGAATCATCGTGTCTATCTATTTGGTGTTCAGCGATCTGGCACAAAATCAGGTGGTTAACCAAAGTGTTCGACTTGATGCCGTGCGGGATTGACTGTCGGGGCTTTGATGTATGTGCCGTAGATGTGCCGAGAAATTATACTTCAGGATAGGTCGCCTTCTGGCCGGTGAAACCCATCGCCAGCAGCATGAAACCGTCTCGGGTCATCTCGTAGCAGGGATACTTCACCTTTCCGCGACCTTCCCGGCTAACCTCATGAAAAGTCTCAACAAACCAAGAGGCCGAAATTTCGGCAGCTTGGAGAATATCCCGCACAGCGTCCAACACATGCTTATGGGACTTGCCGAAGAACTCGGCCACGTCCCGGCTGCTGGCGTACACAACGCCTTTGCGGGCGGTGACCTTGGGTGACGGGCCTAGCTGTGACCCGCCGCCTGACGTTTGGCTCTCACGTCCTCCCGTGCCTGGACGACAATCTCGCGCATGGTCTCCTTGTCTGAATAGTGGCTGTAAGGCCAGCCGGTCTCCAGGCAACTGTCGGCCCCTAACGCTTCATCCAGGGCGGCATTGAAGGCCACAAAGTCCCGATTGAACTGCTTGCGGGTGGTGAATGCCTGTTGGCCTTCCGGGGGCCTGGGGCGGCGTCTGGAGGCGGCTTTGGTCGGCTTGGTGGGTTCGGCCACGATGGTGGCGATGGGCGGCTCATGGGCCGGAAACAGGTCTATAGTCATGGGAGATGGTTCCCCCCACGGCCACTTTCGGGACCGCAGGGGGCCTATGGGTTACGGGCAGTCGCCGTTGTCGGGACTGTTGCTGTAGAAGCGCCGCTCGACGGTGCGGCGAGGCTCCACACGGCCAGTTTCGGGATTGGTGATGTAGATCACCTCGCCACTGCCGTAGTCGTCGTCATGGAAGCTGGGACGGCTATAGATGCTGGGACGGGGAATGCGGTTATGTCGGTGCATGATCATGCTCCTTGGTGGAAACGGTTGGATTTGGCGAGGTCGGCTCGGACGGCCTCGATATGTTTCTCGAAAGACGGGTCGATGATCCCCCAGCGAAGCTCCTGGGCCTGGATGTCCAGAAGCTCATTCAGGCGGGCCTGAAGGCGCTCGGTGTTCTCGTCACCCTCGAACAGTAGTTCTTCGATCCCTCCAGGGGCGATGCCGCCCATGCGGATGGACTTCTTCCGCAGCTCCTCCAGCTTCATGGTCGAGGCCATGTCCAGGGAGGTGGCTTCATCCACCAGCAGCATCTGGGAGACGGACGACAGAGCCCATGCCAGGGCGTCCACTCGGTCGTCATGCGAAAGACTACGGGCGTCCCGCTTCATGCCGGTCAGCTGTTTCAGGGTCTCCTGAGCGTCTTCAGCGGTCACCACGCTCTCCAGCAGCACCACGCGATGCGAGGCCAGAGGGATGGTGATGGCGTCGATGACGCGGACACCCTTGGCTGTCGATGAATGGACGGTGTCCACCATGACCGGGTATCCCCGCTTTGCCAGTAACGAGGCCAGATGGGACGGGAACAGGTTGTCCTTCTGGGCTTCGCAGATGACGCGGTTGGGATAGAAGCGGTGAATGTCAGCTGCCAGCTTCGCCATTGCCTCATGGGTCGAAGAGGCCCTGATGCCCGTCAGGTGACGGACGACAGCCAAGCCCTGAGCCGTGACGGAAATGACGGCCAAGCCGATCTCGTCACCCGTGGTGCCCGCTGACGGGTCCACAGCCGCCAGGGTGGTGATGTAGCGGGAGCTGTCCCGGCTGACCTTGTCAGGGGCCGCGAAGAAGTCGTCTGCATCGGCAGAGGCTCCCTTCTCGATCCCGTGATGTTTGCCGGTCCCGTACCGCATGATGGTAGGGAAGGAAGCCGAAGTCTCGTCCCAACGGAAGGTGATGAAGTCCCTGAGCTTGATGGGCCGGTCGTCAGCATCCAGGGCCGACAGGTCGATTTGCCAGTGAAGCGACCAGTCGTAAGCCGAAATCGAACCGCGCTTCTTCTCAAGCTCGGCGTCGGTCCAGCGGGCGGGCCAACGGCTTTCCAGCTGGGGCTTCTTGCTCCGTGGATCGTCGGCAGGGTGTTCCTTGAAGACCCTGGCAATGCAGGTCTCCCAGGTCAGGTTTCCTTTCTCGTCTGCCGCCTTGGCCCAGCGGGCATACAGGGAGCGTCCATGCACCTGGGGAGTTCCCAGAAGGATCACCCGCCCCGCCCAGGGCTCGGACGTGGTCTGAGGGTTCAGCAGGTTGAAGACCTCACCGGCAAACATCTCCAGCTTCTCTTGCTTGTCGGGCGTCTGGTCGGCTCGGGTCTCGATGTCGTCTAGGATGGCGATGTCGCAACGCTGACCCACCATGTTGGAGCCGACACCGAATGATCCGAGGGAGGCGAAGGCCCCCAGCTTGCCGGTGGCTGGGCCGACGATGAAACGAGTGGCGTTGTCGGGGCTGTCTTCCGAGGGCTCCAGATAGCGCAACAGAGGACAGGTGCTGATCATGTTGCGGATGGACCGTAGAGCCTGACCGGCTCGGGCACTGCCACCCGACACGATCAGAATTTTCACCAAGTTGAAGCGGTGCAACAGCCACAGGGCGTACAGCTCGGTCAGACCGGACTTGCCGCTGTTGCGGCTTGCCAGGATTTGCACTCGGTCAGCCGGGCTGAAGAATGCTCCGATGATGTCGTCATGGACCGGCCCGAAATCCTTCCAGCCGCTGATCACACGGGACACGACATGGACGAAGGTTCTAAAGGCGGTCTCTTGGTGTTCCGGCTCATGGAAGCCGCCGTCAGGGTCCGTCTTCAGGCGGGTGGCGGCGACCAGTATTGCCAGGACGGCTTTGAAGCGGGGCTCCTGGGTCCGGTCGTCGGCCAGGGCGTACAACTCGTCGGTCAGCTCATTGACTTGCTTCCAATACATCCGCCGTTGGGAGGCGTTGGTGGGCTTGGCAAGCTCAATGCCCTGATCGTCGTTGGCCCCCAGCCGTTGACGGGTAGCCGACTTGCCCTGGCATGAGCGGCAGACCTTGCAGACCCCATCCGGTTCCGCTTTCTTGGAGGCATAATACTTGGGGTCGATGGGGTAGGTCTCACCGCAGCATTCACAGGTGCGGGGTTGACCAAGCCGGGCTGCGTATTCGGGGGTAAGATAAGCGCCCCTGGTGGTGGTCTTCTTGGGTGGTTTGCTCATGGTTCATTGTCCAGAAACGCCAAGGGCTCCCGAAGGAGCCCCTGACGAAGACGGAAGATGGAGACCGGCTACAGCCAGCCCAGATGCTTCGCGGCGGCTCGGGTGGTGGAAATGCCGTTGATGGTGATCTCGTCGGAGCCGTGGCCGCTGGGCAGGTTCTTCAGGGGCTGTCCGTGGTTCGAGGCCCGCTGATAGGACCGGACCATGTCCAGCAGACCATCGGTATGGCCGCTCAGGACGGCGCGGGAGATGGCGGCTTGGACATTGGCCTTGCCCTGGTTGCCATAGGCATGGCCGAAGAACGCTTTCGGGTCAGAGACGCCCCGGTCGTTCAGCCACTCGCAGATGTAGGCATCCACCTTGGCGTACTGAGCCTGGACATAGACCAGCACATCGGCCTTGTTCATGCCACGGGCTTCCGCCACAGCCTCCAGGGAAGCCGGAAGACGGTTCGGGTTAGACAGCAGCTGGGCGACGGTCTGGGCGGGAGAGGCCCCGATCTCGCGGACAGCGTCCATCATGCCGGTCAGTTCTTCATGGGTCTCGTCGTCCACCTGAATGTGGTCGTGCGGGGCCTCGTCGGGCTGAACGCCTTCCTTGTCCAGGGCGTCCTGTTCCTGAGCGGCCAGGGCGCGGTGATCTTCCTTGGTGGTCTCGACAAAGCCGTCGCCAACCGGCTTCAGGATGCCCATGCGAACGGCGTTGTTGATGGACATCTCACAGCCCTGGACGACAACAAGGTCGGTGCCCTTGGGGGAACCAAGGACAGCCCGGCCAGTGACCGTATGGGCGGTGTCCATGATACGGCCCGTGTCCTTGGGCGACAGGTTCACCTCGCGCTTGATGCCGGTGGAGTTGTCACGGACAGAGGGCGTCTCCAGCGGGGCGTCGATGCCGGGGCCGGTGATGTCCTCCAGGGACGGTTCGTGGATATCGGGAGCTTCAAATTCAGACATGGATGGATGCTTTCAATTAGGGGAAGGCCAGCTGGGTCTTGGAGGCCAGGGCGGCGACAGCAGCGTCACGGGTGGCCTGATCGACAGAGCCGAAGGTCTGAGCCAGCAGGGCCGAAGCCTGGGAATGGCTGGACGGATGCACGAACTCGCCAAGCCACCAGACCAGCAGGTCGGAGGTCGGGGCGGTGGCCGACAGAGCCACGTCCGTGCCCGTACGGGTCACGGTGAAGAAGGTGCTGGTGGCGTCTTCAAAGACGAAGGACGACAGGGAGGTGGTGTCCTTGACGGCACGGCGGCACAGGGCAGAGCCGTTGTCGGGGAGGCGGTACAGGTCGGTGCCAGTATGGGCGAACATGGGCGGTTCCTTAGATGATCTGGTTGGTAAATGCGTAGGCTTCGACGGCGGCTTTGAGGTCGTCGTCTTCGGCCTGGGGAAAGGCTTCACACAGGAAGCCAAAGGCCTGGGTCTTGTTGGCCGGGCGGATGCACTGGAGGTACGGCTCCAGAACGTCAGGGGTGTATTCGGCAGGGGTCAGGACGATTTCCGAACGCTTCAACGACACCTTGAACAGGGTCTTGGTCGTGCTGTTGAAGCAATACTGGGGGAGGCCATGAGTGACCTTCTGCACCAGCCGCAGGGGGCCGGGGTGCGTGTCGGAGATGCTGAACAGGTCTTTTCCATCGGTAGCGTAGAACATGGGCGGGCCTTAGACGGGGTAGCTGTAGGACGACAGAGCGGTTTCGGCGTCGTCAGGGTGGATGCCAGGGAAGCGATGCTTCACGGCCCATTCCGCTTCCTTGCGGGTGGGAGGGTCGATTTCTTGCAGGAACAAGGTCACGGTTCCGACGATGGCTTCGGAGGAGACCTCTGCTCCGAAACAGAACGGCATGTACATGGGGTGGTGCATGGATGAACCTCAGACAGGATAGGGATAGGACGACAGGGCCTCTTCGGCCTGTTCGGGATGAATGCCGGGGAAGCGTTGGCCGACAGCCAGGGTGGCAGTGTCGCGGTCGGCAGGTTCGATCTGCTGAAGGAACCAAGTCACGGTTCCGACAACGACCTCAGAGGGGATGTGTTCCCCGAAGTGGAAGGGCTGGTACATGGGCGGGCCTTACGGGCTGATGGGGGAATTGACGGCGATCTCTCGGGCCACTTTCAGGACCGAGAAGCGGACAGCACCATTCAAGGTGCCGTTGAGACCCATCTTCTTCAGGTGGGAGGTGATGGTCTTGATGGCTTCGGACACTTCGCCATCGACGTAAAACGACGACTGCTTAACCATGACGGTTCCTTTCTCAGGATTGGGATCAGACACCCCCAGGAATGGGGATGCGAAAGGGGACCAGCAGCCCACGACCGATCAGGCTTTCAGGGCCTGAAGGCTTTCGGTGGGACGGTCGGGGACTGCTGGTATGGGGATGGAAAAATAAGCACCAAAGTCCAGGGGTAGGTGCTTCTCTATAAGGAGCTTGGTGCTTATTTGCGGACGAACGACCGGCCAACGATCTGCCACCCGCTGACCCGCTTTTCGGCTTCCTTCGCGGCCCATGTGAAGGTCTGCTTCGGAGCCTCCAGGCCAAGGGCTTCCTTCAACTTCTGTGTCGAGACCTTGTCGGTCCCTTCCGGCAGGGCCTGAAGGTGCTGAACGATCCGGTTAGCCAGGAGCTTGATGGCTCCCGTCTCCTTGGCTTGCTCCGACAACCATTCCTGCCACTGGATACCGGGCATGGCTTTGGACACCAGCCCTTGGACCCCTTCGTCGTTGTGCATGAGCCAGAGCTTCATGGGCCGCGCCCGTCCAGCTTCGGTGACACGGCAAGAGCCACGGGCGGCACCTTGGGTGATCACATGGGCGATCTCGGAACGACGAACGCTGATGATCTCGTCCGTGGTGACTTCGGCAGTCAGGTTGTCCTTCTGGCCGACGATGGCTCCGCTTAGATCGGCGTCACTGCGATGGATCATGCCAACGAAGATGACGTTCTGGGCGTAGCTGTACTCGGAGATGGATGTCTCCTGGCCGAAGGTCAGCCACACCAGCCGGGGCTTGTGGACGGTGGAGGTCTCTCCGTTGTCGGGATTGGTGACGACAACAGGGATGGTGCCTTCAATGTCGATGCCAGCGGCCTGGAAGTCGGCCTCCAGCTTCTCGCGGATGTTGACCTTCTTGGACCTCCGCTTCCTATGCTTGTGAGTGAACAGGATCAGGGCTTCATCTTCGGGAATGGTCTGCACCACGGAGACGATCTCAGGGGACAGCTTCCGGCCCTCACGGGACTTGGCGAACTCAGCCTCCATCGAGTTGCGGCCTGAAGGCGTCTTCATGAAGTGGGCCGTCACGGTGTCGTACAGCTTCACTTCGCCCTGATCATGGATGCGGCGAAAGGCCGGGTCGTCCTTGATGGTCCGGTCCAGCTTCTCAAGGTCACGGATGGCCCATGAAGCATCGAGAACGGCCACGTTCCGCAGCTCGGACGGCACCACGATTTCATACCGGACGAAGGCTCCTCCGTTCTGGTTCGAGGCGACAGCCCGAAGTGGGGCCTGGGAAATGTCCAGCAGAAGCCGCAGGGCCTCGGTGGCGTCCTCCTCGGGGATGGCTGATTTCATCCTGGCGAGGTCTTCCGGGTCCAACGGCTTCAGATACAGGGCCTGGGGCTTGCGGCCTTGCTCCTTCTGGTCCTTCATGTCGGCTTCGAGAACCGCCCAACTGGACGACAGGTAGCTGAAAGCCCGTTGCAGGTCTTCCGGGGCCTGTTCGTGGACCAGTGGCCCCAGGTAACCCAGACCCTGCCGGATGGGCAGAGCTTCAATGGCCCGGTGCTGGCTCTGGATCAGGGATTCATCCCAGACCACCAGATTGCGTTCCTGGCCCTGGTACAGCGGCAGAGCCCCGCCACGACGCACCTTGTTGTGGGTCATGAAGAGGAACTGCCGCCCCTCGTTGTCGGTGGTGGACGGCAAGGATGCGTAACGGTCCAGCTTGCCCTGGCGGGCTTCTTCGGCCAGTTCGGGTTTGTGGTCATAGGAATGGATCAGGCCGATAGCGTCTTCCGCGACACCAGCAGCATGAAGCTTCCTGATCAGGGCGCACAGCTCCTCCACCTTGGAAGCACAGACCAAGACCGAATAGGGCTTCTTCAGCTCCCAGGCGGCGGCGATCCATGACACGATGCTTTCCGACTTCCCGCACCCGCAGGGCAGATCATAGGCATAGCGCCCGCTCTGGGTGCCGTTGGCGAGGTGCGTAAAGCGCCCCAGGATGACCATGAGGGCCTTGCGGTGGGCATGGCTCAGGACGGAGCCGTAAGCCGTCAAGCGGGTCTCGACAAGCTCATGGGCGCGTTCGATCAAGTCCCAATCATTGAAGATCGGGGAATGGGGAAAGGTTCGGGTCCGCTTCTCAGCGGCCCGGCGTTCATGACGGTTCATGTTGGGTCTTTCGATTGGTGGGGGGTGTTGGAAGGGGACGGGGGAGCAAGCCATCGACACCCGGCGACAGCAGCTCAACCCCGTCCAGCCGCTCGGGAGCTACCCGGCGACGATCATTTGGAAACAGGGCGAATGGAGGACAGGGCCTCGGCAAGGTCAGCCGCTGGGACACGTTCGGCCAACTTCATGCTGGCGACGGTGTTCAACAGCTCCCCGGCCCAAGGCGGTGACAACAGGGACGCGGCCAGCAGCCGCGCCAAGGGGTCTTGGGGCATGGATTCTGATACCAAAAAAGAGGGTGGTGGGGAGGTATCGGGCTGATACCAAAAAGGGGAGCCACGGCGGGGACCGCAGCTCCTCTCCAAGCGTGAATGAGCGTCCAGGGATGGACTCACAGTCAACCGTATGCTTGCCGGTGGGTGTCGGGAGTGGCACTCACGGGAAAACAGACGGGGGGTGTTCCTGGCAATATGCGCTCTAGGATGTTACCGGCTCTGGCAGTACGCAGGATGAAATGTCACCGGCCCCTCTGGCAGTACGGCGGATTAGGTGTTACGCCCCTGGCAGGACGGAGCATGAAATGTTACCGCCCTGGCAATATGCGCTCTGAAATGTTACCGGCCCTCTAGCAGGACGGAGCATGAAATGTCAGCACACCCCTGGCAGTACGAAGACTGAAATGTTACCTCCTCGGAAACTCGCAGATTTACAGGGCTTTCAGAGGGTGGATGGCTATAGCCTCAACAGCCCTATACCGTTGCAAAAATGCCACACCTTTTGGGGCGCTGATCCGGGGAACGGCTTGGCAAGAAAATGAACAGGCAGTCCCGACAGGAACCGGAGCCGACAACGGCCCACCCTGGCAATACGGGCTCTGAAATGTTACCAGCCCTGCTGGCAATAATAGCTCTGAAATGTCAGTGACCCTCAAGCCCGCAGTTTCTCTAGGACTTCGACAGCCGACTCAGCGGCGTCTGACGGGGCCTCTATCAATACGCAGGATTTGGTGTTACAGGCCCGCCCTGGCAATAATAGTCCTGAAATGTTACCAGCCCTCAAGCCCGCAGTTTCCCTATGGTCCCGTCAGTGTCTCAAGACCGCGATCAGCACCACCCCGGCCAGGATGAAGATGAAGCCGAACAGGCTGGTCATGTCGTGTCGTCGTTGGCTGGTCATGGCTGTCCCTCTATCAATACGGCGGCTGAAATGATACCGGCTGATCAGGCCCCGCCCTTGATGACCTTCTGAACGGCCATGTGGCTGATCTTCAGCCCCAGCTGCTGTTCGACATCCGCCGCGATAACCCGCAAGGACCGGCCTTCCTCGGATAGCTTCTTGATCAGCTTCATGGCGGCTTGCTGCTTGGGGTCGGGCTCCAACTGGCCTTCAGGCCCCACACGCTGACCGAACGGGACAGCCCCGCCCAGATACTTGCCCGCCTTCTTCTGGTGTTCCTTGGTGTCCCTGATGCGCTCCTGAATGCGCTCCCGTTCGAAGGTGGCGACGGCTGACAGGATGGTGAACACAAGGGCGCTGATCCCGTTGCCGGTCACATCCCCGCCCATGTCCAGCAGCCACAGGGACACGCCCAGGCCCTTCAGGTCTTGGAGGACCGACAGGGCGTCATGGGCACTTCGGAACATGCGGTCCAGCTTAGAGGAGATGACCACATCCCCAGGCTTCAGGACCGACAGCAGGGCCTTACCTTCCTTCCGTTCCCCCAGCGGCTTGGCTCCAGATACGCCCCGCTCGACAAAGACCTTGTCCAGGCTCCAGCCGTTCTCCTTGGCCCGGCCTTCGATCTTGCGGCGCTGGACGTCCAGGCTCTCGCCCTCGTCGGCTTGTCGGTCGGTGCTGACCCGAACGTAACCATACACGGCCATGATCAATCCTCGTCTTTGTGTGGATGCAAGATTACAGGGTGAAGCTGGAAAGTCCACCCTGTAGCGGTCAGCTCAGGCATTGAGACCAGCCACAGCCTGATCAATGGCGGCTTGGTTGGAAGCGGTGCAAATGATCTTCGTCAGCTTGCGGGGCGTTCCGTGGTCTACCACGTCGTCACGCTCGGCCCTGACGTTGTCACCGTCGAAGCCTCCGAACTGGACCTCCCAGCGGCCCGCCTCCTTGACGATCAAGCTGTAATACCGCTTCGGCTCCCAGCAATAGGACAGCCAGAAGCCAGCCACAGACACGGCCAGGGCGTTGCATCCATCCACCTGACCATCAACCCAGTAATGGACCCCGTCTTCGTCCTCGCGGTCATGAGCGGCCCAACCATGCGGGCACGTCAGGGACACGGCCAGGGAACCTTCGGGGCTGTCGTGGTCGTCAGGCAGCTCGACGGCCAGAGCTTCAAGGATGGCTTCCTC
Organism: Candidatus Sulfotelmatobacter sp.; assembly: GCA_035538795.1. Lineage (GTDB taxonomy): Bacteria > Pseudomonadota > Alphaproteobacteria > Rhodospirillales > Magnetospirillaceae > JAJZGK01. The sequence continues at coordinate 115,038 of DATLJS010000025.1, read as the reverse complement.
TGCCGCCTCTACCTCGTCCAGCATGGTTGAGACAGCGTCTTCGATCACGGCACGGGCAATGTAATAGGCCAGGGCTTGCTGGGCTTCCAGCCACTGAGAGGGCTTGTAGGTGGCCCCTGAAGCGTCCGCTTCGTCGTCAGCATTACGGGCGGTAGGATGGCTGCTGTAACGGTCGATGATGTCCAGGCAGTCGCTGTTGTAGATGCAAGCGTTGTCGGCGGCTTCGTGAACCTGATCGGAGACCGCGTCTCTCAGCTCGTCCATGTCGAAGGTGGTCTTCCCATACAGGGCCTCGGAGATGATGCCTTGGGCTGTGATGTCGAGATTGAACATGATGGACCTCATTTGTAAGCGCGTAACGGTGCATATCAATCACGCACTTTTACAGACTCCGTGTCAAGGCCCTATTGCACGATTACAGATTGATCCCGTGAAACACGCAGAGTTCCGCCATTTGTGGCCCTGTGGAGGCCCTGTCGGGCTGTGGTCGGTGTCAGGCTGGCGATGTCGGGAAGCTGGCTTGATGGGGCCGTGAGCGGCCTTCAGGGGCGGGCTGTCGGTGGCCCGGTCTGCCGCCCGTCGCCCTGGCCCTGAGACGGTCCTCTTTGCTGGCAGAGGCATTCCTGCCGAGGGTCAGGGCCGAGGCACCCCCACCAGGGGGGATTTGCCCGAGGCGCGGCGAAACCTCAGTGTCCGAGTGTACGGGCCGACACCCAGGGAACGCATCGGGTTGACGGGATATTCGGGAAAACTTATCGTTGCATTGTGTATGGGGCTTCTGCGTGAGCGTGTCATAATGATCAAAAATATGTTGAAGTCATCGTCGTGGTATGCATTGGGGTTATTGCTATCTGTTCTTGTATTTTTATACATACAATTTGCCCCCCTACTAATAGGTACGATTGTGGCGGAGGTATGTGATCTGTCGGGGTGTAGATATCAGATTCCAGTTTATGCCGCCTTGCTCCTTCTGGTTGCTTTAATGGCGGCAGCCATTGCAATATCATCAAAGATGCTTCTGTTATTCGATATTCCTTCTAAAATTATACGGAAAGAAGGGGAGAAGCCTATTTTTATAATTAGAAGAAGATTGCAAAAAATTACTTTTAGAGCTGTGTTGCGGACGCATATTGCATTCTGGGTGTCCATCACACTTTTCTTTATCATCCCTGATTTTTTTAGGGAGCCGATAGGTTCGATAAAATCAGTCAAGCAGGACGGACTTCTTGTAACATTTGATGGAGACATATCTGTTGATGGATTGGCAAAATTTTCAGAAGCATTAATGGGGGCAGTTTCCACCAGCCACCCCGGAGAAACTATCACGCTATCCCTCAATAGTGGCGGGGGGGATGTGGGGGTTATGGAGGCAATGCGTATCATGGTGAACGCAATCCCCAAGGACCGTGTAGTGAAAACCGTCATACCAGATGGGGGGCTGTGCGCGTCGGCGTGTGTTCCAATATGGCTTTCTGGCGCAGAACGCTCCGCAGGATACAACTCAGCTATAATGATTCATGAGGCGAGTCTGGTGATACCGAAGATGGGGTTTGGTATACCGGACACTTTTGCGGAATTATTCGGAGTAATGTATGGTCGGGTAAAGTTGGCTATATCTGGATCAATTGTAAGGAATCTCATTCACGATCAAGCCAAACCCCTTTACGACCTAACGGATCGGCAGGGAGTCTGGAATTGGTTGACGAGACACGATTGTTGGATGACGGGGACTCAGGTCAGAGCTATTTTGGACGGGGTTGAGGGCCAGGAGATAAGAGAGTGTCATGGGTCCGATCCCCGGATTCGGACAAAAGACGGTGGCCTTCTATGAGGCGATTTCAGACTCGTACAGACTCGAAGGGCTCCCCTCTGGTGTGTCGGGGCGGGGAAACCTCTTCGAGTCTGTAGGGGGCCTTAAAACGGCTCTGAGGGACTAGCAAGCCACACAGGCAGCTTGCCTTGAAGCTTCCCTCGCTCCCTCAATGCCCGCGCTATGGCAAGGCGTCGGTTTCCCTCGATCAGGATCATGTCCCCATCCAGCGGCAAGCCAATATTCTGATCCAGCTTTGCCGACCTTTGATCCAACACGATGATTGGGGCGGGCCAGACACCACGACGCAGCATTGCACCCGCCACCCCGTACCAGTGGTTGTGAAGGTACTCCGTCAGCAGATACTCTCCCCATTCCACATAACTCTGAGCTGTATCACCGACAACGGAAACGGTGTTGAGGAGGTAGTTGGCCTCAAGCTCCTCCAGCGACCAAGTGAGACCAGCAAGCGATAGGCCACGATAAGGCGATCCTCCGCTCCAGTGTCTGTGTATCCACTGGCGGGCCACATTACGGGGAACGGTGGGATAGCCCTCTCGGCCAATACGTCTCCACCAAGCCTGAAAAGGCTCCATCCTAAAAGCGTTTCCGCTGTTGAAGGGGGCATAAACTTCAGGGCAATTGTCCATCACGCCTCCTTGACGGGCTCCTTCAGCCCACCGAACAGGCCACTCAGCGCCCTCTTCTCGGCCCCTGTCGTCACCATCGCGTAGTATTTCAGCAGCGTCGTGGCCTGATTGTGTCCGGTCAGCTTCATCACCGTCTTGATGTCCACCCCTCGGGACAGCAGCATCGTGGCGAAGGTCTTTCGGAGGTCGTAGAGGTTGGCGTCCCCCAGCTTGCCTTCCTTCACCACAGTAGCCCAGAACCGCTTGATCGTCGTGAGGTGCCCTTCCCGGCTGTCGCTGGGGAACAGATAGGGACACGGAACGGCCTTCTCCCCGGCCTTCCTGGCATCGTCAAGCCGCGCATCCTCTGACGCCCTCAAGGTCTTCAAGACCTCAAGAGCCTCCTCGGACAGCTCGGCAATATGAAGCTTCTTCTGCTTGGTGTTGGTGCTGGGCTTCGTCCAGATACCCCGCTCCAAATCGAACATGTCCCACTTGGCCGACAGAGCCTCTCTGGTTCTGGCTCCGGTGAACATCAGGAGCTTGATGGCGTTGGCGCTATAGAAGTACCGCTTGAACTTCCCATACCGATCCAGAACGCCCAGGATCGCCCTTAGCTCCTCCTCGGTGTAGTACCGCTCCCGAGGCCGCTCCTCGAAGGACTCGACACCATACGTCGGGTCGTCCAGCCGATGGCCCCAGCGGCGGGCCAGCTTGAAAATGCGGGACAACAGGGACCGGACCAGATTGCCTGTCCTCGGGGTGTCTTTCATCTTGCGGATGATCTTTTCGACGTCCTTGGTCGTCACCTCCCGAACCGTCAGGCTTCCGATGGATGGAATGATCCAATTGTCCAGAAGGCGCTGGCTGTCGGAAATGTAGGTCTCCTTGCGTCCCAGAGACCGCAGTTGCTCAATCGTGTCCTCCCCCATCTCCTTGACGGTGGGGTTGTTCTTCCGGGCCTCGCGCTGGGCCAAGGGATCATCACCCCCAGCCACCTCACCCAGCTTCTGCTTGGCATAACGGCGGGCGTCTTCAAGCGTCGTGACCTTGGCATCGCAGAGGGTCATCTTTTTGAAGTTGCCTAGCTCATTCCAGCGGATGACATAGGTGGACTTCCCGGTGTAGCGTACCCGTATTCCCAAGCCTGGAACCTTGGAGTCCATGATCAACAGTTCCCCGGCTTCAGGTGGCTTGATCGTGTCCACCATACGCTGGGTTAGGTTCTGTCGGTTCTGTGAGGCCATAGTCAGTTGCTCCAGCTTGGGACAGTCTTGGGACAGGCGAAAACGGCGAAAAAGGCCAGATTTGCCGAGTCATTCCTAGCCTAGCTGGGACATTAAAATCAAGGGGCTTCTCTGTGAGGCGCAGAAATACAGGCTTTTCCCGAGGTTTTCCGCCAGTTTCCAGAGAACCACCTCAAGGCGGGAATGTGATTTGTAATCAGGGGGTCACGGGTTCGATCCCTGTAACCGGCACCACTTCCCCCCTCCCTGCCGGCGGCGTCACGGCACGGAGCATCCCAGGGGGCTCAGGCAAAGGCGGCGCGGATCATGTCTTCAGCTTCGGGCGCGTCGGCAAGAGCCGACGCCTTTTTCAAACAGGGACTGACCCATCATCAGGCGGGGCGTCTGGCCGAAGCCGAACAGGCCTATCAGCAGGCTCTGAAGCTCAATCCCCACCATGCCGATTCTCTTCATTTGTGGGGCGTCATCGCCGCTCAGACCGGGCAACCGCAGATAGCCGTCGAACGGATCAGCAAAGCCATCGAAGGCAACGCCAAAGCCGATTCCTATCATTGCAATCTCGGCCTGTCCCTTGCCAATCTGGGGCGTTTCGACGAGGCGGAAGCGGCTTACCGCCGGGCCTTGGCCATCAACCCCGGATCATACGAGGCTCTTAATAACCTTGGACTGACACTGCGCGACAACCATCGGCTGGACGAAGCCGCCCAGGTGTTCCACAAGGCCATCGAGATCGCGTCGCACTCCCCCGAAGGCCACAACAATCTGGGCCTGACCCTGATGGACCTGGGGAAAATGGGCGAAGCCGAGCAAAGCTTCCAACACGCCATCGCCCTGCGCCAGGATTACGCCGAAGCCCACTACAATCTGGGCAACCTTTATCGCTCCGCCTCGCTTTGGGAGCCGGCGGCAAGCTGTTACCACAACGCCTTGGTGGCCCGCCCCAACCATGCTCAGGCGAGAAACAACCTGGGTCTGGTGCTGCTGGAACTGAACCGTGCCGCCGAAGCCGTCGCGCATCTGGATGCCGCGGCCCGATTGCGCCCCGGCCATGTCGCCACCCTGTGCAATCTGGGATCGGCCCTGATCGCCGCCGGACGCGCCGCCGAGGCCGAGCCGATCTTGAAAGCGGCCGTCGAACGGGCTCCGGATTCGGCTTTGGCCCAAGACAATCTGGGCACCGCCCTGAAAGACTTGAAGCGCCTGGACGAAGCCGAGGCCTGCTACCTGCGGGCCATGGCACTGGAGCCCGCCTCGGCCGAGCACGTCAACAATCTGGGGTCCGTGCGTCACGAGCAAGGCCGCGCCGACGAGGCCGTCGCCTTGTTCCGGCAGGCCGCCGCCCTGAACCCGGCCTATCCCAACAGCCATTATAATCTGGCCACCCTGCACCACGAACGCTACGAACTGGACGAAGCCGCCGGGCATTACGCCCGCGCCCTGGCCGCCAAGCCCGATTACGCCGAGGCACGGTCCAATCTTTCGATGCTGCAGCTGACCTTGGGGCAATGGGACGAGGGCTGGCGGAATTACGAGTACCGCTGGCGGACCCGCGAGGGCGCGCGGTTCCACCGCCCCATGCCCATGCCCCAATGGCTGGGCGAGGAAGCCGTCGGCAAGAGCCTGCTGGTTCACGCAGAACAAGGCTTCGGCGACAGCCTGCAATTCTGCCGCTATACCGTCGAGGCGGGACGGCGCGGCCTGAAAGTGACCCTGGCCGTCGACAAAGCGCTGCTGCGCCTGATGCGCGGCCTTCCCGACATCGCCGCCGTGGTGGAAATGTCGGGGCAGATTCCCATGACCGATCTGCATTGCCCGATGCTCAGTCTGCCGCTGGCCCTGGGCGGCGAGACGCCGGCCATCGCCGACCGCCATCCCTATCTGGCTCCCCTGCCCCAGGATTGCGAAACCTGGCGACGGCGCATCGAGGCTTTAGCCGGTGACGGACTGAAGGTCGGACTGGTCTGGGCCGGCAATCCGCGCCTGCACATGCCCTTGGCCTCGGCGGTGGACAAGCGCCGCTCCATGTCGGTTCAGCAAATGGCGCCTTTGATCAGAAGCCCAAATATCCAAGGAGCCGGCTGCCGCTTCTTCAGCCTGCAAAAGGACGGCCCCGACGCGCCCGAGGATTTGGGCGTCATCAACCTGATGAGCCATGCTCAAGACTTCGCCGACACCGCCGCTTTCATCGCCAACCTGGATCTGGTGATCAGCGTCGACACCGCCGTCGCCCATCTGGCCGCCGCCATCGGCAAGCCGGTCTGGCTGCTGGAGCGTTTCGATTCCTGCTGGCGTTGGCTGAAGGACCGAGAAGACACTCCCTGGTATCCCACGATGCGGCTATTCCGCCAAGGCGCCCCGGGAGACTGGCCCGGCGTCGTCGCCCGCGTGACGGCCAGGCTTGAGGACATGACCAGGCCATAGGCCGGCAAATATATGGCGTTGCGGCAAGTGTTGTTGGTAAGGTTCGCAGGAAAGCCCGAAGGAGAGAGCTCGGGCCCGAGAATGGATTTGAGCAATGCTTGCCCCGGACAGCAACGACGTCTTCGACAAACTGCGCCATGCCGTCGCCGTTTCCGGATCGGGGCTGCCCATCCATAAGGGCGAGGATCCGCCCGAGCCCGAAGAACCGCCGCCGCCGCCCATGCCCTATGACGAGGCCGGTGTCTTCGACATCGCCGCCATTCAGTCCAGCCTGGGCGACAGCATTTCACGACTAGAAGCCGAGGCCGAGACCCGCGCCGCCGAAGAAGCCGCCGCCGCCGAGATTCCCCTCGAATCGCCGCCTGAGGCCAATGCGGACGGTTCCGACCTGCTGCATCACCCGGTGCTGAACCCGGTGCTGCCCCGCGACTTCATGTCCCATTACACCGATTTCGAAGAACCGGAACCCCGCGGCGTGCCCAGGATGGTGATCGTCGCCCTGGTCGGCGCCGCCCTGATCATCGGCGGCGGCGCCCTGTTGGCCCGCAAGGCCGGATGGATGAGCCTGTCGGCGGTCCACATCGCCAACGGCAAGGGATCGCTGACCAACGGTTCCGCCCCGGGCCAAGGCCAGGGCGTCAAGAAGATACTGGCGCCGCCCCCGCCCGGCGGCCCCACCATCGAGGACATCCAAAACGCCGCCGATGTGGCGGTCACCAGCCGCTTCGCCTCCAACAGCGTCATCGCCGATCAGAAGGCGGTGCTGAATTCTCTGCGCGTCATCGCCCGCCAGCCGACCGGCAATCCATCCAACTGGCAGGTGCTGATGACCGTGACCGTGCGCCACCAGCAGGCCAGCTCGCCCCAGCGGGCCATCGAGCGTAAGGAAGGCTACCCCGAACGCGGACAGTCCGCGATCATCGAGGTGCCCCTGAACGCCGGCGCGGAAGGCGCCCCGCCGCCGGTTCCCGCCATCAGCGCCCCCCTGCCCGCCCGCACCGACGGGGCCGGATTGGAAGAGCCGGGAAAGCAGAAGGAAAAGGACCGCATGGCCCGCATCGGCCCCCCGGAGCTGCCGGAGCCGCAGCCCCGTTGGGTCAGCGTCGACTGGTCGGGCGAACGCTGGTTCATCGGCGATTACGAATTCGAGTGATCCGCGGCCACAGCCAATTATGGCGATTTCGCCCAAAGCCCGTCATGTCCCCGCCGTGATGAAGGTATGAAATCTCTTCCAGGCCGGACCTTGATCCGGTGGGAGAGTTCGATCATGAAACGCATCGCTGCCAAGCTGGCGATCGCCGCCGCCCTGATAACCGCCGCCGTGTCGCTGTCGGGTTGCGCCGTCTACGAACAGCCTTATTACGGCCGTCCGGTCTATTACACCTATGGGCCGCCCCCGCCTCCGCCGGTCTATTACGGCTACGCCCCCCATTACTGGGGCGGCGGCGGATGGGGGCACGGCTGGCGCTAATATGACGGCTCCGCCAAATCCCCACAGGAATTGGTCGCATGTCGGCATGACAATGATTATGCTTCCCGGCCCGGTTCCAGGAGGGAACCGGAACGAGGTGCGGAGCACGGGGTGAGTTTCGAGATCGTCAGAGTTTGGGGGCTGTTGGCGGCAACGCTTTTCTTCAGCACTCTTCTCCATGAAGACGCCGCCATTCTGGCCGGCGGATATCTGGTGGTGGAAAACCATCTGCCGGCCGCTCTGGCCGGCGGCAGCCTGTTTGGCGGCGTGGTCCTGGGCGACTGCGCCATCTACGGCCTTGGCCGCCTGGCCCGCCGCTCCGAACGGCTGAAACGCTGGCTTCCCGCCACATTGAGCGCCGGCACCGCCGACGGCCCCAGTTGGCTGTCTCGCCGACTCTACTGGGTGGTGGCCGGTTGCCGCCTGACCCCGACCATGCTCTTCCCGACCTTCGCCGCCATAGGCTTTTCCAAGGTTCCCTTCCGCCGCTTCGCGCTGGCCGTTCTGTTGTCGGCCACTTTGTACGTGCCGACGCTGTTCGTCGCCGTCGTCTATTTCGGCGACGCCCTGGTGGATCGCCTGAAAATGTGGGGCTGGCCGGTGATGGGAATGGCGGTTCTCGGCCTGTGGCTGCTGCGCCGCCAGAGCACCAAGCGCCATCAGGCGGCGGAAAGCGATCCCTTGGCCTCGCGCTCCGGCCTGTTGTCGGTGCATCATGGCATGCCGGCCCTGGACCCCAGGGATGTGCGGGTGCCGTTGTCCGAACGCATTCCCGCCCCGCTTTATTACGTGCCGCTGGTGTTGCAGTGGTTCTGGCTGGCAGCCCGGTTCCGCAGCCTGACCCTGCCGACGGTGGCGAACCCCAGCATCGAGGCCGGCGGTCTTTTGGGCGAATCGAAAATCGCCTGCATGGACTTGATCGGCCCGGCCTGTTCCCACTGGGCGGCGCGCAGCGCCGCCATCGACACCAGTCCCGACATCGCCGCCACCGCCCGCACCCTGGAAGACGCCATGACGCGGGCCGGCATCGCCTATCCCATGATGGTCAAGCCCGACATCGGCTGGCGCGGCATCGGCGTCCGCCGTCTGAACGGCCCCGCCGACATCGAGCCTTATCTGGCGGGATACCCGCTGGGCAGCCGGCTGATGGTGCAGGAGTTCGTCGATTACGATGGCGAGGCAGGCGTGTTCTATGCCCGCATGCCCGGCGAAGAAGCCGGCGGCATCTTCTCGCTGACCTTCCGCTATTACCCCTTCGTAGTGGGCGACGGCCGTTCGACCCTGCGGCAATTGATCCTGGCCAACGAGCGCACCCGCTGGAAGGCCGAGCTGCATCTGGCCGCCCATGCCGCCAAATTGGACGAGGTGTTGGCCGAAAACGAATGCCTGCGTCTGGCCATGGTGGGCAGCAACCGGGTGGGCGGGCTTTATATCGACGGACGGCCTTGGATCACGGCGGCGATGACCGCCCGTTTCGACGAAATCGCCAAATCCATGCCGGAATTCTGGTTCGGCCGTTTCGACGTCCGCTTCAAATCCATCGAGGCGTTGCAGGCGGGCGAGGACTTCCTGATTCTGGAGGCCAACGGCGCCGGATCGGAAGCCATCCATATGTGGGATCCCAATTTCCCGCTGCTGGAAGGATACCGCACCCTGTTCGCGCAGCAATCCCTGATGTTCGCCATCGGCGACGCCAACCGCCGCCGAGGCTTCCAGCCGCTGACGCCGTTCGAACTGATTTCGTATCAGCGCCGCCAGCAGAAGCTGCTGGGCATCTACCCGGAATCCAACTGATCAGGCGCGGCGCCAAGGGGCGGGCAGTCTGAGGACCGCCTTCAGGCCGCCCAATTCCCGGGACGACTCCAACCGGACCGAGCCGCCGTAAAGCTCGGCCAGATCGCGGACGATGCCCAACCCCAGGCCGGTGCCCGGCACCGCCGTATCGTGGCGGCGCCCGCGCTCGAACGCATCCTCGCGCAGTTCCGCCGCCAAGCCCGGGCCGTCGTCCTCCACCGCCAGTTCCAGCCATCCCCGTTCCGCCCCCCGGCAGGAGAGGAGGATCCGCCCCTTTCCCCACTTGGCGGCGTTGTCCAACAGATTGCCCAGCATTTCCTCCAGATCCTGGCGCTCGCCCCGGAAAGCGGCATCGGCGGGAACGTCCAGCGTCAGCGACAAAGCCCGTCCGGCGTTCAGGCGTTCGACGACGCCGGCAAGCGGCTGCGCCACCTCGGCCACCGGGCAGCGCTGGCCGGGACGGGCCGACGAAGCGGCGGCACGGGCACGGGCCGTGTGATGGTCCACCTGCCGCTGCATCCGTTCCAACTGAGCCCGGATGAGGGGCGCATCGGCCTCGCCGGTTTCCTCCAGCCGTTCGATCTCGTTGGCCGCCACCGCCAAGGGCGTCTTCAGCCCATGGGCAAGGTTGCCGGCCAGCAGGCGCCCACGCTCCACCACTTGAGCCTGATGGGCGAGAAGAGCGTTGAGATCGTCCACCAGCGGCTGGACTTCCGAGGGAAAGCCGCCTTCGAGCCGCGCCGACTCGCCATCGCGCAACAGCCCCAGCCGAGTGCGCAGCAAAGACAGCGGACGCAGCCCGATGAACACCTGCAAGGCAGCGGCGCCGATCAGCCCAAGCCCCAGAACCACGAAGGACAGCATCAGCACCTGGCGGAAATTGCGGATCGCCTCGTCCAGCCGCGAGGCGTCCAGCGCCACCACCACCAGCAGCGGCTCGGCATAATCCGGCAGGGACACGATACGCTCCACCGCCAGCAACTCCTCGCCCTTCGGCCCTTTGACGCGATGGCGGTGCTGCTCGCCGTCGGCGGGCGGCATCCCCCGAGGCATATCCATAACGAAATCCCAAAGCGACCGCGACCGCAGAAGCCCGCTTCTCCCCTGGCTGTCCACCTGCCAGTACAGCCCGGAATAGGGGCGCTCGAAACGGGGGTCGCTGAGAACCGGACCGACCGCCAAGCCGCCGTCGGCCCCCACCGAAATGCCGGCCAGCAATTGATCCTGCTGGTTGGACAGATCGTCGAAGACGTCTTCGGTGGCATAGTTATGGAACAGTTCGAACAGCAGGATACCCACCGCCACCAGCGCCACGGATACCCATACCGAGGCGCCCCACAGCAGACGCAGCCGCAGCGAGGGCAGTCTCATGCGGGATCGTCCATCTGATAGCCCAGCCCGCGAACGGTACGGATCAGGCCGTCCCCCAATTTTCTGCGCAAGCGGCCGATAAACACCTCGATGGTGTTGGAATCCCGGTCATAGTCCTGAGCATAGACATGCTCGGTCAGATCGGCCCGCCCCACCACCTGTCCCTTGCGGTGCATCAGATAGGACAGCACCTTGAATTCATGGGCGGTCAGACTGACGGCTTCGCCGTTCAGCGTGACCCGGGCCGCGCTGGTATCAAGGCAGACCGGGCCGCACACCAGTTCGGAACTGGCTTGACCGTGGACACGGCGGATCAAGGCCCGCAGCCGGGCCAGAAGCTCCTCGGTCCGAAATGGCTTGGCCAGATAGTCGTCGGCTCCGGCGTCCAGCCCCTGCACCTTGTCGTGCCAGGAATCGCGGGCCGTCAGCACCAGCACCGGCATGCGCCGCCCGGAAGCCCGCCAGCGTTTCAGCACGGCGATGCCATCCAGCTTGGGCAGCCCCAAATCCAGCAGCACCGCGTCATAAGGTTCGGTGTCCCCCAGAAACCAGCCTTCCTCGCCGTCGGCGGCCTTGTCCACCGCATAGCCCTGGCGCGTCAGGGCCTGGGCCAGTTGCGCGGCCAGGGGGGCTTCGTCTTCCACCAGCAGCAAACGCATGATCAGTGCCCCGCTTCGTCTTCGTGATGGCCGTCGTAACGGTCGGCGTGATGACGGCGGCCGGTTTCCTGGCGCGTCAGTTCCAGAGTGGCGGCATCGTAATGCAGAACCTGAAGACTGCCGTCCTGCGCCAGCAGCTTGACCTCGTAGGACAGATGATCTTCGTCCCCCTCCAACTCCACTTGCAATACCTTGCCGGGATAACTGGCCGCCACTTTGTCCAGCAGACGGCGCAAAGGCTGGCTGCGCCCGGATTCGACGGCCGCCCGCGCCCGTTCGTGATCGGGCGCGACGGAAGACTCGGCCTGGGACAGAACCGGCAACAGCAGCAGACAGAAAGGAAGAAGGCGCCTCAGCATGCCGTCATCCTGACAAAAGCCGTCTGAACTGGCGATGAATATCGGGACTCTTCCCTTGATTTGCCGAGCCGGCTCGGGGACAGTGCCGGGCATGACCGCCGTACTTCTGGGAATTCTCGCCGCCCTGAGCTGGGGCACCGCCGACGTTCTGGCTCGCCATACCGGACGCGCCCTGGGCGCCCAAGGCGCCCTGCTGGCCATGAGTCTGGCCGGCATGACCGGCCTGGGCCTGTGGATGACCCTGGCGGAAGGCCATCTTCCCGTGCCGCCCAGCCATTGGACACTGATCTCGGCCGCCCTGGCCGCCCTGGCCATGCTGATGTTCTACGAAGCCATGCGCCGAGGGCCGGTATCGCTGGTTTCGCCGCTGGTGGGGGCCTATCCCGCCTGGATGGTCCTGATCAATCTGGCGCTCGGTCTGCGTCCCACCCTGACCGTATTGGCGGCGATGACCGTGACCATGGGCGGCGTCATCCTGGTGGCGCGCTTCGCCGCGCCCGAACCCGGCGTCGCCAATCCCCCCGACCGCCGCTGGACGCTGACCCTGGCCCTGGTCTCCAGCGTCATTTTTTCCGTCACCTTGGCGGTGGGGCAACAGGCGGTGCTGGTGGACGGCGAAAGCAACGTGCTGTTCTGGGGCCGTGTGGTGGCGGCCCTGACCATGCTGGTGGTGGTGATTCTGGGGCCGAAGCCCACCCGCGTCCAAGCCGGCGTGCTGTCCTTGGCCGCCTTGCAGGGGGTCCTCGACGCCGGCGGCCTGTTCGCCCTTTACGCCGCCGGACGCGGCCTGGACGGCACCCTGGCCACCGTGGCCAGTTCGGCGTTCGGCGTGGTGACGATCGTCCTGGCCCGCATTTTCTTCCGCGAGCGCATCTCGGCGGGGCAAGGCGTCGGCATTGCCGCCGTCACCCTGGGCGTTTCCGCCCTGGCCTGGCTGGCCGAGTGATTGGCGCGATGACCAAGGCCCCCCATATCTCGTCCATGAGCGATTGGAAAGACGCCGCCTTGCTGCTGGTGGGCCACGGCTCCAGCAAAACCCCGAACGCCCGGCAGGCCGCCAGCCGTCTGGCCGAACGCCTGCGCGCGCTGAACCTGTTCGCCGAGGTGCGGGCCTGCTTCTGGAAAGAGGAACCCTTCGTCTCGCTGGATCTGGTGCGGAGCCGTATCGTGCATGTGGTGCCCTATTTCAGCGGTGCCGGCGTTTTCACGAAAAAACTGATCCCCGAACGCCTGGGCCTGACCGGCCGCGTCAGTGAAATCGCTGGGCGCACCGTCTATTACAGCGAGCCAGTGGGCACCCATCCCGAGATTCCCTGTCTGCTGTGCCGCCGCGCCCATGAACTTTGCCGCGTCAACGGCATCAAGGCCACCGACGCCACCCTGTTGATGATCGCCCACGGCTCGTCCAAGCCCGGCGGCTCGTCCGGCACCCCGGAGGCCGTGGCCGAACGGCTGCGCCGCGACGCCGGTTTCGCCGAGGTGGCTATCGCCTATATCGAACAGGAGCCTTTCGTTTGCGACTGGCCCAAGCTGGTTTCCACCCGCCACGTCATCGGCGCGCCGTTGCTGGTGTCGGAAGGCATGCACGCCAGCCAGGATCTGCCTCCCCTGTTCGGCCTGACCGCGCCGGAAGGCGGACCGTCGGAAATCGGCCGTCATCTGGTCTGGCTGATGGGCGGCATCGGCCGCGATCCGGAAGTGGCGCAGATCATCCTGGATCTGATCACCGCCACCCAATACGGGGAATCGCCAGCGCTGCCTTGTCATCACGGTTCTCTTGAAGGCAGGATAGCGCCATGAAATTCGCCATCCTGGTCACCGACGGCCCCCAGGGGAGCCAATCCTCCGGCAGCGCCTTGAATTTTGCGCGCGCCGTGCTTGCGCGCGGCCACGGCCTGACGCGGGTGTTCTTTTACGGCGACGGCGTGCTGAACGCCAACCGTCTGGCCGCGCCTCCCGCCGACGAGCGCCATCCAGGCCGCGACTGGTCGCAACTGGCCGCCGAACATGGCGTGGAACTGGTGGTCTGCGCCAACGCCGCCGTCAAACGCGGCATCCGCGAGGTCAATCTGGCCCCCGGCTTCCGCATTTCCGGGCTGGGGCAGTTGGCCGAGGCCATGGTCGCCGCCGACCGCTTGGTGACGTTCGGCTCATGACCCACAAAAAAATCATGTTTGTCAGCCGCAAGGCTCCCTATGGCCGCAGCGCCGCCGCCGAGATGATCGAAGCCGTGCTGGTCGCCGCCGCCTTCGACCAGCAGGTGCATCTGGTTTTTCTCGACGACGGCGTATTCCAGCTGGCCCGCGCCCAGACGCCCGAAGCCATCGGCCACAAGCCCTTCGCCGAGCATCTGAGCGAACTGGGCGAATACGATATCGACCATGTCTGGGTCGAACGCGAATCCCTGGCCGAGCGGGGACTGTCCGAACACGACCTGATGATCGCCGTCTCGTTACTGGACCGCGCCGCCATAGCCGGGAAACTAGCCGAGGCCGACATGCTGATGAGTCTGTAAGATGCTGCATATCGTCAGCAAATCCCCCTTCGCCGACAGCGCCCTGGACGGCTGTCTGAGCCGCTGGCGCGACGGCGACGCCTTGATCCTGATCGAAGACGCCGTGATCGCCGCCCTGGCCGGCGGACTCTTCGCGTCCCGGCTGGCCGAGCTGCCGATCTATGTGCTGATCCCCGATCTGGAGGCCCGAGGCCTGACGGTCAAGGCGCTGGTGACCGGCGTGACGCGGGTGGATTACGAAGGCTTCGTCGATCTGTGCGCCGCCCAGCCCGCCAGCCTGAGCTGGCTCTGAATGCAATAAAACGGCCCGCCAAGCCGTCTTCGTAAAGAGACCGAGATTGAGGGTAGTACGCCATGAGCCATGAACATCCCTTTGCCCAGTATGTCCGCGTTCTGGGCAAAGGCCCCAACCTCAGCCGCCCGCTGACCCTCGACGAAACCCGCGCCGCCGTTTCGATGATCCTGAAAGGCGAGGTCGAGCCTGTGCAGTTGGGCGCCTTCCTCTGTCTGATGCGGGTCAAGACCGAAACCCCGGACGAGGTAGCCGGTTTTGCCCTGGCGGTGCGCGACGGTCTGGATATGCCCGCCGACTTCCCGCGCCCCGACATCGACTGGCCGTCCTATGCCGGCAAGAGCCGCCAGTTGCCGCTGTTCATCCTGTCGGCGCTGCTGCTGGCCCGCCATGGCCTGAAGGTGGCCATGCACGGCACCGAAGGCCACACCGCCGGGCGTCTTTACACCCGCGAAACCTTGGCCGCGCTGGGCATTCCCGCCGCGGTCTCCCTGGCCGAGGCGGGGCGCCAGTTGAACCAAGACAACTTCACTTACGTCCCGCTGGAAGTGCTGAATCCCCGCCTTCTGGAAATCTTCGAACTGAAGCCACTGCTGGGCCTGCGCTCGCCGCTGCATACGGTTGCCCGCAACCTGAACCCCTTCGACGCCAAGGCGGCGCTGATGAGCGTGTTCCATCCCAACTATCGGGGCGTCCACCGCGACGCTTCTCTGCTGATGGGCCTGTCGACCATTGCCTGCTTCAAGGGCGACGGCGGCGAGATCGAACGCCGGCCGGAAAAGCCCTGCGTGGTGGAAGGCCTCCAGAACGGCCAGCCCTTCGAGGAGGAATGGCCGCCATTGGTGGACAGCAGCCCCGGCGCCGAGAGCAGCCTGGAGCCCAATCGTCTGGCGGCCTTGTGGCGGGGCGAAACGTCGGACGCCCATGCCGAGATGGTGGTGGTCTCGACCGCCGCCATCGCGTTGCGGCTGTCGGCAAAGGCCGCCTCGCCCGCTGAAGCTGTGGCGCTGGCACAATCCTGGTGGGACAATCGCCCCAAGCAGGGAATTGCCGGCTGACGCGCTTTACCGGCACGACAGACTATGAAATAGATGCGTTCTAAATTACCCACCCGGAAGCCCAACAGGCCATGATCCATATCGAAAACCTGACCCACGTCTATCCGGCAGGCCGCAAAACCGCCGCCCGCACCGCCATCGACGGCTTGACCCTGTCGGTCGAGGAAGGGCAGTTCTGTATTCTGTCCGGCCCCAACGGCAGCGGCAAATCGACCCTGTTCCGCATTCTGTGCGGCATGGCCTATCCATCGGCGGGCGGCATCAGCATCGGCGGCCACGATCTGCTGAAAGACCCGGCCAAGGCCCGCGCCCAGATGGGCGTGGTGTTCCAGAGCCCCGCCGTGGACAAGCATCTGTCGGTGGCCGAGAACCTGAAGCTGCACGCCGACCTTTACGGTCTATCGGGCCGCGATCTTTACGAACGTCAGGACGAAGCCCTGGGCTGGACCGATCTTCTGGACCGCCGGAACGACAAGGTGATGACCCTGTCGGGCGGTCTGGCCCGTCAGGTGGAATTGGCCAAATGTCTGCTGACCCGCCCGCGCCTGCTGCTGCTGGACGAACCGACCACCGGCCTGGACCCGGCCAGCCGCCGCAATTTCGTTGACGCCCTGCATAAAATTCAGCGCGGCCGCCGCATGACCGTGCTGATGACCAGCCATATCTTCTCGGAAGCCGAGGACGCCGACCGCGTGGCCATCATGAAGGACGGTCATCTGCTGGCCTATGACAGCCCGCAGGCGCTGCGCGGCCAGTTGGGCCGCGAGATGGTGGTGGCTCAAAGCCGCGACGCCGAGGCGCTGGAGGCCCGCATCCGCGCCGACCTGGGCTTTGCCACCCGCCGCCACGGCGACGAAATCCGCCTTGAGGAAACCGGCAACGGCGACAGCCTGCCGATCCTGGAGAAGCTGCTGGCCAATTACCGCAGCCAGATCGACAGCATCGCCATCAAGCAGCCCGCCCTGGAAGACGTTTTTATCCATCTGACCGGCAAAACCGCCGCCGAACCTGACCAAACCGGAGAAGCAGCATGATCGGCGTCGCCTTCGCTCTCGCCCGCCGGGAATTCATCCGGTTCATCCGCCAGCCCCAGCGCGTGATCGGCACCGTCGCCCAGCCCATTCTGTTCTGGCTGTTCCTGGGTTCCGGCTTCAACGCCTCGTTCCGCGCTCCCGGCATGGACGGCGTCAGCTATCTGGAATATTTCTATCCCGGCGTGATGCTGATGATGATGCTGTTCGCCAGCATCTTTTCGTCGATCACCATCATCGAGGACCGCGACGCCGGTTTCCTGCAAAGCGTCCTGGTCGCCCCCGTATCGCGCATGGCCATCGTGCTGGGCAAGGTGCTGGGCGGCGTCGCCATCGCCATGGTCCAGACCGTGATCTTCACCGTCGCCGCGCCTTTCCTTGGGCTGCATCTGGGACTGGGGTCTCTGGCCTTTCTGCTGGCGGCGTATGTCCTGGCCTCCACCGGCTTCGCCGCCATGGGCTTTTTCTTCGCCTGGAGCATGCGTTCAAGCGCCGGCTTCCACGCCATCATGATGGTCTTCCTGATGCCGCTGTGGATGCTGTCCGGGGCGCTGTTCCCGGTGGAGAACGCGCCGATGTGGCTGCATGCGGTGATGACCGTCAACCCGGTGGCCCACGCCCTGGTGCTGATGCGCGGCCCCTTCTACATGCAGCCGGCCCAGATGCTGGCCGACAGCCGCTGGCTGCTGGCCCTGGGCGTGACCGTCCTGTGGGGCGCCGTTTTCCTGCTGGCCTCGATGGCCCGCGTGGAAAAACGCGAACACGGCGCCAAAATCGCCTGAGCGTTCTGGCCATTGTTCCGCCAGCAAAATGCCGCGGCTCGGGCCGCGGCATTTTTTTAGACCTATGGCCGTCCGGCCTATCCGAAAGATAGCAAGGAAAAGCAACCCGCTTTTCATAAGCTTAGGGAATTGATCCGGCTTAAGAACGGCAGGACCGGAAAGCCAAGAACCGTTCAGGAGGGGGTACCATGAACAGATCCGGCTCGGTGAGCACGATTCTGATCCTCACCATCTCCCTGCTTTCCACCGCTTTGCTTTTCATTACGGCTTACAACACCCTCGACGCCTGGTCGGATTACAGGCAAAGCATCCAGGTGGGCGAGTTGAGCCGCAGCGAACGCGGGCTGTTCATCAATTTCCTGGACTTCCGGGTTCTGCGCGGCCAGGCCATCGTCGACCTTCTGGGCAAGGACGATCCCAAGGCGGCGCTGGCGGACAATCTGTCCAGGATCGACAAGCTGATCCCCGACGCCATCGCCATCGGCAGAAAAAGCGATCTGCCCCAAGGTCGAGAGGCGCTGGCCAAGCTGGAAGGCTTTTGGAAGGACTATCAGACGGGCGTCCAGTCTTTAAAAGACGAGATGAACAAACCCAGAAGCGAACGCAGCCTGAACGGCGTCAAGCCCTGGGCCGACAGCAACCAGGGCATCTCCGACGCTTTTGGCGAACTGTCCCTCAGCTATGTCAACACCATCCGCCTGAGCGATGCCACCAGCGCCGAATTGGTGCAAATTCATCAGCTGGGCTGGCGTCTGCGTGAACGGTACGGCCTGGAATGCGGCGTGCGCACCAATATCTCCAGCGGAACGCCGCTGCCCGAAGCCATGAAGATCAAGATGATCCAGCTCCGCACCACCATCAGCGGCGACTGGGACAGCCTGGGCGGCATCCTCAAACGCGCCGGAGCGCCGCAGGATCTGGCCGCGGATATCGCCACCGCCACCGAGGTCACCCGCAAGGCCCAGGCCGAGACGGACCGTCTGCTGGCCAAGCTCGACGGCGGCGGCACCCCGGTCATGGGCATCGACGACTACAACGCCATTTGCAATCAGCCTTTCGGTCCGTTGGGCAAGCTGGCCGTCAACGCCTTGGACCGTGTCGTGGCCCATGCCGAGGATCTGCGGCAAGAGGCTTTGACCCGCTTCCTGGTCACTCTGGCCATCCTGGTCTTCGCTTTGGCCTTGGGAGCCTGGGGCGGCTGGACCGTACACCGCCGGGTTTCCAAGCCCATCGGCGACCTGATGGACGCGATCCGCCACCTGACCGACCGGGATTACGAACGCCCGGTCCCCGCCCTGCGCTTTGACGACGAATTGGGAAAGATGAGCAGGGCTTTGGAAACTTTGCGCAAAGGCGCCCAAACCGCCGAAAGACTGGCCGCCGAGGAGAGCCAGCGGCAGGCCGAGGGAAAACGCCGCAGTTCGGCTTTGGAAAGTCTTTGCCGCGACTTCGACAACAGCGCCGGACAAATGACCGGGCGGCTGGGAGACTCCGCCACGTCGCTGCAAGGCTGTGCCCACCAGATGGAAGAGACCACCCAAGCGGCGACCCGACAGGCCGATCAGGTGGCCGTCACCGCCCTGCGGGCCGCCGCCAACGTTCAAACGGTGGCCGCCGCCACCGAGGAATTGAATGCCTCCATCGCCGAAATCAGCTCGCGCGTTCAGGGCAGCGCCGAAATCGCCCGCCAGGCTTCTGAGCAGGCGTCCCGCACCAACGTTACCGTCGAGGAACTGAGCGCCGCCGCCCAGCGTATCGGCGAGGTGGTGCAGCTGATCAACGACATCGCCGCCCAGACCAACCTTCTGGCCCTAAACGCCACCATCGAGGCGGCGCGGGCCGGCGACGCCGGCAAGGGCTTCGCCGTGGTCGCCAACGAGGTCAAGCATCTGGCCAACCAGACGGCCAAGGCCACCGACGAAATCGGCCAGCAGATCAGCAGCATCCAAAGCACCACGGCCAACGCCGTCTCGGCCATCCGCGAGATTACCGACAGCATCGCCCGTATCAACGAGACCTCGTCGGCCATCGCCGCCGCCGTCGAAGAACAGGGCGCCGCCACCCAGGAAATCGCCCGCAACGTCCAATTGGCCGCCCAGGGCACCCAGGAAGTGACGGAGACCATCCAGGGCGTCGCCGCCGACACCCGCAAGACCGAACAGGAAGCGCAGAACGTTCTCGGCTCGGCCCGCAGCATGGTCGGCGAGGTCGATGGCCTGCGCCAGGGCGTGCAGACCTTCCTGGACGGCGTGAGAAAAATTTAAACGCCATCCCGCTCAGCGCCTTTCTCGGACACAATCCTCCACGGAATTATTCGCGGAGGATTTTTTCATGCGCGAACATGCGTTCATCTTTATGAAAGTTACACAACCCTGAAATGAGCGATTGCCCACAAGGGCAATATGGGCTATGTCATTTTTGCCCATCAGAGGCGCAATAAAAGAATACCAGGGACACGTTCGGGATTCCGGGAGGAACCAAGGCCCAGCAGAAAGGGCCGTAGATAAGGATACGCTCATGTCGCAAATCAGCCCCATCGCCATCGAGACCGCGAAGCAGGCTTCCATCGCCGCCGCCCCCAAGCAGGGCAATCCGGCCGTGGTCGGCCTGGCCGGCTTTGGTCTGACCACTCTGATGCTGCAGTTCCACAATCTGGGACTGGCCGGCATCGGCCCGGTGATCTGGCTCGGCTTCTTCTTCGGCGGTCTGGCCCAGCTCATTGCCGGCCTGCAGGAACAGAAGATGGGCAACAATTTCGGCTATTCGGCCTTCACCTCGTTCGGCTGTTTCTGGATCACCCTATGCGCGATGCTGGTGGCCAAGGTCTACAACCTGTTCCCCGTCAGCAAGGCCGACGTGGGCTGGTTCCTGATCGCCTGGACCCTGTATTCGTCGATCCTGTGGGTGGCCTCGGTCAAGATCAGCAAGGCGATGTTCTTCACCTTCACCACGCTGATTATCGGCTTCGTGCTGCTGGACCTGGAACATTTCGTCGACAATGAAAGCCTGACCTTCTGGGCCGGCGTCGATCTGACCTTCTGCGCCCTGGGCGCCTGGTACATGATGGCCTCGACCATTTTCAAGGATGTGTTCGGCCGCGACGTTCTGCCGGTGGGTAAGCCCGTTGCCTGACATGAGCGACTGACGTCGACATCTTGAAAAAAGAAAACGCGCCGCCCATTCGGGCGGCGCGTTCGCTTTATGGCCTAGGCCATAGCTTTAAAGCGGGCGGCAAGCCCCCCACCTGATTCCGCAGGAGAAGTCACCGCCTCAGCGAGGTCGCCATGGCCACAGATAGCCTCCTTATCCATCACCCCTGCCGCCCCCAGCGGCGAAGCCCCGTCTTGGGCATCGACGCGCCCAGCCGCTGGATGTCCAAAAGCTGGGACGATTTCCGCGCCGCCCCTATCCTGTCCCTGGCCTGGGGGGCCGTGTTCTCGGTCCTGGGCCTGGCCCTGTCCTTCGGGCTGGCCGCGCTGGATCTGGGCAGCCTGATCCCCGCCACCATGGCCGGTTTCTTTCTGATCGCCCCCATTCTGGCCGTCGGCCTGATGGACATCGCCCGCCGGCGCGCCGATGGGCAAACCGTGAGCTTCGGCCTCAGCGCCCGGGCATGGCTGCGCAACCCCGCGGGATTAAGCGCCTGCGGACTGGCGCTGATGCTGGCCATGGCCGCTTGGTTTCAGGTCGCCATGCTGCTATTCAGCCTGTTCTTCCACAGCAATCCGCCGCAATTGGACAATTTCGTCGCCAGCCTTCTCGGCTCCGACCAGGCTTTCTATTTTCTCGCGGCGGGAACCATTCTGGGCAGCCTGATCGCCGCCACCGTTTTCGCGGCCATGGCCATGACCATTCCGGCATTGCTCGACCGCGAAGCGCCGGTGGCCGAATGCATCATCGACTCAGTGGAATATGTCTGGGCCAACCGCACGGTGATGCTGTCCTGGGCCGCGACCATCGTCGTGCTGGTGGGGTTCGGCTTCGTCACCGGCTTCATCGGCCTAACCTTCACCTTGCCCCTGGTGGCTTACGGCAGCTGGCACGCCTACGAGGATTTCAAACGATCTTGCGAATGAGGAAGCGGTAAACCCCGTCGTCGATCTCGCCGGCTTCCTCCAGACTGTTGCCGGTTTGGGCGCAGAAACTGGGAAAGTCCCGAAGCGACCCGGGGTCCGTCGCGATCACCGTCAGCCGATCGTTGTTGGACATGATTTTCAGCAGCTTCTTGGCCCGCAGGATCGGCAGCGGACAGGAAAGGCCTTTCGCGTCCAACATTTCATCAGCCATGACGGCAACGCTCCCCTTTCCTGACGAATTGCCTCAGCTTAAGACGGCCCGGCCTCTTGCGCAAATGCATCGGCGTCTCCATCATAACCATCCTGCACGGGCGGATGCCCCTTCTGGATATGGAATGCTTGGAAATGAGCGAACAGGTCAACATCGTCGATGCGGAAACTATTTTCGACTGGGTTGAAAACGATCAGGCCTTCATCGTCGATGTGCGCGAGCAGAACGAATGGGTGGCTCATCACATCGCCGGAGCGACCTTGGTGCCGCTGTCGAGCTTCGATCCCGCCGCTTTCCCCGCCGTTCCCGCTGGCAAGAAGCTGGTGATCCATTGCCGCTCGGGCGTGCGTTGCGGCACCGCCACCCAGCGCCTGCTGGAAAGCGGCTACAAGGGCGAGATCAATCGTTTGGCCGGCGGCATCAACGGCTGGATCAGCGCCGGCTATCCGGTCGAGTAAGCAGAGCCGTCCTTGAACATCTACCTCCCCATTGCCGGTCTGTCGGTCAATCTTCTGGCATTGCTGGCCCTGGGGGGAGGTGTCGGTTTCCTGTCCGGGCTGTTCGGTGTCGGCGGCGGCTTTTTACTGACGCCGCTGCTGATTTTTCTGGGCGTTCCCTCTCCGGTGGCCGTGGCGTCGGGCGCCAATCAGGTAGTGGGGGCGTCGGTATCCGGCGTCATCGCCCATTGGCGGCGCAAGAACGTCGATTTCCGTATGGGTTGGATGCTGATGATCGGGGGGCTTCTGGGCTCCCTGTTCGGCGTCTGGCTGTTCGCCCTGCTGCACAGTTTGGGTCAGGTCGATCTGGCCATCAATCTGTGCTACGTCCTGTTTCTCGGCTTCGTCGGCATCACCATGCTGGTGGAAAGCCTGCGAACCCTGGCGGCCTCGCGCCGCAAAAGCCGCCCGCACAAGCGCCACCGCCATCTGTGGTCGGCCTTGCCGCTGAAGATGCGCTTTCCCCGCTCCGGTCTTTACATCTCGGCCTTTCTGCCTCTGGCGGTAGGGGCCTTCGGCGGCCTGCTGTCGGCCCTGATGGGCGTGGGCGGCGGCTTTATCATGGTCCCCATGATGATTTACGTCCTTGAAATGCCGACCTCGGTGGTGATCGGCACCTCGCTGTTCCAGATCATCTTCGTCACCGCCAACGTCACCTTGCTGCAAGCGGTGAAGACCCAGACCGTCGATGTGGTGCTGATGCTGGCCCTGCTGGTCGGCGGCGTGGTCGGCGCGCAAATGGGCGCCCGCTTCGGCGCCAAATTGCGCGCCGAACAGATGCGCATCCTGCTGGCCCTGATCGTGCTGGGCGTGTGCTTTCGCCTGCTGTACGAACTGGTGGGCACGCCGGTCGATCTTTATTCCCTGACCGGCCTTCAGACAGGCTAACCTCCTCACAAAGCTGTCGCTTTTCAAGCGCCCCCAAGTGGCATAGACTATTTGTCGGGGGAAGATACGGAGTAATGGGTCGTGGTGCGAAATCCCGAAACCCTGGACATTCTTCTGGTCGAAGACAATCCCGGAGACGCCCGTCTTGCCACCGAAGCCTGGAAGGAAGGCGGCGTTCCCGGTCGCCTGCATGTGGTTCCCGACGGAGTCGAGGCGATCCGCTTTCTCCGCAATTCCGAAAGCTATGCCGCCGCGCCCAAGCCCGACCTTCTGCTCCTGGACCTGAATCTTCCCCGCAAAGACGGCCGCGAAGTGCTGGCCGAAATCAAGAACGATCCCGACCTACGCCGGATTCCCGTGGTGGTTCTGACCACGTCGCAGGCCGAGCCGGACATCATGCGCAGCTATGATCTGCACGCCAATTGCTTCGTCGCCAAACCGGTGGACCTGGACAATTTCATCTCGGTGATCAAGTCCATCGCTGATTTTTGGGGACGCGTCGTCAAGCTGCCTCCGCGCTGACGGCCAAGGGGGAGCCAGATCATGACCGCGCCCTCATCCCCTGTCGTTCCCATCGAAGTCCTTCTGGTCGAGGATAATCCCGGCGACGCGCGCCTTGTCGAGATTTTGCTGCTGGGACAATATCCCCGCGATTTCCGCTTCACCTGGGTCGATACCCTGGCCGCCGCCATTGCCAAGGTCGGCCAGCAACGCTTCGACGTCGCCCTGCTGGATCTGTCCCTGCCGGATTCCCTCGGCCTGGAAACATTGACCCGGCTGCGGACCTTCGCTCCCATGCTGCCGGTGGTGGTGCTGACCGGACACAACGACGACAGCGCGGCGGTTCAGGCCGTGCAGCAAGGCGCCCAGGACTATCTGGTCAAGGGCGAGAACAACGTCGACCTGCTGCGCCGGGCCATCCGCTACGCCATCCAGCGTTCGGCCGCCGACGCCAATCTGCGCCGCAGCGAAAGCCAGTTCCGCGCCGTGTTCGAGAATGCCGGCCTGGGCGTGGCGATGATCGATCCCGACGGCCATCTGTTTTCCCTGAACCCGACCCTGGTCGGCCTGCTCGGCCCCGGCGCGCAGAACAGGCCATTGCTGGACGTCATTCATCCCGACGACCGCAGCAAGGCCGCCGAACCCATGTGGATGCTGCTCAGCGGCGAACGGGACGGCTTCTGCGAGGAGCTTTGCCTGCTGCAGGGCCAAGGAGGCGCCCTGTGGGTGGCCATGACCATGTCGCTGGTGCGCAGCGCCGACGGCGCCCCCCAGTTCGCCGTGGCGATGATCGAGGACATTTCCGCCCGCAAAGCCCTGGAAGAGCAGCAGCGGCTGGCCGCCAGCGTGCTGGAGGCCACCAGCGAGGGCATCTTCATCACCGACGCCGAGCGGCGCATCGTTCACGTCAATCCGGCCTTCACCCGCCTGACTGGCTACGGCCCAGCCGAGGCGCGCGGCCAGGGGCTCGACCTGCTGTCGTCCGGCCGTCACGGCCCAGACTTCTTCACCGAACTGTGGCGGCGCGTCAACGCCACCGGCAACTGGCAGGGAGAAATCTGGAACCGCCGCAAATCGGGAGAACTGTTCGCCGCCTGGCTGGACGTCAGCGCCGTCCGCTCGCAGACCGGCGGCGTCGTCAATTTCGTGGCGGTGTTCAGCGACATCACCTCGCGCAAGGAAACCGAAGAGCGCCTGACCCATCGCGCCCATCACGATCCGCTGACCGGCCTGCCCAACCGCGCCTTGTTTCTGGAGCGCCTGGAGCACGCCATCGCTCGCGCCCAGCGCAACCAGTTGCAGGTGGGCGTCTTGTTCCTGGACCTGGATCACTTCAAGCAAATCAACGACAGCCTGGGGCATCTGGCCGGCGACACCCTGTTGCAGCAGGTCTCCGAGCGCCTGATCCATACGGTGCGAGCCGAAGACACCGTCGCCCGCATGGGCGGCGACGAATTCACCCTGATCCTTGAAGACGTCACTGATTTCCGCGATGCCGCCAAGGTGGCGCAAAAAATCCTACAGCAATTCTCAATTCCCTTCGAACTGGCGGGCTCTCCCCATCGGGTCACCACCAGCGTCGGCATCGCCCTTTATCCCGCCGACGGCGAATCCGTCGAAGTGCTGCTGCGCCAAGCCGACGAGGCCATGTACGCCTCGAAAAAACAGGGCCGGGATGCCTTCCGCTTCTCGTCGGCCATCCTTTCGGAACGGGCCTTCGAGCGCCAGACCCTTGAAGATTCCCTGGCTTTGGCCATCAACAACGGCCAGCTGGAAATCTATTTCCAGCCCATCGCCGATCTGAGCGATTTACGCGTCGTCGGGGCCGAGGCTCTGCTGCGCTGGCAGCATCCCGAGGTCGGCCTGATGGTACCGCGTCAGTTCCTGCCCCTGGCCAACGAAACCGGGCTGATCAAACCCATCGGTCAATGGGCCATGCGTCAGGCCTTCATTCAGGGCGCGCGCTGGCTTCTGACCCATCCAGCCCTGCGCATCTGCGTCAATGTCAGCAAAAGTGAACTGCACGACCCCGATTTCATCCAGATGATCGAAGGCTTGCTGGCGGAAAGCGGATTGCCGGCGGCGGCGCTGGACGTGGAGGTGCCCGAGGGCGTCGCCATGGAGGCCGAGGCCACCACCATGCAGGCCTTGGAAGCCTTGCGCACCTTGGGCGTGCATATCGCCCTGGACGATTTCGGCATCGGCCATACGGATTTCCGCACCCTGCACACCATGCCGGTGGACGTGGTGAAGATCGCCCCGGACTTCATCCGGGTTCTGGGTGGAGAAAAGGACGAGGCCAATCTGGTGCGGGCGGCGATCGCCGTAGCGCGGAGCATGAACATCCGCGTGGTGGCCAAAGGCGTCGAGACCACCGAACAATTCGAGTTCCTCAGGTCCAACCAGTGCGGCGGCGCCCAAGGATATCTTCTGAGCCGTCCGGTGCGGGCTCAGGAATTCGAGAAACTGCTGGAAGCTCCGCTCTCTCCCAAAACCTGACGAGCAGCGTCGAAGTCAAGGGAGAGAGCGACCCCCAAACTCAGCTCTCGCGGCCGCCGTGGAAAGCGGACCAGGAGATCGGGTCGTGCAGGAACTTGCGCACCTCTTCCAGGGCCGACTTGCTGAACTGACCGCCTTCCTCGGCGACCTCCAGCACGTCCCACCAGTTGGCCAGATAGTGCATGCGCACGTCGATTTCCTGCAGGGTCTTCAGGGCGCCGGGGAAGACGCCGTAGAAGAACACCACGAAGGTATGGTGGACGTCGGCGCCGGCCTTGCGCAGGGCCTGACAGAAATTGACCTTGCTGGCGCCGTCCGAAGCCAGATCCTCGACCAGCAGCACGCGGGCACCGTCCTTGAAATCGCCTTCGATCTGGGCGTTGCGGCCGAAGCCCTTGGCCTGCTTGCGCACATACAGCATGGGCTGCATCAGGGCGTCGGAAATCCAGGCGGCATAGGGAATGCCGGCGGTCTCGCCGCCAGCGATGGCGTCCAGGCTCTCGAAGCCGACTTCACGGCTGATCGAAGCCGCTGCCAGCTCGACGATCTTGCGGCGCGCGCGCGGGAACGAAATCACCTTGCGGCAATCGATATAGACCGGGCTCTTCCAACCCGAAGTCAGGGTATAAGGCTCTTCCGGGCGGAAATTGACGGCACCGATCTCAAGCAGGATGCGGGCGGTGGTCAAACCGGCCTTTTTCTGCTCCGGCGTGCGCGAAACGGACTGCATCAGGGTGATACTCCAAACTTCCCCCGGCCATCGCGGGGCGATATAGAGAAGACGTCTCCTGCGCGGGATATAGTGCCAAAACGGCCATCGGTGCAACAAAAGGCTTTAGGGGGGAACATGACGAATGTGATCGAACAGCGCCGCGAAGGGGCTGTGGCGACCGTGATCCTGAATCGTCCGGACAAGATGAACGCCTTGAATCTGCCGGTTTGGCGCGGTCTGGCCGACGCCTTCACGGGCATCAACGCCGACGCTTCCATCCGTTGCGTGATTTTACGCGGTGCCGGCGAACAAGCCTTCGCACCCGGCGCCGACATTACCGAATTCGAAACCCTGCGCGCCGACGCCCAGCAGGCTCGCGACTACGACGCCGTGATGCGCAAGGCGCTGGCCCTGGTCGAGGCCTGTCCGCATCCCACCGTCGCCCAAATTTACGGCCCTTGCGTCGGCGGCGGACTGGAACTGGCCGCCCAGTGCGATCTGCGTCTTTCGGCGGCGTCCGGCAAGTTCGGCGTGCCGGTGGGCAAAATCTCAGTGGTCATGGGCCAGCCCGAGATTGCCGGCGTCATGCGTCTGGCCGGAGCCGCCCGCACCCTGGAAATCCTGCTGGAGGCCCGCGTCTTCGGAGCCGAGGAAGCCCTGGCCATGAACCTGATCCACCGCATCCTGCCCGACGACGCCTTGGAGGCCGAGGTCCAGGCCACGGTGAAACGCATCACCGCCAACGCCCCGCTGGTCAACCGCTGGCACAAGGAGTTCGTTCGCCGCGTGCAGTCGCCCGCTCCCATGAGCCAGGACGAACTCAACCGCGCCTACGAGTTTTTGACCACCGATGATTACCGGGAAGGCATGGCCGCCTTCGCCGAAAAGCGCCGGCCGCAGTTTCAGGGCCGCTGACCAAGCAGCATCATTGACACACGGGGCCACAGGGCTTACCCCCTGTGGCCTTGTCTTTCACGAGGGTAATCATGGCCGACGAAACGGTTTGGGTTCTGGCGGACGATCGTCCCGGCAACGTCGCCCAATGCGTCGGCGTCGCCGAAGCTCTGGGCCGCCCGTTCCGCATCTTCCAAGTCCGCTATGACGAACGCGGCAAGTGGCACAACCTGTTCCGTGGCTCGTCCCTGATCGGGATCGCCAAGGAATGCCGCGACGAACTGGAACATCTGACGGCTCCCCCCAAGCTGGCCATCGCCGCCGGCCGCCGCACCGCGCCTTTGGCCTTTTGGCTGAAGCGCAGGTTCGGCACCAAACTGGTGCAGATCATGGATCCGGGCTGGCCGGGCCGTGGCAGATTCGACCTGATCGCCGCCCCCCGCCACGACAAGATGAAGCCCGCCGCCAACGTGCTGGAAACGCTGGGCTCCTGCCACCGCGCCGTTCCCGCCCTGCTGGCCGCAGAGCGCGCCGTCTGGGAGCCCCGTTTCGCGCACCTGCCCCGCCCTTGGCTGCTTCTTTCCATCGGCGGCGCCACCAAGGATTACGATTTCACCCCCGAGCGCGCCCGCCAGATGGTGTCCCAGACAGCCGAACTGGCCAGGACCCTGGGCGCCACCATCATCGCCACCACCAGCCGCCGCAGCGGCCCCGACGTGGAGGCGGCGGTCGAGGACTGCCTGCCGCCGGGCAGCCATCTGCATATCTGGCGCGAAGAGACGGAAAACCCCTATCTCGCCTTGGTGGGCATGGCCGACGTCATCGTCGCCACCGGCGATTCCATGAACATGTGTTCGGAAGCCTGCGCCAACGGCGGTCCCGTCTACATCTTCTGCCCGCCCGGCATGGTCAACGAAAAGCACGCCCGCCTGCACGAGCTGCTGATCAAGCTGGGCTATGCCCGCCTGCTGGGCGACGTTTCCACGCCTTGGAGCCATCCCTCCCTCAACGCCGCCATCGACGTGGCGAACGAGGTGGAGAAACGTGGCCTGCTGGGTTAGCCGCCATGATCGAGGTCACTGGGCGCATCCGTCTGGATGACAGCGAGTTGGAGGAGGTTTTCCTCCGCTCCTCCGGCCCTGGTGGCCAAAACGTCAACAAGGTGGAAACCGCCGTTCAGCTGCGGTTCAACGTCGTCACCTCGCCTTCCCTGCCGGAGCCGGTGCGCGAAAAGATGCTGCGCCAGATCGGCAACAAGCTGACCCGCGACGGCGTTCTCGTCATCACTGCCCAACGTTTCCGCACCCAGGACGCCAACCGCAAGGACGCCCTGGATCGCCTGATCGAGATGATCCGCGCAGCGGCGGTGCCGGACAGAGTCAGACGCCCCAGCCGCCCCACTCTGGGCTCGAAGAAGCGTCGCCTGGAAGCCAAGAGCCAGCGGTCCGAAATCAAGGGATTAAGAAGCCGCAAGCCGGGAGACGAATAGGCTTTTGGCCGAAGACGCCGCGCCTCAAACCTGGGCGCAGACTTATTCATTCACAGCTTGCCGGGCCAGCCGCGCCCCAATAGGATCACCTTGATGGGATCTCCCATCGCAGCCTGGCGCCAAGGAGTACCACGGTGGAACCGAGTAACGAACAAGCCAGCCTCATGGCCGAAATGGAAACCGAGGACCTGCGTCGGCAGATCGCCGAGCTGCGCCGCGAGATCGAGGATCTGCGGGCCGAAGCCGATCTTGATGAATGCCACATTGCCGGCCTGACCGCCCAGATCAAGGCGCTGATCGCCGAGAGCGAGGCCTGCCCCAACAAGGCCGCCCACCCTTTGGTCGAACGCGCCGAATATACCGACAGCCGAACTGGCCAGACCATCATCAAGACCAGGGCGCTGCCGCTCTACCGCGAAGCCTTCGATGAAGAAGCCCGCAATTGCGGCATCGAAAATCCGGAACAGTACCGGAGTTAAACGACGAACGTCCTTCTTCCGCCGGAAATCACTCCGGCGGGGACATACAAGCAAAACCGGGAAACTCACACCGCCTTGGAATGCCGCGCCTCGCCCGCTTTCAGATAGCGGTCGAACACGGCGCAGGCGGCGCGGACCAGGGGGCGACCGTCTTCGGTGATGGTGATCTTGCGGCCGTTACGGATCAGCAGGCCGTCGGCCTGCATATAGGCCAGAGTTTCCAGCGAGGCGTCGAACTGCGAGGCGTCGGCCCCCAGGCTTTCGCAGACGGCATCCACATCCAGGCTCAAATCGCACATCAGCCGCTCGATCAGGGTGCGGCGCAGACGGTCGTCGTCATTGACGGCGATGCCGCGCACGGCGGCCAGACGTCCGGCGCGGATGGTGTCCTTGTAGGTGTGGATCGACCCTTCGTTGGCGACATAGCCCTGGGGCAAGGAACCGATGCCCGAGGCGCCGAAACCGACCAGAATGGCGGCCTCGTCGGTGGTGTAGCCCTGGAAGTTGCGATGCAGCTTGTTTTCCGCCAAGGCGATGGCCATGGCGTCGTCGGGACGGGCGAAATGATCCAGGCCGACCTGAACATAGCCGTGAACCTTGACCAACCGCTGCTGGGCAGTCTCGTACTGACGCCAGCGCTCGGCGATATCGGGCAGCGCCGCTTCCGGAATCAGGCGCTGGTGCTTCTTCATCCACGGCACATGGGCATAGCCGAACAAAGCGATGCGCTTGGGGCTGAAGCCGACGGCCAGATCCATGGTTTCCAGCAGGCTTTCGCAGGTCTGATAGGGCAAGCCGTAGATCAGGTCCATGTTGATTTCCGGCACGCCGTGCTTGCGCAGCCAGCCGATCACCTGGGCGGTAACGTCATAGGGCTGGATACGGTTGATGGCTTCCTGAACCTGGGGATTGAAATCCTGCACGCCGATGCTGGCGCGGGTGACGCCGGCGCGGGCCATGGCCTTGACGTAGTCCTCGTCGGCGGTGCGGGGGTCCAGTTCGACGGCGATTTCGGCGTCTTCCTTCAGCAGGAAGCGCTTACGCAATCGATCGACGGTGGCGACGAAATCGTCGGGCGACAGGATAGTCGGGCTGCCGCCGCCGAAATGCACATGCTGCGCGGCCATGCGGGCAGGCAGGCGCTCGGCGACCATGTCGATCTCGCGCCACAGGCAATCCATATAGTCGGCCACCGGCGCGTATTGGCGGGTGATCTTGGTGTGACAGCCGCAGAACCAGCACATTTCGGCGCAATAGGCGATATGCAGGTAGAGGGACAGCGAAGCGTCCTTGGGCAACTCCGACAGCCATTGGCCGTACTGATCGGCCCCCACCGCCGGACCGAAATGCGGCGCGGTGGGATAAGACGTGTAGCGGGGAACGCGAAGATCGTATTTGGCCGCAAGATCGGGACGCATGGCAAATCCTGTGTTTCAAGGCGGCCAGCCTACTCCGCTTCGTCCAAGCATTTCAACAGCTTGGGAAAAGGGGTTATTCAGTTGCAGGCGCGATAGACGAACTTAACCTCGTCCGGCGCGGTATTGGCCTTCTTGGTGAAGGCGACCCAGCCGGATTTCTGCATGTCGGTCAACAGCTTCTTGATCTCGGTGCAATAGGGCGCGCTCAAGGGATAGCCGCGGTAAAGCATGACGATGCGCCCGTCGGATTCGTTGATCCGGTAATCCGCCTCTTTGTCGAATTCCCGAACGAAGGCGCCCCTGCGAATCTTGGTTTGAGCGGCGAACTGAGGCCCGAACCGCTTGTCGATATCCTCCCATTGCGCCTGAGTCTGGAAGTTCCAGGGATCGCCGTCGCAGCCCTTGGCCCCTTCCCGCAGGCGCAACCCTTGGCGAACCAGCCGTTCGGCGTTCATCTCGGCCTTCGAGAAACAGGTCTTCGGCTTGGCCGCCTGCGCCGGAAGGCTGAGGGCCAGACACAGGATCAGCAGAGATGAGAATGTGCGGGTCATGGCCTAAGGCTGCGGCCCGGCGGGGCATCTGTCAAGACAACCGGCAAAGCGGCGGCCAACCAGGTTACGGCAAGGCAAAAACGCACAGAGCGATCGTCACGGCAGACATAAGCGCCGCCGGGAATAAACGATCCGCCTTCGACAATAAAAACCCGTTTGCCGATATCATCGTATGTCCTGATACCGGCGCCCCATCCGCAAAGCGACGGCGTCCAGAATCAGATGAATGATTTGCGTCCACATGGCGAGTCTCCTTCGACGCCATATGACCGCCCTTGACCACGTCCTTCAAACGAGATTACCATCGCTTTCACATGACTTGAGGTTATGCATGAAGCGTGGACGCCTGCCCCTGACCGCCTTGCGCAGCTTCGAAGTGGCCGGACGGCATCAAAGCTTTACCCGCGCCGCCGAAGAGCTGTTCATCTCCCAGGCCGCCATCAGCCGGCAGATTCGCGAACTGGAAAGCATGCTTGGCCGGCCGCTGTTCCAGCGTCGGCACCGCGCCGTGGAATTGACTCCCGCCGGGCTGCAATTGCTGAACGTCCTGACCCGGGCCTTTGACGGAATCGACGATTGCCTGACCGCCCTGAAGGAGAAACCGTCCGTCGGCGTGGTCAAGGTCAGCGTCGAATCCGCTTTCGCCGGCGGCTGGCTGATTCAGCGGCTGTCGGCCTTCAACCGCGACTATCCCCAGATCGACGTGGTGGTGGACGCCGATCCCCGGCTGATCGCCTTTGGCCGCGACCATGCCCAATTGGCCATCCGCCACAGCGTCGAGGCCAGCCAATGGCCGCGCAGCGAGAGCATTCGTTTGGCCGAGGTCGAGATGTTCCCCGTCGCCGCTCCCCGGCTGCTGCAGGAGGGTCCGCCGATTCGCCGCCCCGCCGACCTTTTGGCCCGCCCCTTGTTGCATGAAGACGACGCCGATCTTTGGAAAAGCTGGTTCGCCTCCGCCGGTCTGCCTGACGCCACGGTGGAGCGCGGGCCGGTTTACGGCGATGGCGGATTGATCCTGCAGGCGGCCTTGCGCGGGCAAGGCGTCGCCTTGATCGATTCCTTCCTGACCCAAGAGGATCTGGCCGAGGGGCGTCTGGTCCGCCTGTTCGACACCCCGGCCCGCTACGGCGCCTATTTCCTGGTGGCGCGTAGCTTTTCCGGCCTGTCCGAGGCCGGAGCCTCCTTCGCCCGCTGGCTTTTGCGCCAGTTTGAAATCGATCCCGAATCTTATTTCACGTAAAGACCGCCCTGGATCAGGCGCGCAAAGATCACATCCCAGCCCCACTCCGTAAGAGGGCGCAAAACGGGTGGCAGAAGTTTTACATACTGTTCATGACTTGCGGTCAGTGGCATATTTGTCGTTAACATCCGTCTGCCAATCTGGCTATGACTCCAATGGGCATCTGGATAGACTGAACCGCCATGTCGCGTTCCCGCACCCTTTCCCTTCTGCTGGCCGTCGCCCTGGGCATGACCCTGGCGTCCAGCCCGGCTATGGCCGGCAAGAAAAAAGGCAAGGGAGAGGATTTGACCCACGGCCATCTTTACGAGCCGGTGACGCCCATCGCGCACCGCCGTCCGGTTCTTGAGAATCTCGAAACCGAGGTGATCAGCCCCAAGGCCGGCCAGATTCAAGAAGCCAAGCAGAGCGAACCCGGCCCGATGGTCTTTCCCGTCAACGGCATCGGCACCTTGGTGCTGCATAAGCTGTTCGAGTAGCTTCCAGGACTTTCGTCAAGACAAAGCACGACGACAGGAATCGCCCATCCCTTCGTCGGATGGACGTTCCTGAAGCGCTTTATCTGATGCAAGCATCAGCTTGGCGGATCAGAGAAGACGATCAGTGAGTCAGCAGGCTGCGCCCATGGCTGGCCTGGGCCATGGATTCGCTCCAGTGGCTGATGGCGCGACAGATTTCTTCATCGGACGAATCCAATGAAAGCACGCCTTCGCGTTGAAGTAGTTCCTTGACTCTGTTGAACATCCACAACTGGGAACTGATTTCGACATGGGATTCTAACGGACGCATGGCACCCTCCCGCAGTGGTCGAAGTCTGGTCAGACCGGGATGCGGTTCATCCCGACTGTAAAGAAATGTTAGCACGACAGCCTCGGCGGCTCCAGAACTCCGACCCTATTCTTCCGCATAGGAGCGACGGGGGAATCTCATGCGAACGGCCAGAAGCACCCCCAGAAAGGCGGCATAGACGAGCGGCTGGCGAATGTCCGCCTTGACCATCCAGACATAATGCAAAGCCGCCAGCGGCGCGGCCAGATAGACCGCCCGATGCAGCCTGCGCCAGCGCGCCGCGCCCAGCCGGCGGATCATCGCCGACGTCGATGTGGCCGCCAGCGGCAGCAGCAGCAGGAAAGCCGCCATGCCGGCGGTGATGAACTTATGCTTGACGATTTCGCCCCCGATGGCCGGCCAGTCGAAAAACTGATCCAAGACCACATAAGCCGTCAGATGCAGGGCCGCATAGGCAAAAGCCCACAACCCCACCATGCGGCGATAGGAGGCCAGCCGCCCCCATCCCGTCAACCGGCGCAGCGGCGTCACCGCCAGGGCCAGCACGAGGCCGCGCAGGGCCCAGTCCCCCAGAAAACGCACCACGGCTTCGATGGGATTGGCGCCCAACCGCCCGTCGAAGGCCGCCCAGCCCAGCCACAACAGCGGCAGGGCGCACAATGCATGGACGGCCAAACGCAGCAGGGAAGAGCGGCGCATGGTCAGAAGTTCGCTCGCAGGTCCATGCCGGCATACAGCGACGCCACCTGATCGCCGTAGCCGTTGAACATCAAGGTGGGACGGCGGGCGAATTCGCCGATCCGCCGTTCCTTGGCCTGGCTCCAGCGCGGGTGGTCCACCTCGGGATTGACGTTGGAATAAAAGCCGTACTCGTTGGCCGCCAGCATATTCCAGAAAGTCTTGGGCTGGGTTTCGCTGAAGGTGATCTTGACGATGGACTTGATGCTTTTGAAACCGTATTTCCACGGCACCACCAACCGGATCGGCGCGCCGTTCTGGGCCGGCAGGGTCTCGCCATATAGCCCCACCGCCAGAAAAGACAAGGGATGCATGGCCTCGTCCATCCGCAGCCCTTCGACATAAGGCCAGGGAAACAGGCCATTGAGCTTCAATCCCGGCATCTGTCCCGCATCATCCAAGGTCTGGAAGGCCACATAGCGGGCTTTCGAGGTCGGCTCGAACCGTTTCAGCACGGACGCCAGCGGCACGCCGTTCCATGGCAGGACCATCGACCAGCCCTCGACGCAGCGCAGGCGGTAAATCCGCTCCTCCAGCGCCGAGGTCCGGACCAACTCGTCGACGTCGACGGTTCCGCCTTTGGCGCATTCGCCGCCCACCGTCACCGTCCAGGGACGCGTTTTCAGACGGCCGGGAGCCGCCCGGGCAGGATCGGTCTTATCGGTGCCGAATTCATAGAAATTGTTGTAATGGGTGGCGTCTTCCTGACTGGTCGGCTTGTCGTCAAGAGACACCACGCCCCGCTTCACATTGGCCAGAACGTCGGCTCCTGCGGCATTCGGCAGCAACGCCCCAGCCAACAGGGATCCGGCCCCAACCATCCAGCGGCGGCGGTCCAGGTAAATCCCCTTGGGAGTGATTTCGCCGGAAGCGATGTCGGAAGCTTGTCTGATCAGCACGGCCCAGATCTCTGCCCAGTCTTCGGTGCTATGAAGATGGGAAGGGTTTGGGGCAAAATAAAGGCGTCATTCCCTTGCCTTGCCACACCTGCCCGGCGCACTCTCGACCTCATGATCCCGCCACGACGACAACAGATCGAAGAGGCTCTGTCCATTCTCGCTCCCGCCATGCTGCCCAAAGATCGGCACGAGGTCATAGAGCACGCTCTTTGGTCCAAGGGCCTTCGCAAGGCGTCTCCGCAAGCCGCCACATGGCTATCTCTGGTTGCCTATCTGCGCCATGCCTATACGGACTACGACCAACTCCTGTCGGAAGGATATAGCCACGAACAGGCGCGATACTTCTGCATGAGGGAACTAGAAAACGTATTAGAGAGAATAGGCTGCAAACAGATGCCTTAGTTTGGGAATACATCGCATTTTCAATAAATAAATACCGACTTTCAGACAAAAGCATAGACGCCTCATACCAAGAGTAAAATCTGAAGAAACCATTACCCAAAAGATAAAAGACAATAACTTCTGCATATGTTGTCGGGCTGAACCCGTTTCGATTATCTTCCCGATTGAGCAAAGAGGGAGCAGCCACCATGACCAGTCTGACGCAGCGCTACAGCGAAATGAGCGGACAGTCCCGTTCGCTGGAAAACCAGGCACGCCGCCTGACCAACGACGCCACACGTCTGCGCACGGCCATCAGCGAAATGAACGAAGCTCTGGATCACTTCTCGGCCAATGGCCCGGTCGTGCGGTTGCGCCGCGCCGCCGAGGAAATCCGCCAGGGCGGCAGCCGCATCCCGACCACCATGTACGAGTATCCGGCCATGCTGATGGCCGCCGAGTAATCTGTTCATCGGCCAAGCCGGGCAGGCCAGAGGACCTCGCCGCCCGGCAAAGCAAAAGGGCGCTTCCCGCAAGGAAAGCGCCCTTCGTCATTTGCGGATATTGAACCCCACCTCCAGATGCGACTGGAGCGCTCCGACGAACAGCGTCACCTTGGGCGGAACAAGCTGGGATGTCGGATAGACGGCCCAGACGTTCCAGGGCTTCACCTGCGCTCCGGCAAGAAAGATTTCCACCAGCCGCCCCGCCGCCACATCCTCGGCCACGTTCCAGGCGGACAGATTGACGATGCCGCAGCCCTCCAGGCACAGCCGCAACAGGGCATCGACCGAATTCGCCGTAAATCGGCCGGATACCCGCTGACGCACAGGACGCCCCTCGCAGGCGAAGCTCCAATGGGTGGTCCCCGACCCGGTCAGGCATTCATGTCCGCCCAGATCGGTCAATGTCCGCGGAAGCCCCCGTTCCGCCAGATAAACCGGCGCAGCATAGAGCCCGCGCGGATTTTCCACCAACTTACGCCCGATCAGGCCGCTGTCCCGCAACGGCGCGATCCGCAGCGCCAGATCAATGCCCAGCGCCACGATGTCGATGACGCTGTCGGTCAGGGTCAAGTCCACCCGCAGATCGGGATTAGCCCTCATGAAGGCCGGCAGCATCGGCGTCACCATCTTGCATCCGAACGGAACCGAAGCCGTCACCCGCAGCAGCCCGGACACGCCCGAGCCCGTCGGGCGCAAAGAAGCCCGCCCATTGGCCTCGGCATCCATCATCATTTGGGCATGGGGAAAGAAATCCTCGCCTTCCGGGGTCAAGGACAAGGCCCGGGTGGTCCGGTGCATCAGGCGCACGCCAAGCTCGCCTTCCAAAGCGACCAAGCGCCGCGAGGCGGCCATCGGGGGAATATTCAGCCGGCGCGCCGCAGCGGCCAAGCTGCCGGCCCGCACAGCCTCGACGAAAACGGCGACGTCGGACAGATTCATTATATCAAGATTCGATATGCAGCCAAATCACTCTTCATAACTACTCTCATATAACGAGACAATCCATCCTTCTCCCAGCTTGATGGCGACAGTTCTTTCGCCCCCCTTTCAACGTGCGGGCAGTGTCCGCAGGGAGATCATGATGACCGTAGAGACAACCATGACATTTGCCGGCCAGCCCCCAATATTGAGCCGCGGCCTAACCCTGTCGATGGCCGCCGCCGCCGGTTTCTCCGTCGCCAACATCTATTACAACCAGCCCATGCTGGGGATCATGGAGCACGATCTGTCGGACGGCTCCACCGGCTTCATCGCCACGGCGACCCAGCTGGGTTACGCCGCCGGTCTGTTCCTGCTTGCCCCTCTCGGCGACTTGCTGGAAAGACGCGCCCTGATCATCGGGCAATTCCTTCTGCTGGCCGGCGCCCTGGCCGCCATGGCGATCGCCCCCAACGCCGGACTCGCCATTCTGGCGTCGTTCTTCATCGGCGTTTTCGCCACGGCGACTCAACAGATCGTGCCGTTCGCCGCGCATCTGTCCTCGCCGGAGCGGCGGGGAGCCACCGTCGGCACGGTGATGGCCGGGGTGTTGTGCGGCATCCTGTTCAGCCGCACCCTTGCCGGCTATGTCGGCACCCACGCCGGCTGGCGGGAAATGTTCTGGCTTGGCGTTCCCCTGGCCGTCGGCATGGCCGGGCTCATGGCCGCCATTCTGCCGCAAAGCCGTCCCTCGGGAGCCATGCCCTACGCCACGCTGATCCGGTCGCTGGCGCATCTGTGGCGGGAATTCGCCGAACTGCGTCTGGCCGCCGCAACCCAGGCCCTGATCTTCGCCGCCTTCACCACGTTCTGGACCATCCTGGCCCTGCGCCTGCAAGCCCCCCGTTTCGCCCTCGGCGCCGACGCCGCCGGATTGTTCGGCGTGGTCGGAGCCGTCGGCGTGCTGGCCGCCCCCGTCGCCGGCCGCATCGCCGACCGCAAGGGTCCGCATCCGATCATTCTGACCAGCGCCGCCTTGACCCTGGCCTCATGGATGATGTTCGGCCTCTGGCAATCGCTGATCGGCCTGATCGCCGGCGTCGTCGTGCTGGATTTCGCCGTGCAAAGCGCGCTGGTTTCCAATCAGCACGTCATCTATGCGTTGCGTCCCGAAGCCCGCGCCCGCATCAACACCATCTTCATGGGCGCCATGTTCCTGGGCGGCGCCGGCGGCTCGGCTCTGTCCAGCCTGGCCTGGAGTTGGGGCGGCTGGACCACGGTTTGCGCGTTGGGCATGGCCTTGGCGTTCCTCGCCATGGTTTTGCAGATCGCCCGATCGGTCCGCAATGGCCGCTGAGGAATTCCGCCTGCCCCGAAATGCCGGGGCAGGCATGCCGACTCCCCCTTTTTATGTCCGCTCAGCCCTGCTATGAACCTTAAGGCTTTCACCGGCAGTTATGCGAATGGATCGATGGACAACGCCTCTCGCTCGGAAAACACCCGCAACGCCGTCATCCAGGCGGCCCTGGAAATCATTGCCCGCAATGGCCCTGGGAAGCTGACCCTGGACGCCATCGCCCGCGAGTGCGGCATGAGCAAAGGTGCGGTGACCCATCATTTTCGCACGAAGCAAGCCGTGCTGAAGGCTTTGCTCGAACACGAAATCGAATATTTCAAAAAATTCGCCGAAGACTACTGCCGCAAAAATGGCGGCACTCAGAAAAACCCCAATCTACTCAGCCAAATCGCCACCGCCCGCGAAACCATCAGAAGCGATGCCTCGCCGGCCCTGGCCATCTTCGGCGCGGTGGCCGAGGAGCCGGGCCTGCTGTCCGTATCCCGCGACTTGAGCGCCGAGATCGTCGAGAAACTGAAAGCGGAAACCGACGATCCCGATCTCGCCCTGTTGCGTTGGGTCGCCGCCAGCGGTTTGGCCATTACCGCCATGTTCGGCATGAGCCCCCTTTCCGACGCAGACCGGGAACGGCTTTTCGCCCGCCTTCAGGACAACAGCCGCTGGGAAGGCCTTGCCTCTCCCGGAAAATCTCCTGAAACCGCCTAACTCAGCCGTATTTTCCGACCGTCCGCGATAAGCGATAAGGCGCCGCCACCGCCTCAAGCCAATAAAAAAACCGACTAGTCGGTTTTTTTATTGGCTTGAGGCGCGACATCCGATAGCCTCGGCCCGACCTCCATAGCCATTCCGAGGAGATTCCGATGGTTAAATTGTCAAAAAGCCGCGCTCTGGCGATGCTGGCCGGTTGCGCCGCTCTGGCCGCTTGCTCAAGTCCCGACCCCGTTCCCTATTCGGGATTGGCCTCATCATCCCGCTTGGCCCCCAATCTTCAGGACGAGGACAAGCGCACCCCATACCGCTTCGCCAGCCCTGTGGATTGGCGAACCTACAACAAGCTGATTCTCGATCCCGTTGCTGTTTATCGCGGCGCCGATCAGCAGTTCGACGATCTGTCGGAAGAAGACAAGAACGACCTTGCCAGTTACATGCAAAAAACGTTCGCGGAAAAACTGCGCCGCTCCTTCATCCAAACCCAAACTCCCGCCCCTGGCGCTTTGCGCATCAAGCTGACCCTGACGGGAGCCGCCAGCACAACGATGATTCTGGGCACGCTGTCCCATTTCGATATTGCCGGCGGCCTCTATAACAGTGTGCAAAGCGTGCGCGGCAGGGAAGGAACGCTGACGGGCTCGGTCAGCTATGCCGTCGAGATTTACGACGCTCCGACCAACCGCCTGCTGACCGCATTCATCACCAAGCAATATCCCAACGCCATGAACATCACGGCCACCATGGGATCCCTTGGCGCGGCGAAGGTCGGCATAGAAAAAGGCGCCGACGCCCTGGTGCAGCAACTTACGCGTCGGTCAGAATCTCTTTGAGCGGCCCGGGTGCTCGGCCTGAAGCCTTTCCGCATGGCTGGGGCGATTCTGGCATCGCCAAAATCGCCCCGCGCAACAAGCCGTTAAACCCGGCCCGTTAATTCCGGCAAGACCGCCCTGCGGCGCGGCCTTGCCCCACGCCGCGGAAAACCACGGCCTTATTTGGAGACGGGCGGAGAAGCCGGAGCATTCCCCTTTGCTTCCTTCTCCTTTTTGGCTTTTTCGTTCGCCGCCGCGTCCTCGGCGCGGATCGCGTCGAACGGGCCGTACTTGTGCTGGGTTTCCGAGAACGAATCGACATACGGCCCCCACGGGAAATCCGGGGGTTTGTCGTACGGGTTGGAGAAGTCTTTCGCCACCTCGCCCTCTCTGGGCTGGCGGGGATGCGAGATGACGAAGCCGGCGACGTCATAGGCGTCGTCCTTGGACAAAGCCGGGTGATCCCAAGTCGCCTGACCGAACGGCATGTTCACGTAAATATATTGGAAGGCCGACAGGATG
Source organism: Candidatus Sulfotelmatobacter sp. (assembly GCA_035538795.1). Lineage (GTDB taxonomy): Bacteria > Pseudomonadota > Alphaproteobacteria > Rhodospirillales > Magnetospirillaceae > JAJZGK01. The sequence goes on along the minus strand of DATLJS010000025.1, from coordinate 74,514 downwards.
CGGAACATCGAAGCCGATTCGCTGGTCGCGTCCGGCCCCCAGAGCGGTGGGAATTCATAGCCTTTACGATCGCCCTTGACGCCGACTCGCTTGCCCAGGCCATCCTCGCCATGGCAGACGGAACATTGCTGCTCGAAGACTTCCTTGCCGCGATCCAGATTGGCGGCCCTCTTCGGCTCCTCGACGACCATTTCCTTCTCGCCGATCAGCTTCGCCCCCTTGGGAATGCCGCGCGACAGATACTCGACATAAGCAACTAGCGCCTTCATCTCGTGCGAGTCCTCGGGAATGGCGCGGCCGGCCAGACTGTGGGTGAAACACAGATTGATTCGGTTTTCCAGTGTGACCGTCTTGCCGAACCGGGGCTGGAACTGGGGATAAGCCCCGTATGTGCCAATCAACGGAGCCGCATACGGGATCGTCGCCGCGGCGCGGTGGCAACTGGAACACGACATGTTCGTGCCCGCATAGCGTTTCGAGGGATCGGAAACCTCGGGGCCGAGATATTCCGATGTATGCGTGAGCAGATCCTGCCCCAGCTTGATCATGCGGTTCTGCTCGGTGTCCGGCAGCTTCGAGAGGTCGATCTCCGGCGTCGGCCAAGTGCGCAGATCCACTACCGGACGATCCGCCTCGGGCGATGCCTCGGCCGCCTTAGCTGCTCCGACAGATGTCAGCAGCGCCAACACCACGGCTCCAGCCACGAGGCCGCTTTCGTTCCGCCTCATGCGGAAACCTTCCCATTTTCTTTCCATAGCCTTCCCCCCCCCTTGGATGCGCGGCATCGCCGCATACAATGCATGGTGATGTGAACGCCTTTGAACCCAACCAAAAAGATCGCCACATCATTGAAAAGAAAAATCAATTACCAATCACTAATATTAAAATGGCTTGATATTCCGCGCAACGGCTAATTTCACAGTTGGAAATCGCATTAAACGGCCGGCATCCGGCCTCCCCGCCCGCTGCCGTTTTTTTGCCGTGGCGAGGAGCCTGATTTCATGGCGGACGACGAAAAGCGTCGCTGCCCAGGCAACGCCTCAAAGGGCCGGAGGCATACCTCTCGGCAAACCGGCGAAGATCGGCACTCAAAAAGCCGATGCTTCGCCACGGCAGTGCCCGCCTTTCCCCGTCTTTTGCACGGGAATGAAAGACTGCTCTCATGACTGGGGCGATTTTGGCACCGCCAAAACCGCCCCACAGAACACATCGGTCCGCTGAACCCGGAAAAGGGGCGCTAGGCGCTAACCCCTTGAAAAATCACTCCCACTCAATCGTGCCCGGCGGCTTGGACGTAATGTCGTAGGTCACGCGGTTGATGCCCTTGACCTCGTTGATGATGCGGCCGGCGACGCGGCCCAGGAAGTCGTGAGGGAAGGGATAGAAGTCGGCGGTCATGCCGTCGGTCGAGGTCACGGCGCGGATGGCGCAGGCGTAATCGTAGGAACGGCTGTCGCCCATCACGCCGACGGTGCGCACCGGCAGAAGCACGGTGAAAGCCTGCCAGATGGCGTCGTAAAGACCGGCGTTGCGGATCTCTTCCAGATAGATGGCGTCGGCCTTGCGCAGGATGTCCAGCTTGTCGCGGGTGATCTCCTGGCCGGGAATACGGATGGCCAGCCCCGGACCGGGGAAGGGATGGCGCCCGACCATATCGTCGGGAAGCCCCAGTTCGCGGCCCAGTTCGCGGACTTCGTCCTTGAACAGTTCGCGCAACGGCTCCACCAGCTTCATCTTCATGCGGGCCGGCAGGCCGCCGACATTGTGATGGCTCTTGATGGTGACAGACGGACCGCCGATGACGCTGACCGATTCGATGACGTCGGGATAGAGCGTGCCCTGGGCCAGGAAATCGGCGCCGCCGATCTTCTTGGCCTCCTCGTCGAAGACGTCGATGAAGGTGGCGCCGATGATCTTGCGCTTTTCCTCGGGATCGGTCTTGCCGGCCAGCTTGCCCAGAAACAGTTCGGAGGCGTCCTTATGCACCAGATTGATCTTGAACTGGTCGCGGAAGACGCGGACCACCTGCTCGGATTCACCCAGACGCATCAGCCCGTGATCGACATAGACGCAGGTCAACTGATCGCCGATGGCCTCGTGCAGCAAAGCCGCCACCACCGAACTGTCGACACCGCCCGACAGGCCGCAGATCACCCGGCCCGAGCCCACCTGACGGCGGATGTTCTCGACGGCTTGAGCCTTGAAGGCATGCATGGTCCAGTCGCCGCCGCAGCCGACCACCCCGTGAGTGAAATTTTTCAGCAACTGGGCGCCATGGGGGGTATGCACCACCTCCGGATGGAACTGCACGCCGTAGATTTTCTTTTCGTCGTTGGCGATAGCGGCGCAGGGCGCTCCCTCCGAAGTGCCGACGACGCGGAAACCGGCGGGCAGCTTGGTGACGCGGTCGCCGTGGCTCATCCACACCTGCTCGCGGGTGCCCTTGGCCCAAACGCCGTGGAACAGCGTGCAATCGTCGGAGATGTCCAGATAGGCGCGGCCGAATTCGCGATGATCGCCAGGCTCCACCAGACCGCCCAACTGCTGACACAAGGCCTGCTGCCCGTAACAGATGCCCAGCATGGGAACGCCGTAATCCAGCACCGCCTGGGGAATACGGGGGCTGCCCTCTTCCGTCACCGAGGCGGGACCGCCCGACAGAATGATGCCCTTGGGGCCATAAGCCGCCAGGCTTTCCGCGGTCACCTTGTTGAAGGGATGGATTTCGCTGTAGACGCCGCTTTCGCGCACGCGGCGCGCAATCAACTGGGTTACCTGCGAGCCGAAATCGACGATCAGAATACGGTCGGTCACTTGAGCCTCCTCGACGGAAGCTGCGCACTTTACCCAAGGGGGCAGCCTGGACGCAAGTCCGGGTTTGGAAAACTCAGCCCGGCAGCGCGACGATCCTGACCTCGTGCCCACAATCTTGCAAAAAAGCGCGGAAATCGGCGTTGGAAATGGTGGTGGTCGCCTCGTTGGTCAGGGGGTGATAGTTCAGCAAAGACTGCTCCATCATCCAGGCGTCCAGCACCACCGTCACCTGATGATCCGGATCGTTGACCAGGGCGAAAGGCGTGACCGACCCCGGCTGGATGCCCAAGGTGCGCACCAGCCGATCCGCCGACCCGAACGACAAACGGGCCGAACCCATGGCCTCGGGCAATTTTTTCAGATCAATGCGCCGCTCGGCCGGAGCCACCACCAGCCACATCCTTCCCTTGGCGTCCTTGAGAAACAGATTTTTGCAGTGGATGCCGGGAATACCGCCCCAGACCTCGTTGCCCTGTTCGACCGTAAAGGCCGGAGGATGCCGGGTGGTGGCGCAAGAAATGCCCAGCCCCCGCAAACGTTCCAAAAGTTGTTCGGGCGTGAAGGGCTTACGGCTTTCAGCGGGTTCGGTCATCTTGTCCTGCGGGGTGGAAAAGCGCGGGGACCGGCATAATAGCCCTCTCCCTCGCGGCGTACCATCTCCCAACGGTTTACAACTATAGGGGAATAGGGGCATCATCGAACCGCGACACTCCATGACGGGGGATACGGGTTTCATGAAGGCGCCTCAGACGTTTTTCATCGTCGACGATGACCCCACGGCCATCGACATTCTGACGACCCTGCTTCAAGAAAGCGGACATCAGGTCAAAAGCGCCACCTCCAGCAAGACCGCCCTGCAAGAGATACTGGAGGGCCAACCCGACTGCGTTCTGGTCGATCTGATCATGCCCGACATCGACGGCTTCGACCTGATCCGTCAGATGCGCGAACGCCCGGAACTGCGGCAGATGCGCATCGTCGTGGTCAGCGCCAAGCCCTATGAGGCCGACCGCCGCAAAGCCCGCGAGGTGGGCGCCGACGGCTATATCGTCAAGCCGGTGAAGCCCGAGACCTTCCTCAACGATCTTTACGATCTGCTGGCCGACCGCGCCGAGCTGCGCTATTGGGGCGTGCGCGGCACCCTGCCCGTCCCCGGCCCCAAATCCTTGCGCTATGGCGGCAACACCTCCTGCATCTCGCTGGAATTCGGCAACGACGGGTTGTTCATCTTCGACGCCGGCTCGGGCATCAAGGAGCTGTCCAATTTCCTGCTGGCCCGGGGCGGACGCCACACCGGGCGCATCTTCATTTCCCATCCGCACTGGGATCACATCAACGGCCTGCCGTTCTTCGTGCCGCTTTACGTCCAGGGCAACGAATTCGTCATCCACGGCGCATCCCAGGGCGGCCACGGCATGCGCGATCTGATCAGCGCCCAAATGGAAGCGCCCTATTTTCCCGTCACCGTGCGGGAATTCGGCGGCAACGTTTATTTCAACACCCTGCGCGAGGAAAAGGTCCGCCTCGACGGCGTGTCGGTGCAGACCATGCTGCTGCGCCATCCCGGCAATTGCCTGGGCTATCGGGTGGAATTGCGGGGCGGCAGCTTCTGCTATCTGACCGACAACGAGATTTACGCCCCCGATCAGGCGGAATACGACGCCTTCCAGGAACAGCGGCTGATCAGTTTCTTGACCAATGCCGATCTGGTGGTGGCCGACTGCACCTATGACGACGCCACCTATCCCAAAAAGGTTCACTGGGGGCATTCCTCGGTCAGCCGGGTCGCCGAAATCGCCCACCGCGCCGGGGTCAAGGAACTGCACATCTTCCACCACGATCCCGACCAGACGGACGAGGACATCGACAGCAAGCTGGAGGAAGCCGCGGCCGTGCTGGCCCGCCTGGGCTCGAAAACGAAGGTGGCAGCCCCGGCCGAAGGACAGATGTACCAGTTGCTGCACCACGAGGTGATCCACCCCGACCAGGTGGCGACGATCAGCCCTTGATTTCCCGCCATTCGCCGGGAGCAAGCCCCTCCAGCGTCCACGGCCCCACCGACCAGCGGATCAGCCGCAGGGTCGGGAAGCCAACCGCCGCCGTCATGCGGCGGACCTGACGGTTGCGGCCTTCGCGCAAGGTCAGGGCGATCCACGAGGTGGGAATGGCGGCGCGATAGCGCACCGGCGGATGACGGGGCCATAAACCGGCCGGTTCGTCCATCCGCCGCGCCTCGGCCGGCAAGGTCGGACCGTCCTTCAAGACGATGCCGCGGCACAGGGCTTCCAGGGCGGCGTCGGTGGGCACGCCCTCGACCTGCACCCAATAGACTTTCGGCATCTTGTGCCTGGGCTGGCTGAGCTTGGCCACCAAGGCGCCGTCGTCGGTCAGAACCACCAGTCCTTCGGAATCCCGGTCCAGCCGTCCCGCCGGATAAACCTTGGGCACCGGCACGTGGTCGGCCAAGGTTGCCCGCCCAGCCTCCCGGTCGGTGAACTGGCACAGCACATCATAGGGCTTGTTGACGAGGACGATCCGCGACATGGTGCGCTAACATCCAATGTCGCCCGCCCGCTGACAAGTCCCTGAGTGAGTTTCATGTCCAAACCGCCACCCCGCCGCCCCACGCTCACCCTGGCTCCGGCCACGTCCGCCGCCGTCAATGCTAAATCGGCGAATGCGGACTCGCCGCCGCCGCGCCAGCCGGACCTGATTCGCGTCGCCGGTCTGCCCGCCGTGCAGGCCCTGTTCGCCCAGCGCGGCCGCGATGTCGAGCGGCTGTTCTATGAAGACCGCTTCAGGACCGAGGTCGGAGGCTTCTGCAAATTCCTGGCGGCCCGGCGCAAACCTTACCGCATGGTCGAGACCGACGAGCTGACCAAAGTAGCCGGCACACCTCATCACGGCGGCATCGTCGCCGTCGCCCGCCCGCGTCCCATGGAAAGCCTCACCCCGGCCCTGGCCCGCAGCTGGGCCGACGCGAAAAAGCCGCTGCTGCTGCTGGACGGCGTCGGCAATCCCCACAATCTGGGGGCCATCATCCGCAGCATGGCCTTTTTCGGGCTGGAGCATCTAATCGTATCCGAGCATCCCGGTCAGGCCGGCTTGTCGGAATCGGCTCATCGCGTGGCCGAAGGCGGATTGGACTGGGTGTCGGTCCACCGCGCGCCCTTTCCCCAAGCCGTCTCCGATCTGGCGACGGCAGGTTACCGGGTGATCGGCACCGCCTTGGAAGGCGCTCAGACCTTTGCCGAACTGCCCCGCGACAAACCGCTGGCCATCCTGCTGGGCAACGAGGAAACCGGCGTTCCCGACGCCAGCCTGAAAGCCTGTTCCGGCATCGTCAAACTGCCGGGATCGGGCCACGTGCAAAGCCTGAACGTGGCGGCCACCGCCGCCATCCTTATTTGGGAATTGGCAAAGTAGCCAGATCCGCCGCGACCCGGGCCACCACTCCAGCCCAGTCGCCGTCACGCTCCTGACGGTAAAGCCGCAGCACTTCGGGATACCACGGGCTGTCGTCCCGGCCCTGGCCCCAGCGCCAGTCCTGGCCGCGCTTGGGCAGCATCAGCCAACAGGGCTTGCCCAGGGCTCCGGCCAGATGCGCCACCGCCGTATCGACGCAGATCACCAGGTCCAGCCCCATGATCAGCGAGGCCATGGCGGCGAAGCCCTCCACCTTGGCGCCCAGCGGCAGAAGCGGCTGGTCTGACGGCGGATTTTCCGCCTCGTCCTCGGCCGAGCCTTTTTGCAGGCTGACGAAGGTCAGATCCGGAACGTTCCACAAGGGCCGCAGTACCTTCAGCCCCGGCAGCGAGCGGAAACGGTCATTGTCGAAATTGGCGCTGCCCCGCCAGGCCAGACCGACTTTGACGCCGGACGGCAAGGGCGCGGGAGCGGCCCGCAGGTAAGGCACGACAGCCGGCATCCGGCCGGTCATCAGCGGCAAACTGAGCAATGGCACCCAATAATCATGCCCCGGCATGGCCACCGGCGTGCCGTCCAAAGGATGCACGGCATCAACACCGTCCAGCCCCTTCAGCAGCCCCACCAAAGGGGCGTAGCAGCAAAAGGTCACCAGAGCCGCCCCCATGCGCTTCAACTCGGCCAGATAGCGGCTGAACTGGATGACGTCGCCGAATCCCTGTTCCACCCAGACCAGAACGGCCTTGCCGGCGATGGGCTCGCCCCGCCATTGCGGCCAGGGAAAGGGAGGAACGCCGTTTTTCAAGACCTTCTGCCGCCGCGCCGGATCGAGCCGGGCTTCGTACAGCCGCCAGCCCTCGTCGTAGCGCCCCTGACGCAGCAGCAGCAGCGCCAGATTGATGCGGGCGTCGGGATCCTGTGGCTTCAGCTCCAAAGTCCGCCGCAATATCGCCTCGGCCTCGGCGGGACGGTCGGTCTCGGTCAGCAGAAGCCCCAGGTCGCCCATGGCGTCGGCGTTGCGCGGATTGCCCGACAGCGACAGACACAGCGGTTCCTCGGCCTCAGCCAGCCGATCTTGACGATAAAGCGCCTTGCCCAGCAGATGCAGCGCCTCCGGCCAATCGGGACGGTGGATCAGAATACGCCGCGCTTCGGCCTCGGCGTCGCCGTGCCGGCCCAATTCGGTCAAAGCGCGGGCACGGCCCAAAACCGCTTCCCAAAAATCCGGTTTGATCCTCAGGGCGGCGTCAAACTGCTCCAACGCCTGCTCGTACTGCTTGGCGTCGTGCAGCAAGATACCCAGGTTGTTTCGGGCCTGGAACAATTTGGGCGACAGCTTCAGCGCCTCGCGCAGATGCCCCGCCGCTTCCACTCCGCGCCCCAAATGGATCAGCGCCGGCGCGATGTCGCAGCGATATTCCGCCTTGCGCGGATCGCCGGCGATGGCCTTGGCGATCAGGTCGATTGCCGCTTCCAACCGGCCCTGCTGGGCCTGGGCCACCCCCATCAGGTGCAGAGCGTCGGGCAGACCCGGCCTGACGGCCAAAGCCTGCTGGTAAAGGCCTTGGGCCTCGGCCAGCCGTCCGGACTGATGGGCCTGCCGTCCCTGTTGCAGAAAATGAAGGGCTGGATTGGAGGAAGCGGTCTTGCGGGTCATGCGCGATCATAGCAATCTTGGCCGGCAGCAGTCGCGCCAATCTTTGAAACAAAGGGTTTCAGCTCATGTCCGACGATACTCTGACCACCGCCGCCAAGATCGCCAAGGAATTGGGCGTGTCCGACGCCAAGGTAAAGAAAGCCATCAAGGAACTGGCGATCGAACCGACCGCCAAGCGCGGCGTCTGCTGCTTCTATTCCACCGACGTCATCGCCAAGATCAAGGCGTCCCTGGGCTGACTCAGCCGCCCAGGCGGATGAAATAGACCAGATCCAATTCCGGACCTTTCGCCCCCAGACCCGTCAACACGCCGTGAGCCTGCCCGCGATGATGGGTCTGGTGGTTGAAGACGTGAAAAAGAGTTCCGGAAAACGGCGTCTCGGTCTGCTGACCGGCGCTGGTGCGATAGGCCAGGCTTGACGCCAGACGGCTTTCGTCCAGCGACCGGGTAAAAGCCAGGATGCTTTCGTCCAGGACCTGACGGGCCGTGCGAAAAGGTTCAAGGCCGCGATGCAGCACGCTATCCAGCTTCAATCCTTCGGGAGGCGGTTCGCCTTTGAACCGGGCCAGCCACATGGTGTCGCCCACCAGCAGGTGGTTCATGGTACCCAGGAAAGAGCGGAAGAAGACGCCGCGATCCGCCCACAGCATATCTTCGGGCACCGTTGCGGCGGCGTCCAAAAGCCTCCGATTGGCCCAGTCGTTATAGCGGGCCATCAATTGGAAATGCGAAATCATGCGGCCCCCAGCTGAAATCATTATCAAGACGAAATAAGATCGCCCAGGTCTCGGCCGGGGGCAACTGCATTCGCAGAATCACGGCATCGCCGTCACGACATCTTGCGGATGAAGGCGGCAAAGGCTTCCAGCTGGCCGGCGATGAACTGGCGGGTCGGCTCGTCGTTCAGACGCCCCGTCTCGATATCCACCTTGTTCTGCGCCGCGCCCACCATCACCTCGGGCTTGTTGAGCACCAGCGCTTCAAGGAAGATCAGAGTCTGGCGCAAATGATACTGCGCCCGCACGCCGCCCATCACCCCCATCGACGCCGACTGAATGGCCAGGGGCTTGCCCGCCAGCGGCTGGGGCGACAGACGCGACAGCCAGTCGATAGCGTTCTTCAGCACGCCGGGAACGGAATAATTATATTCCGGCGTCACAATGATCACGCCGTCGGCGGCTTGGATGGCTTCGCCCAGCGCCGTCACTTGCAGCGGAATTCCCTTGGCTTGCAGATCGGAATCGTAAAGCGGAATTCCGGCGATGGACGGCGCCGCCACGATCTCGACCCCCGACGGAGCCAATTCCGGCAAGGTCTGGGCGATCATTCGGTTATAGGAACCCTGGCGCAGACTGCCCACCACGGTGACGAGACGAAGAGTCATGATCGGTCCTTTCTGCTTCTGTAAACTTAGACCGGCATATAGGAACCCGCGGCCCGTTCCGCCACTCCCCTTGCGCTGACGGCCCGGACAGTGTAGCCATCGGCAATGATCTTTTGGGGCAAACTCATCGGCGTCATCGCCGGCTTCGCGCTGGGCCACGGCTATTTCGGCGCCTTCATCGGACTGCTGATCGGCCATTGGATCGATCTCAAGCTGGGCGGACGCACCCGCTCGTCCACAGCCGAGACGTTGCGCAAGGCCGCCGAACGCCAGGCCATTTTCACCACCTCGATCGTCGCCTTGGCCGCCAAACTGGCCAAGGCCGACGGGCTGGTCTCGCGCGAGGAAGTGGACGCCTTCAAGGCCATGTTCTCGATTCCGCCGTCGCAGATGTCGATGATCGCCGATCTGTGGGACGAGGCCAAGGCCGATCCCTCGGGATACGAACCCCACGCCCGCCGGCTGGCCGGAGCCTTCGCCGATACCCCGGTGATGCTGGCCGAAGTGCTAATGGCCCTGAACCAGATCGCCCTGGCCGACGGACGCCTGCATCCGGCGGAGGAGGAGTTTCTGCGCCGCGTCTCGGAGATTTTCGGGATTTCCGGGCAGAATTTTTACCGCGACGCGGCGGAAGCGGCCAACCCCGACGACTACGCCGTGCTGGGCGTGTCCCCCCAGGCCTCCATGTCGGACATCAAGTCGGCATGGCGCAAGCTGTCGCGGGAGCATCATCCCGACACCCTGATGGCCAAAGGCATGCCTCAGGAATATATCGATCTCGCCACCAAGAAGATGGCCGAGATCAACGCGGCTTACGACCGCATCCGGAACAAGCGCGGAGAAAAGTAAATGGCGCCGCCGCCCCTTTTGGCCTTGCGCGAAGGCTTTGTCACTTTTGGCGGCCGTCCGCTGTTCACCGGCGTCACCTTGCAAGTGGGACGCGGCGAAAAATGCTGTCTGGTCGGCCGCAACGGTTCGGGCAAATCCACCTTGCTGAAGGTTATCGCCGGACAGTTGCAACTGGATTCCGGCGAGCGTTTCGTTCAACCGGGCATCCGCCTAGCCTATCTGCATCAGGATCCGGTAATCGAGGGCGAGACCATCGCCGACTGGGTCGCCACCGGCTTGCCCGAAGACGAACGCGACCAGCGTTACCGCGTCGACACCATCCTGGAAGCCTTGAAGGTCGACGGCAGCCGTTCGCCAGGCAATCTTTCGGGCGGCGAAGGCCGCCGCGCCGCCTTGGCCCGTGCACTGGTGGGCGAGCCCGACGCCTTGCTGCTGGACGAACCGACCAACCATCTCGACCTGCCCTCGATCCTGTGGCTGGAACGGGAACTGGCCGCTTACAAGGGCGCGCTGGTGATCATCAGCCACGACCGCGCCTTCCTGACCGGCGTATCGCGTCAGACCTTGTGGCTGGACCGCGGCATTGTCCGTCGCTCGGAACAGGGCTTCGCCGATTTCGAACGCTGGCAGGAGGATGCTTACGCCGCCGAAGAAGCCGAACAGGCCCGCATGGACAAGCGGCTCGAAGCCGAAACCCACTGGCTGCATCGCGGCGTCACCGCCCGGCGCAAGCGTAACATGGGCCGCCTGCACGCCCTAATGGACCTGCGAAAAACCCGTGCCGAACAGATCAGGGTCCAAGGATCGGTCAAGCTGGGCTCCGAGGTCGGCGACGTCTCGGGCAAGCTGGTCATCGAGGCCAAGGACATTTCAAAAAGCTTCGACGAGAGGACCATCGCCAAGAATTTCTCGTGCCGCATCATGCGCGGCGACCGGGTCGGCCTGCTTGGCCCCAACGGCGCCGGCAAGACCACGCTGCTGAAAATGCTTACCGGCGAAATCGAACCCGATGCCGGCAGCGTGCGCTTGGGCACCAATCTCAGCACCGCCTATTTCGATCAGCGCCGCGCTCAGCTCGACCCGGAATCCACCGTCTGGAACACCTTGACCGACGGCGCCGGCGACACCGTCAACGTGCGCGGCACTCCCCGGCATGTCATGGGCTATATCCGCGATTTCCTGTTCGAGGACCGTCAGGCCCATTCCCCGGTCAGATCCCTGTCGGGCGGCGAGCGCAACCGCCTGCTGCTGGCCAAATTGCTGGCCAAACCGTCCAACCTGATGATCCTGGACGAACCAACCAACGATCTGGACATGGACACCCTGGATCTGCTGGAAGAAATGCTGGCGGATTACGAGGGCACCTTGCTGGTGGTCAGCCACGACCGCGATTTCCTGGACCGTCTGGTCACCAGCGTCATCGCCGTCGAAGGCAACGGCAAGCTTCAGGAATATGTCGGCGGCTATTCCGACTATCTGCGCCAGCGTCCACCCGAGGTCGAGAGCACCCAGAGCGCCAAGGCCCCCGCCGTCGCCAAAGCCGCCCCGCCCAAAACCGCGTCGCGCCTGTCCTACAAGGATCAGCGGGAATTGGACGAACTGCCGAAGACCATGGAAAAGCTCCAGGCCCAGGTGGAGAAGCTGGAAGGCCAACTGGCCGACCCGGAACTGTACGCGAAGAATCCCGCCAAGTTCGCCAAGGTCACGGAAGACCTGGAAACCGCCCGACTGGCCCTGGCCGGAGCCGAGGAACGCTGGATCGAGCTGGAAATGAAACGGGAAGAACTGGCGGGCGGCAAATAGCATGTCGCCGCTCGATACCCTGTTGTCCACCGTCGTCGTGGCCATTTGGGGCGTCAATTTCGTCTTCATGAAGCTGGGCACCACCGAGCTTCCGCCATTTCTGCTTTCAACTATGCGCTTTTGCCTGGTGGCGGCCATGATCGTGCCGTTCCGCCCCCTGCCTCGCCGTCGCTGGCCGCTGGTGCTGGCCCTGGCTGTGGTGCTGGGAGTCGGGCATTTCGGTCTGCTGCTTTGCGCCGCCAGCGGCTTGGATGCCGCCAGCACCGCCATCGGCATTCAGCTTTGCGTGCCTTTTTCCGCCATGGTCGGCGCCATGGTCTATCGGGAACGGCTGGGCCGCGCCGGCTGGATCGGTCTGATCCTGGGCATGACCGGCGTGGTGCTGCTGGCCGGCGAGCCCACGCATCCGTCGCCTCCCCATCTTCTGCTGGTCGCCGCCGCCGCCATGGCCTGGGCCTGGAGCAACGTGCTGGTCAAACGCATCGGCCCCATCGACAGTCTGACCCTGAACGGCTGGACCGCGCTGTTCTCCATCCCGCCGCTGGCCGCCATGTCGTTGGCCTTCGAGCATGGACAGGTCGAAGCCGTCGCCACCGCCGGATGGCACGGCTGGAGCGCCCTGGCCTTCACCGCCGGCGCCTCGTCGCTGATCGCCTATACTTTGTGGTATCGCCTGATCGCCCGCAATCCCATGAACCGGGTGGTGCCTTTTACGCTGCTGGGGCCGGTGATCGGCGTGATCAGTGGCGCCCTGTTGCTGAGCGAACCTTTGCATTGGCTGAAATTGCTGGGCGGAGCCCTGACCATTCTCGGCGTGGCCGTGGTACAATTCCGCCCCTCAATCAAGGGAACCGCCACGACATGATTTTCCGCCCGTCGCCCAACCACGAGCCGCGTCCCGAAGGCACGCCCATCGACATGCTGGTGCTGCATTACACCGGCATGCCTTCGGCTCAAGCCGCGCTGGAACGGCTTTGCGATCCCGAGGCCAAGGTTTCCGCCCATTACATGATCGACGAGGATGGCACGACTTATTCCCTGGTGCCCGAGGAACGCCGCGCCTGGCATGCCGGAGTATCCTCCTGGCGAGGCTTCAGCGACGTCAATTCGCGCTCTATCGGCATCGAACTGGTCAATCCCGGCCACGAATTCGGCTATCGGCCTTTTCCCAAGGCGCAGATGGACGCCCTGATCCCCCTGGCCCGCAATATCCTGTCGCTGCATCCGATTCCGGCGCGCAACGTGGTCGCCCATTCCGACGTCGCCCCGGCCCGCAAGGACGATCCCGGCGAGTTGTTCGACTGGAGGGAATTGGCCGCCGAAGGCATCGGCCTGTGGCCGGAAGCCGGAACGGACGAATCCCCCGCCATCGGTTTAGCCGATTACGGCTACGACGTTTCCGACATGGAATCGACGATCATCGCCTTTCAGCGTCACTTCCGTCCGGCCAGTCTCGACGGAGTTTTCGACGTCGAATGCCGTCGGTTGCTGCTCTCGCTTCTGCGGACCATCGAATAAACGACGGTCTTTTTAAAGATGTGACGACCGTCACAGACATTTCCTCAAGTAATTCTTTTTTCCGCGACTGGAGCCGACATTGTCCATCGCGCGAGGCTTGCGCTTTCACCGACAAAGCCCTAGTGTCCCGCCCGCGTCAGATGGCCGGATGGCCGCTCTTCGGGCAACCGGGGGGAGGAAAGTCCGGGCTCCACGGAAATACGGTGCCGGATAACGTCCGGCGGGGGCGACCCTAGGGAAAGTGCCACAGAAAGCAAACCGCCCGTTCGCGAGTCTCTCGCCAGCAGGTAAGGGTGAAAGGGTGCGGTAAGAGCGCACCGCGCGCCTGGCAACAGGGGCGGCACGGTAAACCCCACCGGGAGCAAGACCAAGTAGGGACGGCAGATTCGTGGGAAACCATGGGTCAGGCGCATTTCCGCGCTGTTGTCCGGGTCGGTCGCGCGAGGCGTCGGGTAACCGGCGTCCCAGATGAATGGCCATCCAGCCGCCTTCGGGCGGTGGACAGAACCCGGCTTACAGGCCATCTGACGCAAATTATCCCTTCATCTTGCCGCTTTCCCGGCATCTTCCCATGAAACCCCATGGCGCGTCCCCGCCGTCCCGCATGGCTTTTTGTTCATGTTTTGGAACAAATATTGAACATTCCAAACCTGAAAAATTCGCTTTATCCATTAACTTGCGGCGATTCCTCGTTTTTATCTCGCCGCCAAATCTTATCCACAGGTCAACAGACATTGGAAAACCGGGCTCTAGCCCATTGTTTTACTATCGGATTCCATTGACGCCCATGAAAACCCATGTTATCCCATGATGACCCACCACCCACCATCGACGGCACCCCCATGCCGTCTTGACGGCGGGCCGGGGCGGGGCGGCGCAACTGGGGGAAAAGGACGAGCAAGCGATGGCGCTGTTCGTTTCCACTTTCATCAATAAGGTGGATCGCAAGGGACGGGTCTCCGTTCCGGCGACGTTCCGTGCCGCTTTGTCTTCCCAGACCTATCAGGGCATCGTGATCTATCCGTCCTTCACCACCGCCGCGGTCGAAGGTTCCGGCATGGATTTCATGGAAGAACTGGCCGCTTCGGCGTCGGAAAGCTTCGATCTGTTCTCGACCGAACAGGACGACATCAACACCCTGATCTTCTCGTCCTCGCATCAACTGGCCTGGGATCCCGAAGGCCGCGTCGTGCTGCCCGAAGAGGTTCTGGCCCACGCCAACATCACCGAACAGGCCGCTTTCGTCGGCAAGGGCCGCAACTTCCAGATTTGGGAACCGGAAGCCTTGAAGGCCCATCAGGCCGAAGCCCGCGCCCGCGCCCTGGCCAACCGTCCGCAGCTGCCCCTGCGCAAGCCGGGAGCCCCGGCATGAGCAGCCCGACCCAGCCGCACATCTCGGTCCTGCTGAAGGAAGTGGTCGAAGCCCTGGCCATCGACGACGGCGCCGTCATCGTCGACGGCACCTTCGGCGCCGGAGGCTACAGCACGGCGTTCCTCTCCACCGCCGCCTGCCGCGTTTACGGCATCGACCGCGACCCCACCGCCGTCGCCCGCGGCCCGGAAATTTCGTCAAACTACGATGGTCGGCTGAAAGTGCTGGAAGGCCGCTTCGGCGACATGGCGGATTTGCTGGCCGCCGAAGGAATTCCCTCGGTGAACGGCGTTGCCCTGGATCTGGGCGTGTCCTCCATGCAGCTTGACCAGGCCGAACGCGGTTTTTCGTTCCAAAAGGACGGGCCGCTGGACATGCGCATGGAAAAGGCCGGCCCCTCCGCCGCCGATCTGGTCAACAGCCTGTCCGAAGCGGAACTCGCCGACATTCTGTGGCGCTACGGCGAGGAACGCCATTCCCGCCGGCTGGCCCGCGCCATCGTCGCCGACCGCAAGGACACTCCTTTTACCAGCACCCTGCAACTGGCCGAAATGATCCGCCGCGTTGTGCCCCGTTCCAACGACGGCATCGACCCGGCGACCCGCGCCTTTCAGGGGTTGCGCATCGCCGTCAACGACGAGATGGGCGAGGTCGAGCGCGGGCTGGCCGCCGCCGAACGGCTTCTGGCTCCGGGCGGACGTTTGGCCGTGGTGTCGTTCCATTCCCTGGAAGACCGCGCCGTGAAGGACTTTCTGAAAACCCGTAGCGGCGCCGCCGCTCAGCCCAGCCGTCATGTGCCCATGGTGGCGACGGCCCGGCCCCCCAGTTTCCGGCTCCTCAGCCGCAAGGCCATCCAGCCCGGCGACGAGGAATGCCGCACCAATCCGCGAGCCCGTTCGGCCCGCCTGCGCATCGCCGAGCGCACCGACGCGCCGGCTTGGACGGAAGGAGGCCGGGCATGAGGCACGGCGCCACCATTCTTTGGGCGGTTCTGGCAACGGTCGCCGGCACCGGCCTGTTCATGCTGAAATATCAGGTGCAGGGCGAGGAACAGCGCCTGCGTCACCTGCGCAAGGAGATCGTCCAGACCCAGGAGGAGATTCACGTCCTCAAAGCGGAATGGAGCTATCTCAACGAGCCGACCCGCCTGCGCGAGCTGGCCGAGCGCAATCTTGGCATGCATCCCCTGAAGGCCACCCAGCTGTCGTCCATCGACAGCTTCGGCATGGCGGAAAAACGTCCTGAGGAACTCAGCCAGGCCCCCAGCAACCAGATCGTCGAAGATCAGTCGCAGCAGCCGGCTCCGGCCACCGTCTCGGCCAGCCCGGACGCGCCCGTCGCCAAGCCCGCCGCTCCGGCGCAAGCGCCGCAGGTCGCCCGTCCCGCGCCGTCGCCCATGCCGGTGATGCCGCAGGCTCCGGTGCGCAGCTTCGACGTCAAGGCCGTGGTGCCCGCCAAGCCGGTCGTCGCCCCCGTGCTCAAGGCTCAGCCCGCCGCCACCAAGGCCGCTCCGAAGCCGGCCGCCAAAGCCGTGCTGAAGACCGCAGCGGCCGCCCCGGTCAAGAAGGCCGGGAACAAGACCGACACCAAGGTGGCCGCCAAAGCCGTCGCCAAGCCGGTCCAGGTCGCCCGCAACGCCGCTCCGACTTCCAAGCCCGCGGCGGCCAAGTCGAGCTATCCGTCCATCTATCCGACTTATGCCGCTTATCCGGCCGCGTCGGCGCCGGTGGCGACACCCGCTTCGGCCAGCGGTGGCGGCAACGTCATGGTCATCACCTCGCCGGCGTTGGGGGCGCGATGATTCGAAAGCTCCTGGGAGCGCGGGCGGAAACGGAGCCCACCTTCTATCCTGGCGAAGACGCCCAGGAGCCGGGATTTGTGCATCTTGAGGGAACCCACGACCGCGCGCTGGAAATCGGCCGTGCCCGCCTGATCATCACCAGCGTCATGTTCACGCTGGCGTTCTGCGTCATCGCCGGACGCATGGTCGACGTCTCGTTGTTCAAGCGGGTGGCCCCGCGCGCCCATGCGCCGAAACAGGCGGAAATGACCGTCGAGCGCGCCGATGTGGTCGACCGCAACGGCGTCCTGCTGGCCACCAGCCTTCCCACGTCGTCGCTTTACGCCCACCCCAAGGAAATCCAGAATCCCGCCGATGCCGCCCGGCGCATCGTTTCCATTCTGACCGACGCCAATCAGGCGGAGATTCAGGCAAAGTTGCAATCCGAACGCAGCTTCATCTATCTGCGCCGCAACCTGACCCCGCGCCAGGAATACGATCTGAACGCCCTGGGCATTCCCGGCCTGTATTTCGAAAAGGGCGAGAAGCGCATCTATCCCCAAGGCGAGGTGGCCGCCCACGCCGTCGGCCTGACCGACCTGGACAACAAGGGCATCGCCGGCATCGAGAAGACTTTCGAAAAGGATCTGAAAGGCCGCCGCGAGCCGCTGCAACTGTCGCTGGACATCCGCGTCCAGACCATCATGCGCAACGAACTGGCCAAGACCGTCGCCGATTTCCACGCCATCGGCGGCATGGGCATGGTCATGGACGTCAAGACCGGCGAGTTGCTGTCGATGGTTTCGCTCCCCGACTTCAACCCGAACAATCTGGCTTCGGCGACCCCCGAAGCCATGTTCAACCGCGCCACCCTGGGCGTGTACGAAATGGGTTCGACCTTCAAGTTGTTCAACACCGCCGCCGCGCTGGACTACGGCACGTCGACCATGAACAGCGTCTATGACGTTACCCACCCGATCAAGGTCGCCAAGTTCGAGATTTACGACTATCACCCCGAGAAACACCCCATCAACGTGGCGGAAATTCTCAAGGTTTCGTCCAACATCGGTTCGGCCCGCATGGCCTTGGATCTGGGCACGGAGAATCAGAAGGCCTTTTTGGCCCGCATGGGCATGATGCGCACCACTTCGGTCGAACTGCCGGAAATGGGCAACCCGCTCTATCCCAAAGAATGGCGCGAAATCAACACCATGACCATCGCCTACGGCCACGGCATGGCGGTCACCCCCCTGCATGTGGTGACCGGTGTTTCGGCTTTGGTCAACGGCGGCGAATATCATCCCCCGACCATCCTGCGCCGCGACTCCACCCAGCCGATTCCCAGTCAGCAGGTGATCAAGCCGGCCACGTCCAAGGATATGCGCGCCCTGATGCGCATGGTCGTCACAGACGGCACCGGCGGCATGGCCGACGTCCCCGGCTATCTGGTGGGCGGCAAGACCGGCACCGCCGAAAAAAACGGCGTCGGCGGTTATCGCCACAAATCGCTGCTGTCGTCCTTTGTCGCCACCTTCCCGGTGAGCGATCCGAAATATGTCGTGCTGGTGATGGTCGACGAACCTCAAGGCAACAAAGAAAGCTACGGCTTCGCCACCGGCGGCTGGACCGCCGCGCCCTGCGTCGGCCGCGTCGTCAGCCAGATCGCCCCCATGCTGGGCCTCCAGCCCCAGGGCTCGATGGAATCCTTGAAGGTCTTGAAGGCCCGCGCCAAGGCCGAAGGCAAAGAGGAGGAGAGCCTTGACCAAGTTGAGTAGCCTCCTCGCCCCGCTGTTGGCCAGCGATCCGGACGTCACCGGCATCACCCTGGACAGCCGCGCCGTCAGGCCGGGCGACCTGTTCGCCGCCTTGCCGGGCCGCAAGATGGACGGCCGCGACTTCATCGGCGCCGCCATCGAAAAAGGGGCCGTGGCCATCCTGGCTCCTACCGGCACAACGCTGGACCGCGACGACATCGCCCTGATCACCGACGACGAGCCTCGCCGCCGTCTGGCCCACATCGCCGCCCGCTTCTACGGCGCCCAGCCCGCCATCGTGGCCGCCGTCACCGGCACCAACGGCAAGACCTCGGTGGTGAATTTCACCCGCCAGATCTGGTCGCATCTGGGCATCCCGGCGGCCAGCCTGGGCACGCTGGGACTGATCTCGCCCCACAAGACCGAGAAAGGTTCTCTGACCACCCCCGATTCCGTCAGCCTGCACCGCGATCTGGCGGAATTGGCCGCCGCCGGCGTCGACCATCTGGCCATCGAGGCCTCCAGCGACGGACTGGCGCAATTCCGATTGGAGGGCGTCTCCATCAGCGCCGCCGCCTTCACCAATCTGACCCGCGACCATCTGGACACCCACGGCACCATGCTGGCCTATTGGGCCGCCAAAAAGCGGTTGTTCACCGAAGTGATGCCGCCCTGCCGCACCGCCGTCATCAACGCCGATTCCGATCTGGCCGAGGAACTGACCAGCCTGTGCCGCCTGCGCGGCCAGAAAGTGCTGAGCTTCGGTTTCCGGGGCGACGACATCCGCATCGTCTCGGCGGTTCCCGCCGCCCAAGGCCAGACCTTGGAGCTGTCGGTCCAGGGCCATGACTACAAGCTGTATCTGCCGCTGGCCGGCGCTTTCCAGGCCTCCAACGCCACCTGCGCCCTCGGCTTGGCCTTGGCTACCGGCGCCGACGCGGCCGCCGCCGTCGCCGCCCTGTCCCGTTTGGAAGGCGTGCCTGGCCGTTTGCAGAAGGTCGCCGTGAAGGCCAACGGCGCCGCCGTCTATGTGGACTACGCCCACACCCCCGACGCCTTGGAAACTGCATTGAACGCCCTGCGCCCGCATGTGGGCGGCAAGCTGGTGGCGCTGTTCGGCTGCGGCGGTGACCGCGACCCCGGCAAACGCCCGCAGATGGGCGCCATCGCCGCCAAGCTGGCCGACAAGGTCTACGTCACCGACGACAACCCCCGTTCGGAGGAGCCCGCCGCCATCCGCGCACAGATCATGCCCGCCTGCCCCAGCGCCGTCGAGATCGGCGACCGCCGTCAGGCGATCTTGCAGGCGGTGCTGGAATTGGACTCCGGAGACGTGCTGGTTCTGGCCGGAAAGGGCCACGAAAGCGGCCAGATCATCAAGGGGCAGGTTTTCCCGTTCGACGACGCCGTCGAAGCCCGTGCCGCCGTGGAGCAAACCCTATGATCCCGCTTTGGACCCAGAGCGAGGCCTTGGCGGCCACCAGCGGCAAGGCTTTCGGCCCGGCTTGGGAAGCCTTCGGCGTTTCCATCGACAGTCGCAGCGTCGGTAGGGGCGATCTGTTCGTCGCCTTGACCGGCCCCAATCACGACGGCCACGATTACGTCGCCAAGGCGCTTGCCGACGGAGCGACGGCGGCCCTGGTACACAAGCGCCCGGACAACTTGTCCGACGACGCTCCCCTGATCCTTGTGAACGACACTCTGGAGGGCTTGCGCGCCTTGGCCGCCGCCGCCCGCGCCCGCTCGATCGCCAAGATCGTCGGCGTGACCGGCAGCGTCGGCAAGACCAGCAGCAAGGAAATGCTGAAGCTGGCCCTGGAAGCCGCCGGCCCCACCCATGCCAGCGTCGGCAGCTTTAACAATCATTGGGGGGTACCCCTGTCGCTGGCCCGTCTGCCCAAAGACGCGCAATACGCCGTGTTCGAACTGGGCACGAACCATCCCGGCGAGATCGTTCCGCTGACCACGCTGGTGCGCCCCCATGTGGCGGTCATCACCACCGTCGAGGCGGTGCATATGGAATTCTTTGCCTCGACGGCCGAAATCGCCGAGGCCAAGGCGGAAATCTTCGAAGGCGTGACCGACGGCGGCATCGCCATCCTGCCCCGCGACAACCGTCATTACGCCTATCTGCGCCGCGCCGCCGAAGCCAAGGGCATCCGCCGCGTCGAAAGTTTCGGCAGCCATATCGACGCCACCGCCCGACTGTTGGACTGCGCCGTCGATCCGACGGAAACCGTGGTCTTCGCCCTGTTCGGCGATCAGCCCCTGTTCTATCGCGTCGGCGTTCCCGGCCGTCAGTGGGCCGTCAACAGTCTGGCCGTGCTGCAAGCCGCCGCCGCCTGCGGCGTGCCGCTGGCCGACGCCGCCCGCGCCCTGTCCGGAATGCAGGCACCCAAGGGCCGGGGCCAGCGCCGCCGCCTGAATTGGGATCAGGGCGCCATCGAGCTAATCGACGAAAGCTACAACGCCAGCCCGGTTTCCATGCGGGCCGCCATCGCCACCCTGGCCGCCGCCAAGCCCGGCAAGGCCGGCCGCCGCATCGCCGTTCTGGGCGACATGCTGGAACTGGGCGACGCCTCCGCGCAATTGCATGCCGGCCTTGCCGAAGCAGTGGTGGAACGGCGAATCGACATCGTCTTTACTGCCGGCCCGCTCATGCGGTCCCTCCACGACGCTCTGCCCTCGGCTTTGCGCGGCGAACACGCCGCCGACGCCGATTCGCTGGCTTCACTGCTGAAGGGCGCGTTGAAAGGCGGCGATATCGTAATGGTCAAGGGCTCTGCGGGCAGCCGCATGGGCCGGGTGGTTCAGGCATTGAACGACGCTTCGGCGGCGTTCGGCCAACCGGCCCAGAGCTGACAGGAGGTCACGGAGTCCCATGCTCTATAATCTGCTCTTCCCACTGGCCGATCAGGTTGGCGTGTTCAATCTGTTCAAGTACCTGACCTTCCGCACGGGCGGGGCGGTACTGACCTCTCTGCTGATTTCCTTCCTGGCCGGACCGGCGGTGATCCGCTGGCTGCGCAAGCGCCAGGGGCGCGGCCAGCCGATCCGCACAGACGGCCCGGAAAGCCATCTGCTGACAAAAAAAGGCACGCCCACCATGGGCGGCTTCCTGATTCTGCTGGCCCTGTCGCTATCGACCCTTTTGTGGGCGGACCTGTCCAACGCCTATATGTGGATCGTCCTGCTGGTCACCCTGATGTACGGACTGATCGGTTTCGCCGACGACTATCTGAAGGTCAGCAAGCGCAACACCAAGGGGCTGCCCGGCAAGCTGAAGCTGCTGGGCCAGGTGCTGGTGGCCGGCGCCGCCGCCGTCAGCATCATGAGCCTGGAGCCCGACAACCTGTCGCAGGCCCTGGCCGTTCCCTTCTTCAAGACGATGCTGCTGCAACTGGGCTGGGGCTATATCGCCATGGCCTGCTTCGTCATGGTCGGCGCCTCCAACGCCGTCAACCTGACCGACGGCCTGGACGGTCTGGCCACCGTGCCGGTGATGATCGCCGCCGGCGTGTTCGCCTTGATCAGCTATCTGGTCGGCCATGCCGTGTTCGCCAATTATCTGCAGATCCATCACGTTCCCGGCGCCGGCGAACTGGCGGTGTTCTGCGGCGCCCTGGTCGGCGCCGGCCTGGGTTTTCTGTGGTTCAACGCTCCGCCCGCCATGGTCTTCATGGGCGACACCGGCTCTCTGGCCCTGGGCGGCGCCCTGGGCGCCATGAGCGTGGTGACCAAGCACGAAATCGTGCTGGCCATCGTCGGCGGCCTGTTCGTGCTGGAAACAGTGTCGGTGATCGTCCAGGTCGCCAGCTACAAGCTGACCGGCAAGCGGGTGTTCCGCATGGCCCCTTTGCACCATCACTTCGAAAAGAAGGGATGGGCCGAGCCGACCGTGGTGATCCGCTTCTGGATCATCGCCGGCATCCTGGCCCTGGCCGGCCTGTCCACCCTGAAGCTGCGCTGAAGGAGTAAGGAACGATGCCCGCGGTTCCCCAGTTGAACGGCAAAAAGGTGGCGGTGATGGGTCTCGGCAAGTCCGGGACGTCGGCCGCGCGCGCCTTGGCCGTCAGCGGAGCTTCGGTCATCGCCTGGGACGACAACGAAAGCGCCCGCACGGCGGCGACCGCCGAAGGCGTGACCATCCGCGATCTGCTGGCCGAGGATTTCGCCACCGTCGATCTAGTGCTGTGGAGTCCCGGCATTCCCCACATCCATCCCAAGCCTCATCCGGTGGCCGAGCGCGCCCGCGCCGCCGGGGTTCCGGTGGTCTGCGACGTGGAGCTGCTGGCCATCGCCTGCCCGAACGCCCGCTTCGTCGGCATCACCGGCACCAACGGCAAATCCACCACCACCACCCTGATCGCCCATATTCTAAAGAGCGCCGGATACGAGATCGCGGTGGGCGGCAACCTCGGCACTCCGGCTTTGGATCTGCCGCTGTTGAGCGACCAAGGCATCTATGTGCTGGAGCTGTCGTCCTATCAGTTGGAACTATTGGACACGGCCGCCTTCGACGTCGCCGTGATGCTGAACCTGACCCCCGACCACTTGTCGCGCCACGGCGGCATGGAAGGTTATTTCGCCGCCAAAGCCAGCCTGTTCCAGCGCCTGCGCGCCAACGGCGCCGCCGTGGTCGGCGTCGACGACACCTACGGTCAGCGTCTGGCCGCCTCCCTGCCGCATGCCGTCACGGTTTCGGTCCGAGAACCGATCCAGGGTGTTCACGCCGAAAACGGTATGCTGATCGACCAGGGGGCGCGCCTTTTCGATCTCAGCGGACTGTCGATCCTGCCTGGCCGCCACAACTGGCAGAACGCCTGCTGCGCCTATGCCGCCGCCCGCGCCCTTGGACTGCCGCTCGACGAGATCGTGGCCGGGCTGAAAAGCTATCCCGGTCTGGCCCATCGTCAGGAATGGGTCGGTACCGTCGACGGCGTGCGTTACGTCAACGACAGCAAGGCCACCAACGCCGACGCGGCGGAAAAGGCCATGCTGTGCTATCGCCACATCTATTGGATCATCGGCGGACAGGCCAAGGAAGGCGGCATCGGCAGCCTGGAACCGCTGTTCAGCCGGGTGGTCAAGGCCTTCCTGATCGGCGAAGCCTCCGACGCCTTCGCCGCCGCCCTTGAAGGCAAGGCGGCATTCGATCGGTGCGGCACCTTGGACGTCGCCGTCGCCAAAGCCCGCGAGGCCGCCCTGGCCGACGGCCACAAGGACGCCGTGGTGCTGCTGTCTCCGGCCTGCGCCTCGTGGGATCAATTCAAAAGCTTCGAACATCGGGGCGAGGCTTTCCGCGATCTCGTCGCGCGGCTTCCAGGCAAAAGGGGGGCCGCGCCATGATTTCGCTGGGCCGTACCGACACCTCCGTGATCGGCCGCTGGTGGTGGACCGTGGACCGCTGGACCATGGCCGCCATCGGCCTGATCATCGCCGTCGGCATCCTGCTGATCATGGCCGCCAGTCCTTCGGTGGCCGAACGCATCGGCGCCGAGCATTTCCACTTCATCCGCCGCCAGTTCATCTTCCTGCCGCCCGCCGTGCTGGTGATGTTCGGCGTGTCGCTGATGCCGCCCCTGTGGGTGCGCCGCTTCGCCTGTCTGGGCTTTCTCGGTGCCGTCCTGCTGATGGCCATCGTGCTGGTCGCCGGTCAAGAGATCAAGGGCGCGACCCGCTGGATCACCATCGCCGGCATCACCATCCAGCCCTCGGAGTTCGCCAAGCCGACCTTCGCCGTGGTCGCCGCCTGGATGTTTTCGGAACAGCGGGTTCAGGAAAACTTCCCCGGCAACATGATCTCGCTGGGCGTCTATCTGCTGACCGCCGCCCTGTTGCTGCTACAACCCGACGTCGGCATGACCATCGTCGTTTCGTCGGTCTGGTTCGTGGAATTCTTCCTGGCCGGCCTGCCCATCATGTGGGTCGTGGTGTTCGCCATGGCCGGTCTGAGCGGTCTGGTCGGCGCCTATTTCACTTTCAGCCACGTTCAGGCCCGCGTCGACCGCTTCCTCGACCCTTCGGGCGGCGACGGCTATCAGGTCACCACCGCGCTTCAGGCCTTCCATTACGGCGGCCTGTTCGGACGCGGTCCCGGCGAAGGCCGCGTCAAGGAAGTGCTGCCCGATGCCCACACCGACTTCATCATGGCCGTGGCCGGCGAAGAATTCGGCTTGATCCTCTGCCTGCTGGTGGTGGGTCTATTCGCCTTCGTCGTGCTGCGCGGCTTCATGCGCATGATGTCGGAAGAAAATCTGTTCGTCCTGCTGGCGACCTCGGGCCTGTTGGTCCAGTTCGGCCTTCAGGCCATCATCAACATGGCGTCCACCCTGCACCTGATGCCTACCAAGGGCATGACCCTGCCGTTCATCTCCTACGGCGGCTCCTCCATGCTGGCCCTAGCGCTGGGCATGGGCATGGTGCTGGCTCTGACCCGCAAACGCTACGGCGCGGAGGGTTGGCAATGAGCCATGATCTGATCGTTCTCACCGCCGGCGGCACCGGCGGCCATGTCTTCCCGGCCGAAGCCCTGGCGGTGGAACTGCTGTCCCGCGGCTTCGAGCTGTCCCTGATCACCGACAGCCGGGGCCAGGCCTATGGCGGCACCCTGGGCCAGCTCGCCACGCACCGCATTTGCGCCGGCAGCATCGCCGGGCGCGGCGTCGGCGCCCGTATCCGCTCGGTTCTGGAACTGGGCACCGGCTTCCTTCAGGCCCGCACCTTGCTGTCGCGCCTACGCCCCGCCGCCATCGTCGGCTTCGGCGGCTATGCCTCGGTGCCCGCCATGATGGCGGCTTCGGTTCTGGGCGTTCCCAGCGCCCTGCATGAACAGAACGCCGTGCTGGGCCGCGCCAACCGGCTGTTGGCCGGACGCACCAGCCGCATCGCCACCTGCTATGGCGAAATCAAGAACTTGTCCCCGGCCTTGCAGAAGAAGGTGGTGCAGACCGGCATGCCGGTGCGCCCGCAGATCGTCGCCCAGCGCGGCCTCGACTATCCGGCCTTGACCGAAACCGGCCCGCTGCGCCTGCTGGTGCTGGGCGGCTCGCAAGGGGCGCGCGTCCTGTCGGAAGTGGTGCCCGCCGCCTTGGCCGCCCTGCCCGAAAAACTGCGCCTGCGCATCGAGATCAGCCAGCAATGCCGTCCGGAAGACCTGGACGAGGTCCGCGCCGCCTATGAGGGCACCGGCATCAAGGCCGATCTGCAAAGTTTTTTCACCGACGTGCCGGAACGCATGGTCGCCGCCCATCTGGTGATCGCCCGGTCCGGCGCCTCCACCGTCGGCGAACTGACCGTCATGGGCCGTCCGGCCATATTAGTGCCGTACCCCCATGCCATCGACGATCACCAGACCGCCAACGCCCACGCCGTGGACGAAGCCGGCGGCGGCTGGCTGATCCCTCAGCCCGCCTTCACGCCGGAAAGTCTGGCCGGGCGTCTGGAGTCCCTGTTTTCCCTTCCCGGCAGCCTGACCAGGGCCGCCGCCTGCGCCCGCGCCACCGGAGTTCCCGATGCCGCCGCGCGTCTGGCCGATCTGGTCACGTCGCTGGTTCCCAAGTGCGAGGTTACGCCATGAGATCCCTGCCGCTGTCCATCGGCACCATTCATTTCGTCGGCATCGGCGGCATCGGCATGAGCGGCATCGCCGAGGTCATGCACAATCTTGGCTACAAGGTGCAGGGCTCCGACATCGCCGAGAACGCCAACGTCAAGCGTCTGCGCGAACTGGGTCTGACCATCCATGTCGGCCACGCCGCCGAGAACCTGGGCGAATCCCGCGCCGTGGTCATCAGCTCGGCGGTCAAGGCCGACAATCCGGAAGTGGTGGCCGCCCGCGCCCGCCTGATCCCGGTGGTCCGGCGCGCCGAGATGCTGGCCGAGCTGATGCGCCTGAAATACGCCATCTCCATCGGCGGCACCCACGGCAAGACCACCACCACCTCGATGATCGCCGCCATGCTGGACGCCGCCGGCTACGATCCCACCGTCATCAACGGCGGCATCATCAAC
Organism: Candidatus Sulfotelmatobacter sp.; assembly: GCA_035538795.1. Lineage (GTDB taxonomy): Bacteria > Pseudomonadota > Alphaproteobacteria > Rhodospirillales > Magnetospirillaceae > JAJZGK01. Next base: position 48,143 of record DATLJS010000025.1, on the reverse strand, counting down.
GCCTATGGCACCAATGCCCGCTTGGGAACCGGCGAATGGGCGGTGGTCGAGGCCGACGAATCCGACGGCACCTTCATGAAGCTGCCCTCGACCATCGCCGTGGTTACCAACATCGACCCCGAGCATCTGGATTTCTATGGCACCTTCGACAAAGTGCGCGACGCCTTCCGCGTGTTCGTCGAGAACATTCCGTTCTACGGCTTCGCCGCCCTGTGCCTGGATCACCCGGAAGTACAGGCCCTGATTCCCCGCGTGCCCGACCGCAAGATCGTCACCTACGGCCTGAATCCGCAGGCCGACGTGCGCGCCGTCAACCTGAGCATCGCCCCCGGCGGCGCCACCTTCGACATCGTCATCACCGACCGCGCCAGCGGCGACAGCCGCACCATCGAAGGCATCAAGTTGCCGATGTACGGCCAGCACAATGTGCAGAACTCGCTGGCCGCCGTGGTGGTCGCCACCCAGTTGGGCTTCTCGGACGATGTCATCCGCACTGCCCTGAGCACCTTCTCGGGCGTCAAGCGCCGCTTCACCAAGACCGGCGAGGCCAACGGCATCACCGTCATCGACGATTACGGCCATCATCCGGTGGAAATCAGCGCTGTGCTGCGCGCCGCTCGCACGGCCACCCACGGCAGCGTCATCGCCGTGGTCCAGCCACACCGCTATTCGCGCCTGCAAAGCCTGTTCGAAGACTTTTGCTCGTGCTTCAACGACGCCGACACGGTGATCGTCGCCGACGTCTATGCCGCCGGCGAGCAGCCCATCGAAGGCGTCAACCGCGACGCCCTGGTCACCGGCCTGCAGGAGCGCGGCCACCGCAAGGTGCTGGCCCTGCCGTCGCCCGAAGCCCTGCCCAAGCTGGTCGCCGAAGTAGCCAAGTCCGGCGATCTGGTGGTCTGCCTGGGCGCCGGCAATATCACCGCCTGGGCCCATGCCCTGCCCGGCCAGCTGGAAGGCGCCGCCTGATGAGCCGGACCGCCATCTTCCCGCCTCGTCTGATCGACAAGATGCCCGCCGTGCGCGGGCGGCTGACGGCCGAGGCGTCTTTGGCGGGCATCACCTGGTTCCGCGTCGGCGGCCCGGCCGAGGTTCTGTTCCGCCCCGCCGACATCGACGATCTGGCCGTCTTTCTGTCGGCCAAGCCCGAGGACGTGCCGGTGACGGTGATCGGCGTCGGCTCCAATCTGCTGGTGCGCGACGGCGGCGTGCCCGGCGTGGTCGTCAAGCTGGGCGGCGATTTCGCCAACATCGAAGTGCAGGACGGCGCCCGTCTGCGTGTCGGCGGCGGCGCCTTGGACCTGACCGTGGCCGCCACCGCCTGCGAACATGGCATCGGCGGCTTGGAATTCCTGTCCGGCGTGCCGGGCACCATCGGCGGCGCCGTGCGCATGAACGCCGGCGCTTATGGCGGCGAGATCAAGGATGTCCTGATCGAAGGCCGCGCCCTGTCGCCGGACGGCAAGATCCACCAATTGAAGCCGGCCGATTACGGCTTTTCCTACCGCCATTGCGGACTGCCCGACGGCTGGATCTTTCTCGACGCCCTGCTGCAGGGCCGCGCCGAAAGCCCCCAGACGGTGGGTGAACGCATGGCCGAGATCAAGGCCAAGCGCGAGGAAAGCCAGCCTTTGCGCACTCGCACCGGCGGCTCCACCTTCGCCAATCCGCCCGGACACAAGGCCTGGGAGCTGATCGACAAGGCCGGTTGCCGCGGCCTCAAGCTGGGCGGCGCCCAGGTGTCGGAAAAGCATTGCAACTTCCTCATCAACACCGGCAACGCCACCGCCGCCGATGTGGAAGACCTGGGCGAAGAGGTGCGCCGCCGCGTACTGGCTTCGTCGGGGATCGAGCTTCATTGGGAAATCCGCCGTATCGGCGTTCGCAACAATGCCGCCAACGCGGCGGGTGTCACAGGAATTAAGCCATGAGCAAGCGTGTCGTCGTTCTGATGGGTGGGTTCTCGGCCGAGCGTGACGTGTCGCTGAACAGCGGCGCTGCCGTCGCCGGAGCCTTGGAGCAGGCCGGATACGCCGTCGCCACCATCGACGTGCGCCGAGACCTGCGGACTTTGGTGGGCGGGCTGATCGCCGCCCAGCCCTGGGCGGTATTCAACGCCCTGCACGGCCGCTTCGGCGAGGACGGCTCGGTTCAGGGCATCCTCGACATCATGAAAATTCCCTATACCCATTCCGGCGTTCTCGCGTCGGCCATGGCCATGGACAAGCCGACCGCCCGCAAGGTGTTCACTGCCGCCGGCATTCCCGTGGCCGAAGGCCGCGTGGTCCACAAGGCCGACGTTTTCGCCGGCGACGTGCTGCCCCGTCCCTATGTGCTGAAGCCCCTGAATGAGGGATCGAGCGTCGGTGTCCACATCATTCAGGGCAACGCCGAGCGTCCGTCCTGCGACGCCGACTGGCCCTATGGCGAATGGGTGCTGGCCGAAACGTTCATTCCCGGCCGCGAAATCACCGTGGCGGTGATGGGCGACAAGGCGCTCGGCGTCACCGAGATCACTTCGGACCGGGGTTTCTACGATTACACCGCCAAGTACGCTCCCGGCGGTTCGCGCCACATCGTTCCCGCCCCGCTGCCGCCGGAAATCTTCGCCGAGGCCCAGCGTCTGGCCGTCGAAGCCCACAAGGCCCTGGGTTGCCGCGGCGTCTCGCGCGCCGACCTGCGCTACGACGACACCAACGGCGAGGGCAAACTCTACGTGCTTGAAGTCAACACCCAGCCCGGCATGACCGGCACCTCTCTGGTGCCAGAACAGGCCGAGGCGGCGGGCATTTCCTTCAAGGATCTGGTGACCTGGATGGTGGAGAACGCCACATGCGACGCCTGAACGACATCACCATACAAGTCGACGACCGCTTCGGCAGCGTCCAGCCGGGCCATGCTCAGCCGGTGCCGCCACGCGCCCCGTCGCGCGCCGTTCCCCGTCCGCAGCCCCAGCGCCTGCGCCGCCGGGGCATTTCGCCCTTCGCCCTGAAGCGCGCCCGCCGCTTCGCCGCCGGGGTCAGCCTGCTGGCCTTGATGGCCGGCGTGCCCGGCTGGCTGGTGATGAGCGGCAAGGGCGTCGAACTGGCCGAGGCCGGACGCGCACAGATGGTCGAACTGTCGTCCCGCGCCGGCTTCAAGGTCGAAGACATCTATGTGGAGGGCCGGCGCCGCACCCCGCGCGAGGATCTGGTGGCAGCCCTCAACGTCCAGCGCGGCGATCCCATCTTCGGCATCGACCTGTCGACCACCCGCCAGCGGCTGGAGGAAATCTCGTGGGTCAAATCGGCGACCCTGGAGCGCCGTCTGCCCGGCGAGATTCACATTCTGCTGACCGAACGCGACCCCATCGCCATCTGGCAGAACCAGGGCCACTACTACCTTGTGGACAAGGAAGGCCTGGTGGTGGGCGATCAGGTCCAGGATTTCCCCGACCTGCCGCTGATCGTCGGCGAAGGCGCGCCGGACCATGCCTCGGCCCTGTTGGCCATGCTGGCGTCCGAGCCCGACCTGCAAAAGCGCGTCAAGGCCGCCCAATGGGTGTCGGGCCGCCGCTGGAACCTGACCTTCGACCGCACCCAGGACGGCATCGACGTCCGTCTGCCCGAGGACAACCCGACCGATTCCTGGCATGAACTGGCCCAGATCGAGCGCGACCAGCAGGTGCTGGAGCGCAAGATCGCCCTGATCGACATGCGCCTGCCCGACCGTCTGGTGCTGCGCTCGACCGGCCATGCCGAGGAGAATTCGCCCGCCGCCGCCAAGGCCCAGCGCAAGGCCCAACCCGGCAAGGACGCTTAAGGAGAGCTTATGTCGAAGACCAAGCCCCGCCACGGACTGATCGCCGCCCTCGACGTCGGCACCACCAAAGTGTGCTGCTTCATCGCCAAGGCCACCGACGACGGCTTGCGCGTGCTTGGCATCGGCCATCAGGTGTCGCTTGGCATGCGCAACGGCGCGGTGGTGGACATGGAGGCCGCCGAGACATCGATCCGCGCCGCCGTCGACGCCGCCGAGCAAATGGCGGAAGACCGCATCCGCGAGGTGGTGGTCAACGTCTCGGGCGGAATGCCGGTGTCGTCAAACGTCACCGTCGAGGTTTCGGTCAACGGCCACGAAATCGGCGAAATGGACATTCGCCGCATGCTGGAGCATGCCCGTCACCATGCCCAGCAGGGTGACCGCGATCTGATCCATTCCATTCCCATCGGCTTCACCGTGGACGGCAACGAAGGCATCCGCGACCCGCGCGGCATGTTCGGCGACCGTCTGGCCGTAACCATTCACCTAGTCAGCGCCACCCAGGGACCGGTGCGCAATCTTTCCACCGTGGTCCATCGCTGCCATCTGGACATCGAAAGCCGCGTCGTCTCGGCCTACGCCTCGGGCCTGGCCTGTCTGGTCGAGGACGAGAAGGAACTGGGCGTCACTTGCATCGACATGGGCGGCGGCACCACCAATATCGCCGTGTTCCAGGGCGGCCATCTGATCCACACCGATACCATTCCCGTGGGCGGCATGCATGTCACCAACGACATTGCCCGCGGTCTGTCCACCCCCTTGGTCCATGCCGAGCGCATGAAGACCCTGTACGGCAGCGCCCTGCCCTCTCCGTCCGACGACCGCGAGATTCTGAAGGTTCCGCTGGTGGGCGAGGACGAGGACGGCGCCACCAATCAGGTTCCCCGCTCGATGCTGGTGCAGATCATTCAGCCCCGCCTTGAGGAAACCTTCGAATTGGTGCGCAGCCACCTGGAAGCCGGCGGTTTCGACAAGCTGGCCGGGCGGCGCGTGGTGCTGACCGGCGGCGCTGCAACCATGCAGGGTGTGCGCGACCTCGCCGGAATGGTGCTGGACAAGCAGGTTCGCATCGGACGCCCCGTGGGAATTCAAGGACTTCCCGAAGCCACGGCGGGTCCCGCTTTCTCCACATGCGCGGGCCTGCTGCGCTATGCGGTTCTCAACCAGGCGGAGTCACCGGCAAAGACCGCCAAAACAACAGAATCTGCCGGGAACGGGCCAATCGGACGATTAGGCTCGTGGTTAAGAAAAAACTTCTAGTGTCTAGACTCGGTTTGTGATTCAAAGATTCAAATTGAGCGCGGAGGGTGTGTACGATGATTAACTTCCATCCCGGTTCCAACGACGAGTTAAAGCCTCGAATCTCCGTCATCGGTGTTGGCGGAGCCGGCGGCAACGCCGTCAACAACATGATCCAGTCTCATCTGGAAGGCGTCGAATTCATTGTCGCCAACACGGACGCCCAGGCGATGGCGCAGTCGCGCACCGACCGCCGCATCCAGTTGGGCCTGACCACGACCCAAGGCCTGGGCGCCGGCGCCCGTCCCGACATCGGCCGCGCCGCCGCCGAGGAAAGCCTTGATGAACTGATGGCCGAACTGACCGGCTCGAACATGGTCTTCATCACCGCCGGCATGGGCGGCGGCACCGGCACCGGCGCCGCTCCCGTCATCGCCCGCGCCGCCCGCGAACACGGCATTCTGACCGTCGGCGTGGTGACCAAGCCCTTCAGCTTCGAAGGCCAGCACCGTCTGCGTCTGGCCGAGCAGGGCATCGACGAGTTGTCGCAGTATGTCGACACCCTGATCATCATCCCCAATCAGAACCTGTTCCGCGTCGCCTCCGAGCGCACCACCTTCGCCGACGCCTTCAAGATGGCCGACGACGTGCTGTATGCCGGCGTGCGCGGCGTCACCGACCTGATGATCAAGCCCGGCCTGATCAACCTGGACTTCGCCGACATCCGCACCGTCATGGGCGAGATGGGCAAAGCCGTGATGGGCACCGGCGAAGCCGAGGGCGACAAGCGCGCCCTGGACGCCGCCGAGGCCGCCATCAACAATCCGCTGCTGGAAGACCTGTCGATGAAGGGCGCCCGCGGCGTGCTCATCAACATCACCGGCGGTCTGGACATGACCCTGTTCGAGGCCGACGAAGCCGCCAACCGCATTCGCGACGAAGTCGACCCCGACGCCAACATCATCTTCGGCTCGACCTTCGACGAGAACATGAGCGGCCGCATCCGCGTTTCGGTGGTCGCCACCGGGATAGACGCCGCCGCCCAGACCATGCCGAAGCCGACTCTGATCAATCTGGTCGATCAGAAGCCGTCCGCCCGTCCGGCCGCTCCCGCCGCCAACGTGCAGAGCTTCCAGCCGAAGGCTCCGACCCTGGCCGAGCGCGTCGCCGGCACCCCCAGCTTCTTCAACGGTTCCGCCGCCGTCGCCCAGCCGACGGCCCAGCCCGCCGTAGAAAGCGAAGAGCCGGTGGTGGCCCAGGCCGCCATTCTGGAAGACGAACAGGAACAGGAACTGGCCCAGGCCGAACCCGTCCTGCAGGTGCGCGAGCCCGCTCCGGCCGCCCGCGACAGCTTCAGCCGTCCCGAGCCCGCTCCGGCCATGCGCGCCGAACCGACCATGAGCCTGCGCGAGCCGGCCCAGGGTTCGCTCCGCATGGAACAGCCCGCTCCCCGTGCCGACCTGCGGGCCGAATTGCAAGCCGACGCCCGCCAGGCCCCCGAACCGATCCAGGAAGCGCGCCGTCCCGCCGGCCTGTTCAACCGTCTGGCCGGTCACATCAAGCCGTCGTCGGCCACCCACGGCCACCCCGGCCATGCCCACAGCCAGGCTTTGGCCCAGGGTCATGCCGCCCAACCGGCTGCCGCCCACCGCCCCGCCCCCCAGGCGGAAACTCCGGTGAGCGCCGCCCAGCCGACGGCCTCGACCCGCATCAGCCCGAACGACCGCCTGCAGACCTCCCGCTCGTCGGACGAGGACCTGCTGGACATTCCGGCCTTCCTGCGTCGTCAGGCCAACTGACGCCGTCGGAATAAAACATACACACACGCGCTCGAAGCGGCGGATGGCTCTGTCATCCGCCGCTTTTTTTCGCCTTGTCCGCGCGCCTCATAACTCCCTGAATTTTCACACAAATTCGCTCCAGCCCAAGCGTAACAATTCGTAATATTGATTGATTTGTGATCTCGACTCGCCGCTGCTACATCTAGCAGCGTCAAAAACGGGTTCACCGCAAAGGCTTGATAAAATGCTCGATCTCGACGTCCTCCCCGAAGCGCAGAAGATGGCCTCCGCCGTCCGTCCGTCCTTCGGCGCCGTCAAGCAGCGAACCCTGAAGACTTCGATCGGCTGCACCGGCGTCGGCCTGCATTCGGGCAGCAAGGTCACCATGATCCTGCACCCCGCCGAAGCCAACAGCGGCATCCGCTTCCGCCGTACCGACATCGCCGGTGCCGGCGCCGTGATCCCGGCCCGCTGGGACAGCGTCAGCGACACCCGCCTGAACACCTGCGTCGCCGACGCCGGCGGCATCGGCGTGCGCACCATCGAACATCTGATGTCCGCCCTGTGCGGCATGGGCATCGACAACGTGCTGATCGACATCAGCGGCCCGGAAGTGCCGGTGATGGACGGTTCCGCCGCTCCGTTCCTGTTCCTGATCGAATGCGCCGGCGTGGTCGAGCAGGCCGCTCCCCGCCGCGTCGTCAAGGTGCTGAAGCCGGTTGTGGTCCGCGACGGCGACAAGGTCGCCATGCTGACCCCGGCCCACTCCTTCTCGGTCCATATGGAAATCGACTTCCCCGTGCCGACCATCGGCCGCCAGGAATGCCTGCTGTCCGTGCATCCCGGCGCCTTCAAGTCGGAAGTCAGCCGCGCCCGCACCTTCGGCTTCGAGCAGGAAGTGGCCGCCATGCGCGCCGCCGGCCTGGGCCGCGGCGGTTCGCTGGACAACGCCGTGGTCATCGCCAGCGACGGCCAGGGCGTGTTGAACGAGGAAGGTCTGCGTTACGACGACGAATTCGTCCGCCACAAAGCCCTGGACGCCGTCGGCGACCTGTATCTGGCCGGCGGGCATATCCTGGGCGCCTTCCATGGCGTGCGCACCGGCCATGCCCTGAACAACATGCTGCTGCGCGCCCTGTTCGCCGATGACAGCGCCTGGACCCTCACCACCGTCAGCGCCCACGACGCTCATCGGACCGCCGAACTCCCGATGGCCTCGACCCGGCTGATTGCCGCCAGCGCCTGATTTTTTCCAAACCTCAGCACATACCCTCTCCAGCTCCCGAACATTTGTTCGGGAGCTTTTTTTATTCATCCATGCCTCATGGATGCGGGCGGCTTGGGATGCTATCATGCTGAACCGGCTGGCCTTTCCGCTTCGCCGGAAGCGACCCGGACCTTCTGATGCATGAATTCCTGTTCCTGATCGATGTTTTAAAACTGCTGCTGGCCGCCGTCGTGCTGGTGCCGCTGGGGCAAAAGCTCGGCATTCCCTCGGTTCTCAGCTACCTGATCGCCGGCGTGGCGCTTGGCCCCTATACGCCCGGCCCCGTGGTGGATGCCGAAACGACCCGGCCCCTGGCCGAATTCGGCGTCGTCTTCCTGCTGTTCGCCATCGGACTGGAATTATCCTTCAACCGCCTGAAGGCCATGCGCCGCCACATCTTCGGCTTGGGTCTGGCGCAGATGGGATTCACCGGCGCCCTTTTCCTGGCGGCCGCTCTCGGGTTAGGGCGTTCCGCCCATTCGGCGGTGATCATCGGCGGCACCTTGGCTTTGTCGTCTACCGCCACCGTGCTGGCCTTGCTGGTGGAACGCAACGAGGCCGTCAGTCACCACGGCCGCGCCACCGTCGCCGTGCTGATCTTTCAGGATCTGGCGGTGGTGCCGCTGCTGACCTTGCTGCCGCTGCTGGCCGGCGGATCGCAACATATTTTGCCAGCCTTGGGCCTGGCCGGCGTCAAGGCCGCCGCCGCCATTCTCGTGATCTTCCTGCTGGGCCGTCTGGTACTACGGCCCGCTTACCGCTTCGTCGCCTCGGCCCGCGCCCCGGAAGTCTTCACCGCCGCCAACCTGCTGCTGGTGCTGGCGGTGGGCGTAGCCACGGCGGAAGCCGGCATGTCCATGGCCCTGGGAGCCTTTCTGGCCGGTCTGCTGCTGGCCGATTCGCCTTACCGCCATCAGGTCGAAACCGACATCCAACCCTTCCGCGGCTTGCTGCTGGGGCTGTTCTTCATGAATGTCGGCATGTCCATCGATCTGCCTTTCGCCATCGCGCATTGGGGCGGCATCCTGGCTTTGTGCGCCGCTCTGATCGCGGGCAAGGCTTTGGTGCTGCTGGCTTTGGGGCGCTTGGGCGGCTTGAGCGGCAACGACACCATCCGCGTCGCCCTGCTGCTGGCCCAGGGCGGCGAATTCGCCTTCGTGGTGTTCGACCGCGCCATGGATCTGAAAGTCATCGGCAAAGCCGACGGCCAGGGGCTGATGACCGCCGTCGCCTTGTCCATGGCCCTGACCCCGCTGCTGGCGGCTTTGGCCGCCCGGCTGGTGCAGCGCCGCCAAAAACATGAAGCCGTCATCGAACGCCACGACAGCCAGCAAGAACTGTCCGGGCATGTGGTGATCGCCGGCTATGGCCGGGTGGGAAGGACCATCGCCTCGGTGCTGGAGGAAAGCGGCCTGCCCTCGGTCGCCCTGGACTGCGACGCCGGCGCCGTCATCGCCGCCCACGGTCGGGGCGAGCGGGTGTTCTATGGCGACGCCAGCCAGGACGCCATGCTGAAGGCGGTGGGCATCGACGACGCCATCGCCGCCGTGGTCACCGTCAACAATCCCCGATTGGCCGAGCGAACCGTCGCCGCCATCCGCCGTCTGGCTCCCGCCCTGCCGGTGGTAGCCCGCGCCCACGACCGCCAGCAGCAGGACATCTTGCTGGCGGCCGGCGCCAGCGCCGTCATTCCCGAAACGGTCGAGACCAGCCTGCAAATGGCGGAACGGCTGATGCGCACCGCCGACATGCCCGAGGCCGACATCTCCGGCTGCCTGGGCCGCCGCCGCCAAAGCCTCTACAATTGCCCAGCATCCGATGATGAGGGATAGGTGCGGCTTGTTCTGGCGTCTCGCCGCCGCCGTGATATAGTCTGCCCGGCCCGAATAGTCACAGAGCAGGTCATGCCCAGTCTTCGTCTTTCCCGTACAGTTTTCCTCGTCGCCCTGGCGCTGTCCGCCCCGCTGCTCAGCGCCTGCTCCGGCGACAAGGATAAGGACGCCTATCAGGAGCGCCCGGTCGAAGACCTGTACAACGACGCCATGAACCAGCTGAACCAGGAAGAATACCAACTGGCGGCCAAGGCCTTCGACGAAGTCGACAGGCAGCATCCCTATTCGGTGTGGGCCACCAAGGCGCAGCTGATGGCCGCCTATTCCCAGTACATGCGCAACAAATTCGACGAAGCGATCATCGCGCTGGATCGTTTCATCCAGCTGCACCCGGGCCACAAGGACGTCGCTTACGCCTATTACCTGAAGGCGCTGTGCTATTACGAACAGATCGCCGACATCCAGCGCGACCAGAAGATCACCGATCAGGCCTTGAAAGCGCTGCAGGAAGTGGTGGACCGCTTCCCCAACAGCAAATACGCCCGTGACGCCAAGCTGAAGCTTGATCTGGCCCGCGATCATCTGGCCGGCAAGGAAATGGCCATCGGCCGCTATTACGAAAAGCAGGGCATGTATTTGGCCGCCATCAACCGCTTCCGCTATGTGGTGGATAATTTCCAGACCACCACCCATGTGCCGGAAGCCCTGCACCGCCTGATCGAATGCTACGAAGCGCTGGGATTGCCCGAGGAAGCCAAGAAGACCGCCGCCGTGCTGGGCTATAACTATCCCGGCAACGAATGGTACGGCGACAGCTACACGCTAGTCACCGGCAAGCCGCCCGAGAAGCCTAAGGGCGAAAGCGGCTGGTTCGACTGGCTCTGGTGATCGGCGCGCCATGCTTCTCGGCCTGTCGATCCGCGATGTCGTGCTTATCGACCGCCTCGACATCGCCTTCCAGCCCGGGCTGACCGTGCTGACCGGCGAGACCGGCGCCGGTAAATCCATTCTGCTGGACTCATTGGGACTTGCCCTCGGCGCCCGTTCCGAAAGCGGACTGGTGCGCCTGGGCGCCAACCAGCTTTCCGTCACCGCCGAATTCGCCGTTTCGTCCGGACATCCGGTCCAGGCCATCCTGGCCGAACAGGAAATGGACGCCGCCGACGACCTCATGCTGCGCCGCGTGGTCAGCTCCGACGGCCGTTCCCGCGCCTTCGTCAACGACCAGCCGGTCAGCGTCGGCCTGCTGCGGCGGCTGGGCGATTGTCTGGTGGAAATCCACGGCCAGTTCGAAAGCCACGGTTTGCTGGACCCTTCCAGTCATCGCGGCGTTTTGGACGCCTTCGGCGGCCTGGACGTGGCTGCCGTGCGGGCAGCCCACGGCGCCTGGAAATCCGCCGCCAAGACCCGCCAGGACGCCGAGGCCGCTTTGGTCAAGGCCAAGGGCGAAGAAGATTTCCTGCGCCATGCCGTCGAGGAATTGAACGCTCTCAACCCCAGCGCCGGAGAGGAAAGCTCCCTGGCCGAGAAGCGCGCGGTGATGATGCATGGCGAAAAGCTGGTCGAGGGCATGAACGCCGCCGTGCAGTTTTTGTCGGGCAAGGGCGATGTGGAGGCCTCGCTGCGGTCGGCCCAACGGGCTTTGGAGCGGGTGGCCGATAAAGCCGAAGGGCGGCTGGACGAGGTCATCGCCGCCCTGGACCGCGCCGCCGACGAAACCGCCGAGGCCCGCACCCTGCTGGACCGCGCGTCATCGACCATCGACCTGGATCCCCGAGCTTTGGAAAAGGTCGAGGAACGGCTGTTCACCCTGCGCGCCGTCGCCCGCAAGCATGGGGTGGCGGTGGACGATCTGGCCGCCCTGCGTGACAAATTGGCGGCCGATCTGTCCGCCCTGGATGCCGGCGGCAGCGGGCTGGCCAAGCTGGCCGCCGCCGAAAAGGCCGCCAAAGCCGCCTATGCCGAAGCCGCCAAGGCCTTGTCCCGTTCCCGCGTCGAAGCCGCCGCCGGTCTGGATCAGGCCGTGGCCGCCGAACTGCCGCCGCTGAAACTGGACCGCGCCCGCTTCCAAACCCGCGTCGCCCAGTTGGACGAGGCCGACTGGACGGAAACCGGCATGGACCGCATCGCCTTCGAGGTCGCCACCAATCCCGGCAGCGCCCCCGGCCCGCTGGGAAAGATCGCCTCAGGCGGCGAATTGTCGCGGTTCATGCTAGCGCTGAAGGTCGTGCTGGCCCGCATCGGCTCGGTCCACAGCATCGTCTTCGACGAAGTGGACAGCGGCATCGGCGGCGCCGTCGCCGCAGCCGTCGGCGAACGGCTGGCCCGGCTGGCCCAGGATCTTCAGGTCATGGTCGTCACCCATTCGCCACAGGTCGCCGCCAAAGGCGCCAACCATTGGCACGTCGCCAAGGGCGACGACGGCCAGGGCGGCACCGTCACCCGCGTCGGCTCTCTGGAACCGGCCCAGCGCCGCGAGGAAATCGCCCGGATGCTGGCCGGCGCCGAAGTCACCGATCAGGCCCGCGCCGCCGCCGAAAGTTTGCTGGCCACACCGGCCTGAAGGACGGATATCCGATGCAGAAGCTGGTCGAAAGCGTCATGGACCCCAGACTGGCCTCGCTGCTTTCCCTGTGGCGCGGCGTCTATCCCAAAACGGGAGAAATCACCGATCCGCTTGCTTTGTTCGCCGAATTGTCCCCCCATCTGGTGATCATCGGCTGCGAGCATATCTACAGCCAGTATCTGCACTACGGCTCAGCCCTGACCGACCGCTTCGGCCTGGATCTGACCGGCAAGATCATCGAACTGCTGCCGCCCGACATCCTGCCGCCGCAGCAGCGCGGCATGCTGGAATTCGAGTACGGCTACGCCCGCACCCAGGATTGCGTGCTGTGGCGGTCCTATACCGCCAGCTTCCCCGGCGACAAGACCGAAACCTGGCAGCGGCTGGTGCTGCCGCTGGGGCACAACAGGCTGGCCGTGGCCGCGCTGCCTGGCGCCGTCTCGGCCGATCACAGCGACACGTCCAGCGGCAAAGGCTTGCTGCGGCTGCTGATCGACCGTGTGCCGGTGGTTTTGGACGCCAAAGGGCATGTCCAGGATCTGGCCTTGTCGCTAAAATTCTTCAGTTCGACCCAACAGCATCTGACCGAGCTGGAGGCGCTGGCCAGCCTGGACGGCCTGACCGGCGTGCCCAACCGCCGCCATTTCCATCATCTGGCCGGTCTGGAGCTGGATCATGCCCGGCTGATGGGCCGGTCTTTTTCCGTGCTGGCCTTGGATATCGACCATTTCAAGGCCATCAACGACGGCCACGGCCACGCCATGGGCGACGAAGCGCTGAAAGCCTTCTCCGCCGCCTGCCGCGCCGGTCTGCGTGAACCCGACGTGCTGGGGCGTTGCGGCGGCGAGGAATTCGCCATCGCCCTGCCCAACACCGGCACCGAAGCCGCCTGCCTGATCGCCGAACGCCTGCGCCGCCAGGTCTCCGACCTGCGCCTGCCCCTGACCGACGGCAGCGATCTGTCTTTCACCGTCAGCATCGGTATCGCCACCCTGACCCCCGGCGAAGGCGGCGACGACATCTCCCTGACCGCCCTGCTGGCCCATGCCGACGCCGCCCTTTACCGCGCCAAGCGCGAAGGCCGAAACCGCGCCTGCGTGGTCAATCAGGAGGACTTGCGCCTTTTCCTGGACCGGCAGAGCCTGCCGTCCTGACCTTGTCCGGCGGGATTGCCGCCGTTCCCCCTCGCCTCCGTTCGCCATCATGCTCCCCCTCTGTCCTTCATGGCGCAAATCGGCTAACCTCCGCTCCCGATTCATCCTGCAAGACAGAGCATCATGTCCGAACTCATTCCCGTCGACGAACTCACCCCCCTGGAGGCCAGCATCGAACTGACCAGATTGGGCGACGAGATCAGGAAGCATGACCGCGCCTATTACCAGGACGACGCTCCCAGCGTCTCGGACGCCGAATACGACGCTCTGCGCCACCGGCTGAACGATATTGAAGCCGCCTATCCCGAACTGGTCCGTCCCGACAGCCCCAGCCGCACGGTGGGCGCGGCGCCGGCGGAAGGTTTCCGCTCCACCCCCCACCTCCAGCCGATGATGTCGCTGAAGGACGTCTTCTCCGACGACGAAGTGGCCGACTTCATCAAAAGCCTGCGCAATTTCCTCGCCTTGCCGGAAGAAGAGGCCGTCGAATTGGTGGCCGAGCCGAAAATCGACGGCCTGTCCATCAATCTGCTGTACGAACAGGGACTCTTCGTCCGCGCCACCACCCGTGGCGACGGTGCCGAGGGCGAGGACGTGACCGCCAACATGCTGACCGTGGCCGACATGCCGCGCACACTGGCCGGCCCGGCCCCCGCCGTCATGGAAGTGCGCGGCGAAGTCTATATGGAACGCGACGGCTTCCTGGCCCTGAACGCCGCCAACGAGGCAAAAGGCGACAAGACGTTCGCCAATCCCCGCAACGCCGCAGCTGGAAGCCTGCGTCAGCTTGACCCGTCGATCACCGCCCAGCGCCCCTTGAGCCTGTTCTGCTACGCCCTGGGCGAGGTCAGCGAACCCGTCGCCGACAGCCATTGGAATTTCCTCGCCCGTCTGCGGGACTGGGGCTTCAAGGTCAACCCCCGCGCCGGGCTGTGCCGCAGCATCGAAGAGGCCTTAGGCTTCTTCACCAAGCTGGGCGAGGACCGAGCCGGGCTGCCCTATGACATCGACGGCGTCGTCTACAAGGTCAACCGCATCGACTGGCAGAACCGCCTGGGCCGGCGCGACCGCACGCCGCGCTGGGCCGTGGCCCACAAATTCCCCGCCGAACAGGCCCGCACCATCCTGGAAAAGATCGAAATCCAGGTGGGCCGCACCGGCGCTCTGACTCCCGTCGCACATCTGGCCCCAGTCACCGTCGGCGGTGTGGTGGTCAGCCGCGCCAGCCTGCACAACGAAGACGAAATCCTCAGGAAGGACGTCCGCGAAGGCGACACCGTCATCATCCAGCGGGCCGGCGACGTCATTCCCCAGGTGGTGTCGGTGGTGCTGGAGAAACGGCCGGAAGCCAGCAAGGCGTTCGTTCCGTCCAACCTCTGCCCCGTCTGCGGCAGCCATGCCGTGAAACCCGAAGGCGAAGCCATACGCCGCTGCACCGGCGGTCTGAGCTGCGGCGCCCAGGCCGTCGAACGGCTGATCCACTTCGCCAGCCGCAACGCCATGGACATCGAAGGGCTGGGCGAAAAGAACGTCGAGTTCCTGTGGTCGCGGGGCTGGGTCAAGACCCCTGCCGACATCTTCCGGCTGGAGGCGCATTTCGGATCCGGCAACCTGATTCAGTTGGCCAAATGCGACGGCTGGAAAGAAAAAAAGGCCTCCAACCTGTTCGCCGCCATCGAAGCCCGGCGCAAAGCACCGCTGGACCGCTTCATCTTCGCCCTGGGCATCCGCCAGGTGGGCGAGGCTACGGCCCGCCTGTTGGCCCTGAACTATCACAGCCTGAAACAGTGGCGGTCCGCCATGCAGGCCGCCGCCAAGGACCGCGAGGGCGAGGATTGGAAGCATCTGACCGCCATCGATCAGGTCGGTCCGTCGGTGGCCGGGGAAATCGTCGATTTCTTCGACGAAGATCATAACCGCGCCGTGCTGGACGATCTGACCGCCCAGATTACCGTCGAGGATTTCGCCACCCCCGCCGCCGCCAACTCTCCCGTGGCCGGCAAGACCGTGGTCTTCACCGGCAGCCTGGAAACCATGTCCCGCGACGAGGCGAAGGTCCGCGCCCAAGGACTTGGCGCCAAGGTCGCCGGCTCGGTGTCGGCCAAAACCGATTACGTGGTGGCCGGGGCCGACGCCGGATCGAAACTGACGAAGGCCCGCGACCTGGGCGTGGCGGTTCTGACCGAACAGGAATGGATGGACTTTACTTCCGGCCAGGACTGAACCCCATACTTGAAACCTTGATCACTTACCCCCTTATCCAAGATGGAGGCACGCGGCCAGCAAGAGCCGGCTCTCCGCGAAGGAACTTCTCAGGGAGTACGTGACATGATCGTCAAGACAGTTCTGAAAGCCAAAGCCAGCAATCAGGTCGCCACCACCAGCGCCGACCAGACGGTGGTCGGAGCGGCCCAGCTTCTGCACAAGCACCGCATCGGCGCGCTGGTGGTCGTGGATGCGGAAAACGGCATCGACGGCATTCTGTCCGAGCGCGACATCGCTCGCGGCCTGGCCCAATACGGCCCGGATCTGGGGAATCTTCCCGTTCACCAGCTGATGACCCGGGGTGTGCTGACCTGCTCTCCCGACGACAGCATCGAGCATTTGATGGCGATCATGACCGAAAAGCGCGTACGCCATCTACCGGTGGTCGAACATGGCAAGCTGGTCGGCATCATGACCATCGGCGACGTGGTCAAGAACCGTCTGGAAGAAGCCGTCATGGAAGTCGACCAGTTGCGCGGCTATGTGATGGCGGGCTGAATCGATACGGGGCGGACAATTGGTCCGCCCCGTTGATGATCTTTCAAGCGCCGACAACCTCGGCGCGTCACATGCGTGCGCGCGGAGTCCGCCCGATGACCAGGGCGGTCCAGCCGTTCATGCGGATTTTTCCCAACAGCGACAGCCCTTGCGCCCGGTGCGCCCCCAGGACGAAACGCTCCTGGCGATTCAGCAGTCCTGACAGCACGGCGACGCCGTCGGGAGCCAGATGACGGGACAGGTCAGCCGCCATGGCCGCCAGCGGGCGGGCCAGGATATTCGCCAGAATCAGATCATAAGGGCGCCGCGACCTGATGCCCCGGCTGTTGTAGCCATCGGACAGAAAAGCCGTCGCCAGGGACGCCACGCCGTTGCGTCTGGCATTGCGGGTGGCCACCTGCACCGACACCGGGTCAATGTCCGACAGCGTCACCGGCACATGAATCGACTTGGCGGCGGCGATGCCGAGAATGCCCGAGCCGCAGCCCAGATCCAGGGGATGACGGAAGGTGCGGCGGCGCAAAAGCCGATCCAGCGCCATCAGACAGCCATAGGTCGTGGCGTGCTCGCCCGAGCCGAAGGCGGTGCCGGCGTCGATCTTGATGGCGATCTTGCCGGCCGGCGGCTTGCCCTCGAAATGCGAGCCGTGAACGAAGAAACGCCCGGCGGTGATCGGCGGAAAGGCCTGTAGATTGGCCGTCACCCAATCGGTTCCCGGCACCTGTTCGACGCGCAACGCCGGAGCTTCGCGCCCGATGGCGGCGGCGGTCACTTCCAGCGCCGCTTCGATCTCGGCCCGCTCGACCGGCGTGCGGGAATAGCCTTCCAGACGCCACAGCAGATTTTCGTCGGTTTCGTCGGCATCCGGATCGTCGAGGAACCACGACACCGAATCTGTGAAGTTTTCCAGAACCGCCTCGAACGCCTCGACGGCGGCCAAGGCAACGACGATTTCGACGCGCCAGACGTCGGGATGGGGCTTGGGCATGGGATCGTCCTGAATGAAAAAGGCGTGGCCGGGATTATGCCAAACTGACGAAACTGTCGATGACTTTCTTCACCCCGGCCTTGTCGAAGTCGATTTCCAGCTTATTGCCGTCGACGGCCACCACCCGGCCATTGCCGAATTTGGCATGGAACACCCGGTCGCCGACCGAGAAGCCGCCCTCGGGAGATGCCGGAGCCGCCCAGATGGGCGTTTCCTCGGCCTGCTGCGCCCGGCGGCGCTGAGTGACATAGCCGCTGTTCCAGCCGCCGCCGCTCCAACCCGAACCGCCGTTAGAAAAACCACCGCCATAAAGGCCGGTTTCGCCGCTGCGCTCGACCACGTCGGGCGGCAGCTCCTCCAGAAAGCGGGACGGAATGTTGCTCTGCCACTGGTTATAGACCCGACGATTGGCCGCATGGCTGACGAACAGACGGCGGCGGGCGCGGGTCAGCCCGACATAAGCCAGGCGGCGCTCCTCCTCCAGTCCGCGCGCCCCGGTTTCCTCCAGGGCGCGCTGATGGGGAAACAGCCCTTCTTCCCAGCCGGGCAGGAACACCACGTCGAATTCCAGCCCCTTGGCGGCATGCAGGGTCATGATAGTGACGCGGTCGATGTCGGCGCGTTCCTCGTTCTCCATCACCAGACTGACATGCTCCAGGAAGCCCGGCAGGCTTTCGAACTCCTCCAGCGCCGCCACCAATTCCTTCAGGTTCTCCAGACGGCCTTGGGCATCGGGGGACTTCTCCTTCTGCCACATGGCGGTATAGCCGGATTCCTCCAGGATGGTCTGCGCCAGTTCCACATGATCCATACCGCCCAGCATGGCCCGCCAACGGCCGAAATCGGCCATCAGCCCGCCCAGGGTGGAGCGGGCCTTGAGTTTCAGTTCGTCGGTTTCACACAGCAGGCGAGCCGCTTCGGTCAGGCAAGAGCCTTGCTGGCGGGCCAGTACATGCACCGCCTGCAAGGTGGCGTCGCCCAGGCCGCGCTTCGGCACATTGACGATGCGCTCGAAAGCCAAATCGTCGGCCGGCTGAGCCACAACGCGGAAATAGGCCATGGCGTCGCGGATTTCCTGACGTTCGTAGAAACGCAGCCCCCCCACCACCTTGTAGGGGACGCCGGTGGTGATCAGCCGCTCTTCGAATTCGCGGGTATGGAAACCGGCACGCACCAGAATGGCCACTTCGGACAAAGGCACGCCCTTGCGCTGCAGGGCTTCGATTTCCTCGACCACCCAGCGGGCTTCCTCGTCGCCGTCCCAGACGCCGCGCACCGCCACCTTGTCGCCGCTGCCCACGTGGTCCAGGCCCGGGCGCAGGGTTTTGCCCAAACGGTCGGCATTATGGCTGATCAGACCGGAGGCGGCGGCCAGAATGGTCGGGGTCGAACGGTAATTGGCCTCCAGGCGGACAATGGTGGCACCTGGAAAATCGCGTTCGAATTTCAAGATGTTGCCGACCTCGGCGCCGCGCCAGGAATAGATCGACTGATCGTCGTCGCCGACACAGCAGATGTTCTTGTGCTTCTGGGCCAGCAGGCGCAGCCACAGATATTGGGCGACGTTGGTATCCTGATATTCGTCCACCAGGATATAGCGGAACTGCTCCTGATAGCCTTGCAGAACGTCCTGATGGTCGGGATTCTGGAAAATGGTCAGGCAATGCAGCAGCAAATCGCCGAAATCGCAGGCGTTCAGTGCGATCAGGCGTTCCTGATACAGGCGGTACAGTTCGGCGGCGCGGCCTCCCGCCAGTTCGCCGCCATCGTCGGCCTTCAGACGGGCGGGCGGCTTACCTTGGTCCTTCCAGCGCTGGATGGTGCCCATCAGCGCCTGGGGCGGCCAGCGCTTGGGGTCGACGCCCTCGGCCTCCATCACCTGTTTGAGCAGACGCAACTGGTCGTCGGTGTCCAGAATGGTGAAGTTGCTTTCCAGCCCCACCAGACCGCCATGGCGGCGCAGCATGCGCACACCCAGGGCGTGGAAGGTGCCCAGCCAAATCTGTTCGGCGGCGCCGCCGATCAGGCCGCCGACACGCTCGCGCATTTCGCGGGCGGCTTTGTTGGTGAACGTCACCGCCAGCAGATTCCAGGGCCGCGCCCGGCCAGACGCCATGATATGGGCCAGCCGGCTGGTCAGCACGCGGGTCTTGCCGGTACCGGCGCCGGACAGCACGAGCACCGGGCCGTCGATGGTTTCCACCGCCTGGCGCTGTTCGGGATTGAGGCCGTCGAGCCACGGCGCCAGGGCCGGCACATAGACCGGGGCGGGCTCGAAGGGCGGAGCGGACTCGTCGTCGAGGTCGAAAGGATCAGCCATGGCCGTACTATATATGTTCTCAAGCCGGGGCCAAGAGACAAAATCGGGGGGCTGCTACGCCTTCTTGTCCAACAGCTCCAGTTCCGAGAGCACCCTGTTGCGCCCCGTCTGCTTGGCCAGATAAAGGGCTTCGTCGGCGCGGTTGACCAGATCGCCGGCGGATTCGCCGGGGCGGTATTGAGCAACGCCCACCGACAGGGTGATCTGCCCCAGCATCAGGCCGGTACGGCGGTTGACCACTTTTTTAGCCGCCACCAGTTCGCGGATGGTGTCGGCCACATGAATGGCGTCGTGCAGCCGGGTTTGCGGCAGGATGACGCAGAATTCCTCGCCGCCATAGCGGGCCGCCGTGTCCTGGCCCTTGATGCAGTCGCTCATGTAATGGGCCACCAGTTTCAACACCTGATCGCCCAACTGATGGCCGTGGGTATCGTTGAACTGCTTGAAATGGTCGATGTCGATCATCAGCACGCACAGGGGCCGTTCCTCGCGGGCGGCGAAGGAAATAGCGTCGCGCAGGCTTTTGTCCATGCTTTTGCGGTTGGCGATGCCGGTCAGGCTGTCCAGGCTGGCTTCGCGCTCAAGACGGCTCAGATGCTCGCGCAGATGTTCGACCTCGCGCGAGGAAATCTGCAGACGGCCTTCGAGCTGACGGTTCAGTTCGGCCATGCGCAGGGTTTCGTCCATCACCGACGGCAATTTGGCGGCGTCGCCGTTGAATTCGGCCAGCACCGATCCGTAATGCTCGGCGCCGTCGCTGGCGACATCGATGCACTCGGCCACTTCGGCCACCGTGCGCTCAATGCGCTTGCTGGCGTCGCGCAGATCAGCCTCCTCGATCAGGCGGCCGAAATATTGCTCAAAAATCTCGTCGACCGCATGAACGGTCAGCTTGTCCTGCCCCACCAGCCGGTTGATGGTCTGTGACAGCTCGGGCATGTCGCCGGTCTGATGCATGAAGGCCACCGTGAAACGGGCCGGCGTCGGCGGAATCTTCAGCTGCGCCAACAGGTCTATCCCAGAACGGGCCCGGCGCAGGGTGGTGGGAAAATCCTCTTGTTCCGCAGGCGGCTGGGGCACTGACACATTCTCCGCTGACAAGCAAAGCCTCGTGGCGCGTTATGCGCTCTATCAGTTTAGATTTAATCCGCAAGTCATGCCGGAACAAAGCATTTTTCCCGCTTTCCCGCCGAGTGGCCGAGGAATAGGCTGATATCAGGCCTATAAGAATACGGAAACGCCGCCATGCCCCTCCCCCAAAACGTCAAAGCTGAAGAGTCCCTCAAGGCCGCGGAAAGCCATTGGCTTGCCGGAGAACCGCAACAGGCCCGCGAAGCCTATCGCCGCGCCCGCCAACTGTTCCACGAAGGCAAAGACGCCGAAGCCGAAGCCGCCGCCCTGATGGGCTTGGGGGATCTGGAGATGCGGCTGGGCCACTTGAGCTCGGCCAAAGACAGTTTCGTTTCCGCCCGCGCGCTGCTGACCTCCGGCCGCGACCAGCGCCAGCAGGCCAATCTGCTGTGCCGCCTGGGGGAACTGGCTCATCGCTCGGACAATCTGAAAGAAGCCCGCAGCTTCTATGAATCGGCGGCCGATCTGTTCAACGCCGCGGCGGACCGGTCGGGTCAGGCGCACGCCTTGAAACGGCTGGGGCATATCGAACGGGACGAAGGCCGCCAGGACGTGGCGCTGGATCTGTACCAGAAAGCCCTGGCCCTCTATCGCGCAGCCGGCGACGGCACCGGCGAAGCTCATACCCAAGTTGCCCTGGCCAGACTTCAGGAAATCCTCGGCCACCCGGAAAAAGCCCACAATGCCTACGATACGGCCTTGAACGGCTTTCGCGAGAACGGCGATCTGCTGGGCGAGGCCAATGCCTTGGCCGGATTGGGCCATCTCTTGCGCCGCACCGGGAACTTCCCGGCGGCCGAAGACGCCCTGATCGCCGCCGCCAGACTGTGCGGCCGGGCCGGGCATCTGCGCGGCGAGGCCGACCTGTTTCTAGAATTGGGGCGGATGGAGGCGGCGCGCAAAAATCAGGACCGCGCCCACCACCACCTGTCCCGCGCCGCCGAACTCTATGGCCGGACCGAGGCCACCGAACTGCGTCACAAGGCTCTGAAGGAATTGGACGCGCTGGATTAAGGCGTGAAATCGGCTGGAACAGCCCAGGGATCGCCGTCCTGCGCGGCGGCGAATTCCTCCAGCACATCCCAGGCGCGGTGCAATTCCGCATCGGTGATGCAATAAGGCGGCAGGAAATACGCCACCGGCCCCATGGGCCGCATCAGCATGCCGCGTTCGCGAAAATAAGCCTTCAGCTTCGGCCCCACCGCCGAGCCAATGCCGCCGGCGCCCAGGTCGATGGCGGCGATGGTTCCCTGGATACGGGCGCGCGCCCCCTTCACAACCGGCAGACGCTGACGGTGCAAGGACTCGATCACCTTGCGCCGCTCGGCGCATTCGGCGGACAGCAGAATTTCCAGCGAAGCCAATCCGGCGGCGCAGCCCAGCGGATTGGCGGTATAGGAATGACCGTGCAGGAAGGCCCGGTCCAGCCCGTCCCCCAGGAAGGCCTGCCGGATGGGTTCGCGCACCACTGTCGCCGCCATGGGCAGAAAACCGCCGGTGATGCCCTTGGACAAGCACACCATGTCGGGTGTAACGCCGATCTTCAGACAGGCGAAGACGTCTCCCATGCGGCCAAAGCCGGTCATCACTTCGTCGAAAATCAGCAACGCGCCGGAGGCTTTCACCCGTTCCGCCACGGCGCGCATGAATTCGGGACGACACATGCGCATGCCCGATGCCCCCTGCACCAGGGGTTCGACGATCACGGCGGCCACATCGGCCGTCAATTGCCGCTCCAATTCGGCCAGGGCGGCGGTTTCCTTGGCTTCGACCTCCTGGTCGTCCGTCCAGGTGACGGGATAGGGCAGCATTTCCACCGGAAACAGCATTCCCTGCCAGGCGCGGAAGTACCCGGAAGTTCGCCCCACCGACATGGCCCCGACCGTATCGCCGTGATAGGCGCCTTCGAACGCCAGCAGACGGGTACGTCCCTCCTGGCCCAGATTGGCGAAATATTGCAGCGCCATTTTCAAGGCCACCTCGACCGCCGTCGAGCCGTCGTCGGAATAGAACACCCGGTCCAGATCGTCCGGCAGCAGCCCCGCCAGCTTGGCGGCGAAGCGGGCGGCGGGCTCGTGGGTGAAATCGGCGAAAATCACCTGCTCCAATCTGGCCGCCTGATCGGCGATGGCCTTGGCAATGCCGGGATGGGCGTGTCCATGCATGTTGACCCACCAGGACGACACCAGATCGACATAGCTTTTGCCGTCGGAAGCCAGTACCGAAGCATCTTTTCCGCCGATCGCCACCAAGGGAGCCGGAGCCGTCCGCTCCTGGGTGAAGGGATGCCAGACATGGCGGCGGTCGAGGTCGAGAATCTCCTGGGACAAGACGGCGCTTCCTTTCCGGTGGCGGATTGCAGCTACTGTCCTACGCCAAAGCGGCCGCAGGCTCAACCCGGGCCGCAGGCTGAACCTCTGCCTCAACCTCGACCTTTGGCAGCCGCAACCATTCCTTCGTTTGTGCAAAGCACACTTTCGCGTCCAGCGGAATTAATGCCGATGGAAAATGGTGCGGAGGCATGGCGAGGCGTAAAAATAAGGAAATCGGTTATTTCCAGCGCAGGCAGAGCATCTCCCCCCCCCCCTGCCGCGGCGAACGACAAACGAAAAGGGCCGCCGAAGATGCTCAAGAACATTTCCATTACCATGAAGTTCGCCTTGATCGTCGGGCTGGCCGTCGTCGGCATCGTCGGCGAGATGCTTTTGTCGTGGTACGGCGCGACCACGGCGCGGCGCTTGAACGACTTGCAGGATGTCCGGGGGCAGATCGCCTATGAGGTTCTGGCCGTGCGCCGCCATGAAAAGAACTTCCTGATGCGGCTCGAACCGAAAAACGTCGAGGACTGGAAAAAGGAATATGCCCGCCTGACCGGGCTGATCGGCGCCTTGGACAGCTCCGCCAAAGCCGAGGGCATCTCCACCCAGCCGGAAAGCGCCGCCCTGGCCGCCACCCTGGCGAACTATGAAAAAGCTTTCCTCAGCATCGCCGAACAGGAAACCAGAGCCGGTCTGACGCCGGAAACCGGCCTGCAGGGGCAATTGCGCGACGCCGTGCATGACGCGGAAAAATCGCTCACCGCCATGAACGACGATCGCCGTACGGTTCTGATGTTAACCCTGCGCCGGCACGAGAAGGACTTCATGCTGCGCCATAACGAAGTTTACGTCGGCAAGTTTGAAGATGTGTACGGGGAACTCCTGTCCACGCATTTACCCGCGAACGAAGCCCAGCAGATGGCAAGCTATCGCGCCGCCTTCCTCGATCTGGTCGCGACCCGCAAGATCATCGGCCTGGATGGCGAGAGCAGCGGCTTGGATTCCGACATGCGCAAGGCGGCGCGCCGGACGGACGACAGCCTCAACGGCCTTCAGGCCAAACTGGACGAGGCCATCGCCAGCGCCCAATCGAGCAATCAGTGGATCGGCGGCCTGTTGGGCGTCGCCATCATCATCGCGGCGGCGGCGGGAGCCCTGCTGATCGCCCGCGAAGTCACCGGTCCCATCCGCCGCCTGACCGCCACCACCGGCCATCTGGCCGCCGGCCGCACCGATATCGCCGTCATCGACCAGGATCGCTGCGACGAGATCGCTCCGCTGGCCCAGGCTCTGGAACATTGGCGCCGTTCCATGATCGAACGAACCGAGCAGATCCGCAACGAAGAGGACGCCCGTCGGCGCGAACAGGCCCGCCAGGATAAAATCGCCAGCGCCACCCGGGCGTTCGAGGGCACCATCGTGCAGATGCTGGACAGCATCCGCGTCGCCGTCGAACATCTGCACAACTCGGCCAACAGCCTGTCCGCCAATGCCGAACAGACCCAGCGGCAAAGCCAGGCCGTATCCTCGGCCACCGAACTGGCCACCTGCAATGTGGAAACCGTTTCGGCCGCCAGCGCCGAGCTTTCGGCCTCGATCAACGAAATTTCCCGTCAGGTGGCCCAGTCGGCGGAAACTTCCCGCGCCGCCACCGAGGAAGCCGCCGAAGCCAACCGCAAGATCGCCGGCCTGAGCAGTTCGGCCGAAAAGATCGGCGAGGTGGTCAACCTGATCAACGACATCGCCAGCCAGACCAATTTGCTGGCCCTGAACGCCACCATCGAATCGGCCCGCGCCGGCGAGGCCGGCAAGGGTTTCGCCGTGGTCGCCAACGAAGTCAAGCATCTGGCCGGACAAACCGGCAAGGCGACCGAGGACATCGCCCAGCAAGTCAGTTCGGTGCAGAATGAAACCGTGGCGACGGTAGAAGCCATCGAACATATCGCCCGCACCATCGCCACCATCGCCGAATTGTCCACCGCCATCGCCAGCGCCGTCGAGGAACAGGGCGCCGCCACCGCCGAAATCGCCAAAAGCGTCGAACAGGCGTCGCAAGGCACCCGGGACGTGGCCGCCAACATTTCGGGCGTGGCCCAAACAGCCGCGGAAACGGGACAGATGGCCCAGACCGTCTATCAATCGGCCAACGATCTGATGCGGGAAAGCAAGACCCTGGAACAGGCCGTGCGGCAGTTCCTGGAAGACGTCCGCGCCGCTTAGGGCGTCCAGCCGATGGCCGGGTGGTCCAGCAAGGCTTCCGGCCCGAACAAGCGGGGCAGTTCGCCCAGCACGCGCACGCGCCCATAATGCTCGATGGCCTGACGGTTGGCGGCATTGAGCGGGCCGTTCAGCACCACTCCGGCCACCGCCAGCCCCCGGCTGCGCAAAGCTTCCAGCGTCAGCAGCGTATGGTTGATGGTGCCCAGCCCGCTGCGGGCCACCACCAGCACCGGCAGCCCCAGATGAGCCATCAGATCGGTCATCAGATCGTGGTCGTTCAACGGCACCAGCGCACCGCCGGCCCCCTCCACCACCAGCAGGTTATCCGTGACGGGCAGATGGAAATCCGCAAGCCGGATGCTCACGCCCTCCAGCGCCGCCGCTTCGTGCGGCGACAGCGGAGCCTTCAGCAGGCGCGCCGGCGGATGCAGGACGGCCTGCGGATTCACCTGCCGTACCGTATCGGTATCGCTGTCTTGCAGGCAGCCCGACTGCACCGGCTTCCAATAATCGGCCTGCCAGGATTTCACCAGCCAGGCCGACACCATGGTCTTGCCGATATCGGTATCGGTGCCTGTGACGAATATCCCGCGCGCACTCATGCCTTCGGCGCCCGAATTTCAGCATAAAGGATGTGATAGCTGGCGTCGAAACCGTTTTCCAGATGGGCAAGAACCTTGCGCAGGGCTCCGGGCGACAGGGGATGGTGGCCGGGAGAAGGCTCCCCCGCGCCCAGCGCTTTCAGGCTGCGCACGAAATCCGTGCCGTCGCCATAGGGCTGCATGATGACTTCGTCGTCCATCACGCAGTCGTAACCGTCGGGCCAGGGAAAATCCTCGGGGCCGGGATAGACCGGCGTGCCGCAGTCCAGGCTCAGGGCGTCGTGGACGCCGCGCCATTCGGCGAAGGTCTTGCGGCCCAGGGTAGCGAACATCATGCGTCCACCGGGCGCCAGCAGCGAGGCCAGCCGGCTCAGTCCCCCCTTGAGATCGACGAACCACTGCACGGCCAAGCTTGAGCAGATCAGGTCGAAACGGCCTTCGACGCCCTGGGGCGTCTCGCCGTCCATGACATGATAGACCGGGCCGTCGCCGACGCGGGCGCGGCAACGGTCCAGCATGGACCCCGCGATATCGGTCAGGACCAGCTCACTCTGGGGAAAGGCCTCGGCCAGCCGTGCCGACAGAAAGCCGGTGCCGCAGCCGATTTCCAATACCCGGGGATTACGGGAAAAAGGACGATCCTCGATACGGGCGGCCAATCTTTGGGCCACAAGCCATTGCACGTCGGCGGCGGCGTCATAGCCTCCCGCCGACGCGGAAAAGGCCTTGGCGATGCGCTCCTTGCGGCGCTCCTCACTCACTTCAAACTCTCCACGACAGTCCGCAATTGCTGGGCGCACCAGACCGGATCGGTCAGGGGCAAGAGATGGCCGCCATCATGCCATTGCGCAAGGGGGGGCGGAAACAGGGCTTCGCTCAAGGCCGGCGGCGCGACCGGATCGGAACGCCCGGCCAAGGCCAGATCCACCTGGGCGGCGCCGCGGCAATCCCAATCGGCCAGGGCGCGCAGCCCCCATTCCAGGGCCGCCGCGTCGATGCCATCGGTCGGCGGCTGGGCCAGACCGCAGCGGCTCATGAAATCGGCGTAAACCGCGCCGGGCGTTTCTGCCAGCTTGACGATCATCCGCTCCAGCAGGCGGGGCGCCACGCCCTGCGGCAGACCGTCGGCCTTGGCGAAGCGGGAGAAGCCGTTGATGGACACCAGCCGCCGCCAAGCCGCGGGCCGTTCGTGTAGCAGCCACAGCAATCCCATGCTGTGCCCCACCGCCACCACCGGAACGCCGTCCGGCAGAGCCGGGCGGCTGGATGAGCCCAAAAAGCCCAAATCCCAAGCGGTCGAAGGAATGTCGCCCAGCTCTGCCCGCAACGGCGTCCAGAACGAAGCGTCGAATCCCCAGCCGTGAACCAGCAGCAGATGGGCCGTCACGGCTGGCCGTCCTCGGGAATGGTCCTGGACAGACGCACCACCGTTTCGATCAGCCGGTCGATATCGGCGGACGAATGACGGGCCGACAAGGCGAAGCGGATGCGGCTGGTGCCGGCGGGAACCGTCGGTGGACGAATGGCGACGCCCAGGATGCCTTCAGCCTCCAGGGCGCGGGACATGGCGGTCGCCCGGCGTTCGCCGCCCATGATCACCGGGACGATCTGCGTCTGCGACAAGCCGGTATCCAGTCCGGCTTCGGCCATGGCGGCGCGGAAGCGCGCAGCGTGCCCCAGCACGCGGGCACGCTCGGCGTCCAGCGACGGCAAAAGGTCCAACGCCGCGTCCATGCCGCCCAGGACGGCGGGCGGCAAGGCGGTAGCGTAGATCAGGCCGGGGCAACGGTTGATCAGGTAGTCGCGCAGACGCCGGGTCGTCGCCACATAAGCGCCGAAACTGCCCAACGCCTTGGAAAAGGTCCCCATCACCAGGCAATCCGGCCCGGCCAGCCCCTTGGCCAGACCGAAACCGTTTTCGCCTTGAACGCCCGTGGCATGGGCTTCGTCGACGTAAAGGAAGGCGTGGTATTTCCCGGCCAGAGCCTTCAGGGCATGAACGTCGGCCTTGTCGCCGTCCATCGAGAACACCGTCTCGGTGACGATGAAACGCGGACGGTCCTCGTCCGCGTGCTTTTGCAGCAGCTCTTCCAGATGGCCGAGATCGTTGTGGCGGAAGCGCAGCTGCCGCACCCCGGCGGCCAGACATCCCTGGTGCAGGCTGGCGTGGTTCAAGCGGTCGCAGAACACCAACGGCTGCGCCCCCAGCACTTGGGGATCGAACAAGGCGGTCAGGATCGAGGAATTGGCCTGATAGCCTGACACGAACACCAGGGCCGCTTCCGCGCCCTTGCCGGCGGCCAGCTTGGCTTCGATGTCGGCAAAAGGCGGCAGGTTGCCGCAGACCAGCCGCGAGGCCGACGATCCCGCCCCCCAGCGCTCGGCATAGCTGCCTTGCCTCTTGATCAACTCGGGATGCCGCGACAGCCCCAAATAATCGTTGGAGGAAAAGTCCAGCATGGCCTGTCCGCCGATATCCAGGCGGCCATCGGCCAGCCTTTCGGCGGGACGCAGGGAACGGCGGCGTCCGGTTTCATCCAGACGATCCAGACAGCCCTGCCACAGCTCTTCAAATCGGTTCATCACCAGCCCTCTATGAACGCCTGCGTTCTAAAGGGTTTTTATCGGGGATGCAAAGGTGGTATTAGCCCCCGTGCGCCTCAGCGCGAAATGAAAAGCGTCCGGACGAAGACTAAGGAAGGCCGATATCATGCAGCTTGCCACCGCGACTCCCTCTCCCACCTCTCTGGTCGGGTCCAGCGCAGACGGTCTGCGCCACGACTGGACCGTTGCCGAGGTCGAGGCTCTGTTCGCCAAGCCCTTCTTCGATCTGCTGTTCCTGGCGCAGCAGACACACCGGCAGCATTTCGACGCCACCCGCGTGCAGATCAGCCGCCTGCTGTCCATCAAGACCGGCCGCTGCCCCGAGGATTGCAAGTATTGCCCGCAAAGCGGCCACTACAACACCAATCTGAAAAAGGAAGACCTGATCGAGATCGAGACCGTTCTCGAATCCGCCAAGGCCGCCAAGGATTCCGGCGCCACCCGCTTCTGCATGGGCGCCGCCTGGAAAGAACCGGGCAAAGGCTTCGACAAGGTGCTGCGGATGGTCGAGGGCGTGAAAGCCCTGGGACTGGAAACCTGCGCCACCCTGGGCAAACTGACCGCCGATCAGGCCAAGCAGTTGAAGGTCGCCGGGCTGGACTACTACAACCACAACATCGACACCTCGCCCGAGCATTACAAGGAAATCATCACCACCCGTACCTTCGAGGACCGGCTGGAAACCCTGGGCCATGTCCGCGAGGCTGGGCTGAAGGTGTGTTCCGGCGGCATCGTCGGCATGGGCGAGAAGACCGACGACCGCGCCAAGATGCTCCAGACCCTGGCCAACATGGAAAAACATCCCGACAGCGTACCGATCAACCTGCTGATCAAGGTGCCCGGCACGCCGCTGGAAAACGTCGAAGCCCCCGATCCCTTCGATTTCGTGCGCACCATCGCCGTCGCCCGCATCGTCATGCCCAAGTCTTACGTCCGCCTGTCGGCCGGCCGCCAATCCATGAGCGACGAGATGCAGGCCCTGTGCTTCCTGGCCGGCGCCAATTCCATGTTCTGCGGCGAACGCCTGCTGACCTGCGACAACCCGTCGCCGGATCAGGATCGTTCGCTGCTGGGTCGCCTGGACCTGAAGCCCGAAGGCGCCTGACCCCCCCTCCCTCTCTTCACCACATTGCCAGGCGGCGCATCTCTTGGGAGGCGCCGCCTTTTTTATCGGAATCGGGCAGAATCGGTTTTAAGAAGCAAACGAAATGTAACGTCAAATTAAAAATATAAACATTAAACCTCGCCAGATATAAACAGTGAAACACAGAGGAAATCATGCTTTTATCAACAAGCGTTTAGCCTTGAAGTCTTGCGATTATTTCCCATAGGATCGCCCTGGGATAAAGATGCCGCCTGATCCGGGACGTCGAACTCATGGATATGGCGACACCCTCTTGGGGGAATCGAGTATATGGACGGAACTGCGGATCAACCCCAGGGCAATGACCTTGCGCGCGCGCAAAAGTCCGGCATCGCCCTTCACGGGCGCAAACATTTCATCAGCATCGTCGACGCCAGCGAACGCCACCGCCAACAGGTGTCAGACGCGCTGCTTTCCTTCTACGGCATCGAAGGCCATGCCGACGCCACCAACGCGCTGGCCTCTCTCAGCCTGAACACCCCCAGTCTGGTGATCGTCGGCGATCAGGTGGGAGCACAGGCGGGGGTGCGCTTCATCAAGCGCATGCGCGAGGTCAGCGTACTCAACCAAGTGCCGATTCTGTTCATATGCGACAAGTTCGACAGCGATCAGATCAACTTAGCCATGACGCTTGGAGCCAACGGCCATCTGGTCAAGCCCTATCGCCGCAGCGTGCTGATCAAAAGCATCTCGTCCCTGCTGAACGCCTCGGTGGAAAAAAAGTGGGATGCTCTGCCGGAAAGCCAACGCCTCGCTCTGAAGGGCACGGTCGAAGCCTTCAACAGCATGTCGGACATCATCGCCAGCGGCGAGCCCTTGCCCTATGACGACATCAGCGAGTCGTGCCAACCGCTGATCGAGGCGGTCAGCAAGCAGGAATTCAAAAGCCTGCTCAACAACGTCAAAGACCACGACAATTATTCCTATGCCCATTCCCTGCGGGTCGCCACGCTGCTGTCGCTGTTCGGCACGGCCGCAGGCATCAAGGGCGACGATCTTCTGACCCTGGCCTCGGGTGGTCTGTTGCACGATGCCGGCAAGATGTCGATTCCTCACGACGTTCTGAACAAGCCGGGCAAGCTGGACGAAGCCGAATTCGCCATCATGAAAAGCCATGTCCCGGCAACGGTGAGCTTTCTTCACACCAACCCGAACATCCCCAAGCCGGTCATCGACATCGCGTCGCAGCATCACGAGAAAATCAACGGGACCGGCTATCCCAAGGGGCTAAAGGGATCGGAATTGAACGAACTGGCCCGCATGGCCGCCATCGTCGATGTCTTCAGCGCCCTGACCGACCGGCGGGTCTACAAGCCCCCCATGGAGCCGGAAAAGGCCATCAGGATCATGACCGACGAAATGACCAGCCACCTGGATCAGCATTTCCTCAAACTGTTCCAGGCCATGCTGCTGGACGCCACCGCCTGACCGCCGCCGGTCCGGGACGTCCCCCGGAACCTGCGGCAGCCACGTGTCAGATTTGCGCCAGGCCGCCGTCGACGCTGAGTTCTACGCCGGTAATGTAGCTGGCCTCTTTCGACGCCAGGAAAAGCACGGCGGCGGCGATTTCGTCTGGAGTGGCCATCCGCCCCAGCGGCGCGGCCTCTTTGACCCAGCCCTGCATCTGCTCGATTTGCTCGGCATTCATCTTCAGACCGTTTTCCATGATCGGCGTCCGCGTCGCGCCGGGGCTGACCGCGTTGACCCGAATGCCGCGCCCCCGCAGATCGTTGGCCCAGCTGCGGGCAAAGGACCGCACCGCCGCCTTGGAGGCGTTATAAAGACTTAAGTTCGCCAGCCCCTTGTTGGCGACGATGGAAGCGGTCAGAACCACCGCCCCGTGATCTTTCAGGATCGGCAGCAATTCCTGCACGGAGAAAAACAACCCTTTCACGTTGATACCGAAGATCGAATCGAATTCCGTCTCTTTGGTTTTACCGAAGACATTGTTCTCGGCGATCCCGGCATTGGCGAAAATCACGTCAAGGCGATCGCCCCGCGCCTCGATAAGCTCTCTCAGCTTGGCGACGTCCTCCAGCCGGGACACGTCCGACGCCACCGTAACCGCTCCGTCGCCCAGATGAGCCTTGGCCTTAGCCAGAGAAGCTTCCGAACGCCCGGTCACATAAACCCGCTTCGCCCCCTGCTTGAGAAAAGCCTCCGCCGACGCAAGACCGATTCCGGTCGAACCGCCCGTCACCACGACAACCTGATCCTGAAAAGGTTTGGACATGATCATTCTCCATATTTCCTGAATTCCATATTACGGAATTTCCGAACAATGGGAATATGGAAATTGATGCCGTTCCATGCTAGACCTCTGCCCATGGCTCAGTTCTTCCATCCGTCCCGCGACGACATCACCCTGACCGGCATTCTCGCCGCTTTGGGCGATCCCATCCGCCTTGAAATCGTGCGTACGCTGGCGGCGGCCCGGGATGGCAAGAATTGCTGCGAGGCAGCCCCCTTTCCCGAAATCCCCCGCTCGACCCTGTCCAACCATTTCCGCATCCTGCGGGAATCCGGACTGATCAGGACCACGAAAAAGGGGGTCGAGAACATCAGCCTTCTGCGCCTCGACGACATCGAGGAACGCTTTCCCGGCCTGCTTCCAGGAATTCTCGGCGCGTCAGGAAAATAAACGGGAAAGCCCCCGGCGGCGATAGGTCTGCCGGGGGCTTCCAGGTTAGGCCGCTTGATGGTTGGCGCGGCTGCGCCCCATGGCGTCCGCCGCCTTCAGGGCGGCGAAGACCTTCTCGGGGGTCACTTTCATGGGCGCGTTGTGGATCGTTTCTCCCTCGGCGCAGGACAGGACGGCCGCCGTCATCAGATCGGCGTCGCTGACCTTGGCCAAACCGATCTGCGCCAACGTCGTGGGCAGACCGACGGCTTCACAGAAGGCGTAAACCTCGTTGATCACCTGAATCGGGCGTTCGGTCAGCATCAGCAGCGCCAGGGTGCCGATGGCGACCTTTTCGCCATGCCAGTAATGATGAGTTTCCGCCAGGGCGGTCAGGCCGTTGTGGATGGCATGAGCGCCGGACAATCCGCCGCTTTCAAAGCCCAGACCGCTCAACAACGTGTTCGCTTCGACGATTTTCTCCAGATCCGGGGTTACTTCCTGTTTCCGGGCGGCCTTCATGGCGGCAACGCCGTGGGCCAGCAACGTGTCGTAACACATGCGGGCCAGGCCATAGGCCGTCATCCCGCCCGTCCGCCCAGTCATGTTCGCCGCCTTGCTGATCATGCAGTCTTCGGCCTCGAACCATGTGGACAGGGCGTCGCCCATGCCGGAAACCAGGAAACGGACCGGCGCCTTGACAATCAAGGCCGTGTCGACCAGCACCACGTCCGGGTTGCGCGGCAGCACCAGATAACGCTTGAAAGCTCCTTCTCGGGTGTAGATCACGGACAAGGCGCTGCAAGGGGCGTCGGTGGACGCCAGGCTGGGAACAATGATCACCGGACATTGCAATTCATGGGCGGCGGCCTTGGCGGTATCCAGGGTCTTGCCGCCACCGACGCCGACGACCAATGAAACCCGATGTTCCAGCGCCGCGGCGGTTACGCGGGCGATCTCCTCGTCGCAGCATTCGCCGCCGAACGTTTCGGGATAAAAAGTCATCTCGGCCGTGCCGGCCAATGCCGGCATGACCTGATCCCGCACCACCGGGTCGAGGATCACCAGAGCGCACTTGCCCAGACGGGCGGCTTCCTCCGCCAACAGAGACAGGGCTCCGGCACCTTGAACGTAACGGGCGGGAAATATGGTGGTGGACATCATGATGCATCCTCCCTGGCGGAGGAGGCTCCATCGGATGCCGATCCTCGGCCATGACCGGCGGAGCGAGGCTCCGCTACAATGGTCATGACAAGGATTTTACACCTGCGGGCAGGCTCATAACCACAAGCCTTATGTGGATAAAATCGGCAATTCCGCATTGCTGCCATGACGGCTCCGCGCAGGAGCCGATCGGCCTATTTTCCACCCCAGGGCATGATAGGAACGGTGGAAATCGAGTTCTTCGGCGAACCGTCGACCAGCTTGTCGGAATAGCTGAGGTAAACCAGCGTATTGTTCGGCTTGTCATAGAAGCGCACCACCTGCAGCTTCTTGAACAGCCAGGACCGGCTTTCCTTGAAGACGTCTTCGCCGTCCTTCAGGTCGCCCTTGATGCTGATCGGCCCCACCTGGCGGCAGGCGATCGAGGCGTCCGAGGTATCCTCGGCCAGTCCCACCGCGCCCTTCAGACCACCGGTCTTGGCGCGGCTGACATGGCAGACGACGCCGTCCACCCTGGGATCCTTAAAGGAATCGACGCAGATCTTATCGTTCGGTCCCACCAGCTTGAAAACGGTGGAAACGCAGCCGACCTCATCGGCGACGGCAGGCGCCGAAACGGCGAACGCCGCTCCGGCAATGAAGGCGCAAGCCCACAGAACGGAACGGCGCTGCATGATCGGCACCTCTTAGTGGTGGTGATGGCCCGGCATATGGACGTGGCCGTGGGTGATCTCTTCGTGCGCGGCGGCACGCACCCCGGACACGGTGACATGGAAGACCAAGCGGATACCCGCCAGTGGATGGTTGCCGTTCAGCACCACCTTGTCTTCGTCCACTTCGATGACGTTGAAGATCGGTTCGTTTTCGCCGGCCTGGCATTCGCTGCCGACGGCGACGTCATAGGGAAAGGCGGTCCGGGGCTCGACGCGGATCAGGTCTTCCTCGACCTCGCCGAAGGCGTCTTCGGGTTCAAGCAGCACGTCCAGCGCGTCGCCGACTTTCTTGCCCTCCAGAGCGTCCTCCAGCTTGGGGAACAGATCGTCGTATCCGCCATGCAGATAGACCAACGGGTCCTCGCCATTGTCCACGATGTCGCCCTCGGGCGTGGTGACGGAATAGGCAAGGGTGACCACATGGTTCTTGGTGATGGTAAGGCTCATGGCCCGGAATTCCCGGCTGATTGACGAAGGCCTCAGAATGGAGCCTTCGCGCGCGTTTGCACAGCCTTATCTTGTTACCCGTTCCCTACAGTTTCAGGCGCGCCCCACAGTTTTAAGCGTGAATGACCGCCGACGCCTCCAGGTCCAGAAGGACTCGGGGCGGTTCGCGCTTATAGGCGCGCTGGGCGTCGTCCTGCTCTAGGAAACGCACCAGCAGCGGAATCTGATGGGTCCGCTCGTCGCGGCCGCCGCCCATGTTCATGGAGAACATCTCCAGCCAGTGCAGCGACATCTTGGGAAA
The DNA here is from genome assembly GCA_035538795.1 of Candidatus Sulfotelmatobacter sp. GTDB lineage: Bacteria > Pseudomonadota > Alphaproteobacteria > Rhodospirillales > Magnetospirillaceae > JAJZGK01. Next base: position 13,168 of record DATLJS010000025.1, on the reverse strand, counting down.
GGCGTAATAGGCCAGGATCACCAGCATCTCGCCGATGCTCTTGCTGCACAGATCGAACGCCGTCAGAAAACTGTCGCGCAAAGCCCCATGCCGGGCCTTTTGCTGATAGGAACGGCGGTCCAGCTCCTGCTCGTAGGTCTGGCGCAGACCTTTCCACACCTGTTCCATCACCGTGCGGTCGAAGTTGGTGAGAAAGGTCTGGAACACCTTCAACTGCCCCATGTCGAGCTTGGGCAGGAAATATTCCGGGCCGCTCAGTTTATGCTGAATTTCCAGCAGGGTCTGCCGGTGGCGGGCCATGGCGTGTTCCTCGGCCTGGCTCATCTTGATGGCCGGAGGATGATGGTGGGCCTGTTCGGCCTGGTGCAGCTTGATCCACACGGATTCCCAGGCGTTGACGATCTTCACCGCATCTTCATGCAGTTCCGGCTTCAGCCACAGAGCCGCCGTGGTGACGGTCCGCCAGGGACGGGCCGAGCCCATGGCGCTCAGGCTTTTCTGGCGGAACATCATGGGCACGACGATCTCGCGCACGACATCGCACATGCGCGCCTCGAAAGCCGCCGACAGCAGATAGGGCACCTTCACGCCGCGCATCACCAACGGATTGCGGCGCTGGAAAAAGCCGGTGATCAGCCTGACCTTATAACAAAGCGCCTCGCTCACCAGATCCTGAAAGGTCTGACAGGTGACCGGCTTGGGCGGCGGCACCATGATGACTTCCGTGGGTGCGTGATGCAGTTCCGGCGCGCCGGGCGGACGAGCAGCCTCGTTCTGCTCGGCGTACATCATTTCCTCGTAATACTCGATAGGCCGCGAGGCCAGCACCACGCGGATCACCTGCACCGAGAACTGCTGCAACACCGGCAAAGGCGCCCCCGCCTTAAAAAAAGCCCGCAACTGCCAAAGAGTCTGCGACATCACCTGCGCATCGTTAGGATGCTGCAAGTAAAGCGAGACCAGTTTCTCGGTCAAATCCTGCAGGGATTTGGGATCGGCAGCCGTCCCCAAAAGGGCCGCGCTGTTGATCACGCGGTCGTCGAATTCGACGGAGCCGTCGCTTGAAGTGTCAGCCATCCACCCCTCTTCCGTATCGTCAGACGGAGCCGATGAAGCCTGTCGTCGGGCGGCCCACCCCCTCCGGGGCGCCGGCCCTTGTCCTGCCCCGGCCCCTTCCCCAATGCCGAAACCGCTTCGCCTGCCCTGAATCTTAAAAATTGCACATTGAAAACAATGTCACACAATCTTTAAGACCAATTCTTATTCATGTCCGATGGTGGAAGATCAACAGATATCTGCCGACCGATAGGAGAAAAGCTTGCCGTAACGCGGCAACCCCTTCCCATCGGCCAGTTTGCCGCTCAGATATCCTGACTATCGTCGTAGCCGCCATCCATGCCCGACATATCGTCGTACGAGGCGTCCTGATAGCCGGCATCGGCGGCGTCGGAACTCCAACCGGCATCCTGACCGCCGGATTGCGCAGCTTCGCCGCCGTAATAATTGTTGGTGACGTTCTCGACGATCTCGGTCGGCTGACCGCCGCCCCAGGGACTGCCGCCGAAGCCGCCGCCAAAACCGCCGCGATGCCCGCCGAACAGACTGCCGATGCCCTCGGCCAGCAAGGTGCCGCCGGCCACGCCGGCGGCCATGGTCGCCGCGCTGCGCAGGAAACCGCCGCCGCCCGACGGCTGCTGGAAGAAGCCCGGCTGTTGCGGTTGGGGCGCATATTGCGGCTGCGGCTGAGGTTGATATTGAGGTTGGGGTTGGGGTTGGGGAGCCGCCTGCTGGGCGCCCCAGCGAGCACTGGAGTTCGGCACAGAACCGGCAAAGCCTCCGGCCGCGCCTCCCAGAAAGCTGCCGCCGCCCTGCGGCTGCGGCGCCGCCGAACGGGCCTGGGCCAGTTGCCCTTCCAAAGCGGCGATATGCTGCTGCGCCTGATTCAGGCTCATTTCCTGGATCAGAACCGCCTGCACCAAGCCGTAAACGGCGTCGGGCTGCTGCACGACCCGCTGATTGATCAACGCCTCGGCCTCGGCGTCGCGCGGCCCCGCGCCCGCGCGGGCCAGACGGTCGAACACGCTAAGGATCAGGTCTTTCTCCTGGGGCGTCATGGTTTTGCCTTTCAAAAAGGGACGAAGCGTCCGATGCGCAAAGATTTATCGAGAAAGATGGCGCAATCAAGGCCGCCCGCCAAATGACCCAATCATGACCGGCGCGGGAAGGAGCCGGTCAGCCGGCTTGAACGGCGGATGCGATATCCTGCACTTCGGCGATGTTGAGCAGATGGGTGTCGTGCATCTCGATCAGAAACGTCGCAAGTTCGGCGTCCTCGACCGTCTCCATCCGCTCGGCAATCCGCTTGGCGACCCAACGCTGCCCGCGAACCAATAGGTCCAGGCGGGCGCCCCACCCCTCGGCGGCAAGGACGGTTTCGAGAAAGCCCCCCGTCCGCGGCGACGGAACACCGCCTAGGCGCGTAATATGGCGCGTCAATCCGGCGCAGTATCGCGCCTCGTCCTTGGTCAGGGCGGGCAGGGAAGCGGCCAATACCGGCGGCGGATCCTGGGTTTGAAAATGCCGCAGGGCCTTTGCTCCGGCCCGTTCGCATTCCAGCAGCATGTTCAAAAAGGCGACCGTGTCCAATTGTTCGGTTGTCATGCCGGACCTCCGCAGGCTTGCACTCCCGCCACGATAGGAAATCCCCGCCCTTGCCTCCTTGAGCCCGGTCAAACCAAGGCGGGAGGCATCTTCTGCCGCACTCAAACTCGGATGCGCACCCTATCCGTCAGGATGCTTGACCTTTTGCTGCAATGCACAATATCATGCTGCATCGCAACAAGCGATAGGAGGCACCCATGCTACGCGATTGGATCCGCAATCTCAGCCTGGACCATCTGAAGGCGATCGTTGCCGACAAGACCGCCTGTCATCATGCCGTGTGGCGTCTGGCCTATGCCGAGATCGACCGCAGGATGATTCTGGAACTGGGTGCGGCCTAGCCCCGCCCGTTCCGTCCAGCTTATCTCCGCCCCCGGCGGCCTTTCTTCTGCTGCGGCGCCAGAGACGTCGCCTTCGACGGGGCGGGACCGGCATTCACCCCCAACTCCTGGAGTTCCAGGCGGCGCAGTTCGTCGCGCAGGCGGGCGGCCTCCTCGAATTCCAGGTCGGCGGCGGCGGCCTTCATGCGCTTTTCCAGATCCGCCATATAGGACTTGATGTCCTTGCCAACCCGATGCTTTTCCTCGGAATCGCCGGTGGTGACGGTCAGGTAATCCTGCTCGTAAACACTGTCGAGCACGTCCGAGATACCCTTGCGCACCGATTCCGGAGTGATGCCGTGCTCGGCGTTATAGGCTTGCTGCTTTTCGCGCCGACGGTTGGTTTCGTCGATAGCGTATTGCAGGCTGGCGGTCATCTTGTCGGCATAAAGCAGCACCCGGCCGTCCAGGTTGCGGGCCGCACGACCGATTGTCTGCACCAGCGAGGTCTTGGAGCGTAGGAAGCCTTCCTTGTCGGCGTCGAGAATGGCCACCAACGCGCATTCGGGAATATCCAACCCCTCGCGCAGCAAATTGATGCCGATCAGCACGTCGAACACGCCCAGGCGCAGATCGCGGATGATTTCGATGCGCTCCAAGGTGTCGATGTCGGAATGCAGATAGCGCACCCGCACGCCCTGCTCATGCAGGTATTCGGTCAAATCCTCGGCCATGCGCTTGGTCAGCACGGTGACCAGCACCCGCTGCCCCTTGGCGGCGCAGGCTTTGGCCTCGGCCATCAGATCGTCCACCTGATGCTCGACGGGGCGGATGATGCAGACCGGGTCGATCAGGCCGGTGGGCCGGATCACCTGCTCGGTGAAGACGCCGCCGGCATGCTCCAGCTCCCACGGGCCGGGCGTCGCCGAAACGAATACCGACTGGCCGCGCATGGCGTCCCATTCCTCGAACTTCAGGGGCCGGTTGTCGACGCAGGACGGCAGACGGAAGCCGTATTCCGCCAGAGTGCTTTTGCGGTTGAAGTCGCCTTTGAACATGCCGCCGATCTGAGGCACGGTGACGTGGGATTCGTCGACGATCACCAGCGCGTCGGCCGGCAGATATTCAAACAGGGTCGGCGGCGGATCGCCGGGATTGCGGCCCGTCAGATAGCGGGAATAGTTCTCGATCGATTTGCAGTGGCCGGTGGCTCCCATCATCTCCAGATCGAAGGTGGTGCGTTCGCCGATACGTTGGGCCTCCAGCAGCTTGCCGTTGGCGGTGTACCACTCCAGCCGTTCCTTCAGCTCTTCCTTGATGCCCTTCATGGCCGCCGTGATGGTCGGGCGCGGCGTGACATAGTGACTGGACGGAAAGATGGTGATCTCGCCCAGGCCGCAGGTCTTTTCCCCGGTCAGAGGATCGAATTCGGAAATCGCCTCGATCTCGTCGCCGAACAGGCTGACGCGCCAGGCGCGGTCCTCATAGTGGACCGGGAAAATTTCGATATTGTCGCCGCGCACCCGGAAGGTGCCGCGCTGAAACGCCTGATCGTTGCGGGTGTACTGCAATTCGACCAGGCCACGCATCAGTTCGCGCTGATCTACCTCTTGCCCGGCCTGAAGCTGGATGGTCATGCGCGCATAGCTTTCCACCGCGCCGATACCATAGATGCAAGACACCGAGGCGACGATCACCACATCGCGCCGCTCCAGCAAAGCACGAGTGGCGGCGTGGCGCATACGGTCGATCTGTTCGTTGATCGCCGAGTCTTTCTCGATATAGGTGTCGGTCTTGGGGACGTAGGCTTCCGGCTGGTAATAGTCGTAATAGCTGACGAAGTACTCCACCGCGTTGTCGGGAAAGAACGACTTCATCTCGGCGTAAAGCTGCGCCGCCAGAGTCTTGTTGGGAGCCAGCACCAAGGCCGGACGGCCCGTCTTGGCGATGACATGGGCCATGGTGAAGGTCTTGCCGGAGCCGGTGACGCCCAGCAACACCTGATCCCGCTCGCCGCTCTCGACTCCCGCTACCAGTTCGGCGATGGCGGTGGGCTGATCGCCCGAGGGCTGATAATCGGACACCAGCTTGAACTCGGCGCGCGGACCCGCCGGCTGCTGCTGGAAATAGGGCATGGAGAGGATCGGGCTGCTGGTCATGGCCCATTATATGCGCCCTTTCCGCCGCTCCGCCAGACGCCGCGCGCGACAAAAATTCACGGCGACGCAAAACGATGAAAACCGGCGAAGCCGTCCGCTTCGCCCTGCGTGCCTATTTCACGCCGCCCCAGGCCAGGCGCACGGCCAGCCCGGCAAAGACGCCGCCCAACAGCACGTTCGGCAGCCGCGCCCGCCATGCCGCCTTCGAGGCGCGAAGCCGCCCCGAAATCCAACCGGCGAAGCCCGCCGACGCCAAGATCACCGCTACATTGACCAGAAGACCCGTCGCCAATTGTATGGCGGACAGCAGCAGCACCTGCCCCATCAGGCCGCCCTGCTCGGGATGCATGAATTGCGGCAGCAGGGCCAGCATGAACAGCGCCACCTTGGGATTGAGCAAATTGGTCAGCAGCCCCTGCCGGGCGATCACCCACAAGGGCATGGGCTCGGGCGCGGCCCCGGCTGCCGAAGGTTTGCTGCGCATGGTGGTCCAGGCCAGATAGAACAGATAAGCCGCCCCGGCCAGACGCACGGCGTCGAACGCCACCGGCACCAGCACGAACAGTTTCGACAGCCCCAGCCCGGCGGCCATGGCGTGACAGAAACAGCCCAGCATGGCCCCACACAAGGCGGCGAAACCGGCCCCGCGCCCCTGAGTCATGGAACGGCTGGCCAAAAGCATCATGTCCGGTCCCGGCGTCATCGCCAGCACCAGGGAGGCGATGGCGAACATACCCAGCGTCTGAGCATCCATGGAGCGCACCCGCAACGCAGCTTCAGCAAGCCGTCATCATAACCGAGCCCCCATGGGATTGACAGAACGGCATGGCAGCCCTCACACTTCCGGCACATTCCAAGGGGGGTCCCGGCAAGGGGCTGAGAGGCCGTTGGGTTCGTGCGGAAACGCGGAACCGGCGCGGCGACCCTTCGAACCTGATCCGGGTCATGCCGGCGAAGGGATGGAACCAGCGGCCCCGGCATCCTCCAGTCCCCCCCCCCGGACCGCCTCCCCTCATCGCAGTCTTCCCCGGGTCTTCCAGTCAACAGGGAGACCTTTGCCATGTCAGACGTTTTTTCCGTCACCACCGGAGCCATTCCCGGATCGCGCAAGGTTCATGCGGCCGAAGGCGGCGTTGCCGTCGCCATGCGCGAGATTTGTTTGGGCGGGGGCGAAGCCCCCTTGCGGGTCTACGACACCTCCGGCCCCTATACCGACGATGCCGTCCGCATCGATATCCGTCAGGGATTACCCGCCTTGCGCCGCGAATGGATCCTGGCGCGTGGCGATGTCGAGGAAGTGGTGGGCCGGGAACTCCGTCCCGAAGACAACGGCCTGAAGGCCGGCCAGTCTCTGGACGTGCCCCAGTTCGACCGGATGAGCCGCAAACCTTTGCGGGCCAAGCCGGGCCGCCGCCCGACTCAGCTGGCCTATGCCCGCGCCGGACTGATCACGCCCGAGATGGCCTATGCCGCCGTCCGCGAGAACATGTCTCCCGAGTTCGTCCGCGCTGAGATCGCCGCCGGACGGGCCATTCTGCCGGCCAATCCCAATCACCCGGAATCCGAGCCCATGCTGATCGGGCGGAATTTCCTGGTGAAGATCAACGCCAACATCGGCAATTCCCCCATCGCATCCGATGTGGCGGCGGAAGTCGACAAGCTGGTATGGGCCATCCGCTGGGGGGCCGACACGGTGATGGACCTGTCGACGGGGCGTTACATCCACACGGTCCGCGAATGGATTTTGCGCAATTCTCCGGTGCCCATCGGCACCGTGCCGATCTATCAGGCTTTGGAGAAAGTAAACGGCAAGGCTGAAGACCTGACCTGGGAACTGTTCCGCGACACCCTGATCGAACAGGCCGAACAGGGGGTGGATTACGTCACCATCCATGCCGGGCTGCGGTTGTCGCATATTCCGCTGACCGCCAAACGCACCACCGGCATCGTCTCGCGCGGCGGCTCGATCCTGGCCAAGTGGTGTCTGGCCCATCACCGCGAGAATTTCCTGTATGAACGCTTCGACGAGATTTGCGACATCCTGGCCGCTTACGACGTCGGCGTCTCGCTGGGCGACGGCCTGCGCCCCGGCTGTATCGCCGACGCCAACGACGAAGCCCAGTTCGCCGAACTGAAGACCCTGGGCGAACTGACCGAAACCGCCTGGGCCAAGGACGTGCAGGTGATGATCGAGGGGCCGGGCCATGTGCCGCTGCACAAGATCAAACAGAACATGGACCTGCAACTGGAATGGTGCCATGAAGCGCCGTTCTACACCCTGGGGCCGCTGACTACCGACATCGCGCCGGGCTACGACCACATCACCAGCGCCATCGGCGCGGCGCTGATCGGATCCATGGGCACGGCCATGCTGTGCTACGTCACGCCCAAGGAACATCTGGGGCTGCCCGACCGCAACGACGTGCGCGAAGGCGTCATCGCCTACAAGCTGGCCGCCCATGCAGCCGATCTGGCCAAAGGCCATCCCGACGCTCAGGATCGGGACGACGCCTTGTCCCGCGCCCGCTTCGAGTTCCGTTGGAAGGATCAGTTCGCCCTGGCCCTGGATCCGGAAAAAGCCCAGTCGTTCCATGACGAGACCCTGCCGGCGGACGGAGCCAAGCTGGCGCATTTCTGCTCCATGTGCGGTCCGCAGTTCTGCTCCATGAAGATCAGCCACGAAGTTCGCAGCGCGGCGGACGGCATGCAGGCCAAAGCCGCCGAATTCCGCCAAGCCGGGGCCGAGATTTACCAGACCGTCGGGTAGACTAAAATCAAAGGCGGTGCTGGCCGGCCAGACCGGCCAGCACCGTTTCGATCACCACCGGCACCTCGATGCCGCGCACATCCATGCCCGGCGGCGGACCGATGACGTTGAGCAACGGCGAATGCAGCGGCGGCTCGACCCGGCCGTAAAGGGAAAAGGTCAGGCAGCCCATGGCCGCCGACAAATTGGGCGGGCCGCTGTCGTTGCCGACCAGACAGTCGGCGTCGGACATCAGCGCCATCACCTCCTCCAAGGGATGACCGACGACCGGCACCAGCCGCCGTTTCTCGGCGCAAGCGTCCTGAACCCGGGCGACGATCTCGGCATCGCCGGGCGCTCCGCTCAGGAATACCGTGCCCGGCGTCTTATCGGTCAAGGCTTGGGCCACCCGGGCGAAATTCTCCGGCGGCCAGCGGCGGACCGGTTCGGAGGCGCCGGCAGACATGATGATCCACGGCCTGGGGCAATCGTGGAAACGCCGACGCACCGCCTCGACAATGGACGCGGCGACCGTCAGCCGCGGCGTCGGATCCTCGACCGTCACGCCGACATTCTTCAGAAAAGTCCGGCTGCGCACCCAGCCGTCGATGAAAACCTTGTCGCGCAAAGGAGGATAGGCAACGACGTCCCGCACCCCGGCCAGCCGCGCCGCCAGACGATAGCGCGAACTGTGATGCAGCACGTAAAGCCGATCCAGCTTGGCCTGACGAACGGCTTTCCAGGTCTTCCAAAGATTGGTGACGGCCGACAAGCCGCCCCGGCCACCCCGCGGCAAGATGACAATCCGTTCGATCATCGGCTCGTTGTGGAACAGGCTGTGGGGCTGGCACGACGAGCGCGTCAGCAGGGTCAGCCGGCCATCCGCCGCCGCCGCCGCCAAAGCCCGTAAGGCAGGCAGGAACCAAACCATGTCGCCGATACCCGGCAAAGGCTGGATAACCCCGGTGCGCATGCGTTCCCCCGTCGAAAATGACGGGCATTGATAGCTCTTTTGACCGGCGAAGAAAACCTCTCAGCCGGCCTTTTTCGCCACCTTTTCGGTAAAGCGCTGCCAGTTGACCAGGGTGCGTCCATGGCGGCCGCGGCCGATGACGTCCACTTCGTCGCGGGCGATCACCTGGAAGAACAGTTGCCGCCCGTCGATTTTGTCCAGAACCGCCTCGACCGTCACCGTCATGCCCGGCGGAGTGGCGGCTTCGTGGCTGACCTCCACCAGGGTTCCCAGCGACCCCTCGCCCTCGGCCAGATGCGGCGCGATCAGGTCGATACAGCACCATTCCATCAGCCCCACCATGAAACCGGTGGCGAACACTTCCGGCATGCGGGCGAATTGCTCGGATTCCGGATAAAGGAACGGCACCGTTTTCTCGCGCGGCACCGTGAAGGCGATGCTGTGGGTCAGGCCGGGAATCAAGCTGCGGGACATGGACGGAAACCTCCCAGATGGATTGTTTCCGTCCAGTATTCCCTACTCGGCCGCCAGGGCCAAGGGGGTCTGATGACCGGCGGTCCAATGCGGGTCCGGAGCAATCAGTCCGGAACTGCGCCACAGGATGTCGATGCTGCCGTCGCCCTTCAGACGGCCCACCATGGCCGGTTTATGCAGATGGCCGTTCTTCGCGTCGACGAAGACATCCAGCCCGGTCAGCGAACGCACCGCCAGTCCCGGCAGGGCGGCGCGCACGGCCGCCGGATTGGTGGTGCCCGCCGTTTCCACCGCCTTGACCCACAGGCGGAAGGCCAGCAGCGTCGCCTCCATGGCGTCGTTGAGCACCGCCTTAGGATCGTTTTGAAAGGCCCGCCAACGAGCCAGATAGTCGCGGTTCTCCGGCGTGTCGACGCTCATCAGATAGTTCCAGGCAACCATGGTGCCGGCCAGGGTGGCGGGGTTCATTTCGGCAGCCTCGGCCTCGCCGATGGAAACCGTCAGCACCGGCACGCCCGACCCCTGAAGTTCGCGGAAGAAATAAAAATTGGAATCGCCGCCGACCGTGCTGACCACCAGCCCGGGACCGCCCGACGCCTTGGCGAAGGCGCGGATCTCCGCCGCGATCCGGCTCCAATCGTCAGCCCCCACCGGCAACAGCCGTTCGACCACCGCCGAACCCGGCACGCTCTCGGCAGCCAGGAAATCCCGCAGCACCCTGTTGGTTTCCTTGGGATACAAGGTGTCGTTGCCCACCAGGAAAAAGCGGCGGAACCCGCCGCCGTCGCGGCTCATCAGATGGCGGATGGCGGGCAGAAGCTGCTGGTTGGGCGGCGCGCCGCCATAGACGACCCGGGCGTCCTGCTCTGCTCCTTCGTATTGCGAGGGATAGAACAGCAAACCGTCGTGGCGGGCCAGAACCGGCAGAACCGCCTTGCGCGAAGTCGAACTCCAGGTTCCGAATAGAGCCTGAACCTTGTCCTGCGCCAAGGCCTGCACGGCCAATTCGCCATAACGCTCGGCCTGGGAGCGGGGATTGTAAACCAGCGCCTCGACCGGGCGCCCCAAAAGTCCGCCCCTGGCGTTCAAGGCATCGATCTCGATACGCAGAACGTCCTTCAGCGGACGTTCGCCCACCGCAGAACCGCCGGTCAACGAATGCAGGATGCCGACACGCACGGCGCCGTGATCCAGATCGTCGAGGAACGTCGTCACGGCGGCCCGCAGACGTTCAGACTGAGCCGCCAGACCTTCGGCGGCATGATGCACCGACCCGGCTTCCGTGCGAGTCTGTTCCGTAGCGGCGGCCACGTCGTGAATGGCCCGGCTCATCTCCTCGGCCTCGGCCGCCGTGTTGTCGACGCCCGAGGCGATGGCCCGGCTGGCGGCGCTTTGCTGATGGGTGGCGGCGGCCACCGCCCCCACCATCTCGTTCACATGGCGCATGGCCTGGCCGATGGCGGCCATGGCCTCCATGGTTTCCGATGCCGCCTTGCGGATTTCTCCGGCATATCCGTCGATGTCGGCGGTGGCTTTTTCCGTTTCCCCCACCAGGTTTTTCACCTCGCCGGCCACCACGGCAAAGCCGCGCCCCGCCTCGCCGGCCCGCGCCGCCTCGATGGTGGCGTTCAAGGCCAGCATCCGGGTCTGGCCTGCGATATCGGAAATGACGTGAGCCATGCCGCCGATGCGGTCGGCGGATTCCGACAATCCCCGGATCACCGTATCGGCGGCGTCGACCCGGCCCACCGCTTCGGCGATCACCGAGGCCGTGCGGCTGGCCTGCCGCTCCAGTTCCTCAAGCGACTGATCCAGTTGGCGGGTGGCCCCGGCCAGGGTGCCGACCTCGTTGGACGTCACCTCCGCCGAATGCTCCAGCGTCTGACTGTGCTCGCTGACCCGCCCGGCCTGATCCGCCAGCGATGTGGCGGCGCGGCGCATGCTGTCGGCGGAACCGCTCAAAGATTGCTGCACGTCGGCGACCGCCGTTTCGAATTTGTCGACGAAGCGCTCCATGGAAGCCTGGCGCTGGGCCGCATGTTCGCCGTCCGCCTCGCGCTCGGCCACGGCGCCGTCGGCTTCAAGCAATTGCAGCCTGAGGCTTTCAAGGGCGCGGGCCAATTGCCCGGCGCCGCCGGAGTGGTTCAAAAAGGGAAGCTTGTGATAACGGTCGCCGCCAGCGATATCTGCCGCGGCCTTGGCCAATTCGTTCAAGGGGGAGCGCAACAATCGCTTTACCATGCCCTGCCTCCAAGCATGTCTGTTGCCATTGTCATACGCAAAGCCTGGGCCAACGGAATAAGGCAGAGTTTCTGCCGCATATGCGGAAGCGGAACATCGCCAACTGCCCAAATTTCGATCAAACGGCAGAAAAAACATGGTCAGTTTTCAAGCGGAAAACCTCTAATTTTCAAATGGTTAAACTAGCCATTCGGCATAAGCGGCGGTCAGGCCTGGAACCAGGGCGGGCCGGAATATTAGAGTTGCGCCGGCAATCATCGGAGACGGCCATGTCATCCCACGTCGAAAGCGACCATCCCAGCGAACGCCTGTTCTCATACGGCACCCTGCAGCTCGAATCCGTGCAGCTCTCCACCTTCGGCCGATTGCTGGACGGGCAAGCCGACCAGCTTTCCGGCTATCGCCAGGAAATGGTGAAAATCACCGATCCGGAGGTGGTCGCCACCAGCGGCAAGACCCATCACCCCATCGTCATTCACAGCGGCGATCCGCGGGACGCGATTCCCGGCATGGTCTTTTTCATCACCTCCGCCGAACTGGCTCGCGCCGACAGCTATGAAGTCGCCGACTACAAGCGCGTCAGCACGGTCCTGGCCTCGGGCTTGACCGCCTGGGTCTATGTGGATGCACGCGAATAGCCGTCCACGGCCGGCGCCGCTGAAGGGAACGGCCTGAAAACGCGGTATTGAGCTTGCCGAGACTTGCTTCGCGCCAGAGTCGGCAGTACCTTCTTCGGCCTCTATTTCATCCCCAGGAAAGGGATTTCCATATGTCGTTCCTTGCCAAGCGTCTCTCGCTCATCAAGCCGTCGCCGACCATCGCGGTGACCCAGAAGGCCGCGGAGCTCAAGGCCCAGGGCCGCGACGTCATCGGCCTGGGTGCCGGTGAGCCCGACTTCGACACGCCTGAGAACGTCAAGGCCGCCGCCAAGGTCGCCATCGACAAGGGCGAGACCAAGTACACCGCCGTCGCCGGCACCCTGGCCCTGCGCCAAGCCATCTCGGCCAAGTTCAAGCGCGAGAACAACCTGGACTATCCGCCCGCCCAGATCACGGTCGGCTGCGGCGGCAAGCAGGTGATCTACAACGCGCTGCTGGCCACCATCGATCCCGGCGACGAAGTGATCATTCCCGCTCCCTACTGGGTCAGCTATCCCGACATCACCCTGCTGGCCGAAGGCAAACCGGTGCCGGTGGCCTGTCCGGAAGAAAACGGCTTCAAGCTGAAGCCCGCCGATCTGGAAGCCGCCATCACGCCGAAGACCAAGTGGGTCATTCTGAACTCGCCCAGCAACCCGACCGGCGCCGCCTACAGCTTCGACGAGCTGAAGGCCATCACCGACGTGTTGCTGCGTCACCCTCATGTCTGGGTGATGTCCGACGACATCTACGAGCATCTGGTCTATGACGGCTTCAAGTTCTTTACGCCGGCCCAGGTCGAACCCAAGCTGATCGACCGCACCCTGACCATCAACGGTCTGGCCAAGGCCTATGCCATGACCGGCTGGCGCGTCGGCTATGCCGGCGGCCCGAAGATCATCATCGACGCCATCAACAAGATCCAGTCGCAGAGCACCACCCACACCAGCTCGATC